>JAFRCE010000012.1 GCA_017404505.1 Solobacterium sp. | reverse complement strand
CTGTAAGACCGGTGAGGAAGTGCTTTGTTGCGAGTTCCCGCGCACGTACGTCACGGTACTGCTCAAGTGTCAGAACCTTGCGCGTCATGATGATCTTCTCATCATGAACGGTGATGTTCACCATTCGCATGGTCAGCTGTGTCAGCTCCTGGAGCGAATCAGGCACAGGCGGCAAATGCTCAGGCGAACCGAAATGCTCACCGTAATAAGCAATCATCTGATCCAGCAGTGCATTCCAGATTGCTTCCTTGCTCTCATAGTGTTTATAGACCCCGGACTTGACAAGCCCGAGTGATGCACTCAATTCACGGATGTTTGTCCCTGCATAGCCGTTTTGTGAAAACATCTCAAGTGCAGCTGCGAGTATTCTTTCCTTCGTGTCGTTTGCCATAATCTCCCCTTACTTCAAGTCACGTCTTTCTGATTCACAACAGGAACACCCGGCATTCCGGCTGCGTTCTGTCCTGCTAAAACTTTTCTATTTTTCGAGCAGGTTCAGCGGTGTGCATTCATAAACAAAAATCATCGAATCATACAGATAAACAGGTTCACAGTAGAGTCTGACCGTATCCTGACGAATCGTATTGATAATACTGTAGCCTTCTCCAAGGCCGCCTGTATAGATTGGTTCGTTTATATATCTGTACACGTCAGAATCCTTGTCCACCCGGGAAAAATCCAGATAGTATGTCCCCAGATCTTTTGCCTGATAAGCTAAAATGTCACCGGAAACAAACCTGTGGTCTGACCTTTTGCCGCTGCTGTCCGACATATTTCATTTGGTTATGAAATAATCCGTACCGATTGCAAAGTAAGAATCGCCCAGTTCATCCCGGATGAACGACCCCATCGTTCTCACGAAGTTTCCGGCATAACCGATATGCCCGTTATGCCCGGTTATCATCATTCTTGAATTCACTAATGTCTCAGATATTTCTATGACCTTCTTTGCCATCATCTGATCACGGTACCCGCTGCCTTCGACCATGCTGTTGTCTTTGGCATACTTAACGGAAAGTTCTCTGGCCCGGAAGACATTTTCAATGCATTCCAGAATCCGGTCATAGTTAAACAGGTTCTGATATGTCTGTTTATTGCTGTAAAGCTCGCTTCGCAGGCTTTCCAGCTCTTCAAAAGCATGGTTCAGACTTTCATCCCTGAGACTGACTTCGCCGTTCACAAAAGGCTCAAATGCACCTGTCGGATCACTGTCTATAGAATTCTCTTTGACGAAATCCCCGATCAGTGCCAGATCCACATCAGGGTTCTGGAGATCAAATCCATAAAATGACAACTTGTCATCATGCAGATCATTGTATTCCTTCATCCATTCAATCAGTCCGCGGATTTCTCCTGTTCTGTAAATCGGGAAACTGATATGATCCATCACCTCATCGATCGTCATCCCTGAGCAGCTGTTTATGTAATTGTGTATAATTACACCCTCTCCGTAATCCATTTCCATGGCAAAGCAGCTGACATCATATTTGTCGACCAGAACTTTCAGAACGTCAAGCTTCAGCTCCTGAAACTCCGCATTCCCGTGCGTCGCTTCACCGAGGCCGATGACATTTACCTTCTCATTGATCGTCAAGTCCTCTACCTGACGAGCTAACTCTTCCATTCCGTCAATCTTTTTCTTTGCGTCCTGTTCCGGTTTTTTTATCAGATAGATATCCAGAGCAGCTAATCCCAGGACCAGCGCAAGAAACAGCAATACTGCAATTTTGATGATTTTCTTTAACACTTTCATATTCTCATTCTCACAAGAAGGTGACCCTTCGTTCACCTATTATAGTGAACGAAAGGTCACTTGTCGAGTCCTTACGTTATTATTTACATCCCGTTCTCACAGATATGCCTTTGAACCTTCTCAGCTCAGTGGCGCAAATCTTCATTCCACGAGCCCTCATTCGCCGCCATGGCAGCAGAAATGCCCGTTCAGGGTATTTTTATGATCTGTACCTTTGCCGTGTTTTTGTCTGTTGAAATAGAATTTGTCGGAGAACCGTGAGGATTTGTACTTCTCTTTACGGACCGTTAAAATAAAAGTAACCTCCCTAATAACCTCAAGAAATGTCCACATCGGATCATTATCATCGATCTTTATCGTTGGACCTAGTAGAAATCTCTGCTGTTCCGCGCTATAATCCAGTTGCGAGTTGGGATTATAGTTTGGATATGCTTGCATACTCAAATTATAACAAGTAAAAGCGCCTGTCCTTTATAGGTCAGACGCTTTTATTTCTTTTTTGACTGTTTCTTATTCGTTACAGCCTCTTTTTTCATGCTTTACTTCTTTTCGACTTCCTCACCGCGCATGTAGTAAGGAACGACCTGCTCCGGCAGACCGTCTTTCAGGATCTGATCCGGTGTTCCTTCGATCAGCGGCTTCATGTAATCGACCGCATCAAGGGTGACGCCGACATAGTTCGGCTCGATCCATTCCTTCGGGAAATTACGGACGAAATTGGCAACCTTGTCTGCTTCGACCGCGAAGTATTCGACATCGTATTCCTCCACGTCCGTACGCCGTTTCACGCCGACCATCATGCCGGTAAACGACGGATCAGCCGAACGCATATGGGCGGACATGCCGAGCCGGTAGGACTCCGTCACGTCGACCAGCGACTGTTCCGACGCATGGCAGCGCTGGGCTGTGGAAAGATCCTGTACCTTGCAGCGTGAGCAGACGTCATTGTCGAGTATCATCTGTTCCAGGGCTTTTCCCGCACCGCCCAGCACGGCATGGCCGAACAGGTCATTGCGTGCTTCCGCGGCCGCGATATATGTGCCGTCAGCATAATGGGCGCCTTCCGAAATGACCACGAAGCATTTCGATGTCGCTTCGATGCATTCCCGGATTCTGTTCATGACCTTGTCTTCGTCAAAGGACACTTCCGGCAGGATCAGAACGTCGACGATTCCGGAAAGGCATGCCGAAGCAGCCAGCCAGCCGGCATCGCGTCCCATTGTTTCAAGAATGAATACTTCCCGGCGGGAAGGCGGATACACATTGAGGTCCTGCCAGCACTGCAGAGCGGTGGTGGCGATGAACTTGGCAGCCGAGGCAAAACCCGGGCTGTGGTCGGTGATCATCAGGTCATTGTCAATTGTCTTCGGGCAGCCGATAAAACGGCGGTTGGCTATATTATGTTCCGCTGCGTATTCAGAAAGAGCTGCGACAGTGTCCATGGAGTCGTTGCCGCCGGTATAGAACATCGTCGTGATGTCATATTTTTCCATGATGGCAAAGATCTCTTCCAGGTCCTCAACATTGTCTCTGCGCAGTTTATAACGACAGGAGCCGAGAGCGGATGACGGTGACTGGCGCAGTACCTGATTTTCATGATCGCTCATCTTTGTCAGATCGACAAAGCGTTCCTGCAAAATTCCCTCAATACCGTTCAGACCGCCGTAAACATGTTCATAGAGAGGATTCAGCTGATTGGCTTTGACAATACCGGCGACCGTCGCGTTGATAACGGAACTCGGTCCTCCGGACTGGGCAACAATACAATTCGGCATATGTATTTACTCCTTTATCAATGATATAGAATCTTGTTATCTGTTTTCATTATAACAACGATACGGGGGATGGAACACGCAAAAACAGAAGGATCGCTCCTTCTGTTCTGATTACCCTTCTTCACTGAGTTCTTCCCAGCGGTCCATCAGTCTGGCAAGTTCACTGTGAATATCGTCTATATCCGCTTCCAGAAGATTCATCTTCTGATAATCGTGATAGTATTCCGGCTCGAAGCGCAGTTCCTTCATCGCTTCCAGTTCTTCCTCCTTGGCGGTGATTTCTTTTTCAAGACGGGCGATTTCCCGGCGTCGGGATTCCGGTGAGAGCTGCCGTCTTTCATCTGTCTGCTTCTTCTGCACAGCCACAGCCGCGGCGGCTGTCTCTTCCTTCGCCGCTTCTTTTTCCGCATATTCCTCATATGTCATGGGCAGATAACGGCAGCTGCCGTCGTTTTCCAGAACCAGCAGCGCGGTGGCCAGCCGGGAAATGAAATAACGGTCATGTGAGACAAACAGCAGAGTGCCGCTGAAATCCTTGAGCGATTCTTCCAGGGCTTCCTTGCCGGGAATATCCAGATGGTTGGTCGGTTCGTCCAGGATCAGCATGTTGCTGTGCTCAAGCAGCAGCTTGGCCAGACTCAGTCTGACTTTCTCACCGCCGGACAGCACGTCGACTGTCTTGAAAACATCATCCGCCGAGAACAGGAACTGTCCCAGGACACTGCGGACCGCCGTTCTGTCCAGATCCGGATTCTCGTCCCACAGTTCTTCCAGAACGGACTTGCCGGAGGAAAACTGAGCCAGCTGCTGATCAAAATAACCGACTTCGATCTGATGGCCGAACAGATAACTGCCGCCCAGAGGCGGAACCTGCTCCATCAGGGTTTTGACAAATGTCGATTTGCCGGTGCCGTTGGGCCCGATGACCGCCACCCGGTCACCGCGGCGGATCTCCATTGTGACTTCCGCCAGCACACTGTCATAGCCGATCTTCAGATGATCGATTTCCAGCACCCTTTCGCCGCCTTTCAGATACGGTGTGAAACGGGCATGGAAGGTTTTCTCGTCCGCCTTCTCCGGTTCGATTTTTTCCATCCGTTCAAGATATTTTATCTTCGACTGGGCGAAAGCCGCTTTGTTTTTCTTATAACGGAATTTCTCGATCAGCGCCTGCAGACGTTCGATGTCCTTCTGCTGCCTTTCATATGCGGCCATCTGCCGTTCGAGATCGTTCTCACGCTGCTGCACAAACGACGTATAGTTGCCGGTGTAGCGCTTCATCTTGCCGTATTCCATGTTATAGACACAGTCCGCGATATGATCGAGGAACATCCGGTCATGGGATACAAGCACGACAGCCTTCGGATAGTTCTTCACATATCCTTCCAGCCATTCGATGGCATTGAGGTCCAGGTGGTTGGTCGGCTCGTCCAGAAGAAGCACGTCCGGCTTGGACAGCAGCAGTCTGACAAAGGCGATACGGGTCTTCTGGCCGCCGGAAAATTCGCCGATCTTCCGCTTCAGGTCACTGACATCGAAGCCGAAACGGGTAAAGACCGTCTTCATTTCCGCTTCCCAGTTATAGCCGTTCAGTGCTTCAAACCGCTCCTGCGCGTCCGCATACTGCTTCAGCACACGCTCCGAAGCATCCTTAAGCATCAGTTCTTCCAGTTCGTGCATGCGTTCCTGCAGAGTGAAGATATTCTGATAGATCGTCATCAGTTCTTCTTCCACGGTCCAGTCGTCATGTTCAAGAACTTTCTGGGCAAGATAACCGATCGTTGTTCCGTTCTGCATCGATACCGTTCCCTTATCGAAGTTCTCTTCACCGCACATGCAGCGCAGAAAAGTCGTCTTGCCGCAGCCGTTGCGGCCGACAATGGCGATCTTTTCCGTTCCTCTGATTTCAAAATTGACATCCTCGAAAATGGTATCGGCACCATAGTATTTGGACGCCCTGCTCACCTGATACAACATAACACTACTATTCTACAGGACACGCCCTTTCTTTCCAACAGAAAAAGCAGGCTTTTCAGCCTGCTTTCGCTTCATCAGAACATCAGGTTTTTCGGTGTTCTCGCGAACGGAATGACGTCTCTGATATTCTCCATACCGGTCATGTACATAACCAGTCTTTCGAATCCGAGACCGAAGCCGGAATGCTGGCAGCCGCCGTATCTGCGCAGATCCAGGTACCATTCCAGACCTTCCTTCTTCATGCCGATCTCGTCCATCTTCTTTTCCAGCAGTTCAAGACGCTCTTCACGCTGGGAACCGCCGACCAGTTCACCAACACCCGGAACCAGCAGATCGCATGCGGCAACTGTCTTGCCGTCATCGTTCTGACGCATGTAGAAAGCCTTGATCTCAGCCGGATAGTTGATCAGGAACGTCGGTCCCTTGACAACCTTTTCGGTCAGATATCTTTCGTGTTCGGTATTCAGATCCATGCCCCAGTAGATGTTGTTGTTCTCGAATTCGACGTCAGCCTGTTTCAGAAGCTCGATTGCTTCCGTATACGGCATTCTTCTGAATTCGGAATTGCGGACATGGTTCAGACGGTCAAGCAGCGTCGAGTCAATGCGCTCATTGAAGAACTTGAGTTCTTCCGGGCACATTTCCATGACATAGTCGATGCAGAACTTGATCATGTCTTCGATGACGTCCATATCGTAATCCAGATCAGCGAAAGCCATTTCCGGCTCGATCATCCAGAACTCGGCGGCGTGTGTCGTCGTGTTGGAGTTCTCCGCCCGGAAAGTCGGACCGAATGTATAGATATCACGGAAAGCCAGGGCATACGCTTCACCCTGCAGCTGGCCGGAAACGGTCAGGCTGGCATGCTTGCCGAAGAAATCTTCTTCATATTTACCGTCCGATCTTGTCGTTACGGTAAATGTCTCACCCGCGCCTTCGGCGTCATTGCCGGTGATGATCGGTGTGTTGACATATACGAAACCCTGGGACTGGAAGAACTGATGGATGGCCATGGCCAGGACACTGCGGACTCTGAAGACAGCCGAGAAAGTATTGGTGCGCGGACGCAGGTGACCGAGCTCACGCAGATACTCAAAGGAATGTCTCTTCTTCTGCAGCGGATAGCTGTTGTCGCAGGCACCTTCCAGAATAATTTCCGTGGCCTGGATCTCGAATGGCTGTTTGGCTTCCGGTGTTTCGACATAACGGCCGATAACAGCGATTGCCGTACCGGTCAGATATTTGCCGGCTTTATCATAATCAGCAAGGGTATCGGAAGAATAAACGATCTGGGCATTCTGGAAACAGGTTCCGTCATTGAGGGCAATGAAGCCGACGTTCTTGCCGGCGCGGTTGGTACGGATCCAGCCCTGCAGCTGAACGAATTCGTACTGGTCCTTTTCCAGATCTGTTCCTTCTTTGGTCAGTTCATACAACTCGCGAATACTTACTTCTGTTGGCATAACAATATCTCCCCTTATTTCTGAATGGAATTGGTCTCAAATACCAGTTCCTGGATCGATGAGACAATATCCACATTTTTCACATAGATGCCCTGCGGCACGGTGAAGTGCTCCATGGCGAAATTCACAAAACCGATAATTCCGTTTTCGACCAGCAGGTCAACGGTTTCCTGTACATTCCTGGAAATGCACAGAATGGCAATACGACAGCCTTCCGGCAGTCTTTCGCTGATTTCCGACAGTGCGTAGACCGGCACATTCGCTTCATGCACATGCTCAGGCTCCAGATCAAAAGCACAGACGATTTCACCGACCACATGATTCCAGTGGTTGTAGTTCAGCAGAGCTTTGCCAAGGTTGCCGGCACCGACAAGAATGATCTTCTCGTCAAAATTCATGCCCAGCTGCTCGGAAAAAATCGTAATCAGATTTTCGACGTCATAGCCGTAGCCCTGCTTGCCGAGATTGCCCAGAAAACTGAAATCGCGGCGAATCGTCGTCGATTCGATCGAAACATATTCCGCCAGTTCTCTTGACAGGATCCTGGTTTTTCCTTCTGCCCGCAGTTTGCGCAGTGCTTTCAGGTATACCGGATATCTCTGCAGCGTCGCTTTTGGTACTTTTCTTTCTGTCATAAGTATCACCTTTTTCCATATTACCACTATTTTCACAGTTTGTGAAAAAATGATTTTTTATGGCAAATACAGATTATTCCTCACCTGGCATCAGCAGAGCCGGATCAGCCGCTGCGTCAAAACCTCCGAACAGCCCATGTTTATATGCCACATATCCAGCTGCACCGATCATCGCCGCGTTGTCTGTGCAGCAGCTCAGCGGCGGAATCACCAGTTTCACTTCCGGATATTCTTTCATCGCCTCTTCCATCAGGACCCTGAGGCGCGAATTGGCCGCTACGCCGCCGGCCAGCACCAGCATCGCCGGACGGTACTCATCAACAGCTGCCATTGTCTTTTTGACCATGGACTGCAGAGCCGTCTCCTGGAAACAGTAAGCGGCATCCGCGACATTGACCGTTTCCCCCTTCTTTTCTTCCCGCTGGATCATCTGCAGAACGGCTGTCTTCAGACCGGAGAAGGAAAAATCATACGGCGAAGCTGTCTTCGGCGTCGGCAGTGTATAGTGCGGTTTGCCTTCTTTGGCGATTTTGTCGATCTTGGGACCGCCCGGATACCCGAGTCCGAGAACTCTTGCGACCTTGTCATAGGCCTCACCGATGGCATCGTCCCGGGTCGTGCCGATCACCTTGAAATCCCAGTCATTTTCCATCCATACCAGTTCCGTGTGACCGCCGGAAATCACCAGCGCCATCAGCGGCCACTGAAGTTCCGTCACAAAACGGTTGGCATAAATATGACCGGTCATATGGTTCACAGGAACCAGCGGTTTATGGTATGCCCAGGCAATGGCTTTGGCCGCCTGCACACCGACATGCAGAGAACCGATCAGGCCGGGTCCCTGCGTATAGGCAATGGCATCGATATCAGCCATTGTCACCTTCGCCTGCTGCAATGCCTCGCAGACGACCGTCGAAATGTTTTCAACATGAATGCGGCTGGCCACTTCCGGCACGACGCCGCCATAAAGCGTATGAACATTGATCTGGCTGGACACGATACTGGAAAGGATCTCACATCCGTCCTTTACCACGGCACATGCCGTTTCATCACAGCTGGATTCAATTGCCATCAGAATCGTCATCCGTTCTACCTCCCAAAGGCCTGATCATCAGATCGGCGTCTTCGCCGTTCTCGTAATAGCCTTTTCTTACCGCGGCTTTGATAAAACCGCTTTTCTGATACAGGCGGATCGCCCGCTCATTGGAAACACGGACTTCCAGGCTGATCACTTCACAGCCTTCTTCTTCCGCGTCCTTCAGGCACCGCAGCATCAGTTTTCTGCCGATTCCCCTGCCCCAGAAGTCTCTCGCAACCGCCAGATTGGCGATCTGGGCCTGCTCAAACATGATCCAGAGATCCGCATAGCCGCAGATCACACCGTCTTCTTCACAGACATATAGACGGGCATAGGGATTCTCTTTCATTTCATACAAAAAGTTCTTTTCCTTCCAGGGATCGGAAGGAAACAGTTCCTGCTCAAGAGCGGTGATTCTGTTAAGATCCCTCTCTTCCATCCGCCTGATCATTTGTGAAGCAGATATGCCTCAGACGGCTTCAGATAATCCGGTACGACCAGATGCACGTTTTCCGCTTTCTTCCAGGCATCCTTCAGTGCCAGAAAGTTTTCTGCGATATCAGGCCAGACATCTTCCCGGCCGATCAGATGACCGTCACCGACGATCTTTTCGTTCTCGGCAAGCGGACGAATCTCTTCCAGCGGCAGCACCTGTTCCTCTTCCAGAGCTTCACCGTCACGGAAACGGCAGGTATAGGCACGCTTGCCGCGGGCATCCAGCAGAACGCGGCAGTCTTCCCTGCCGGCATACAGCTGCAGGGTTCCGACCGTGTAAAGCGGCAATCTGCGCAACGCGCTGATGACTTTGGCAACCGTCATGGCAATGCGCACACCGGTATAGCTGCCGGGTCCTTCAGAAATCACGATCTGATCGATATCCTCCGGTTCCAGCTGAACTTTTTTCATCATGCCGATCAGCTGCGGAAAGATTTCTTCCGACTGCTTTTTCCAGCATTCTTCCTGAACACGGGCAATCACCTGATCATCTCTGATCAGCGCCAGTACCAGATAAATATGGCTTGTATCCATGCATAAAGTGATCATGCGATAACCTCCAGCAGTTTTTCATACTGTTCACCGCGGGCTTCAAAGACAAACCGGCGGCTGTCTTCTTCCAGCAGTGAAATCGTAACTTTCATATATTCCTCCGGAATCAACCAGGACACATATTCCGACCATTCAATAACGGTCAGTCCCTCATCTTCCATCAGTTCTTCAAAACCGAGATCCTGAACAGTTCCCTCCAGCCGGTAAGCATCGATATGATACAGCGGCATCCTTCCCTGATAGATCTTGAGGATCGTAAAGGTCGGGCTGGTCACATTGCGCCGGATATCAAGACCTTTGGCAATACCCTGGGTCAGGGTCGTTTTGCCGGCGCCAAGATCACCGTCCAGCAGAAAAACCATGTTCTTCTGAGCGGCTCTGCCGATCTTTTCGCCAAGAGCATGGGTCTGTTCCAGATTCTGCGTACATACTTCCAAATATTTCATTTTCTCAGCCTCACGCCTGCCTATTATATTACGAAATGGTCGTCAGGGGAACCGGAGCCGGCAAGAAAAAAGCCCGCCGTCATTACGGCAGGCGGATATTTCAGAGAACTTCCGGCGGCAGCGCACCGTAGGAATGCAAACCCGGCAGCAGCGTGTTGACACCGATAAAGGTGAACAGAACGACCGGAACCGCGATCACGGCATACCAGGCCATGAATGTGCCGGTCTTGCGGCGGCCCAGACGCAGATGCAGATAGATCGCATAGAGGATCCAGGTGATCAGCGCCCATACTTCTTTCGGATCCCATGTCCAGAACGAAGACCAGGCTTCCTCCGCCCAGATCGCTCCGGAAAGAATCGTGATCGTCAGCAGAAGCAGACCCAGAGCGATCAGCCGGTAAATGAAATAATCCATCTGTTCCAGACGCTCGTCTTCCGGATTCTTCCGGACCGTCAGAAGATAGCGGATCCCGGCCGCTCCCGCCAGCATGAAGGAGGCATAGGAGAAGGCAGCGGATCCGATATGGAAACCAAACCAGGCACTGCGCAGCGCCGGCATCAGTTCCGTGACTTCCCGCGGCTGCAGTGCCGCATAGGAAAGGATCAGGAATGTCATCGCCATACCGGCTGCTTCGATCCAGTCCAGCTGAAAACGGTAATGCAGGAAAATCAGAATCACGGCAATTCCCCATGAGAAGGAAGCAGCGAATTCAAACTGGTTGGACAATGGCAGACGTCCGGCGACAATGCCGCGGTAAACCAGATACGCTGTCGAGACAGCTGCACCGGCCAGGAAAACATACCATCCCACAGCCGTGATCTTTTCTTTTTTGAATACCATGCCGACAAAAGTCAGCACCATTGCCGCAAAATAGAGAACCAGTCCTGAAAAAAACAGAATATCAAGCATTTTTCTTCTCCTTATTCCGATTGACGACCTGTTTCAGTTCATAGCGCATACTGTCGGGTCTGACACCAAGCACCGTGTATCCTTCCCCATCAACACAGACCATGACGGGCTGCAGGAAGAATGTGATGTACAGTCCGGCAGTCATGATCAGGAAGGAAATCAGAAGCAGTGTGTTGACCAGCTTCGGTGACTCCTTAATGCGCAGACCGGGATATTCCACCGGATCCAGGAACTCGAATTCAAGTTCGCCGATCTCTGTCTTATCGTGCGGGAACGCCAGCATGACTTCCTTCTGGCGCCCGTCTTCGATCGTTGTAAATACATAGACCGGATTTTCATAACTTCCGGAAGTGCTGGTGACCAGTGACATTTCACCGTTTTCCTCTTTGAAGTCCGGATAGACATTGTCATACAGCAGGCCGTTTTCGCCGTCTTTTGACAGGAAATCGTTGGTATCCATGTAAAACATGTCCTCGTGACCTTGTCCGTCACGAACAAGAATAGCACCTCTCGTTCCGTATGTCTGCTGATATACTTTATATCTGCCCATACTGACAGGATGGTTGACACTGACCTCCCGCAGGCCGCTTTCCTTTCCGTCCGGCAGGATGATATTGATCACGCTCTTATAATCCAGACGGCCGGAAGAGTCGGCAATCGAGAATTCATCGACATGGATTTCCGTCCCGTCATCGAGAAACAGACTGTCTTTCGGCATGCAGGTGCGGTCAATGATCTTCGGCAGATACATGGCAAGAGCCCAGAAGATCACGGTCAGCAGGATGCCGAGATGCGTCAGGAACGTTCCATAGCGGCCAAAACTGTTTTTATGAAACACCGTCATGCCGTCTTTTGTTTCTTCCTGACAGTGCAGACGGCGCAGTCTGTTTCTGATTTCGACAAGTGTTTCCGGATCGGTTTTTTCAACGGAACGCACTCTGGCCGCTTTAGCAACCTCCTCTTCCTCGCTGACGATACGGCGGAACCGGACGATCGAGCAGAAAGTCAGATTCAGACACAGAAGAACCGTCACGGCAATAAAATACCAGCTGGTAAAGACATGGTCGAGCTGCAGGCTGAAAATCAGTCCGTAATGATTGGGATACGCACGTACGTATGTCATCGGATCCGCATTCTGAGGAATCAGACTGCCGGCGACGGATATCGCGCAGATCAGTCCCAGAAGAATTACTCCGAACGTCATTGATTTCAGAAATTTCCAAAGTTTTTCCATGTTACCGCTCCTATAAAAAACCGTCCGCTTACGCGAACGGTATGATACTTTGCCTGAAAAAACTGTTTATTTCAGCATTGCATTCGCTTGTTCGATATATTCTTCCGCTTTGTCCAGGCAATGTTTTGTCAGCTGCATGTTGTGTACGCCTTCACTGTTTTCGACATAGACGAAGTCCCAGAACCACTGGGCGTTTCTGAACAGCATTCTGATGTCTTCCAGATTCTGTCCTTCGATCTTTCCTTCCGCGATGGCTGCCGCAAGATCAGTGTCGAGCTGAGCCAATGCTTCACCCAGCTGATTTTCACGGGCAGTTGTTTCTTTCTGGATCGCCGCGACTTCAGCTGCAAGATCCTTATGGCACTTCGCGCAGGTATTTTCGAGCAGATCCTGATCGCTCAGCGGTGATACCCAGTAATGGCTGGTATACTGCGTTCCGTCTTCCGCGGTCTTCTGCGGCATATGGCAGTCGGCACATGTGAAAGACATGACTGCGTTCGGACCGCCATGCGGGCTTCCCTCGTTCAGGAATGTTTCAAATTCCGGATGCTGTACCTTCAGTTTGCGGACACCGGTATCCTCATCGACCCAGTCAGCGAACATATTGCCTTCACCGTCAACGAGCTTGTTTTCATATTCAAGCATCAGATCTGGTGTCATATTGGCAAGTCCGACATAACCGAACGATGTCGCCTTGGTGGCAGGATCGAAATAATATTCGGAATGGCACTGACCGCAGGAAAGCGTGGCAGCGTCGACAGAATTGAAATCATCGGCCAGAGCGTTGACAAGATAACCGTGTGTGACAGTGATCGATCCGTCTCCCACACCATTGGCATGGCAGTGGAAGCAGCCGAACGCGTCTTCGATCTTTCCGGTGAAATCATCAAACGCCATTGCGTAGGCACTGTCGCCTTCATTGAGAACTTCGGCAGTGAAACTGGAAGTCTTGCAGGTATAGCAGTTTGCCAGCTTATGCGGACGGCCGGTGGCACTCAGATCAGTAACTACATAGGTATGGCCGCGGGCACTGCCGTAACTGATAGCAAAACCGTATCCTTCATATAATGTCTTGATATACGGATTCTGTTCTGTATATTCGACGACTTCACTGTTTTCATCATTCTGCATATAGGAGGTATACTGCAGCGGGAATGTTTCTGCGTAATCTTCCGCCTTGACAATCTGAACGCCGGTTCCGGATTCGGCAACCTTGGCAACTTTCACACCTGTCTGTGTATTTGCCGGTACAGTCTCAGCCGGTGTCGCTGCAGGTGCAGCGGCAGTAGCCTGACTGTTCTTATTTATATTGCCGGTAAGAAGACCGACAGCCAGCGCAAAAACAAGAATGATCGCATAAAATTGTAAATCCTTGGAGTTTATATGTTTCATTGGTAGTACCTCTTACTGATCTGACTTTATTTTACCGTAGAAGTATATGTCCGTCAAAGAATCGCGTGAAAATAAAAAAAAGATATAAAAAAAGACCTGGCAACGAGCGTACTTCACCCAAGGGGCTATGTCGGCCGCTGAAGTGCTTAACTTCTGTGTTCGGGATGGGAACAGGTGTGACCACTTCGCTATCGTCACCAGATCGATTTATCAGGGAATTCCCTGAAAACTGAATAACAGTCATTGACTTGCTGATCTTCTG
>JAFRCE010000011.1 GCA_017404505.1 Solobacterium sp. | reverse complement strand
TAATACAAATCCACATTCACACATTTCAATTCTACAGGATTTCAAAAACCGCAATCGGCTGCGGTTAATAAAGCCGATAGAAAGGAAAGGTATATCCTTCTTGAACATCAGTCTGATGAGTCAAAAAGAATATACCAGGAGCGGAATCATGAAGGTTATTGGAATGATTTTACTTGGATTGCTTTGTGTTCTTCTCATATTGCTTTTGATCGCGGTCATACGGACATTGCTGTTACCGAACAAGGTGTCAGCCTACCAAGCGCCGCCGGAAGACGAACGCTCTCTTGACTATGCGAAGAAACTGTCGAAAATGATACAGTGCGATACGACTTCACATGACAGCGTCTATGACTATGAACGCTTTGCGAAGTTTCATGTTCTGCTGGAAAAACTGTTTCCGCTTGTCCATGAACATCTGGAAAAAACCGACCTGGACGACAATCTGCTCTTTTACTGGCAGGGAACGCATCATGACAGGCCGATCGTACTGATGAGCCATCAGGATGTCGTGCCTGCCGAAGGCGAATGGATCCATGAGCCGTTCTCAGGAGACATTGCCGATGGAAAGGTATGGGGAAGAGGCGCTTCCGATACCAAATGTTCCGTTTTCGGTTTCTTTCAGGCAGTCGAAGAACTGCTGCAGGAAGGCATCACGCCCAATCAGGATATTTACCTGTCCTCCTCCTGCACAGAAGAATGGGCCGGGGACGGCTGTCCGAAAATCGTGGCCGAACTGGAGAGGCGGGGTGTCAGACCGTACCTTGTATGCGATGAAGGCGGCGGTATCATTACGGATCCGATCGGCGGAATTCACGGTAACTTTGCCATGGTCGGTGTTTTTGAAAAAGGAAAAGCGGATGTCCGCTTCACGGCTTCCAGCAATGGCGGACATGCCTCGGCTCCGAAAAAAGGCTCACCAATCGCCAGACTCGCGGCATTTGTCAACAGTGTGGAAACCCATGATCCGTTTATAAAGAAAATGGCGCCGGAAGTGCGCTCCATGTTCGAAGAACTTGCCCTCTATGCCAGCTTTCCGTTAAAACTGGTATTCTCCAATCTCTGGCTGTTCGGCCCGGTGCTCGCCATGGCAATGCCTGCCATTTCCGCCCAGGGAGCAGCCATGTTAAAGACAACCATCGCCTTCACCATGCAGTCAGGTTCCGACGCCTATAATGTCATGCCGCAGGAGGCGACCCTTGGTGCCAACATGCGCTTTATTCCTCATCAGGGAATGAACGAAAGTCTTGATCTTATCCGGAAAAGAGCGGAAAAGTACGGGCTGAAAACAGAAGTCTTCCATGCGGTGGATGTTTCCAAAGCGACCGATATTCATGGCGAGGCATTCGCCTGTGTCACTGACAGAATTAAAGAAACATTCCCGGAACTGCCGGTCAGTCCGTATGTCATGACCGGCGCTACCGATGCCCGTTTCTATCAGGACATCTGTGACAACATTGTCCGTTTCGCGCCGGTAATTTACGGACCGGAGCAGATGGCGGGAATGCACGGACTCAACGAGAATATCGAATATAACTGTCTGAGCGGCTGCGTGGACTTCTATAAAAACATGATCCGCAAAGCAGAATAAACTGCTTTCCGGATGATGAAGCAGGCAAGCTCCAAAAGACATCCATTCCTCTCAAATAATCCGGAAAATGTTCTGCTTCAGACGGTTTAAAACAATCACAAAGTTGGCACTTGCATCATGTATGATTTGTAGATACTATGAAATGCTATTTAAAAAGATGGTATACCCTGGCGAGTTCCATCAAAAGGCAAAACCATCCGGGAACAGTATCCCGTGCACAGTATTAAAAGGAGGTGTACAGATGGATAAAGCAGTACTCGAATCTCTGAAAGGAAAGGGCAGAGAAGAACGACAGGCATTTTTCAAAGATCACAAATCCGAACTCGTCGATATGATGCTTTCAGCCGTTAACGGCGGTGCCAGACAACCGGAAAAGGAAAACCCGAATTCAGAAAATCCGGATCCCAACGGAAATTACTGGACATCCTTTGTCTATATATGCAATGACGAACAATTCTGCCGCTGATCAGCCGGATGACTGCTGCGGCAACTGTGATCAGAAGAAAACAAAATTCAACGGCAGACAGACTGCTGAAAAAAAAGACATTGTGCAATCATTCTGCACAATGCTTTTTCATTCTTCAAAACTGATTTCTTTCAACGTAAACTGCTGGCCGCCCAGTATCTTTTTATGCCGGGAGCCACATTTGGGACAGACACCTTCGTTCTGCATGACATTATTAAGGGCATGGCAGTCACGGCGCAGAGCTTCGCCTCTGATGTGGATCATCTTCAGCTGACATCTTTCGAATATCGGCCGGTTTTCAATGATGACCGGGAAGTATTAGTCAAAGAAGATGGGCGGATAGCCGGATAGTTCTCCCGCTTTCGTGGTGATATAGGAAAGATGTTCAATGTCGTTGTCCTTGGCGGTCTTTTCAGACTGTTCCATGACTTTGTATATGCGGATTAATGTGATAAAACTACAGTGAATCAACCTATGTCTTTACGGCTGTATGCCGGGAGGTTTTTGAAATGTTTCTGACAATCGTACTGTTACTGATCATCGTCTGTGAGATCTGGGGCATTACAGCGGTGGAAAGAAAACACTTGCTGAAATCAATGATCTACTATACACAGCTTTCCAATGTGGCAGCTCTTGTTTCCGCGGCGTGTCTGCTGTTATTCGGTCCGCAGGAATGGGTCGTCAACTTCCGGTATCTTGCTGTATGCATGCTGGTCATGACCTGTCTTGTGACGGTCTTCGTTCTGCAGCCGCTGCTGAAAAACAGCCAGCTTCTGCTCTGGTCACGGTCCGGTTTCTTTCTGCATCTGGTATGTCCTTTTCTGAATGTCATTTCTTATATATTTCTGGAAACACCCGCCAAGGGAGCAGCTCTTTATCTGCCGCCGGCTGTCACGCTGCTGTATGGCATTATCATGCTGTATATGAATTATATTGAGAAAATTGACGGACCTTATCCGTTTCTGCGTATCCGCAATCAGACAAGGACAGCGACGGTAATGTGGATCCTGGTGCTGCTGGCGGCTGTGACGGCGATCAGCACGGCTGTCCTTCACGCAGCCGGATAAAGTCCGGGTGTCCTTACCATAGCAATCAGCGTATTTTGTATTACAATTATGAACATGAACCGGTCATGGAAACACTATTTAGCCCTGATGATTTCCGTCTGTCTGTGGGGATCCTCGTTTATCGCCGATAAAATTGCCCTGCAGACTTTTTCTCCGCTTTTTCTGTGCCTGATCCGTTTTATGATCTCCACTGCCGTGCTGCTGGTTTTCCGGCTTGGCCGTAAGGATTTCCGGTATCCGGATCCCGAGGATATGAAGAAAATCATTGCCGCGGCGTTCCTTGGTATCTCGGTATATTATGCGATCGAGAACACGGCTGTGAATATGACATCCGCGGCGGATGCCAGTGTGATTTCCGCGGCTTATCCGCTGCTGACGATCCTGACCGGTATTGTCTTCTATCATTTCCGGCCGGCCCGCAATCAGATCGTCGGCATTCTGATGGCATGTATCGGCGTGCTGATCCTGACCGTCAGTTCCTCGCGGGAAAACAGTTCCCTGATTGGCAATCTGATGCTGGTGTTCAATGGTTTTCTCTGGGCTTTGTACAATTATCTGACCGGCCGGATCTCACGGAACTGTGACAATTTCAGCGTGACCTATCTGCAGATCCTGATCGGAACGGTCTGCTTTATACCGATGCTGTTTCTGGAAACCTTCACGATCGGAACCATCACACTGTCTTCCGTTCTGGCGGTTTTATATCTTGCGGTATGCTGTTCGCTGGCGGCCTTGCTGTTATACAACTACGGCCTGCGGAATACCGATCCGGCCACGACGGCTGCGCTGATGAACCTGATGCCGGTTGCCGGGGTTGTTCTCTCCGCCCTGATTCTGAAGGAAACCATTACGATCCGCCATATTCTCGGCGGTGTGATCATCCTCGTCGGTGTGTTCGTCTCGGAGCACAAGAGCCAGAAGAAACAATAACATCAGGCTTTATTCGCAAATCCGATCATTGAATCAGTATGCATGAGACTGTCAGGAAGATCCGGAAACAGTCTCTTTTTCATGTGGATTGTATTATACGGTCAAAGTCAGGCCGTCAATGCTATAATGTCAAAAATACAGGAAAGAGCAGGGAAACGTCTTATGGAAAATGCCGTTGCACAGGAAAAGAAAATCAGAAGCAGAGCCATTCTCATGGTACTGGCTGCTTCACTGTGCTTTGCGACCGGCGGCCTGTTCATGAAGCTGATTCCCTGGAACGCTCTGGCCATCAACGGTGCCAGAAATCTGATCGCGTCTTTTGTCATCGGCATTTATATTCTGATGACACATCATAAACTGAAATTTAATCCGACCGTTCTGATCGGCGCGATTTCCATGGCCGGTGTGACTACCTGCTATGCGATCGCCAACAAACTGACCACAGCGGGAAATACAATTATTCTTCAATATACGGCGCCGGTCTGGATCATGGTCATGGTCTATCTGTTTTTCGGAAAGAAGCCGTCCAGAACGGGAATTGTTTCCCTGCTGATCGTTTTCGCCGGTATTCTCTGTTTCTTCTTTGAGGGACTTTCGACCGGCCGCTGGCTGGGTGATCTGATCGCGCTGCTGTCGGGTATTTTCTATGCCGGGGTGTTCATGCTGAACAGCTTTGAAAAAGGCGATGCCCTGTCATCTGTCTTCTTCGGTCAGCTGCTGTGCGGCATATTTCTTACTCCGCTGGTTTTTCAGGAAACGGATTTTTCAATGCCGGTTCTGATCGCGGTCTTCTTTCTCGGCGCCGTGCAGGTCGGACTTGCCTATATTTTCTTTACCACCGGTACAAAGTATATCGATCCTCTGACCGCCTCGATCATCAACGCCCTGGAACCGATCCTCAATCCGGTTCTGGTGGCGATATTCTATGGTGAAAAACTTGGTGTTCTTTCTCTTGCCGGTGCGGCGATCGTGCTTTGCGGCATCATGTATTACAACATCAAAGAAGCACTGGAAAACAGAGAAAAGACTGCCTGAAAATGAACGGCTTCAAATTCGGCAGACAAAAAAGGACCGGCTGTATTGTGTTGAAATAACAGCGGTCCTTTTTACGTTCGTAGGTCTGGCCTTCGAGCGGGCAGATCAGTTATGTTTTTCTTTATTCATTTCCTGGGCAATCACGTCATTGAACATCAGGAAAGAGAAAGTGTCTGACAGTACGGTGTTGGTCGTACCCGCCAGCGGCAGGGTAGGCAGACAGAATACTTCATCAAAATTGTGCCGCAGCGGATGTTTGGAATTCGTTGTAATCAGGACAAGATAAGGGTTGATGACATTTTCTTTGCGGAAATTACGGAGGAATTCCTGATACGAATTGCCGCTGATCGCGGAATAGATGATCACCAGATCATTTTCTGAATAATGAAACGGCATCAGATCTGTCTGCGGCATCATGGAACAGATTTCGTCATTCAGTGAAAGTGCGACCAGAAGTTCTTCCGCTGGAAGGCGGGACAGATTCGCTCCCATCAGGATCACTTTCCGGCTGCTTTTCATTCTCCGGATCAGCCGGCGGACCGCTTCTTTGTCGACCGATTTTTCTGTCTGAATGAGCAGACTGGCATATTTCTCGCTGTTGGAATCGCCAACTGGGTTTTCTTTCATCTCTTTGAGATCCTGAGCCAGCTGATACTGCAGTTCGGCGAAACCGTTGAATCCCAGTTTTTTAGCAAAACGGGTCAGGGCAGGTTTCGTGACGCGGGTATTATCAGAGACTTCTGTAATACTGCGGGTCGCGAATTCTTCCGGAAATTTTCTGATACTTTCATAAATTTGTCTGTCCGTCTTGGAAAAAGAACTGACCGACGCGTCCATTAGTTCAAGAGTATTCATAATTCCAGGCTCCTATCTGGAATCATTATAACAAAAACAAAACTGAAATGCATTTCGAAAATAAAATATGTTTCAAAATTGTAAAAATGATATTGACACATGTTTTGCAGAGGGGTATATTGTGGGTGTGAGATAAAAAGCGCTTTCACAGAGAACGTCTGATCAACGTTGTGAAAAAAGAGGAGAGAGTTAGAAATGGAGAAGTTCTTAGATAAACTGATTGCGATTTCCAGTAAATTTGCCCAGAACAGTGTACTCAATATTATCCAGGGTGCATTCATGATGCTGATGCCGATTACTATGATCGGCGGCTTCACAGCTTTATTCAACGGTATCGGTATTGATGCCTACCAGGCATTCATTGCTTCCGCCGGTATCAAAAATGTATTAAACGTTATTTATCAGTGGACGATCGGCATGTTCGGCGTCTACGTATCATTCCTTGTCGCCCTGCAGTTCGCCAGAGTTCACAAGTGCTCCAAGTCTGACATCGCTGTCGGTCTTGTATCTCTGATATGCTTCCTGATCGTTACACCGTATGTGCTTCCGGAAGATCCGTACGGAGCAGCTTCTCTGCCGGTCAGCTGGCTCGGTGCTTCCGGTCTGTTCACGGGTATTATCATTGCCTTCATTGTCGGTTACATCTTCAAGCTCTGCCAGAAGTACAACATTGTCATCAAGCTTCCGGAACAGGTTCCGCCGATGGTATCCGCTCAGTTCACCAGCATTATCCCGGGTGCGATTTCCATGATTCTGTTCGGCATTCTCAATGCAGTATTCGCCGGCACATCCCTGGGCTCTTTCCACCAGCTGATCTACTCGATCGTTTCCACACCGCTGAATGCGGTCGGCTCCAACGTCTTCGGCTTCTGGATCCTGATGGTTGTTCTCTATGGCCTCTGGTTCTGCGGTATTCACGGCGGCATGACCTGCGGTCCGATCATCATGATGCTGTTCATGCAGCTGCAGATGGAAAACATGACGGCCTATCAGGCTGGTCAGCCGCTGCCGCACATGTTCATCGGTGACGCTCTGTCCTTTGGCTCCGGTTCCATTCCGATGATTATCGCCGCCCTGATCTTCTGCAAGTCCGAATCCGGAAAATCCATTTCCAGACTGGGCTTCCTGCCGGCTCTGTTCGGTGTTGACGAACCTGTCTACTTCGGTATGCCGATGATCCTGAACCCGATCTTCTTCATTCCATGGGTTCTGATCGCTCCGACCGTATCCGTATTTGGAACACATCTTCTGAAACTGATCGGCCTGCTTGGTTACTCCAACGGCACCGGCGGTCAGAATGCTGCCAACCTGCCGTTCTTCGTCGGCAATACGATGAACTATGGTATCAGCGGTCTCATCTGGGGCTGTGTCCTGTTCGCAATTATTGTTCTTGCCTATGTGCCGTTTGTTAAAGCATATGACAAGCAGATGCTTGCTAAGGAAGCAGAATCCGTAACTGAATAAGACAACAACCAGGGAGGAGGCAGTAAACCTCCTCCCTGTAACAAATCAGAAAGAGAGAGGCGATATATGAAATTATTAGTACAGAGTGATGATTATGGAATTACCAGAGCAGTATCTCTTGGTTGTATTCACGGCATCAGAAACGGTGTTGTCAGAAATACCGGTATGTTCGCCAACATGCCATGGATCGAGGAATGCGTCGAATGGATCAGACCTTATCTGGATCAGATTGCCTTTGGCATTGACCTGAACGCGTCGACCGGGCCTTCCATCCTCGGCCATGAAAAACTCCCGACCTTGACGCATGAAGACGGCACTTTCCTGGGTTCAAAGGAAAACAGAGCCCTGGATACCGACGAGAACGATCATGACCATCTGGCCGCGCACAGAGAAGAGCTCTATGCGGAATTCAAGGCTCAGATCGAAAAATATATCGAACTGGTCGGTCATAAACCGGACTATATTCACAACCACGCTTATGGTACAAAGACAACGGACGAAGTGACAAGAACGCTGGCGAAAGAATACGGCGTGCTCTGCTCAGTCGCCTTTATGGACAGAGAAGAAGTGAAGGAAGCCGGCATGGGCTGGTATGTATGGGGCGGACCGGAAGCCCAGCTGAAGGAAGACCCGATCACCTATATCACCGAAGACAAAGGCGGGATCCTGAATCAGGAATACGGCTATATCGTTTCTCACTGCGGCTATGCAGATGCCGATCTGTTCGAGCTGACAAGTTTCACACTCTGCCGCCCCAAAGACCTCGAGGCAATGACCAGTGAGGCGGTAAAGAACTGGGTAAAGGAAAACAATATTGAACTTGCCTCGTTCAAAGACCTGCCGAAAGAGTGGCTCTGATGCTGTTTCCGAAGAATTTCCTCTGGGGCGCGTCCACCAGTGCGTTCCAGATCGAAGGCGCGTATAACATTGACGGCAAAGGTCTTGCGACAACGGACGTGAGACCGGTGCCGGAGGGCATTGCCGATACCAAAGTGGCCTGTGATCATTACCACCACTGGCGGGAAGATGTTGATCTGATGGCGGAACTGGGACTGAAGACTTACCGCATGGGCTTTTCGTGGAGCCGCATCATGCCGGATGAGACGCTGGTTCCCAATGAAAAAGGTCTGGCTTTCTATGATCAGCTGATCGATTATCTGCTGGAAAAGGGTATCGAACCGCTTGTTACCCTGTATCACTTCGAATGCCCGCAGGCGCTTGTGGATGCTTTTGGCGGCTGGCAGAGCCGCAAGATGATCGATGCCTATGCCGCTTATGCGGAGGTCTGTTTCCGCCATTTCAAAGGCAGAATCACCAAATGGGTCACTGTCAACGAACAGTTCATCGCTTCCGCCGCACCCGGCATGGCCATGGCATATATTGAAGATCCCTTTGAAAGATCAAAGAAGATCTGGCAGATCAGCTATCATATTTCTCTGGCCGAACATAAAGCCTTCTCATTGCTGAAGGAAATCGATCCCGAAGCTCTGATCGGTCCGGTCTGTTCCATTCAGGTTGTTTATCCCCTTTCTTCAAAACCTGAAGACGTCCGGGCTGCCATGGAAGCTGAGGAGATGATGGAGTTCTGTCTGCTTGATATGAGTGTGTACGGCGAATACTCCCCGTTTGCCCGCACCTGGCTGCAGGAAAGAAACCTGCTGCCCGCCGCAGAGGAAGAGGATGTGCAGATCCTTCATGCCTCCAAACCGGATTTCATCGGTGTAAATTATTACTTCAGTGTCTGCGCGGAATATGCCGAGAAACCCTTTGACTTCAACACTTCGTTCTTCTGGGCAGCGGACGACTGCCGCGTCGTTGCCAATCCGCATCTGACGAAAACAGAATGGATGAACATGGGAACGGATCCGCTTGGTCTCTACGACGGCATGGTCAAAATCTACAACCGTTACCGGCTGCCGATGATTGTCACAGAAAACGGCATGGCGGTCAGCGAAGCGCTGGATGAGGAAGGAAAGATCCATGACGATTATCGGATCGATTATCTTTCCGATCATATCCGGCAGGTGGGACGTCTCTGTGACGAAGGCTATCCGGTCTTCGGTTACTGTCCGTGGAGTTTCATGGATGTCCTTTCTTCCCATCAGGGATTTGCCAAGCGTTATGGCCTGGTCTTCATTGACCGTACCGATACCGATGTCAAAGAATGCCGCCGGTATAAAAAAGACAGTTTCGAATGGTACCGCAAGGTCATTGAAACAAACGGTGAAGAACTGTAAAAAAGACTTCAGTTTAACTGAAGTTTTTTTGTTTCAGTTGTACGACAAGGAAAAGGCCGGTATTTCCGGCCTTTCGAAGACAGTATTCTGTTTTGCTGCGGGTATTACAGAGCCAGTGCGGCCGCAAGACCTGCTTCAGTTGCCTTGTTTGCCGGACCTGGTTCTTTTGCGTCACCGATGACGAAGACCTGGCCGCATACTTTCCTGGCGGCTTCTTCCAGCGGGTTGTACGGCTTGACACCCATGGCGAGAACGATCGTGTCGAAACCGCCGATCGTGAATTCCTGGCCAAACTGTTCATAGACGACACCGTCTTCATTGAACTTCTTGACCGTCGCGTTGACGATCTTCTGAATGCCTCTGTCGGCGAGACGCGGCATCAGGAAGGCACGCGGTGTCGGTGCTTCGTCGAGAGCGATGTCCGGACGCATTTCAAGGATGGTGACAGCCTTGCCGTGTTCGCCCATGTAGTCAGCCGTTTCGACGCCGGTCATACCGCCGCCGATGACGAGAACGTTCTGCCCCGGATTGACGTTGTTGTCGAGGATTTCCTGAGCGGTGGTGACACGCGGTCCGTCAATACCTTCAATCGGCGGGCAGGCCGGTTTACCGCCGGTTGCCAGAATAATGGCATCGGCACCGAACTCTTTCAGGAATTCTTCATTGACATCCGTGTTAAGCAGGCACTTGACGCCATACTTTCTGCACATTGTCAGGTAGTATTTGATCGCTGTTGCGATATCCTGCTTGGTCGGCGGAATGGATGCCAGGCGGAACTGGCCGCCAAAGTGTCCGGTCTTTTCCGCAAGAGTGACGTCGTGACCTTTTCGGGCAGCGTTCCATGCCGCTTCGAGACCGGCCGGACCGGAACCGACGACGAGAACCTTCTTTTTCGTCTCTGCCGGTGAGAAGTCGTATTCGATTTCATGACCGGTTACCGGGTTGATCAGACAGGAAATGAATCCGCCGGCATTCAGATAGCCAAGGCAGGACTGGGTGCAGCTGATGCACGGGGCGATTTCGTCGGTTCTTCCTTCTTTGACAAGATTCGGAATGTTCGGAGCGGCGATGGACGTGCGTCCGAAGGAGATGAAGTCAGCACATCCCTGCCGCAGTGCGCCTTCGGCTGAGAACGGGGAATATCTGCCGACCGAAATGACAGGAATGTTTACGGCTTCCTTGATGACTTTTGTCGGGAACTGATTGAAGCCCTGCGGCATTTCCGGTGAGGCTGACATATAATGCATTGACGCATATGTCATGACAGAGATATGAATGGCGTCGACGCCTTCTTCTTCCGCCATTCTGGCGACGTTGCAGGATTCTTCCAGTGTACGGCCGCCGTGGACTTTTTCATCCCAGCCGAAACGGAAGGTCATGACAAAATCATCGCCGACCTTTTTGCGGATGTTGCGGAAGACTTCCCGCGGGAATTTCATGCGGCCCTCAAAATCGCCGCCGAATTCATCGTAGCGCTTGTTGGCGTGCGGTGACATGAACTGGGCAATGATATAGCCGTGGGCACCGTGGACTTCGACACCGTCGGCATCTGCCTTTTTGGCACGTACCGCCGCGTCGCCGAACTGATCGATCAGTTCCCATACACGTTCGTTGGACATTTCGTCAGGGATGACATTCAGAGCCGGACATGCGACCTTTGATGGTGCTTCCGGTGTCAGATTGAAGATGTAGGGAGGAGCGGTCTGACGGCCGCAGTGATGAAGCTGGACAAGTACTTTGGCGCCGGCTTCGTGGATGGCATCCATCAGCTTTTTAAAGCCTTCGATCTGCTCATCCTTCCACAGCCCCACTTCATTCAGAACAGCTTTGCCATGTGGATCGACAGCCGTGACTTCAATGATGATCAGACCAAAACCGCCCAGTGCTCTTGTGCGGTAGTATTCGATCATCCGGTCTGTCACAAAGCCTTCGTAGTTGCCGAGGTTTGTGCCCATAGGAGGCACGACAAAACGGTTTTTCAGTTCCATCGAGCCGATCTTTCCGGGCGAAAGAAGTTTTTCGAATTTCATTATGTTTAATCCTCCTGCAAAGAGTGCTTCCTTGTAATCACATCGTAGCAGTCCCGATATACGCAGGTCAATCAAGGTACACTTTACCGGAAAACCCTGATCGTAAACAGCTTGTGATGTATAAAAAAAGATCTTTCGTCCGCCTGCTTCTGCACAAAAAGTTGTCTGTAACCTTTGGGATGAAAGATCATATATATAGGATTGGGAGCTTATTTACGGAAGCAGATCGCTGAGATGCCGACTGAAGAAGAAATCATGTGTCATCTGATCGTATTCTTTCCAAAGCGGCAGAGTCCGGCAGTTTTCTGCCCGCGGGCAGGGCTCGGCACATTTCATCAGACAGGCAACGGCCGCCAGGGAACCTTCCATCCGTTCGAGAATTTCGCCAATCGTATATTCTTCCGGCTTCCGGGTCAGTCTGTAACCGCCGCCTTTGCCGCTGACACCGGAAAGGAAACCAGCTGTAACCAGTTCTTTAACGATGATTTCCAGATACTTTTTGGAAATGTCCTGCCGTTCGGCAATGTCTTTCAGCGGCAGATATCTGCCGTTTCCATTTTCCGCAATGTCTGCCATGACCCGCAGTGCGTATCTTCCTTTTGTCGTAATCATAATGTGTCCTTTTGCCTATCATACCGCAAGGTGAATGGAAATGGCAAAAGAATATTACCTATTGACATAGTAGGTAAATGGATATATGCTGTTCACAAGTAAAAGGAGAGCTGAAGATGAAACGCATCACACAGAACAGTACAAATAAACAGATGATGTGTTGTCGCGTACTGTGTTCCCGGGCATACTGTATGGCTGGGGTGTTCGCATGCGCTCCCCGATGTTGATCTTCTGAACGATCAAGCCTGTCATTATCCCGGAATCTGAAGAACGGTTCCGGTTTTTCTTTATACGGAACGGCTGATAACAGAGGGGAGAAAGAAAAAGCGTATGAAGAAACACAGCCGATATGACGCAAACCAATAGAAAGTGAAAGGAAAAAAACATGACGAAAATTTATAAAGGAACATTGGATCTGATTGGCAACACACCGCTGGTTGAAGTGACAAACATTGAAAAAGAACTGAATCTGAAAGCGACGGTTCTCGTCAAACTGGAATATCTCAATCCGGCCGGCAGCGTCAAGGACAGAATCGCCAAAGCGATGATCGAAGACGCAGAAGAGAAGGGACTCCTGAAAGAAGGATCCGTTATCATCGAACCGACCTCCGGAAACACCGGTATCGGACTGGCGGCGATCGCGGCTGCGAAAGGCTACCGGATCATTCTGACCATGCCGGAAACGATGAGTGTGGAAAGAAGAAACATTCTGAAAGCATATGGTGCCGAAGTGGTACTGACGGAAGGAGCGAAAGGCATGAAAGGTGCTATTGCCAAAGCCGAGGAACTTGCTAAAGAAATCGAAAACAGCTTCATTCCCGGTCAGTTCGTCAATCCGGCCAACCCGGCAGTCCACAAAGCGACGACCGGGCCGGAAATCTGGAAGGATACAGACGGAACAGTCGATATCTTTATTGCCGGTGTCGGCACCGGCGGAACGGTGACAGGCACCGGTGAATATCTCAAGGAACAGAATCCGGCAGTCAAAGTTGTCGCGGTCGAACCGGAAAGTTCTCCTGTTCTTTCCGAAGGAAGGGCCGGCGCGCATAAGATCCAGGGCATCGGTGCCGGATTCGTTCCGAAGGTACTGAATACGGGTATCTATGATGAAATCTATAAAGCATCCAACGAAGACGCTTTCGCGGCTGCAAAACTGCTTGCCCGCAAAGAGGGAATTTCCGTCGGCATCTCGTCCGGGGCTGCCCTGCATGCGGCAATACTCTATGCTCAGAAACCGGAAAATGAAGGAAAGGTAATCGTTGCACTGTTGCCGGACAGCGGCGACAGATACTATTCAACACCCTTGTTTACAGAACAGTAAAACCGTATCCGGCAGAAAAGGACCGCTGACAGTTTGCCAGCGGTCTTTTTCAGTCTTCCTTTATGACGCCTTCCCGGAAGTCGTCGACGATTTTGTTGAATTCGATAATGCGCGGATCTACTTCTTCAGCAGGCAGTTTCTGATAATAATTGATATCGCCGCGCTTTTCGGCTTCCTGGAAATACCAGCATTTGTAGTCAACGATTTTCAGCATGTCTTCCAGTTCCGCGATCTGCTCGAGCAGACTCTGCCGCTGATCATTGAACATGACATAACGGTCGTGAATGGTTTTGTTTCCCTGCAGATAGAGCGTCATGAATTCCCGGATCTTTTTGATCGGCATACCGCTTTTTTTCAGTACAGTGATCGTATAGAGCGGTTCAAAATCCTCTTTTTTAAACAGTCGTTTGCCGGATTCGCTGCGCTCCACGAAACTCAGCAGTCCTTCCTTGTCGTAGTAGCGCAGGGTATGGGCGCTGATGCCGGTACGGGCGGCAACGTCGCCGATCGTATAATATTTTTTCATATTGTTATTTTACCTCTTGACTTCGAGTATACTCTAACATCTATTGTAAGATTGCAACAGAGAAAGAAGGTAGAAAAATGGCACAGGCAAAAGCAGAAAGAATTCCAATGAGCGAAGACGCGTTCGCAAAAATCGATACGACGAAGGTTTACTGGCTGGGTGGCGGCGGCGCCATGATCAACAGCCGCGGCACTGTGATTTTAATTGATCCGCTTCTGAAAGGTTTTGATATGAAGATTCTGACAGACGCACCGCTGCTTCCGGAGGATGTACCGCATGCGGACGCTGTCATCATCACCCACTGCGATAATGACCATTTCAGCAAGCCCACACTCATCGAAATCAAGGACAGAGTCGATGAAGTGCACACGACGCATTATGTGGCAGAGCTCTGCAAGGAGATCGGTATCGACGCTAAGGGACATGACATTCATGATTCCTTCATGATCAATGAAGTGAAGATCACTCTGACACCGGCTGACCATGCCTGGCAGAATATGTCCCCGAAGCATTCCGCCATCAGACACTTTGAAATGGAAGACTTCTGCGGCTTCCGTGTTGAAACAAAGGACGGCGTTATCTGGATGCCGGGTGATTCCCGCCTGATGGAAGAACAGCTGCATCAGGACGCGATGGATCTGATCCTGCTGGATATCTCGGATTCGAAATGGCATATCGGTCTGGATGGAGTCAAAAAGATGACCGATGCCTATCCGGAAACACCGCTGCTTCCGATTCACTGGGGCTGTGTGGACGCGCCGGAATGGAAGGAATTCAACGGTGATCCGGAAGTTGTAAGGGGAATGATCGTCAATCCGGAAAGATTGCATGTCACCGCCGTCGGCGAAGCTTACGAACTTTAAATAAACAGAAGAAAAACGAAAGAACGGTATGCATTACTGATATCATGCAAACCGTTCTTTTTATTTACAGATATAAATATTGATTTCTGTCCGGTCCTGATAACTCAGATCGTTTCGACCTTGATCAGGTTGGCACCGCCGGAACGTCCGGCCACACCGGCACCGGTAATGACGACCTTGTCGCCGTCTTCCAGATTCATGGTGTCGATGGCTGTTTTTCTTGCCATGTAGAAGAGTACTTCGGTCGATGGCAGGACTTCGCACATCTTCGGTGTGACAGCCCAGGAGAGGGCGAGCGAGCGCCATGTCTTCTCATTTGTCGTCAGACCGATGATATCGACAGGACTGCGGAAACGGGCTACCATCTTGGCGATCCGGCCGGACATCGTGCAGGCGACGATCGCCTTCGCGTTGACATCCATTGCCATTGTGCATGTTGCATGGGAGATGGCATCCATATCGTTGCGGATATCGAAACCGCTGCGGTAGAAATTCTTCTTATAGTCGATCGAGTTTTCCGCTGCTTCAGCGATCTTGGCCATTGCCTTGACAGCCAGTACCGGATAGGCACCGGCGGCTGTTTCACCCGACAGCATGACGGCGCTTGTTCCGTCATAGACAGCGTTGGCGACGTCGGATGTCTCAGCTCTTGTCGGACGCGGATTGTGGATCATGGATTCCAGCATTTCGGTAGCGGTGATGACCCGCTTGCCAAGCATGCGGCAGCGGTAGATCATATCTTTCTGCATGGCCGGCAGCAGTTCGAAGGCGACTTCGACACCCATGTCGCCGCGGGCGACCATGACGCCGTCGCATACCGTGCAGATCGCGTCGATGTTGTCATAACCGGACTGGTTTTCGATCTTGGCGATCAGTTCCACAGTGTTGTCCTTGCCGAGTGATTTCAGCAGATTGTGGACGTCGACGAGGTCCTGTTTGACCGAAACGAACGAGCAGGCGATGAAATCGACGTCGTTTTCAACACCGAAGGCGATGTCGGATTTGTCCTGTTCGGAAAGATAAACCTGCTGCAGATGCTTGCCGGGGAAACTCATGGATTTGCGGTTGGACAGTTCGCCGCCGGCGATGACTGTCGTTTCGATCTTCGTGCCGTCGGTGGAGACGACTTCCAGTTCGAGCAGGGCGTTGTTCAGAAGGACCCTGTCACCCGGTTCCAGTTCGTTGGCGAGATTTTTATAACTGACGGAAACAATGTTCTTGTCACCTTCAACATCTTCGGTCGTAAGGGTAAACTTTTTGCCTTCTTCCAGCATGACCTTGCCCTTTTTAAAGGTTCCGATACGGAATTCAGGGCCTTTTGTATCAAGCATGATGGCAATCGGAAGACCGAGTTCTTTTCTGACTTTTTTGATCCGGTTGATTCTTTCCAGATGTTCTTCGTGTGTCCCGTGGGAAAAATTCAGACGGGCAACGTTCATACCGTTCAGGCACAGCTCGCGAAGCACTTCTTCAGATTCGCTGGCCGGGCCGATCGTGCATACGATTTTTGTTTTACGCATTTTTTATGCTCCTTTTCATCACATTGATTATACATAAGTATGGCGGCTGAAAACATGAGAAAACTGTGAAAGATATCTGCAGAGAAAAAGTGTATTACTTTCTTGACTTAGAGTACTCTCTAACAGCTAGTATCTGATTGAACAATATGGAAAGGGAAGAAAGATGAAATATACACAACTTGGCAAAAGCGGAATTGAAGTATCGAGAATCTGCCTTGGCTGCATGGGTTTCGGCAAAGCGGAAGCAGGCTTCCACAAATGGACCCTGCCGTATGAAGACACGAAGAAGATCATTGATTATGCGGTAGAGCAGGGAATCACGTTCTTTGACACTGCCATGGCTTACCAGGGCGGCACCAGCGAAGAGTTTGTCGGCAAGGCGCTCAGGGATGTCAGGGACAAGGTCGTGATCGCGACCAAATACACGCCGCGGATGGGCGAAGCTCTGGAAAAATACAGCGGAACAGAATGGATCAACAAATGCATCGACGATTCCCTGACAAGACTCGGAACCGACCACATCGATCTCTATATCATGCACAGCTGGGATTACAACACACCTGTTCTCGAATCCCTGCAGGCACTGAGTGCCGCAAAAGAGGCGGGCAAGATCCGGGCTGTCGGCATTTCCAACTGCTGGTCCTGGCAGCTGGCAAAGGCGAATGCCCTGGCGGAAAAGGAAGGCCTCGCACCGTTTGTCTCCGTACAGAGCCATTACAATCTGCTGGCCAGGGAAGACGAAAGAGAACTGAGAAATCTCTGCCTTGAGGACAATATCGCCATGACACCGTACAGTGCCCTGGCTTCCGGAAGACTTTCCAAAAAGCCCGGTGAAACATCGAAGCGTCTGGAACTGGATGCCTATGCGAAAACAAAATACGACGCGACAGCAGAACAGGACGCGAAGATCATTGAACGCGTCTCTGAAATTGCCGAAAAGAAGGGTGTATCCATGACGGAGATTTCTCTGGCATGGCTTTTGACAAAAGTCACTGCGCCGGTTGTCGGCGCGACAAAGGTTTCCCACATCGACGGTGCCGTCGGAGCAGTAAATCTTGAACTCAGCGAAGACGAAATCAGATATCTGGAAGAACCGTATGTGCCGCATGCTGTCGTCGGTGTGCTTGGCACATCCGGCTGGCGGAAACAGGCACAGTAAAAAACCATAGCATATAAGTAAAGAACCGGCATTCATCGCCGGTTCTTTTCGGTCTGCGCTGAACAGTATTAGATACTATGCGTCGTTGGTCTGGATGTCATTCATGTGGGCATAGGTGCCGCCCAGTTTAAGCAGTTCTTCATGCGTGCCGCGTTCTTTCACTCTGCCTTTTTCAATGACCAGGATCTGATCGGCGGTGCGGATGGTGGAAAGACGGTGGGCGATGGCGATGATGGTCCGCTTTCCGGCCAGATTGTTGATGGCATTGCGGATCTGCTGTTCGGTTTCGACATCGACAGCCGCAGTCGCTTCGTCAAGAACGATGATCGGTGAGCGGCGCAGGATGGCTCTGGCAATGGCGATTCTCTGTTTCTGACCGCCGGAGAGCTTGATGCCGCGTTCGCCGGTCCGTGTCTCATAGCCGTCCGGCATCGCCATGATCTCGTTATCGATATTGGCCGCTCTGGCAGCCTCGCGGATTTCTTCCATGGTGGCTTCCGGCCGGGCATAGCTGATGTTTTCGGCGATGGTTCCGTTAAAGAGGAAGGTGTCCTGCAGAACGATGGAAATGTTCCGCCGCAGGCTTTCGATCGTGACATCCCGGATATCCTTCTGATCGATCCGGATCGTGCCTTCGTTCGGTTCATAGAAACGGGAGATCAGCTGGGTAATGGTTGTCTTGCCGACACCGGTCGGACCGACCAGAGCCAGCATTTCACCCGGCCGGCAGGTAAAGGACACGTCTTCGAGAACCGGTGTTCCTTCAATATAGGAGAAACTGACATGATCAAAGGTGATTTCTCCATCACAGTTTTCCATGTCGGCAGCGTTCTCTCGGTCCTGGATTTCACACGGCGCGTCAAGGATCATCATGACACGTTCGGCGCCGGCAAGCGACTGCTGCATGTTTTCGACCAGGTTCGCCAGTCCGGTAACCGGCTGGTAGAACAGGGACAGATAGAGTAGGAAAGCGACGATATCTTCGACGTTCAGACCGTCACGATAGGCAAGATAGCCGCCGAAGCCGACGACCAGGATCGTGCCGATCGAGGATATGAATTCCACGGTGGGGTGGAAGATGGCGCTGATCTTCAATGCTTTCAGCATGGCCCGCACATGATCGAAATTCTTTTCGTTGACTCTGCCGGTCTCGTATTCTTCCCGGCCGAATGACTGGATCTCGTGAATGCCGGAAAGATTGTCCTGCAGTTTGCCGTTCAGTTCGCCCATTTTCGCCTGTGAGACGCGGAAGAAAGGACGTACTTTTTTGGCGAAGATCAGTCCGGAAATCATGATCAGCGGGATCGGCGCGCAGGTCAGCAGAGCCAGCCGGGTATTGATCGTCAGAAGAATGATCAGAACACCGAGGAAGGTCACGATGTTGGTGATCGACTCGGGAATCATATGGGCATAAAGCAGTTCGAAGTCTCTTGTATCGTTGACGATGCGGCTCATCAGGTCACCGGTCTGCTTGTCATGGAAGAAGCCCAGATGCATGCGTTCCAGTTTGTCATAGGTTTTCGTGCGCAGATCACCGACCAGATACCAGGCTGCTTTGTGGGCCATGTAATTGCTCAGAAAGCGGAACAGGATTCGGGCGAGATAGAGGCCGATCAGGATCAGGGTCAGATTCCGGATCGCCGCAAGACCTGCCTCGTCGACGCCTTTTTCCACGATGCCGGTCATGGCGGAAAGTACCTTCGGGGCGGCCAGATTCACCAGGGTCAGAGACAGCGTGGCGAAAATGGCCAGCATATACAGGCCTTTATAACGGATTGCTTCCCGGCTCAGTTTCCACAGCATTTTCATATCAATATCTTATATGAACTGCCTCCTGTTTGCGCAGGATATGCATTCATGAAAAAGGATGTCAGATGACATCCTTGTTGATCTTCAGGATCAGTCTCAGAACATTGGCGGCTGTCCGCTGCAGTTCGCCGCGGGTGATCCCTTCGGAAAGACCGAGCGTCTTGAGAAGCGTGCCGTCGGAACGGTAATGTTTCGCCATGTGTCTCATGTCACCGGGCATCAGGACGTCGACCTGGGCCCGCACCCGGTAGGCGTTGTTTTCCAGCAGGGGGAATTCCGGGCTTCTGGCTTTGCGCATCCACCAGTCGGTGATGACACAGCCGTCATACTGCCATTCACCCCGCAGGACGGTAGTGACAAGATCATAGTTGTAGTGGCTCCAGATACCGTTGACCTTGTTGTAACTGGTCATGAGCACCAGCGGTTTTGCTTCTTTGACAACGATTTCAAAGTTGCGGAGGTAGATCTCCCGCAGGGTTCTTTCGGAAAGCCGCGAGTCATGCGTGCTGCGCCTGGTTTCCTGATTGTTGCAGGCGTAATGCTTGGGACAGGCGGCGTTATTTCCGCTTTGAATGCCGCGCACGATGGCTGCGGCTGTTTTGCCGGACAGAAGCGGATCTTCGGAAAAGTATTCGAAGTTCCTGCCGCATAAAGGATTGCGGTGAATATTCATGCCGGGCGAAAGCAGAACGTCGACTCCGTAGTGTGACATCTCTTCCGAGATCTTGCCGGCCAGGGCTTCGAGCAGTTCGCTGTTCCATGTGCAGGCAAGGGCGGTGCCGCAGGGAATCAGGGCACAGTATTTCCGCAGCCGGATGCCGGCCGGGCCGTCGGCGGTAACGATGGGCGGAACGCCTTTCTGGCGCAGACTGGCAATGACACCGCCGAACACACCGGCATTGCCGGCAACACCGAGCGGACTTCCCATCATGCCGTGGCCGCGGCTCAAAGCCTCCAGTTCTTCGTCCGAAAGGCAGGCGATGAAGTCGTCGAGACTGATTTTTCCGTCTCTGACATCCATCAGGGAATACGGAGCGTCCGGCTTTTGCGGGATTTTCTGCGGCAGACGGCTGAGAATGCGTTTTTTCAGCTGCCGGCCGGGGCGCAGCAGAGGCTCACACTGTTCCACGACGATTTCCTGATCGATCATGATCCTGCCGGCCGGGATGTCATTTACTGTAAAGGAATAGGTGCCCGGCTCCATGATGAAACGGTGATGGGTTTCGTCGTAGGAAGATAGACATTTGTCGTCACAGGCAAGTGTCAGTGTTTCACTTTCTCCCGGTGCCAGCAGTTTTGTTTTGCCGTATGCACACAGAACCCGCAGCGGTTTGTCCAGACGGCCAGCCGGTGCAGAACACCACAGCATGACCGTTTCCTTGCCAGCGTGTCCGCCGTTGTTGGTTACCGTGACTTCCGCTTTGGTCGTCTGTTCATTCCGGGCAATGCAGAGCGGCGTGACGTTGAATGTGGTGTAGCTGAGGCCGTGGCCGAAGGGATACAGAACAGCCCCGGGCCGGTGATCAAAATAACGGTAGCCGACATAGATGCCTTCCGCGTAGTGATTGAATACGTTGTGACCGAAATTCATACTGCTCGGATAGTCTTTATAATGCCGGGCAATGGTGTCACTCAGTTTTCCGCAGGGATTGACTGTGCCAATCAGGACATCGGCGGCCGCGTTGCCGCTTTCCTGGCCGCCCTGCCAGACGATCAGAAGGGAGGAGATCCGGTTGCTGTATCGTTCTGTCCAGGAAAGATCCATGATATTGCCGATATTGAGCACGACAGCCACGTTCGAAAAGACGGCGGTGACTCTTTCCAGCATGGACGTTTCCGCGTCGGTCAGGTAATAGCTGCCTTTTGTCAGGGTGTTCTCCCGGTCTTCACCGGCCGCCCGGCCGATCACGATAAGAGCTGTGTCCGCTGTTTCGGCCGCTTTCTTGACAAGTGCCATATCCAGCGGCATTTCGGGGTGGTGCGTCGGCCAGTGTCCCCACCAGCCGTGATCCGCTTTGTTGTTTTCTTCTTTCCGCCATTCTTCATAGGCGTTCAGAACGTCAGGGTTTAATGGTACGCCGGCATTCTGCAGACCTTCGATCAGATTGACATGGTAAGGCGCGTTGACATCGCCGCCGCTGCCGTAACCGACATAAAACCAGTCCAGCTGGCAGCGTCCGAAAACAGCTGTCTCTTTACCTGTATCCAGCGGCAGCGCGCCGTTGTTTTTTAAAAGAACACATCCTTCGGCACCGGCCTGACGGATCAGTCTGGCGATGCCGGGTGTCTGATACTGCTCTCCTTCGGCTGTCATTTCTTCTTGCATCAGGCCGTTGCCCATGGCTCTGTCAATGACACGCTGGGCAAGCTGCCCGAGTTTTTTCTGCCACTTCTTCATAATTCGTTCTCTTTTCCGTATTCAGTATAGCAAAGCGGCGATTGCCGGTGTCTTTGTTTTTGCCGGATGAGAATCTGCCGGACTGTTTCCGCCGGTTAAGCAGTATACTGAGATTACCGGAAACAGTGAGAAACTCTGAACAGCAGGAGGTGTCTGATGGGGGAGCGGAATATAGCCGATATTTACTGTCCGTCCTGCGGCGCGGCGGCCCGTTATGATATCCGCCGGCAGCTTTATGTCTGCCGGTATTGCGGCGGCCAGGTCGGAATCGACGAAGCTCTTCAGCAGAAGAGAGGTTTTCGCACGCTCCAGCAGGAAAAGATCCGGGAAGAAGCCAGACAGTACAAACTGATCAAAGCCGAATGCCCCGGCTGCGGCGCGGAAATCGCGGTTGCCGAAAACGAAGCCCTCACCGACTGTGCGTTCTGCGGCAAGTCACTTGTCAGAAGAAGCTATCTGCGAGCTCCGGACATGCCGGAAATGATCATTCCGTTCCGCATCAGCGAGGAGGAAGCGCGTCAGCTGCTGAATGCCTGGTGTGAAAAGAACAGAAGAAAACCGGAGGCGCGGCATATTCTGGCCGGCATCACGCATCTGCAGGGCTATTACATGCCGTATGAACTGATCCGCGGACCGATCAGCTGCCAGGTGAGCAGAATTGACGGCGGGAAAACGTACACCTGCGGCGGCTATATCGACGAAGTGTTTGTCAGCTGCTCACGGCAGGTGGACAATCTGCTGCTGAACGGCATGGAACCATATGAACTGGACGAACTGAAGGAATTTGCTTTTTCCTACGCGGCCGGCCAGCGGATCAAGATCCGTGATATCGACGATGAAGCTCTGGCTCTTCGGATCGAAAAGGAAGTCAGTGAATCGTATACGCCGGAAGTCCGGAAAGTTCTCGAAACAAAAGCGGTTGATATCGATGCGAATGTGAAATCGGTCATGCGGATGCCGTTACTGCTGCCGGTGTACTATCTGCGGCTTGACGACTGTGTGGCGGCGGTGAACGGCCAGACCGGCAAAGTCAGTGTGCGGGCGGAGAGGGAATCGCACTATTACTTCCTGCCCTGGTGGCTGAAGGCGATCCTGGCGACCGTCGTGATCAGCGGCCTTGTCTATGGTGGAATGTGTCTGTTTGGCATGGCGGCGGATGAAAGGATGTATCTGACCGGACTGCTCGGTATCTTTTTCCTGATCGTTACTTTCTGCGCCTACAGTGACACGGACCATCCGGACTTCGCGGTGGAAGCGGGCCGCAAGATCTTCGTTTCAAAGGGCGGTGCCTGGCACCGGCAGAACGGGGTCCTTGTTCAGGAGCCGCAGGAATTGAACCGGAATGTGACGGAACCGGTCTTCTTTATGGAAATCAAGGGCAGAAAAGAACCGGTCAAACTGCGGTTCACGACACCTTTGCGGCTGATCCGAATGGGACTGCTTGCCCTCCTGGTGATCTTCCTGCCGGTGGTGATTGCCTTATTACTGAACGGTTTTGACTTTCAGCGTCTGGATCTGGCCGGCTCGGCTGTCTGGTTCTGCATCTTCGTGCCGGTCGTGCCGATCTATGTACTGAAATTCGGCGTGATCGAATTATACGAAAGGCCATTGATCTACCTGCTTTCAGAAGACGGAAAGAAGAAAAGATATCATCAGCCGGTCGACTGGAAGGAAGTCGGTACAACGGTTCTGACGCTGCTGAAATATCTGTTCATACCGCCGGCCTGTCTGGCTGTCTGGTTTGCCATCGCGTCCTTCTGCGTGATCTGCTATCTGACAGCGTTCGGTATGTAAATCACCCGGATAAGATTCCGGCAGAACAGGTCCATGAAAACTGACAGAGTTGTTTTTGCCAGAAGAAACATGTATCATTTCCTCGTCAAACAGAAAGGAGTCGGGTATGACAGAGAAACACTGGCGTATATTTGCTGTGATAGCAGCGGTCGGCTGTCTTTCGGGTTTCTTTAAATGGCAGTATGCTACGGGCTATCTTCTGGGCTGTGTGTTTTCGGTCGTGACCTATAAGATCCTGGAACATTTCTGCGACGATGCCATCCGCATGCGGAATCCGTCCGGTTCCATGGGACATTTTGTCCTCAACTTCGGAATCTGGGCCGCTGTGCTGATCGTTTCGGTTTTTCTGGATCAGTACCTCAATGTAATTGCCTGCGCGATCGGACTGACAGCGGTAAAACTGTCGATTATCATCGGCTCTTTCCTGATCAAAGAATAACTATCCTGCAGAAAATGTATATGATGTATATATTGATAGCACAAAAGGCATGATGGAAATCATGTTTTTTGTTTTACGATAGACACAGGTAAACCAATAAACGGAAAATGGTTTACGAAGGAAGAACTGTATGAACACAAAAACAAAAGAACTCGCTTATATTGCTCTGATGACAGCTGTGATTTCCGTGCTGGCTCCGATTTCCCTGCCGATCGTCGGTGAGGTTCCGATTTCCCTGGCGACGCTGGCCGTCATGCTGGCGGGAGTACTGCTTGGAAGCAAAAACGGAGCGGCCGCGGCAGCGCTGTATCTGGTACTTGGCGCCATCGGTGTGCCGGTCTTTGCCGGCTATACATCCGGCGCCGGGATTCTGTTCGGAGTAACGGGAGGATATCTTTTCGGTTATATTCCGCTGGCCTTTCTGAGCGGCTGGTTCTACGAAAGAGCAAAGCCGGAGAAGAAAACGATAGCCGCCTTTGTCGGAATGATCATCGGCACGGCAGTTCTCTATGCCCTTGGAACAGTCTGGTTCATTTACCTGACGCAGATGGATTTCAACGGCGCGATGATGGCCTGTGTCATTCCCTTCCTGCCGGGTGATTTTATCAAGATGATTGCCGTCACCGCCGTGGCTCCGCAGCTTGACAAGGCTGTCACCCTGCGTCCGGCAAAGATATCCGCATAAACAGCAATACTGTCAAAAAAGGATGAACGTGCTCATCCTTTTTTCATTCATATAATGCATTAACTGTTAACGTCCCTTCTATGAATGGTGGAAAAAATACACAATACAATAGCCTTAAGGATAAACATTCATTTTGAAAGGGGTATTTTATGGGTATTTACGGCTTGGGCATTATTGCCGCATGCATGTTTGCGGGCTGTTTCCTGGGCAATCTGCTCGGTGCAGCTCTGGGCCTTGGCAGCGATGTCGGCGGTGTCGGCTTTGCGATGGTCATCTTTATTCTGATTCAGGTATATCTGCAGAAATCCGGTAAGTCTCTCGACAAGAAAACCGAGGGCGGTATCCAGTTTGTTTCTGCCATGTACATTCCGGTCGTTGTTGCGATGAGCATGAACCAGGATGTATATTCCGCACTGGCTTCCGGCCTTGTTCCGCTGGTTGCCGGCCTGCTGGCGGTCATTATTCCGCTGGCACTGATTCCGGTTCTGAAGAAACTGGCAAAGGACTAAGGAGGAAGAAGCAATGCAGATATTTGCTAAAATGGCGGCCGGTTACGGCCTTGTCGGCGCTTTCATTCTCGTAGCTGTTACGACATTTATCGGCTACAAACTTGCTGAACTGATCGGCCAGAAGAGAATGGGCTCCGCTTTCGCGATCCTTCTCGCTCTGATCATTGCCTATATCGGCGGTACCATCGCCAACAAACAGATGGATGCCGGTATCATCACTTCCGCTTCCAAGGGAATCACGGACGTCGTATACGCTGTCGGCTCCGGTGATGAAATGAAGAAATACGCCATCTTCGGCGGCATCGGTATTCTCGGCGGCGGTATGATGCGTGACTTCGCCATCATTTCCACAGCCTGGGGCGTCGATCCGAAGAACCTTGTCAAGGCAGGACTTGCCGGCATTCTCTCACTGCTGATCGGTACAGTTCTTTCCTTTATTATCGGTGTTCTCGTCGGTCTGGCATTCGGTTATACAGATCCGGCTGAACTGGCCACGATCGGCGGCGGTGTTGAAACATTTGTTATCGGTCCGGTCACCGGCGCGGCCTTCAATGTCAAATCCGAAGTTGTCGCTCTGTCCATCGCGGCCGGTGTTGTCAAATCCGTAGGCGCGATGATTATCGCACCGCTGATTGCCAAGAAGGTCAAACTGGACAGCCCGTCCGCTGCCATGATTTTCGGCGGTCTGATCGGCTCCACTTCCGGTACAGCGGGTGCTCTGGCGGCGGTTGATGAAAAACTCGTTCCGTATGGTGCGATGGTCGCCACCTTCTATACGGGTATCGGCTGCCTGCTGACACCGACAGTCTTCATGGCTGCTCTGCGTCTCTTCATTCACTGATTCCCCGAAATCATCAGTGCAGAAATAGCAGTAAAAAAGACTTCCCGCCCGTCACAGTATTGTGACGGGCGGGATCTTTTTATCTTTACCAGTCTTTTACGGAAACTTCTCCCGATGCGAGAATGCTTTTTTCATTTGCTTCATCAAGGACAACAAGGTTGCCCTGATCGTTGATGGATTCGACGGTCCCGCTTCGTTTTTCGCTGTTGATCTCGTAGATAATCTGATGGCCGATCAGCAGGGAATAGCGGCGGTAGGCTTCCATCAGCCGGGGATCTTCAAGATGCTCTGTCCAGTACAGAAGTCTCTGCCATAAGGCGGCGGCCAGACGGCTGCGGGAAAGGGAAGGGTCATTGATCGCTCCGGCAATATTCTCAATATCTTCCGGCAGTTCTGTTTTTCTGACGTTAATGCCGATGCCGATGATGATGGCATCCAGATCACCGGATTCAAAATCGGAGATCGCTTCCGTCAGAATGCCGGCGATTTTTCTTTTGCCGATAAAGAGATCGTTGACCCATTTGATCCGCGGCTGAACATGGGAAGTCTGCTGAATCGCTTCAACCGCTGCGACGGCCGCCGCGACGGTGATTTTCAGCATTTCCTGGACGCGGGAATGCGGCTTGATGATCAGAGAAAGATAAAGGCCGCAGTTCTCCGGCGAGAAAAAAGTATGTCCGCGGCGTCCCCGCCCGGCTGTCTGATGATTGGCAATGACAAGCGTGCCGTGGGCATCCGCAGCGGAAGCGATGCTTTTGGCGTAGTTGTTGGTGGAGTCGATCGAATCGAAGACGTACAGAGGAAAGGATATTTCCGGACAGCAGGAACGTATGATGTCCGGATTCAGCAGATCGTTGTCCGGCAGATACCGGTATCCCCGGGACGAGGATTCGATCGCATGGCCTTCATTCTGCAGCGCGTGAATGGCTTTCCATACCGCCGCCCGCGACACGGCAAATTCCTGCGCAAGCGACTCGCCGGAAAAGAATGTATCCGTATGACTGCTCATTCGGATCAGCAGTTTACTTTTTAGACTCACCATATTCCTGTTTTGCCTTTTCAGCATAGGATAATGCGAACTCTTCGAAATGGTTGATCAGAAAGTCACGGAAGCGGATCGCCTGTTTGGAAAGATAACCGTCGGAATGCCAGGAAAGGTGAATATAGCGGGTGCATTTCGGTGAGCGGATCGGCATCAGACGGATGCCTTTTTCGCGTACCTGACACCATGTGATCTCCGGAACGAAGGCCACGCCAAGACCGGCCTTGATAAACTCACGGATTGTGAAGGGACTGTCGCTTTCCAGGAAAATACTGGGTATAAAACCTGCTTCATAGCAGTAAGTATCGGCAATGGACCGCAGGTCTTTTCCAGTCTGCAGGGAAATGAATCCATATTTGGCAAAATCAGCGAGTCTGACGCTGTTCTGCGCGGCCTGCGGATAATTCTGGGGGATCGCCAGCAGCAGATCTTCTTTCAGCAGCGTTACCGTGTGGTCGTTGTTGACAGGAGTGGTGGTGGAAAAGAAATTGAAGTCGGTGGAAAAATCGCTGTAGTTGGAGGATGCCGGATTTTGCATGATCATGAAGTGCGTGTCCGGGGATGTCTGATTGAATTCTCTGATTACGATCGGCAGGATCGAGGAAGCCGAGGAAATGGATACGGAGATCGTGCGTTCCTCTTTTTTTGTTGCATCATTCAGTTCATTTTCCATTGCTTTCAAAAGGACAAGGATCCTGTCTGCGTAGGTATGAACGATTTCACCATAATGATTCAAAGTGATGTTTCTTCCTGCCCGGTCAAACAGTTTGACCTGCAGGCTTGCTTCCAGTGAACTGATCGAACGGCTGAGCGATGGCTGGGTAAGGTGTAATACTTCGGCAGCTTTGGTGATGTTTTGCAGCTCAGCAGTAACCGAAAAATATTCAAGTTCTGAAATTGTGATTGCCATAGTATTAGTCTCCTTTCGTGAATAATAACACAAATACAGATGATTATAGAAACAGTTGAAGATGAACGGTATTAGAGACAAACGGCAAAGACTTTCATGAAGCCCTGAAAATCATTGCCCGGGTATGGGAAAAACAGGCCGGTTTATGCCGTCTGAAGAAAAATGATGTAAGCGGTAACAGCCGTGGCCGTCAACACCCGTCGGTAGAAAAACGAAACTATAGAAAAAAAGCATATATGTATGCGTGAGGGTGCATGAATGACGGATCGGTCCGTCAAATAAAATTAAGGTAACAGAAAAGGAGAATCCTTATGAATTGGGAAACACAAAAACAATCCAAGAATGAAAGACTGGCTGCAGCTTCCGCCATTTCCAACGGCAAAGTAGTCGCAACGGAAGATGTCGTCAAACTGCTGGAAGCTGTGATCCATTCAGAAGACAAAGTTGTTCTGGAAGGATGCAACCAGAAGCAGGCTGCTTTCCTTGCCGGTGCTCTGACACAGGTCGATGCCGGAAAAATCAATCATCTGAATATGATTATTCCCTCCATCTCCAGAGATGAACACCTTGAATTATTTGAAAAGGGCATTGCCGAAGAACTGAACTTCGCCTTTGCCGGTGTACAGAGTGTCCAGCTGTCCAAACTGCTGGCTGCCAACAAGGTACGTATCGGTGCCATCCACACATACCTTGAACTGTATGGCCGTCTGTATCTGGACCTGACACCGAACGTCGTACTGCTCGCCGCTGACAAGGCTGACGAACAGGGCAACCTCTATACAGGCTTCAACACGGAAGAAACACCGACCATTGCCGAAGCGGCCGCCTTCAAGAACGGTATCGTGATCGTTCAGGTCAACGAAATCGTCAAGACGGAAGAACTGCCGCGTGTCGACATTCCGGGCGGATGGGTAGACTTCGTAGTCAAGGCTGATCAGCCGTACCCGATGGTTCCGCTGTTCACAAGAGACCCGGCCAAGATCCAGGACGCTCACATCCTGATGGGTATGATGGTTATCAAGGGAATCTATGCAAAACATAATGTTCAGACCTTGAACCATGGTATCGGCTATAACGGCTGTGCGATCGAACTGCTGTTACCGACATACGGCAACGAGCTCGGCCTGAAGGGCAAGATCTGCACGAACTGGGTGTTGAATCCGCATCCGACACTGATTCCGGCGATCGAAGACGGCTGGGTCAAGCAGGTCTGCGCATTCGGCGGCGAAGTCGGTATGGAAAAATACACACGGGCAAGAAGTGACATCTTCTTCACCGGCCGTGACGGTTCGCTGCGTTCCAACCGTGCCATGGCACAGGTTGCCGGTCTGTACGGCATGGATCTGTTCCTTGGCGGAACCCTGCAGATGGACTACGCAGGCAACTCCTCCACTGTTACAAACGGCAGACTGTCCGGTTACGGCGGAGCTCCGAACATGGGCAACTCCACCGGCGGCAGAAGACATACGACACAGGCCTGGAAGGAAATGGCTCCGGGCGATGGTTCCATGATTTCCGGCCGCAAGCTGGTTGTTCAGATGGTCAAGAGCGCATCCAAGTTCGGTCCGGCATTCGTACCGGAACTCGACGCGGTGAAGATCGGAAGAGACGCCGGCATGGATTCCGTACCGGTCATGATGTACGGCGAAGACGTTACCCATGTCGTTACCGAACAGGGTATCGCATATCTCTACAGAGCGAAGAACGCTGCTGAAAGAGCGCAGCTCATGGGCGCTGTTTCCCAGGGCACACCTCTCGGTGACCGCCTGAGCGCTTCCGAAATCGAATCTTTGAGAAATCAGGGCAAGGTTGCTCTTCCGGAAGATCTGGGTATCGACAGATCACGTGCAAATAAAGATCTGCTGGCTGCTAAGACACTTGATGAAATCGCAGAAATCTCTGGCGGTCTGTACGAAGTTCCGGCTAGCTTCAAAAAATAAGAGGAGAGAAATATGGCTAACGCAAAACAGGAAGAAATGTTGGAAAAAAAGGCGAAACTCCGCCAGGGCGGCGGTGAGAAGGCAATTGCCAGACAGCACAGTCTCGGCAAGTATACAGCCAGAGAACGCCTTGAAAAACTGTTTGACAAAGACAGTTTTGTCGAGACCGGTCTGTTTGTGAAGCATCGCTGCACAAACTTCGGCATGGACAAAAAAGAAGCCGCAGGCGACGGTGTTGTTACCGGCTACGGCACAGTAAACGGCAGACTCGTTTATGCATCCGCTCAGGACTTCACGGTTATCGGCGGATCGCTCGGCGAAATGCAGGCAATGAAGATCGCCAACGCGCAGGAAGCCGCTCTGAAAGTCGGCTGCCCGATGATCAGTATCAACGACTCCGGCGGCGCCCGTATTCAGGAAGGTGTCGACGCTCTGGCTGGTTACGGAAGAATCTTCTACAACAACACGATGGCCAGCGGTGTCATCCCGCAGATTTCCGTTATCATGGGTCCGTGTGCCGGCGGCGCTGTTTATTCCCCGGCGATCACCGACTTCATCTTCATGGTTAAGGGAACCGGTGAAATGTTCATTACCGGTCCGCAGGTCATCAAGGCGGTTACCGGTGAGGAAGTAAGCGCCGAAGATCTGGGCGGTGCCATGGCTCACAACCAGGTCAGCGGATGTGCTCACTTTGCCTGCGAGAACGAAGACGCATGCCTGGAGGAAATCCGTGAGCTGCTCTCCTATCTGCCGCAGAACAACAACGAACTGGCTCCGGGTTATGAATGCACCGACGATCTCAACCGTGAGAATACAGTTCTCGATACCATTGTTCCGGAAAATCCGAACAAAGCGTATGACATGTACAGTGTCATTTCCGAAATCGCTGACAACGGCGAATTCTTCGAATATCAGAAATACTTCGCACCGAACATCGTTACCGGCTTTATCCGCCTGAACGGTCAGAGCATCGGTGTGATTGCGTCCCAGCCGAAGGCTATGGCCGGCTGCCTGGACATCAATTCTTCTGACAAGGCTTCCAGATTCATCAGAACCTGCGACGCCTTCAACATCCCGCTTCTGACCCTGGAAGATGTTCCGGGCTTCCTGCCGGGCAGCAGCCAGGAACACGGCGGCATTATCCGTCACGGTGCCAAGATGCTGTTTGCCTACAGTGAGGCAAGCGTGCCGAAGGTAACACTGATTACCAGAAAAGCATACGGCGGAGCTTACATCGGCATGTGCTCCAAGCACCTCGGTGCGGACTTCGTATACGCATGGCCGAATACGGAAATCGCCGTTATGGGCGCGGAAGGCGCTGCCAACATCATCTTCGCCAAAGACATCAAGGCCGCGGAAGATCCGGCAGCCAGACGTCAGGAAAAGATCAAGGAATATCAGGACACCATGATGAACCCGTACATCGCCGCTTCCCGCGGTTATGTCGATGATGTCATCATGCCGCATGAATCCAGAAAGTATCTGATTTCCGCATTTGAATCTCTGAAAGGAAAGCGCGTGGATAAGCCATTGAAGAAACATGGAAATATCCCGCTCTGAGGAGGGTGAGTGATGTTTGGAGAGAATCTTACATTAGGACAGGCGTCAATTGTCGCGCTGTTCTCAATCACCGTCGTCTTCCTGGTTCTGCTCGCGATCTCTTATCTGATCCGTCTGATCGCCGTGATCGTTACCAGTATTCAGAAGCCGAAAGAAGCTCCGGCAGCCAAGAGCGCGCCGGCACCGGCTGCTGAAGAACCGGCAGAAACAGAAGATGACAGTCATCTGGTGGCAGTGATCACTGCTGCCGTGGCATCTTACCTTGGAAAAGATTCAAGCAGTTTTGTAGTAAAGAGCATTACTCCGCTGAACACGGAGTCCGACTGGAGCCGTTTATCCAGAACGAGCGCATTACATTAAGGAGATAAGGAAATGACTAGAAAATTTAATATTATTGTTGATGGTGTTGCCCACGAAGTAGAAGTTGAAGAATTAGGCGGAAGTGCTGCTCCTGTCAGCGCTCCTGCAGCTGTACAGAGACCGGCGGCTGCTCCGGCACCGAAGGCTGCTCCGAAAAAGCCGGCTGCTCCGAAGGCTGCTGCCGCAGCTGGTGATGTTACCGCTCCGCTGCAGGGAACTGTCCTCTCTATTGAAGTCAAACCTGGCGACAGCGTAAAGGCTGGCCAGACACTGGTCGTCATCGAAGCCATGAAGATGGAAAACGAAATCGTTGCACCGGCAGACGGTGTAGTTAAATCGGTAAGTGTAAATAAGGGAGATAACGTTTCCGCCGGCGACTTATTGGTATCTTTCAACTAAGGGAGGCGTCAAATGCTTGAAATCTTACTGCGTTTTTGGGAGAGTTCCGGATTCTCACAGATCTTCGCATTCGATACAGTTCTGTTTGGAATCCCGCTTCCCGGCCATCTGATCATGATCCTGATCGCCTGCCTGTTCCTCTATCTGGCGATCCACAAAGGATTTGAACCGTATCTGCTGATTCCGATCGCGTTTGGTATGCTGCTGGTAAACCTGCCGTTCGCAAACCTGATGCTGCATCCGGACGGCGACGTCAAGGGCGGTCTGCTCTACTATCTGTACCAGGGTGTCGATCTTGGTATCTATCCGCCTCTGATCTTCCTGTGCATCGGCGCCGGAACTGACTTCGGACCGCTGATCGCCAACCCGAAGAGTCTCCTGCTTGGCGCGGCTGCCCAGCTCGGTATCTTCGTCACCTTCTTTGGTGCGATTTTCCTCGGATTCACCGGTCCGGAAGCTGCTTCAATCGGTATCATCGGCGGTGCCGACGGACCGACAGCGCTGCTGCTGACATCTCAGCTGGCTCCGAATCTGCTCGGTGCTATCGCGATTGCCGCATATTCCTACATGGCTCTTGTTCCGGTCATTCAGCCTCCGATCATGAAGGCTCTTACGACAGAGAAAGAAAGACAGATCAAGATGGAGCAGCTCCGTCCTGTCTCCAAGACAGAAAAGATCGTGTTCCCGATCATTGTCACGATCTTCACTGTTCTGCTGCTGCCGGATGCCGCACCGCTGATCGGTATGCTGATGCTCGGCAACCTCGTCAAGGAAGCCGGCTGTGTGCCGCACCTTGTCGATGCTCTGCAGAATTCTCTGATGTACATCATCTCTATCTTCCTGGGTCTGACAGTAGGCGCCAAGGCTTCTGCTGAAATGTTCTTGAGAGCAGAGACGATCAAGATTATCGTACTCGGCGTCATTGCCTTCTCGATGGGTACAGCCGGCGGCGTGCTGCTTGGCAAACTCATGAGCAAGCTTGACGGTGGAAAAACAAACCCGCTGATCGGTGCCGCAGGTGTCTCTGCTGTTCCGATGGCTGCGCGTGTCGTTCAGAAGGAAGGTCAGAAATACAATCCTTCCAACTTCCTGCTCATGCATGCCATGGGCCCGAACGTAGCCGGTGTTATCGGTTCGGCTGTTGCCGCCGGTATGCTGCTGTTATTCTTCAAGTAATATACAAAAACACGCGGAAGGGCCGGAATATGTATTTCGGCCTTTGCGCTTTCTGCTTTCACAGGCAGGATGGTCTTTCATATGCCGGAAATACGGTATGATAAAAAGGAATAAACAGTCTGTGAAAAAGTGAAAAGAGGTTTCATGAACAGTTTTTATATCTCGTTATCAGCTGTACTGCCGATGTTTGCGATGCTGGCTCTCGGGGTTTTTCTGAGAAGAAAAGGAGTCGTAGACGAAAAAAGCCTGGCCGTTATCAACCGGCTGTGCTTCCGGGTGTTTCTGGCCGTGAATGTCTATTACAATATATATAAGGTTAATATTGCCGAGGTGCTGAACTGGAAACTGCTGATCACCGCGGTTCTTTCTCAGTTTGTCATTCTTGGTCTGGCCGTGCTGTCGGCTTCCGCCGTTGAAAAGGACAGAAAAAGAATGGGTGCTCTGGCCCATGGCATGTTTCATACCAATTTTGTCATCTTCGGCACCCTGATCGGTACAGCTTTATGCGGCGAAGGCAACATTGGAAGTATTGTCCTGCTGATTGCCGTGATCGTACCGCTGCAGAATGTCCTGTCGGTTTTCCTGCTGGAATACTGCCGGCATAACAGCGGAATAGCGATCGGCAGCACAATTGTAAACGCTCTGAAAAATCCGTATGTGATCGCCGCGGTTCTGGGCTTTCTGACCCAGCTGCTGCATATCCGCTATCCGGAAATGATTGCGAATATATTCCGCGATCTGGGCAGATGCGGAACACCGCTGGCACTGATCGCCATGGGAGGCCTGTTCAATTTTGCGTCTGTTGCCAGAAATGTCCGGGACATTTCTGCCGGCTGCCTGGTCCGTCTGGTGGCTGTGCCGGCGCTGCTGATCCCGCTGGCGGTGTGGCTTGGCTTCCGGGGCAGTGAACTGGTTGCCCTGATGTGTATCTTCTTTGCCCCATGCGCGACGTCTTCGTTCAACCTTGCCTGCGCGATGGATTCGGATGCCGATCTGACTTCCCAGCTGATCGTTTTTACTTCGCTATTCTCACTGGTTACGATATTCGTCTGGATCTTCGCTGTCAGTTCTTTCGGTTTACTCTGACAACAAATGCAGAATCGGTATAAATCGTGTACAATTTATATCGTATAATGCATAAGAATATAGCAAAGATAATTGCACATGAACACTGATATCACAGTTACAATAAAGATACATGGAAAAGGAATTAAGTCCCTGTACAATGCATGAAGCGATTGAAACAAAGCGAATCGTTTTATACAATATTTATGTTATACATACCTGCGAAAAGGAGGTACATCAATGACTGTTCAAAGTGAAGTATATGTCATTATACTGCTGACAGTTATTCTGGGAATCGCGATCGTTGTTATCGGTAAGAAAGTTGAGAAAGCGGATCCGTTTGCGGAACCGCAGGGGATCCTGAAACCGGTCCTTCTGGGAATGACGACGGTATACAACTCAGTGAAGACCAATGTCGGCAAGGCGACAGCTGACAAGCTGACACCGTATATTACGGTACTGTGGGTATATATCTTCATGAGCAACACCGTCAGCCTGTTCGGACTGGAATCGCCGACGGCGAACCTGAGCGTCACGTTGCTGCTGGCGTTTATTACCTGGGTCCTGATCCAGGTGACGGAACTGAAGTACGGCGGTCTTGGCGCGTATCTGCATGCCTTCATCGAACCGATCCCGCTGATGCTGCCGATGAACATTGTCGGCAAGTTCTCGACGATGTGTTCCATGGCGCTGCGTCTGTTCGGTAATATTACCTGCGGCGGTATCATGATGCAGCTGATCTACGCCGGAGCCCAGCTTGCTTCCAACGCACTTGCCGGGCTGGTAGGGGCTGAAGGAAGCGTATTCAACTTTATGGCGCCGGTGATCGCGCCGCTCCTGCATGCTTATTTCGATCTGTTTGCAGGATTTATTCAGACATTAGTATTTGTCACACTAACTATGGTATTAATCGGAAACGATATGCCTGATGAGGCGAAACAATAACTTCAAGGAGGAAAAGTTAAAATGGAGAGAGGTTTAGTCGCAATCGGAGCTGCTATGGCAGTATTTACAGGATTCCTGACCGGTCTGGGTGAAGCAACAGTCGCTGCTCACGCCTGTGACGCTATCGGTAAGAATCCGGAAGCTGAAACAAAAGTACGTTCCACGATGATTCTTGGTATTGCTCTTTCTGAAACCTGTGCGATTTACGGACTGCTCGTTGCCATTCTTCTGATCTTCGTATACTGATACGGGAGATAGGGAATGATTGAAGTTGACATCATCGGTAAGCTGATTCCCAATCCGCTGACCATGATCGTGCAGCTGTGCAGTACATTGGTTCTGTTTTTACTTGCCAGGAAATTTCTCTGGGGACCAGTCAAGAATTTCCTGGATGTGCGTACGGAGAAGATGCAGTCCGATCTAGCCGCAAGCGAGCAGGCAAAACAGGAAGCTTTTGCTGACCGCGAAAAGGCTTCTGAAGAACTTACAGAAGCAGCCGGCAAGGCAGAACAGATTGTAAATGCAGCTGTGAAGCAGGCAAAAGACGAGAAGGCGAGCATTCTTGCACAGGCAGACAGGGAAGCCACGGCAGCCCGTAAAAAGGCGCATGAGCAGATCGAAGCCGAGCGTGCGGAAATGGTTCAGAGCATGCAGCGGGAGATGGTGGAAGTCGCACTGTCCGCTGCCGGCAAGCTGATCGGAGAGAAGAATCCGGAAGAACTGGACCGCGAAGCCATCGACTTGTTTGTGAAGGAAGCTGGTGCTCATGGCGAATGAAGTAGCTGAACGCTATGCACAGGGACTCTTTGAGCTTGCATGGGAAAATGACACGGCAGAAAGCAAGAAGGAACAGGCGGAAGGACTCCTGCAGACGATCAGGAGCACTCCTGAACTGAATGTTTTTCTGCGCGCTGTCAAAATAACAAAGGACGAGAAAAAATCGTTTATCGAATCGGCCTTCGCGGATGCTCTGGATATCGACATGATCCATTTCATCAAGCTGCTGATCGATAAGGGAAGGATTTATTATCTCCGGGATATTCTGGAGGAGTTCGTCAGGTTGGCTAACGAAAGACTGGGCATTGAAAATGCCGTCGTCTGGTCAGCCCGTCCTCTGAAGGAGGCAGATCTGAAAAGACTGCTGGAAGCTCTGGAGAAAAAGAGCGGTAAGAAAATCAATCTTGAAAACAGGATCGATCCCGAACTGATAGCCGGTATCAAGGTAACGGTCGGCTCGACTGTGACGGATGTGACGATGAAAAACCGCATTGAATCATTGAAAGAGGAATTACTGAAAGGAGGTCAGGCATGAGTCGGATCAGACCGGAAGAGATCAGTGCCCTGATCAAAGAAAAGATAAAGAACTATGACCAGCAGATCCGTTCAGACGATGTCGGATATGTCATCTCGGTAGGTGACGGTATTGCCATGGTTCAGGGTATCGAAAAGGCAATGTCATCAGAACTTCTGGAATTCCCGCACGGCGTGATGGGAATGGTGCAGAACCTGGAAGAAGACCATATCGGTGTCGTACTGCTGGGTAATGACAGTGAAATCAGAGAAGGTGACGAGGTCAGAAGAACCGGAAGAATCGTCGAAGTTCCTGTTGGTGACGAACTGCTTGGCAGAGTCGTCAATGCCCTGGGACAGCCGATTGACAACAAAGGTCCGATCAATGCTACAAAGACCCGTCCTGTGGAACGTGTGGCACCCGGTGTCATGACGAGAAAGTCGGTCTGCCAGCCGCTGATGACCGGACTGAAGATCATCGACTCGATGATCCCGATCGGCAAAGGTCAGCGTGAGCTGATCATCGGCGACAGAGAAACCGGCAAGACAGCGATTGCCATTGATACGATCATCAATCAGAAGGGAAAGAACGTGTACTGCATCTATGTCGCAATCGGCCAGAAGGAAAGTACCGTTGCCCGTCTGGTTCAGAAACTGCGTGAAACCGAAGCGATGGAGTATACGACGATCGTCAATGCCGGTGCTTCCGAATCCGCTCCTCTGCAGTTTATCGCTCCGTATGCCGGATGTGCGATCGGTGAGGAATGGATGGAACAGGGCAAGGACGTTCTGATCGTTTACGACGATCTGTCCAAGCACGCGGTTGCCTACCGTACGATGTCCCTGCTGCTCCGCCGTCCTCCGGGACGTGAAGCTTATCCGGGTGATGTCTTCTATCTGCACAGCCGTCTGCTGGAAAGAGCAGCCAAGCTGAGCGATGAACTCGGCGGCGGTTCTTTGACGGCCCTGCCGATCATCGAGACCCAGGCCGGTGACATTTCCGCATATATTCCGACAAACGTCATTTCCATTACTGACGGACAGATCTTCCTGCAGACTGACCTGTTTGCCGGCGGTGTAAGACCGGCCGTCGATTCCGGTCTGTCGGTATCACGTGTCGGTTCCAGTGCCCAGACAAAGGCGATGAAGAGCGTTTCTTCTTCCCTGAAACTGGATCTTGCACAGTATCACGAAATGCTGTCGTTTGCCCAGTTCGGTTCTGACCTGGATGCTACTACCAAGAAGATTCTGGATCACGGCGCCATGCTGACGGAGCTTCTGAAGCAGCCGCAGTATCAGCCGATGAGCATGACAGATCAGGTTCTTTCGCTGTTTGCAGCAAAGAACGGCTATATGGACGGAATCCCCAGCGAGGGTATCGCTTCGTTCGAAAAGACCATGCATCGTTATTTCCATGAGAATCTGAAAGCTCTCTGCGATCAGATCGAAGAGAAGGGGATCCTCACTGACGAAATAACTGCATCGCTGAAGGAGGGCATGGCGAAAGCATCGGAACAGTACCGTCTTGTAAAAGGGGTGAAGTGATATGTCACAGTCATCACAGGCTCTGAGGACGAGAATCAAGTCCGTCAAATCCACCCGCAAGATTACCAAAGCGATGGAGATGATCGCCAATGCAAAACTCGTAAAGCAGAGAAACCGGATGGAAGCCAACCGCGAATATGCCCAGCGGCTTCAGGATACGGTCCAGGAAATCGTATATAACAATCCGGAAGTGGAAAACCGTTATATGAGACAGGTGGACGGAACGAAAGCGATGACGATCATCTTCTGTTCCGACCTTGGTCTCTGCGGCGGATATAACCAGAACGTTACAAGACTGGCCAGGGAAGAACTGAATCCTGAGGATCCGGTATTCCTGGTCGGAACATCCCTGATGCGTCAGCTGCGGGAAGAAGGCTTCAACATCATCAATGAGGAGCCGGAATCCTCCGACAGAATCACATTCATGCGTCTGAAGGAAATTGTCGAGATCGGCACGACGATGTTCGAAGCCGGCGAAGTCGACAAGGTTCAGCTGCTGTACACGAAATTCGTCAATACGATGCAGTTCAGACCGGAAATCGATGTGCTGCTGCCGTGTGACGTGGATTATGAAGAACATGAAAAGAAGGATCCCAATTCGCTTCATGTCGAGACATTGTTTGAACCGGATGCGGGAACGATACTGAATCAGCTGATTCCGATGATGATCAACGATGTCGCATATGCGGACTGGATGGAATCCACTACAGCTGAACAGGGCAGCCGAAGAGTCGCCATGAAGACAGCCACGGACAACGCGGATGAACTGAGTGCCGAACTCATGCTCGAATACAATAAGGTGCGTCAGGCATCCATTACCCAGGAGATTACCGAAATTGTCGGCGGATCGGCTGCGGTATAAAGAAAGAAGGTAAGAAATGAGCGAAACAGGTAAAATTGTACAGGTTATCGGACCTGTCGTGGATATTCAGTTTGAACCGGAACATTTACCTTCCATTAAGAACGCGATCAAAATTCAGAACGGGGACGGCAAGAGCATGACGGCTGAAGTTGCCCAGCATATCGGCGATGATATCGTCCGCTGCATCGCAATGAGCTCGACAGACGGCCTTGTCCGCGGAATGGAATGCGTCGATACAGGCAACCCGATCGTAGTGCCGGTCGGCGACGAAGTACTGGGCCGCATGTTCAACGTACTCGGTGAACCGATCGACGGTCTCGGCGAAGTAAAGGCTTCGAAGTACATGCCGATTCACCGCCAGGCTCCGACATTCGCCCAGCAGCAGACATCCAGTGAAATCCTGGAAACAGGCATCAAGGTCATCGACCTTCTGTGCCCGTATGCCAAGGGCGGTAAGATCGGTCTGTTCGGCGGTGCCGGTGTCGGCAAGACAGTCCTGATGCAGGAACTGATCCACAACATCGCGATCGAGCATGGCGGACGTTCCGTCGTCGCGGGTGTCGGTGAACGTACCCGTGAAGGCAACGACATGTATTATGAAATGAAGGAATCCGGCGTTCTTCCGAATACGGTTCTGACATACGGTCAGATGAACGAATCACCGGGTGCCAGAATGAGAGTCGCCCTTTCTGCTTTGACAATGGCAGAGTACTTCCGTGATGAAGACCATCAGGACGTGCTGCTGTTCATCGATAACATCTTCCGTTTCACCCAGGCAGGTTCTGAAGTTTCCGCGCTGCTCGGCCGTATGCCGTCAGCGGTCGGTTATCAGCCGACACTGGCTACCGAAATGGGCCAGCTGCAGGAACGTATCACCTCGACTGACAAGGGTTCCATTACATCTGTCCAGGCCATCTACGTGCCGGCAGATGACCTGACTGACCCGGCTCCGGCTACGACTTTCTCGCATCTGGATGCCCGTCTGGTTCTTGACCGTTCGATTGCCGCGCTGGGTATCTATCCGGCTGTCGATCCGCTTGGATCTTCCTCCCGTATGCTGGATCCGCTGGTTATCGGCGAAGAACATTATCAGGTTGCCCGTGAAGTGCAGCAGATTCTGCAGAGATACAGAGAACTGCAGGATATCATCGCCATTCTCGGTATGGAAGAACTTGGTGAAGACGACAAGAAGATCGTTAACAGAGCAAGAAGAATCCGCAACTTCCTTTCCCAGCCGTTCTCTGTTGCGGAACAGTTCTCCGGACTGCCGGGCATCTATGTACCGGTGGCAGATACTGTACGCAGTTTCCGTGAAATCCTGGACGGCAAGTATGACGACCTGCCGGAAGCAGCTTTCATGAGCGTAGGTACAGTTGAAGACGTCGTTGCAAAGGCAGAAAAACTGAAATGACACTGATCCATTGCCGTATCGTAACGCCGCACGGTGTTTACAAGGAAATGGAAACACCGATTATCAATATTGAAACTGATGAGGGACAAAGAGGAATTCTTCCGAATCATATGCCGCTTGTAACAATGCTGAAGATCGGCAAAATGGAAACGGAAGAAAAGGGAAAACGTCAGGAGTATGCGGTGGCAGGCGGTCTGTTCTATTTCCGTGAGAATCTGGCGGAGATTCTGACAGATGCCATTGAAAACAAGGACGAAATCGATGCCGAAAGAGCTGCCCGCGCGAAAGAACGTGCCGAACAGCGTCTGAAATCGGACGATCCGAACTTCGATCTGCAGCGTGCGAGAATTGCCCTCCAGAAGGCAATCAACCGCATGAACGTCAAAGGAATACACTAAAACATGAAACTCTGCAAGTACACTGCAGAGTTTTTTATTGTGCTTTATACAGAAATCTGTCACAGTAAAAACAGAAAAACATGCAATTGCACAATTCTATATGCAAATGCATCCTAATTTGCGAAGAAAGGAACGGAAAATGCGCAAATATTTATCATTGATCATAATTGTCGCTGTCGTGCTGACGCTGGTATCATGCAGCGGCGGCAAATCCCTTCCGGACGAACCGTATGAGGCGGTGCCCTATCGCCTGTATCCGATCCCGGAAGATGCTTATGTAGGTGATACGATGCCGTTTGTCACGGAAGACGGCACTTTGGAACTCTATTATCTGTATGATACGGATCATAACGGGCAGGCATATCATCCGATCTGGAAGTATTCCACAAAGAATCTGTATGAATATCAGGATCATGGCATGGTATTGAACTTCGGTCTGATGTCAGATCCGGATCCGGCCATCGGCACCGGCTCTGTCATGCAGGATCAGGACGGACTTTATCATCTTTTCTATACCGGTCATAACGACACCGGCAACAGCGGCATGGGCAAGGAATGTGTCATGCATGCGGTCAGCACGGACCGGCAGAACTGGACCAAGGTACCGGAAGACACGTTCTTCAGTCCGGATGGTTATGAAAAAGACGATTTCCGTGATCCGGAAGTATTCTGGGTGGAGGAAGAACAGTGCTACTGGCTGCTGATTGCCGCCCGCGAGAAGATCATGGGCGGGGTTGTCGCGAAATATACATCAACTGATCTGAAAAACTGGGAGTTCAAAGGTCCCATCTTCGCGCCGCATGCCCAGTATATGCTGGAGTGTCCGGACCTGTTCCGAATGGGTGATAAGTACTATCTCACCTACAGCTGGGACTGTGTGACGTATTATGCGGTGGCGGATGATAGGAACGGTCCATTCACCGCCCCGGAAGACAATGTCCTGGACGGCAACGGCTTTATCTTCTATGCCGCCAAGACGGCCGAACTGAACGGAAACAGATATCTGTGCGGCTGGCTGGGAAGAGCCGGACTGACGGAAGACTCCGGTATTTACCAGTGGGCCGGCAATGTCCTGAATCATCAGCTGGTCCAGAAGGAGGACGGCAGACTGGGCGTGAAAGCGCCGGGAACATTTAAAGAGTATTTCGCAGCGGATAAAGCATTCCAGGCTGTGAAGAAGGAAGGAAACGTTAAGATCAAAGACAATTCCGTCATTCTGAAAGCGACAGACAAAGCGTACGCGGTAGCGGATATGGGGACAAGACCTGCCGAGCTGCTGCTGGAATGTGATGTCAGGCTCGATGAAAACGGTGTTGCCGGCTTTGCGTTCGGCGGCAGTGAGAATGATGAGACTCTGACGGTATTATGTCTGGATGCCAAACGGAATCTGCTGCATTATGAAGGATATGAGATGCAGGATCTGAGCAGGTTCGATCCGGTCGCGTTTACTTACTTTGATTTTGCGGAGAATGATATTCATCATGTGACACTTGTCTGTGAAAACGAAATCGTTGTGATGTATATCGACGATGCCAAGGCATTCTCCTCACGGATCCGTCATTCCATCAACGGTGCGCATATCTGCCTGTTCGCCGAAGAGGGAAGCGCGGAGTTCACGAATATCACGATGAAGCTGCCGCAGTAGAGGTATTACACGAGTCCATATTTGATCATAAACATAGAAAAAAGACAATGCCGCAGGGCATTGCCTTTTTTTGTAACCTGAATCAGAATTCCAGATTATTACCTGTCCACGGATCGAACAGATGAACCGCGTTCGGTGCGAATGTGAATTTGACTGTCGAGCCGATCGTGAATTCGGTGCCTTCTTCGAGGTCAAGAGTCGGAACGATGATGATGCAGTCTCTGCCGTTCGTGTTCAGATGCAGATGAACGGAGGAACCCATCATTTCGCTGACTTCTACGACGCCTTCCAGCATGCCGCCTTCAACTTTGTCCAGAGTGATGTGCTCCGGTCTTGCGCCGACTGTGACATCCATTTCTTCAACATTCTTTTCAGCGAGTCTCTTCTGTTTGTCTTCCGAGAGAACGATTTCAGCATCCTGTACGTTGACAACGTACTTGCCGTTCTTCTTCAGCAGTTTGCCGACGAACATGTTCATACGCGGCATGCCGATGAAGCCTGCAACGAAGGTGTTGACAGGAGAGTTGAAGACTTCCTGAGGAGTGCCGATCTGCTGAACTTCACCATCTTTCATGATGACGATTCTGTCACCCAGAGTCATAGCTTCTGTCTGGTCATGTGTGACGTAGATGAAGGTTGTGTTGATTCTCTGTCTGAGCTTGATGATCTCTGCTCTCATCTGGTTACGCAGCTTGGCGTCCAGGTTGGAGAGCGGTTCGTCCATCAGCAGAACCTTCGGTTCACGAACGATGGCACGGCCGATTGCGACACGCTGTCTCTGACCGCCGGAAAGAGCCTTCGGCTTTCTTTCGAGATACTGTGTGATACCGAGGATTTCAGCAGCTTCGCTGACCCTCTGATCGATCTCAGCCTGAGGAACCTTTCTCAGCTTCAGCGGGAATTCGAGGTTCTGTCTGACCGTCATGTGCGGATACAGAGCATAGTTCTGGAAGACCATCGCAATGTCTCTGTCCTTTGGCGCGACATCGTTGACCAGTTTATCATCGATGTACAGCTCACCGCGGGTAATCTCTTCAAGACCGGCGACCATTCTCAGTGTTGTCGATTTTCCGCATCCGGAAGGACCGACCAGAACAATGAATTCCTTGTCTTTGATATCAAGATTGAAATCATCGACAGCTACAACGCCTTCGTCCGTGACTTTCAGCTTGTAGGACTTCTCCTCAGCTGGTGCTTCTTCTTTCTTGTTCTTCTTTTTCTTCGGTTTGGAAGCCTCAGCATTCGGGTAAATCTTTTGAATGTGTTTCAGTGATACAGTTGCCATAAGTTAATTTTGCCCCTTTCTATGGTCTGAAAGAATTATGAAGCCGGCGGCCGGTTGAAGCTTCGAAAAGGCCCCGACTTACTGGCACGGTCTTTCACCGTTACAGCCTGATTAAGTGTGCCCAAGGCACGTTTTTATTTGTGATTGAGAAGGTAGGAAAAATAGGTCCGTGCCTCCTCAATATGTCTGGTGTTTCCGATGACACCGATATACAGCTTGTCTTTGATTCCGGCATTGACAAATACCGGGAATTCAGAGACATCAATTCCATTTTCAACCTGTTCTGTGACAGCTTCGTAAGTATCCGCTTCGTTGAGATTGTACTCAACAGAGTTGTCTTCAAGGATGACAGTGCCTTCCGTGATATACGGCTTCATCTGTTCGTAAAGAGCGGGATCCGGTTTCAGCACCATGTCCATCTTGAGCAGAAGACCGCTTTCTGACAGCTGTCGGTACGCGTTCTCGTTCATGATCGCGACATCCATTCGTCCGGCATTGACCGCGCCGAGGATCTTCATTCGCGATGCATATGCGTATTGATGATCGGCAAGTGAAGGATCTTCATCGATATAGAGAGCTTCATATACCAGGACGTCCGTTTTTTGAGGATCCCTGTCCGTGTAAGTCAGATATTCGTCCGACAGCTGGCCGCTCAGTGTTTCGCCGGGGGCGAAATTGACGTAAGCCAGATACAGAACTTCTTCTTTTTTTGTTACGAAATGATAAAGCGAAGAAATGGCAACCGCCAGTACGACAAAGGCGGTGAACAGCGGCAGTTTATAATAAGTGATAATATATTCTGCCTTTTCTTTCAGATTCATGCGCTCGAACGACTTTTTTACAGCCACGCGCTCTTCCGGTGATCCTCTCATTTTCCGACCTCGTCAGGATCTCCGGAAACGATCCGCAGCACATTGAGCATCAGATAGGAAGAAAGCAGAGCACATAATCCTTCACCAAAAATAAACAGTGGTGTAAATATCGCTACGACCGCATAGAACATCGCAAAGTGGATGGCAGCGACCGAAATTGTGCAGAACAGGAAATGAATGCCGATCAGAAAGGAATTCTTGATCATTGCCCAGTCGGTATTCTCAAACCGCGAAATCAGCGGGAAGACATAGATCAGAACAATGACATAGACGATCGCCGCGCAGATGATCAAAGCCAGGTTCAGGGTCCAGAGCACGGCCATCGGACCGGTCGAGGCGGCCCGCAGGTGCGAGACGATATATCCGTCGGTTCCGAGCAGGATGCCCGCCAGCAGCATGATCAGCCAGATCCTTGTGGCCTGGGCGAAATTATCCCGGAAAGCTTTAAAGAACTCTTTAGCGATCGTCGAATCGGTTTCATCCGCGACTTTCAGCGTGACCTTATATAAAGCAGTCGTCGCAGCGCCGATCGTGAAGATGGGCAGCGAGCAGACCATCCAAAGCGTATTCAGCCAGCAGCTGATCGAAATCTTCAGGAGAACCTGACTGAATTTGCTTTCGTAGGAAAAGATGTTCATATGCTAACTCCGGTTTTAAAACAGACGCTGCAGCCGGTGTCAGAATTCGGTCGATTCCCTCAGTACAAGGTCGGTTGCAACATAAATCGTACGGTAATCCATGGAAGGCTCCTTGATTCTGCTCATCAGCAGGTGCAGGGCGGAAAATGCCATGGCCTGGGAATGTATATGAACAGTAGACAGAGCCGGATAGAAGATTCTTGATTCGTGGGAATCGTCAAAGCCCAAGAAACGGATCTGTTTCAGCAATTTGCGATCCTTCTGGGCAAGCAGCTGCATGGCGTCGATGGCCACAAAATCATTGGCGCAGACAAACGCCTCCGGCATTTCATCCAGGTTATCCAGCAGGTCGCCGAGTTCATCGATCATAAGGTTGCGGTTGAATGTTTCGTGCGGCTTGAGGATAAAGCGTTTGTCAATTTCAACATCGGCAGATAACATGGCAAACCGGAAAGCGTTGTAGCGTTCCCAGAAAGACTGGCAATGATCATAATCACCGATAAAGCCGATCCGGGTCAGGCCTCTGTCGATCAGACCGGCAACGAAACGGGAAATCTCGGTAAAGTTGTCCATCAGCAGTATGTCAGCCTGTACAGGCCGGGCACCTCGGCGGGCCGGACCATCCACAAACAGGACGGGTATGCCGAGATTGCAGATCATGTCACTGTATGCCGGATCAAATATTTCGGTGCAGATGATGGCGGTGATTTTGTCTTTGTTAAAAGTTTTCGGAAGTGTCATGGTCTCAATGTTTTCATGACTGACACGGAAGATGACAAATGTATAACCAAGCTGATTGATCTCCTCGTGAATCTTATCCATCATCGGGGAGGCAAAATGTGAATTATTAAGATAGGTCGTGTTGAATAAAGCAATGGTTCCTAATTGTTCGCTGTTGGAAGCGGTTCCGGCTTCGGCGGAAAGCAAGGATGATACATAAGAAAACTGTTTATAACCCATTTCTATAGCCTTTTGAATAATTCTCTCTCTGGTAGCCTCAGCAATACCGTCTGTATTGTTAATTGCTTTGGAAACTGTATTACGTGAGATACCTAAAGCATCTGCAATATCCTGAATGGTAACCTTCTTACTCATAATCTATCTTCTTATTATCCTTATATGAATTTAACGAATACATTCTAACATTTGAACGAATGAAAAAGATAGTTGTCAAAAGCCTTCAGGATTGTGCACATGCACAATTCAAATATAACACAGTTTTATTCTGTTCAAGTAAAAATCGTCACTGATTCCAGGAGATTTTGCGGTTGAAAAATGATACCGTTTTTTTCATCTGCACAGTTATCTTTACGCTGTCACTCGGCCGGTCAAAAAAGTCATTAAGGCGCTCTGGACGGCGAAAATGAGGCCGGTTTGGCATGAAACAGTCTGTTTGATATCGATGCTGCAGTCAAAAAGATCCCAAAAGAACTGAAACGCTGTTTTTATGTCATTGCCAGGGGTGTGGCTGCCGACTTCATTTTACGGAACAGCTCTGAAAAATTCTGATAAAAGTGTGCAAATGTAAAGTATAGAATATTGCGTTTGAAAAAACTGAATGTTACTATGAAATCATCCTGAAGTAACCGCTTTCATCATATGCACAAATATTTTGCCGCGGTGTGCAAACGAAGAAAACGCACTTCTTTTAAAGGGGGTTTTAATGGGAAAAGCTTCTGAAAATAATGCAGCCGGTGTTGCATCTGGATCAAAGCTGCATAACGCTCTTGTGTATTTCAGACAGCACTGGCAACTCTATCTGATTTTTATTCTGCCGGCATTCCTGCTGACGATAATCTTCAGATACATTCCTATGGGCGGTATTCTGATCGCATTTACAGAATATAATCCGATCCGAGGAATTCTGGGCAGTGAGTGGGTAGGCCTGGATCATTTCGCCCGCTTCCTGTCGTCACCTGACTTCATGAGATATCTCATGAATACGCTGAAGCTGAGTGTCTTCGGACTGCTCTGGGGTTTCCCAATCCCGATTCTGCTTGCCTTCCTGCTTAACCGCATCCTGAGTTCGAGCATCAAGCAGAAGATTCAGCTGGTTCTGTACATGCCGAACTTCATCTCCGTCATCGTCCTCTGCGGTATTGTCCGCATCTTGCTGTCGCCGACGGGTATGATCAATTCGCTGCTCGGAACACAAACCAACTTCATGACAATGCCTTCCGCGTTCCGTACGATCTACATCGCATCGGGTATCTGGCAGGGTGCAGGATGGGCTTCCATCATTTACACCGCCGCACTGTCCAATGCAAGTAAGGAACTGAAGGAAGCCGCTGTCATCGACGGTGCGAACATCATTCAGCAGATCAAGGCTGTTGAATGGCCGGCAATCAAGGATACCGTACTGATTCAGTTCATCATGGCTGTAGGTAACATCATGAGCGTAGGTTTTGAAAAAGCATATGCCCTGCAGACTGACATGAACATGTCGTCATCGGAAATCATTTCGACCTACGTCTATAAAAAAGGTCTTCTTGACGGTGACTACGGTTTCTCTACCGCTGTAGGCTTGTTCAACACAGTCATCAATGTCATCCTTCTCGTTACGATGAACAAGATCGTTCAGAGTATGAATGAAGGCAAGGGTATTTGATGAGGAGGGAGATATGGCAGAAAGAAAAAAGAAAAGTGAATTTGCCAAATATCCCACCGAGGATAAGGCGATTCTGATCGTGGGATATATCCTGCTCGGTTTATTCCTGGTAGCGATTATCCTGCCGATGATCTATATCATTCTCGCATCCTTCATTGATCCGATTACCCTGCAGAACAAAGGTCTGACATTTGATTTCAGCAAATGGACTCTGACTGCGTATGAGCGTGTATTAGGCAACGGTCAGATCTGGGTAGGTTTCAAAAACGCGTTGATTTATTCCATCCTGTTCACGATTATTTCGGTCGTTGTCACTCTGCTCGCGGCGTATCCGATGTCACGGCCGGATTTCAAAGGTAAGGGATTCTTCAACACACTGTTCGTTATCACGATGTTCTTCGGCGGCGGTCTGATTCCGACATACTTGCTGATCAGTAACCTGGGAATGCTCGACACGATCTGGGCAATTCTGATTCCTGGTGCGTTCAGTGTCTGGAACATGATCATCGCCAGAACGTATTACATGGGTATTCCGCGTGATCTGCAGGAAGCTGCTGAAATCGACGGCGCAGATGAAATGGTTTATTTCTTCAAGATTCTGCTGCCGGTCTGCACACCGATCATCGCGACAATTTCCATGTGGCAGTTCGTCGGTATGTGGAACAGTTACTTCGATGCTTTGATTTATCTGAACAGCGCATCCAAGCAGCCTTTGCAGCTCGTTCTCCGCTCCATCCTTATCCAGAGCCAGCCGGAACCCGGCATGGTTGCTGATATGCAGAGTACAGCGGAACGTGCACGTCTCGCAGAACTGCTCAAGTATGCAACAATTATCATTTCCAGCCTTCCGCTGATGCTCATGTATCCGTTCTTCCAGAAGTATTTCGACAACGGTATCATGGCCGGTGCTGTTAAGGGCTGATTACAAATGAAAACAATTTAGGGAGAAAAGAAAATAATCAGGAGAAATTATGTCTAATTTATTTGCAAAAGGTAGTAAACTCGTTGTTTCCCTGGCGATGGCTGCTGCTCTGCTCGCAGGCTGCGGCGGCGGTTCAAGTGCAGGTGGCGGCGGAGCCAGCGCCGGCCTGGATGTCGATCCGGCATCTCTGGCATTCCCGCTTGCTGAAAAAGCAACAATCAGCGGTCTGACCAGCTATCCGGTTGGCTCCGAATCCAACCCGAATAACCGTACGATCTTCAAGCGTCTTGAAGAAAAGACAAACGTTCATGTTGACTGGAAAGCAATCCAGAGTGACCAGTGGGGTGAAAAGATCGCTCTCGAAATGTCCAACATCAAGACACTGCCTGAATTCGTATTCTCCGCCGGCTTCGGCGACACCGACCTGCTGAAGTATGCGAAGCAGGGCGTTATCATCAACGTTGAAGAGTACATTGACAAGTATATGCCGAACCTGAAGAAGGTATTCGAACAGGCTCCGGAATACAAGAAAATGTGCATGGACGAGAATGGTCATATCTGGGCTCTGCCGTGGATCGAACAGCTCGGTTCTGAAAAGACAGCAATTCAGGCTGTCGGCAATATGCCGTTCATCAACAAGGGATGGCTCGACTTCCTTGGTCTGCCGGTTCCGACAACTGTTGATGAATTCGAACAGGCTCTGATCGCATTCCGTGACAACGCTGACAAACTGAAGGCTGAATTCAACGTCGACGGCGACATTATCCCGATGTCCTTCATTATGGGCGGCGGCAACGAAGACAGCGTCATTCTTACCAACGGCTTCGGCGAAGGCTATGGCGATCCTGACCAGGGCCGTCACATTGTCGTAACGGATGATCTGAAGGTTGTCTGCCCGGCTACATCAGAAGGCTGGAAAGAAGGCGTTCAGTGGCTGCACAAACTCTATGAAGAAGGTCTGATCGACAAAGAAGCCTGGACACAGGAATGGTCCACATATGTTTCCAAGGGTAAGTCCGGCCGTTATGGCGTCTGCTTCTCCTGGGACGTTGCGAACATCGCCGCTGTAACCATGGATGATCTGATTGCCGGCAAGGGCTGGGTACCGCTTCCGGCACTGACAGCTGATGTCAGAAACATCACTCCTGCTAATGGTTCCTTCACATCCGGTTTCGACCGTGGTCGCTGCGTCATTACAGCAAACGCCAAGAACCCGGCTCTGATCTGCGCATGGCTCGACCAGATGTATGATCCGATTCAGTCGCCGCAGAACAACTGGGGTACTTATGGTGAAGACGATGAATTCGATATCTTCGAAGAAGGCACAAATGCAAACGGCGATTTCATGCTCAAGCACACATGGCTGGGCGATGCTTCTCCTGTAGAAGTACGTGAAGCTGAATGTGTCGGCGGTCCGCTGGCTATTCTCGACAGCTACTATGATGTATACGTAACATGCCCGGATGATGCTCAGTACAGACTTGACTGGATCAAGGATGTCTACACACCGGATATGAATACGAAGTATGTCTTCCCGAACATTCTGATGACTGCAGATGACGCAAAGACACTGTCCAACCTGAATCCTGACATCGATAAGTGCATCAAGGAAGCACGTGCAAATGGTATTATGAACGGCTTCTCAGATGCAGATTTCGCAGACCTGCAGGCTAAGCTGGAAGGATATCGTCTGAACGACTTCCTGGCAGTCTTCCAGAAGTATGTTGACAGCTACTACAAATAATCAGTAACGAGTCCATACCCGATAAACAAAAGGATATCCGCCCTTCAAAGGGCGGATATCTCATCATTATGACAAATTCACAACGGAGGTTATATGGTCAGTCAGATTTTAAAAGAAGCACGCAATTATGAAGAAACCGAAGGAACACAGATTCCTGCGGATAAACGGCCTCTGTTTCACCTGACGCCGTATATTGGATGGATGAATGATCCGAACGGATTCTCACAATATAACGGCAGTTATCATCTTTTCTATCAGTATTACCCCTATAAGAAAAAGTGGGGACCAATGCACTGGGGCCATGCGGTAACCAAGGATCTGCTCAAGTGGGAATTCCTGCCGGCAGCGATCGCTCCGGATACCGAGCCGGATTCCGGCGGCTGTTTCTCAGGCAGTGCCCTCAGCATGGATAATGGCAAGCATTTACTGCTGTATACCGGCGTCGTTAAGCTGAACGATATGGACGAAGATACCTTCCTGCAGACACAGTGTCTGGCGGAAGGCGACGGCGTCGATTATGTCAAATATGAAGGCAATCCGGTTATCGGCATGAAAGACATCCCGGAAGGGCTCAGCAAATATGATTTCCGTGACCCGAAAATGTGGCGTGAAAAAGACGGTACATACCGCTGTGTCGTCGGCGGCTGCACGAATGACAAGAAAGGCCGGATCCTGTATTTCCGCAGTGAGAACGCTTATGACTGGAAGTTCGTCAGCGTTCTGGCGGAAAATGACGGCAGTCTCGGAACCATGTGGGAATGCCCTGACTTCTTCGAACTGGACGGAAAATATGTTCTTCTTACCAGCCCGCAGGATGTCCGGCAGGACAAGAAATACAATTGCGGCAACATTGTCGTCGCGATGATCGGAACCTTCGATGAAGAAACCGGTATATTCCATAAAGAAACGGAACAGCTGGTAGATGCCGGTATCGACTTCTACGCGACGCAGACACTTCTTGCCGAAGACGGCAGAAGAATCATGTCCGCCTGGATGCAGAACTGGGACAGCATTGTCCATACGATTCGTTCGTTACGCTGGTTTGGCCAGATGGTACTGCCGCGTGAACTGTCTGTGAAAGACGGCAAACTGATTCAGAAGCCGGTCAGGGAACTGGAGAAGATGCGCAGAAATCCGGTTATCGCGAAAGACGTTCTGGTGGAAAACATGGTTGAACTGGACGGTGTGAAGGGAAGAACGATCGATCTGACGGTCCGGATCCGTCCGGAATCGTACAGCAGCTACCGTAAATTAGAGATTCGTCTCGCAAGTGATGGAAATGTATATACATCACTGATCTACCGGCCGGCGGAATGCACACTGGAATTCGACCGCAGCAATTCCGGTACAAGAAGAGCGACCAGCCATACGAGAAAATGCTCGGTTGCCGAGAACAACGGCGAAATCAAACTGCGGATCATTATGGATCGCTACAGTGTTGAAGTATTTGTCAATGACGGCGAACAGACACTGTCGAATGTCATCTACACATACCAAGAAGCGGACAGAATCAGTTTCGTCAACCACAACGGCAGAGCACTGATCGACGTCGAAAAATACGATTTAAGTTTTGATTGATCTGGAGAAAAGTTCCCAGCTGAAAAAAAGCGGGAACTTTTTTTATATATAATGGTGTTTGAAGGAGACTCTTTACATGAAAAAGACAATTGTGGGTGTGATCGGATCAGGCGCCATCAGCGGGATATATCTGACCAATATGATTCAGCGTTTTCATAATCTGCAGGTGAAAGGTATTGCTTCGGCGCATTATGAAAACGCGAAAAAGAAAGCGGATGAGTTCGGCATTCATGCCTATGCCTCTCCGGAAGAATTGCTGGCGGACGAAGAAATTGAAATGGCGGTCATTCTGGTGCCGGTCGGTGCGCATTACAGCCTGATCAGACAGGCGCTGCTGGCCGGTAAACACGTTTACACGGAAAAGACCATCACGGAATCGGTTGACCAGGCAGAAGAACTGTGCCGCATCGCGGAAGAGAAGGGGCTGTATCTCGGCTCTGCACCGGATACGTTTCTGGGCACCGCTTTTCAGACCGCCAGGAAGGCAGTGGATGACGGCATGGTCGGTGAGATCCATTCCTTTAATATTTCCATTACAAGAAAGAATGATCTTCTGACCGCGATGTTTCCGTTTCTGAGAATGCCGGGTGCCGGGGCACTGCGGGATTATCTGGTTTATTATCTGACGGCCCTCGTCTCCATTCTCGGACCGGTCAAAAGTGTGTATGCGCTTCTGCGGACGCCATACCCATCCCGAGGAAACAATGTTCCGGACACAAAAGGTTACGGTGAAACAATCGAAACACCTAACGAGGCGGTCATTGCGGCTGTTCTGGAAATGAAAAACGGTATTGTCGGAACCATTCATGAAGACAATGAAACGGTCGCGTTTGACCGGGCGGATTTTACCATCTGCGGCCGGGAAGGCATTCTTGCCCTCGGCAATCCGAATCAGTTCGGTGATCCGGTGCGGCTGCTCAGAAGCGATGGATGGTATCCGGCGGAGCCGGTTGAACTGGATCCTGTCGGTTATTATTCTGACAATGCGAGAGGCATCGGTCCGGCGGAAATGGCAGATGCCATCGAGAACGGCCGGACTAACCGGACGGATAAGTATATGGCCACACACGTGCTGCAGGTCATAGAGGCAATGGAACAGAGTGCCGCGGAAAAGAAGATGATTGAGATCACTTCATCATTTGAGCAGCCAGCGCTGTTTACGGATCATCTCGGCTGAGACGTATTCCGCTGTATAACTTTTCTTTGTACTGCGGCAGAGATATAATTGCCGCATGGAAGAAACGAAGCCGGAACAAAAGAAAATACTGTCAGGAATCTGTTACTGCCTGCTGGCGGTGATCCTTCTGGCTTTTGTATATCAGGAAGAGGAACGAAGGCGGATCGCGGAAGAAGAATACCGAGCGGCGATGGCACAGCTGCAGGAGGAACTGCAGGAAGGCAGGGAAACGATCGCTCTGCTCAATCAGTCCTATACGGAAGCGCGGATGTTTGAAAAAGAACAGAGAAAAGATCCTGCTTTTCAGGAGGAAACAGTCAATACGACAGCTTTGCCGGTCAATGCGATTGGTGATTCTGTCATGCTGGGAGCGGTTCCGGTACTACGGGAAACCTTTCCGAACGGTTATTTTGACGCGGAAGTGAACCGTTCTTATTTTCCGCTGCTGAATATACTGAGCAGCCGGCTGGAAGCAGGTGCTCTGCAGGAGCCAATCGTCATCGGTATCGGCACCAACGGTCCTCTGCCTCTGTGGGCAGCTCAGCAGGCGGTGGAAATGTGCGGTGAGAGGCAGGTGTTCTGGATCACGACAAATAACAATTACCAGTTTTACAATACCGACACGATCCTGTCGCTGGCGGATACCTATGACAATGTCACGATCATTGACTGGGATACAGCTTCGGCGGGACACGGGGAATACTTTGGCGGTGACGGCATTCATCTGACTGCCGAGGGAAAACAGGCATATACGGATCTGATCAGAAACGCACTGACCGAACGGCTGTTCAGCCTGATACCGGAAGAGGAAAAGGGAATTCTTCTGATCGGCGACGACAGACTGCAGCAGGCAGCCGTATATCTGCAGGATATGGAAGATGTCTGCGTATACGCGGAAGAAGAACTGAGTGCCGACAGCATTCTGGCATTTCTCAAAGATCTGCGGGAGAAAGATATCTTGCCCGTCCACGTTTACTGCCTGTGTCCGGATGACGAAGAACTGATCAGGATTCTGCGGGAAAGCATTCCGGATCTGTCACTGATCGAAAACACCGATGATCTGGAGAGGACAGTGGATGGCATTCATCTTTCGGCATCCGGAGCAGAGGAACTGGCAGAACGGATCCGCAGAGAAGTGTCAGAATAAAAGCATTGCCTTTTCCGCAATGTCTTTATGAAAATGAATCCGATGGAAGTCTCCGGGAGCGGAGGCTTTTTTTGCAGTTATTTGTCAGGAAAATAGATTTTTCTCAGTTCGGATGACATGGAGTGAAACATCATATCAATCAGATCGTCGGCAGTTGTGACGTCATCTTCCAGGATCCATTCTTTCGCCATGGCGACGGCACCATAACAGTACAGCCGGATCGAGAAACGCAGCTGGCTGTTCAGTTTCTGAGGATAGACGAGGTTTTCGGCAAGTTCTGTATAAGCCTGGGAGAAATAGGCAAGCACATAGTTCCACAGTGCGTTCTGCGAGGTGTCTTCATAAGCCCGGCGATAGAAAACAAGGTCCTGTTTCATTTGCCGCATACTGTTGGCGGCCGCTTCCGCGTCGATGATATTGGTGGTTTCGGCGGTGTGAAAGAAGATCCAGGCAACCAGATCATATTTATCTCTAAAATGATAGTAAAAAGTAGGCCGGCCGACGCCGGCAGCCCGGCAGATTTCCATCACTCTGATCTGGCTGAGCGGCTTCTGATGCATCAGTTCTTTCATCTTATGGGCGATCCACTGTTTCGTTGTATCAGACATAAATTCTCCAGACATACAAAAAACATAAAATGTATGAATATCTAACATTATTATATTTCTGTTCGTGGTGAGCGGGCAATGTATTTTCGACAATATAATCAGAAGAACATTACGGTTTTCAGGAGGAAATAATATGGCATTCGAAACCCTTCTTTCACCGATCAAGATCGGCAGCGTAACAGTCAAAAACAGGGTGGTCATGGCACCGATGGGAGTCGGTTTCGCACCCGGTGAAAACAAGATTAACGACGCTTATGTAAAATACTTTGAAGCCCGTGCCAAAGGCGGTCAGGGGCTGATCATAACACCGGTCGCAACCATTGACGATACGACATGCGGCATTGCCGAACCGGGTGCGTTCAATCTGACGGAACCGGAAGACGTGGAAGGCATCCGGCGTATCGCTGACGCCGTGCATCAATATGGCGCGAAGGTATCCGTTCAGCTCTGTCACCCAGACCGTCAGTCAATGACATTCTGGAATCATGATCAGCAGCCTGTTGCCCCAAGCGCAGAACCGGAAAACGAGTTTCTGCAGATGCCCAGAGAACTGAGCATCGATGAGATTCATTCAATTGTAAAGAAGTTTGCAAGATCCGCGTCCTATGCCGTTCAGGGTGGTGCTGACGGAGTCGAACTGCACGCGGCGCATGGCTATCTGATCAATGAATTCTGCAGTCCGCGGGCCAATCACAGAACGGACATGTACGGCGGCTCTTTTGAAAACCGCATGCGGTTTCTGACCGAAATCATTCATGCTGTGAAAGAAGTTCTGCCGGAAGACAGATTTCTGGTTGTCCGCATGAATGTCATGGACGATGTGGAAGGCGGCATTACGCTGGAAGAAGGAAAGAAGATGGCACGTTACATTGAAAGTCTGGGCGTGGATGCCCTCAGTTTCAGTGCCGGAACATATTCCTGCAAATTCACACTGATCGAACCGCAGCTCTTTGCGGAAGGCTGCCGTACGTCCTGGCTTTCCGAGATGAAGGGTGTTGTGAACATTCCGGTCATCGCCGTCAATCACGTCAAGCGTCCGGCCTTCGCGGAAGAAATGCTAAGAGAAGGTTTGTGCGACCTGGTTGGTCTGGGCAGACAGATGATGGCTGATCCGGAATGGACGAACAAGACAGCTGCTGGGAAAGCCGATCAGATCCGCTACTGTATTTCCTGCGGTGCCTGCATCAACTGCTCCGGCCGCGGCGAGATGCTGAGATGTTCCGTTAATCCATGCATGTCCAAGGAAACTGTGTACACGGAAGAATCGTTTGTCAAAAACGGTGACGGCAGAAAGGTTGTTGTCATTGGCGGCGGTCCGGCCGGACTTGAAGCGGCGGAACTTGCGGCAAGAAAAGGCTTTTCCGTAACACTGTTTGAAAAAGAAGGCCGTCTGGGCGGATGTTTCGATCTGCCGAGAACGGCTCCGTATATGGAAAAAATGGGCTGGTCAGTGGACGCTTTCGGGGCGCGAGCCATCGCCGCCGGTGTCAAGATCGTCCTCAATCATGAAATCAGTTCGGCGGAAGAAATCAGACAAATGAATCCTTATGCTGTGATCCTGGCAACAGGCGGAAAACAGATCAGCCTGAAACTGCCGGGCATTGAAAAAGCGCATGTTGTAGAGGCAGCTGATGTTTATCTGAATCCGGATCGCTATACGGGCAGAACGGCTGTCGTGATCGGCTCCGGCTTTACCGGTCTGGAGGTTGCTGAACTTCTGGCAGCGAAGGGAAATACTGTAAAGATCTTTGAACTGGATGACGAAATCGGCAAGCGTATTTCCGGTGACGGTTCCGTGAAAAACAAAAGCGCTCTGCTGGAGCATCTGGCAGAACTGAATGTCGGCATGTATCCTTCCACGAACACACTGGAAATCAGGGATACGGAGGTAATTGCCGAAAATACAGAGGACAAGACAAAAACGGCGTTCACGGCAGATCTCATCGTGCAGGCACTCGGTTACCGTCCCGACAATCATCTGGCTGAAGTTTTCAAAGACTGTGCGGAAAAAGTAATTGAAATCGGTGACTGCACCGGTATCGGCAATATTATCGGTGCCACGACAGACGCTTATGAAGCTGTCTGGAATCTGTAGGCAGTAAACGTAGAGCAGGATTGTTTCAAACGGAGCGATCCTGTTTTTTCATAGAACGGTTCTATTCCGGATTACTTTGAAAAGAAAGCAAGTGAAAAAACCAGAAATATATCAGATAATGTAATCAGAAATAATCGGAGGAAAAATAATGTCTAAATTCCCAAAAGGCTTCCTGTGGGGAGGCGCAACAGCTGCCAACCAGTTTGAAGGCGGCTACGATGCTGACGGCAAGGGTCTGAGTGTTCCGGATGTCATTATGGGCGGCACGGTAGATAAGCCGCGTTATATTACACCGGCCGGCGTACGTCCGGATACCTATTATCCAAGCCATGAGGCAATTGACTTCTATCATCATTGGAAAGAGGATATCGACCTCTTTGCCGAAATGGGCTTCAAATGCTTCCGTCTGTCTGTGCAGTGGAGCCGCTTCTTCCCGAACGGCGACGATGAAGAACCGCTGCAGGCAGGTATCGACTTCTACAAGAACATTTTCGTTCACTGCAAGGAAAACGGCATTGAACCGCTGGTGACGATCAGCCATTATGAATTCCCGCTGGCGCTGTCTCATAAATACGGCGGCTGGGACAATCCGGTCATCATCGATCTCTGGCTGAAATTCACCAAGCTCTGCTTCACCGAATACAAAGGTCTGGTAAAACTGTGGCTGACATTCAACGAAATCAACTGCGGCACGATCCCTGGCATGGGTGATATCTACGGCCTTGGCATTCTGCCGGACCATGACACACCGATCAGCTTCGGCGGTGCTGACTGGGATGATCCGACAAGACGTCTGACAGGCCTGCACAATCAGTTTGTCGCCAGTGCCAAAGCAGTCGTTCAGGCACATGAGATCGATCCGGAAAATAAGGTCGGCTGCATGATCGCCGGTTCGGCCAACTATCCATATTCCTGCCGTCCGGATGATGTCCTCGCTGCTCTTGAAAAAGACCGTGTCTTCAATTTCTACTGCGGTGACGTGCATGTGCGCGGCGCATATTCCGCATGGGCTCCGACTTACTGGAAAGAATGCGGTGTGGATCCTGAGTACATGAAGGGTCTGGCAGAACGTGATGCGGAAGTTCTCAAAGCCGGCAAGGTGGACTTCTACAGCTTCTCCTATTACCAGTCCAATACGGTGGCTACCGATCCGAGTCTGCTGCAGGGCAAGGGCAACCTGTTCGGCGGCGTCGCCAATCCGTACCTGGAAGCTTCGGCATGGGGCTGGACGATCGACCCGAAGGGACTGCGCTACTATCTCGAAGCTGTCTATGACAGATATCAGATTCCGCTGATGATCGTTGAAAACGGCCTCGGTGCAGTCGATGAAAGAAGCGAAGACGGCAAATTCCACGATGATTATCGTATTGACTACATGCGCAAGCACATTGAGCAGATGGCAATCGCCATTGAACATGGTGTTGATCTGATGGGTTATACGATGTGGGGATGCATTGACCTCGTTTCCGCTTCCACCGGTGAAATGAAGAAGCGTTACGGCTTCATCTATGTCGACAAGGACAATGACGGCAACGGTGACCTGCACAGAGAAAGAAAAGACAGTTTCTACTGGTACAAGAAGGTCTGTGAAACAAACGGCGAAGAATTATAAGATTCGTCTGAAAGGATCCGGAAACGGATCCTTTTTTATGACGGGCAGTATACAATAAAGACAGAAACATCCGCAAAGGAGCAAATATGAAAAAAATCATTTTAGACAAAGACTGGTATGTATATCGGAGAGAAGATGCGTTTTCTCTGGTTACTTCCATACCGGAAGACGCGGTAAAAACAGCCGTTCCGTATGATGCCCTGTTTCATGACAGTCAGGAAGAAGACAGCCGGAACGGCGGCCGGACCGGATACTTTGACGGCGGCGTCTATTATTATCAGAAGGAATTGGAACTGCCGGAAGAATACGCAGGGAAAAGACTGGTCTTAAAAGCGGAAGGCCTTTTTTCCAAATCCTTCGTTTATGTCAACGGCTCGCTTGCCGCAAGCGGCGACTTTGGTTATGTCAGCACGGTCTGTGACATCAGTGATTATGCAAAGCCGGGAAAGAACACCCTTCTGATCGTCACGAAAACAGACGTGTTCTCTTCCCGCTGGTACAGCGGTACAGGCATCTTAAGACCGGTCTGTCTGTATGTCGGTGAGGAAGTGTATACGGTTCCGGATTCGCTCTGGGCTGCGACGGAATACATCAGGGAAGAAAGTGCGGGAATTCGGATCCGGGCGGAAATCAGAAAAGACGGAGCCGGCTCCTCTCTGCAGGATGTATCGGTGGTGATCAAAGATCAGGAAGAAACGATTCTGTCGGAGTCATTCCCCATCCGGATCAGCGGCAGCTATCAGCTGGACAAGCGGTTCTTTCTGAGAAACGTACGGCTGTATGAAGAAAACGATCCGCATCTGTATACGGTCACTCTGACGGTCGGTCACGATGAGACAATTGTCACGACGGGATTCCGGTATGAGACATTTGATGCGGACGGCGGTTTGCGGATCAATAACCAGACTGTGAAACTGCGGGGTGCCTGCCTTCACCATGACGAAGGCATTCTCGGCGGCATCGCCCTGAAGGCTTTTGAATACTACCGGATCAGCCGGCTGAAGGAAGCCGGCTTCAATGCCGTCCGTTCGGCGCATAATCATCCGTCCAGGGAACTTCTGGAAGTGTGTGATGAACTGGGTATGTATGTGCTGGATGAAGTATGCGACATGTGGACGAAAATGAAAGGCTTCGGCGATTATGCCCAGTACTTCCAGTCGGACTGGCAGCGGGCGGTGGATATCATGGTCAAAGAGGACCGGAATCATCCCTGTGTGGTCGGTTATTCCACCGGCAATGAAATATCCGATATCAATACGGAAAAAGGATTTGAAACAGCCCATGATCTGTACCGGAAGATCCACAGTCTGGATGATACCCGCTTTGTGACCAACGGTATTAACGGCGCCTTCGCGGCCGGTGAAGAAGTGGTCGATATCGCCGTGGATCTGACCGGCATGGAAAGAACGGTATTTGAATCCGGTGACGTCAATCAGTTTATGGGTCTGATGGCGACAAGAATGAATGATATCGTCACCCATCCCGTCGTCACAAAGGTGCTGCGGCGGATGGACAGCTGCGTGGACGTGCAGGGTTACAACTACATGACCGCAAGATACGAAGATGATGCGAAGAACTGTCCGAACCGCATCATGCTGGGGACGGAAACCTGTCCCCGGCAGATCGCGGAAAACTGGAAACGGGTTACTTCTCTGCCGTCTGTCATCGGTGATTTCACTTGGACAGGATGGGATTATATGGGCGAACTTTCCGGACCGTATCCGGCACTGAACAATCCGGCCGGTGATCTGGACCGGTTCGGATTCCGCCGGCCGGTATCGTATTATCGGGAGATCGTTTACGGGCTGCGGAAGGAGCCATATATCGCTGTGCGGCCGCCGCAGGCATATGGTACCCCGCGGCAGTTCGGACCGTGGAAATTTACCGATGCGGAAGAAAACTGGCTGTTTGATATCAAAGACGGCCAGATGGTGACGGTGGAAGTTTATGCGCCGGATCCGGAAGCGGAATTATATCTGAACGGACAGCTGATGGGCAGGAAGGAAATGAAAGACTGTTATGCCCTGTTTGACATTCCTTACCGAAAAGGAGAACTGAAGGCAATCGGATCTTCCGGCCGGGAGTGTATTCTGAAAAGCGGTGATCCGAACAGTGCGAAGATCCGCACAGAGGACAGAGAGTATGACGGTTATGTTTTCTCCCGGATCAGCCTGTTTGATAAAGACGGTGTGCGAATCATGGCGGACGGACAGGAATATGACTGCCAAAGAGAGGGGATGGAACTGATTGCGGCAGCCTCGGAAAACACCCGTCATGATCATGGTTTTACGAATCCGAAGATCTGTCTGTACGGAGCGGGCGGATTTGCTGTATATCGGAAACAGGAATGATAAAATGAAAAAAATCAGAAAACACATTCACTTTTACGGATCTGTGCAGGGCGTCGGCTTCCGGTATCGTTCCTGCTATGCGGCGGACGCGGCAGGGGCGACCGGCTGGGTCAGAAATGAAAGCGACGGCAGTGTCACGATGGAGATCCAGGGAACGGAAGAACAGATCGATATGGTGATCCAGAGTCTGGATCAGAGCCGGTACATTCACATCCGTTCCATGGAAGTCAGAACGATTCCCGTCGACGAAGACGAGCGGGAATTCTATGTAAAAGAGGACTGGTGGTTTTAAAGGAGAGATATGGAGAAATTTGTATATTACGCACCAACCGAAATCGTATTCGGAAGAGAAGCAGAACTGCAGACAGCCGCACAGGTAAAGAAATACGGCGGTCATAAAGTCTTTGTTGTTTATGGCGGCCAGTCGGCTGTAAAGAGCGGGCTGATCGACCGGATCACGGCAAATCTGAAGGAAAACGGTCTGGAAGTACTCGCCGAGGGCGGTGTGGTTCCCAATCCGCTTGTTTCCACAGCCCGCCGGATGGTACAGTCCGCGCTGGCGTTCGGAGCAGATTTCATCCTCGCAGTAGGCGGCGGCAGCGTCATTGACACGGCCAAGGGAGTTGCTCACGCGGTCGCTTCGCCGGAACATGATATCTGGGATTTCTGGAGCGGCACGAAAGTCACGAAGAGTCTGCCGATCGGCACGGTCCTGACCATTTCCGCTGCCGGCAGTGAAACCAGCAATTCCGCCGTTCTGACCAACGATACCAAAGAACCGCCGACCAAGCGCGGCATCAATACCGATTTCAACCGCTGCCGGTTCGCCATCATGAATCCGGAACTGACGATGACGCTGCCGAAGTATCAGATTGGTGCCGGCGCGGCGGATATCTTCATGCATACTTCCGAACGTTACTTCGCGGCGATTCTCGGCAATCATCTGACGGATGAGATTGCTGAAGGACTGTTCCGGACGATCGTTCACTACGGACCGATCGGTGTCAGAGAACCGGACAACTATGAAGCGATGAGTGAAATCATGTGGTGCGGCAGCGTGTCGCATGTCGGTCTGACCGGCCTCGGATCCAAAGGTGATACACCGCGTGACGGTGACTGGGCCTGTCATCAGCTTGGCATGGCGATTTCCGCCCTCTATGATTCCACCCATGGTGCCACACTGACCGCCGTCTGGGCAGCCTGGTGTCGCTATGTCATGGATGAGAATGTCGGCCGCTTTGCCCGTTTTGCCAGAAAGGTTTACGGCGTCACAGAAGAAGATGACAGAAAAGCAGCCGAAGCAGGCATCGTGAAAACAAACGAATACTTCATCAGCCTCGGTATGCCGGTTTCTCTGGCCGAACTGCTCGGCCATGAGCCGAGTGATGAGGAGATCGAGAAGATCGCCGTGGAATGCACATACGACAGGACAAGAACCATCGGATCCTTCAAGAGCCTTGCCTATGATGACATTGTGGCGATCTATCGGAACTGCCGAAACTGAAAGAGTATAAGTTAGCAGAAGAAAAGGGAATGTCTGCATGGCATCCCTTTTTCCGTTTTCAGCCTTCCTTCATTACCCGGGAAATTGCCGGCTTCTGTCGGCAGAAGACGGTATCTTTTCACAGAGGAAACACGATATAGTTAAGAAAGAGGTCAAGAATATGATCAGAGTAATTCTTCTGGATATCGACGGCACTTTAACCAACAGTAAAAAGATCATTACCGAGAAAACAAAAAACGCCCTGCTGAAAGCGCAGGACATGGGTATCCGGCTGGCCATCGCTTCCGGCCGGGCGGATCAGGGCCTGTATCAATGGGCGGATGTACTGAAGATGCGGGAACATCACGGCATTTTCGTGTGCTACAACGGCGCCAAAGTCATGGACTGCCAGACCGGCGAAGTCCTGTTTCATCAGCCTCTTTCCGTTGCGGACGGCAAAGCTGTACTGGAACATATGAAACAGTTTGAAGTGAGCCCGATCATCGCCAGGGGAGAATACATGTATACCAATGACGTTTATGCCGGCATGATTCACAAATCCGTCGGCGGTGAGCTGTTCAACGTCATTGAATACGAAGCCCGCTCCAACCGTTTTATTCTCTGCGAAAAGAGAGATCTGGCCGCCTTCGTGGATTTTCCGATCGAGAAGATCCTGACGGCGGGCGAACCGGCATATCTGCAGGCCAACTGGCAGAAGATGGCGGAACCGTTCGCAGACCGGCTGTCCTGCATGTTTACGGCACCGTTCTATTACGAATTCACAGCGCAGAATGTGGATAAAGCGAAAGCCATCGACACGGCATTTACGAAGCTGGGATACAAAGCGGAAGAAATGATTGCCTACGGTGACGCTCAGAATGACATATCGATGCTGAAATACGCGGGTATCGGCGTGGCCATGGGGAATGCCGTGGACGAAGTCAAAGCGATTGCTGACGAAGTGACGCTTTCCAACGAGGAAGACGGTATTGCGGAATCACTTTACAGACATATCGACGGTCTGAACTGAGAGGATGTTATGAACAGCGGAAAAGTCAGATGGTTTGAAGAAGCCCGTTTCGGCATGTTCGTTCACTGGGGCGTCTATTCCCTGATCGGCCGGGGAGAATGGGTCCGCAGCAACGAACAGCTGTCCGACGCGGATTATCAGCCGTATGTGGAACAGTTTGATCCGCAGTCTTTTGACGCGGAAAAAATCGCATCATTGGCGGCGGAGGCAGGCATGAAATACGTGGTCTTCACCGCCCGGCACCATGACGGTTTCTGCCTGTTTGACACAAAGACGACGGATTATCAGTCGGTGCAGTATACCGGCCGTGACTACGTCCGGGAAATGCTGGAAGCTGTCCGGCGGCACGGTCTGAAAGCAGGCCTGTACTATTCGCTGATCGACTGGCATCATGACGATTATCCGCATTACGGCGACCGTATCCATCCGCAGCGGAACGATCCCGCCTGGCGGGGATATGAACATCACTTTGAAAACTACCTGGCTTTCATGCACGAGCAGGTCCGGGAACTCTGCACCAATTACGGCAAACTGGATATTCTCTGGCTGGATTATTCGTATGACGATATGACCGGTGAAAAATGGCGCGGCCGTGAACTGGTGCGGATGATCCGTTCTCTGCAGCCGGACATCATTCTGAACAACCGTCTGGAAGGAAGCGGCGAAGGTCTGGGCTCGCTGATTTTGGGCCATCCGACCGAGATGGCGGGAGACTTTGTCAGTCCCGAACAGATCATTCCGCCGCAGGGAGTCACCGACGAAAACGGCAGACACGTCCCCTGGGAGGCATGTGTGACCATGAATAATCACTGGGGATATTACGAAGAGGATCATTATTTCAAACCGGCTGACATGCTGATCAGGAAGCTGGTGGAATGCGTGTCCAAAAACGGCAATCTGATCCTGAATATCGGACCGGACGGGAATGGCTGTATACCGGAAGAAAGTGTTTTTATCCTGAAGGAAATCGGGGCATGGATGAAGCACAGCGGTGAATCGGTCATTGGCTGCGGCGGTGTGCCGATCCGCAAACCGGAATACGGACGTATTACCGGAAACGGGAAGACGCTTTATTATCACGTCATGGAAGGCATGATCGGCGGTATCCCGCTGATCGGCCTGAAGAAGGAACAGATCGGCAGGATCACATTGCTGAAGAACGGCCGACCTCTGCCGGTTTCGGAAACCTGGATCACCGGCAATTATCCGGATATCGTCTTTACCGATCTTGGCGAAGATCCCCGTCTGCCGGATACAGCCGATACAGTGATCAGGGTGGAACGGAAGTGACCATAAGATACAGAAATACCGCTGCGGCGGTATTTTTACGTAGACAGAATCATGAAGAACGTTTATGGTGTTGAAATGATAGAATAGATAGGACAGCAGACGGAAAGGAGGCAGAGGAATGAGCGTTTTTCAGAAAGCGGATATTTTACTGCCGGAAAATGTATCTTTCGAAAAATGGGCGGTCGTTGCCTGTGACCAGTTCACTTCGGAGAAGGAATACTGGCAGAAAGTAAATGAAACGGTAAAAGACGCGCCTTCCGCTTTGCGCCTTGTGCTGCCGGAAGCGTATCTGGATCATACCGATACCTGCGAAATCGACCATATCAACGCGACTATGAGGCAGTATCTGGCAGATGGTCTGTTTCATGAATATGACCAAAGTTATGTCTATGTCGAGCGGACGCTGAACAGCGGCATGATCCGCCGCGGCGTTGTCGGTGTCGTGGATCTGGAACAGTATGACTTTCATGAAAACAGCACGTCGCTGATCCGGGCAACCGAGTTTACCGTGCCGGAAAGAATTCCGCCGCGTATGAAGATACGTGAGGATGCCGTGCTGGAACTGCCGCACATTCTGATGCTGTGTGACGACCCGCAGGATCTGATTCTGGGATACTGTGAGAAGGTAAAGGAAGAGTTGCCGCTGCTGTATGACTTCGATCTGATGATGGACGGCGGCAGGATCACCGGCCGTCTTCTGCAGGGAAAGCACGCGGCTAAGCTGGATGAAGCAGTCGCCGCATACGAGAAGGCTGTCCGGGAAAAATATCTGCGCCTGTGCAGACAGGAAATCGTCTATAACGTCGGGGACGGCAATCATTCCCTGGCAACTGCCAAATCGCATTATGAACAGCTGAAAAAAAGAGGAGTGGATGGCACGCATCCGGCCCGCTTTGCCATGACGGAACTCGGCAGACTGCAGGACGACAGTCTGGTCTTTGAGCCGATCCACCGCCTGCTCAGAACGGACAGTGCCGCTTTGCTGGCGTATCTTGCCGAAAGGAATCCGGCCGGAACCTTCGTGGTGCCGTGGTTTACTTCCGAAGAAGAAGGCACTGTGAAGCTGGCCCTTTCGGAAAAGGAACTGCCGCTGGCGAAACTGCAGAATGATCTCGATGCATGGCTTGCGGAACAGGAAGGGGAAATTGACTACATCCATGGTGATGACACCTTAAGGAAACTTGCCCGCCGGGAAGGCATGATCGGCTTCCTGGTGCCGCCGATCGCCAAGGATCATCTGTTCCAGGATATTCTTGAAAACGGTGTATTGCCGCGCAAGACATTCTCAATGGGACACGCCAATGAGAAACGTTATTATATAGAGAGCAGAAAAATTCTATGAAAACACTTGTCGAAATCTATGATGCACAGCAGATCCTGAATCTTGTCACACCGTATATGGAGAAGCCGGAGAAAGTGATTTTTCTATATGACCGTTCCTGTGCGGATCTGATCCGGAATCCCGTGCTCCATAAATATATTGATGCCAAGATCGAATATCTGGCAGTCAGCCGGCAGACCATCTCCGAAGTCTGTGAGACGATCAACCGCAGTGACACTGCTTTTGATATTCACGGTGGCAACAATTTCGCGATCGCGGCGGTCGCCCAGGCCGCCAAAGAGCGTGGCTCCGAACTGTATTATCCGGATCTGGAAACCGGCAAGATGCTGATACTGAAGGACGATAAAGTCACGATGGAAGATCTTGTCCTGCCAAAAATGACGGTAAAGGAAATCGTGGCGTTATACGGGGCCAAAGTCAGAAATCTGCCGGAGGCGCAGTATGACGAACGCGGCCGGCGGGTCGTGGAAGCCTGTACACGGGTCAAGCGGCGCAACAACAAGCGCTGGGTGAATTTCACGAAAACGATCGGCAACCTGTGCAAGAAATACGGCACGAAAGACGTCTTTGAAACGGAAGTTTATGTATACCGGGAATACCGGACGATCTTTGACGAGATCCAGGAGGCATTCTCGCTGCTCGAGGAAAACGGCAGGCGTTTCCGTTTTCAGCTGTATGATCCGGAGTACGCCGTGCTGCTTGCCGATACCGGTGTTGCTTTCGAGTATGATACCTATTATCAGCTGATGGACGCGGGATGCTTTGACGATGTGGATATCCGCGTCAATATCGACTGGAACGGCGGCGATTTTATTGCCAGCGATCCCAACAGTGAACTGGATGTCATGGCCACGCTGAACAGCCGGCTGATTTCGATTTCCTGCAAATCGGGAAGATATGACCAGCAGGCGGTGTATGAGGTCAAAGCCAATGCCGAGAAATTCGGCGGTGTCAGAGCTGTGCCGGTTCTCTGCACGGATCTGAATGAGAATCATCCCGATCTGGTCCGCAAGGCGGAGGAACTGGATGTTCTGGTCATTGAATATCAGGATATGTGGAAGCGCAAAGCCGTGGAAAGGATCCTCGCGTGGATGAAAAGGGAAAGGCCGCGGTTCTGATCGATGAAGATCTATGTGATCCGTCATGGGGAAACTGACAGCAACGTGCTCGGCCTTCTGCAGGGACAGTCTGACCGTCCGCTCAATGAAAACGGCCGGAAACTGGCTGTGCTGAGTGGCCGCGGCATGCGCGGGATCCGTTTTGATCGCTGTTATACAAGTCCCCTGAAACGGGCAAAGGAAACGGCGGAAATCGTCCTGCGGGAAAGCGGCAATGGACAGACGCCATTACTGACGGATGAGCGGCTGAAGGAAATTCATATGGGGGAATGGGAAGGAAAACACTTTCGCACCGAAGAAGACGGGATCGACGTGGCGGCCATGAAGCAGTTCTTCCGCAACGCTTTCGGCTTCTGTGGCTTTCCAGGTGGTGAATCCGTTTCTTCTCTGTGTGAAAGGACCCAGGCATTTCTGGCTGAGACAGCTGCCCTGGACCAGAATATGACGGTGCTTGTTTCAACCCATGGCACAGCGCTGCGGGCAATGCTGAACAGACTGTACGAAGATCCTTCCGATTTCTGGCACGGGCACGTTCCGTATAACTGCGCCGTCAGCCTGGTGGAAACGGAGAACGGGACGATGGTTCTGAAAGAAGATGACAGGATCTTCTATGATCAGAGCCTGATCGTTGACAGATACGCCAGAAATGATTCTAAATAAAGAAAAGGCTGCCGGGCAGCCGAAGGAGACCGTATGGGCAATTTCCTGATCAACGTACTTGGTGTGTTTCTGCTGATCATGCTGGGTGTGTTCCTGTTCTACAAACTGAATCCGGGCTATTTCGACAGACAGATCGCCAGACGGGCACAGAAAGTCAGAGAGGCGCAGGTGAAAAGCGATGCCGATCTGCTGGGCCGCAGGATGGTGGTTCCCCGGGACGGAAAAGCCGGCGTCAGAGTCAATCTGTATGAGCCGACCCGCAATTCGGAAGAAAGCCGGCCGGTGATCTTTCTGGCTCACGGCGGCAGTTTCATGGATGGCTCTGCCGATCAGATGGACAGTTTCTGCAACCGCTGCTGTGAACAGTGGGACGCCCTGATCGTCAATATCGACTATACGACCATGGATGTGCAGAAGTTCCCGTATCCACAGGAAGAGATCCGTGATACCGTCATGTATTTCGCGGTTCACGCGGCTGACTTCAATGCCGATCCGCACCGCTTCGCTATGACCGGTTTTTCAGCCGGCGCCTACCTGCTGGTCGGAGCCGCCGCACTGCTGAAAGAGGCGGGCTTTCAGGTCAGAGGCCTGATTTCCTTCTATCCGGTCGTTGATGACGCGATGATCCACATCTGTGACATCGGCGCGCATATCTCACCGTTTACCCTTGTGACGACCGGTAATGATGCCATGAAAGACAGATATCCGGTATATCTGCAGCATCTTGCCGGCAGTGTCGACGTGAATCAGAAAACGTATGACTCCTGCGTGCAGGGATTCATGGAATACAACAATCCGGAGTTTAAGAATAATCCCCAGTATCAGAAAAGCCAGGCGATCGATGACGACCAGGCTGAAATGGCAAGAGCCTGTGAGATCTGGATGGGATCGGAATTCGAACGGTTCTTCGAAACCGGCCGGTAAACGTGCATGCGTGCACGTTTTTTCTTTTCACGGTTTTCCTGTGGTGGTAAACTTTTTCTGTATTGGAGGAGATCCATATGTGTGGAATCGTAGGTTATAACGGCAACAGAAATGCAGCTGAAATCCTTCTGGAAGGTTTATCCAAACTGGAATACCGGGGTTACGATTCAGCCGGTCTTGCGGTAAGAAACGGCACCAGCGATGTCGAGGTTGTAAAAGCCAAAGGCAGACTGCGGGTGCTGGCAGAAAAGACCAACGACGGCAAGGCATTGAAAGGAAACTGCGGAATCGGTCATACCCGCTGGGCAACGCATGGCGAACCATCCGAAAAGAATGCTCACCCTCACATCAGTGACGACAGAAATGTCGTAGGTGTTCATAACGGCATTATCGAAAACTATCAGGAGCTGAAGGAGAAACTGCTCCGCCATCAGTACACGTTCTATTCAAATACGGATACGGAAGTGGCAATCAAGCTGATCGACTACTATATGAAGAAATATCAGGAAGGCCCGATCGACTCGATCGCCAGAGCCATGACCCGCATCAAGGGCTCTTATGCGCTGGCAGTCATGTTCAAGGAATATCCGGAAGAAATCTATGTGGCAAGAAAAGACAGCCCGATGGTTATCGGCACAAAAGGCGAGGAAACCTTTCTGGCATCCGATGTGCCGGCCATTCTGAAATACACAAGAAACGTATATTATATCGGCAACCAGCAGATCGCGAGACTCGGCAAGGGAAGCGCAGAATTCTATGACATTGACAGAGAACCGGTGGAACTTGAGTCCACGGAAGTGACATGGGATGCGGAAGCGGCTGAAAAAGGCGGCTTTGAGCATTTCATGATCAAGGAGATCCATGAGCAGCCGAAAGCGGTCAGAGACACGATCGCATCGGTGGTGAAAGAGGACAGTATTGATCTTTCGGAAGCCGGTCTCAGTGATGAACTGCTGGCCGGAGTCCACAGCGTGGTCATCGTTGCCTGCGGCAGCGCGTATCATGTCGGCCTGGCCGGACAGTATGTCATGGAAAGCCTGGCCGGAATACCGGTGCGGGTCGAACTGGCTTCGGAATTCCGCTATCGCGATCCGCTTCTTGATCCTAAAGATCTGGTCATCGTGATTTCCCAGTCAGGTGAAACGGCCGACTCACTGGCGGCGCTGCGGCTGGCGAAGGAAAGAGGCATCATGACGCTGGGTATTGTCAACGTAGTCGGCTCTTCGATCGCAAGAGAAGCAGACCGGACATTCTATACTCTGGCCGGTCCGGAAATCGCCGTCGCGACGACCAAGGCATATTCCGCTCAGCTGATTGCTGTTTACGTACTGGCGATTCAGCTGGCCAAAGTCAGAGGAAAGATCGACGCGGAAACCTACCGCAGTTTGATCGATGAATTGCAGACACTGCCGAAAAAGATGGACAGAGTGCTGGAAGACAAAGAAAGGATCCAGTGGTTCGCGGCAAAGTATTCAAATGCGAAAGACATGTTCTTTATCGGCCGCGGAATTGATTATGCGATTTCCATGGAAGGCTCACTGAAGATGAAGGAAATCTCATACGTACACTCGGAAGCGTATGCGGCGGGCGAACTGAAGCATGGAACGATCTCGCTGGTCGAAGACGGCACGCTGGTTGTCGGCGTGTGCACGCAGAGCCGGCTGTACGAAAAGACACTGTCCAATATGGCGGAAGTGAAATCACGCGGTGCCTATCTGATGGGGCTGACATCCTATGGCAACTACGCGATCGAAGACACGGCGGACTTCACCGTTTACATTCCCCGTACCAGCGAATACTTCGCGACATCGCTGGCCATCATTCCTCTGCAGCTGCTGGGCTATTATCTTTCCGTGGCGCGCGGCCTGAATGTCGACAAGCCGAGGAATCTTGCCAAGTCAGTCACTGTCGAATAATAAAGATATTTAAATATATAATAAGCAGCAGACAGCCGGATGGGTCAGATCGACCGGTCCGGTTTTTATATCAAAAAGAAAGAAAACGCTTACAGAACTAAAACATGCATGCATGTTAAAAGGGGCGGGTTTTGGACGGCGAAAAATTTTTATAAATTTTTTTGGAAAATGTGTTGACAGGTATTTGGATGGGTGATAGTATCTTAGAGCACGCTCGGTGAGAGCTGAGCGGGAAGATCTTTGAAAACTGAATAGGAAAAGACACATTACAAACGTCAAGAAGTTTATGTAAGGATAAGACAGGACAAGAGATCCTGTTAAAAAGAGCTATATCAAATGAAGAGTTTG
>JAFRCE010000010.1 GCA_017404505.1 Solobacterium sp. | reverse complement strand
TACTGAAGGCGCACCGATGCCGAAGGTAACAACAGTCACAGCGACAGCGGACAACAAGACACCGAAGTGGGAAGAACTGCATTTCGAGAAGGCCGGTACGTATGAGTACACGATCACTGAGCAGAAAGGCACCGCGGACGGCGTCACATATGACACAACACCGCATAAAGTTGTCGTCACTGTAACAAAAGACGCAGACAACAAACTGAGTGCTACAGTGAAGTATGATGACAAAGATAAACTGACTATCACAAATACATTCAAAGCTGTAGAAGTAAATGTCAAAGCAACAAAGAAGTTGGAAGGCAGAGAATGGGCTGATGATGACAACTTCTCATTTGAACTGACAGCTGTCACAAAGGATGCACCTATGCCGTCAAAGACAACTGCAGCAGCCACAAAAAATGCACCAGAAGCTGTCTTTGAGACGATAAAGTTTGATAAAGCAGGAACTTATGAATATACAGTAAAAGAAGTATTGCCTGATGGTGTGACAGAAGAAAACCCTGTCAAGGATGGTATTACTTATGACACGAAAGATCATAAGGTCACTGTAAAAGTCACAAAGGCTGATGATGCAACCAATGCCTTAACTGCAACAGTTACATATGAAGAAGAGGCTGGATGCATCATTACCAATAAGTATTCTGCTGAAGGTAGTGCTTACGTATTAGTTCAGAAAGTACTCAATGGTCGTGAGTGGACAGAGGATGATTCATTCACATTTACAATCAGCGCTGAAGAAGGCACGCCATTACCAACGACCACAACATTGACAATTACAAAGGAAACTCTGGATCATCTGAAGAGTTTTGACAAGATCACATTTACAAAAGAAGGTACATATACATATACAGTCAAAGAAACAAAGGGTGATGCGAAGGGTATGACCTATGATACATCCGAGCATACCATTACATTTAATGCAATCGATGACGGCAAGGGTAATATTGTACCGGCAACAGAAGATGAGACCTTGATCAAAGCGGTGACGATCACCAATACTTACACTGAAGTTAAAGTTGAAAAGGTTGATGATAAGAACAAGGCTGTCAAGGGTGCGGTACTTGCCATAAAGGACAAGGACGGAAAAGTCGTTGCTCAGTGGACAACAGATGGAACTGTACACTCTGTTGATAATCTGGAACCGGACAGCACTTATACGCTGACAGAAATCAAAGTGCCTGAAGGATATAAGAAGGCTGCGGATATCACATTCACCACCGGCCCGGATGGAGGAATTCAGGTAATAAAGATGGTTGATAAACAGGAAGTCATTCCTGATACATCTGACCATAACAATGCTACTGGCTGGACAGCAGGTATGATTACATCCATGCTGGTGGCAATCGCTGCATTCCTGATGAAAAAGAAGTACAGTTATCGTTAAGAAGTATGCATCTGTAATAACAGAGTGATTCTGTTGTAATTAAAGAAATAAGAATGGCCATCTGTGCAGATTCACACAGGTGGTCATTCTTTCATATATCGGGCACGATGCATCTACTGTTAGTGAAAGTCTGGTCACAAGTAGTCCACCCAAGTCAAATGAACAGCAAACTGTAAACTATAATATTGTGAAATAAAGAGGGAACCAGAGAAGTTACCAAGTATGCACATAGTGGACAAAATTGGATTAAAATCTGTTAAGGAAGGTAGTCAATAGTTGAAAAATTGATTTATAATGTTTCTATATGCAACTGTATTAATGCAAATAACAAAACGATTTACGTTTGTTTAGAAAGAGGGGAATAAACAAATGAAGCAGATCAAAAGGATAATGGCTGCAGTAGTAGTTGCTGTAATGACAATGGGATTGTTTGTTACTACTGCGTGGGCAGAACCAAAAGAAACAACAATTAAAGTGACCCCGGTCGAGGGACACACTTATACTGCGTACCAACTGTTTACTGGTGATCTTGCAGAGGATGGAAAAACACTTTCAAATATTAAGTGGGGCTCAAATGCAGCATCTTCCATAAAATATAAGACAAAAGATGGAAGCGGTGAGTATACAGTGGATGCTACAACAACAGCTACAGCTGGAGAAGCAGTTCCGCCGGCTGTTCTTGAATATCTTGAGAGTTTAGCGTCTAAGACAGATACTGATCCGGCACAGGCAACTGCCAATGTTATTGGTGAGTGGGTAACCGGAACGGGTGTTGAGATCACTTCTACGGAAACAACTGTGCTCACTGGTTATTATGTCGTTAAAGATGAATATACAGAACCTGCTGCTGATCAGACAACTACACTCAGTACAATTGTCTGTGAAGTTGTTGGACCGACAACAGTTACTCCTAAAGCTGGAACAACAGAGCATAAAAAGGATGTACTGGATGTGAATGACAGTACGGATACCATTGACCTCACAAATCTGAAGGATATCTCAGAAACAAGCTGGGTTAAATATGCTGATTATGACTTTGGTGACAAAGTACCATTCAGACTTACAACCAAAATCGGTTCTGATTTTGCTAAATACAACAGTTATTTCCTTTCTGTACACGATACTCTTGGATCTGGATTGTCCCTTGTTGAAGACTCAATTAAAGTGTATGTGGACGGAACGTTAGCGACAAAAGGTACTGAAGATGGACAGTATCAGGTTGTTACAAATGGCCAGTCCTTTGAAGTGAAATTCACAAAACTTAACGGTAATGAAAAAGCCGCAGCTGGTAAAGATGTTGTAGTTTACTACACAGCTACTCTTACTGACAATGCTCAAATTGGTAATCCAGGCAATCCAAATGAATCGTATGCTGAATTCTCCAACAATCCGAATGGTGAGCAGGAAGGAACTGCTGACACACCGAAGGATAAAGTTGTTGTATTCACATACAAATTTGATGTTGATAAGATTGCTAAAAATTCTAATGAAACAGAATATGAAGCAAAAACAGGTGCTGGTTTCACTTTGTATAAACAGTATGCTTCAGAACAGACTGATAAAGGTGAGAATCAGGCTGCGAATCTTGGCAAACCTGATACTGAATTCTGGTATGCTGTCGGCGCTGAAAAAACAGGTGCAACAAACTTTGTATTCGATGGACTGGATGATGGCAACTATATTCTGAAAGAGACTACAACTCCAGATGGATACAACACAATGGATGATCTTGCATTTGCAATTACAGCGACAATCACAGCTGATACTGATGCAACGCATGGCTACAAGATTACTGCTCTTAGCGGACCGACTGGATTTGCTGCAAGCGCAGATGGCGGTGAATTTACATTCAAACGTCCTAAAGCAGATGGAACGGGTGATGAAGATGTAACCACAAAGATTGATGGAACAACTAACGCACTTGTTTCGGGTGAAATTTTTGGACAGATTATAAACCAGAAAGGTTCTGTCCTCCCGTCTACTGGTGGTATTGGTACAACAGTATTCTATATCATTGGTTCTGCTCTGGTATTAGGTGCTGGTGTTCTTCTTGCCACAAAGAAGAAGGCTGCGAACTGATTTGATTCAGTGAGCGAATAGAAAATATGTAAATAATCCCGGTATCCCATAAGGGATGCCGGGTATTATTGTTTATGGAAGAAGGGTAAAGAATGAAAGGAAAGAAGATCGATTTGCTGTCAAACAGAGTGCTGATCACCATTATGGTTATCGGTTTTCTTATTCTTGCTTATCCTTCGGTTTCTGACTGGTGGAATTCTTTTCATCAGTCCAGAGCGATTGCTTCATATGTGGAGACAGTAGCCAATCTGGATCAGAGTGAATTCGACAAAATGATCGCGGATGCGGAATACTACAATGCTTCTCTGATTGACAAGAAGAATCGCTTTAAAATGAGTGAAGAAGAAACGCGAGCCTATAATTCCATTCTGGATGTCACCGGAACAGGTATTATGGGCTATGTGCAGATTCCCAAGATCCATATCAGCTATCCGATTTATCATGGTACGGAAGATACTGTTCTGCAGATTGCCATCGGCCATATTGCCGGTTCTTCTATGCCGGTCGGCGGTGCCGGTACGCATTGTCTGATTTCCGGACACCGAGGTCTTCCTTCCGCCAGGCTGTTCACGGATATAGACAAACTGACAGAAGGGGATACGTTTGTGCTTCAGGTACTGGATCGTACCTATACCTATGAAGTGGATCAGATCCGTATCGTATTGCCGGAAGAACTGGATTCCCTGACAATCGATCCGGAAAAGGATTACTGTACACTGATCACATGTACACCGTACGGCATCAATACACACCGCCTGCTGGTCAGAGGACACCGGGTGGACAATGAACTGGATGGCTCCAAAGTCGTTGCGGAAGCGATCGTTCTCAGGCCTGAGATCGTGGCGCCGGTCATTGCTGTGCCGATGCTGGTGATACTGCTGGTGTGGGTATTCCTTTCCGGCAGGAAGAAAAAGAACAGACAGGCGGATGATGAACTGATATAAGACTCTCTGCTGGCTAAGGGCATGCGTCGCATGTCCTTTTTGTATACGCGGGAACAGGGACGGCATTTGAAGCAGACGGTTTTGGTTTTTCCATCAATGAGAGTATGATAGTGGCATAAGGAGAAAAAAGAAATGTACAGAACTGAAACAATCAAGGCTGATGAGTTCAAGCCGGCCCGCTTTGAGGCAGAAGGCAAGATCACACTGAGGGGAAAAGAGATTCCGTATCACACGGTCAGTGAGGACAATGTCTTCTATAACAAAGATGGCAAACCAATCGCATCTATTTTCTCGTATTCCTATTTCCGTTCTGATGTCGAAGACACCAGAAACCGTCCGGTACTGTTCGGATACAATGGCGGCCCGGGCAGCTCCTCCATGTATGTCCATGCCGGTTTCCTGGGAACCAGAAGAATTGCCTATGGCGAACCGGACAGACCAAGTGCGTTTGGTCCGTATGAAGTAATCGACAATCCGGACTGTCTGCTGGACATCGCTGACCTGGTCCTAGTTGATCCGGTCGGAACAGGTTACGGTATGCTGATCGATGAGGAAGAAGGCAAGAACTTCCTTGGTATTGAACAGGATGCGGAAGCGCTGCTTACCTTTATTGAAGCATGGATTCGCCGCTACAACCGTTCTCTGAGCCCGAAATACCTGATCGGCGAAAGCTATGGCTGCACACGTTCCGCTGTCGCTGCAGGTATTGCTGCCACCAGCGGCAAAGAACGCTGCTACGGTGTTGCGTTTGACGGCATCGTCTTTATCGGTAACACAGTCACAGTCGGCAAATACTTCGGTCAGAATCTGCCGGTAGAATCCTCTGTCATCGGTTTCCCGACCTATGCAGGCGTCAATTGGTATCACAACCATCCGACAGACCAGACGGTTGAAGAATTCGTCGCAGAAGCCAAGAAATGGGCTGATACAGACTATGTACTGGCACTTTACAGAGGCGAAGCTCTTCCGGAAGAAGAAAAAGAAAAGGTCATTGAAAAGGTTACCTATTATACAGGCGTTTCCAGAGAATATCTGATTCGCCACGGTCTGAAGATCGATGACGATGATTATCGTCAGGAAGTTCTCAAGAGAAAGGGCAAGGGTGTTTCCCGTTATGACGGCCGTATGACAAGACCTCTGCTGGAACCGGAAGTTGTCGAACAGAAAGACGGTCTCTGGGACGATGCCACAGCCGACAGATATGACGCATACTTCTATGCGGCACTGACCGGTGATCTGCTTCCGAAGCTCGGTGTCAAGCTGGACAGAAACTATGTCAACATGACCATGTATTACAAGAACTGGGACAAAGAAGAATCCATGGGCACAACTGGTCAGCAGCTGCGCAATGCCATGACCAGAAGACCGGGTATGAGAGTCTTCTTCACCAACGGCTGGTTTGACCTCTGCACAGAATTCGGTTTTGTTTACCATACACTTGATCATGCCGGACTTCCGAAGGACAGAGTCTTTGTCAAAGGCTATAAATCCGGACATATGATCTATATCGGTGAAGAGAATATCCATGAACTCTGCGAAGACATCCGCACCTTCGTGGAAGGAAACGATCCGACAAAATAAAAAAAATAACTCATACAAGATGGGAGTCAGTCTGATTCTCATCTTTTTTTTGTGGAAACCTCCGGTCGTTGGGCAATAAGACTGATGAAAGGAGAACAAAGCATGAAACAATACCGGGAACTCACGATTCAGAATAATTTCATGTTTACCAAGGTCATGAGCAATGAAAGATTGATGAAGAAACTTCTGGAAAGAATCTTTCCAAGTCTGAATATCAAAGATCTTAAGGTTGTCATCAAAGAAAAAACACTGGATGAATTCGCTTCCGCCCATGGTGTCCGCATCGATGTATACAGTGAAAATGACGAGGCGGTCTATGCGATAGAAATGCAGGTACTGAACAGAGGCATTTCACCAAAACGAGGCAGATATTATCAGTCTGTTATTGACACTTCACTTCTGAACAGGAACGAAGACTATGAAGAACTGAAGCCACAGTACATCGTCTTTATCTGCCCGTTTGATCCGTTCGGTGATAATATGATGATGTACACATTCCGCAATCTCTGCATTGAAAACGGCAGAGAACTGCAGGACGGAACAGCGAAGATTTACATCAACTGCGCGTGCAGCCAGAAGGATGATTATCCGGAACTGAAGCCGTTCGCGGAATATGTGATGGGACACATTTCAGAAGATGCGTTTGTCAGAGAAATTGACGCATCGGTGGAACTGGCACGACTGGATCCTATCGGGAGAAGTGAATATATGCACTGGCAGGAAGAACTGAGAGAACGGGAAAAAATTGGGCTTGAAAAAGGTGAAGAAAATGAACGAGTGCGCGTCATTTACCTTTTGATGAAAGATGGGAAGTCTTTTGAAGAAGCATGTGCTTTTCTGCAGCTCAGTATAGAAGAAACAGAGAAAATACGCCGGCTGCTTAACGAACAGCCAGTATCTGAATTCTGATTTGCATAGAGTATAAAAACACTACGCTAAAATGAAAACCATTGTACAATGAATGTACGGGTCATCATTGACCGTGGCTTCATACACAAGGGGGAGAAACAATGAAACTGATTAAGACAATACTGATGTGGTTATCGATCATTCTGATCCTGGGCGGCCTGCTCGTGATCGTGATTCAGTATACTTCCAATGTGAATCTGTTCCATGTATTGATGAATAATTCTGTTGTACAGGGATCGTTAGGCGTAATCAAAACCATCCTGCTGGCAGCTCTTGCTGTCCTGGTCGGCTTTATCCTGCTGATCGCTTCCTTCAAACTGGGTTCCTATATCAGCCGCAAGGAAGAAGAAAAAAGACTTGCCAACCTGCAGAGAGAAGCGGACAAAGCTGCTCTGGACGCCCGCATGAAACAGCAGGAAGAACAGACAGCAGCTCGTCTTCAGAATGCCGAGGAAGCTGTTACCCAGAAATACAAAAACAGCTGATTATATATCTGCTGTAACGGAATCATGAGGACTTCATGATTCTTTTTTTTTATGAATGCAAACAAGGTTCATACCGTCCTGATCTGGTATGAACCTTGTTCGATATAGCAGAGAATCAGTGGCCGCCCGGCATCTGTCCGCCGAAGCCGCCTTCGCCACCAGGACCGCCGAAGCCTCCCTGACCGCCCGGCATCATGCCGCCGCCCATCATCTGGTTGGTAATCTGGGTTGTCTCAGAACCGTTGACGATCATCGTGCCGCCGGTATATTCGGCGTAGATATCATAATCGAACGGTGACTGGGCGGAGATATCCAGCGTACCGCCGTTGACATAGATATATCCGTTGGAATCAATAGCGTCAGTATCGCCCTGGCCCATGGAAATCGTGATGTCTCCGCCGTTGATCTCAATAGTCGGTGTATAGGCAGAAGACTTGTATGCCGCATTGATGCCATCATCTGAAGCATAGATATTCAGAGAACCGCCGTTGAACTGCAGATATGTGCCTTCCACTGCTTCCGCGCCGGAAAGGTCGAATGTGCCGCCGTCGATCTGAACGATCGTTGTGGCATGAATGGCATCGTCACTGGCATTGACAGTGATATTGCCGCCGCAGATATAGATATATCCGGTTGTGTCGTCTTCGTCGTTTTCCGCTTTCAGACCGTCATTGCACGCTGTGATATTGACGGTCCCGTCGGCGATGCGGATCGAGTCGTTTGCTTCGATGGCATCGGAAGCACATGCGATATTGATGGTGCTGCCGGTGATCTTGATATCGTCCTTGCCGGCAATGCCGTTGTCGCTGGAAGATATATTCAGTGTGCCAAGACCATTGATGACAAGGTCGTCGCGGGAGAAGATGACAGCATCTGTATTTGTTTCACCGTCAGCTGTGAAAGCGCCGCTGACAGTCAGTGTATTTTCACTGTCCGTCGTCGTCACGAAGACTTTGTCAGCGCTGATGACATAGATGCACGGTGTGCTGTCGTTGGTCATTGTCACACCGTCCAGAACGATCTGGACTTTGTCCGTGTCAGCCGCTTCCACGCGGATCTGGGCATTTGCCGCGCTGCCGGTGAAGACATAGACGCCTTCCTTGTTCAAAGTAACTGTCTCACCGTCTTTTAATGTATATGTCACAGCTTCACTTGTATCCGCGTTCTGCTGCAGATCACGGTCTGTGAATAAATCCGTCGCATCGATCATTCCGCCGGACGTCGTATTCGCTGTCACGGTAACCGGTGTGAATGTCTGTTTGACTTCAATGACTTCTTCAACAGGTTCTTCAATGACTGCTGTATTGTTTTCTTCTTTGGCGCGGGCTGTCGAACAGCCGGTGCCGAACATCAGGATGCCGGAAAGTAATATGGCACTGTGTTTACGGTATTTGTTCTGTTTCATTTGCTTTTCCTCCTGCACCATCTGTTTTCTGATGCACTTACAGAGTAAGGGAGAAATATGAACTTTAGATGAACATGAAGTGGAGAATGCCTGAAACATGACACATGAACAAATAACGGAAATCAACAGAATGAAACAATTTACATTACAAATAATGAAAAACTTTCTTGACGGCTGAAAATGATTCAACTATAATTCATTCATATTCAAGGAACAGAAGAGTATTCTGAAAAGCCCCGACAGCGAGCCGGAACAGAGTGGAAGTCCGGCGGCAACGTTTCAGAAGAACCGCATCTGGGAGAAGTCTTCCTGAACTGACAGTAGGGAAGAACGTATACCTGCGTTAAAGGCAAGAGAGGCCGGATATGATATGTCCGGCAACCAGTGTGGTACCGCGATTGACGTCGTCTCTGGATGAGACGGCGTTTTTTCTTTCCTGAGGAGGTAAAAAGATGAAAGTCCGACGAGGTGTGACACGTTAGTCATTGATTCACAGTATTGCCAAACAGAAAGAAAGAGGAGAAAGAAAATGTTAAATAAGAAACTTACAGGAATCGCTTTATCCGCAGTCATGCTGCTGAGTGTGGGATGTTCTGCCAACAACGGCGGCGGCACAGCCGCAGCTAAAACCGAACTGGAACTGGTAACCAGTCTGGACCAGGCCATTCTGGCTCTGTCCTCCGGCAAATGTGACGCTGTCGCGCTGGACGGCACAACTGCCCAGAACTATGTCGATCAGTCCAACGGTCAGTTTGCCATGAGCGGCGTCAACTTCGACCTGACCATGTATGGCGACTACGAAGGAAACGTCGCGGCAGCCAAGAAGGGTGAAGCATCTCTGATCGAAGCAGTCAACCAGTGCATTACCACTGCCACGACAACGAAGTTCGACGAAAACTTTGATTATTCCTATTACACAGTATGGACAGCCATGGCGAAGAGACAGGCCGGCACAGATGACGAAGAATCCGACAAGATCCTCGGCGATCTGAAACTGGAAGTCTTCTCTGACGCTGCCATCGATGAAACATATACATACCTGCTGGATACGACAAACCTGAAGAAGCCGGAACTGGATCTTTCCAAGGCTGATGGTGTTCTCAAGAACGTTCTTGACAAAGGCACACTCGTTATCGCAACATCTCCGGACTATCCGGCTGCTGAATTCATTACCGAAAACGGCACAATCTACGGCTGTGAAATGATGCTTGCCAAGTATGTGGCTGACTGCCTCGGCGTTGATCTGAAGATCGAAGCGATGGACTTCAACGCTGTTCTGACAGCTGTTGATACAGGCAAAGTCGACATGGCATTCTCCGGCTTCGGCTGGAAAGCAGACAGAGCGGAAGCATTCGAACTGTCCACCGGTTATGTCGGTGACAGCTCCGTTGCCTTCCATACGCTGATCGTTCCTGCTGATCAGGCAGACAACTACAAGTCTCTGGAAGACTTCGTCGGCAAGCACATCGTTGCCCAGGCTTCCTCTCTGCAGCAGATGTATGTCGAAGACCAGATCATCGCTCTGGAAAATAAATAAGAGAAAGGCCGATCGCTGATGGGACCGAGTATTCTTGATGTATTGCTGGAGTATTGGCCGATCTTCCTGCAAGGTCTGGCCGGAACGCTGAAATATGCATTTATCGCCGTATCCCTGGGAAGTGTGTTAGGTGCACTCATTGCCCTGATGAATCTTTCCAAGTCAAAGATCCTGTCGGCGATCGCCGTCGTTTATGTCAATGTTTTAAGAGGTACACCGCTGCTGGTGCAGATGTATATATCATACTTCTTCCTGCCGATTGCCATTCCGGCCCTCAACAGTGTATCCAAGGAAGTCTATGTCCTGATCGCTCTGATCATGAACTCCAGTGCATATGTTTCGGAAATTATCAGAGGCGGTATCAATTCGGTCGACAAGGGCCAGACAGAAGCCGCGAGATCACTGGGCATGACCGCGAAAAACACCATGGTCAAGATTATCCTGCCGCAGGCGATCAAGAATATCCTGCCGGCCCTGGCCAATGAATATATCGCCATGATTAAGGAAACATCCCTGGCCGGTACATTCATGCTGTATGAGCTGATGTACACCAGAACGATCCTGGCCAACAAATATCTATCCTGGCAGCCGATGTTCATCATTGCCGGTATCTATCTGATCTGCACACTGGGTCTGACTTACGTGGTGCAGAAACTGGAAAAGAGGTTAAGTGTCAGTGACTGAGTTTAATGAAGTGCTGATCGAGACCGTTGATCTGAAGAAGAATTTCGGAGATCTGGAGGTCTTGAAAGGAATCAGTGAAAAAATATACAGAGGTGAAGTCGTCGCTGTCATCGGCCCTTCCGGCGGCGGTAAATCAACCTTCCTGAGATGTCTGAATATGCTGGAGGAACCTACCGGCGGCAAGGTCATCTTTGAAGGCAACGTGCTCGATGCCAAAAGCACCGACCTGAATATCCACCGGCAGAAGATCGGCATGGTCTTCCAGCAGTTCAATGTCTTCCCGCATCTGACGGTAATGGACAACATCACGATCGCTCCGACGCTGGAAAAGAAGATTTCCAAGGCGGAGGCGGAAGCGGAGGCCATGGAGCTTCTCAAGAAAGTCGGACTGGAAGACAAGGCAAATGAATATCCGCGGAAACTCTCGGGCGGTCAGAAACAGCGTCTGGCCATCGTTAGAGCCATGGCCATGCATCCGGACGTGATGCTGTTCGACGAACCGACGTCGGCGCTCGATCCGGAGATGGTAAAAGGGGTTTTGGAAGTCATTCAGCAGCTGGCCGAATCTGGTATGACATGCGTTATCGTCACCCACGAAATGGGATTTGCCAGAAATGTCGCCGACCGTGTTCTCTTTATCGACGGCGGTATCGTGGCGGAAGAAGGGACGCCGGAGCAGCTCTTCGATCATCCGCAGAATGAAAGAACAAAGGAATTCCTCTCACAGATCCTATAGGAGAAATGCATATGAAAACAACGTTTCAGTATGATCATTACTACAAATATGACGAACTGAAGAACTGTCTGGAATTCTTCGCGAAAGAGTATCCGGAGATCTGTCAGACAGAAGTCAACTGTGTGACCGAGATGGGACTGAACCAGTATGTGGTGACACTGACAAATCAGAAGACCGGTGAAGCGCTCAGCAAACCGGGCTGGTATCTGGACGGCAACATCCATGCCGGCGAAGTCACCGCATCCATGACCGCCATGCACACGATCGACTATCTTGTGACAAACTACGGAAGTGATCCGGAAGTCACAAAGCTTCTTGATACGACTGCGATCTATGTCATTCCGCGCGTCACACCGGACGGCGCCGAGACCTATCTCACCACGCCGTATACCCTGCGTTCCGCCAACCGCGAATACCTGCCGGAAAAGGGCGGCATCAAAGAAGAAGATCTCGATCAGGACGGTGTCATCCGCATGATGCGTATCAAAACGGAATACGGTGCCTGGAAAAAAGACCCCAAGGATCCTTCCCTGATGACATTCCGTGATCCGTCGGATACGGAAGGGGAATTCTATGATATTTATCCGGAAGGTGTCCTCGAGGAATATGACGGTGATGAGAATCTGAAACGGAAGAAAGCGGACTGGGGTCTGGATTTCAACCGGAACTTCCCGTACGGATGGTTCCCTGAGGCCAGACAGGCCGGTGCCGGCAAGTATCCGCTGAGCAATCCCGAGACCAAGGCAATCGTCGACTTTGTCTTTGCTCATCCGAATATCGGCGGAGCAGCCTGCGGTCATACCAGCGGCGGAATCATTCTTTATCCGCCCGGCACAAGACCTTCGACAAGCGCGCCGAACGATGATATCAAGGTTCTCAAGGCAATCGCCGCCATGGGCGAAGAAGAACTCGGATATAAAAAGATGAATATCTTTGACACTTTCATGAAAGACCAGGAAAACTACAGCAGCGGCGCTCTGGATGACTGGTTCTATCAGAATCAGGGTATTCCTTCCTATACCATGGAATTCTGGAATATCGCTGAAAAAGCCGGTATGCCGTACGACTGGTTCAGCAGTGAGGCGGAAACACCGGAAAAGGCACTGGAGCGCTTCAATGCCTGCATGAAGTGGGTCAAGGAGAATGCCCCGCAGTATCTCAGCGACTGGCAGGAATTCGATCATCCGACCTTCGGAAAAGTGGAACTGGGCGGCTTCAATTACAAGTTCACCCATCAGAATCCGCCGGAACATCTGCTGATCAAAGAATGTGAGAACGACACGAAGTTCAATATCCGTTTTGCCAAAGCCATGCCGAAGCTCAAGATCGACAGTCTCACGAAGAAGGAAGTCAGCAAGGGTATTTATGAAATCACCGCGGTGGTAGGCAATCCCGGCTATCTGCCGACCAACCTGACCGATGAGGCAGTGAAACTGAAGGTGAACAAACCGGTCACTGTCACGATTGACGGCGGCACGCTGCTGGCTGGCAAACAGACCGAGGAAATCGGCGATCTTTCCGGCTACAGCCGGACCATGACCGGATCGTTCTACGGCAATATCACGACATTCGCCAATGCCAAGGCAAAGAAGAAGGTCGTCTGGGTCGTTCAGGCTAATGAAGGGGACAAGATCTGTGTTTCGGCCTGTCAGGAAAAGGCCGGAAAGGCTTGTGCGGAAATCGTCCTGTAGTAAAATATGCTCATGAAAACCATGAGCGAACCAAAAATCACGTATGACCTGCAGGAAGGCAGGATCAATAAAATCAAAGACCTGCGTACAGACGGCGTCTCTTTCAGAGATGAGGAATGCACGCAGGTTTTTCATGACAGCAGCTTTTTTGAATGCACATTTACCAATGTCACGTTTCGGGAGGCGATGCGCAGCTGTCAGTTCGTCGACTGCATCTTTGACCACTGCGATTTTTCCAACTGTGACTTCCGGGAGACAGTCTTCCGCAGAGTGCAGATGAAACAGTGTCGGATGATGGGCACGGATTTTTCTGACAGCCGTCTGCAGGACGCGGAATTCACAGGCGCTCAGGCGAGATATGCCTCATTCGGCGGCAGTAAGTGGAAACAGTGCCGGCTTCAGGAATGCATCTTCGTGCAGAGTTCGCTGAGCTACTGTGAATTTACGAAAACGGAGATCAGCCGCTGTGATTTTCAGGAAGCGGAACTGCTCGGCACAAAACTGAGCGGACTGGATTTTTCCACCTCGAAAATCGACGGTTTCATGATCCAGGCGGAGAATCTCAGAGGTGTCACCATGAACGAAGAACAGGCTCTGGCTTGCACAAAACTGCTGGGAATTACGATCAAAAATCCGTCTGTGTAATGTTTCACAAAACTTTCACAAATCAAACATTTTTTAAACACAGCCATTTTGTATATTATAGGTGTCATTAAAAAGACATGTTATTTCTTTCCCTCCCAATGAATAGAGAAGAGAGCTTGTGCCAGCGAGCTCTTTTTTCATGAGAGGGGGAGAATTTGTAGTATAATTTTTACATGTATACCGTTGTCGTTACGGAGGTTTGATATCATGGAGAAAGTTCAGGTTAAAGTTGAACATGGTCTGCTGGCCGGAGAGAAAAAAGGAAGCTATATGATCTTCCGCGGCATCCCTTATGCGAAGCCGCCGATCAATGAACTTCGTTTCAAGGCCCCGCAGCCATTGGATAAATGGGACGGTGTGAAAGAGGCTCTGCATTTTGGGCCATGCTGTCCGCAGCCGGATATGACACAGGGATTCTATGGCAAAGAATTTTACACGGATCCTGCCTTCCCGCTGCCGAAGCAGAGTGAAGACTGTCTGTATCTGAATATCTGGGCACCGTCTCAGAAGCAGCCGGGCGGCTATCCGGTCGCTTTCTGGATCCACGGCGGCGCTTTCGATCATGGCTTTGGCTCGGAAATGGAATTTGACGGTGAGGCATTCGCCCGCCGCAATGTCATCCTGGTCACGATCAATTACCGTGTCGGTGTCTTCGGCTTCTTCGCGCATGAAGACCTGCGTCGGGAAGATACCAACAAGAGTGTCGGCAACTACGGTATCCTCGATCAGATCGCAGCGCTGAGATGGGTCAGAAGAAATATCGAAGCCTTCGGCGGTGACTCGGAAAGGATTACCGTCTTCGGTCAGTCGGCCGGTGCCATGAGCGTTCAGACACTGATTTCTTCACCGCTTACCCAGGGTATGATCCAGGGTGCGATCATGCAGAGCGGCGGCGGTCTGAACAATGGCCTCAGCAGGAACAGAACGCCGGACGATGCCTATGTAACAGGCAGACAGATCATGGAATTATGCGGCTGTTCCTATATGCGGGAAATGCGCAAGGTTCCGGCGGAAAAATTGGTGTCAATCCTGCCGAAGCTGGCGGAACATACCGAAGGACTGCCGTTTGGACCGGTCATTGACGGCTGGATCATGACGGAGGGATTCGATGAATGCATTGAGCGTGACCACATTCATGACATTCCCTATATCATCGGCTGCACTTCCAACGATCTCTTCAGACAGGAGGATCAGGACGGCAAGGAAACCGCACTGTATCAGGGCTGTGTTGCCTTCGCTCAGAACCGTTATGAAAACGCCAACCAGCCATGTTACGTATACTACTTCAAGAAGCAGCTGCCGGGTGACGATGCCGGTGCCTTCCATTCTTCCGAACTGTGGTATGTCTTCGGAACACTGGACAGAAGCTGGCGCCCGATGGGCAGAAGAGACTACATGCTGAGCAACCTGATGCTGGATATGTGGACCAACTTCATGAAGGAAATGGAACCGGGCAGCGGCTGGAAAGCCTATACTGCCGACAACAAGTTTGTCAGAGTGTTCATGTAATAAGACGAAAGATGCCTGCGGGCATCTTTTTTTGCGGATCATTCGCGTTCTGAATCAAAATGAAAAGCGCCGGTATGTGCAGGGGACACATACCGGGCATCTTTTCACACAGCAGCTGTTTCTGGTTCGGCAGCTCCATCTGGAAAGCTGTCAGTTTCAGGAACTTCCGTTTCCGGAAGCTGCCCGTCCTGAGGCGGGAATTCACCTTCCGGTTTTGGCCCGATCGGGGGACGGGGACCATGCGGAGGTCTGCCATGCGGCGGTTTCTCGTGCGGCGGCTCACCGTGTGGCGGTCTGCCATGCGGCGGTCTGCCGTGCGGAGGCTTGTCTTCCGGAAACGGATTCTCTCCGGAAGGTTCTTCCGGGATTGTTTCTTCCGGAAGCTGCTCGATGGGTTCTTCATTTGTCACTTCAATTTTTTCTTCATCCATAGTAAGCATTGTCTCCTGTCTGTATATAAAGGCTACTATGTATGCTTGAAGTTTTTCTGAAGGGTATGTGAACTCTAGATGAACAAAAGAAAAGAGATCGTGCGATCTCTTAACTGAAATAAACGTATTCGTCAGCCGGGCCGTCATATCTTTGCGCTCTGTTCGCATAAAGCACAACGGTTTTGGCGCCGTTTTCCATCGTCATCGTTTTGAGTTTGCCCTGCACCTCGACCCAGTCGCCGAGATTCAGCTGCTCAATTTTGACACCGGTCACGGTCAGACCGCAGAGGCTGGTATCCTGCGCACAGCATACCATCGCTCTTCTGCCAAGAACGAAGGTCTGTTTGTAGCCTTCCATCCGTTCGGCGAATTTGCCGCGCAGGATGATTTCCTTGCCGTCGTATTTTTCCGGATCTTCAATGGCATCCATATACCAGAGGCCATAGTCATCATCCGAGATATCGATGACCGGAGCGTTGATGTCAAAAGGCAGAACGCCGCTCTTCATTGTCACCTGGGCACCGAAGGCACCTTCGTAGAAGATCTGGGCCCGCCGGTTGATGGCTTTGATGTTGCCGCGCAGAGCCATACCGTTGGTATCCTCCGTGCAGCGGTTGACAATGACGGTATCCGACCAGCGCAGCTGTTCAAACAGCATCTGGCGCATGGCGTTGATATAGATGTCAAATGTGGTGGCATCGACCGTTGTCAGGATCTGCACAAGCGGCCAGAAGGAAGGCGCGTTTTTGAACAGCGTTTCCGACACCGGCATGGTTCCGTTCCATTCAATGAACACCTGATCGGGATGGTAGACGGTATCCAGCTCATGCATTCTTTCTTCGGTCAGTTCTTCGGCGGAATCAAAATATTCCACATAGGCGTTATGAGATTCCAGAAAGGCTTTGTCATAAGCCACTTCACCCTGTTCCATGGCAATGACCAGAGTACGGCTGACGCCTTCCATGAAGGAAGGATCCGCCAGCGTGTCCTTGATCAGTGTTGTCTTGCCGGAATCAAGAAAGCCTGTAAACAAATATACCGGCGCTGGCATTACTGCACCTTGAACAGTTTCTTCATCAGTTCGATATCGACCTTCTCACCGATGACTGTAATCAGACCTGTATAAGCGGCTGTGCCTCTGCGGATGTCGATATCACCCGGAACATAGTCGAAGAAGAGCCAGCTGCCGTTTTCTGTCGGAACAATACCCTTGGCACGGACGATATTCTCACCAAGACCATCCAGGGCAGTGCGGATTTCTTCTTCTGTATACTTGTTGATGGTTTCAATACCGATGGAGTCAAAGACTTCATCCGCGTCATGTTCACCATGGTGGTGATGATGGTGATGGTG
>JAFRCE010000001.1 GCA_017404505.1 Solobacterium sp. | reverse complement strand
TAGGGAAGTCGCCAGACCAAGAACCAAGGACTGAGTTACTGCTTAAAAACATCCTTTATTTGGTCTGGCATTCATAATGATAAACCTATTTGCATTTTCCTGCACTTTTACCAACACTTTGCTTTAACGGCTTGTTTTTTTATTGTCCGGTCAATGATCAGTCGTTGATCTGGCTGATCGCGTCAGCCGCGTTCGGCGCGTTGTTCAGCAGGCCGAGAGCGTTGAGCAGGTCAATGGCACGGGCATAGTTGTCAGTGTCGTTCGGAACACCGATTTCGGAGCCGTCCGCCAGTTCGTCAAGGGATTCCAGTACTTTGGAATATACACCCATCGGTTCAATATGGACACCGACGACGGCGACCAGGTGCAGACCGCCTTCTTCGTTCTGGTTGTTCAGATAGCCAAGTGTCTGGAAATAGTTGGCATCCAGTTCACCCTCTTCAAGAGTCGTATTCGGCAGGACATAGTCATTGAATTCGACGACTTCCAGTTTCCAGCCCTTTTCTTCAAGAACCTTGGCAACGACATCCTTCAGGATTTCCGCATGCGGAACCAGTGTCGCACCGACTTTGATGACATTGTCGTCACCGGCGGCCGGGATCTCACCAGCGGTTACTTCTTTGCCGACAGCGTCAATGAAGGACGGAATAACCGCGCCGCTGTATGTGGTTTCGATGTAGTCCTTGACTGCCGGAGAAGTAATGGCGGCAACCAGAGCCTTCGTCTTGTCAGTGTCTTCATTGCCCTGCTTGACAGCGACATAGTTTGTTCTCTTCACACTTGTCTCAGCATCGAACGATTCGATCTTGAGAGCCGGATTTGTCTCGTTCAGCTTGGCTTCCAGAGCATAGTTGCCATTGATGACGGCGGCCTTTACGTCCGGCAGCGTCAGCGGGAGCTGTCCTGCTTCGATCGGAACGATCTGATAATGATGCGGATTGACGGAATTGACTGCCGGCTCATTGCTTGTTCCGGAAGATTCCTGTGATGCGGACGAGCAGCCTGCCAGTCCGACTGCGAGTGCGAATGCTGCCAATGCTTTGAGTGTTCTTTTCATGCGTTTTTCCCTCCTTGTGATGTTTCTTGAAAAGGAAGTTCAGAATGAGGCTGGTAAATAAAAGCGGCTCCCTGTATAAGGGCGCCGCTGCGCTGTACCACCTTACTTCAAAATGACCTCACGATCATTTCCTCTTCAAGTACGCTGAATTGATCAGATATACTCTATGCCTGTAACGGGGCCTCCCGGTATGACCTACATTTCGATCATACAGCTCCAGGACCATGTTCATCCGGGCTCTGCGCGTCTTCTCTCAGCCAACGAAGACTCTCTGTGCCGTGTCCTCCGGACTACTCTTCCCTTCTTTGCTTATGAATACATCTTACCCGATACGTTTCGAAAGTCAACAGACTTTTTCACATTTTATTCATAGTTTTTCACACGTTATTTCAGAAAATGAAAACGTTTTCATTTCTGCTTTACCGTTTCTGTACAGTTGTGCCGCAATGGAAAGCACGAATCAATGCATCAAGGACAGGGTCCGCTCCCTTCCGGAAGAAAAAGACATTGCCGCATGACAATGTCTCTATTTTTATTTCTGTTCTGTCTTTTCCCGGATCGCCAGTTCCCGCTTCATCGGAATTCCGTTTTCATCCATCAGTTTTTTCAGTTCAAAATTGATTTTCGCTGTCATAACAGCAGGACTGCTGTCAGTCGAAGTCAGCCAGACCCCGCACAGGACCATGTCGTCTTCAAATTTGGCAATACCGCTGAACACCGGACCTTTTTCAATTTCCGGATATTTTTCCTTCCATGTCACGGCAGCTTCCTCAACGATCTTCTTCAGCCAGGCAATATCCGTTTCATAAGGAACCCGGAACTTGACGGAAATCGCATCCGGATGCATGGATTCGTTAACGACATTGACCATATTGCGGTTGTTGATGATCTTTTCGCTTCCGTCCAGACCGGTCAGTTTCGTGATGCGCATGCCGATTTCATGGACCCGTCCGGTATAATCATCGACACAGACGAGATCACCGACTTCATAATCCCTTTCGAAGATGATAAACATGCCGGCGACGATATCGGTGATCAGATCCCGTGCGCCGATACCTATGGCGATGCCGATCAGTCCGGCTGAAGACGCCAGAGCATCCGGATCGATGCCGAAATTCAGCAGGATGACATAGGCAACGATAACGATCGAGACATACCGGATGGCACTGCGCAGCATACGGGTTACTGTTTCCGTATGCCTGCTGCCCATCTGACCGATACGGCGCAGCCCCCGGCGGACAAGGAATACCGTCAGGATCGCCCATTCAACGATGATGATATTGATCGTCAGGGAAAATATATTCAGACCTCTGTTCCACTTATACTGCAGGATCTCAGTAAACAGCGGAATTTCTCTGTGCGTCAGGAACTGGCCGTGGAAGTTTATAATCATGACGGCAATTCCGATCATCTGTATCAGGCGAAGTGAATTCCCCAGCATGCCTTTCTTCAGGACAGCTGCTCCTTTCGCTTTCAGTCCCACGGAATTGTCACTCTTTCCAAGCCATCCTGATTCATAAACCATCTCTCTGTCTTTGCGCATCCGCATGTAATATACCGTGATCAGTCCGCACAGGACGGTGAGCACGACAATCAGGCAGGTATAGACAGGATCAAGCACATGCATGTTTTCGGAGGGACGGACCACTGTCATAATCCGGTCGGGAACCTGTCCGGCTGTGATGTAGCAGTTCAGGTTCCGGATCGTCAGACAGCTGAAGAAACCAGGCTTCAAAGATGCCTCTGTAAAGCCAAGATCTTCAAAGGTCATGTCTCCAATTTTCTGCCATTGTGTTTCCTTTACCCGCCTGGTTTCTTCATCAAAGAAAATAACACCGGCAGCCGTTTCCGGGATGGCATCGGCAATGATCTGGTAAGCATTCGCCCCGTTGAAAAGTGCGATCGTTCTTTCCGCATTGACGCCCAGTTCCAGATATCCGGCAACAGAATGACTGCCATCTTTCATCGGAACAGCCGCCGTGGCGATGTTCCTGCCGGTCAGACTGTTTTCATATGGATCAAGGAATACACCCGGTCGGCCGTACCGCAGACCGTTCATAAGATACTCAGGCCGATCCGGATCATCCGCGAATGACATATTCCAGACGGAACCGTCAGAAACACGTTCTCTCCCCTGTTCATCATAGACAACTATATAATCCAGACCGAAGATGTTCTTCAGTTCGTTCAGTTCGCCACTTTCCTGCCGCTCTGAATCAGCGGAAAGGTAATCGGATATGATCGTGGCGGTTTTCAGATAGTCACTCCGGCATTGCTGGCGCATCGCTTCCATACTGCTGCCGCCGGATTCGATCAGCCGGTCTGCTTCATTGATCAGCGCGCTGTCACGCAGACTGCAGACAGCCACCGCATAGAAATACTGAGCATAGAGAGCCGCAACCAGATTGAAGATTACAGATACGCAAATGCATGCAATCGTTTTTTTGGCAATCGTCAGTTCACTGTCTTTTTCTTCATTCTCGCCGCGTGTCTCTGCCTGCCGGATAGAGAAGTTGTAAAACACACAGGGAATCAGCACGCACAGGAAGACGATCATAACGAAACGGCCGATGGATCTCTCCGTCCGTTCGAACGCAGCATTGGAACATACTGTATATATGTCCATCCCGGCATTCTCATCATAATGATGGATAAGGGTTTTTCCGTCTTTCAGCAGGCTCAGTCCGTATACCTTGCCGTCAAACTCATATTCTTTTTCATCAGAAGGTATGATTTTATCAGTTTCTGCCAGCGGTGTCCGTCCTTCAGCGGAAATAACCGTCTGATTTTTCCTGTCAACGACATAGGCATCATGGAAAACAGTCTCTTCCCCGGCAAATGCTTTATCCGTACATGCCGAAAGCACGACCGGAACATAGTCAATCAGGCTTTCTTTTTTCCCGGATACATCAGCTAACAGAGACAGAACATGATCGTCATCCGGTTTGAAACAATAGATCTGATGGTTCTCAGAAACGTTGATGGATGCGGCATAATCCTCCGCAGACAGACTTGTTTCAGCAAGATCGAAAGATCCGAGATCCAGACTGTCCGCGTATGTTTTAATATCTTCCGTGCCCCATTCATTTTTTAGCTGCACATGCCGCAGGAACTGCATCATGGCTTTCATATTCCGGTCATTATTGTCCGCAATCTGTTCTCTGAGCTGAGAACCGGCAATGACAGAAGATTCCAGAATATCTGATTTCGTGATCATGTATTCTGTTTCTTTATTCCTGTAAAAAGAAGAAAGCGGTATCTCAAGAACAAACGCACACAACACTGATAATATTACGGTCAATATAAAAACATATGGCAGAAAAATCCGTAGTTTTTTATTCTTTTCTTTGCTTATATGCATACCAGTCATAATGATTACCTATTTAATTCTGTTTTTTAATTATAGCTGAGATTATTTTTTCACGCCATTAAGTACACCTGTAAGCACTAAAAAAGAGGAACATACATTCCTCTTTTTTTATATGCCTGAGTCAGCCTCAGGCCTTGTCCCTTTAATTCTGGGCTTCTAAGCGAACTTATGAGATCCGCTCTCTACCCCGAAATCAGTCGGGCACTTCACCGGAAAACTCCGGCTACTTGCCTTGGCTCTTCACCACGGCCGTCCGCAGAACTTTCATTCCGCTTCATCCGGTATCTCTCCGAACACTCGCCGGGCTCTCCCCAGCTCTCTTGCCTGGCGCTCTTCACGCCCTGCCTTGGCCTCGGCTTTCGCTTTGGCACCTGCGGGTATCTCTCCCGCTACTCTCCAGCTCTGACGCTGGATCTCTTGCCTGGGGCTCGTCACCCCATGCCTTCACTCGCGCTCCACGCGCTCGCTGCTACCGCTACCTGTGCGGCTACTCGCTGGGCTCTCCCCAGCTCTCTTGCTCGGAGCTCTTCACCCCGCGCCTTCACCCGCGCTATCGCGCTGGTTGCCACCGCTATCACTGCGGCTACTCGCAGGGCTCTCACCAGCTCGCATGCCTGG
>JAFRCE010000009.1 GCA_017404505.1 Solobacterium sp. | reverse complement strand
CATGAAATGCTCCCTCTCCGGCAATACCTGGAGCGGTTCGACCTGGGACGGAAAGAGCAAGTACACCAAGCAGACAAAGGAGCAGCACACGGACGGCAGCTATGAGACCATCACGGCCGATTTTCGCAAGTACCCGTGCGTGGAGGACTCCATCGCAGACCACAGCGCGTATCTGCTCGGTGCGAAGAACGGCAGCAAACTCCGCTATGACGGTCTGAAGGGCTGTACGGACTACAAGAAAGCCGTGCAGATCATCAAGGACGGCGGCTACGCAACGAGCCTGACCTATGTGCAGAACCTCTGCTCCATCATCGAGCGGTGGAACCTCACGCAGTACGATGTGAAGGAATCGGAAACGACTGTTGCATGGTACCGTGTCCGTAAGACCTGGGCGGATGCCAGATCGCAGAAGGGAGCGTTCAAGATTCTGGAGAACGCCAAGAAGTGCGCGGACGCCAATCCGGGATATAGTGTGTTCGATGTAAATGGTGTAAACATCTACACACCGAAAACAACTACTCCCGCCACGCCGGATGTTCCGTTCCTCGTGAAGGTCAGCATTTCCGACCTCAACATCAGGAAAGGACCGGGCACCAACTATGCCAGAACACAGTATATTCCCGTCGGTATCTACACCATCGTTGAAGTCAAGTCTGGCAAAGGCTCGACCACAGGATGGGGACGGCTGAAGAGCGGCGTGGGCTGGATTTCGCTCGACTACTGCAAATAGATCTGACAACGATTGTTTCTCTGAGCCTGTGGGCATTCCCTTTTGTGGAGTGTTCACAGGCTCTTTTTTTGTTATGAGGTTAAAATCCGGCGCATATCTTTTGACTGTGACTTAGGAGGTCTCAGTCATGGATGGATTTCAGAAAGAACAGATCAGGAACCTTCGAGGAGAAGGTTTGAGCTATGCGGAAATTGCAAGGCAGGTCGATGCTTCCAGAGATGCGGTCATATCTTTTTGCCGCAGGAACGGTCTGCAGGAAATAAAGAAACCGATAACGGCTGTGAAAATAGCAGCCGAGGATGTCTGCCGTGAGTGCGGAAAGCCTCTGGTTCAGGTGAACGGCATGAAACGCCGTGTGTTCTGCTCAAAGGAATGCCGCGTCAAGTGGTGGAAAGAACATCCCGAACAGCTGAATCAAAAGGCTGTGTACCAGTACACCTGTCCGCATTGCGGTAAGCCGTTCTCTGCCTACGGCAACGCCAAGCGTAAATACTGCTCCCACTCCTGTTATATTTCCGACCGATTTGGAGGTGGTGCGGATGAGTGAGGCAGAATTCCATGCGGAAAAAATGTATTTGCTGTGCCTTGGAACGGCGAAAACGATGCTCAGAAAGGGCGTCATTTCAGAGGAAGAGTTCACGAAAATTGATACAATGCTGCTCAAAAAATACAAGCCAACTTTGTCTACATTATTGTCGGGAAAAGACTTGATATAAGTAGCTTTCAGAGTGATATATAGTGTCGGAAAGGAGTTGATTTTATGCCGAAAATCACGAGGATAGAGCCGGGTATCAGGGCACTCCCGGCAAAGAAAAAGGTGGCGGCCTACGCAAGAGTCTCCAAGGACACCGAGCGGCTGCTTCACTCCGTTTCCGCACAGGTAAGCTATTACAGTGACCTCATCCAAAAGAATCCCGAATGGGAATACGCTGGCGTGTACGCCGACTCCGGCATAACCGGCACCCTCGTCACAGGACGCGGTGAGTTCGTCCGTCTGATGGAAGATTGTGAGGCGGGCAAGATCGATATCATCCTCTGCAAGTCGATATCCAGGTTTGCAAGGAACACGGTCGACCTGCTGAAAACAGTCAGACACCTGAGAGACATCGGCGTGGAGGTTCGGTTCGAGAAAGAGCAGATCAATTCGATGAGCGGGGATGGAGAACTGATGCTTTCCATCCTCGCTTCTTTTGCACAGGAAGAGAGCCGGAGCATTTCCGAGAATGTGAAATGGGGCATCCACAAGCGTTTCAAGAACGGTGAGATCGGTGCTGCAAACAAGCACATCCTCGGTTACCAGTACGATGATGAGCAGAAAAAGTACGTCATCATCCCCGAAGAAGCCGAGGCGGTCAGATGGATGTTTCAGATGTACATAGACGGCGTTACCCTGCGGGACATAGCCGACAGCATGAACAAGGCGGGTATCCGCACCACGCTGGGTAACGATTTTCAGGAAGCCTCGGTGCGTCAGCTGATTTTCAACGAGGTCTATGCCGGGGATATTCGCAGGCAGAAGTGCTACATCGAAGATCCCATCACAAAGAGGAAAGTACCGAATCGTGGAGAACTGCCGCAGTATTACATGGCCGACAGCCACGAGGCAATCATCGACCGCGACACCTACGCAAAAGTCAAGGCTGAGATGGAGCGGCGGGCTTCTCTGGTGAATCCGACATACTGCTTTACGGGAAAATTCAAATGCGCCGTGTGCGGTGCGAACTTCACGAGGAAGAAGGGCAGGGTCAAAGGCAAGGAGTATGTAGACTGGATATGCCGCAGGAAGAAAGAGCCTGGGGTCACCTGCAAGAGCCACAATTATCCCGAACACAGGCTGATGGAAATATGTGCGGAACTGTTGGAAACAGACGGATTTGATGAGGAGGCTTTTACCGAATCGGTGAAGAGCATCACCTCGCTTGCGGACGGCAGTATTGAGATGCAGCTCTACGGCGGCGAGGTCAGACGGTGGCAGATGCCGCCAAAGCCTGTGAAACCGAAAAAGCCAAAGCCGGAGAGCAAGCGACCAAGGAACCTGTTCGATGGGAAAATCTTCTGTGGCAAGTGCGGCAGAAGGTTTGGCAGAGCCATGAGCGACACAACGGACGGCGGCCATCTTTACTGGTACTGCCGAGCAAAGAGCAATCACGGAATCACCTGCGACAGTGTCAACTATCCCGACACGGAGATCAGGGACATCTTCTGCAGGGTCATGGGCAAGAAAACCTTTAACGAGGACTTCTTTATAAAGACGGTCGACCGCATGGTGGTTCAAGCCTCCGGCAGCATCGATTTTCATTTGAAGGACGGAACGATCAGAACTTTTGAGACGCTCAAGTTGCGGAGCAACAGGCATGAGACCACATCCACGGATGAGTTCACAGGAATGATACAGTGCGCTTGCTGCGGGAACTTATACCACAGATACTGCGGATACGGGAAGTACGTTTACTGGCGCTGCTCCGGCAAGCACAAGGTCAGGACGGAATGCAACGGGCAGGACATGGCGGATTTCAACATCCGCAAGGTTTCCGCCTACATTCTCGGCATGGACGATTTTGACGGGAAAGCATTCACGGAGCAGATTGATCACATCACGGCATTGGAAGATGGAAGTCTGGAATACATTTTTAAAGACGGGAGGGCAAAAAAGTGGCAAAGAACGTAATCACGATACCCGCCACCATCAGCAAGTTCACAGCCTCTCCCCTCGGCAGCAGGAAAAAGCGGAAGGTAGCCGCCTATGCCCGCGTTTCTACGGACAGGGATGAACAGCTGACGAGCTACGAGGCGCAGGTGGACTACTACACGAATTACATCAAGGGGCGCGAGGATTGGGAGTTTGTCGCCGTGTACGCTGACGAAGGCATAACCGGCTGCAATACCGCGCACAGAGACGGTTTCAATTCCATGGTCGAGGATGCCCTGGCAGGACGAATCGACCTGATCATCACGAAGAGCGTGAGCAGGTTCGCAAGAAACACAGTGGACAGCCTCACGACCATCCGTAAGCTGAAGGAGAGCGGGACGGAGTGCTATTTCGAGAAGGAAAACATCTGGACATTTGATGGCAAGGGCGAATTGCTCCTGACCATCATGTCGAGCCTTGCGCAGGAAGAAAGCCGCTCCATTTCGGAGAACTGCACCTGGGGGCAGAGAAAGAGGTTTCAGGACGGAAAGGTCACGGTGCCGTTCAAGCGGTTTCTCGGATATGACCGTGGCGAGGACGGAAACCTTGTGATAAACGAGGAACAGGCAGTGATCGTCCGCAGAATTTACGGGCTTTTCCTGCAGGGAAAAACGCCGTATGCGATAGCACGGCAGCTCACCGAGGAGGGCATCCCGACGCCGGGCGGTAAAAAGAACTGGGGCAAGAAAACTGTCGAGAGCATTCTTACCAACGAAAAATACAAGGGCGACGCCCTGCTCCAGAAGGTTTACACCACGGACTTCCTGACAAAGAAAAAGAAGAAGAACGAGGGCGAGGTTCCGCAGTACTATGTGGAAGGAAACCACGATGCCATCATTCCGCCCGCACAGTTCGACAGGGTGCAGAAGGAGATGCAGAGGCGGTTCGGCGATACGGACCGGCACGGATGCGTGAGCATCTTCTCCAGCAAAATCCGCTGTGGCGACTGCGGCGGCTTTTACGGCTCCAAGGTCTGGCACTCCAACGACAAGTACAGAAAAGTCATATGGCGGTGCAATCACAAGTACGATGACGGAAAGCAATGTTCCACGCCGCATTTGGACGAGGACACCATCAAGGCGTTGTACCTTAAAGCACTGCGGATTCTCGGAGAGGAGCGGGATGAAATCATTGCCACCTTTGATGCCATCAAGGATGAGATGTACGATACCACGGAGTTGGAAGCGGAACAGGCAGCCTTGCAGCAGGAAGTCATGGTGGTAACGGAACTGGTGGAGCAGTGCATCAGCGAGAACGCCCATGTCGCACAGAATCAGAAGGATTACCAAAAGAAGTACGATGCCCTTTCCGAACGCTACGACAAGACGAAAGAGAGGCTGGAAAAGGTCAGCGGCAGGATCATGGAGCGGCAGGCAAAGCGGGAAATGGTCGAGGCGTTCCTCCGTGACCTGGCTGAGATGGATGGAGATGTGCAGGAGTTCACGGATGACCTCTGGTTCAACCTGCTCGACCATGTGACTGTTTTCTCAAAGAAGGATGTACTTTTCACCTTCAAGAACGGGACGGAAGTCCATGTGAAATAAAGGGAGCAGAACAAGGCCGGACACCTTGCGGATTGCGGGATGTCCGGCTTTCTCTATGCAAAATTAAAATGTACGGCAACAGCAGAGCGAGGCAAAATTATAAAGTATGGCTAAATCAAAAGGTATAGGGGCAAAGTTAAAAGGTTCAAGGCAAAATTAAAAAGTGTAGGGGCACAATGTAATTGTATCGCTTTGGGATACTACTTAGATGAAGCAATAACCGGCACACAGGTGGCCAAGCGTGAAGGCTTCCAGAAAATGATCAATGACTGTATGGACGGCCATATTGATATGGTCATAACGAAGTCTATCTCACGTTTTGCCAGGAATACATTGGATACACTGAAGTATGTCAGAATGCTCAAAGACAAAGCTATTGCTGTTTTCTTTGAAGATGAGAATATCAATACGCTTTCAATGGATGGAGAACTTCTGCTGGTTGTACTCAGCTCTGTTGCCCAGCAGGAAGTCGAGAATATTTCTTCCAACGTAAAAAAAGGACTTGCTATGAAGATGTCCCGCGGTGAGATTGTGGGATTTGCCGGTGCACTTGGGTATGATTACGATCCGGAGACAAAATCTCTTACAGTGAACGAGGAAGAAGCCAAGATCGTCCGGTATATATTTAAGAGATACATTGAAGGTATGGGAGCTCATGTGATTGCCAGAGAGCTGGAGCAGATGGGCGCCTTAACCGGCAGGGGAAGCAAAACCTGGCATGATACGACGGTACTTGGAATTATAAAGAATGAGAAATACAAAGGAGATCTCCTGCAGGGAAAGACATTTACAGTGGATCCGATTTCCAAGCGCCGCCTGGATAACCAGGGAGAAGCCGATCAGTATCTTATGAAAGATCATCATGAGCCAATCATATCCGAAGAAACATGGGAACAGGCACAGGCAATCCTGCAAAAGAGAGCCGGATGCCGTACGAATGCCAATATGGATCCCAGCAAGTATCGTGAACAGTTCAGCAGACGGTACGCATTCAGCTGTATGATCAAATGCGGTTTCTGCGGGGCTTCTTTAACAAGACGAAACTGGCACAGCGGAAGCAAATATAACAAAGTAATCTGGACGTGTATTTCGTCTTCCAAGTATGGGAAGAAGAACTGTCCTGAGAGCAAAGGTATTCCGGAAGAAGTCCTGATGAGTGCTTTCGTTGAATCCTTCCGGATTATTACCGATGATCGGAAAGATGTTCTGGAAGAATTCCTGCAGAGAACGGAAGAAGCTCTGAATTCAACTGGAACCCGTCAGGAGATTGAAAGGGTCAAAAAGGAACTGGACCAGCTGGAGACAAAGCAGAAGAAATTGCTGGATCTTCATCTGGATTCAAAGATTGATTTTGGTACCTATCAGGATAAGAAAACGGAGCTGACAAAAGAACAGCAGCTCAAAACAACAGAGCTTCTTCAGCTGCAGGGAAATGCAGGTATCGAGAAGGATTTACACAAGAGAATCGACGCAATGCGCAAGCTCTTGACGGATGCACCGATCCTTAAAGAATTTGACAGAAATGTTTTTGAAAGCATCGTTGAAAAAGTGATTGTGGGCGGGTATGATGACGATGGAAATGCAGATCCATACATGATCACATTTGTCTATAAGACCGGTTTTGAAGACAAGAAAAACGGAGAGGACTTCAAACCACCACGGAGGAATGCGACGAAAAGAAAATTGTTGCAACTTCCTTCGGACGAGGTTGCCAGTTTGGAGCAACAGTCTTGTGACGACGCATGTCGAGACTGTATGCTGCTTGTACCACCAAAAGAAGGACTTTATTTCAGTGCCTTATGAACCGAAGAATGCGGAATATTTGAAGCAAGGTTGAAGGCGATGAGCAAATCGAGTTCTGCGGAGAAGAATAAATGGATTATAAAATTGAGAATTTGACAAAGGAAGAAGCCATATATATCGGCAAAAAGATCAATGATATCGTACCGCGCGAAGTGGATGCGGACGAAGAAGAATTCGTTCTCAAAGTCGAAAATGAAAATGGGGAGATCATAGGCGGATGTGTTGCCGAAGCATACGAATATCACTGGTCGAGAGTTTTGCTTGAAGATCTTTGGGTGGATGAACGCTATCGTCATCAGGGGATCGGCTCTATGATCATCCGCGAGGTCGAGCGAATTACAAGAGGGAAGGGCTGTCGGGTTGTGACGCTCGGCACCGCCAGTTACATGGCAAGACCGTTCTATGAAAAACACGGCTATCAGGTTTTTACATCTATGAAGGCAGCAAATGGCTATATAGATTATTCATTGGTTAAATACCTTGACAGGGATACGCCTGATTATATGCCGACAGACAATAGTGGTGCGAAATACAAAGTTTTGCCTGGAAATGATGACGACGCAGACGTCATATTGAATGGTATCAGAACATATAGCGAAGCCTACGAAGAGAAATGCGAGCGAGATGATTTTTGCAAGAAACTTGTGAATAAAGACGGCAAGTTTGCAGCAGGCGTGATTGCGAACGTGAACAAAGGATATGAGGGCTTTGTCACAGCATTGTTTGTTGAAGAGCCGTTGAGGCATCAAGGCCTGGGCACATATCTTTTGCAGGAAGTGGAAAAACTGGCAAAGGAAAACAACACGTTTGTTGTTTTGACAAGCGCAGGCGACTGGAATGTCGATTTCTTCAAAAAAACGGCTATCTGCTCAGAGGTGAACTCAAAGATGTTCCCCAAGGACACAACTGTTACGAGCTCTACAAGATTATCTGAAGCAAAGCAAAAAAAAATAATTCCTGATTGTCGATTTATTCCGCAACTAACTGTTTAGTGAGACGGTAGTATTGTTGTCCAAACTAAATGATGCCAAACATCACATTGAGTTTGAGGTCAGCCTTGAAGGGCTGGGAGTGACCAGCGCATAGGCTAAGGCAACCTATGAGAAGACTAAGAAATGGGTTGCTGAGAACTATGAGTTTAGTGTAACTAATCTTTATATCGCGCAGGTTAAGAGAAAACATGGCATTATAGATCATGAGAACGATAACCAGACAGGAAGCGGTAAAGGAAAAGTGCCGCAGTGCCCGCCAGAGAAAGAAAAGGCGATAGAAGCGGCGCTTATATCTTTCCAGACATAATAAATCGTAAAGGAGAAAAATATGTACGAAAGGCCGATTCTGGCGATTATCAGAGAAAACTTAGGCAGTGACGGGAGGCTCCCTCGCGATTTTACCATGCCGAAAGATCCGGATGATGAAAGCGGCCTTTATTTCGCCGATGGTGCACAAGATGGGATTACTTACTTTCACACGCAGCCAGTGAAACTTAATGATGAAGAGGCAGGCCTTCTTGTGGATGCCCTGAATGCAATGCTGGACGGGCACAGCGATATTGCGGACGAACTCTTTCTGAAACTTACAAAGACCAGGAGAGCCTTTGAATTTGGCGGCGTTCTGTCTGACATCATAGAAGAACAAGCAAACAGTATCAATCCGATACATGCGTATACTTACGGCATGCATCTTGTTACCATGGCAAAAGACAAAGAACTTGTCAAAATCGGTCTTGCACTACATTATACAGCAACGGAAGACAAGCTGAAGAACTTTAAGCAAATCATCACAGACCTCGCATATTGCAATGAATTCACCTGGTTTTGCCTGCCCATTATCGAAAAATGGGACGGTGGCAATGACCTGATATTTGAGATTGCCAGACATGTATATGGCTGGGGCAGGGTGCATGCATGTGTGTTCCTGGAACCGGAGACACGGGAAATCAGGCGGTGGTTTCTGACAGAGGGGGTGGACAACGGCGTGATGCCGCCATATACGGCACTGGAGGCGTGGAACAAATCTGACGCAGCGTCACTTTTGGACGGCCACCTGCGGCAGGAGGATTTTACTTGCATCAGCAGAATTATGGCAGCACTTCTCGACGAAGGTCCATGCCGTGGCATCAGCCTTGTTGAAAATCCTGAGAGCGCCATATGCAAATTCCTGAATCAGGCACGAAACTTTAAGCTGAATGCGGATGATTATGAGGTGATAAAAACGATAGAAGAACGCTGGGACAGAGATAATCTGATTGCCAGCCTCTGCGAGGATCTCATATAACGATAAAGCAGTATTGTAGAGGATCGTTTTGCGTCACTGCAGAAGTCGAAACGGTATGTCTCCTATACCGCCAAAAGAAAGATCTTATTTCAGAGCCATATGAGCCAGGAACAGTGAATATCTGAAAAAAGTCAGAATCATTTTCCGGATTGAATTTATGGAGGTAGATGTGATCATTCCTGTAGATGAAACAAATCTTCTTCAGGCGGCGACGATCCATTCAATATCGTGGAAGGAATCGCACCGTGCCTTTTGTACGCCTGATTTCATAGAGCTGCATACACCAGACAGACAGCGGGATTATCTGAACGGCAAGATGAACAGCGGGTCGAAGATCTATTTACTTATAGATGAAAAGCCTATAGGGATCGTGTCTGTGACGAACAGTCTGATCGAGGATCTTTATGTCCTTCCGGATTCGCAGAACATGGGTTATGGCACAAAGCTATTACAATATGCCATTGGTCAATGTGCGGATACTCCTACGCTATGGATTCTTGAAACCAACAAAAGGGCTGAAAAGTTCTATCGCAGAATGGGTTTTAAGAAAACAGGAAGAAGGAATTCGATAACAGATGAGCTTGACGAGATCGAATATGCACGCAGATAAATTCAGGTTTGTCGATATGCTTCGATGTTTATGACCGGTTGAAACGGTATGTCTGCTCTGCTGCTGAAACGAAACGCCGGAGGGTGATCCGGACAGTTATCTTCGTAAAAAAACGAGACGATGATCGTCCCGTCGGCTGAATGATAAGCAGGAATCTTCTCAGACAATAACGACTTCAGAAATCTGTTTCTGAAGTTTTTTTCGTTCGGCATCGGTAATGCCGCTGTCGGTGATGAAAATATCAATGTCACTGAGATCGGCAAATTTCTGGAAGCCGATTTCGCCGATCTTGGAGGAATCCGCCAGCAGGATCACCTGTTTGGAAGCCGCGATCATTGCCTGCTTCACTTTGCAGAGATCGCTGTTCGCGGTAGTGAGGCCGTCTTTGGAAAGGGCGGAAGTTGCCAGGAAAAGCTTACGGAAATGGTAGCCGCGCAGTTCCTCAAGCACCTGTGTGCCATATGTATAATGAAACCCGCTGCGGATCCGGCCGCCAATGAGATAAAGTTCAAAGTTTTCTTTTGTTTCCAGTATCTGCATGCCATTGAGATCGTTGGAGTAAACGGTCAGACCGTTCAAAGGTGAAGCGGCCAGGGCAGATGCGAAAGCGGTGATGGTCGTGCCGTTGTCAAGCAGGATCGTATCATAGGATTCCACATAACGGAGCGCGGCTTCGGCGATCGCCTGCTTTTCTTTGAAATGCGCACGTTCATGGATGCCGGGTTCACGCAGAAAGGAAACAGCTGATGACGGTAAAACCGCACCGCCATGCGTGCGGCGCAGATATCCTTTCTTTTCCAGAACGCTGAGATCGGTGCGGATCGTCGCACCGCTAACGCCAAACTGCCGGCTCATCTCCTGCACGCTCATGCTTTTTTTCTCGTTCAGAAGACGGACGATCTCATCGCGGCGTTCTTCGGTAAACAGCTTTTCTTCCATGCGACAATTATAGATGGATAATGCCATTAATTCAAGAAATACAAGTTAAAATGAAAGCAAATGAAAGCAAATGTTGACAAATAAAATCCGTCAAAAATATAATAAAATCAGGCAAAATGCCGGCGGAGGAATGTCCGCCAGAGGGAAATAATATGAATATTACCGTAAAAGATGTTGCCGGGATGGTAGATCACACAAATCTGCACGCAGATGCGACTATCTCGGATTTTCGCCTGCTTTGTGATCAGGCAAAGGCTTATGGATTCAAATCAGTTGCCATCAATACCTATCCGGTCGCCATGTGCCGGAAGATGCTGGAAGGTTCGGAAGTACTGACCGGCGCGGCTGTCGGCTTTCCGCTCGGCCAGATGACGATCGCCACCAAAGTGGCGGAAGCGGAGAATGCCGTCAGTGACGGCGCGCAGGAATTCGATTACGTGCTTAATGTCGGAAAACTGAAAGAACATGATTATGCGTATATCGAAGAGGAGATGAGGCAGCTTACCGCGGTTGCCCGCCGGGCCGGTATCTGCTGCAAGGTCATTTTCGAAACCTGTTATCTCAGCAAAGAGGAGATCATTGAAGCCGCGAAGATCGCATCCCGTGTGAAACCTGATTTTGTTAAAACCAGTACCGGTTTCGGTACGGCCGGCGCGACCTTGGAGAATGTCAGACTCATGAAGGAAAACTGCGGCCCGGATGTGCAGGTCAAAGCGGCCGGCGGCATCCGGACCTGGGAAGCTGCGAAAGCGATGATCGAAGCCGGCGCGACTCGGCTTGGCACTTCCAGCGGAATCAGGATCGTTGAAGAGATGAAAGCGGCCGGGATCCGCTGAAAGCGGGTGTGACTTACAGGGAGGAAGTATGCAGAAAAAAATACGCGTTTGCCTGATCGGCTGCGGCCGGGCAGGCATGATCCATGCCCGCAGTTATATGGGCGGCGTCAGCGGTGCGGTTCTTGCCGCGCTCTGTGATCCCTCGGCCGATACCCTGAAAGCCGCAGCCGAGGAAACCGGTGTGACAAAACTCTACAGTGACTGGCATGACGTGATGAAAGATGAAGAGATCGATGCGGTTATCGTTGTCACGCCGACCCAGTTTCATCATGATGTCGTGATTTCCGCCGCGTCAGCCGGCAAACATGTGTTCTGTGAAAAGCCGATGGCTTCCACTGAGGCGGAGTGCGATGAAATGATCGCCGCCTGCGCGACGAACAAAGTGAAACTGCAGCTTGGCTTCATGCGGCGCTTTGACAGGAGTTTCCGGCGCGGCAAAGAGATGCTGGATGCAGGCACAGTGGGGGATGTCACGCTGATCAAGTCCAATACCTACGGCCCGAGTGAGCCGAAGGAATGGATGTATGACGTTCGGCGGAATTACGGTCCGATCGGCGAGGTCAACAGTCATGATTTTGATACCCTGCGGTGGTATGCGGGCAGTGAAGTGAAGATGATCCATGCGGTGGGTCATAATTTCCGCAGTCCGGAAAAAGCACGGCAGTATCCGGAATATTACGATACATGCACGGTCATGCTGGAATTTGAAAACGGTGTGCTGGGCATGATCACCGGTGCCCAGTATGTCCGCTACGGCTATGATTCACGGGCGGAGATCCTCGGCACGCAGGGAATCATCAAAGTCGGAAGCCAGCATGCCAACAGTGCTGAAACAGTCACTGCCGACCGCGTGATCCGTTCCGATTCGATGGACTCCTGGCGCACATTATTCATCGATGCATACCGGGCGGAAGACCAGGCGTTCATTGACTGCATTCGTGATGATACGGAGCCACTGGTCAGCGGAACGGATGGAAAGATGGCACTGGTTCTGGTGAACGAAGGTCTGCGTTCGATCCTTGAGCGCCGGCCGATCATGCTGAAGAACGGACTTCCGGAGGAATAAACATGAAAGCGATACAGCTGTATGAAGCCGGCCATCTGCAACTTGCCGATGTGCCGGTTCCCGAAATCAATGAACATGAACTGCTCATAAAGGTCAGGGCAGCTTCCATCTGCGGCACCGACATCCGGATGTGGAAAAACGGCGCGGCAGCCGCATCAAAAGATCATCCGCTGATTCTCGGTCATGAGTTTGCCGGTGATATCGTCAAAGCGGGAAAAGCAGTCAGAGGATACCAGGCGGGTGAGCGTGTTTCCGTGGCTCCGAATGTCGGCTGCGGACATTGTGACGCGTGTGTCTCGGGAAATACGCATCTCTGCCAGGAGATGCAGGCATTCGGTGTCACGATGGACGGTGGTTTCGCCGAATATGTCCGGGTTCCGGAAGAAGCCGTCGTACAGGGCAATGTCCTGAAACTCGGTGACGATATTTCCTATGAGGCGGCGGCGCTTGTCGAACCGCTCTCCTGTGTATATAACGGTCAAATGCTTCTTGGCATCCGGCCGGGCGATGACGTGCTGATCATCGGCCTGGGGCCGATCGGCATCATGCATATCATGATGGCCGAACTGCTCGGCGCAAAAAAGATCTATGTCAGTGATCTTTCCGAAGAGCGTACTGCTCAGGCCTGCCGCATGTTTCCGCAGGTGAAGCCGATCCGGGGAAATGTTCCCGAAGGACTTGCCGCATATGGTCTCTCCGGTGTTGATATCTGCATCATCGCCGCGCCGGCCCCGGACGCTCAGGCCGCGTCACTTGAATATATGAACATGAACGGAAAACTGCTGTTCTTCGGCGGCCTTCCGGATCATAAGAAAATCGTTCCGATCAATACCAATCTGATCCATTACCGCCAGCTGACGATCCAGGGTTGTACAAGACAGAGTATTTCCGCATATCGTCTGTGCGCCAGACTGGTCAATGACGGACGGATCCCGCTGGACCTCATCATGTCGGATTCCTATCCGATCGAAGATTATGAACGGGCGTATCAGAACGCCGCATCCGCAAAAGGTCTGAAACATGTGTTCCGGTTTGATCAGGCGGGATCGGAGGAACAATGAAAAAGAATCTTCTGATGGCAATTGACCTGGGCACAAGCTTTATCAAAGCCGGTGTCTTTGATCTGGACGGAAACGAGCTGGCTGTCAGCAAGGAGGCTGTGAAGAGCGAATCACCCGGACCGGGTCAGTTTATTCAGCATGGTGAGGATCTGATGGAGGCTGTGGAACGGTGTATGAAAGCAGCCGCCGAAATGCTGAAAGATGAAGCGCAGAACATCAGGGTCATCGGCTTTACCGGTCAGATGGCAGGCTTTATGGGCGTCGATCAGAACTGGCGGGATGTGACCGGCTGGTCCTGTTCCATCGATACCCGTTATGTGCCGTATGCCGACGCGCAGAATGAGAAGTTCGCGGATGATTTCTATGCGATTTCCGGCACCAACAGCCCGCTGTTTTCCGCTAAGTATGAATGGTTCAAAAATGAATTCGCCGCGGAAACGGAACAGATTGCCAAATATCTGATGATCAGCGGTTTCGTGATCGGCCGGCTTGGCAGTCTTGCCATTGAGGACGCGGTCATTGACGGCAGTCTGATTACCTGGACAGGTCTTGCCGATGTAAAAAACCGCTGCTGGTCAGAGAAGATCTGCGGCGAGCTTGGCATGGATATGTCACTTCTTCCGAGAATCGTGGAATCTTCCGATGTAGTGGCGCATCTTTCCGAAGAAGCGGCGAAACGGACCGGTCTGCCAGCCGGCATTCCGCTGGTCAGCGGCGCCGGGGATAAGATCGCCGGATGTGTCGGAGCGGCGAATCTCGCGCCGGGCGAAATGCTGTTTGAGGCGGCGTCCTTCGGAGCCGTGAGCTATATGACCGATACGTATGTGCCGGATCACGAACAGCGCGGCTATGACATGCTGAACGGCAGTACAAGAGGCAGTTTCTGCGCTCATTATTACATGCCGGGATCCGGTATCACCCAGGAATGGTTTATCGATCATTTCTATCGGAAAGAAAACGAAAGTCTGAAAGACGCATATGACCGCATGGATGGGGAAATGGCAAAGATTCCGCCGGGCTGCGAGGGACTCTTCGCGATCGGCATGCTGGGCGGCACCGTCATGCCGTTCAACGGCGATCTGCGTGGCGTCTTTATGGGGCAGACCTGGTCGCATACGCCGGCCCATTTCTACCGGGCCATCACGGAAAGTTTCGCCTTTGCGCTGAAAACAGCGATTGAGCGGATGATGGCGCTGTATCCGCAGCTGGGAAATGTCGATGCCGTCCGGATGATCGGCGGCGGTGCGAATTCCGATGTGTCCGCGCAGATCTACGCTGATGTGTTTGGCATACCGGTGGAAACACTCGACCGAAGAGATGCCGCATTGTGGGGCGGCTGCCTGCTTGGTGCCAAGGGAATCGGCCTGATCGACGATCTGCACGCCTGTGCGAAAGCGCATGTTCACGTGCGGAAGCGTTTTGAACCGGATGCCGCGAAACGGAAATACTATGACACGTTGCAGGAACGTTATAACCGGTACATTGGAATTCTGACTCCGCTGTGCCGTGAAATACAGAATAAAACAGGAGAATAATCATGGAAAAAGTAAAAGCACTTAAAGCATCCGTCGTTCCGCTCCGATTTAAGGAAGCAAACGAACGCGAACAGGGCGAGTATGATGAGCAGCTGAGAAAACTGCAGGAACTGTATGGCGATGTCGCGGATTTTCTGGATACCGTGATCGTCGGAGATCCGATTCCCGCATGTGACGCGGTCCTTTTTCCGCAGATGATCGGCGCCGGCTACCATTACAAGGAAGCTTACAAATCCTATGACAAGCCGATCCTGGTGATCACTTCCCGGTTCGGCACAGTTGATATGTGGGACTGGGAACTCATCAGCTACATGCGCATTGCCGGACTGAATGTATTCTCACCGTATGACGTGGAACTGGGAAAAGTCATCTTCCGCGCTCTTGCTGCCAAGAGTCATCTCAAAGGCGCGAAATTCCTGATGTTCCAGGACGATCCGGGCGAAGGAATGCAGGCGTATATTTTCAAACGGTTCTACTGGTGGGAGAAGGAATGCACCGAAACCATGGAGCGGGTCTTCGGCATCAAAATGATTTACAGCAGCTGGAAAGCCGTTAACAGACGGGCCGATGAAATCGATCCGGCAACGGCTCTTGAGGAATTCAATTCCTGGCAGCTGCCATGTGACGAGCGGGTCACGGATGAACAGAAAATGCTGATCGGCCAGCTGTATCTGGCCATCTGCGAAAAGATCGATGAACTTGGCGGTGTGGATGGAATCGGAGCCAACTGTCTGAATGAATCCATGTACTCGCGGACCACGCCGTGTACGATCTGGAACCGTCTGTTTGAAAAATACGGAATCATCTGGTGCTGTGAAGGCGATACCCTGACGCTGCTTTCCACTTATATTCTTTACCGTGCTCTGGAAGCGCCGATCCAGATGACAAATATCTATCCGTTCCTGGTCGGCCAGGCGGCCATCTTCCACGAACGCATCGACAAGTTCCCGGATGTCGAGGAACCGGAAAACCATGCGCTTGGCGTGCACTGCGGCTATGCCGGGTTCGCACCGCGGGTATTCTGCGGCTGCAAATGGAAGCTGATGCCGAAAGTACTGGCCATTGTCAATGAAAAGGCGACCATGGTCGACTGCGAACTGCCGGTCGGTGACATGGTGCTTGCCAAGATCAATCCGTCCTTTGACAAGATCACTGTTATTCCGGGTGAAATTGAAAAGTTTGTTCAGTTCCCGAATACCGATTCGCTGAATGCGACGCTGCTCCATTATCGCAACGGTGAAAAGGTAATGGAGGAACTGCCGTCCCATCATCAGATGATCATTGTCGGAAAACAGAAGGCGAAAATCATTCAGATTGCCAAAGTGTTTGGCTGGGACTGCGAAGTCATTGAGTAAACAGTTTTCGGATCTCAAGCCGTAAACTGCCAGTACCGTGTCAAAACGACAAAAAAGGATGTTTACTGACGGGGTGTCTCCGTCTCAGATAAACATCCTTTTTCTGTCTTTTCCCGGCCGGCTAAAGTATTGACAATCATCCGGAGGCCTGTTCAAAATGAGTTCGGATATCCGGCGGGAGGGAAATGATCTGATGGAAAAATACATCGAACGAAATAAAGAGGCCTGGGAAGAGGCTTTTGACAACAGAGACGCGTCCTGGGGCGCGGATATCGCTGAGCGGATCCGGACAGAAGATTATCCTTTTTTCTATCCGGAAATGAAAGCGGTGCTGAAGAACATCAATACGGAAGGCAAAGTCATCGGTCAGTTCTGCTGTAACAACGGACGTGAACTGATGTCACTGGTAAAATGCGGAAGGGCGAAAAAAGGAATCGGTTTTGACATCGCCGAGAATCAGGTAGCCTTTGCCAATGACAAAGCGGAAGAACTGCAGCTGCCTTGCGTTTTCAAAGCCGTCAATATATATGATATCGACGACAGTTATAAAGAACTGTTTGACGTTGTCATCATTACCATCGGTGTTTTCTGCTGGTTCGCTGATCTGGACCGTTTCTTTTCCATTGTGGCCAGATGCATGAAGCCAGGCGCTCTGATTGTCATCAACGAACAGCATCCCTTTACGAATATGCTGACGGCGGAAGGCGAGGAACAGCATGATCCAACTCACCGGATGGAATGTTGCTATTCGTATTTCGAACATGAATGGACCGGCAATGACGGCATGTATTACATCACAAAAAAGAAGTATCCTTCAAAGACGTTCACGGATTATACCCATCCGCTCTCGGAAATCATTTCGGGCATGTGCCACAGCGGCATCGCTGTCACTGGCATGCAGGAGTTTGATTACGATATCAGCGGCGGCTTCGAAGATGCGGATCATCGCGGATATCCGCTGTCGATGATCCTTGTTGGCAGGAAAATCTCGTAGCACAGCAGGCTTTGCCGGGTATCATGCATGCATAATGTCGTGATTTTCCGGAGAGAAAACAATAAAACACGGACATTTCGTTTTATAATAAATAACAACTGTAACTGTAAACAGGAGTGAATGAATGAAGATTCCCGTACGCATTCAGATGACGACAGGTGAGAACGGCGCGACCGCGCTTTTCATGATGCTTGGTTATTACGGTCTGTATGCCGACATGAAAGACGTCCGGGAAATCTGCGTGACTTCCCGCAACGGCTCCAGTCCGGACCAGCTGATGGATGCCGCCAGAGCGTTTGGCCTGGAAGGGGAAGTGAAGGACGTTCCGGCAGAAGAATTCTCCGCCTGCGGCTTTCCGCTCCTTGTTCACTGGAAAAAGCGCTACTACGTCATTGTCAGAAAAATGAATGACAAAATGGTCTGGCTGGTGGATCCCGCCAAAGGTGATTACAAACTGCCTCTGGATGCCTTTAAAAAGCAGTACTCCGGCAAAGCGCTGATCTTGAAACCGGGACCGGAATTTAAGAAAGGCGGCAAACGGGAATCGCTGCTGTCGCTGATTTCCGCCCGTCTGAAAAAACTCGTGAAGCCGATGATCTGGCTGCTGTGCCTGTCACTGCTCTGCATCGGTTTTGATCTGCTCGTATCCTACGGCACCAAATTCTTCATGGACAGTATCGTCAGCTCCGACGGTGCTCTGCCGGAAGGCAGCACGAGTTTCCTGCCGGTCATTACCGTGACGGCCAAGAGCACCGCTGCTTTTCTGACCATGCTCGGCATGTACTGCCTGATGATCTTCTCGACGGGTTTCACGATTGCCAAAGACCGGCTCATCAACGGTTCCAGCCGGGATCTTTCGGCTGAGTCGGGAAGCCTGCTGTTCAAGAAACTGTTCGGTCAGCCGCTGAAGTTTTTCGAACAGCATAGCGCCGCTGAACTGATGGCGAGATTTGAAAGTAATACCAGACTGGACAATTCCCTGATGCAGGCACTGGTGCCGCGGGCCATCAACATGGTCATGATGGTTTTCTACTTTATCATGCTGATGTCGTACAACAGCACGATCGCTCTGATCTGTCTGGGCCTGGATCTGCTCAATTCCTTTGTCGTCATCAAACTGGAAGAACAGAACGCGATCGTTTCCCGCGTCATGTCAACCAGCACCGGCGAACTGAATTCTTCCGTTCTCAACGGTATGAATATGATCGACACGATCAAATCGACAGGCGCGGAAAAAGCCTTCTTCAATTCCTGGTACCAGTCACAGATCAGCTGCAACTCCAGCAAGCTGAGCAACTTCCGGATCAACCGCATGATTTCCGCCTGCTCCAACCTGCACAGTTATCTGACATCCGGCATTCAGCTTTTCCTTGGCGCCTACTTTATCGCCGACGGCAAATTCACCCTCGGCACGATGGCCCTGTTCTCCAGTGTGCTCGGCAACATGCGCAATGCCATGAGCAGCGTGCTGAGCTCCATCAATACCATGCAGACCATGCGCACCAATATCGAACGGGTCAACGATATTATGGAACGTCCGGTGCGGCCTGAAATTCATCTGGAAGACGGCGTGCAGTATGACAAGCTGGAAGGTCATATTGAGGTATCGCATCTCAACTACCGCTATAACAAGGGTGACCGGCTGGCCATCGAAGATGTCAGTCTGGAAGTGAAGCCGGGCCAGATGATCGCCATCGTCGGCGCCACCGGCTGCGGCAAGAGCACTCTTCTGAAACTGATGGCGGACCTGTATGAACCGGAATCCGGCGAGATCCTTTATGCCGGCAAGCCCCGCAGTGAAATACCGGACACTGTCTTCCATTCCTCGGTCGCGACCGTCGACCAGGAAGCAGTCGTCTTTGAAGACAGCATTTATGCCAACCTGCGGATGTGGGATAAGACCGTCGAAGATTATGAAATCTATCTGGCTGCCAGAGACGCCCAGATCCATAACCGCATCATGCGTGACAAAGAGGGGTACGGCGCGAAGATCCGCGAAAACGGGTCAAATTTCTCGGGCGGTGAACTGCAGCGTCTGGAACTGGCAAGAGCACTGGCCCATGAGCCGACGATCCTGTTCCTTGACGAATTCACGTCGGCGCTGGATGCCCTGACCGAAGACAAGGTCATCAAAGCCATCCGTGACAAACGGACAACCTGCGTGATCGTCGCCCACCGCCTTTCCACGATCGTCGACTGCGACCGCATCTACGTCATGGAAAAGGGAAAGATCATCCAGGAAGGAACCCACGAAGAACTCTATAACCAGGAAGGACTGTACAGGGAACTGATCGGTCTGCAGTAATACGGAAACCGGAAGATACTATGGGTATTTATTCAGAACTTATCAGAGAAAAAGAAGAGAACAATATCAAGCTGGAACAATACGCTGACGAGGCGCTTCTGAAAGACCGGAAGATGCGCCGTCTGGAAAGCGATATCGATGACGTCCAGAGTGCTTTAATATACCTTCTTGACAAATTCGGCATTTCCGTTTCCCGCCAGTACGGCCATCATTCGGTGGAAAGCCTTCTGGAATCCATTCTGGATCCGCTCGATATGATGTACTACCATGCCGGTTCTCCTTCGGAGGAAGTCAAGGACAGAACGGAATACATTCTGGCTTTCCGGGAAGACGGCAAAGCGGTCGCTCTGACACCCTCGCTGCGCGGTTACCGCTGGTATTCGCCGCATGACAATACGACCGGCAGTGCAAACCGTGACTATCTGAAGCGTCTGCGGAATGACTGTTACGTGCTGAACAAGCCGCTGCAGGAATATGACTCCGTCGTTCTGACCTTCATTGTCAACGTCCTGCACTTTCTGACCGTCTATGACGTGATCTATCTGGTAATGGCGTCCGCCCTGGCTGCCCTGATCGGCCTGGCGCTTCCGTACGTCAACCGCTGGGTCTACAACGTCTATCTGAACGATCCGTCCGGCCAGGCTTCCCGGCTGAAGCTGTTCTTCGCACTGTTTATGACACTGAATATCGTGCGCGGCGCGATCAACCTCATCAAGTCAAAACTGCTGAGCGGCGTCAAGAACAGGGTTTCGCTGAAAGTGCAGACGTCCGTCATGGCCAAGGTGCTGCATCTGCCCCGTTCATTCTTCACGGACAATTCTTCCGGCAAAATATCAAAGCGAATCAGTAACTGCACGAAGCTGTCGGATATGATCATCAACATCTTCCTGGATATTCTGCTGGACTTCTCGTTCTCCGGCGTCTATCTCATTCAGATGAACAGATTCGCTCCGGAACTGTTCATGCCGGCTATTCTCTTCGTAATTCTGAAGATCGTGGTGTCGGTATTCGGCGCGATCGGCACTGCCCATGTTGAAAAGCAGTCAATGGCAGCCGATATGGAACACGGCAGTTTCTTCTTTTCCGTCATCAAGGGCATTCAGAAAATCAAGGGCATGGGTGCGGAAAAGGCAGCCTATGCGAAATGGGCGGAGAATTACCGCGAAATTCTGCATTATGACTACAACAGGCCGTTCTTTGTGAAATACCAGGGAACGCTCCTCGGCGCGCTGGCCACCTGCACGACGTTCACCCTGATGGGTGTGGCAGCCATGCATGACATCACCCGGGAGAATTATCTGATCTTCACGTCTTCGTATGCCATGATCCTTTCGGTCGCCAACAGCCTGACCGGCATCATGAATTCCATATTCCGCATGCGGACACTGTCCGACAACATCCGGCCGATCTTCGCGTATGGTGATAAGACGAAGGAAATGAAAGAATACGTACAGTCGCTGCACGGCAGTATCAGAGTTGAAAACGTGCATTTCGCCTATGAAGGAAATCAGCGCGGCTGTGTGCGCGGTGTTTCTCTGGAACTGAAGCCGGGAGAAAAGATTGCTTTTGTCGGTGAGAGCGGCTGCGGCAAGAGCACCCTGTTGAAAATCATTCTCGGCATGGAAAAGGCAGACGAGGGAACCGTTTATTTTGACGGCAAGAACATCGATCAGCTGAATCAGAAATCCCTGCGCCAGAACATCGGCTCCATTTTCCAGTTCAGCAAGCTCTTCCCGGGAACGATCTTTGCCAATGTATCGTTCGGATCGGCTCATGAAGTCAGCGAGGAAGATGTCTGGCAGGCATTGGATCAGGCCTGCATCGGTGATTATGTCCGCGGTCTGCCGCTGCAGCTGAACACGGAAATCACCGAATCCAACTCCTGCGGATTCTCGGGCGGCCAGCGCCAGCGGCTGCTGATCGCCAGAGCTCTGGTCGGCAAACCGAAGGTCCTGATCTTTGATGAAGCGACGTCGGCTCTCGACAACGTCACCCAGAAGAAAGTGCTTGATACGGTCGTTGAACTGCCCGCGACGGTGATCATGGTCGCCCACCGGCTTTCCACCGTCATGAATCTCGATAAGATCTACATGCTGGAAGACGGTCTCATCGTCGAGTCGGGTACCTATGACGAGCTGATGCAGCGCAACGGCAAATTCGCCGAACTGGTCAGAAAGCAGCTGGTCAGCGAAGAGGAAGAAAAACAGAAAAAGAAGGCGGTCCTGCAGACTGCATAAAGAAAATGAAAACAGCCGGGCTGATCGGATATGATCAGTCCGGCATTTTATGAAAAAGGCGGGGCAACATGGCCCCATAAAGTTTTAGCCTGCCTCGGCCGTGGCCTCAGCAGGCGCGGTGGGGGGCTCCTCCCCCATATTCATGCATGTTGAAGTCGATAACTTCAGCAGGCACTTATATTTATACTGCGGGTATACTGCGGGCAATATAGAATGTCAACAGCTAAAAAAATTTTTTTCTATACATGCCAGGCAGGAAAAGGTTCTGTTCTATAATGGAACCAGCCGCAGAGTGAAGACAGGGGAGTGACTGCCGTGAGGATCCGCTATCTCAGAGAAGATGAAACAGAAATCCTGAAGGATTTTCTTTATGATGCGATATTTATCCCGGAAGGTATAAAGGCACCGGACAGATCGGTGATCGAACTACCTGAGCTGCGCGTTTATTATGAAGACTTCGGCAGCGGCCCGGCGGACTGCTGTATGGCGGCGGAAGAGGAAGGAAACATCATCGGCGCGGTGTGGAGCAGGATCATGCCGGATTACGGCCATGTGGATGACGAAACGCCCTCTCTGGCCATTTCCGTCAGGAAGGAATACCGCGGCAGAGGCATTGGCACGTCTCTGCTGAAAGAGATGCTGGCGGTGCTGAAGAAGAGAGGATATCCGAAAGTTTCCCTCTCCGTGCAGAAAGCCAATCCGGCTGTCCGGCTGTATCGGCGGTGCGGCTTTCAGACAGTTGCGGAAACAGCGGAGGAATATATTATGATCCGTGATCTGCTGCCGGGGATGAAATGACATGTCATCCTGAAAAGCAGGTGTTTTTTGCAGGTGACTGAAATGAGCATGTTGCGTTATACTTGTAAGGTAATCACGGATACACACGTATCCGTTTTAAAGGAGATAGAACTATGGCTGATGAAAAGAAAGACATAGCTGTGGATGAAGTGAATCTGAACCGTAACTTTATCTACAATTTTATTGAAGAGGACATTGCTCCGGGCGGACAGTTTGAAGGTATGACAGTGCATACCCGTTTCCCGCCGGAGCCGAACGGATATCTTCATATTGGTCACTGCAAAGCTCTGTGCATTGACTTCGGCATGGCCGAGAAGTTCAACGGTCTCTGTAACCTGCGTATGGACGATACCAATCCGGCCAAGGAAGACACCGAATATGTCGATGCCATCCAGCAGGATATTCACTGGCTCGGCTTTGACTGGGGCGACAGATTCTATTACGGCTCCGATTATTTCGATCAGGACTATGAATTTGCCATCGAACTGATCAAAAAAGGACTGGCGTATGTCTGTGAACTGACACCGGAACAGTTCCGGGAATACCGAGGCGACACTTCGACACCAGCCAGATCACCGTACCGTGACCGCCCGATCGAAGAAAACCTGCGTCTGTTCGAAAAGATGAAGAACGGTGAAGTGGAAGAAGGAAAGATGACGCTGCGCGCCAAGATCGATCTGGCCAGTGGCAACTTCAACATGCGTGATCCGGTTATCTACCGTATCCGTTACATCAACCACCACCGCCAGGGCACGAAGTGGTGCATCTATCCGATGTATGACTTCGCTCATCCAATCCAGGATGCCCTGGAAGGCATTACCCATTCCCTGTGCTCGCTGGAATACGAAGACCACAGACCGTTATATAACTGGGTGGTTGAGAATGTTTCAATCCCATATCACAAACCGCGTCAGATCGAGTTTGCCCGTCTTGGCATCGATCACACGGTAATGTCCAAGCGCAAGCTGAGACAACTGGTCGAGGAAGGCTATGTGTCCGGCTGGGACGATCCCCGCATGCCGACGCTTTGCGGTCTTCGACGCCGCGGCTACACCGCCAGATCCATCCGTAACTTCTGCGATTCCATCGGCGTTGCCAAGAGCACCAATACGATCGCTTTCGCGGAACTGGAAAGATGTCTGAGAGAGGACCTCAACGCCACAGCGGAAAGAACCATGGCGGTGCTGCATCCGGTGAAGCTGACGGTCACCAACTATCCGGAAGGACAGTCAGAAACGTTTGAAGTGGAGAACAACCCGCTCGATCCTTCCCAGGGCACGCACGAGATCACCTTCAGCCGTCATCTCTGGATCGAGGAAGAGGACTTCCTGGAAGAACCGATTCCCAAGTACAAGAGAATGTATCCGGGCAACGAAGTGCGTCTGAAAGGCGCATATCTGGTCACCTGCACCGGCTGTGTGAAGGATGAAAACGGCAAGGTCACGGAAGTGCTGTGTGAATATGATCCGGATTCCCGCGGCGGCGATCCGGCGGACGGCCGCAAGGTCAAAGGTGCGACGATCCACTGGGTCGATTCCGAGAACTGCGTCGATGCCGAAGTCCGTCTGTACGACAATCTGTTCACGGATCCGAATCCGGACGGACCGGACAAGAACTTCCTGGAGGCAATGAACCCGGAAAGTCTGACGGTTCTGACAAACTGCAAGGTCGAAACTTCCATGGTCGATATCGCCAGAGAATTCGATGCCCGTGAAAACCGCACCGGCACCAACGCCCCGACCTTCCAGTTCATGCGTGTCGGCTTCTTCTGTCTCGACAACAAGGACAGCCGGGCTGACCATCTCGTCTTCAATCGAAGCGTCTCGCTGCGTGACGGTTTCAAAAAGTAATGAATCTTAACCGGCTTCGGCCGGTTTTTTCATGCTTTCCGGGTTTTGCGGAAACATGTCAGCATGCGTTAAAATAAAGTAGAGGAGGAACAGAAGATGGAACAATTTGAATTTATCAATGGCAAATTTGGTTTCGGTATGATGCGTCTTCCCATGAAGCATGAAGAAGTCGATAATGAGCAGACAAAGAAAATGGTCGACTACTTTATTGACCATGGTTTCAACTATTTCGACACTGCCCACGGCTACATCAGCGGCAAGAGCGAAATCGCCGTCAGAGAATGCCTGACTTCGCGGTATGACCGCAGCAGGTTTCTTCTGACCAACAAACTGACCGGCAGTTATTTCAACAAACAGGAGGATATCCGCCCGCTCTTCCAGAGCCAGCTCGATGCCTGCGGCGTGGAGTACTTCGATTTCTATCTGATGCATTCGCAGAACGGCGATGTCTTTGAAAAATTCAAGAAATGCAAGGCATACGAGACAGCCTTCGAACTGAAAAAAGAAGGTAAAGTCAGACATGTCGGCATTTCCTTCCATGACAAGGCAGAGGTTCTGGACCGGATCCTGAGTGAATATCCGGAGATTGAGATCGTCCAGATCCAGTTCAACTACCTGGATTATGACAGCGCGTCCGTCGAATCACGCCGGGTATACGAAGTCTGCGAGAAGCACGACAAGCCGGTATTGGTCATGGAACCGGTGAAAGGCGGCAGTCTGGTCAATCTTCCCGAAGATGCCCAGAAATACTTTGATGAACTTGGCGGCGGCTCCAATGCCAGCTATGCCATTCGCTTCGCGGCCGGATTTAAAAATATCCGTGTTGTTCTTTCCGGTATGAGTACATTCGAACAGATGCAGGACAATGTTTCCTTCATGGAGAACTTCGAGCCGCTGAACGAAAAGGAAATGGAAGCCGTACGCAAGGTAACGGAAGTATTCAATTCTAAGAACATGATCGCCTGCACAGCCTGCCGCTACTGTATCGAGGAAAGCACCTGTCCGATGGACATCCGCATTCCCGATTTGTTTGCCAGCTACAATTCCGCCCAAATCAAGCGGGACTGGAACGTGAATCACTATTACGAGCGCGCTGTCAGCAATCACGGCAAGGCTTCCGACTGCGTCAAATGCGGCATGTGTGAACGTGTGTGTCCGCAGCATCTGCCGATCCGCAGTCTGCTGGAAAATGTCGCGGAAGAATTTGAAAAACAGTAAGACAGTATTCTCCAAACGAGTATAATAGTTGAGGAGAAACAAGGAGAGTAACATGGCAATTAATCCAAAAGCAGAATCTTACAGAGAAAAAATGAGAAACAGTGAAGAAGGACCTTTCGCAAAAAGCGATCCGGAATTCTTCGAACTGTTTGCCAACTTTGCGATGGACGAAGTCGTCAGCCAGTGCGATCTGGATGACAGAACAGCGTTCCTGAGCACGCTGGCTGTATTGCTGGGATGCGGCGGCCTTGACGAATTCCGCATCATGCTCAAAGGCGCGCTGAACTTCGGTGTCGATCCGGTTGAAATCAAGGAAACGATCTATCAGGCAACTGCCTACCTCGGTATTGGCAGAGTCTTCCCGTTCCTGAAGGCATGCAATGAAGTCTTCGCGGAAAACGGCGTAAAGGTTTCCGATGAGCCGCGGACAACGACGACGGCGGAAGACAGAAGAGAAAAGGGTACGAAAGCCCAGGTCAGGATCTTCGGGGATTATATGAATGATTTCTGGAAGAGCGGACCGGAAGACACCAGACACATCAACAGATGGCTGGCTGCCAACTGCTTCGGTGACTACTACACCCGCAAAGGCCTGGATATCGAAATGAGAGAACTGGTCACGTTCTGTTTCCTGTATGCCCAGGGCGGATGTGAACCGCAGCTGGCATCACACGCCGCTGCCAACCTGCGTCTTGGCAATGACAAGGATCTTCTGGTCAGAGTCATTTCCCGCAACGTTCCTTATATCGGCTATCCGCGCACGCTCAATGCCCTGCGTATCGTCAACAAGGCGGCGGAAGAAGTCAAATAACGTTTCTTTGAAACATAAAGAAAAGCCGTGTCATCATGATCATGATGATTCGGCTTTTTGCTTGCGGAATTCTCAGTTAGCTCCGTATTTTTCGTTCATTTCTTGGATGAACTCATTGTAAGAAATGTAATCCCATTCATTGGTAAGGCCTTCGCTGACTTCGTAGAATCTCTCTCTTTCTTCTGGTGTTAATGTCTCAAGAGTCCATTTGCCGCCGCTGACTTCCAGAAGGGATTCATCTCTGATTTTTTTGTCTTCCATATAAATCTGATCCTTTCTTCCGGCTGTTTGCCTTCGCAGATATTATAAGTGTTTTTGCGGAGTATGCCTATGTTTTCCGCTCAGAAGATGATCTGAATCAGAAACATGTAGCAGACGGTTCCGGCCGCGATTGACAGCAGCATCTGCCGCTTCCACTTATGAAACAGGACCGTGACGGCAATGGCAGCCAGCTCGGGAATGCCATGACTGCCGGAAAGAAGAGACACGTTCTTCAGACAGTACACCACCAGCATGCCGAACACGGCGAGGGGAAGTGCCTTGCCGAGATACTGGACGGTATCCGGTGTTTCCTTTTTTCCTGAAAACACGAGGAAGGGCAGGAATCTTGTCAGCATGGTCGCGGCCACGCAGAGAGCGATGGTCATGATCTGCTGCGGCAATGTCATCGGACTCATTGCAGACCTCCTTCTTCCAGCGGTTTGCGGAACACAAGCAGAATGACAAGGATCAGGATCATGGCCGGTACCATGAACGAAGTGCTGCCGAAGAAATACAGGCATAGAGCCGTGCAGCCGATGCCGATCAGTCCGGTATGGTGCTTTTTCTGCTTCATCCACTGCTCCATGAAAATAACGACAAACATCGCGGTCATGACGAAGTCCAGACCTTCGGTGTTGAACTTCAGCAGCGAACCGGCCAGGCCGCCGACGAGGGCGCCGGTGACCCAGTAGGACTGGTTGAGCAGGGAAACCCAGAAATAGAACCAGCCGCGATCGACGTCTTCCGGAATGTCGGCCGTGTAATTGATGGAAAAGGATTCGTCGCACATGGCGAAGATCAGATAGAACTTCTTCCAGCCCATGTTTTTGTATTTGTCCAGCATCGAGATGCCGTAAAACAGATGTCTGGCCTGCACCAGCAAAGCCATGATGAATGTCTGCAGCGGCGCGAACGGGGCCAGCAGCATACTGACAGCGACAAACTCCAGCGAACCGCCGAAGATGGTGATGCTCATGAGGAACGGATACCAGAAGCTGAAGCCGGAAACGTTCATGTAAATTCCGTAGGCGAGGGCGAGAAACCAGAACCCGGCGAAAATCGGAATGGTATATGGAAAAGCTGCTTTCAGGGCCTTCAGTTTCATGGGCGGTTTCCTTTCTGAGAGTTATTGTAGAGGATAATCGGCGAAGAGGATTCCCACATGCCCCGGATAACGGTGAAAAAAGAGAGATTTCCTGCCGAAAAGAGTAAATTACGGTACAATGTTAGTGAAGAAAATCATTTCTGATTTTTCGGAGGATAATTCTATATGACTAACAAAACCCCTCTTTATGAGGAACACATCGCACTGGATGGCAGAATCGTCGATTTTGCCGGTTATTTTTTGCCTGTCCAGTATCCGACGGGAGTGATCAAAGAACATATGGCGGTACGTGAAGGCGTCGGCCTGTTTGACGTATCGCATATGGGTGAAGTGACCTTCCGCGGCAAGGATGCCCTGGCCAACCTGAATTACATTTTCACTAATGACTACACGAATCTGAAGAACGGCCGGGTCCGTTATGGCGTCATGTGCTATGAAGACGGCGGCTGTGTGGACGATCTGATCGTGTACCGAATGGGTGAAGAGGACTTCTTTGTCGTCGTCAACGCGTCCAACCGTCATAAGGACGTCGCCTGGATCAAAGACCATCTCTTTGGTGAAGTAGAATTCGCCGACGTCTCGGACGAATACGCACAGCTGGCCCTGCAGGGACCGCTGTCCGGCGACGTGCTTGGAAAATACACAGAACTGCCGCAGAAATACTATAGTTTCATCAACACGACGATCCTGGGTAAAGAGGTGATCGTTTCCCAGACCGGCTATACCGGTGAATACGGCTTCGAGATCTACTGCAAACCGGAAGATGCCGTGGAACTGTGGCGTGAGCTGCTGAAGGATGAAAGAGTTGTTCCGTGCGGACTCGGCGCCCGTGACACCCTGCGTCTGGAAGCGTCCATGCCGCTGTACGGTCATGAAATGGACGAAACCGTGAGTCCGCTGGAAACCGGGCTGGATTTCGGTGTTAAGATGAATAAGGACTTTATCGGCAGAGATGCCATGGCCACGAGGAAAAACCGCCATCGGATCGGCATTCAGATCACCGGCCGCGGCATTGCCAGAGAACACTGTGACGTTTATCAGGATGAGAGGCTGATCGGCCATACGACGTCCGGCACCCACTGTCCGTATCTGAAAGGCGCCTATGCCATGGCGCTGGTCGATGAAGCATATGAACCCGGCACGCCGGTAACAGTTGACGTGCGCGGCAGAAGAATTGAAGGAAAGGTTGTAACATTACCGTTTTATAAAAGGGAGAAATAGAAAATGAACACACCAAAAGAACTGAAGTATGCAAAAACCCATGAATGGGTCCGTTTCACATCTGAAACAGAATGTGAAGTCGGTCTGAGTGATTTCGCTCAGGACGCCCTTGGCGATCTGGTTTTCGTCAACCTGCCGGAAGTCGGCGTGGAAGCTGTCCAGGGCGAGACGATCTGTGACGTCGAATCCGTCAAGGCTGTTTCCGATGTCTACGCACCGGTCAGCGGCACTGTTACGGAAGTCAACGAAGAACTGCTCGACAGCCCGGAAAAGATCAACGAAGATCCGTATGGCGCCTGGCTGTTCCGGCTGAGTGACGTCAGCTGCCCGGAAGAGCTGCTGGATGCCGAAGCATACGACAAATTCTGCGCTGAAGAGGAACACTGAAATGGGAGGCTATATTCCTTCAACTGTTCTGCAGCAGGAGGAAATGCTGAAAGAAGCCGGCTTTTCATCCATGAAGGATCTTTACCGGGATGTTCCGGAAGCTCTGAAACTGCAGAAAGAGCTTGACCTTCCGAAAGGAATGTCGGAACTGGAAACAGCCCGGACAATGCGCCGTCTGGCCGGCAAAAACAAAGTCTATGACTCTGTTTTCCGCGGCGCCGGTGCATATAAGCACTATATTCCAGCGATCGTGAAGAGCGTCGTCAACAAAGAAGAATTCGTCACTGCTTACACACCGTATCAGGCGGAGATTTCCCAGGGTGTGCTGCAGTCCATCTTTGAATATCAGACGATGATCTGCGAACTGACCGGCATGGATGTCGCCAACGCGTCTGTCTATGACGGAGCAGTGGCGGCGGCCGAAGCCATCAGTATGTGCCGCACCCCGAAGAAAAAGAAGGTGTTTGTTTCAGCCGGTATCCATCCGGATACCCTGAAAGTTATCCGCACCTATTGCTGGACGGCTTCCGAGGAAGTTGTCGTTCTGCCTCTGAAAGACGGTCTGACCGACCTGAGCGGTCTGGATGGCGAAGCCAGCTGTGTCTATGTGCAGCAGCCGAATTACTACGGTGTCATCGAAGACCTGAAAGACATCGCTGAAAAAGCGCATGCCCTTGGTCTGCAGGTCATTGCCGGCATGGAGCCGTTCGCGATGTGCCTGCTGGAAACACCGGCTGAATGCGGTGTCGATATCGCGGTCGGTGAAGGCCAGCCGCTCGGTATGCCGCTGTCCTTTGGCGGACCATACCTCGGCTTTATGGCGGCCACTGCCAAAATGATGCGCAAACTGCCGGGCCGTATCGTCGGTGAAACCGAGGATTCGGAAGGAAGAAGAGCGTTCGTTCTGACCCTGCAGGCCCGTGAGCAGCATATCCGCCGCGAAAAGGCATCTTCCAATATCTGTTCCAACGAAGCTCTCTGTGCCATGACGGCGGCCGTATATCTGGCGGCCATGGGTCCGGAAGGCATGAAGAACGCGGCGGCTCAGTGCTATGCCAAAGCGCATTATCTGGCGGCCGAACTGGAAAAAGCCGGTCTGAAGAGATGCTTCGAAGCGGATTTCTTCAATGAATTCGTGACCAAATGCGCGGATCCGCAGTCCCTGCTTGCCAGACTGGAAGAGAAGGGGATCCTCGGCGGCCTGCCGGTCGAAAACGGTATCCTCTGGTGTGCGACGGAACTCAACAGCAAAGAAGAGATCGATGCCCTGGTAAAGGAGGTGTCGGCATGAAGACATTATTCGAAAGAAGCGTGAAGGGAAGATCCTGCGCGATCCTGCCGGAACTCGACGTACCGGCATGCCTGCCGGCAAGAACACGCAAACAGGCGCTGCGTCTGCCGGAACTCTCGGAAACCGATATCAGCCGGCATTATACGGAACTCGCCGGCCAGACGTTCGGCGTCAACGATGGTTTCTATCCGCTCGGTTCCTGCACGATGAAATACAATCCGAAGATCAACGAACAGGCTGCGGCTCTGGAAGGCTTCGCTGACGTCCATCCTCGGCAGGACAACGTGCAGGGCTGTCTGGAAGTGCTCGCGACAGCCGAGAAATATCTCTGTGAGATCACCGGCATGGATGCCATGACATTCCAGCCGGCGGCCGGCGCCCATGGCGAACTGACCGGCCTGATGCTGATCAAGAGATATCATGAACTGCACGGCAATACAGCCCGTAACAAGATCATCGTTCCGGACAGCGCGCACGGCACCAATCCGGCCAGTTCGGCGATGTGCGGTTTTACCGTCGTCAATATTCCCTCAGCCGAAGACGGCTGTGTCGATCTGGATAAACTGCGTGAGGCATGCGGTGAAGACACCGCCGGTCTGATGCTGACGAATCCGAACACGCTTGGCATTTTTGACAGACACATCCGCGAAATCACGGATATCGTGCACGAAGCGGGCGGTCTCTGCTACTATGACGGCGCCAATCTGAACGCGGTCATGGGTATCGCAAGACCTGGTGATATGGGTTTTGACTGCATTCACCTGAATCTGCACAAGTCCTTCTCCACTCCGCATGGCGGCGGCGGTCCGGGCAGCGGTCCGGTCGGCTGCAAATCCTTCCTGGCATCTTATCTGCCGGGCGAAAAAGTCGTCTGGGAAGACGGCCGCTACGCATGGCAGGACAGAGGTCCGGAAAGCATCGGCGCCGTACGCAGTTTCCACGGCAACTTCCTGGTCGTCGTCAAGGCTTTCACCTATCTGCTTTCCTTAGGCAGAGAGGGAGTGCCGGCTGTCGCGCAGAATGCCGTGCTCAACGCCAACTATCTGAAACACCTGCTGGAAGGTACCTATGACGTCACCAACAAAGGTGTCTGCATGCATGAGTTCGTTCTGACCCTGGAGAGGGAGAAGAAGGAAATCGGCGTCAGTGCCATGGATATCGCCAAGGCGCTGCAGGACTATGACATGCATCCGCCGACAATGTACTTCCCGCTGAACGTTCATGAAGCACTGATGGTGGAACCGACAGAAACCGAATCCAAGGAAACCCTGGACGCGGCCGCGGCTGCCTTCCTGGAAATCTACGCGAAGGCGAAAGCGGATCCGGAGGCGATGCACCATACACCATATCATTCGCCGATCACAAGACCTGACGAAGTCAAAGCTGCCCGGCATCCGGTGCTGCGGTACCACTTTGATGACTGAGCGTCTTTCCCTGATCGTTTCCGACAGCACCGATCCGCGTCATAATCTGGCGCTGGAAGCGGTTCTGCTGGAAACCGCGAAGGAAAACACCGTGATCCTGTATCTGTGGCAGAACGACAACACCGTTGTCATCGGCCGCAACCAGAATATCTGGAAAGAATGCAATCTGAAGAATATCGAAAGAGACGGCGTCACGATAGTGCGCCGTCCTTCCGGTGGAGGGGCTGTTTATCATGATCTCGGCACTCTGAATTTCTCCTTCATAGCCGAAGACAGGCTTTTCGACATTGAAAGACAGACCCGGATGATCATGAAGGCGCTGGCTGCCCTCGGCATTGAAACGGAAATGAGCGGCCGCAACGATATACTGGCGCAGGGAAAAAAGATTTCCGGCAATGCTTACCAGCATCACCGCGGCTTTTCCTGCCAGCATGGCACGCTGCTGGTGAACAGCGATCTTTCCCGCATGGGAATGTATCTGAACGCGGATCCCGCCAAACTGAAGGCGAAGGGCGTTGATTCCGTCCGCAGCCGGGTAACCAGTCTGAAAGAGATCTGCGGTAAAGCGGATATCGGCATCCTGAAGGAAGAAATCATCAAAAGCTGTGAAGAAACACTCAAAACAGAAGCGGAAACGAATCTGATCATTGACCCGGAGGCTTTGCGGAAGGAAGAGGAGCGGTTTTCTTCCGAGGCATGGACATACGGCAGGAATCCGCCCTTTGATCTGTTTCTGGAGAACCGTTTCGCATGGGGCGGGATCCGTCTGGAATTCCGGATCAAAGCGGGCCGAATCGCGGATCTGACTGTCTGGACGGATGCCATGGACACGGAAATCGCCAGCCGGCTGAAAGAAATTCTATGCGGCTGTGTCTTTTCATCGTCTTGTATGTATGAAGCTCTGCAGAAATGCGGAAAAGAGGAATACCGCGATATCGCGGCATGGATCCTGAACCAGGAGGTATGAAATGCATTATGATCTGATCATCGTCGGCGGCGGACCGGGCGGCTACACGGCTGCCTTTGAAGCGGCCGCGAAGAAACTGAATACAGCGCTGATCGAAGAAAGAGAAATCGGCGGCACTTGTCTGAACCGCGGCTGTATTCCGACCAAAACGTTGGTCCATACAGCAGATCTCTACCGGGAGATGAAACACGCTGCGGATGACGGTATCGTTCTTGAAAGCGCCAGGCTCGATATTCCGGCTTTGAACGCGAAGAAGGAACAGGTCGTCGGCACGCTGAGAAGCGGTCTGGAAAAGCAGCTGAAAGCATGCGGCATCACCGTGATCAGCGGCCATGCCGTGATCGTGGACGGCCATACCGTCCGCGTCAATGAAGAAGAACTGAGTGCTGACCATGTAATTCTGGCCAGCGGCAGTGTTCCGGCCGGACTGCCGATCGAAGGAAGTGATCTTGCGGGTGTCATCAGCAGTGACGATATCCTGAAGGATGTTCCCGTATTTGCCAGTCTGATCATTATCGGCGGAGGTGTCATCGGCTGTGAACTGGCAGGCATTTACGAGTCCTTCGGAACCCAGGTCACGATTCTTGAGGCAATGGACAATCTTCTGCCGACCCTGGACAGTGAGGCCGGCCGCAGTCTTGCCATGCTGTATAAGAAACGTGGCATTGACGTCCACTGCAAGGCATTCGCGAAAAAAATCGAAGCGGCGGAGAATGGTCTGACGCTGAGTTATGAGGAAAAAGGCGCGCTGAAGAGTGTCACGGCGGAAAAAGTCCTGATTGCGACCGGCCGTAAAGCCGCGAACGATCTGTTTGCGGGGGAAGCACCGACGAAAGAAAAAGGCCGTATCGTTGTCGATGAAAACGGCTGTTCCGATATGGAAGGGCTGTATGTCATTGGTGACGCGGCGGCCGGATATCCCCAGCTTGCCCATACCGCCATGGCGATGGCTGTCAACGCGGTTGCCCATATGACCGGTACCGACGGACACCGGAATCTGCAGGTGATCCCGTCCGGCGTCTATACCGCACCGGAAATCGCCGCTGTCGGTCTCAGTGAAAAGGAAGCTCTGGCCAAAGGACTTTCCGTGGTCAGCGGCAAAGCCAATACGATGGCCAACGCCAGATCGCTGATCAGCGGCGGGGAAAGAGGCTTCGTCAAGATCACGGCCGAAAAGGAAAGCGGCCGGATCGTCGGTGCCGTCATGATGTGCGAAAGGGCGACGGATCTGATCCAGGAACTGGCTGCCGCCGCTGCGTCCGGCATGAGCGTCGGGGAAATGCTGCAGGTCATTCACGGTCATCCGACCTTCACGGAAGTCATCGTGGCAGCGCTGGAGGCTCTGCAGAAAAAGCTGTAATGAAACAGAAACTGTCAGACAACGGAAAAATCATTCCGTTTTCTGGCAGTTTTTTTTGTATCAAAGATAAAACCAGTAAAATGGTAAAAGTTAGATCGTGGAAAGGAGCTGACAGTTATGGTGAAACTGATCATTCGGCTGTTTCTGGCAATTGCCATTCTCAGCGGCAATCTGATTTTCAGCACACAGGCACTGGATGAAAATCAGACGGAAGTCCATTATCTGGCTTTTGCCTCGGATTACCATAATACCGAAGGCAGTATCGAAAACGCCATGATGGGGATGCCGGACACATTGGAATATGTCTGTCTGATCGGCGACATGGTTGGCGGCCGCGGCAAGGATGCTCCGCCGTTCGCATCATCCCAGATCCTGAGTGAAGTGCAGACCGTTCTGGGCAGCAGTTTTCCGGCATCGAACTTCGCCATTTTGTGGGCGGCCCATGACGAGAACGTCGACGATACGGAATCCGTCGTCAAATGCATGGGCGGCTACGGCTCGGGCGTGATTTACGAAGGCAGAAATGACGATGGCTCGACGGCCTATTATGTTTACGGTATTGCCCATTATGAAATGTCGACCGGTTCCACACTCAGCCAGGAAGCGGCTCAGCAGTTCAAGGACTGGGTCAGCGGTATCGATCATACGATCCCTCTCATTGTTCTGTGCCATGTGCCGATGATTGCGAAGCGGGCAGACAATCGAGGCGCGATCTACTGGAATGAAGCACTGAACTACGCAGCGACCGGTGTGGAAGGAATCACATCCACCGATCAGACCGCATCCGTGATCCGCGATGTCCTGTTCCTCAGCGGTCATAATCATTCCATCGATCCGGCAGAATACTATTGCCCGCCAGGCGGCACCATGAATATTCAGATCGACAGCACACCGGCTTCACTTTTGCTGCAGAACAGTGAGCCTGCGGCGGAAGAAGAAATGCCGGCAGCTGAAGAAGCGGAATCTGAGGAAGAAGAGGAAGACGACGATCCGATCCTGACCGATCGGCCGCCCAGACCGCTGGCGGAGGGTGTTCTGTCAAATATCTACTACACCTCCCTGACAGCCGGATACCTGAAGACTTCCGGCAATGCGTCACTGGTGGCGATCGATGGTGAGAATATCATCCTGACAAAATACAACGGCGGTGAAAATGTCATTCTCGGTATTGATCCAGAGACATTCGCACCGGCGGAAACAGAAGCCGTGATTATCCGCCAGCAGCACATTCCTTCCGAAATCGTGATTGAAAATGAAACAGATCCGACATGCGAAGCCGACGGGCATCACGACGAAGCTGCTTACTGTACGGTCTGCGGAAAGGAACTGGCTAGATCCGAAATCATTGACGGCGCATACGGTCATGACTGGGGTGAATGGACCGTCACGAAGGAACCGACATATGACGCCGAAGGGGAAAAGGTGCGTGTCTGCGGCCGTGATCCGTCGCATCATGAAACGGAAGCCATTCCCACGCTGATCCCGGAACCGGCTTTGTATACACTGGCTGTGGGAAAAGACGGCAGCTGGACAAAGGGAAGCGGCGCGGCGTATGTACTGAAAGTGCAGCGAAGCAGAGAGGACGAAACTTCCTTCGATCACTTCCAAAGCATCTCCGTCGACGGAAAGGTTCTTTCCGAAGACTGTTTCACTGTGAATGCGTCAGAAAGGACGGTTATTCTGACCGGTGGGTTCCTGCAGAGGCTGGCGGCCGGAAGGCATGACGTGGAGATCCGTTTTGACGACGGTGCCGTAACGACGGAACTGACCGTTCTTGATCCGGCCGCTGCTCATGCCGGTGCGCTGACACGGGATAATAACAGCTGGTATCTGTATACCGGTGAGTTTGGCTGTTCCATGCTGCTGTTTGCGGCGGCGCTGTTCTGCCGGCTGCGTTATGCGGAGCATAACTGAAATAACAGATGATCAGGCAGATCCTTTCGGATCTGTCTTTTTACGTGCATGTTGGTTGTCGGTATTGAGTGGGTTGCGTAAGATGGAAAAAAAGAAAGGCGGAACAGATATGACAATCGAAGAATTATCCCGCGGTATCGAAGAAGGAAAATGGACGTGCCGGGACCTGGTGCGGAAATGTCTTACGGCAATTGCCGCAAATGACAGTGCCGGACGAAAACTGAACAGTGTCGCGGAGATCAATGCCGACGTGTTTTTTGAAGCCGATCGGATCGACGCGGAGATCAAGGAGAAGGGCAGACGTTCGCCGCTGCATGGCGTGCCGGTGCTTCTTAAAGACAACATCGATATCCGTAACATGCATACAACAGCCGGCTCCCTGGCGCTTTCGGATCTGATCGCGGAAGAAGACGCGATGGTGACAAAACGGCTGCGCGATGCGGGTGCTCTGATCCTCGGTAAAAGCAATCTTTCCGAATTCGCCTATTTCATGTCCCGTCAGGATATGCCTTCCGGCTACAGTTCCCGCGGCGGCCAGGTCGTGCACGCCTATGTTCCCGGGGTGGATCCTTCCGGCAGTTCCAGCGGTTCAGCCGTCGCTGTTTCCGCCCGCTTTGTGCCATATGCGATTGGTACCGAGACCGATGGATCTTTGATGTCACCGGCCATTGCCAACGCCATCGTTTCGATCAAACCGACCGTCGGCCTTGTTTCCCGCAGCGGCATTCTGCCGATCAGCAATATCCAGGATACGGCCGGTCCGATGGGCACCAGCGTGGCCGACTGCGCGTATGTTCTGCAGGCGATTGCCGGCAAAGACGAAAAAGACGCCGCTACCGGCCGGCAGATCATCCGGGATTATCCCGCGGCGCTGAACAGAGACGGCAAGGGACTGAAAGTCGCTGTTTTCTTCAACAACGGCAGCGAGCGGGAGTATGAAGCATTGCGGAAAGCAAGCGCCATTCTCAAAGAAGCCGGCGCGGAAGTTGTGGAAGCGGAACTGGAAGATGCCTATCTGGATGAATCGGAAGCACTGATGCATGAATTCAAACAGGGACTCAATCTCTATCTCAGCAATCATTCCTCCGCCTGCCGCAGTCTTGCTGACATCATTGCCTACAACAGAGCCCATGCCGGCACCTGTCTTGTCCATGGCCAGGATCTGCTTGAAAGCAGCGACGCGAAAAGCGGCCGCCTGCTGGAGAAGGAATACATCGAAAGACGTCTGGAACTGCAGAAGGTTTCGGAAGAAAGGCTGCTGGGAACGCTTGCTGAATATGGCACCGACTGCCTGCTCAGCTGCGGCAGCCGTCCCTGCAGTAATATTTCACCGATTTCCGGCAATCCCTGCCTGAGTCTGCCGGCCTGTGAAGGGGATGCGGAAAACTGGCAGGCTTGCAGTTATTACCTGATGGCCGGACCTTTCCGGGAAGACGTTCTTCTGCATACCGCCTATATTCTCGAACAGCATCTGCAGCTGCACTGCTGTCCCGAGTGGGCGGAGGAATTCTGAGCATATCGAAAAAGATATGCTTTTTTTGCACGAATGCCGTCGGGAAGGTACAATAAAAACATAAATAATTGTGCGGAAAAAGGAGTTTCTGCATGAGAGGGGATAATCGATATGAAAGTGGTACTTCAGAATTTGACCAAGATATATCCGAGCCGCGACAAAGGCCCGGATGTGACAGCTGTCAATGACTTTACTTTTGAGATTCCGGACGGCAAACTGATCGGCCTTCTGGGACCTTCCGGCTGCGGCAAGAGCACGACGCTGAATCTGATCAGCGGCCTGGAAACACCGACCAGCGGAAAGATCTTTTTCGGGGATGACGACGTGACCAATCTGCCGCCGGAAAACCGCGGCATCGGTCTGGTCTTCCAGAGTTATGCGCTCTATCCGCACATGACCGTCCTGCAGAACATTATGTTCCCGCTGGAAAACTTCAAGGGCAAAGACAGGCTGAGCAAGGAAGAAATGAAAGAAAAGGCGATGGAAGCAGCCCGCCTGGTTCAGATCGAACCGTATCTGGAGCGCAAGCCGGCGCAGATGTCCGGCGGCCAGCAGCAGCGTGTCGCGATTGCCCGCGCTTTAGTCAAGCGTCCGCGTGTCCTGCTTCTCGACGAACCGCTCTCCAATCTTGACGCCCGTCTCCGTCTGCAGACCCGTGAGGAGATCCGCCGCATTCAGCGCGAGACCGGCATCACGACCGTCTTCGTAACCCACGATCAGGAAGAGGCGATGAGTATCTCCGATCAGATCGTTGTCATGAAAGCGGGCGTTGTCCAGCAGATCGACAATCCGCAGGACGTCTATGATCATCCGGTCAATCTGTTCGTGGCCAGTTTCCTCGGCACGCCGCCGATCAATGTTTTCGACGGTGAAGTCAGAGATCATATGCTGTATATCGGTGAAGACGCAGTCATGAAGGTCGATCTCGAAGACCGCAAGGTAATCGTCGGTATCCGTCCGGAAGGTTTCATCCTTGATGAAAACGGACCGCTCTGCTGCAGCCTGACCGGTGTGCAGGTCATGGGCCGTGACACCAGTGTCGTATCTTCCCACCCGGCTTCCCGTAACCCCACCGTATGTTCGATCATCAGCGCGGAAAACAAGGTGACAGGCGATACGGTCCGCTTCCGTCTGAAGCCGTTCAAGACGATCCTGTTCGCGGATGATACGGAACAGGCGCTTGATTACAGCGTGCTGGAATAAGAGGTGACGTTATGGAAAAACAGTCACTGAAAGGATGGATCTATCTTCTGCCTGCCCTGGCTTTTCTGGCCGTGTTCATGATCTATCCGCTGTTTGATGTCCTTGTCTATTCCGTGGAAGAAGGATACAACTCCGCTTCCCAGACATCATTCGGCATCGGTCTTTACAACTATGCCTATGTTCTTCACGATCCGTATTTCATTCAGGCCCTGAAGAATACGTTCATTCTGGTTATCATTACCGTGCCGCTTTCCACCGGCATCGCGCTGCTGATCGCGGTCGGCCTGAATTCGATCACGAAACTGAAGGAACTGTTTCAGACGATCTTCTTCCTGCCGTATGTGACCAACACACTGGCAGTCGGCCTGGTCTTCATGATCCTGTTCAAAAAGACCGCTTACAGCGACGGTCTTGTCAATCTGCTGATCCAGAGCTTCGGCGGCACGTCGGTCGACTTCATCGACGGTCCTTACTGGGCCAAGATGTTCGTGCTCTGCTTCTATACCGTCTGGGTGGTTCTGCCGTTCAAGATCCTGATCCTGACCAGTGCCCTGGCATCCGTCAATCCGGATTATTACAAAGCAGCCAAAGTCGACGGCGCGACGAAATGGCGGATCTTTACGAGGATCACGCTGCCGATGATCGCCCCGATGCTGTTCTATCTGATCATTACCGGCTTTATCGGTGCCTTCAAGGCGTACTCAGACGCTGTCGCGCTGTTCGGCACGGACCTGAACGCGGCCGGCATGAATACGATCGTGGGCTACGTCTATGACATGCTGTACGGAACCGGCGGCGGCTATCCGTCCTATGCTTCGGCAGCGGCCCTGATTCTGTTCGCCATCGTTCTGACGATTACCTGCATCAATCTGCTGATCAGCAGGAAATCGACGGCGGTTTAAGAGGTTAAGTGTATGACAACCAACAGTGAATACTTAAAAATTGAAAAAAAGCAGAAGCGGAATGACAGTATCCGCACGACGCTCACGTATGTTCTGCTTACCCTCTGGGCGCTGATCGTTCTGTTCCCGTTCTACTGGATGCTGCTGACATCGATCAAGAGTTACAGTGCTTACAACGGCGAATACATTCCGCAGTTCTTCACCGCTTCACCGACCATGGAGAATTACAAAGAAGCCTTCACGGCGGTGCCGCTGGCCAGATATTTCAGCAACACCATTATCTTCACTCTGTCGACGACAGCGATCATGCTGGCGGTGATCGTCCTGGCGGCGTTTGCCTTTGCCAGACTGAAATTCGCCGGCCGTGACATGACGTTCGGCATGTTCCTTTCTCTGATGATGATTCCCAACGAGCTGGTCATCATTACCAACTTCGTCACGATCACCAACTGGGGCATGCGCAACACGTTCTGGGGTCTGATCCTGCCTTCCGTCACATCGATCTTTTACATCTATCTGCTGAAGGAAAACTTCGAACAGGTTCCCGACGAACTGTACAAAGCCGCGAAAGTGGACGGCACTTCCGATTTCAAGTATCTGTGGAAGGTCATGATTCCGATCTGCTCACCGACGATCGTCACGATTACCATTCTGAAGATCATCGAATGCTGGAACTCCTATGTATGGCCGCGCCTGATCACCGACAAACAGGAATACTTCCTGGTGTCCAACGGTATTCAGACCATCCGTGAAAGCGGCTTCGGCCGTGAAAACATTCCGGCCATGATGGCGGCTGTCGTCGTCATTTCCATTCCGCTGATCGTGCTGTTCCTGATTTTCCATAAAAAGATCATGGAAGGTGTCTCCCGGGGAGGTACGAAAGGATGAAAAAGACAGGAAAGATTCTCGCTTCGGCCGCTTTGCTGGCAGGTCTGCTGAGCGGCTGCCACGGCTCCTCTGCCGCTGCAGCCTTTGAGATTCCCGAAGCCTTCGATACCAGCCGTCAGTTTGAAATCACTTTCTGGGCCAAGAATGACACCAACAAGACACAGACAATGATCTACGAACAGGCGATCAAGGATTTTGAAGAGTATTATCCGAATATCCATGTCAATCTGCGTCTGTATACCGATTACGGCAAGATCTACAACGACGTCATTACCAACATCGCGACCAACACGACGCCGAATATCTGCATTACCTATCCGGACCATATCGCAACCTATCTGACCGGCAATGCCGTGATCAGTCTGGATGATCTCTTTACCGATCCGAAATACGGCCTGGGCGGCAGTGAAGTCGTCTATGATTCAGTAAGTGAAAAAGAGATCGTCCCCCAGTTCCTGAACGAATGCTCGTTCCAGGATCACTATTACGCTCTGCCGTACATGCGTTCGACGGAAGCGGTTTATGTCAACCGGACATTTGTCGAAAAACTGGGCTATACGCTGCCGGAAACACTGACCTGGGACTTCATGTTCGAAGTCGCGGAAGCAGCCATGCAGAAGGATGAGGAAGACAACTTCCTCGTCAACGGTCAGAAGGTCATGATTCCGATTATCTACAAGTCAACCGACAATATGATGATCCAGATGATCGAACAGAAGGGGTCCGGCTATTCGACAGCCGACGGCGAGATCCTGATGTTCAACGACACGACCAAGGATCTGCTGAAAATGATCGGCGAACATGGCCGCACCAAGGCGTTCTCGACGTTTAAGATTTCCAGTTATCCGGCCAACTTCCTGAATGCCGGTCAGTGTCTGTTCGCCATTGACTCGACAGCCGGTTCAACCTGGATGGGAACCTACGCGCCGCTTTCCGATATCAGTGCCGACCGTTTCGTGGAATTTGAAACGGAAGTCATGACCGTGCCGCAGTTCGATCCGTCTGATCCAAAGATGATTTCCCAGGGACCGTCGGTCTGCGTCTTCAACAAGCACGATCCGCAGGAGGTGCTGGCGTCATGGCTGTTCGCCCAGTATCTTCTGAGCAACGACGTGCAGATTGCCTATGCCGAAACGGAAGGCTACGTGCCGGTGACCCTGCGGGCCCAGAATGATCCGTCCTACCAGGAATATCTGTCGCTGATCGGAACGGACAACACGATCCATTACGACGTCAAGATCAAAGCGTCACAACTGCTGATGGACAACGTCGCGCATACCTTTGTCACACCGGTCTTCAACGGCTCGGCTTCGGTGCGTGATGCGGCTGGCCAGATGATCGAAAGCGTGACGAAATCCGTGCGACGCAAGGAGGAGATCGACGACGCTTATCTGGATGAACTCTTCGCCAGCGTGACGTCGCTGTATCACCTCGACAACCTCGGCAGCGCCGCGGCCGGCAAGGCGGAACTGGGCGAACTGCCCGCCGCTTCCCGCAACCTGCTGATCACCCTGGTGGTGATCTGGGTGCTGATGGGTATCTATTACGCATACGAGCAGGCAAAAAACCGCCGCAAAAGCAATTGATAATTCATACGCTTTATCAAAAACCGTTTATAATAAAACCGTAGAATGATCTACAACAAGGAGAGAAAGAATGAAAAAGGTATTTGCTTCAGTATTGACACTCTCAGTACTGCTGGCCGCTGGCTGCGGAGCCAAGCAGGAAGAGAAACCGGCTGAAACAACAGAGCAGACCGCTGATGTTGAAAAGTCGGAAGGCGTTATGAGTTATGCTGACTTTATGGCAGCTGACATGGGCAGCGAAGTCGTCGTCGAAGCATTTGTTCAGGGCAAGCAGTCCTGGTGGCAGGATACTGCGACCGTTTACGCTCAGGACAAAGACGGCGGTTATCTGTTCTACAACATGGCATGTTCTGAAGATGACTACAAGAAACTGACAGAAGGTCAGCTGATCCGCGTGAAAGGCACCAAGACACAGTGGCCGGAAGGCACCGGTGTCATTGAAGTCGCTGAAGCCACATTTGAACTGGCAGACGGCAAATGGATCGCTCCGGTTACCGATGTCACTTCCGCTCTCGGAACGGATGAACTGGTCAGCTTCATGAACCAGAAGGTCGGTTTCAACGGACTGACAGTCGAAGACAAGGGTGACGGACATGCTTTCTATTACAACTGGGACAACTCCGGCAACGAAGGCGATGACCTCTACTTCGACGCTTCCCTGGACGGCAAGAAGTACACATTCACAGTTGAATCTTATCTGACCGACAGCACGACAGAAGTTTACAACGCTGTTGAAAACCTCAAGGTCGGCGATGTCATTGATATGGAAGGCTTCCTTTACTGGTATGAAGGAATGAACCCGCATATCACATCTGTCAAAGTCAAATAAGAAAGTTCTGACCGATTCGGGCCTGCATGAAAATGCGGGCCTTTTTTCACGGAAGAATATAAAAAAAAACAGCCATGGGCTGTTTCAGATCTTCTTTGCCAGATATGCGTCCTTGATCTTCTGGAAAGTGACTTCGCTGAGATCGTGCTCGACTTTGCAGGCATCGTCTTCGGCGGTCTCCTGATCGACCCCCAGGTCGACGAAGAGATTGGTCAGGAACTGATGGCGTTCATAGATGCGCTCGGCGATTTCCCGGCCCGGTTTGAGCAGATTGATGACGCCGTTTTTTTCCATCGTGATATAGCCGTTCTCACGCAGCTTTTTCATTGCGACGCTGACACTTGCTTTGGAGAAGTGTTTCAGTTCGGCAATATCAACGGAATGAACGACTCCTTTTTCTTCCTGAATGCGAAGAATCGCCTCCAGATAATCTTCCGCAGATTCATAGATCGGCATTGTCATAAACACTTCCTCCTGATGCAATTCCTATTTTAATGACAATTCATGAAAAAGGGAAGGCCAATGCTAAGGATGGGATTATGCGTCAGAATAAGATAAAATGGAATCATGAAAAAAATACTGCTTTATGGAATCAATGAAATAGACGCCGATCTGTATCAGAATATCGCGATCGGCTATGATGTTGCGATGTATATTCTCAGTGACACATGCATGCCGGTGCTCGTCAGAGACCTTTTTGAACTGAATGACGACCTGGATAACATGCACGCGGAAGGGGAAGGTGAATACATGCTGATGGACGGCGTCAGTTCCGAGGATCTGATCCGTCTGCTGAAGGCTTTTGAGGAAGCCGGCAGACCGTTTGATGGAACGGTCATCGTCCGCACCAGAGTCAATGAAAACTGGACGCTCGCCAGACTTCTGGATGAAGTCCGCAAAGAACACGATCTGATGGAAAAACTGAATGAACTGGATGAGCTGCTGCAGGACTGCAACGGCATTGATCTTTCGGCGATGGACGCGTCCGACAGCACCGAACTTAAAGCCGCGCTGCTGGAAGGATATCTTCTGCTGAAGGACGATCAGCAGGAAGTTTTGGAAGTCGATGAGGCGATCCGGCGGCTGCGGAAGGCGATGGAACCGGCTGTCAAGATCGTTCACTAGGAGACAGTTGCATATGCAGGAAAGAATCTGTGTGATTGGCGGATCCAATATCGATATCTGCGGAGCCAGTCTGGAGCCGCTCCGCAATTTTGACTCCAATCCCGGTGTGATCAATGTCAGCTTCGGTGGCGTGGGCAGAAATATTGCCCAGATCCTGGCACTGCTTGGTGAAAAGCCGCTGTTTGTTTCGGTGTTTTCTTCCGACAGTTACGGCCGGACGATGAAAGCGGACTGCGAAGCGCTGGGCATGGATACTTCCTTCAGCATAGTCAGTGATGATTATCCGAGTTCGATGTATATTGCCATTCTCGACAGCAACCATGACATGCGGGTGGCGATGAGCGACATGCGCAATCTTCGCGAAATGAAGCCGGAGCATCTGAAACCGGTGCTGTCAGGACTGACAAAGAATGATATGATTGTCATCGATGCCAACCTTGAACTGGAATGCATCCATTATGTAGCGGAAAACGCGCCATGCGCTCTGGCGGCGGATCCGGTCAGCGCTTCCAAATGCCACAGACTGCAGGACGTACTGTCCTCACTGGCCATTTTCAAACCGAATGTCTATGAGGCACAGCAGCTGAACGGTATCGAGATCGTCGATGAGGAAAGCGCCGTCCGGAGTCTTGACTGGTTCCTGGCGAAGGGCGTAAAGGAAATCATTATTTCCATGGCTGAACAGGGTGTATTATTGGGGACGGAAAAAGAAAAAGTATGGTTTACCCACCGGCTGATCGATCTGGACAATGCGACCGGCGGCGGTGATTCCTTTCTCGGTGCGTATCTGACCCGGCGTCTGCACGGTACAAGTCCGCAGCAGGCAGTCCGGTCCGCCATCAGCGCGGCAGTCATGACGATCGAACAGGATGCGGTAAACCGGCGCCGGCTGTGTCTGAATGATATTGCGGAGGCAGAGGCGTCAATGGAAATAAGAGAGGTCAATTTATGCTGATCAGAGTAAATCCCGAAGTCGAACAGGCTTTAAAAGAAAAAAGAGCGGTTGTCGCCCTGGAATCCACGATCATTTCCCACGGCATGCCGTATCCGCAGAATGTGCAGACAGCGCTTTCCGTGGAAAAGATCGTCCGCGAGCACGGCGGTGTGCCGGCCACCATCGGCATTATTGACGGTGTGGGTGTCGTCGGTATGAATCCGGAAGAAATCGAGGAATTCGGCCGCCGCGGCATGAGTATTCCGAAAGTGTCCCGCCGCGACCTGCCGGTCATCATGGCGAGAAAATCCTGGGGTGCGACAACCGTTGCGACAACGATGATCATCGCCGCGCTGGGCGGTGTGGAATTCTTCGTAACCGGCGGTATCGGAGGTGTTCACAGAGGCGCAGAGGAAACCTTTGATATCTCGGCTGATCTGGAAGAACTGGCCCGCACCAACGTGACAGTCATCTGCGCCGGTGCCAAAGCGATTCTTGATCTGCCGAAAACACTGGAAGTCCTCGAGACGAAAGGCGTGCCTGTCCTCGGCTATCAGACCGATGAACTGCCGGCATTCTATACCCGTACGTCCGGACTGAAAGTCGACGCCAGAGTGGAAAACGCCAGAGAAGCGGCTGATATCGTCAGAGCCAAAAGAGAACTTGGTCTTGACGGCGGTGTGCTGATCACCAATCCGATCCCGGAAGCGGAATCCATGGATCCGGCTTTCATCAATGCCCATATTGAACAGGCGATCCGGGATATGGACGAAAAGGGCATCAAAGGCAAGGAGTGCACGCCGTTCCTGCTGGCCCGCATCGCCGAGATCACGGAAGGCAAATCACTTGCCGCGAACATCCAGCTGGTTTTCAACAACGCTGCCGTAGGCACGGAAATCGCGAAGGAATATTACAGGTAATCTTTATGGATAAAACGAAAAGGACAGTTGCCCAGCCGGTCACCAAGGATATGCTGATCACAGCGCTGAAGAAACTTGGTGTCAGCGGCAGTCAGATCATCGAAGTGCATTCGAAGATGTCTTCGTTTGACTATATTGTCGGCGGAGCCAGGACAGTGGTCGACGCCCTGATGGAAATCTGCGGCGACGGCGGCACGATCCTGATGCCGACTCAGAACATTGACAACAGCGAGCCCAGCGACTGGCAGTATCCGGGCATCGAACCATATCTTTATAAAGAGATCCGGGAAGCGATTCCTCCGTATGACCGCCGCAACGGCAACATTCGTGCGATGGGTGAAGTGGCGGAAAACTTCCGGCACCGGGAAGGTGTGGTGATTTCCTCGCATCCGGCGGTCAGTTATGCGGCCTGGGGCAGATATGCCAAACTGCTGTGCAACCGGCAGTCCGTGCACTTCCCGCTTTCGGAAGAATCACCGTGTGCCAGACTGTATGAACTGAAAGGCTCGGTGCTGCTGCTGGGAACGGACTTCGACACATGCACATGCATGCACCTGGCCGAATACCGCTGCGACTGCCGGCCGGTAAAAATCTGCGGCGCCAGCATGATCCATGAAGGAAAACAGGTCTGGAAGAAGTATCTTGATCTGGATACCAACTGTGAATCCTTTATGAAAGTGAAGGCGATCATGCAGAAGAAGAACATGATCCGTCAGACGGTTCTCGGCGGCGGAACGATTCAGTTCTTCTCGGCTTCCCATGCGATCGACGAAGCGACTCACTATTACGAAAGAACCGTCGTTTATGATCTGTACCGATAATGCCGGAATTTCCGGCATTATTGTTTTTAGGATTTGCGCTTTCTGTCTGAAAGGGTAAAATGAGTAGAAGAAAGAGAGAAATGTATGCTTCCGGAAACTGGCAGTTATGTATATATACAGAGTTATAAGCATGATGGCAGCCTGCACCGCACATGGTGCAGAGGTTTTGTTCTGGAAGCGAATGAAGACCGCATTGTCGCTGTTACCGACAAGACTTGGGTCATTGAAGCGGACGGCCGCAGATGGCTGACCAGAGAACCGGCGGTCTGTTTCTTCTACAGCCATTTCTGGTTCAATATCATTTCCATGATCCGGATGAGCGGTATCTATTATTACTGCAATCTCGCTTCGCCAAGTCTGTATGACGGGGAAGCTATCAAGAACATTGACTATGATCTGGATGTCAAACTTTATCCGGACGGCGGCTATCAGATCCTTGATGAGAACGAATACAGTGAACATGCGAAGCAGATGGAGTATTCCGACGAGGTAAGACATATCGTGGAAAAACAGATGGAAGAGCTGATCCGGCGGATGGAAAAGGGTATCGAACCGTTCAACGAAGAATGCATCGAAAAGTATTATCATCAGTATCTCGAAATGATCGGCTGACAGATATTTTCCGGCGTATATATGCATGCATAGCCTGCGGAACGCAGGTTTTTAATTTAGTTGAAAAATAATAAAAATAATACTTTACATTTCCGGCAAAACTGATAATATCTTTATTGCCCGCTGTGATTCGAAAAAAAATCATTCTGAGTGCTCAAAAAACTTTCTTAAAAAATTATAAAAAAGTTGTTGACATTCAGGAAACGGCGAGGTAACATAACAAAGCACGCTCGGTGAGAGCTGAGCGGGAAGATCTTTGAAAACTGAATAGGAAAAGACACATTACAAACGTCAAGAAGTTTATGTAAGGATAAGACAGGACAAGAGATCCTGTTAAAAAGAGCTATATCAAATGAAGAGTTTG
>JAFRCE010000008.1 GCA_017404505.1 Solobacterium sp. | reverse complement strand
TCGCTGCTTTCCCATAACGAAAACAACTTCTTATACGAGGAATTTCTGGTCTGGCTCATCATCAATCCCTAATATTTTTAAGCAATAACTCAGTTAGGGAAGTCGCCAGACCAAGAACCAAGGACTGAGTTACTGCTTAAACACATCCTTTATTTGGTCTGGCATTCATAATGATAAACCTATTTGCATTTTCCTGCACTTTTACCAACACTTTGCTTTAACGGCTTGAAAATTAATAGGCTTCTGAATCATAATCTCTGCTTATTCGTAATACGGAGCTGAACTGTCGTCGTATTCATCATCCATACTTTCATAGAATGAGTAATACATTTCCTCACGATTGCGGACAGCCGCATCATGCTGAGAATCGGTCACGACAAACATGCCGTAAAAACCGGCTACGACCAGGAAAATCATGACGATCAGGGAAATATAATCACTCAGACACTCCAGCATTTCCGTTTCCTCTTTCTACAATCATTATATGGATATCCTATTCGTGATGTCCACTTTCATGACCCGTACTGTTCCAGGAAGTCATTTCCTTTCAGCCATTCGTCCGCGGACAGGCCGGGCCAGCCCAACTGATCCAGAACAGCGCAGGCGCATACTGCGACACAGTTGGAAAGATTGAGACTGCGGGCTTCCTTGACCATCGGGATACGCATGCAGCGGGGAAGATTGGCTTTCAGGATCTCTTTGGGAATACCGGTGCTTTCCTTGCCGAAGATCAGATAGATCTCGGCATCTTGCGGATAGACAAAGGAGAAAGGCGTCCGGTGGCAGTATCTTGTCACATAATAGAATTCACCCTGATTCTTCGAACAGAAGTCCTGCCAGTTTTCATAGACCGTATAGGTCAGATTCTCCATGTAATCCATGCCGGCCCGCCGCAGATGCTTTTCATCGAGATAGAAACCGAGCGGTTCGATCAGATGCAGCCGCAGATTCAAAGCGGCGCAGGTACGCATGATATTGCCGGTATTCTGGGGAATTTCCGGCTCGTAGAGAACAATATGGATCATGCGGTTCTCCTTCGGCACAGCAGATTGGCAAGACCGTAGGCACCCAGCGCGAACAGCCCATAGACGAAAATGATCATAAAGACCATGTGCATGAAGAATACGGAAGGAAACATGTTGATCATGATCGACGTGTTCGGATCCAGCAGGAACAGATCGTTGTCAAAGAAGACATAATGGAAATTCAGCCAGAACGCGTCGAAATCTGCGATGGCCCAGACGGATACGAACAGGACCAGCAGCAGAAGACAGAGAAAGCCGTGTTTCAGACCATTCTTAAAAAGAACGGGAAAGTTTCCGTGATTCTTCCAGTACAGATACAGGAAGATCAGCAAAGACGTGATGGCGAGAACGTTGCGGATCATAACCGCGGACTGATACAGATTTCTAACATCGATCGTATGCAGTTTCTCGCGCTGGTTATACACTTCCCTTTTCTCGCCGTACACTTCCGTTTCCACAAAAATATCGTCACGGCTGCCGTGCAGATAATCCAGCAGAGCGTCCGTCGCCTCATTCAGACCTTCCTCGCTCATACCGATTTTCTCCGCCTGTTTTCCGGCCGCGTATTCATAATGGTAAAACGGCTTGAAAAAACAGCAGAGATCCACGGCGGTCAGAAGCAGAGTGACCATGAGGGCAATGCCGCCAAGGGCGGCCAGCAGTTTATTCATCTTCATGTCGCAGCCACTCTTCCAGACGGGCAACCGCTTTGCCGCGGTGCGAGATACCGTTCTTTTCTTCCTTGCTCATTTCCGCCATCGTCTTGCCGTAGGGTTCGTAAAAAATGATCGGATCATATCCGAAGCCGTTGGATCCGGCCGGATGATCAGCGATGACGCATTCCACTGTGTCCTCGAAGACGACCGGTTCATGGTCTTTTCTCGTGACAGCAATCGCGCAGACATAACGGCATCTGCGGTTTTCGACACCCTGCATCCTTTCAAGGATGATCCGGTTCTTTTCCTCATATGGCGTATCATGGCCGAGCCAGCGGGCACTGTGCACTCCCGGGCCTTTGTCAAAGGCGTCGATTTCCAGACCGGAATCGTCTGAAACCGCCATGATACCGTAGCGGGATGTCACGGCATTGGCTTTGATCACGGCATTCTCGGAAAACGTCGTGCCGTTTTCTTCGATCTCCGGCATATCGTCAAAGTCCTTCAGGCTTTTGACCGTATATCCTTTCGGCTCCAGCATCTGCCGGAATTCACGGATCTTTCCTTCGTTCGTGCTGGCCACGACAATTACTTTTTCACTCATCATATTCCCCTTTCAGTAAGACATTATAGTCTTCGTTCAGAAACGCATGGATACTGTTCTTCAGCTGCGGATCCAGATCCCGGCAGCGGCCTTTGCCGATCACCAGCGGATCAATATACCGTTTCTTGGCATCGACGCACAGCGCTTCCGGCTCATATGCCGCCAGGACATGCACCGCCTTCAGCTTTGTATATTTGCACCAGACATCTTTCAGATCGCTGTTCTGCAGTTTACGGATCACGGATGCTTCATCGGTATACAGATCCTTTTCCGAAATGACACTCGCGTCGATTGCCCGCTTCAGTATTCCGGCCAGTGTTTCCATCGCGAAACGGTGTTCATTGCTGCTGTAAATGCAGCCGCACCGCAGCGCATAACCGGCAAACAGCACAGCCACTTCCTGGTTTTGAAAAGCCAGTTCGTCAATACCCTCTTCATTTTTCGTGAGGCGGATATCCTCATACATCCTTCGGACGTCTTCCGTATCAGCCAGCCGGTAGCGCAGAAGATTGCTGAAGGTGTATTCCAGCCGGTCCGCGGAAAGCCGTGGGCTGTCGTTGTCACAGATGGGATAGCGGTGATAATCACAGATATCATGGAACGCAATACCGTCCCTGGCAAGCAGCGTCATGATCTTTCCGTCGGTCTGAATGATTTCCGCGGTTTTTTCTTCCGTGCTTTCCTGGCGCAGATGATCACCGTGCAGGAAATCGACGACGTGGGCGAAGGCCGGTGTCGCGATATCGTGAAACAGCGCGGCGAGCGCCTGTCGCGGATCCTGGCTGAAATGCCAGGCGATCAGGGCGGCATTCAGGCTGTGTTCAAATCTTGTATACGGCTCCTTTAAAGCAAAAAGCGGGAAAGAAGTATAATTCACCCCGCAGTTCATATTGACTCCCTTCAGTCTCTGCATGGCATCGCTTTGCAGGTATGCCCCGAGAAAGGAAGGAAGTGTATTGTGGAAGATCTTCGTGACTGTTTTATTCATTCCTTGTTATTCATCAGATCTTTGAAGTTGTATACAGCTCCGTAGGTACGGGAGTTGTGGTGGAAGATGCATTCTTTGATCGCCGGCTTGAAGATGTTGTGATACGGCGCGTTGTCGAATTTGCGGTCCACAGCCTGTCTGACCATTTTGAACATGATCGGATCGTCAGCGACATGTCCGCCGAGGACGACCACGTCACAGTCGAGAACGCACTGCAGATTGTAAATGTTGGTTGCCAGCATATCACAGAATTTCTCAACGCCGCGGGTCACCTTTTCATCTTTGGTGTTCAGTTTGGAGATAATGCGCAGAATGTTCATATTTGCCTGGCCGGTCTCCTCCTCAACGCATTTGCTGAGTGTGTCGACGTTGGCACTGAAGGCAAACATGTCACTTGTGCCGTCTCTTTCTTTATAGTCACCGCGGATATAGGAGAATTCGCCGGCAGCGAAGTGCTGTCCTTCCAGAATATGTCCGTCGGTCACGACAGTGCCGCCGATACCGGTATTCAGGATCAGCAGAAGCACACCGTTCTGGATGTTTTTCAGAGCACCGTAACCGATTTCCGCCATGGCGGCCGCTTTGGCGTCGTTGCAGATGACAACCGGCATTTCAATATATTCGGAAAGTTCCTGGGCATAATCCATGTTTTTGACCCATTCGAAAACACCACCGCTGTAGGCAAAGCCGCGCTTGCGGTCGATCACACCGGGCATCGTAACGGAGACACCTTCAATGTCGTCACGGTAACGGTCTGTCACACTCAGAAACGTGTCGAACAGTTCGTCCTTGGAATCAATCGGTATATATTCATTGCCAACTTCGATAATATCAAGAGAATCGCTGATTAAAGCATACTTCAGCTTAGTGCGAAGCAGATCAATTGCCAGATAATTCGCCATAATTATTTACCTCGTTATCTACATTATCGAAAAAGAATTCCGCTTCTGCAAGTCTAATATATTTACAAAAAGAAATTTCTGTCCGTTTCCGCAAATGCATTTACCGCCGACAGTTTCTTCACGTCTGCCGGCGGTAATACAGTTCCTGTCAGTTCAAATTATCCACGATATCTGTCCTTAAATCCGCACCAGCAGAAAAGATACTGAATTTCATCGTTCGGAGCGTAGGCGATTAAATCCTCGCCGCAGATCGGGCAGCTGTACGAGGTTAACCAGCACCATTGCCAGGGATCATCGTCATCATCTGCACTGACGCCGCCGGAAATCTTATTCAGAACTTAAACGGACAGTTTACTGACTGCTTCACTGTCAATTTTCTGCCAGGCTTTCAGCATCGCTTTTCTGCCTTCAGGACCAAGACGGGCAAAGTCACCCGCCGGCAGGGTATTGCCGCCCGGTACTTTTTCGTCGTTCAGTTGTCTCTTTTCTTCCATGATTCTTCTCTATTTCCTTTGTTTCTCATTGTTGTGCCAGGCACAGATACAGAAAAGATTTCAAGGAGAATCGCTTTTCATCAGAATATGAGTTGGAATGTCCTTCTTATGTTCAGTCTGTATAATTGTCAAAATATCCCTGGATGTAGACAAACGGAGTTCCTTTGTCTCCGGAGCCGCTGGTCAGATCGGAAAGTGAACCGATCAGGTCCGTCAGGCGGCGCGGTGTTGTTCCTTCCGAATCCATTTTGCCGACAAGCTGAGCGTCCTTCTCAATGATGGACTGACGGATGGCATGACGCAGTTCATCCCCTTTCAGTCCGGCAAACTGATTGTCAGCCAGATACTTCAGTTTCAGTTCGTTCGGTGTGCCGATCAAGCCGGATGTATAACCCGGTGAAACAACCGGATCAGCCAGTTCCCAGATCTTTCCGACCGGATCCTTGAAGGCGCCGTCGCCATAGACCATGACTTCGACCTGCTTGCCGGTCTTTTCAATCAGTTCAGCCTGAACGCTTTCAACAAATTCCTGAGCTTTCATCGGGAACAGCTTTACGGTATCCTCGGTGGATTTGTTGGAACCGAGCAGTCCGTATTCACTGTTATAGCCGCTGCCGTTTACCGGCGCGTCCATGATCTGATCAAGAGAGAATACTTTTTCCGCTCCGGCTCTCTTCAGGATCTTCTTGGTTCTGCGGCGGGTATGAATGTCACAGTTGAGAACGTTCTTTGTATATTTCAGGATGGAAACGGCATTGTTGGCAAAAATGATCTCAGCCTCGCAGCCTTCGTTCTCAATGAGTTCCTTGTAGTATGTCACATAGTCCATTGCGGTAAACGGATGCGAAGCCTTTCCGAAAGCGGCCTCAAACTGTTCCTGTGTGAGGACATCCGAGTACGGATTGATATTCGTATCATAAAGCAGTTCGACGTCAAACAGCGGGTTGCCGACTTCATCCGACGGATAGCTGAGCATCAGCACTATCTTTTTCGCACCTCTGGCGATACCGCGCAGAACAATGGCGAAACGGTTGCGGCTGGTGATCGGGAAAATGACACCGATCGTTTCTCCGCCGAGTTTGTTTCTGACATCGGTGCCGATGTCGTCGATGCTGCAGTAATTGCCCTGGGCACGGGCCAGGATGGATTCAGTAATGGCCAGAACATCCCTGTCTCGGATTTCAAATTCTCCAGCCGCGGCTGCCTTTAGAACAGTATCTACTGCGATTGCTTTGAGATCGTCGCCTGTCTTGACGATCGGGGCGCGAAGTCCGCGTGAAACGGTGCCAATCATTCGTTCCATATGTATTTTCCTCATTTCCGGTAATATTATATCAACCACCTCTTTTATAGAACAGTATTTCTTTTGAAATCTGGAAGCGGCAAACAGTATGCCACATCCGGACAAAAAACATCGTATCGATCGAACCTTGGAAACACGGATCTGCGGCCGTTCTGAAGCAATGAAAACATAACTGAAAACTGAAAAAAACTTTTTCTTGATGTTTTTTGGCAAATGGCTATAATAGTTATTGCAGTAAATATTGGGATATAGCCAAGTGGTAAGGCAGCTGGCTCTGAACCAGCCATTCGGGAGTTCAAATCTCTCTATCCCAGCCTAAGGCTCTCGTTATATCGGCAGCTGTTCACGAAAGTGAATGTATGCGCAGTATCAATGAAGAACCGGATCAACCTCAGAGTAATCTGAGGTTTTTCTTTCAATTGTCAGCAACGCTGAATTAGAGTAGAATTGACAGGTAAAAAACAAGGAGTATTAACATGACAGTCAGAACAAGATTTGCGCCGAGTCCGACCGGATATATGCATATCGGCAACCTGCGTACCGCCCTTTATGCCTATCTTGTCGCCCGTAAGGACCCGGATGGAGTATTTATTCTCCGTATCGAGGATACCGATCAGGGACGTCTTGTCGAAGGCGCGACAGATATTATCTATGACACCATCCGGGCATGCGGCCTGAAACATGACGAAGGACCGGATGTCGGCGGTGCCTACGGACCGTACGTTCAGTCCGAGCGTGTGACAAGCGGCCTATACCGTGATTATGCCGTACGTCTGATCAAGCGCGGTGGCGCCCATTACTGCTTCTGTGATGAAGAAATGCTGCAGGCCCAGCGTGAAGCGGAAGGTGACAGTTTCAAATACGATGATCCCTGCAAGCTTCTCTCCGCGGAAGAGTGTGAGAAGCGGATTGCTGAAGGTGCGAAATATGTCATCCGCCAGACGATTCCGGAAGGACAGACATCCTTCGACGATGAAGTGTTCGGAACGATTACCGTCGACAACAGCACACTTGACGAGCAGGTTCTTCTGAAGAGTGACGGCTTCCCAACGTACAATTTCGCCAATGTCATTGACGATCATCTGATGGGCATTACCGATGTTGTCCGCGGTATGGAATATCTCTCTTCCACGCCGAAATACAACCTCATCTACAATGCCTTTGACTGGGATATCCCCCGCTACATTCACTGCCCGCCGGTCATGAAAGACGAGCATAGCAAGCTTTCCAAGCGCAACGGCGATGCTTCTTTCCAGGATCTTGTCGCAAAAGGCTATCTGCCGGAAGCGATCCTCAACTATATCGCCCTGCTTGGCTGGGCACCGGAAGAAGACAGAGAAATCTACACACTTGACGAACTGGTGCAGGCATTCAATGTCAAACGTATCGGTAAAGTCGGTGCCATCTTTGATCCGGAAAAACTGAAGTGGCTTAACGGCATGTGGCTGCGGCAGATGGACCTCGATACATATACTGAACTGGTCACACCGTATATCGATCAGGCTGTCAAAGGTGACTATGACCGCCGCAAGATCGCCGCGATCATTCAGCAGCGTGCCAATACCCTTCAGGAAATTCCGGGTATGCTGACATTCTTCGATGAGTTCCCATCCTTCACAAATGATCTTTACTTCAATAAGAAGATGAAGACAAACGCGGACGTCGCAAAAGAAATCCTGCCGGAATGCCTCACGCTACTGCAGAATCAGGAAGACTGGTCCCAGGAAGCTCTTCACACGGTCCTTCTGGAACTGCCGAAGAAACTGGAAAAGAAAAACGGCCAGGTTCTCTTCCCACTCAGAGTCGCCATTACCGGCCTTCCTTCCACCCCGGGCGGAGCGATCGAAATCGCCTCCATTCTCGGCAAGGAAGAAACTCTGCGCCGGCTTGATATCGCCATCAGCCAGTTATAAGCACTGAAACCGGAGAATCCTCCGGTTTTTTTCTTTTGTCCGGCAGAAAAATCATCAACTATTATTTCGACACGTTTTGTCATATATGCCATTCTTTGCCTTTTCACCAGGAGGACAGAAATGCAACATTTCGACACAGCTTGTCGATTTAATAATTGCGGGATAAACAATAAAAAACTGTATCTTTCGATACAGTTTCAGTGACGCGTACGGGATTCGAACCCGTGAATGCCGCCTTGAGAGGGCGGTGTGTTAAGCCGCTTCACCAACGCGCCAGGATCGGGAAACTCTCATGAAGTTTCCCAGTGCGTTGATATCTTACTATATTTTGGCTCAGATGACAACCTGATTATGCCTTTTCCAGTTCTGCTTTGGCAGCGGATACCAGATCAGCGAAGCCCTTCTCGTCATGAATGGCGATTTCGGAGAGCATCTTACGGTTGACATTGATGTTGGCCAGCTTCAGACCGTGCATGAACTTGCTGTAGCTGAGGTCATGCATTCTGCATGCGGCATTGATACGGGCAATCCACAGTTTGCGCATTTCACGCTTTGTCTGCTTTCTGCCGATATAGGAATATCTCAATGAACGCATTACCTGTTCATTGGCGGTTCTGTACAGAAGGTGTTTGCTGCCGAAATAACCCTTGGCAAGCTTCAGTACTTTCTTACGTCTGTTGCGTGTTGGTGTAGATCCTTTTACTCTCATCTTCTAGCCCTCCTGATCAACCCTGTAACAGCTGCTTGTCACGCTTGTAATCGGAATCGTGAGCAGTTGTACTCTTAGCCAGGTGCATCTTCTGCTTGTGGCTCTTGTTTGCTGCAAAGTGTGAAACGTAGTTGTGCTGAACAATGAGTTTTCCGCTTCCGGAAATCTTACTGCGCTTAGCGAAGGTCTTCTTCGTCTTCATCTTAATTTTCTTTGGCTTCTTTGCTTTCGCTTTCATTTTTGTTCTCCTTTACTTTACCTTTTCTTGGCGAGAATACTACGGACATCGTGTTTCCTTCAAGAGAAGGAGCTTTGGTAACTTCAGCTATATCCGAAATCTGCTCAATAAACTGATTGAGAATCTCCTTGCCGACTTCCTGACGTGTGATCATACGGCCGCGGAAGCGCATGTCGATCTTGACTTTCTGACCGTCCTCGATCCATTCTCTGGCTCTCTTCAGCTTTGTGTCGAAGTCATGCTGATCAATGACCGGTGAAACACGCAGTCCCTTGATCTCTGTCACGTGCTGCTTCTTCTTGGCATCACGGGCTTTCTTCTGTTCTTCGAAACGGTAGCGTCCATAGTCCAGGATCTTGCATACCGGGGTTGGTGCGTTCGGCGCGACACAGAGCAGGTCCAGATCGAGCTCATAAGCCTTCTCCAGTGCTTCACGGCGCATCATGACACCGAGCTGTTCTCCGTTCGGTCCGATAACAAGCACTTCTTTGAATCGGATATCTTCATTTACGATATCCTGCGGTTCTTTACGTCTGTTTTTGTTGTTTTTTGGTCTTCCCAAGTAAACCCTCCTATCATAATTGAAAAAGCAGATACGGAATACGCACCTGCCCTCAGAAAACTGTTCAATCAATCTCTTGCGGCATTTCTACCCAGGTCCTGATGGACTTCAGGTGAGAAGCGGTGCTTCTTCTTTCCGAAATTCAATTACCTTGTTTATTTAACTACTATATTTATCGCTTGTCAAGCATGTTTTCAGATTTCAAAACCGGTAACATTAACAGTTACGTCGCTGGCTTTGAAGCCTGTCATCAGCAGCAGATTTTCATAGATCTTATTCTGCACCAGTTCGCATGTCGCTTCGACGTTGGCGCCGTATTTAATCTTGATATCCGCTGTGATATAGAGCTTGTTCTTTTCGATTCTTACATTCAGCGGCTTGCTGAATCTGGTGTCCGGAATACGGACAGAATTCTCGATATCATCAATGCTGAGTTCGGAGATTGCTTTGAATACGGACTTATTGATGGCGATCATGCCATTGCCGTTGTTTTCATTCAGTACTACATAATCCTGTGCCATATTAATCACCTCGACTGTCCTATTATAACAGTATTTTCATTATTTAAACAGCATCGCGATCTGATGATACAGATCATCACGGATCGTTTCGATATCTCTCAGCATGATTTTTCCGTCTTTATACCTTTTCTGCAGGTTATCGGTAAACGCCCGGAAGATATTCATGCAGCGGTAAAGCTTGTCTTCATGCACGATATCGATCTTGTCGACATCGACCAGTGCCTCTGCCATGGTCTTGCTCAGTTCGAAGTGCATGGTATCCTGCACATCCTTGTCAAACGAAGAGAATGTCGAACGGTACCAGCGCGGCTGAATGAGAAGTTTTTTGATGACACTGAGGAAATCATCCAGAACCACGATGTTGTCGCTTTCCTCCAGTTCAAACAGCATCGTGAAGAAAACATGCCAGCGGAAATTGGTATTGATCACTGTCTGCATATATTTTCCCAGTATGTCGCAGAAAATATCGCGCGAATGGTATTCACCGCTGAGCTGCAGCGTTTCACTGAAATCCAGATCATCTTCATTGATCACCGAGATCTTTTCCAGATAGTCAACCATCTTGATGCGGTTTTCCCCTTCTCCCATGAAATCGTGCAGATAGATATACTGGGAAATCGTGGCACTGCATTTCTTGAAGTCCGTCGCGAAACCGACCGAATCCTTCATCTTGCGGTTGACCAGATCGTTGATGCTGCGGGAAACAAACAGCTTGAAGCCCTGCTCATCCATACCGATCTGATTGCGTTTGCTTTCATGGGAAATCTCGTTGTACATGATTTCCAGCTGCCGGTCAACGACGTCAAGATTGTCGCGGATCGCACCCAGCATGTTGCGGTTGAAATTGTCATACATGACAAAGCCGGGATTCTTATAGACGACTTCATGCTCGATCTCACTCCAGAAAGTATGCACCAGGGACTTGATCTGCAGTTCGAAATTGATGCGGGTGTAGTTGAACATGTAATAGCCGTCGATTCGGAAAATCGTGAAACCGTTGCGCTGGATCTGCGGCTGCGGCATATGCAGATTCATGAAAATGTTCTTGTCAATGATACAGGCACTGTAGCCATTGTCCGCATTCTCGAAATAATTGAAGAGTTCTTTGTAAATCTCGGTTTCGTTGCGGATAAAACGGCACTGAATGGTGATCCCGATCAGATCGGAGAGATGCTCGATGGCTTCTTCCGGTGTCGAATAATCAAGATAAAACTGGTTGCGGATCAGTTTTTCCTTCAGACTGTTCAGCTTCTTGATCCGGGTATGATAATTGACGATCGAATCCGTCTTATCGGAAAACATGTTCTGAAAAGCTGTCATGACCTGTTTCTGGGCATACTCAAAAGAAGGCATCTTCCTTTCGTAATACTCAAGGGTGTCATCGATAAAATCAAATAATTGGATACGCATATTACTTTAACCTGTATTGTTTCGGATATTTGTTCTTCAATGCCCGGCCGTCGGACTTTGCGCCGCCTACCGTATGGCCTTTCCACTGCATCGCATACCAGCCTTTCGGCAAAGTGGCACTCAGCTGTTCGCCATGCAGATAGCGCCGGCATTCATCATCACTCATATCATAACAGTTTTTGAAGGCCGTGTATGCAGAAGCAAACAAATGATGGGACGGTTCGAAACGATCCCGGATCATTTCGCCAAGATATACCTGATGCCGCATCAGGTGCAGTCCCTTCGGCATCAGAAAAGGACAGATACCGCCGTAGATGCGGTTCTGATACGTGTAATAATACGGATACTGCTTTTCCAGCAGATCCTTCAGAACGGCCGCTGCGGCCGCAGGAAGACGCCCCGAAGATACAGCGGGTTCTTTTCCATCCGCGTCGCTTGTCCGCCTCATACGGGCTATAAAATGCCCCTCGCCGCCGTCCATCGGAAAGATACGGATCGCTTTGTCCGTACCGAAGCCTTCATCAAAACCCGGCCGGCCGAAAGACACACCGGCATCTTCCATCTGCATGTCCGGATGATCGCTCAGGAAACCAGCCAGCATCTTCTCGTTTTCCTGTCTGTTCAAAGTGCATGTCGAATAAACCAGCACACCATCCTTTTTCAGGCATCTGTACGCATTCTCGATGATCATTCTCTGCCGCTGGGCACAGAGTTCGACATTCTGCGGACTCCACATGGCCACTGCGTCTTCTTCCTTGCGGAACATGCCTTCGCCCGAGCAGGGCGTATCACACAGTACATAGTCAAAGTATCCGGCAAATGATGCGGCAATATCACTGCTGTCGTTATTATATACAATGCAGTTGGCGGTGCCGTTCCGCTCAATATTTTCCACGAGTATCCTCGCCCGCTGGGTATTGATTTCATTGCAGACAAGCAGTCCTGTCTGCTGAAGGTATTCGGCAATCTGGGTCGATTTGGAACCCGGCGCGGCGCACATGTCCAGCACTTTGCTTCCCTTTTCTGGCCGCAGCACCGTAACGGCAGCTGAAGCGCTTGGCTCCTGCAGATAATAGAGACCGCAGGCATAACCCGGTGTCAGGCCAAGACCTCTTTCTTCTTCCACATAAAAGCCATTTACGGCGAAAGGACTTTCCACCATGAAAATGCCGGTATCCTGCCGGCATGTTTCCGCATCCGTTTTCAGCGTGTTGACGCGCAGACCTTTGCGGGGCTTTTCGGAAAGAGCATTAAGATAAGCATCAAATTCGTCTTTCAGAAGCTCCCGCATCTGCTGCAGAAATAATTCATTCATAGTCTTTCAGCAGACTGATGACAGTTCTTCTGTCCTGATACAGCTGCATGCATAAATTGTCTTTATTCTTAAACCGCATTTCACTGCGCAGATAATAAAGCGGATAAAGGCGGATATATTTGCCGTAGATCATACTGTCGAGGCCGATCAGATGGGCTTCGACTGAAATGATCTGACGATAATTCAGTGTCGGATTATGGCCGATATTGATCATGGCCTTATACTGTTTTCCGTCAACGATGGCAAAGCCGGCATAGACACCGCCGCGCGGCAGGATGTTTTCCTGTGAATACCGCACATTCGCCGTTGGAAATCCCATGCCGGTCCCTTTATGGTTACCGTGGATGACCGTTCCTTCAATGAAATACGGATAGCCAAGCATGGCATTGACTTTATGCAGTTCCCCTTTTCTGAGAGCAGCGGAAATCCGGGTACTGGAGATCTTTCCCTGATTGTCCGTAACGGCATCCACGACCTGCACTTCACAGCCCATCTGTTCCTTCAGAAGTTCGCAGTCTCCCTTGCCTTCAAAACCATAGCGGAAATCAAAGCCGCAGACGAGGCCGTTCAGATTCAGTTTGCCGAGGATCCTGGTAACAAAATCTTCCGGTGAAAGCTGACTCATCTCCTGTGTGAATTTCAGAATAACGATATTCTCAATGCCGAAATGAACGGCAAGATTCATTCTCTGCCGCATCGTCGTGATATGCTGAACGGAGTTCAGCCCTTTCAGCGTCACCCAGGGATCGGGATCAAACGTGATCAGGGCACTCTCGCACTGGTATTTTTCAGACAGTTCCAGTGTCTTTTGGATCAGTTTCTGATGGCCCAGATGCATACCGTCAAAATAGCCGATACAGGCGCATAACGGAGTATGATGGCGGCTCGAACTGTTTACGCCGATTGTAATGATACGCATCAGAACAGCCCCCTGAGACAGTGGTACAAACCGTCTTCCCGTTTCTCATAGGCCGCCAGGATGTCACCGTTGTGAACAAGTATGACCTGATCACGGTGTCCGCTCAGACGGATATGACGGCCGTTTCTGACACGCGCTTCATCCTGGTATTCGACGATTTCAAAATCAGGCGAGATTACCTTTAATGGGTCGATCGGACTGACCTTTTCCGCCAATTGTTCCAGTGTGCAGGCATCGGCAAGCCGCAATCCTTCGATACCGTTTCTGACCAGGGAAGTCATAACACCGTATTCCCCCATGGCCGCACAGTAATCGGTGATCAGGGTGCGGATATACGTTCCGGATGAAACGACGGCATCCATGCTGTATACGTTATTTCCCAGATTGCGGCAGGAAAGAGACGAAATGACTGCCAGCCGCGGCTGTCTTTCGACCTCAATCCCTTTTCTTGCATATTCATACAGTTTCCGGCCGTTGTACTTCACAGCCGAATACATCGGCGGAATCTGTTCAATGGTGCCGGTGAACGCTTCTGCTGTCTTTTGCAGTTCTTCGTCGTCATGTTCACGGAACTCACGCTGATCAATAACAGCACCCCAGATATCTTCCGTTTCCGTCTTTATGCCCAGCGAAAAAGTTGCATGATAGGATTTGTGGTCCTTCACACAAAACGGCAGCATTTTTGTGTATCTGCCCAGCAGAACAATCATCAGACCGGAAGCTTCCGGATCGAGGGTTCCGGTATGGCCGATTTTCTTTTCATTGCATATTCTCCGGCACTTTCTCACGACATCAAAGGATGTCATACCGGTCGGTTTGTTCACTAAAATGACAGCATCCATAATATCACTCAGTATTATAGCAACTGCATGATATAATGGCAAAGTTCAGGGAGGATCTTTATGGCAATGCGTCATATCATTTCAGCCATTCATAAAGCGGATCTGGATTACCTGCTGATCGAAGACGGCGACCGGATCTGCATCGGTTTATCCGGCGGCAAAGACAGCATGCTTCTGCTGTACGCGCTGCGTCTGTATAAAGATATGATCGCCCGCTATGACGGCCGTCATTTTGACGTCTGCGGCCTGCACCTTGATATTGGTTTCGGCAACATGGATTTCCGTGACGTCGATGCTTTTGCGAAGGAAAAAGACATCGAACTGATTCATGTACCGACGGACATTTATGAAATCCTGAAACTGCATCCGCAGGACGAAAACGGCCGCATTTCGTGCTCCCTCTGCTCCCGTCTGAAAAAAGGCGCTCTTGCCAGAGCAGCCCATAAATACGGTTTCACCAAAGTGGCCTATGCCCATCACGCGGACGATGCCATCGAAACACTGTTCATGAACATGATCTATGGCGGCCGCATCAACACGTTTGATCCGGCCATGCATCTGACCCATAACAATACCGATTTTATCCGTCCGCTGATCTATGTGTTCGAAAAGGATATTGAAAATGTCATCCGTCTCGAACACATTCCCGTCGTGGCAAGCACGTGTCCCGTCGACGGCAACACCAGCCGGCAGTCCATCAAGGAATACCTGGAAAACACATACCGGCAGTTTCCCGAAGCCCGGCATAACTTTCTCGTTTCTCTCTGCAATACCGAACGGACAAAACTCTGGGTCAAAGGCAGAGACTGGAAAAATGTATGAAGTCCTCCATTAAGAGAATTTACATAGAAATCACATCCCGGTGCAATCTGAACTGTGCGTTCTGCACCGCCGGCAGCCGCCAGGGCAGCGATATGGATCCTGTCTTTTTTGAAAGCATTCTGAAACAGGTACGGGAAGTGACGCCATATATTTATCTGCATGTGCAGGGTGAACCCCTTCTGCACAGAGATTTCCGCACCATCATGGATCTTTGTGATAACTATGGCATGCAGGTGCAGCTGGTAACCAACGGCACTCTTCTCGTCCGCTATCCCGACCTTCTGCGTCATCCTTCGCTGCGTAAAATATCCTTTTCCATGCAGAGCATTGAATACCACAGCATTGATGAAATCGCACTGCTGAAGGAGATACTGACTTTCTGCCAGCAGGCTTCCGGACAAAAACAGCCTTATTGTGAGATCCGCTTCTGGCGGGATGATCAGCTGGAACAGAAACGCACGGAAAACTGTCTGGCCTACCTGCAGGAACATTTTGATTTCCGCAGCAGCGACCGTAAGAACAATTACGCCATTATGAATCATGTATATGTGGATTTCCATAATACATTTACCTGGCCGGCGATGTCCCTTCCGGAACTCAGCCGCAAAGGCAGATGTCTTGGCGGCATTCGTCAACTGGCTGTTTTATGTGACGGCACTGCAGTTCCGTGCTGTCTTGACGCGGAAGGAAATATACCGCTTGGCAATCTTCACGACCAGACACTGGCGGAAATCCTGTCCGGCAGCCGCTATCTGAATCTCTGTCAGGGATTTCAGAATAATGAACTCAGAGAAGAACTGTGCCGGCGCTGTCCTTACCGGCAGCGTTTTGATCAGAGGATCTGAAAGATCATACCGTCGCGCACACCCAAAGAATTCAATGAAACATGCGGATCACAAAGGATGCCGCTGTTTTTTTCATATATAAGGGAATTCTCATCCAGCAGATACAGGTCCTGTATCTCATGCCGGTATATTCCATATACTTCCGGCAGAATGTCGGAAAACGACCTGCTTTTCTGACACACACATTCACAGCATACACCCACTGCCACAAAACAGATGAATATCCGCACGTTTTCAGAAACAGACAAAATGTATCACCTCCTTTCTGCCGCTTCTGATCAGCAGCCCTTCTCCCTCTTTCGGCATCCGCTTCTGGTGCTGATAACGGCAGTATTCTTCCGCCGCCTCTTTCAGCAGAATGACATCGTAGGCGCGCAGTGCAGCACTGTCCATTTTCTGAAATGCGTCATAGGTTATGAATACGGTATCGGTATCGGAAAGATATGCTTGCAGTTTCTGCCATTCCTCCTCATAAAGCGCGCAGACGACCAGCTGACGTCCGATTGTGTACCATTGATAATTCCCATACAGCATGCCAAGCGGGATCCCTTCACCGCTGTATTCCTCTGGGCTGAGCGATTCTTTCATACAGGGTATCCGATATAATCTGCTGTCCCGGTGGTATGCGCTGCACAGATCGTGGATCTCTGTCTCATCGCATTGAAACCAGGCAAACTCCAGCATGCGGTCTTTCCGGTACAGACCATGTGATGTTTTATGCATATGGCCTTTAAAAGGGGTCTGCAGAAATGTCTGTATCTCGTTCTGATTCTCATTTTTCAGACAGTAGAAATCCGTGATCAGTGTCTGCTCGCGGTAGTTCAGAGCCGATGAAGTCCGCATGATCAGCCAGAGATCCAGCTGAAAACGACTGCTGCCCTCCAGCAATGTCCGGATATCCTGACGGTACTTTTCGCCGTTTTGAAACAGGTGTGCGATATCGGTAATGATCAGCACCCGGCGGATGCCGTCTTCCTGTTTCAGCCGTCTGAACAGGTTTTCCAGTTTTTCTTCTTCCACTGTTTTCATACAGCTGTTGAACATTCCGCTTTCCTGCAGACCGGTGTTTTCATATCGTTTCTGATCATCGATCAGATAGTATTCATCCTCTGCTTTGCGGACGGAGATCAGCGCATAAATCAAGCCATCCAGAAAAGAGTGCGTTTCCGATGGATCCGACGAAAGAACGGCATGTGCCGCGGGGATTTCGTCAAGAGGCCGAACCGTTCCGTATCTCTGTGCTTCATAATCATCGAGCAACGCGAATAATCCTTTTTCCCATGTTTCATCCCTGACGTTCAGATCCGGCAGGATCTTCAGCCAGAGATTCTTCTTTGGTCCGCCGCCGAGAGACACGATTTCTTTCATGACCGCCATGAATTCCGTTTCACTGACAGATCCTTCTGTTCCTGCTGTCTGAATGATGCGGCCTCTTTCATCAAGGATGGAAACCGGATTCTTCTGACGGTCGGATTTTTGATGCAGGTACCCGCACCGTCCCTTCTGCATCCGCTCATCCGCATAGAGAATAAAGGATCCCGGATCTTTCAGATACAGGGCATCCGCGCAGTGGATCATCTCTGCGGAATCCTGTTTTTCGGATACTTTCAGGCAGATCTTGAATCGGGTATTCGACCAGATCTGATCTGTGACGATACCGCCCGGCTTCTGGGTTGCCAGAATCAGATGGAGACCAAGACTGCGGCCAAGTCGGGCGATTCTGACTAGTTCGATCAGAAAATCGGGTCGCTCTCGTTTCAACTCAGCGAATTCATCAACGATCAGAATGATGTCAGCCAGTTTTTCCAGCGGATCATCTTCCCGAAGATTGCGTCGATAGTCTTTCAGATTACGGATCGGTATCTGATGGATGCTGCTGAGGGTGCGGAACGCAAGTTCTCTCTGTCTGAGAAGATCTTTCAGACAGAACAGTGCTCTCTGCATGTCATCCGCGTCCAGATCCGACAGCATCGCCGTCAGATGCGGCAATGACAGTTCATCCTGACTGATGCTCTGGAACGTACTGCCGCCTTTGAAATCGATGATGACAAACTGCAGTCTCTCGGGACTGTAACGGACAGCCAGGGAAAGAATCATGCTGAGAAGAAGCTCGCTTTTTCCGGAACCGGTCGTACCGGCGATCAGTCCATGCGGACCCTGGCCGTTTTCGTCCAGATCAAGAATGATCTGCCTGCCGTTTTCAGCCATTCCGATCACGCATTTCAAATCATCGTGTTCTTCATTCATCTGCCACCGCTCAGCGATTTTCAGATCCTGCGGTACGGTGGCTTTCAGCATGGCCAGAAAACCGCCGCTTCCTCGCAGCGAGACCGGATCCGCGCGGTCTTTCCTTCCGATCCTGTACAGCAGTGTTTCCTCATAATGATCGTCAATGGTGCTTGTATACGTCTCGTGATGGATCTGATCCATGATCTGCAGACGTGCACCATCAGCCAGAACACGCAGGTCACAAGGATGTCTGCCCTTCTCCGTTTCAAAACAGAGAACGGGAATATCACAGACCGATTTCATGTCAAACGGTGACGCAATCGAAAAGACGATCAGATCCTCACCGGTATCCGGCAGTTCATCAAGGTATTCCTGCAGTTCTTCCGGACGCAGAAACAACAGGCGGCTGCCGTCATGACCAATTGATACAGCTTCATATATCCACATATTCTTTCGCAGTATCTCCTCCGGACAGAGAAAGCAAAGATTCACAGACGGATACAGATAAGCAACGGTGCAGGCCGCAAGATGCAGCAGCGTATGGTATGTGCCTTCGACAACGATTCTCTGATAGTCTGACACGGAGTAAACAGCAGCCGCCTCCGGTGTCTGTTCGGAAGCCTTGTGAATCCTGTCGATTATGTTCCGCACATCCTCTTCCCGACAGGAAAGAGGATTTTCAAAATTTATTTTCAGACGGCCGGCGGCCATGCCGAAATACAATAAAACATCTTTATCGTGATGGCAGTAGAACGTATGGGTCCGCATATACGCTTCCGTACAGACCGCCGGAGTCAGCGTCACTGCCTGAATATAGGAATTGTATAGGCTTATCAGCTGTTCGGTATCTCTGATCCATTCTTCCGCTTCATTTCGGAATTCGCTTACGATCTTCTCCCGGCGGATCCTTTTCTGTTTCTTTTCATATCTTCTTTGCAGCGGATTCCATAACAGTGCCGACAGCAGCATCACCCCCGGCAGAAGCACGGATGGCAGGATCTCGATGAAACTGCGGCCGGCCAGATAGGAGCGGTAAGCGTTCAATGATCCCGCCGTCAGGGATGCGGAAGCCATCATCAGTGCCGGAGCCATTGACAGCAGCACGGATGAGACAATTCCATCGTCATTGATCTGGGGAACTTTCAGCCGGCAGTCCGTTTCCAGACGGCAAGGTGCCGGAGCGTCATAATGATATTGCAGCACCGGTATCTCCGGAAGCGTCGCACTGGCTGTCTTCCGCGCATACCGGATCATTGTGTCCCGCAGCGGCAGAAGTCCGCCGATCATCAGGAAATCCTGATGGAAAACGATCCTGAGGCAGAAAAACGAAAAGACGTCACCACTTTGAAACACCGCTTCGTTTTTAATAATCTTCCCGTTCAGATCCGCCGCTGCAAGTCCCCTGTTTTTTCGTATGACATGCCGCAGCGGATCGATCGTAAACGCGGCAGCAAGAACCAGCGGCAGATCGAAACAGATGTCATCCTGCAAAGAGGAGCCGATCGTAAACGGCTGAGATGGATACTGATACCGGACATATTCGTTGAACTTTGACAGCTGCCTGATAAAATACAGATCCGCATATGTTCCCTGCTCCAGGCAGCTAATCCGGACTGCCGTATTCTCCGGCATGGGATTTCGGCGGTCCGCTTTCAGCGGATGAGGCAGCCGCAGAAACCACTCTTCATCCTGAACAAACAGAAGGACAGAAAAGCCGAGTATCTTCATCGTTACCCGGCTTTTGTTCAGAAGGCAGCCTTCACCTTTTTCATTCTCCGTATGATAGACGAACATCATGAATTCACCTGCGGCACGATAATACTGCAGCGAATCCTGTATCGGCCGTCTCTGGTCGACACGCTGACGGTCGTGCTGCCGCTTCTGTGCGCCTGAATCACATTGCCGCTGATCGACGCCACTTCACCGTTTTCACTTTCATAAACAAGATCCGAAAGTGTATAGCCGGCCGGGACAGCGAGCACTTTCAGTTCCTTTGTCATTCCTTCCTGGATCGTCATGGCATAATCCTCAATGACGATATTGGATGACACTCTCAGCCGTTCTTCCGAAGATCCTTTCTCATGGTCCGCATAGGTGCACTGCTTTACCGCTTTCCAGTTTTCAAAGTGTCCGCTCAGACCTTTGATCAGCGGCGCATTCTGCTCATTAAGCAGATGAACTTCCCCTTTCAGACCCAGTTTCCCGCAGGCTGACGATGCGGAATTGACAGACAGGTCAAGGATCCAGTTGCCGGAAAGATCCGCGCACACAAAGACTCTCTCGTTGCCGTCCGACATCAGATCTGCCGCATAGGCATCCACATCGGTTGCCGCGTTCGTCATTTTTCCGTCTTCGTCATACAGGTGCACGACCGCCTTCGCGCTGCCGGCCGCCCCGGCTTCACACAGCAGATCACACAGACACATGTTCAGCATGTTTAGTGCCACATGCACACCGGCCTTGAACTGAAAATCCGACCGGACCATGGCTTCCCTTGTGGCGTCGCATTCTCTGATCAGCCGCAGGGAACCGTTGCGCACTTCCATGCCGATGACACTGTCCTGGCCAAGACTCAGTTCGGCTTTGCCCTCCGCGTTGATACTCAGATCAAGATCCGCCGTCACGCTGAGTCCCGGTGCCTGCGGCAGAGGAATGCGGATGCGGCAGAGTGTAAAGGTTCCCTGGATCACGTCTTTCTGTTCCTGATAAAAACCCTGGATCGTGTTCAGAAAGGAAGCGGGATCCACTTTGCTGAAATCACCCTGCAGATATTTGTCATCCACACCTTTCACAGTGAGATTCTCCGTGGTATGGAAGTCCGCTTTGAAATACGCATCTTTCAAACTGCTGTCTTCATAATTCCATTCATAATCGACCTGCATGCCGCTGATACCCGCTTCGGCGCTGAAGATGCCGCCGTGCGGCAGTTTTCTTTCCGCCACTGCGCTGATACTGCCAGCCGATGAATACAGGGTCACCGTATAGCCACTGATCTGAAACTGCTTCATCAGCGGCTTCATCGCCGCAAAGCGTATCTTGGCGGTCGCGTCGTCCTGCCTGTTGCATGCATAGAGAGTCTGACCGTCCGGTCCGATGATTTCCGCATCTTCAAAACTGACCTTCTGTGAGCCGCTGACATGCATTTCTTCCATCATCGACAGCACGTCCGGCACGGACAGCTTCTGATGGCCGTCTGCCTCTTCGACAATTTGATAGATCTCATCCGCTCCATTGTTATTCAGCCGTACGTAATCACCAGCCGTAACATCCGGAAAGGAAGCGGTCATATGTACAGGATCAAAAGAATCACTTTCTTCTTCTTTGATTTCAATGCCTTCCCTGGTGCGCACTTCTGATTCTTGATTCGTCAGCTCACGGCTGTTGAGAAAACGGATCACCTGATGCAGAGCCGCCTCTGCTTCATCCCTTGCGGCATTTCGCTCAGGATGAAACAGATTGCGGCTGTCGGTCTTCATCAGACCGGAAGCGATTGCCTGATTCACCGCATCCGGAAACTGGCAGCGGCTGATGTCATTGGCATAAGAGCCGCTGACGTGATCCTTGCGGCCGCTCAGATTCATCAGGGTAAAGGCCATCCAGTCACGGTTCAGATAGGCGCTGCTGTCAAAAGCCACCGCCGGATCCAGGATCTCCCATTCAACGGCAGCCTGGACAGCGTCAAACAGAGCCGTGCCCGGTTCGATATTCATATAATATGGTTCTTTCTGACGGTAAGCGACAATGCCGGCTTCTTCGTTGATCATTCTGATCCAGTCGGACATCAGAATTCCGTCAGTATTCTGCTTCTGACATCCTGTCAGACTGACAGCCAGTATCATTGTCAGAAAAGCGCAGACAGCACGTTTAATACTGTATGCCTGACGCATTGCCGGTGATTGCCGACTCAAGCGAATCATAACTGGATACTGTCAGTTCAAGGAATCGCGCGTATTCGTCAATGACTGTTTTCTGACGGTCGAAGCGGCCGGCAAACATAGCGAAGCGGGAACGGATCTCCTCTGATCCTTCCGAGATCCAGGTTCCCGACAGAAGATTCATCTCCTTCTTCATTTCCGATAAGGCATCGTACATCATCTGGTTCAGCTGTCGGATGCGGGAAGCCGTTTCACTGACTTCATTCAGAGAAATACTGATCTGGTCCATTTATCATCCTCCTTTACATTGTCCCCAGGGCATTTGCCTGGGATGTCAGCTCGTCCTGCGTGTCACGGTACGCTCTGGCACTGTTCCTGAGAAAATCAGAATACTGTGAACAGAGGATCGAAAGCTGACGAAAATCTGTTTCAAATCTGCCGATCTGGGAAGTGAATGTCATATTATCCTTCCCTTTCCAGGCTGAAGACATCATGTCCACAGCCGCGAACAGATCCTGCATGCAGCGCAGATAATCCTGGTTTTTGTCTTCCATGCGGGCAGCACAGGATTCAAGCTGTCCGGGTTCAACGGAAATCGTTCTCATATCATTTCTCCCTTCACCTTTGTTATTGCTGCAGGAAAGGAGAATCCCTGAAAACTTTAAGCAGACACGGCAGACAGCATTGCTTCGCACGGCACGCAAAAAAAGGCAGTGCTTACGCATCTGCCTTCTGTTCTGTATCTTCCGGTGTTTCTTCCGTTTCTTCGAATTCCTCAGATTCTTCCATATCATCTGTTTCGTCGATCAGTTCCGCCTCGTCCTCAATGGCAATTTCTGGATCGTTTTCATGGAGGCTGGCAATGATTTCGTCAATATGACGGCCATGCTCTTCCGTCGTATCGAGGACAAATGTCAGTTCCGGTGTGCGGCGGATCGCAAGACGCTGGCTCAGAGCGGAACGGATAAATCCTCTCGCTCTGTTCAGTGCTTTCAGGCCCGCCTGGGCCCGGGCATTTTTGCCGAGGAAAGAAACATATACCTTGGCATAGGAATGGTCATTGGACACTTCGACATCCGTGATCGTCACAAAGCCAACGTCGGCGTCTTTGACCTCAAACTGAATAATATCCGAGATATCCTTGCGGATGATCCCTTCCAGTCTTTTCTGCTTGATGCTGCTCATATCAGACCTCGGAAGGAACCTGCTGTTCTTCAAACGCTTCGATCAGATCACCGATCTTGATGTCGTTGTAATTCTGGATCGTAATACCGCAGTCATAGCCGGCGAGTACTTCTCTTGCGTCGTCCTTGAATCGCTTCAGAGAGCCGAGTTTTCCGGTATAGACAACGATACCGTCACGGATCAGACGGACACCGCAGCTGTTGGTCAGCTTGCCGTCTGTTACCATGCAGCCGCCAATCGTGCCGATCTTGGATGCTTTATAAGTCTCACGGACTTCCGCCTGGCCGATAACGACTTCTTCATATACCGGTTCAAGCATACCCTTCATGGCCAGTTCCATTTCTTCCGTGGCTTTGTAGATGATGTTGTGGAGACGGATCTCGACACCATCTTCTTCCGCCTTCTTACGGATCGTCGCATCCGGTCTTACGTTGAAGCCGATGATCATCGCTTTGGACGCATTTGCCAGCATGATATCGGATTCGGTGATGGCACCGGCTGTGGCATGGATGACATTGACCTTGACACCGCTGACATCCAGTTTCTCCATGGAGGAGCGGACAGCTTCCGCGGAACCCTGAACATCCGCTTTGATGATGATCGGGATTTCCTTGATTTCGCCGGATTCGATCTGGGAAGACAGATCTTCCAGTGACATGGCGCTTGTCTTGCGGCGGTCAGCTTCGATCTTGCGTCTCTTGCGGCGGTCAGCGATCGCACGTGCCTCTTTTTCGTCGGTGAAGTTGCGGAACAGGTCACCGGCAGCCGGAACATCGTTCAGACCGATGATTTCAACCGGTGCGGACGGACCTGCTTCTTTCAGTTCATGACCGTTTTCGTCGATCATCTTACGGACTTTGCCGAAACATGTTCCGACAACGACCGGGTCGCCGTGATGCAGCGTGCCGTTCTGAACCAGCAGCGTTGCGACCGGACCACGGCCCTTATCCAGCTTGGCTTCGATGACCGAACCGCTGGCAATCGCGGTCGGATCCGCTTTGAGTTCCTTGACGTCAGCAACCGTCAGGATGGTTTCGAGAAGTTCTTCAATACCTTCTCCCTTCTTGGCGCTGGTCGGAACAAAGATCGTGTCGCCGCCCCATTCTTCCGGCATGATACCGAGGTCGGCCATCTCTTGTTTGACATGATCCGGATTCGCGTCCGGACGGTCCATCTTGTTCACCGCGACAATGATCGGAACACCGGCTGCCTTGGCATGGTCTACCGCTTCTCTGGTCTGCGGCATGACGCCATCGTCAGCTGCTACGACGATGACGGCGATATCCGTGACACTGGCACCGCGGGCACGCATGGCTGTAAAAGCCTCATGGCCCGGTGTGTCAAGGAAGGTTACCTTGCGGCCGGAAACTTCGACCTGATAGGCACCGATGGCCTGAGTAATGCCGCCGGCTTCCCCGGCCGCTACCTTGGTACGGCGGATCGTATCCAGCAGTGTCGTCTTACCATGGTCAACGTGACCCATGATGGTGACGACAGGCGGACGCTCCTGCAGAAGTGATTCGTCAGCTGTATCGTCAACTTCCAGACTGTCTTCCTCACGTTCTTTCACTTTGGTCGGTTCGATATCGTAGCTGATGCATACGAGTTCGACCATTTCGTCTTCAAGCGCGCTGTTAATGGTGACCATTTTGCCTTCCATAAACAGCATCTTGATGATCTCACTGGACTGACGGCCGATTTTTTCCGCCAGTTCGCCGACGGTGATACCGTCAGTATAAGTAATGGCATGAATGTCAACGACATTGCGGCGCGGTGCATTTGATTCGTAATTCCGTCTGCCGCGGTTATCATTCTTCTTTTTACGGTTATTCTTGTTTGCCGGTCTTCGGTTATTTGCCATTCGCTACCTCCTTGTTTTCAGTCTATTTCATAACAGCCTTTTCTATTTCTTCCCAGAATTCCTCGGGAATGTCCATTTCAAGCGCCTGCTTAAGGGAACCCTTTTTGCGGGCCAGCTTCACAGCTTCCGGATCCTTTTTCAGATAAGCTCCGTGACCGTTCGTGCGGCCGGTCGTGTCGATCTTCAGTTCACCTTCCGGTGTTCTTACGATACGCAGAAGCTCTTTCTTGGGGAAGTGCTCGCCGGTGGCGATACACTTCCGCATCGGTATCTTACGAGGCATGATCAGTTATTGTCCTCATCGTAGTAGTCTTCGTACTCGTCATAGTCGAAGTCATACTCACGCTCTTCTTCCTCAAGCTGGGCAGCTTCGATTTCGGCAAGTTCTTCTTCGCTGTAGATCGGACGGTTGTCGACAGCCGCCAGATTCTTCTTGATCTGTTCTTCCAGATCCTTGTTACGAACCTTGTATTCATCTTCATCCGACTTTTTCTTCTTGCGCTTCGGACGGTCAGACTGCTTCGGCTTGGATGTTTCTGTCAGTTTTTCGAAGACAGAAACATAGGTATTCTTGGCAGCCATTTCTTCCAGGTCGGCATGACGCTTGGATGCGGCCGGCTTTTCGCTGACCGGTTCTTCTTTCTCTTCTTCCTGCTCTTCTTCGGCTTCTTCCGGTTCTTCCGGTGTTTCTTCCGGTTCTGTTTCTGCAGCCGCCTCTTCCGTCACAGCCGGTGTTTCAGCAGCCGGTGTTTCTTCCGCGGCTTCTTCTGTTTCTTCCGGTTTCATGGCGATTTCGTCACGGATACGGTCACGCATGATCTCCTGCATCTCTTCCGGAATCAGATCTTCGTCCTCAGCTTCTACTTCACCGCGGGCAGCTCGTTCCGCAGCCAGTTTGGCAGCGGCAGCGAGTCTCTTTTCCTCAGCGGCGCGTGCTTCCGCTTCGAGACGCTCGATTTCACGGCGGGCAGCTTCACGGCGCATTTCTTCACGGCGTTCCTGAGCCTTGACGAGCAGTTCGTCGTAGTCATAACCCTTTTCTTCGATCTCTTCACGGGTCTTGATGTCGATCTTGTGGTTTGTCAGTTTGACAGCCAGACGGGCGTTCTTGCCGCGTTTGCCGATGGCGAGGGAAAGCTGATCCGGTTCGACGACGACCAGCAGACCTTTTTCGTCATTTTCCGGGCTTGGCAGAACGGCTGTTACTTCGGCTGGTGCCAGAGCGTTCTTCACGAGTTCGGTAATGTCGTCACTCCACTGGAAAATATCGATTTTCTCACCGTGCAGCTCTTCGATGATACCCATGACACGGCTGCCGCGCGGACCGATGCAGGCACCGATCGGATCGACTTCCGGATTATGGGAATACACAGCCATCTTGGTACGTTCGCCGGCATCACGGGCAATTGCCTTGATCTCAACGATGCCCTGGAAGATTTCCGGGACTTCCTTTTCAAACAGACGCTTCACCAGTGTCGCATCGGCACGCGATACGAGCACCTGGGATCCTTTTGTCTCTTTGTTGACTTCGGTGATCACGACGCGCAGCTTCTGGCCTTCCACGAGGCGTTCGCCCGGGATGGCGGAAGAATGCGGCATCATGGCTACCGTCTTGCCAAGATTCACAAGCGTGAACTTTTCCTTGACGGATTCGACAATACCGAGAACCATCTCATGGAGCTGATCGATATATTCGTTGTAGACAGCGACTTTCTCAGCTTCGCGGATCTTCTGCCGCATGACGTTTTTCGCCAGTGTGGCAGCGGCTCTGCTCATGCCGGTAATCTCGATCTGACGGCTGATCACATCGCCCAGTTCCGCATCGGCTTTGATCTCGCGGGCATCTTCAAGAGAAATCTCCAGTTCATCGTCCTCTACTTCTTCCACGACGGTGTATTTCTGGTAGAGATCGATCGTCTGCTTCTTCTCGTTGATTTCCGCGACGACATCGATGTCAGACAATTCCGCGTCCTTCTTGTAGGCCTTGGCCATTGCTTCCTTTAAGGCATCGAGAATAACCTCGGCGGGAATGTTTCTTTCCTCCTCAACGGCATTCAGTGCCTTGATCATATCCTTGTATTTGAGTTCCATGAAAATCGTCTCCTTATAACTTCACTGCCATTCTGGCAAACTCAACATCTTCAAGCGGGATCTCAGCGGTGCGTGTGGCAGCCTTGTCCCGGTATTGCAGGCGGATCAGACCATCCGTCGTTTCACTGATCTCACCGGTCAGTTCCACCATCTTCTTGAACGGTCTGCTCAGCCGCAGATATACATACGAACCTGTCATATTCAGAAGTTCGTTCAGATCCCTGATTTCACGTTCGGCACCCGGGCTGCATACCTCAAGGGTATACTCTTCCGGAATCGGATCTTCACGATCCAGGATCTCACTGATCTTTTCGCTGACATCCGCACAGGTGTCAAGATCCATGGATCCGTCTTTCTTCATAATGGAGATCTGCAGTGTATGTTCTCTGTCATTGATCCATTTCATTTCATAAAGAACAACATCAGATTCCGCGAATACTGGTTCGAACAGCTCTTTCAGCTTCTCAAGTCTATCCATATTCCTCCAGACATAACAGAAGGAGTGCTTTCGCACTCCCTGTTGTTTACTACGTAGAAAGTATATTAAATTTGCCGCTCTCCTGCAAGTGAAAATGCGAAAAAGCCTGTTTTTAACGTGTATTTCGTGATGTTAAACCCTTTCATGCCGTTTCATGACAAAAGGCTGTCCGTATGAGGACAGCCTTCTGAATGATTTATGAAACAAATATGGCTTAATCTTTGTTTCCGGAGGTAAGTCATTTCAGGATGTCTGGCTTTAACAGCCTGAATGCTTTTACCTGTCCGCCGGATTAATGATTTGCTCCCCAGCAATCAGTAAAGATTATTTCTTAGCAGCTTTTTTAGCTGTCTTCTTGGCAGCTGCTTTTTTTACAGCAGCTTTCTTTGCCTGTACCTTCTTAACAACCTTGGCTGCGACACCGTTTTTGCGGTCGAGTTTGATAGCAGCCTGAGCAGCAGCCAGACGTGCGATCGGAACACGATACGGTGAGCAGGAAACATAGTTCAGACCAACTTCATTGAAGAATTCAATGGAAGCCGGATCGCCGCCGTGCTCGCCGCAGACACCGAGGTGGATGTCCGGACGGGTTTCCTTACCGGCAGCTACAGCCATCTTGATCAGCTGGCCAACGCCGGCTACGTCGACGTGTGCGAACGGATCGTTTTCATAGATGTGCTTGTCATAGTAGTCACCCAGGAACTTGCCGGCATCGTCTCTCGAGAAACCGAATGTCATCTGAGTGAGGTCATTTGTACCAAAGGAATAGAATTCAGCAGTCTTGGCAATTTCACCGGACAGCAGCGCAGCACGCGGAATTTCGATCATTGTACCGACCTTGTATTCCAGCTTAGCTTTTCTGTCAGCGATGACTTTGTCAGCTTCTGCCTTAACGATATTTGCTACATACTCAAGTTCTTTCGGCTCGCCAACCAGCGGAATCATGATTTCCGGAACGAGCTTCCAGTTACGATGCTTCTTGTTGATATCAATCGCAGCGTTGATAATCGCACGGGCCTGCATAGCGCCGATTTCCGGATATGTAACATCCAGACGGCAGCCGCGGTGACCCATCATCGGGTTGAACTCATGGAGTTCAGCAGCAGCCTGGGCAATGTCCTTGAGAGTGATGCCAAGATCCTTAGCGATTTCCTTGGCAGCGGCTTTGCCTTCAGCTGTTTCCAGGTTCGGCAGGAATTCATGCAGAGGCGGATCCAGCAGACGGATCGTGACACTGCGGCCCTTCATGGCTTCGAAAATACCATAGAAGTCTTCCTGCTGATACGGTTCAAGTTCAGCAAGTGCCTTAGCACGCTGTTCGCTGTTGCGGGATACGCACAGCATACGGATAGCCTTGATACGTTCCGGAGTATTGAAGAACATATGCTCTGTACGGACCAGACCGACACCTTCTGCACCGAATTCAACTGCGCGCGCAGCATCGCCCGGTGTATCGGCATTGGTGCGGATCTTCAGAGTGCGGCGGGCATCTGCCCAGTCCATGAACTTCTTGAAGTTACCGGAAATCGTAGCCGGAACGGTCGGGATTTCACCTCTGTATACGCAGCCTGTTGTGCCGTCGACAGAAATGACATCGCCTTCTTTAAATGTTTCACCATTGACAGTGAACTGTCTCTTCTCTTCGCTGACGGAGATGTCGCCGCAGCCGGAGACACAGCAGGCACCCATACCACGGGCAACGACTGCAGCGTGGCTGGTCATGCCGCCGCGGACAGTAACGATTGCCTGAGATACATGCATACCTTCGATATCTTCCGGAGAAGTCTCGAGACGTACCAGAACGACTTTCTTGCCTTCTTCTGCCCATGCCTTGGCATCGGTGGCTGTGAATACAACCTGACCGGAGCCGGCACCCGGAGAAGCTGCCAGACCCTTGGCAATAATGTCAGACTGCTTCGCTTTCAGAGCAGCGGCATCGAATGTCGGATGGAGCAGGTCGTCGAGCTGTTTCGGTTCAACCATCATCAGTGCTTCGTCTTCGGATACGAGACCTTCAGCGACCATGTCAACGGCAACTTTCAGAGCTGCAGCAGCGGTACGTTTGCCGTTACGTGTCTGTAACATGAACAGACGTCTGTCCTGGATCGTGAATTCCATATCCTGCATATCATGGTAATGAGCTTCCAGCTTCTTGCGGACATCGTCCAGAGCCTGGAATGTTTCCGGCATGCTTTCTTCCAGAGACGGATACTTTTCTTTTCTTTCCTTCTCGGAGATGCCCATGCCTTTTGCCCATTCCTGAGAGCCCTTCTTGGAGATCTGCTGCGGTGTGCGCACACCGGCAACAACGTCTTCACCCTGGGCATTGATCAGATACTCACCATAGAAGTAAGCATTGGAACCTGTGGACGGGTTACGTGTGAAGCAGACACCGGTTGCACAGTCGGTACCCATGTTGCCGAATACCATGGACTGTACGTTTACAGCGGTACCCCAGTCACTCGGAATATCGTTCATCTTACGATAGAAGATGGCACGTTCGTTATTCCAGGAACGGAAGACTGCTTCGATCGCACGCTCGAGCTGAACGGTCGGATCCTGCGGGAATTCCTCGCCCTTTTCGGTCTTGTAGAATTCCTTGAACTTCTTTGTCAGGGTCTTCATGTCGTCCGCATCGAGTTCGACATCGAGCTTGACGCCCTTTTCTTCTTTCAGTTCGTCAATAATGACTTCAAATCTCTTCTTGGACAGACCCATGACTACGTCAGAGAACATCTGGACGAAACGTCTGTAGGAGTCATAAACAAATCTCGGGTTGTTGGAAGCTTCAGCCATTGCTTCCGCAACTTCGTCGTTGATACCAAGGTTAAGAATTGTGTCCATCATACCAGGCATGGATGCTCTGGCACCGGAACGAACAGAAACCAGAAGAGGATTCTTCGGGTCGCCAAGTTTCTTTCCCATGAATTTTTCGAGCCATGTCAGGTTTTTCTGGACCTGGGACATGATCTCTTCATTGATCTTCTCACCGTCAGCATAGTACTGATTGCATGCTTCGGTAGTGATCGTGAAGCCCATCGGCACCGGCAGATCCAGGCTTGCCATCTCGGCCAGGTTTGCACCCTTACCGCCGAGAAGCTCACGCATGGAACCGTTGCCTTCGGTAAATTTGTAGACATACTTTTTAGTAGCCATATTGCCTCCCTTATCTCTAAAAAAATTATAAAACACAGCACTTTATTAAACAAGATTTGCAGCCTTGATAATTCGTCAAAAACGCTGTCATTTCCAAAGTTCAAACCTGCTTGCATGTCTCACCGGAAACAAAAAAAGACGGTGTCTGATGGAACACCGTCAGTCTTCGCTTTCGCTGATATATTTGCCGGTAAATCCGAATACCGCGTTCCAGTATTCAGGCGTCCTTTCGGTTTCATTGAAACCGGCGGCATTGTCGACGTACAGATCTTTTTCCGAGGCGCATGCGTAATAGCAGTCAAACAGCATGCTTGCAGGAACTGTCGGATCCTTCTCACCATGGGTGAACAGCATCGGAACGGATGCCTGCTTCAGCTGTCTGTGCATGTCGATGTCACGGACCGCAAAGTGAAGAATATTCTTGGCGAGCAGATCGACGCCGGGCAGTACAAGACGGCCGTCGACGTTCAGATCCATGCGGATCATATGCAGAATGACATCTTCCATACCGGACCATGAACCGTCTTCGACAGCGCATTTTACCTGCGGCGGAATATAATCGCCGGCCGCGTTGATAACGGCTGCCGCGCCGAGATTCAGACCGTAGAGTACGATCTCAGCGTCCGGAACTTCACTGATCAGCTGATTGATCCAGTTGATCAGATCATAGTGCTCCAGCCAGCCGAGGGTGGAATACTTTCCTTCGCTCATGCCGAAGCCGCGCAGATCAGGCGCCAGAAGATTGAAGCCGCGGTGGTCGAATTCCCATAATACCGGAAGCATCGCCCTTGCCTGCGTGCCGATGCCATGCAGTACGATCGCCCATTTTTTTCCGTCCGGGTGGTTGCGTACTTTCAGTGCATGAAGCTTCAGGCCGTCAAAGGAATCGATGAATTCATCTTCCTTGTCACTGTGTTCGAACCAGGCAGCCTTCTCTTCGTCAAGCGGATGGCTATCTTCCGCGTCATTGAGATATGGTGAGTTTGCCGCATCAAAGGCATAGCGGAAAACAAGATAGCTTGCTCCGCTGTAAGCTGCCGCCGCTGTCACAGTCGCAGCAGACGCAACTTTCAGTAATGTATGTTTCTTTTTCTTTGCCATAGAACAGTCTCCTGTAACACTGCATTCTTTACCGTATTATAGCATGCGGATCAGCCGTTCAGCACGGCAATTCGGTCAAGAATCGTCTGATACTGTTTTTTGTAGACTTCCAGTTTGTCCTTTTCCAGCTGCACCTTGGCGGCCGGTGCCTTATTGAGGAATCCCGGATTGGAAAGAATGCCGTTGGAGCGGGCGATTTCCTTTTCCAGACGCGTTTTTTCTCCGGCCAGTTTCTTCAGTTCTTCAGCCGGATCACTGAGCTCGTGGCTCGGAATCAGCAGTGTGCCGCCGCTGATCGTTTCAACGCTCAGGTCGCCTTCGAGATCGTCACGCCATTCCGCTTTGGCCATCTTCTGCAGGATCGCCGCGAAGCCCTTTTCAACCGGAATGACACTGCCGTTCAGATCCTTCAGCATGACTTCGATCGGAGCAGCCGGTTTGAGATCGTTGGTCTTCTTGACCTCACGGATCTTCTGGATCGCGGAAAGAATTCTCTCCATGGAATCCAGGTCGCTGATCGGCAGGTTTTCGATGACCTGCGGCCAGCTTTCCAGATTGATGCTCGCCTTTTCGTGCGGCATGGTCAGATAGATTTCCTCTGTCACAAACGGCATGAACGGATGCAGCAGTCTGACGATGGCATGCAGGCATACCAGCAGCGTGCTCTGGGCAGCTTTTCTTGTCGCCTCATCCTCAGCGTTCAGGTTGGACTTGCTCATTTCCACATACCAGCTGCAGAAATCATCCCAGACAAAGGAATACAGTTCGTTGCCGACCAGGGCGAATTCATATTTCTCCATATTGCCGGTGACATGGGAAATGACGCGGTTCAGTTTGTTGAGGATCCAGGCATCGCTCAGTGAGAGATGGCTGAGATCGGCGTCTTTCAGTTCCATGCCTTCCGGCAGGTTCATCAGAACGAAGCGGGAAGCGTTCCAGATCTTGTTGATGAAATTCCAGGCAGCCTCCACCTTTTCCGGAATGTAACGCATATCCTGACCCGGTGTGCTGTTGGTCGTCAGGAAGAAGCGCAGCGCGTCGACACCGTACTCGTCAATGACATCCATCGGATCTACACCGTTGCCCAGCGATTTGGACATCTTGCGGCCCTGGGCGTCACGGATCAGACCGTGGATCAGAACATCCTTAAACGGACGGTTGTGCGTGAAATGACGGGCTTGGAAAGCCATACGGGCTACCCAGAAGAAGATGATGTCATAGCCGGTGACCATCGTGTCGGTCGGATAGTAACGGGCCATGTCGTCCGTTTTTTCCGGCCAGCCAAGTGTCGAAAACGGCCATAAAGCACTGGAGAACCAGGTATCGAGAACGTCTTCATCCTGAATCCAGTTTTCCAGATCTGCCGGTGCTTCCATGCCGACATAGGTCTCGCCGGTTTCCTTGTGGTACCAGGCTGGGATCCTGTGTCCCCACCAGAGCTGGCGGGAGATGCACCAGTCTTCGATATTCTCCAGCCACTGGGTGAAGACTTTTTCAAAGCGTTCCGGATAGAATGTGATCTTCTGTTCCGGATCATTCTGATTGGCAAGCACGTCGTCGGCCAGCGGCTTCATTTTGACAAACCACTGCTGGGAAAGATACGGCTCGATGACGCAGTGCGTTCTTTCACTGTGCGCGACGTTATGGGTGATCTCCTCGATCTTGACGAGATTGCCTTCTGCCTTGATCTGTTCAACCAGCAGGTCACGGCATTCGTAACGGTCCATGCCCGCATAGCGGCCGGCCAGATCGTTCATCGTTCCGTCCGGATTCATGCAGATCGGCTTTTCCAGACCATGCCGTTCGGCAATCTGGAAGTCGTTGGGGTCGTGAGCCGGTGTGCACTTCATGGCGCCGGTTCCGAATTCGACGTCGACATAGTCGTCACCGATGATGACCAGTTCTTCGTTATTGGCCGGATTGACGGCGTGTTTGCCGATCAGATGGGCAAAACGCTTATCCTCCGGATTGACGACGACGCAGACATCGCCGAACATGGTTTCCGGTCTTGTCGTTGCGACGGTGAAAGTGTCACCTGTTTCAACGACCCGGTAATTGAAATAATACATTTTGCCTGGATCGTCCTGGTAATACACTTCGATATTGGACAGCGCCGTGCGGGCTTCCGGATCCCAGTTGATGATCCGCCAGCCGCGATAGATCAGACCTTCCTCATAGAGGTCGACGAATACCTTGCGGACGGCCCGGTTGAGACCTTCGTCCATTGTGAAACGTTCCCGGCTGTAATCCAGGGAATTGCCGAGCTTCGCCCACTGCTTGCGGATCGTCGCGGCGTATTCCTCTTTCCATTCCCAGGCTCTTTCCAGGAACTTTTCACGGCCGATATCGTAGCGGGAAATGCCTTCGCTCTTCAGACGCGCGTCAACCTTGGCCTGGGTGGCAATGCCGGCATGGTCCATGCCCGGCAGATACAGCATGTCATAGCCCTGCAGACGCTTGTAGCGGGAAATAATATCCTGCAGAGTATTGTCCCAGGCGTGGCCGATATGCAGAATGCCGGTTACATTGGGCGGCGGAATGACGATCGTAAAGGGATCTTTCGATTTGTCGCCGGCGGTAAAATATCCGGCTTCCACCCACTCATTGTAGCGGCCTTCCTCAACAGCGGAATGATCATACTTCGGTGCGAGATTCTTCTCCATTTTTCTATCCTCCCATAAAAAGAAAAGACGCCCCTGCACAGGACGTCTTGAACGTGGTACCACCTTTGCTTGCTTCTCAATATGCGTAACGGGCATCTACCGGCCATGCCTACTCTGTTTCAGCACGGCAGCTCGCAGGCGACTTCATTCACTTTCTGTATCTGCTTTCACCAGCCGCAGACTCTCTCTGACAGAAAACATGAATTACTGCTCCTGTTCACAGCTTTTCCAGATAACTATATTACCAGTCGACAGCAATATCAACCTGTGTCGGGTTGCCGGCCGCGAATCCGCCGGTATCGGCGCAGATCGCCGTACCAAGGCTGGTCTCGACGAGCGAACCGCGCGGTCTGATGTCAAACGCGCACGCGGCAAGAATATAATTGCCGTACATCTTGACACCGTCGCCTCTGATCCAGTACTCTTCGTTGATTCCCATACCCTGCAGGATGGAAATGACGCCGGACATATTCAGGTTGTAATATGTCTCCTTGCCGGACGGTCCGTAGACAACACCGGCGCTTCTGGTCAGAACACTGCCGTCCCATTCCGGATTAGCGATCGGTTCATAGCTGACCGTCTGCGGCTCCGGTTCCGGTTCCTTGATTTCAATTTTTTCATCCATCAGATAATCTTTGTCGACATACAGTGTCATGTCGTCATAGCTGACACGCCAGTATGTTTCATCGTTGGTGCCGGTCAGTGTCACTTCGTCGTTCAGCGTGACGCCGACAGCGTCCGCCGCGTCAGAAGCCGGATCACTCTTCAGCACGGTATCTTCGGATATATACTTCGTTTCACTGCAGTCATCGAAAATCACATTGAGGCTGCCGCTCAGCGCGGCTTTGCGCACGTAACCGACGCTTCCGTCCTTCAGCATGACTTTGCTGAGGTTCGTGCCGTTTTCCAGTACGTAGACCGGTGTCCGCTTGTTTACGGATCCTTCACTGACAGCCAGCATCTCGTCCGAGGCGAGAAGATCGGTCTCGGTGTTGAGATACAACTGCGGATATTTCTGATCCAGAAGGATCTTCTTTTCGACAGGTTCATCCTGTATGTCCACAAGACTCAGCTCTTCCGCACCGACGTCATGGTAAGCGTTGACGACAAGTTCCGTCGCGCTGCGGTCGATGAGATTGCTGAGAATCGCAGAATAAACAAGTGCGGCGCAGGCAAGCATCAGAATCTTGCTGATCCCGCTGTGCTTTTTCGTATGACTTCTTTTTCTGCTGTTCAGTTTCATAAAAAAGTCTCCAAAAAGGATGATTAAAATAAATCATCGCCATAAAATTATAGCATATTCTGCTGATTTGTCTAATTTGACCGTTTTTTCGCGATCACGAGGTCATTGAAAAACGGCATCGCACAGATCTTTTTCGTGGCAAAATAACTGGCCGGAAAGAAAAGGATCAGCAGCGCAAGGCGGATATACGGGTTGATCTCGCCGATGAAATTCAAAAGGCTCATCAGCAGATACATGGCGGCGTAAACCATCATGAACACGGTGATGACACCGATCAGATAACGGCGTTTCCGCTGGGCAATCAGTCTGTCTTCTTCTTTTCCGTTCATGACTGTTATTATATGGCAACAATGAGAAAAAGAAAACAAAAGGCTGCCGCGGCACGGTTTGCCGAAGCAGCCTGAATGTTCCTGGCAGTTTAATCAGAACAGGGAATGATTGTGGGCGATCTTCAGATGGTCATACGCTTTTTCGGTCGCGACACGTCCCCTGCTCGTCCGGTTGATAAAGCCGATCTGAATCAGGTACGGCTCATAGACGTCTTCCAGAGTCGTCGTTTCCTCACTGATCGAATTGGCAAGTGCCTCCAGTCCGACCGGACCGCCATGGAACCTTTCGATGATACCGCGCAGATAACGCAGGTCCACTTCATCGAGGCCGAGGCTGTCGACATGCAGACGGTCAAGCGATTCGTCCGCGATCTGAACGGAAATGACACCGTCATTAAGCACCTGGGCAAAATCGCGGATGCGCCGGAGCAGCCGGTTGGCGATACGCGGCGTGCCGCGGCTTCGTTTGGCGATTTCGATGACCGCGTCATCCTCGATCGGCACGTTCAGAACTCTGGATGTGCGGCGGATGATGGAAGACAACTGTTCCTGATCATAATAATCCAGTTTGGAGATGATGCCGAAACGGTCACGCAGCGGTGCGGACAGATCACCTGCCCTCGTCGTCGCGCCGACCAGTGTGAACGGCGGCAGATCGAGTCTGACACTTCTTCCGCCGGCCCCGTTTTCACCGCCGACCATGATGTCCAGTTCAAAGTCTTCCATCGCCGGATACAGCACTTCTTCCACGACCTTGGGAAGACGGTGGATCTCGTCGATGAACAGAACATCGCCCGGTTCAAGAACCGAGAGAATCGCAGCCAGATCACCGGCCTTGGAAATGCTCGGTCCGCTGGCCACTCTGACCTTGGAATGCATTTCGTTGGCGAGGATGAACGCCAGTGTCGTTTTGCCAAGTCCCGGCGGGCCGTACAGCAGAACATGATCCAGCGGTTCATTGCGCTGCAGAGCCGCCTGAATATAAATGCGCAGATTCTCCTTCAGGGTGTTCTGACCGACATATTCAGCCAGTGACTGCGGACGGATCGTCGCTTCAAGAACGGCCTCATCATTTTCGGCATATCCGGATAAAATGCGATCGTTATACTCCATTGGCATACAGCCTCCTTACTTGCTCAAAAAACGCAGACCGATACGAAGATACTCAGCCGTGCTGAGTCCCGGTGATTCCATCATTACCTTGGCCGCGGCAGACGCTTCGTTCTGCTTGTAGCCAAGATTCTTCAGACCCTCCATCGCGTCACGGATCTCCGGCGGATAGTTCTCAGCCGGTTTGCCGGGGGCTGATGGTGCCGCCACCAGCTTGCCCTTCAGATCAAGCACGATCTGACTGGCGGATTTGGCACCGATGCCCGGCATCTTTTTCAGGGCCGCGACATTGCCGGTTTCAACCGCTCCGATGATTGCTTCATAACCTGCCTTCGTCAACATATTTATAGCTGTCTTAGGGCCAAGTCCCTTTACGGAAATCAATCGCATGAACAGATCTTTCTCTTCCATGGATTCAAAACCATACAGGCTGACGTCGTTTTCACTGATATGCATATATGTATGCACGCTGATTTCCTGCTGCAGACGCACCCGGTCGGTATGCGGGTATGCCATCAGATAACCGATACCGTGGTTGTCGACCACGATCCAGTCAGCCCCATAGGAGGAAACTGTCCCTTTGATAAAAGCAATCATACAATGCTGTCTCCCTTATTCCTTAAAGTCCATTATATACGAACCGATGATGACCTGGTCACCGTCGACGGCACCTTTTTCACGCAGCGCGTTGTCAATGCCCATTCTCTGCAGAGCAACCGCGAACTGATATGCGGAATCGTCATCATCCAGATTGGTCTGTTCGGCCAGTCTGTCCACTCTGTCACTGACGACTTTCCAGCGGTGTGGGCCCTGGGCTTCGATTGTGAAGAGCGGCCGTTTCGGTTCATAACGGTAAACGACGGTCTCCTCTGCCGGTTCCGCGTTTTCCTCTTCCGCTGTTCTGGCTTTTTCAATTTCCGCCATCGCCGCGTAAAGAACCTCATCGATTCCTTTATGCTCAAGTGCACTGATCTCATAGATCTTCAGATCCGGATATGCCTTTCGGAATTCTTCCAGATACATTTCGGCATATTCGTCATCCATCTTGTTGGCGACGACGATCTGCGGACGGTTTTCCAGTGAAAGATCATAGGTCTTCAGCTCCTGGTTGATGATCCGGTAGTCATCGATCGGATTGCGTTCCGTGCCGCTCATGTCAATGACGTGGATCAGCACCCGGCAGCGTTTGATATGCCGCAGGAATTCATGTCCGAGGCCTTTGCCTTCACCGGCTCCTTCGATCAGGCCCGGCATGTCCGCCAGAACAAAACCACGGCCGTCCGGCAGTGACACGACACCGATATTCGGTTCGATCGTCGTAAACGGATAATCCGCGATCTCCGGTCTTGCCTTGGTGACAATGGACAGGAACGTCGATTTGCCGACCGACGGAAAACCGATCAGCCCGGCATCGGCCAGCAGCCGCAGTTCCAGATGCAGATCAAGGCTTTCACCCGGTTCACCCGGCTGGGCATACTCCGGCGCGTCATTGCGGGCCGTCGCGAAATGCATATTGCCAAGACCGCCTCGGCCGCCATGGGCAATCAGCACCTTCTGTCCCGGCTTGGTCAGGTCGGCCAGAAGATCGTTGTTTGCGGCATTACGGATCATGGTGCCGAGCGGAACCTTGACATAGACGTCGTCACCGGATTTGCCATGCATTTTCTTCGTCAGACCGGGCATGCCGTTGCCGGCTTTGATGGTCTTGGTAAAACGAAGCTTGGTCAGCGTCGTTTCGTTGGTATCCACCTGAAACCAGATGTCACCGCCATCGCCGCCATCACCGCCGAACGGTCCTCCGTTTGGATAATATTTCTCATGCCGCCAGGCAACCGCGCCTTTGCCGCCATCACCTGCCTTCACATGCAGTTTTACAAAATCGATCATACTGCACCTCCTTTTGCAAAAAAAGCTCCTGAAATGATTTCAGGAGTTTTTACTTCTTCAGCGAATTAAGCTTCGACAGGATATACAGAAACCTGTTTCTTGTCCTTGCCGAGACGCTCGTATTTTACGATACCTGCTGCTGTTGCGAACAGTGTGTCGTCGCCGCCGCGCTTGACGTTCTTACCAGGGAAAATTCTGGTACCGCGCTGACGGTAGATGATCGAACCGGCATTGGTATATTCACCATCGGCTTTTTTAGCGCCAAGTCTCCTACCTGCGGAATCACGGCCGTTCTTTGTGGAAGAAACACCCTTCTTACTGGCGAAGAACTGAATATCTAATACGAATCTCATGATATTTACACCTCCGTTATCTGAATATCAATATAGTCGGAATATGACACCTCGACTGTCTTGAACTGAATCATTCCGGTTGTCAGGATCACCTGCACCAGATCGTCCGGCTCTTCACAGCGGATCGATATCATATTGTTTTCGACCTGAATAGTCTCCAGGCCGGCGAGATCGGATAATGCATTGCATAATCCGAATGCAATACTGCTGACACCGGCACAGACAAGATCCTGTCCGTACTCTGCCGATTCGGCGTGGCCTTTGATCGTCAGTGCGGTATAGAAGCCGTCATGCCTGTCAGCCAAGATGTGTATCATTTAAGCCTCGATAGATTCAACACTCAGCTTTGTATAAGGCTGACGGTGACCCTGTCTGCGGCGTGTGCTGCCCTTCTTTGCCTTATACTTGAAGATACGGATCTTTCTGTCCTTGCCCTGCTTTTCAACCTTGCAGGTAACTTTGGCACCATCCACATACGGTGTGCCGATCTTTGTGGAAGCATCGCTGACAAGAACGACCTTGTCAAAGACTACTTCATCACCCGGTTCTACGTTGAGCTTCTCAACGAAGATTGACTGTCCAGCTTCAACTTTCAGCTGCTTTCCGCCTGTTTCGATAATTGCGTACAAAATACAACACCTCCTGACTTTTATCTTAAGACGCGCCATCAAGGGGTACGAAACGTACTTAAACCCTTTCCTGAGCGGTTACAGACCTCTATCACGAGGGCTGATAACGCATATATATTACATGTAAACTGTTTCACAGTCAACGAAATATTTTATCGTTCGGACACTTTCAGAACATATACCGCCGTTCTGACATATTCTCCTTCATCATCCGTGTCACAAAAGCATTCCCGGGTATAGGAAATGCCCGCCTGAGCCAGCAGTATTTCCAGCATGCAGAGGAAAATGCCGATGTCGATGCGGTTGTAGTAAATGACCCTGTCCTTCGGCATGATGCCGCGTTTTCCTTCCCTGCGGTAACGGTAAACGGTCAGGGTATTATCCTCGTGTTTTACCAGCCAGGGCTGTGTATTGCAGGCGCTCGGAGCGAAGCGGACGATTTCACTGACACCGCTGATTTCACTGCCCTGCCAGATTTCCGCGAGCGGCTTGCGTTTGCTTTTGAACATGTCTTTACGGAAAGACGAGGACGGAACGGCCCGGATCCCCATCATGATGACAAAGGTCATACCATCAAAGGTGCTCTCTTCCTTTCCGATCCCGTACCATAACGTACCGATGTTCTTTTCACAGAGATACAGGTCCAGCTGCATGCCCAGATAGCCGATATTGCGGAGCCAGTCTTCTTTTCTTTCGCTGTAAAAGAGGATCGTGTGCGTGTTGCCGCGCCGGCAGGCGCTTTCTTCGGACGGCACGATGCGAATACCGGTGCGGATATGCGGATTCAGCGGCCGCAGTCTGTCCCACTGCCGCACGATTTCTTCAAGGGTTTCCGGATCCAGATCCATGGCCGGAAGATTGCGGAACAGATGGAACGATTTTCTCTTGAATATCATTTCATAACGGTTCATATTCCCATCAAAACCGAATTTAAAATGTTTTGCAACAGAAAAAAAGAAACAGACATGTTGGTGTCTGTTTCCCGGTGATTGTCTTTCAGCGGACGGCCTTCATGACTTTTCTGACGTATTTTCTGCGCTCCTTCGCTTCGACATTGCACAGCATTGTCAGAAGTGAAAAAATCTTGAGTTTCGCCCGGGTGGAATATGTGTCGTCTTTCTCAATCGCGACAATGACCGGATTGAGAGCGTCAAGCAGCTCCTTTTCCGAAATTTTGTCACAGTTGCCGGCAACCGGCACAAGACGATTTACGATTTCCGGATTGTGTTTTGCCATTTCTCCTCCTACTACAGGAAAGATTCCTCTTCCTGTTCCGGCTGTACGACAACCGTTTCAGCTTCTTCGCAGGCTGTTTCCAGGTGCGTCTGCCAGTCAAACATTCCTTCGAAGTATTCTGCTTTCTCGACGGTCGGCTTCGTGACCGGATTCTTCGGATCAAAGATTGTGCAGCAGTCTTCGTAAGGAAGGATGGATGTTTCATAGGTTCCGATCTTCTTGGCAAGCTCGATGATTTCCAGCTTGTCATAGCAGACCAGCGGCCGCAGGATCGGAATACGTACCGCTTCATTGATACAGGCAATGCTTTCCAGTGTCTGGGAAGCGACCTGGCCGATGCTTTCCCCGGTGCCGACAGCCAGACAGCCATTCTTCTGAGCGATCTTCTCAGCCAGCCGGAACATCATGCGGCGCATCAGTGTCACCGCGTAGGGATCGCCGGCTGTTTTATAGATATTCAGCTGGATGTCCGTAAAGTTGACGATATGCACCTTCATCTTTCCCTGGTACTCCGATACCATACCGGCCAGGGTAAGCACTTTGTTACGGGCGTTTTCACTGGTGTACGGCGGACTGGCGAAATGCACCGCCTCGACATTGAGGCCGCGCTTCATCAGCTGGTAGGCAGCCACCGGTGAGTCGATGCCGCCCGACAGCATCAGCAGAACCTTGCCGTTGATACCGGCCGGATAACCGCCCGCGCCGGGAATCTTCTCGGAAGTGATATAGGCTGCTTCCCTTCTGACTTCCACGCGGATCGGCAGTTCGGGATCGTGAACGTCCACTTTCAGATCGGTGTTCTTCAGAATGGCGGAAGCTGTCTGACGGTTGATGTCGTCCGAGCGCAGCGGGAACGATTTGTCATGCCGCCGGGTGATCATCTTAAAAGTTCTGGCGTCCGATTCGGAAGCGATCCGCACACAGGCGCTGATGATTGACTCCATGTCGGCCGGAACTTTTTCCGTGAAGGAAAAGGAACTGATGCCGAATACCTTCTGCAGCTTTTCTCTGATCTTTTCATGATCCGCTCCGTTCAGCCGGATATAAATACGATCGTATGCCTTCTGGTATTCCAGTTCATGGAAATCCCGCAGCATATACTGAATATTGCGGAACAGACGGTTGATGAAGTCTTTGCGGTTTTTTCCTTTGGTGCTCAGTTCGCCGAAGCGCACCAGCACGGTGTCATAATTAGCCATACTGTTCGGTTATCTCCTTCAGGACTTTCAGGAACAGGTCCACTTCTTCTTCCGTGTTCTGTCTGGCCAGTGAGACACGGATACATGAGGAAGCCCGCCGGTCGCTGAAGCCCATTGCTTTCAGAACGTAACTCGGATCGTTGGAACGGGAAGCGCAGGTGCTGCGGGCGCTGACCTGGAATCCCTGCCGGTTCAGTGCGTTCTGCATGACTTCACTGGGAATATTCTCATAGGAGAAATTGATGAATCCGCAGGCGGCGTTCGCCGGTGAATTGATCTCGATCCCCTTGATCTTCAGCAGCCCTTCCCTCAGCCTCTGGCTCAGGCTTTCCACGTAGGCGTGTGACCGTTTGCCGTTTTCAAGGGCCAGCCGCAGTGTCTTGGCGAAGATCATGTTGACACAGGCGTTTGACGTGCCGCCTCTTAGGCCTTCTTCCTGCTCACCGCCGTTGATCAGCGGCACAAACGGGACATGCTGGCGGCGGATCAGGATCCCGCTGCCCTTCAGTCCTTCCAGCTTATGGGCGGAAATTGAGGCGAGATCGACATCCTTCAGATCGATGCGGATCTTGCCGATGGCCTGGGTCAGATCGGTATGCATATAGGCATGTGAATGCTTCTTGACATAGGCGGCGATTTCCTCGATCGGATTGATGGCGCCGGTCTCATTGTTGACTGCCATCACGGAAACAATGGCGGTATCCTCACGCAGCGCCTTTTTCACGTCTTCCAGCTTGACAGAGCCGCTCGCGTCCACCGGCAGATACGTCACATCGTAGCCGAAAACGTCATGCATCTGGGCACAGCAGTTCATGATTGAGGAATGCTCGATGGACGTCGTCAGAATATGTTTCCGGCTGCCGGCAAAACAGACGCCTTTGATCGCGGCGGTATTCGATTCGGAAGATCCGGAAGTGAAAATGATATCCTGCATGTTTACACCCAAAAGCCCGGCAATCGCTCCCCGGGCCTTTTCCATCATGCGGCTGATTTCACTGCCTTCGTCATACAGTGACTCACTGTTGACATAGAATCGTTCAAGCAGTTCCTCATAGGTTTTCAAAACTTCCGGATGAATATTCGTGGTGCTGGCATTGTCAAAATAAATCCTACGCGGCACTCTTCGCATTCTCCTTGATCATTGATTCGTAATTGCCCGGATGGATCTTCTCGATCGTGGCAATCGCGGTTGTCAGAGCCTGGGTGTATTCACCGTTGCGGAAACTCAGTTCGGAACGGGTCAGCTCGGAATCGATATCGGCATATGTCGAACGGTAGCGGTTGCCGAAGACGATCGTGTTTTCAACCATGACGACAGTACCGACAACGTTGTTGACATTGTTGTAAAGCTGATAGATGAAATTCAGCGCTTCCTGCAGCGTGGAATTCAGCAGCTGGATATTCAGCGGCGATTCGTTGATCAGGTTTTCCAGACGGTGAATGTAATCACCGGCCTTGTTCATATCCTCATCATATGTTTCGGAAATGTTCGGCAGTTTGTATTTTCTGATCTTGACCTGCATCTGGTTCATGATGATCTGCAGTTTGATCAGCTGCTTTCTGGCTCTGTCTTCATCACCGCTGGCAACTTCGATACGGTTTCTGATTTCCTTGACGGAACGGTTGCAGTTGGTGAAGTCGGTATTCAGCAGGCGCAGCGAGGCGGCCAGCTGGGTTGCCGGTACCTGATAGCCGGTGACGTTTTCGAGCAGTTCCGGCAGCTGTCCGTTCAGACGTTCAAGCTCCAGATTGAGTTCTTTCAGTTCACTTTCCAGAGAACCGAGGCCGAAACGCTCAGAACTCTTTTCATAAACGGAATTGACGAAGTCGGCATTCTTCTGCACTTCGGCAGCCAGCTCTTCGGTTTCCTTGGCGAGGACGCCGACATCATAGCAGGCTTTCGTCTCTTTCTTGACGGAACGGGTCATCTGGTTGATGCGTGTCTTGTAGTCTTCCAGATGATCGCGGACACCTTCGGTGCTGCCGCTCTTCAGCTTTCGGAGATCTTCTTTCAGAGCCGCGGTCATGACCGTCAGGTTCTTTTCAATTTCCAGATGCTTCAGATAGACGCCGTTCTTGCGGGCTTTTGCATAGTCGTGGTGAAGCTGTTCGGCCATCTTCGGAATGACGCCGCGGGCATCTTCGATCAGACCCGGCATGGTATCGAGAAGCTCTTCCAGATCCGCGATGCTGCGGGAAATACTCTCCAGTTCCGTATTGGCTTTGTCAAAGTCGTTGGAGAACATCCATTCTTCAAACGTCGAGAACATCTTCTCGGTATCGGAAACTTTCTGTTCCACCATCGGCCAGGCAAAGGACAGACGGGTCGCGTTTTCCTGAGCCTGTGCCTTGAGGGCACGGAAACGGTTCTTCATGTTCGTGACCTGCTGACGCTGGGCGGTTTCCTTGGCGAGGATGCCGTCCAGTCTGGTTTCCAGTCCCTTGGCATCCGATTCCACGACACGCATGTCGCGGTCCATGGCGGAAAGCAGTTCGTGGGCTGACTTCAGTTTGCCGTCAGCGATATGATTCTCGGCATCGGAAAGTGATGCGGAGATCCGTGAAAGATCGGCCTGTACCCTGTCAAATACCGCCTGCGCGTCATTCACCTTGTCGGCTGTATCCAGATCCACGCGGCTGATTGCCACGGCCTTGTTCATCTTCAGGGATAACGGGATGTTCTTGATCATCCGGTAATGATTCTCCTGATCAGCCAGTTCTTTGGTAAGCCGTTTTGTGGAAACTCTGTTTATAATGAGCCAGATCACAAGGGCAGCTATGATCACAGCGATTGCGATAATTGTCTTGGTATCACCGATAAAATTTAAAAAAGCGTTCATATCTCGCAGACCCCTTTCACTTATCCATGATATTCTACCACAGAAACATATCTTACTGAAAAAGAAATCCACTCACCTTTTCATTGACGCGCATAACAGGAAATGGTAAAATTTTCATCGCGTTAAATGATGGCAGCATACAGAGCTGGTATCTCAGGCGTTGCCGGCACAAGCGGCTGTACCTCAGTAACCTGCTGCATAAGGTGAAAAGGTTAACGGCAACACCCCTTACCGGTGATCTGTACCTGTTATTGTTTTCAGCCATTATATTATATTAGGAGGAAACAAAGCATGGCACGTTACACAGGACCTGTCTGGAAAAAAGCCAGACGTCTGAGCTTCTCCGTTCTGGAAACAGGTGAAGAACTCAAGAAAAGAACTTATGCGCCGGGTCAGCATGGCCCGACAAAGAGAGTCAAGCTCTCCGGCTACGGCACTCAGCTGCGTGAAAAGCAGAGAGTCCGCAACATGTACGGACTGAACGAACGTCAGTTCGCAAATCTGTTCCGCAAGGCATCCAAACTGGATGGTATGGCAGGTGTCAACTTCCTGGTACTGCTGGAAAGCAGACTGGATAACCTCGTATACCGCATGGGCTTTGCCAGAACACGTGCGGCAGCCAGACAGCTTGTCAACCACGGACATATCGAAGTCAACGGCAAGAAGATAGACATTCCTTCCGCTGAAATCAAACCGGGCAGCGTCATCGCTCTGAGAGAAAGAGACCGCAACCTGGCAGTTGTCAACGATGCTCTGGAAGCAACCATTTCCACACCGGCATTCGTCGAAGTTGACAAAGAAAACAAAAAAGGCACATATGTACGTCTTCCTGAAAGAAGCGAACTCAATCAGGAAATCAATGAAGCTCTGATCGTTGAATACTACAACCGTTAATCTGCTTCATGCAGGGACCGTCAAAGGACGGTCCTTTTTCATTTCACGCGGGCACAGGAAAAGAAAAAAGACGGCAATTTTGCATGCCGTCTTCCTTATCCAAGTTTCTTTCTGAGCTGATCCATGATGTATTCGTGGCTGACCAGTTTAGATCCACCGTCGGTAATGTATCCGTTCGGATCTCTGAGTCTGAGAAAGAAAGTGGTCATTTCCGGAACATGGTGTTTAAGTCTCAGATATATTGCGAGATAGTAGTCGTCAGCCATCATCGCAGTGAATTCCGGATCGTGTTCGATCAGATAATTGGCGATTTCCTCCGTCTGTTCGGTAGGTAGTACCCCCGGAAATTGCTGCCATCAAGGCATCGTCGATCTGTTGGATGTCTTTCTCCATTTCGGATACTTCCTATCGGTTTAATTCAGTTTTCCTTGTTCATGTAGTGTTTGATGATGACACGCATGATGTCGGCAGCCAGATCGACATCGTCGTTGCAGACGACATACTTATACTGGCCGATGCTCTCCATTTCAGTCGCGGCTTTGGCCAGACGCTGCTGGATGATTTCTTCCGGCTCTGTCTTGCGGCCGCGGATCCTTCTCTCCAGTTCCTCCATGTTCGGCGGAACGATGAAGATCGTCAGGGCGTTCTTCACCTTTTCCTGTACCTGTCGGCAGCCCTGGACCTCGATCTCGAGCACCACATTATATCCCTCGCTGCGCAGGCGTTCAACCTCTTTTAACGGAGTTCCGTAATAATTTCCGACGAACTCGGCATGCTCTAGCATCTCGCCGTTTTCGATCGCCTGTTCAAACTGTTCCTTGGAGACGTAGTAATAATTGACACCCTCCTCTTCTCCCGGACGCTTTTCCCTTGTCGTCATGGAGACGGAATATGCCAGTTTCAGTTCTTTATCTTCCATCAGTTTGTTCAGAATAGTTCCCTTGCCGACCCCGGAAGGTCCGCTCACAACGATCAATAACCCTTTTTTCATTTTCTACCCTCTTTAGTAAATGATAGACATACCGTTGGTCGGAGTCAATGGTGTTATAATGTTTTACTGACGAGGTACACATATGGCTCTTGACGGCATTCTTCTCAGTAAAATCATACCGCAGATCCGGTCGGCTCTGCCATTGCGGATCCAGAAAATCCAGGATGTTTCCGGCACCGAACTGCTTTTTCAGACGCACGGCACCGGCGGCAAAAAACAGCTGCTGATCTCCTGTCATTCGGTATACAACCGGCTGCTGTTCACCAGCCGTTCCTATCCGGTTCCCTATCAGCCCGGCAATTTTGTCATGGTGCTGCGGAAATACATTGAAGGCGGCATGATCACCGCCATCGAGCAGGCGGAACTTGACCGCTGGTGCCGGATGGATATTCTACGCCGCAACAATCTGGGCGATGAGGAAACGCTGTACCTTTACATTGAACTGATGGGCAAGTATGCCAACGTCGTTCTGGCCAGCAGCGACAACCGCATCATTGACGCCCTCAAGCGTATCCCGCCTTTTGAAAACAGCCGCCGCACCATCCATCCCGGCGCGTTATACCCCCTCACGCCTTCCCAGAACAAGAAGAATCCGTTCACCGATCATACGATCGATCCTCAAAAGTCTCTGACTGCCCAGTTTTCCGGTTTCTCGCCCTTCCTGTCCAAGGAAGTCGAATACCGGATGAGTCTCGGTGAAACCTTCGCGGACATCATGAAGGAAATCGAAGAATCCGACTCATTATATATCGCTGCTGATAAGCAGGAACCGGTCTTCCACTGTCTGCCCCTGAAAAGCTGCGGTCACAATGTCTGCTATCCCCTGTTTGAAGGTTTTGACATTCTCTATTTCCGCCGCGAGGAAAAAGAACGCATCCGTCAGGTCAGCGGTGATATCAATCATTTCGTCAACCGCCAGCTGAAGCATCTGAAACAGAAACTGCCGCGCCTCATCGGTGAACTGGACGAAGCCAGAGACTGTGAGAAATGGAAGAAATACGGCGATCTGCTGTTCACCTGGCAGGTCAATGATACGAAAGGCTCCAGTTCGATCCTTCTGCAGGACTACGAGACAGACCAGGATATCGAAGTGCCGCTCGATCCGAGACTGGATGGCAAAGGCAATGCCCGCCGTGCCTACCAGCGCTACAACAAGCTGAAGAAAGGACAGACCTATCTGCAGGAACAGATCGAGATCACCGAAGAAGAGATCAGTTACTTTGAAGGTCTGCTCGAACAGCTGGATCTGGCGGATTACGACACAGCCATCGAAATACAGGAAGAACTCATCCGTCTCGGTTATCTGAAAAACAATCAGAAAAAGAAAAAGAGCGGCCGCCGCAAGAAAGAAAGCAAGGCATCCGTCACGGAGATCACGACCCCGGAAGGCATCCGCATCTCCTTCGGCCGCAACAATTATCAGAATGACGAACTGACGTGGCATATCGCCCGCCGTAATGAGATCTGGCTGCATGCCAAGGATTACCATGGAGCCCATGTCGTCATCCACGCCGAAGATCCCGATGAGAATACCATGCGCGCCGCCGCCAACATCGCCGCGTTCTTTTCCAAAGGCCGCCAGTCCTCCAGTGTTCCGGTCGTCTACTGCCCGCAGCGTAACCTGAAAAAAATACCCGGTGCGAAACCGGGTACGGTACAGCTTGGTGCCTATAAGATGATCTACATCGATCCCGATGCCGATCAGATTTCTTCTCTTGGCATTTCGTTCTGATTTTCACTCATGGCGATCAGCCGCCGCACTTCATACGGCCGTAAACGCCTGTACTGGCCCTGTCTCAGACTGCCCAGCGTCAGAAAGCCGTAGCCGATGCGGCAAAGTCTTGTCACATCGCAGTTGAAGTACTCCATCATCTTTCTGATTTCACGGTTCCGTCCTTCATAGATCGTAATATGGAGGACGGTTTTGTTTCTCTTTTCCGAACGCTGCAGGATCTCGACGTCGGCCGGCAGTGTTTTCTTTCCTTCCAGCATGATGCCGCGGCTCAGCATTTTCGCCATGTTGTCGGTGATCACACCGTCCACGGCGACTTCATACGTCTTGGGCAGATGATACTTCGGGTGCATCATCTGATTGGCGAAACTGCCGTCGTTGGTCAGAATCAGAATGCCGGTCGTCTCGTAGTCCAGGCGGCCGATCGGAAAGATCCGCTCACTGACATCCGGGAAACAGGAAAGCACCGTCTGACGGTCCTTCTCGTCCTTCAGAGAACATATCGTTTTCTTCGGTTTGTTCAGCAGAAAATATACCTTCTCCTCACTGCGGAGTTCTTTGCCGTCAACACTGACCGTATCATGCGGTCCGACCTGAACTCCCATCTCGGTAACCGTCTCGCCATTCACTTTGACGTGGCCGGTACGGATCAGTTCTTCGGCTTTGCGCCGGGAGGCGATTCCTGCTTTCGCGATTACTTTCTGAAGTCGTTCCATATCTACCTCTCAGTGGTGGTTCTGTGTGTTTCCCCAAAAGGCGCTTCCCGCCTTGGAATAATCATTGAGGATCATGATGGGAATCATCCCGAAGCGTTCATCTTCCGCCGCCAGGATCCTGCTGGCGCTCAGACGTTTGTGTCCATCCACGCAGATGAAGCCTTCTTCGTCCGCGTTGACCTGCACGGGAATGGCAATGCCGCGTTTGCGGATGCTGTCGGTCAGCTCACCGGGATCTTTTTCGATAAAACGTATTTCATTTATACTGACAGTTCTGTTGATCATATTTCTTTCTTCACATAGATGACAGAGGAAAACGGAAACAGCGCGTACTTCTTCAGGAAACTCTGCGGTGTTTCAATATGGCTTGCCCGTCCGTACACGGCATTGTAGAACCAGAGTTCGCCGTTTTTCAGCCGCCGGAAAGCCGTATAATGGGCACCGTGCGCATGGGTATACAGCAGAATGCCGTTATCCGCTTCCCGCATGGCTTTCAAAGCCGCGCGGTTGGACGGCACTGTCATTTTCGCGTTCAGTTTTTTGGTCCGCAGCCACAGCAGCAGCATCATGGATTCCTGCCCCATCAGACCGCCGAGCAGCGTTCTTCTGCCCAGTGACTCGGCACATTCCTGCATCGTGCATTCACTGCCGTTCATCTTCAGGAGGTTATAGGCGGCGATCCAGCCGCATCCTTTGGCCATGGAATCAAACCAGCCGAACGGCAGAGCTTTCAGAAGTCCCTGGTTGATAATGTATCCGTCTTTGTCAAAAGCCGCGTCGGGAACCTGATAGCGCCACGGCTCGATGATCTTCTGATACAGCTTGCCCTTCTGGAAAAAACGGCAGCCGTTGTAGATCTTCTCATCCGCCTTTGAGCCATGCACAAGCAGCCGCTCGGGATGATACGTTTTGATCGCTTTCTCGGTATACATCGAAATGGCTTCCCGCTTGTTTTCGTCACTGGTTTCATTGACAAACCAGAAGCGGAAGTGAACCCGGTCCTCCTGTACCCAGTGAGCGCACAGACCGATCGGTTCGCTGTTGTCCAGTAGAATATAGGATTCGCTGTTCTGTCCGTAACGGGTAAAGAATTCGGAAGGAATCTCATGCCGCCGGGAATCCACGAAATCCGGATGATAGCTGGCCTGCGGATATCGTTCCAGACGGATCACGGTTACTCATCCTCCTGGTTCTTCAGAAAACGCATCGCTTTGCGGAAAAGGACTGCGTCGTTGTCATAGGTGATCAGCGCCAGGGCTTCGAGAACATCCGCCCAGTGCATCTCACTGATTTCCTCGTCCTGTTTCTTTTCTTTGCCGCCGCATGGTTCAGCCAGGAAATAAACGGCTTCCTTCATGACATTGTCACGCGGACTGTAGACGACGCTTTCCCGGAATCCGTCGATAAATCTGACTTTCAGTCCGGTCTCTTCAAGAACTTCACGCTCGGCTGTTTCAAACTCGTTTTCTTCGCCTTCAACATGGCCTTTCGGAAAGCACCAGTGGCCCTGGTTCTGCCGGATCATCAGTGTGTAGACCTTTCCCTGTCTGCGTCTGACGACGACAGCTCCGCAGGATTTTTCCATCAATGTCATCACATACCTCCAACGCTTGCGGCGTGCGTTTCAATTGTACCATTCACCGGCCCTGAAAAAAAGAAAAAGACCGCGCACCCGCTCAGACCCTTATCGTATTCATTACAATATCAGCCGAAAGACAAGATTTATGCGTCACCGTCCGGCAAATTACGATAAAATGATGACAAGGAGTTTTCTTATTATGAAATATCTGAAAGAGTTTGGCATTATCCTGCTGATCACCTGTATCGGTGAGCTTTTCCGCTTTATCATTCCCCTGCCCATTCCCGGCAGTATCTACGGTCTGGTTCTGATGCTGGTGCTGCTGATTACGAAAGTCATCAAACTGGAAGATGTGAAAAGCGCCGCCCAGTTCCTGATCGCCATCATGCCGGTCATGTTTATCCCGGCCGCAGCCGGACTGATTAATTCCTGGAGTGAACTGCAGCCCATCCTGATTCCGGCGCTTGTAACGACCGTCGTTTCGACCTTCGTCGTCATGGCTGTCACCGGCATCACCGCCCAGAAGATCATCCGCTCTTCTTCAAAGGAGGAAAAGTAATCATGCGTGAATTCATAGCCGGCTCCGCCACCTTCGGCGTTGTTCTGAGCCTTGTCTGTTACTACATCGGTGTTCTGCTCAAAAAGAAGTTCAATTCCGGACTGATGAATCCGCTGCTGATTTCCATCATCCTCGTCATCATTATTCTGCTGACATTTAAAATCGACTATGCCGACTTCAACAGCAGTGCCAAGTATCTCAGCTGGCTGCTGACTCCGGCGACCGTTTCCCTGGCCATTCCTCTCTATATGGAACTGGACAGACTCAAGAAGAATATCAAAGCGATCATCATCAGCATCTTCGTTGGCACGGTTACCAGTCTCGCCGTCATCCTGCTGTTCGCGTTTATCTTCCATTTCTCGCATTCCCAGTATGTCACCTTCCTGCCGAAGTCGATCACGACCGCCATCGGCATGGGCATCTCGGAAGAAATGGGCGGCATTGTTCCGATCACCGTGGCAGCCATTATCGTTACCGGTATTCTCGGCAACATCATCGGTGAAGGTGTACTGAAACTGTGCAAAGTCACGGATCCGGTTGCCAAAGGTCTCGCCATGGGCACCAGTGCCCACGCCATCGGCACAGCCAAGGCGATGGAAATGGGCGAAGTCGAAGGCGCGATGAGTTCGCTCGCCATCGTCACCGCCGGTATCATTACCGTGATCGGTGCCAATCTCTTTGGAATGTTTATCTGAATATGAACCGTCTCCGGCATTTGTGTATGTCCGGGGACTTTTCTTTTCCGGTTTCTGATATAATCACGACGTAACACAAGGATCCTTTTAAAATGACGACTTATCGTATCATGACTCTCAACATGTGGAATGACAGCATCAGTATCATCGGTGATGACCGTTTCAGCTGCCGTATACAGGCGATCCGGGAAATGATCCGGGTTCATCGGCCGGATCTGATCGGCATGCAGGAAGTGACCGCCAATATGCGGCCGTATCTGGCTTCCCTTTTGCCGCAATACGGTATCAGCGGTGAATCCCGCCATTCCTCCATTGCCGACGAAACATGTGCCATTCTTTACCGCAAAGACCGTTTCCGTCCGCGCCGGGAGAAGACTTTCTGGCTCTCTGAAACGCCGGAAGTCACAGGCTCACGTTTTCCCCGCAGCCAGTTTCCCCGCATCGCCTCTTTCGCACTGCTGGAAGACACAGACAGCGGAAATGTTCTGTCTTTTTTCAATACACATCTGGACCTGAACTTTTCTTCCGTCCGCAGCAGCCAGGCAAAGGTGCTTGCCGGTCTGATCCATGAATATCAGGAAGGTCTTTTCACAGCCGTGACCGGCGACTTCAACGATGTCCCGGATTCCCCCGCTCTCAAAGCGCTGCAGCAGGAGAATCTCAAAGACACATCGATCAATGCCCTGGGCAGCACGCTGCGCGGCCGCTCCGGCAGTCTCATGGTACGGAACCGACCGATCGACCATATTCTGATCAGCCGTCATATTACCCCCGGAAAGCTCACCAAGATTACGGAAAAATACAGCGGATACTGGCCAAGCGACCATTACCCGCTGCTGCTGGAATTTTCTCTCTGACGGACATTTGTCCGTTTTTTTATTTACAGACCGAGCTGATCCGCGATTCTTTCCGCTTCGCTGACTACGGCGGCGAATTTATCAAGCGCGGACAGCAGCGGCTGATTTGTCGTCATGTCCACACCGGCATGTTTCAGTTCCTCCAGCGGATAAGCGGAAGACCCCATGGACAGGAATTCCAGATACCGCTTCGCAGCCGGTTCACCTTCCTTCAGGATCATATTGGAAAGCGCCGCGGCCATGCAGTAACCGGTCGCGTATACGTAGACATAGAAGTTCATATAGAAGTGCGGGATCCGTGCCCACTCATAACGTACCTCCTTGTCAACCGTGAGATCTTCGCCAAAATACAGACGGATCAGTTTCTCATACAGATTACAGAGTGAGTCCGCATCAAGCGCGTCACCGCTTTCATACATGGCATGCGCTTCTTTTTCAAATTCCGCCAGCATCGCCTGCCGGTAGACAGTGCCCTTGAAACCTTCCATATACTGATTCAGCAGAGACAGCCGCACCAGCGGATCTTTTTCTTTGGCGAGCAGCTGTTCGATCAGCAGGTTCTCGTTGACAGTCGAAGCGACTTCCGCCACGAACATCGAATAATCGCTGTACTGAAACGGCTGGGCATGACAGGTATGCCAGCTGTGCAGGGAATGCCCCATTTCATGGGCAAGCGTCGAAACGCTTTCCAGAGCGCCGCTGAAGTTCAGCAGGATATACGGATCCGAGTCGTAGGTTCCCGCTGAATAAGCTCCGCCGGTCTTGCCGAGATTCGGATAGACGTCCACCCAGCGCTGTACAAACGCCTGTTTTACGATCCCCTGATATGCCTCACCCAGCGGCTTTACGGCGGCCAGGACCATCTCCTGCGCCTCCTCATACGTATATCTGCGGCTGACACTGTTGATCAGCGGCATGTAGATATCGAAATAATGCAGCTCATCGACTTTCAAAAGCCGCTTGCGCAGCCGCACGTAACGGTACATCGTTTTCATGCGATCATGAATCGTGTCGATCAGGCCGTCGTAAACAGAAAGCGGAATATGATCCGCGCTTAATGCCATTTCCCGGGCACTGCCATAACCGCGCAGCTTCGCTTCGGCAGCGGCTTTCGCGCACATGCCGCGGAAGGTTTCATTCAGGACATGGATATGATCTTTGTAGCTTTTGTAGTAGGACCGGAAGACGTTCTCACGCAGGATACGGTCAGGATCGTTCTGCAGAATGACGAAATTCAGATTGCTGACCTGATGGGGATCACCGTTCTGATCCAGGGCATCCGCAAACTGCAGATCCGCATCACGCAGCGCGTCAGCAGCCCGCCCGGAAGCATCGAACGCTTCCGCAAACGCCGCCAGGATCATCTCCTCCCGGCCGCTCAGCATATGCGCTTTCCGGCTGATCAGATCCTGCAGCCAGAATTGCCATTCCTTCAGTGATTCCATATCCGCCATGGCTGTCAGCTGCTCTTCCGGCAGGGCCAGGATCTCCGGTTCCAGAAAGGATACCGCTGTTTCCGCTTCGGCAGCCAGTAAACTGACGCGGTTGTACATACTCACACCCACGCCGCGGTTGTCTTCGCTTTTTCTCAGCATTGCGTAGCCCGTCAGTCTGGCCAGCAGACGCATCAGATCACGCTTCTTTTCAAGTGCCGTTTTCAGTGTAGCAGCATCCCTGATCGTCCCCCGCAGTTTCATCACGTCCCGGTACGCCGGTTCCGCTTTGCACAGTTCGGCTTCCCAGGCCGCGTCACTTTCATACATCTTTGAGAGATCCCACATGTAGGCCGGATCCATTTCTGATCTTTCCCTGATTGTCTGATTCATTGCATGTCCTCTTTCATCTCGTATAATTCACAGATCTTCACTTTCAGTTCCTTGCTCATGTACCGCGGTCCGCGGAAATTGGTGAAGCCGTATTTCTTCAGCAAAGCCCGGTTCAGCAGATGGCCGTCAAAGAATTTCAGGCGGCGGATACGCATCAGAGTTTCCGAGCGGATCCCGCCGTCATCCGGAGCCGTATTGACGATATCACACTCACTGACTTCGCATAGATAGCGGATCTCACCGAACGGCATGCCGTAGTAGATATAGATCAGATCACCGATCCGCACTTTGGAACTCTGTTTCCAGTACAGCTGATCGGAAACTGAAAAACCATGATCCAGATCGAAGTACTTCGGATTGGCCGGATAGACCCATTCTCGGATAAGACCGCTGAGCGCGTTCTTCCCTTCGGCGATCCGGCGGCTTTTTTCCAGCAGGGAAGAAATCAGCTGATCATCCTGGGATTCATCCATCAGGATGCCGATCCAGTGATCTTGCTTCATGAAATACGGTCTGACAAAACCGCTCTTCTGCAGATACGCCTCTCTTTCTTCCTGCTCACAGCGGACTTCCAGGATCTCACCCTGGCCTTCCTGTCCGTAAACAGAAAGATCGACTGGTCCGATGAGGGCGTAACGTCGGCTGCTGTCCTGACCGAAGAAATGACATTCCCGGCGGCGCAGGCGTCCTGTTTCCGGCTGCTGGCCGTAATTGTGCAGGATCATTTCCGCTGTCCGGTATGACTGCGGAAGTAAATAAGGAATCGGATCATAACACGAACGGGCGATTTCCTCCAGGATGTCGAGATATTCCTGACGAATGCTGGCGGCATAGGAACCGCGCCGGCCAGCCAGCCGGATCTGCACATATTCTTCGTCTGTCTGCACATCCGTGACATGGGCATCCATCACACCCTTCTCATTGATGGCGAGACGGACGTGAAAAGCACCTTCCCCGATGGAAGCGGTGTAAACGAAAGCATCTTCCTGTCGGACGAATCCGAAGGAAAGCAGTTTTGTGAAATCCGGAAATCTCTGCATCAGCAGTTCCTGTTCAAGTCTCATTGTGTACTCCTGAAAAATATCTTACTATAATTTCTCATTTTGGATGGTTTCTGATATACTTTCCCAAGGGAGATTTCGTTTATGAAAAGAAAAGCGTTTGACTCTGAAAAATATCTGCAGTTGCAAAGGGACAAGATCCTGGAACGGATCGCCATGTTTGACGGCAAGCTTTACATGGAATTCGGCGGCAAAATGTTTGAAGACTTTCACGCCTCACGTGTCCTGCCCGGATATGATCCCAACAACAAAATCAAACTGCTGACCGAACTGAAAAATGAAGTTGAACTGATCATATGCATTAACGCCAACGATATCGAGCATGCCAAAGCCCGCGGCGACCTCGGCATCAGCTACGACCAGGAAGTATTCCGTCTGGTTGACACGCTGCGGTCCCTCGATCTGTATGTCGGCTCCGTCGTCATTACCCAGTATACCCATCAGACGGCAGTGGATTCCTTCCGCTCCCAGCTGCATCACTTTGGTATCAAGAGCTATCTGCACTATCCGATCAAAGGCTATCCGACCGATGTCGACTTCATCGTTTCGCCGGAAGGTCTCGGCCGCAACCAGTATGTGCAGACCGAACGCAACCTGATCGTCGTGACCGCGCCCGGTCCGGGATCCGGCAAAATGGCAACCTGCATTTCCCAGCTCTACCATGACAATGCCAACGGCATCCGTTCCGGTTATGCCAAATTCGAGACATTCCCGGTCTGGAACCTGCCGCTGCATCATCCGGTCAATCTGGCCTATGAAGCCGCAACTGCCGATCTTGACGACATCAACATGATCGACCCGTACCATCTGGAAGCCTACGGCAAGACAGCCGTCAATTATAACCGCGACATTGAGATCTTCCCGGTACTCAACCGCATTATCGAAAGGATCCTGACCGTTTCACCCTACCGTTCACCGACCGACATGGGGGTCAACATGGTTGGCTTCTGCATCGTCGATGAGGAAGCCGCCGAGGAAGCGTCCAAGGAAGAAATCATCCGCCGCTATTTCCAGACCCAGGCGGATCTGTTCAACGATAAGGTTCCCCAGAGTTCTCTCGATAAGATCAAGCTGCTGATGAACGAAGCCGGTGTTACCGAAGCTGACCGTGACGTCGTTCTGGTGGCCCGTAACAAGAACCATGACACCGGCGCGCCGGCTATGGCTCTCGAACTGCCGGACGGACGCATCGTAACCGGCAAGACATCGTCTCTGTTCGGACCGTCTGCCGCTGTCATCATCAATTCCATCAAAGCGCTCGGCGGTATCGCGAAGGATGTCCACCTGATCGAACCGGAATATGTCACACCGATCCAGGATCTCAAGATCAACAACCTCGGCAATCATAATCCGCGTCTCCACAGTGACGAACTGCTGATCGCCCTGGCCATCACCGCCAAGACAAACCCGAATGCCGCAAAGGCAATGGCACAGCTCAGCAAACTGCGCGGATCGGAAGCCCACTCCACCGTCATCCTGCCGCTGGAAGACGCCAATGTCTTCCGCAAGCTCGGTGTCAATGTCACCTTCGATCCGGTCTACCAGCAGAAAAAACTCTATCATCCGAAATAAAAAGCCGTCTGAGTGTTCAGACAGACTCTATATCTATTTCTTAACAACAACGGTGCAGACCTTTTCCAGGCTGCGCCTTTTATTTTATAGCGGATCAGAATCAGCTGCGGATCCCATGTCCTTTTTTCATCATCCGTATCATCAGGTCCCAGCCTTCTTTTGCTTCTTTGCAGATCGGGAAAACAGGATAGCAGTGAAACATCCCTTCCCCGACGACCATCTCGTAATCGACGCCGTATTTCCGCATGGCGGCTTCAAAGGAAGGCGCACAGGCATAGAGAGTCTCGTCACTGCCGTAGATAAATGTAGTCTTCGGACAGTCCGTAAAGTCTCCCTTCTGCAGCCAGATCATGTAATCCGGCACACTGTCATCGCCATGCCGCATGATTTCCGCTGCTGTCTTCATATACTGAGCCGGGATGGCCACGTCCTTTTTATCCAGCTCCAGCATCCGCTGCCATTCATCGTCCGTATCTACGCAGGTACCCGGAGAGATCGCCATGATGTAGCCGGGCACTGGCGTATCATCATGGCCGTCGTTGATATACGGCACCATGCCAAGCGCCAGGTTACCGCCGGAAGATGTTCCAAGAACCGAGATATTCTCCGCCCGGTACTCACCCAGCATCATCCGGTAGGTCGCATGGATCATTTCATAGGCTCTGCTCAGCGGGTAGTCCGTGCACAGCGGATAATACGGCACATACACATCCAGTCCCGTTTCTCTGGCGAATTGAAGTGCTTTTTTGATAAAACCGGGCCGGGGAGCGCTGATCATGCCGCCGCCGATCAGGAAAAGATTGGCCTGTTCTGTTCTTTTCCTGTGGATCAGTTTCAACACCGGACAGTCCATGATTTCGATACGGCTGATATCAAACGCATCGTCTTTCAGATCCGGAATACGGTTCTTTGCGTTTTGGCGCCGGCGGTTTTCCAGCAGTTCTTCCGTGCTCATACCGGTCCACATCTTTTTGATATTCGCAGCTTTTACCAGCCGCTTCAGTAACTCATATTTCAATGTCATAGGATTTGTCCTTACGATGCTGCTTCAATACCTGCCAGCAGCTTCTCAAGCGGGATTCTGTCCGGATATTTTCCTTCCGTAAGTATTTCCGTCAGATATCGGTTGTCCAGGATCATGTCATCCCGGATCAGCTGCCAGTTGGCCATCTTTCTGAAAAAAACCTTGAAGATGAGAAAGTTCATGATTGGTCCGATAACCGGCGTTTTCATGCCGAAAGCCTCGGTGTGTGAAAAGCGGCAGCCTGTTTCGGTTCTCTGTCCTTCGAACGTGATGAACGCAGTCTTCCTGTCACTTTGAAATACAATGCGGAAATGATCCTGGTCCTGTTCACATTCCGTAATGGTCCCGCTCACGTTGTAATCCAGAGTCATAACGATTTCTCTGAACCGGATCCTGTTTCCGACCTGATATCCTCCGTCATACATATCACACTCAATGTGGTACGGACTCCACTTTACAAATTCCTCCCGGAAATTCCTGACCCATGCCTCCAGCGCTTCATACGGAGCCGGAATGTTTACGCTTTCTGTTAATATGATCATACTTTGTGTCTCCTTTTTATCCTTTCAGGTGCACAAGGAATCCGCGTCTGCCGCTTTCATCCACGACCTTCATGGCGATACGGGTATAAAGTCTGAGTTTCTTCTTCAGCTGCTTTCGGGCGGCACCGAAGAAAGGACGTTCCTCAACCAGCTTCATACCGCATCGTTCTGCCACGCTTTGGCCGCTGTCGGCACTGAAATGCAGTTCGGCATCGTTGTTGCCGGTTTTTCTGATATAGTCGTTGGCATATCTAATTGCCTTTCCGGTCATGGCATCGAAGATCACCTCCACATCCGGAAAGGTCTCTTTCAGCTGTTTCAGGAAACCGATGACCTTTTCTGCCTCAAAATACTGGAAGACGCCGATCACCGTGACCAGGGAAGGCAGATTCCTGTCAATGCTTTCTGCCCAGGCAAAATCAAACATATCGCCGGGAATCAGGATTTCATTTTCGCTGGTCCCAAATACTCTGCGCCTTGTTTCTATGACTTCCGGCAGATCCATTTCATAGAAGACTGCCTTTTCGGGATGCGGTTTGATCCGGAAATAAGCGGTTTCCAGACCACAGCCGATATTGACGATATTGCATTTCTCATGCCGGCTGATAAACGATCTGATCATCTGATCCGTGTTATAGAAGCGGCATGCACCGGCCATCTGGAAGTATTCGCTGGACTTCGACGCGATTTCTTCATAGGGTATTTCGCTTTTCAGAGACACAGCCATGTCATCCCGGAAATATTCAGGGAAGTGCTCGGACACATAGATCCGGGCCGTCAGAGGGATGTACAGGGTATCCGTGACACCTTTAAACTTACTCATATGCTTTTGTTCCTTTCCCAGCTAGGGATTTTCCGCACAAACAACGGAAAACTAAATGTTAGTTATTACTAACCGCCTCTTATATTATGTTCCAATTCCCGCAGATAGCAAGAATGAACGAAGCATTTCACCTGCTGATCCGGGTTGGATTTGATATATCTCAGGTCGAAACAAAAAACGGATAAGATTCTCTGCTGAATTTCATCCGCTTTCACTGTCATAATGCCGGATATGACTGCTATGTTATTTGTTTTATACTGCCCGGCAGGCTTTTTACTCTTTTTCCGTCTTCTCAGGTCCGTAAAGATTACCTTCCAGAAAATGTTTCCGGCAGAGAGCGATATATTCGTCGTTGGCGCCGAGCATGACCTGACTGCCCTCTCTGACAATGCCGTTTTTGTTATAGCGGGCATTGCATGTCGCTTTGCGTCCGCACCAGCAGATCGTCTTGACTTCCTTGATATTGTCGGCGATTGCCATGAGTCTGGCACTGCCTTCAAAGAGATTGAGCTGGAAATCGGTGCGCAGACCGTAGCACAGCACCGGAACGTCCAGGTAATCTACGATATATGCCAGATGGTCGATCTGTTCTTTTGTCGCAAACTGGATCTCATCGACAATCAGGGCGTCATATTTTTCGATTTCATCATCGCTCATCGCACAGACATCGGAAAGCAGGCTGCATTCCTTGGAAAGACCGATGCGGGAGCGGATGATATGACTTCCGTCCCTGGTATCGATGTTGGTTTTCGCAAGCAGAGCTTTCTGGCCACGTTCGATGTAGTTGTACTGCGCCATCAGGGCATTGGCTGTCTTGGAACTTCCCATCGCGCCATAATAAAAATATAGTTTCGCCATATACACTTCCTCTTAGACAGAACCATTTTACCATCTGTGCTATAATTTCCACCAGTAGGAGAAAATACAGTTATGAGTGAATTCTATCAAGGTGTTCTCGAACGTCTGATGCGCTATGCGAAAGTCGACACCCAGTCGGCAAACGGCGTCAGCTGTGTTCCGACCACCGCCAAACAGTTTGACCTCGCCCGTATCCTGAAAGAAGAAATGGAAGAAATCGGTGTCAGCAATGTCTGGCTCGACGAAGACAAGTGCGTTGTCTACGGCATCCTGCCTTCCAATCTCGATCACGAAAGTCTGAAAGTCGGCTTTGTCGCCCACATGGATACGGCCCCGGACGCTTCCGGAACCGATGTAAAGCCATGGCTTCTGAAAGACTATGACGGCCGTGACATTGTTCTGAACGAGGAAAAGAACATCGTCATGAAAGTCAGTGACTTTCCGAATCTGAAGAATTATCTGCACCAGGACCTTGTCCTGACCGACGGCACGACACTGCTGGGCGGTGACGATAAAGCAAGTATCGCGGCCATCATGACCATGGCGGAGTATTACTGCCGTCACCCGGAAGTAAAACACGGTCAGATTTCTCTCGCGTTCACGCCTGACGAGGAAGTCGGCGGCCTGGCAAGAGACCTGGATCTTGAGCGTTTCGGCTCACCGGTCGCCTATACGCTGGACGGCGATTATCTTGGCTACTACGAAGACGAAACATTCAACGCTTCGGAAGCCATTGTCGAAATCAAAGGTATCAGCGTTCATACCGGCACAGCCAAGGGCATCATGAAAAACGCGGTCGATATCGCCAACGAATTCATGTCCGCCCTGCCGCCTTACGAGAAGCCGCAGTACACCGACGGCCGGGAAGGATTCTTCCATGTCGTCAGCTGCAATGCTTCCTGCGAGGAAGCAAGACTGCGTCTGATCATCCGTGACCACAGCTCCGTGCAGTTTGAGATCCGTGAGGAATACCTGCGCAAGGTAACAGATGAACTGAACCGCAAATACGGCGAAGGCATGGTCACTCTGACGATCAATGAAACATACCGCAGTATAAAGGAAGTCATCGACACTGTACCATATATGATCGATTACCTGAAGCAGGCGATCAGCGACTGCGGTGTCGAACCGCACAGTCTGGCCTTCCGCGGCGGCACCGACGGTTCCGCTCTTTCCCACCGCGGTCTGCCCTGTCCGAATCTTTCCGCCGGCTACGAAAATGCCCATGGACGTTTCGAGTATGTTCCGGTGCAGTCGATGGAAAAGAATGTCGAGATCCTGATCCGTCTTTGCGAAATCTATTCTCAGAACTGAATAATATAAAAAATCCCGCTGAAGCAGATACACGAAACAGCAAGCCGTGTTATCGCCATGGCGGGATTTTCTTTTTTTTGATACGGACGGCTCAGTTTTTCAGCAGCGGTGTAAGACAGTCCATGCTGAGCAGAATCGTCGAGCCGTTATGGAGCAGCGCGGATGTCGCAGCCGGCAGCAGACCAAACGCGCCCAAAGCGATCAGACAGCCGTTGAAGCCCATGACAAAACGATAATTCCTGTCGATACGCTTCATCAGTTTCTCAGACAGTCTGCGAAGCAGCAGGATTTCTCTGAGATCCTCGGCAGCGATCGTGATATCCGCCACTTCCCGGGCAACACTGGCACCGCTTCCGACAGCGATACCGGCATCTGCCAGTGACAATGCCGGCGCGTCATTGATTCCGTCACCGATCATAATGATACTCTGCCCCTTCTCCTGCATACTGCGGATGAATGCGGCTTTGTCTTCCGGCAGAACTTCGGCCCGGTAATCATCGATGCCGAGGGTTTCGGCAATGGCTGCCGCGGTATTACGGCTGTCACCCGTCAGCATGACGACATGGCGGATCCCTGCTTCATGCAGAAGGTCGACGGTTTCTTTCGCTTCCGGACGCAGCGGATCATGAATGCCGATGGCAGCGGATAATATACCGCCGATGGCCAGATACAGCCAGGAACAGTCAGCCGGCAGATCATCAAATGTTTTCTGATCTTCCGGAAGGATCTTTACTCCTTCATCCTCGAATACGAAATGACGGCTGCCTATGACGGCACGGCACTCACCGATCCGGGATGTGATTCCGTGCGCGACGACATATTCAACTTCACTGTGCATTTCCTGATGGTCCAGTCCCTGTTCCTGGGCGGCTCTGACGACTGCGTTGGCTACGGAATGCGGGAAATGCTCTTCCAGACATGCGGCGATCCGCAGCATTTCTCTCTGATCCAGACCATGGAAAGCAACGACACTGGATACCGTCGGACAGGCATTGGTAAGTGTTCCCGTCTTATCGAAGACCACGGTATCCGCCTTGCTGAGGATTTCCATATATTTACCGCCTTTGACGGTGATCTTATGCTGTCCGGCTTCCCGCATCGCCGAAAGAACGCTCAGCGGCATTGACAGTTTCAGAGCACAGGAGAAATCCACCATCAGCACGGAGACGGCTCTCGATACATCCTGGCTCAGCAGCCAGGTTAGAACACTGCCGCCAAGACACCATGAAACCAGTCTGTCAGCCAGACTGTACGCGCGTCTTTCTGTACCGGATTTCAGACGCTCGGATTCCTCGATCATCCGGACAATCCGGTCGTAACGGTTTTCACCGGCAGTGCGCGTCACACGGACCACACAGTTTCCTTCTTCGACAACAGAACCGGCATAGACGGATGCTCCGGCATGCTTTGCAACGGGAACCGATTCACCGGTCAGGGATGCCTGATTCAGCATCACATCTCCCACATCGAGGATTCCGTCCAGCGGCAGAACGTGTCCGGTATGAACGATGATTCTGTCATTGGCCTGAATGTCTGAAAGAGGTACGAGGATCTGTCTGCCGTCTGCCAGAAGCTGCCAGACCTGATCAACCTGAAGGGACATGTTCTTCGCGAGATCATCCACCGACTTTTTATGCGTCCAGTCATCGAGCGTGTCACCAAGCCCCAGCAGGAAGCGCACCGATCCGGCCGTAGAAAAATCGCCGGTCAGAAGCGACACACTGAGTGCCACACCGTCAAGAACATCGACGTTGAGGCTGCCGCAAGCCAGTGTTTTCATACCCTGCCAAATACGGGGTAGCGAGCCGACAGTGTTGATCACGCGTCTTACCGGCATCGGAACAAACAGTCTTTTCGCATAATGAAGCAGTATCTGAAAAACCATTTTTTCCTTGTACTCGCGGTTGATCTTGCGGCTGTTGGCGCTGAGTATACGCACCTCTTTTTTCGCTGCCGCATAAGAAAAACCGGAAAGCTGATGATACAGCTTTTCTCTTTCACCATGAAAGAGAATGGTCAGAGTGCCAAGCCGTTCATGGACGGATACCTGATCTACACCAGGCAGCGCCAGTACCCAGGCTTCCAGAAGATCGGCCTGTTCCATGGTCATGGCATGCTGCATGGCTTTCAGACGGACCCGTCCGGCACTCGCGTGAAGAATCTGAAACCTCATGCCTCTGTGCCGTCTTCAATGAATTCCGCTTCTTCCCGAGCGGCTCTTTCTTCGTTGATTGCTTTTGCGTCAGCGAGAATATCGGAGCAGTTCTCCTGAATTGTTTCAACATCACGCATCACTTCATCCTTGCAGCGCAGAGCGGCTGCCGTGACATGGGTATAAACTTTACGTGCGTCTTTACTGCCAAGGATCTTAAAGCCTGCTGATCCAAACAGTGTTCCTCCGATAAATACCGCGATTGCTCCACCTAAACTCATACTCTTTTCCTCCTTATATTTCAGCCGGCTGATGCCGGTTCATCACTAGTCGATATATCTGATGCTGCAAATTTCATTCGCATCATTGTTTTGCCCTGATTGTTTCCCACGCCGGCATCATGCCCCTCAGACGGTCAAATGCTGGCATCGGGAAAGCCGGCATTTTGGCTCTGATTTCCTGAAACGCCTTATCGAGATCTTCCATCTCAGCCGGCGCATGAAGGCAGTGTTCCGTCGTACACAGAGCGCCCAGTCTGCTCTTCGCGGCCGCATAGACCACCAGAGCGCTGAGCATCCGGATCGGACCCGGCTCCAGCGTTTTTTCATCACCGGCCGGCCGTACCGGATAACCGAGAGCCATCAGAAGATGGTAAGCATCCGCCGCCGCGTCGAGCAGCAGCTTTCTTTCCGATCGGGTCGTCTTTCTCAGATCACAGCCTGTTTTGTAGCAGAGATAGACGATCGGCAGAATGAATGCAGCGTGATATTTCAGCCATGCGTCCATATTGTCACAGAAGGTAACGGAAAGCCGGCTGCCATAGAAGGCCTTCTCCAGTTTCACTTTCACATCCTCCGGCACATTTTCCCGCGCTTTTCCGATCGTCAGGCTGCCGTCTCCTATATGAACCGTGGTAAGCATGCCGTTCTCTCTTGTTCCGGCTGTTGAGCCAAAGCCGAACAGAACAGTTTTCGAACCGGAACTGTCCGCCAGGATCCTCTCTTCCATTTCGGTAACGGAAAGATTATTGCCCATCAGCACGACAACCGGAGTGTTGAGGCCGGCAAGGCTGGTAAGGATTTTTTCCATCTGCCGGTACTGCATGACTGCGAAAGCGATATCGTAGTGCGTATCATCAGGGGTTTCGATCACCCGCGGATGATCCACCGTATCCTTACGCTGGATGTAATGATGGATCCGTAGTCCTGACGTCCTGAGCGTCTGCGCCCAGGCACCGCGGGCGATAACAGTCACGTCATTGCCGCAGGCTGACAGCGCATGACACAGCTGCCCGCCGATCACGCCGGCGCCATAAACCAGTATTTTCATGAATCCTCCAACACAAACGCTGTCAGGGCAGCCGTTTTATTTCTTACGGAATCTGAAATAGCCTTCCAGGCCGAGATCATCTTTTTTATAAACGGTTTCATATCCCCGTTTATTGGCTTCCGCTTCCAATTCCGACAGACTGAATAGCGCTTCTTCCGCATGTCCCCAATGCAGAACGGCATCGACCATGTGAATGCACTTTCTCGACAGATCGGCGATATAAATACTGCCGTCATCCTTCAGCACCCGGCGGCTTTCGTCGAAAAATGTCCGCCAGCCTTCCACGTGATGCAGGATACAGAAATCAAGAATGGCATCGAAACGTTTTTCCGGAAACTGACTCAGATCATCGGCGCTTCCGGCAACGAAAACGGCATTGGGTAGATTTCTGCCGCGGGCGATAGCAAGCTGTTCAGGCATGATATCAAGCCCTGTGTAGCTGGCAGGCGATTCGCTGGTGATCAGCGACGCCGCGTATCCGCTTCCGCATCCGACTTCGAGTATGTCATGGCCGCCGATCTTCAGTCCGAACTTCCTGAAGGTCTTCAGTTCGACCTCCCTGATATACCATTTCCGCCAGCCCATCTGCATGGCATCGAATTCCTTGACGCTGAGTTTTATCGGATCACCTTCTTCATCACGGCCACGGCACATGGGATACGCCCGTCCGCCAGTATGACTTTCACATCAGAATAGCCGGCATCCAGAAAGAACTGTCTGTAACTCTCTGTGGTGAACTGCCGTTTGAAATCCGCGCCCGCCCTGCCGGCCGCTTTGGCAAATCCGCTCGTTCTGCCTTTTGCGTCTTTATTCATGTAAGTCGGAATGATCAGTGTGCCGCCGTTCCGGCAGACACGGTTCAATTCACTGAGGGCTTTACGCGGCTCATCCAGCAGGTGTATCACATTGCCGGCCACCACTTTATCAAAACTCTCATCCGAAAAAGGCAGCGCGGTGATATCTGCCGCTGAAAAGGAAACATTTGCAAAGTCCGCGCAATTCTTCGCCGCCTTCTTCAGCATCTTTCCGGCAAAGTCAGTCGCTGTCAGCTTCCGGCATTTTTGCGCGATCACGACAGTCAGCAGTCCGGTGCCGCATGCGCATTCAAGAACCTCGTCTTCCGGTTCAATCAGCTCCGCTGTGATTCTCTTCAGTTCACTGTGGGTTTTCCGGTTGACGACATTGACGAAAATGTCATACACACCTGCTACCTGATCCCAGAACATGTTTCCGCCTTCCCTATGAATGCCTCCACCTCTTCCGTATATTCCTTCGGATGTGCCGCCATATAACCGCAATGCGGATAACCCGGACGGATCACCAGTTCCGCCTCAGGCATATAGATAGGAACCGTCTTTTTCGAATAGAGCCAGTCAAAATCCTTTTCACCGAAATCCAGATGCAGTTTTGCCTGTTCCTGTTTTGTCAGCCGCCGCAGATCATAATGACAGCAGGCATGACAGATCGCGTCGATATCATCGGCTGTGATGCGCTTAAAGTTTTTCGTCATCATTCTGGCGAATTCATATCCATACATCTTCACAAGCGAAGAAGAGGCTTCAACTGTTTTACGGGCAAGTTTTCTCTTTCTGCTTCTGAATAAATGCTTCATGAACCATTCAGGCACGCTTGCGTTTCGGCACAGAGCAACACCGTCAAACCAGGCATGTCTGACATGGAAATCAGGATCAAGAAAAAGCCGGTAACCTACCGCCACGCCAAGCGAAGCGCCATAGAGAAGTTTGATGTCCGTATAACCGTTCCTGATCAGAAAGTCCTTCAGTGTCCGGTATTCCTCTTCAGCACTGATATAGGCTCCCGCTTTTCCATGACCTCCCTGATCCGGTGAAATAAAATGGTAATCTCCCTGAAAATACGGGCTCATCAGACGATAAAGATCATCGCCTGAAACCATCATCGGTGCGAGAAGCACGACAACCGGCTGATTTTTACTGCCATACTCATTGATAAACATTGAGCCCCCTTCAGCATTAGTTTTAACTAACATTTATCCGGAATAATACTGCGTTCATATCAACATACATATATAACCGGACTGATAAAGTTAGTTAGTAATAACTAAATATGTATATATTCCATATCGGCCGGAATTGCAAGAGAAAACAGACAAAATACTTCCGGACAGCCTGAAAAAACGGCCGGGATCCCGATAACCGAAAGCCGGATATAAGACAAAAAAAGCCCGGAACACAATGTCCCGGGTGTCATGTATTTCAATGTTCAGAAAATGATCAGCCGTTTTTTTCCGCTGCCCGTCCGGCTGCTTCAAGACCAAGCTTTCTTGCTTTCGCAAGATCTTTGGGGAACTGCTTTTCACGGCTTTCCTTTTTCTTTTCCGGATCAAACATGGTCCAGTTGTAGCGGCTGTAATCACTGACCTGCAGAGTGTTGCCAGCAACGGCGGTTTCCGTATGGCCAAGCCAGGCATCGAATGATTTCCGGTATTTCTCCAGAATATCCGTATAGCCGAATTGATCATACCATTCTTCCGGAGCGTTGCTGCTCATGATCAGCAGAACTTCCTTGTTAAAGGTATTGTACCAGCGCTGTTCCTTCTGATAAGTCAGGTTGGAAAACTGCATGCGTTCAAACAGAGACCGGAAGCCGGCGGAAACATCGCCGAGGTAATTCGGCGTGCCGAGAATCACGACATCCGCCTCCCGGATCCTATCAAGAATTTCCTTCATGCCGTCATTGACGATACACTCCCCTTCATGCGGCGCTCTTTTACAGCCGAAACAGGAAAGGCATCCGGTGAAACGGCCGTTCTGATAGAGACTGTAATGTTCTGTTTCAAAACCTGCCTCAGCACAGCCATCCAGCGCTGCGCGAACCATCCTGTCCGTATTCTGATTGACTCTGGGACTGCAGTTAATTGCGATTGCCTTCATAAATCCTCCTGTATCTCATTGTTATCAGAGATCGATGCGTATGTAGTCCTGCAGTTCGTCATCTTCGTGCGAACAGAGCAGAATGATGCGGCCCTGCTGTTTTTCGTCAATATACTTCAAGGCTTTACGGCGGTTTTCCTCATCCAGGCCGGCAAATGGTTCGTCGAGGATGATGATCCGGCCGTCATTCAGCATTGCCCTGACGAGTGACGTTCTTCGCTTCATGCCGCCAGAGAGTTCATTCACCGGTTTATCCAGCTGATCTTCCGGAAGCAGCTTCGCGAGTTCCTGACGAATCAATGAAACAGAACAGTGCGGGTTGACAAGAAGCACGTTTTCAATTGCCGACATGTCATCGATCAGACGGTCTTCCTGAAACACCATGGCAAATGTCATGTCTTCATCGGATTCGATCCTGCCCTGATCTGGCCGTTCAAGTCCGACGATCATCCGCAGCAGAGTCGTCTTTCCAATACCGGATTCACCGGCGATCAGATATTTTCCGCCATCCGCAAATTCACAGTTGAAGTCACAGAAGATCAGCTGACTGCCGAATGTCTTGATCAAGTTCCTGATTCTGATCATAGATGTTTCCCCGCTTTCGCAAGCAGTATCGACACTGCTTTTTCAAACAGCCAGGACAGCAGCAGGATGACAAAGGTCCAGGCAAACAGCTGATCGATTGCCAGGTACACCTTTGACATATAGATACCGTTGCCGATGGTATTGCGCGACTGGCCGATGACTTCCGCGGCGATACCGCTTTTCACCGCCATGCCGCAGGCCAGTGAGAGAGCACTTATGAAATACGGTTTCACCGAACGGCTGTAGATCTTGCGGATGCATGTCATTTTCGCCAGCCGGAATACCTGCGCCATTTCCAGTAGATTCCGGTCGGTATTCATCAGTCCTTCCAGGACATTGACATAGACGATCGGCAGAACGACGATCATACTGATGGCAAAACCGAGCCAGACACCGCCCGCCCAGATCAGGATCAGCACGATGAAGGAAACGACCGGCACAGCCTTCAGAAACAGCATGGCCGGCTGCAGGATATCCCTGATCAGTTCATGCTCATAGGCAAGCCAGGCCAGCAGAACCCCTGCCAGCGTACCAAGCAGGAAACCGGCGATAATTCTTGACATGGTGGCGATTACCGAGATCCAGAAAGACGGCTCCGCAGCCATATGAAAAAGTGCTGATAAAACCTGAAGCGGTCCCACCATAAGTATGTCGTTATGAATGACAGCCGCAAGGATCTGCCACAGGCATATCCACCCAAGTATGATCAGCACTTTTCTTTTCATGTTATCCGTTTATTTTACGTAATAGAATCCGTCTTCCGGAAGCGCGCCGCCGACACTGGCAGGATCTGCATCAAAGAGAACCTGCAGATAACCGGACAGTGCGGTTTTCATATCTGCACCGGTCAGGCATACCAGAGCGCAGTTCGGCAGAGCCTTCTTGGCGACCGGAGCAGCTTCGACGATACCGTATTTGACAGCCAGTTCAGCTGTTGTATCTACATCTTTGCTGGCCTCAACACTGGCAGCGTGGTCATTCAGGAACTTGGTCACAGCACCCGGATGTTCAGCCAGGAAGTCATTGCGGACGATCGTGACGCCGGTTACCAGACGGGAACCGCTGTTCAGTTCATCCCATGCATCGCCGAGGGCGAAGTTGGCTTTCAGTCCTTCATTCTTAATCTGAGCAGCTGTCGCAAACGGCTGTGGCAGAACAGCGATCAGAGAAGGATCCTGCTGCAGAGCGGCAACGACTTCCGTCGCTTCCGACTTGAATTCGATATTGCAGTCTTCCACTCCGTATTCTTTCAGCAGATAACGGAGCGAGAATTCCGGTGTCGTTCCCTGGCCGGTCGTGACGACGGTCTTGCCGGAAAGATCTTTCACACCGGTAATGGAATCATCCGCGCTGACACAGTACAGAACGCCAAGCGTGTTGATGTCAATGACTGTGACTTTGCCTTCCGTCTTTTTGTACAGGACACTTGCCAGATTGGCCGGTACCAGAGCGATATCGACATTCCCCTGTACGACATTCGCGGCCATTTCATCTGCCGCTGTCAGAATGGTGAATTCATAGGAGCCTTCGGTTGCTTTTTCCTCAGCAGAATTCATCATGTTCAGAAGTCCGAGAGAAGTCGGGCCTTTCAGCGAGCCGACTCTGACGGTAACCGCTTCTTCTTCGACAGGTTCTTCTGCCGGAGTTTCCGCAGGCTGCTGAGCCGAGCATCCGGCTGTTAATACAAGGACCAGAGCAGCGGCCGCTTTCATTAATTTTTTCATGTTATTCCTCCGCGAGTGAACACTTCACTCCACCCTATTATATGACCTTCAGAGGAAAATAACAGGATTATACATCGAAATTGTTAGAAATTTCACGAATCCCTTCAAATTACTTCGATCTGACAGGAACGCATCGTCTCCAAAGCCGCCAGATGCTTTTCAGGGGTTACGCCGGCACAGCAGGAAGAATCCACTTTGATCGGCACTTCCGGCATATACGCCTTCAGCATCAGAGCGTTGGAAATGACACAGATATCCGTGCAGAGTCCGATCAGTTCCAGGCTGATTTCCTCATGCTGGGCAATCTGACGCAGATGTTCGGCCATGGCTGTTGATCCGAAGGTCGGTTTTTCATATACCGCCGCATGCTTCAGTTCTGCAGCGATATCCGGGCGGATCTTCCACCCTTCCGTGTTGCGGATGCAGTGTTCTACTGGCAGGTACTTTCCTTCCTGGGTCTGCAGATAGTTGGTTTCATGAGTATCCATTGTGGCAATCACATCGGCCGGATCATAGCTTCTGATCTTGTTCTTCACGTTATCAACGATCGCTTCCGCTTCCTTCGTGCCAAGACTGCCGTCAATAAAATCATTCTGCATATCAATGACAATGAGTATATTACGCATAGAAAACTCCTTTTGTTCTGTCTATCCCCATCATACAATAGAAGCGGAAAAAGCGGAAAGAAGGTATTTACTTATGAAAAGAATTGCCGTGATCACCGGTGCTTCAAGCGGTCTGGGCAGGGAATATGCCCATGCCATCCAGAACTGTCTGACGCTGGATGAGATCTGGCTGATCGCCAGACGGCGACCGCAGCTGGAAGAAACAGCTTCGGACCTTTCCGTACGTGCCGTTGTTCTCAGTATGGATATCACGAAAGAGGAAGATCTCGATCAGCTGAAAAAGAAACTTGAACAGGAAGAACCGGATATTATCTGTCTGATCAATGCTGCCGGCATGGGAAAGATCGACAGTATCGCATCCCTGAGCCGGGAAGATACAGTCCGCATGATCGATCTGAACTGCCGCGGACTTGCCGAAGTGACCAGTATCTGTCTGCCTTATCTCTGCAAAGGCGCCTGGGTCCTGCAGATCGCATCGATCACCGGTTTCCAGCCGATGCCGTATCTCTCAGTCTACGCCGCCACCAAAGCATTCGTTCAGAGCTACAGCAAAGCTCTTCATCATGAACTGAAGGATAGCGGAATTCACGTCACCTGTGTCTGTCCTTACTGGATCAAGGATACGGAATTCATCGGTCTCGCCGCTGAAAAGCTCAGCGATTACCGTTTCATGCCGCTGTCTTTGAAACGGCAGGACGTCGTCCGGAAATCACTGGCGGATGTCAGGGTAAACCGGCTGCTCAGCACCCCGGGACTGATCAGCAGCAGCGAACGTTATCTTTCCCGGCTGCTGCCCGACCGTCTGATCATGGCGGTGCTGGACCGTTTCCGCAAAATATGAAAGAGCGTCCAATGAACGCTCTTTTTTAATCTGTCAGAACCCGGATGATACGGGCATCGTCGAGAATAATATCCGTGCTGAATTCCTTCAGCCGGTAGCGGAAGGTTCCTTCCACTTCAAACCATTGACCGCTTTCCGGATATTCCGTATCGGTCAGATTGAGCAGAAATCCCTGCTGGCAGCAGGCTGTGGCATCGGGAATGACGCAGCCGTAAACCGTATTGCCGTCAGCGTCTTTTCCTTCCGCGAAATAACCGCGGACCCGCACGGTCTGCCCGTCATAATGCACCGGATCACTGACCATATTGAGCACCATCGAATACAATGCCGTGCCGCTCATGAAGGTCAGATCCGTCATTTCATCTTCTTCTGTTTCACTCACTTCTTCGTTCACCGTTTCCGGTGTTTCCTCAGGTACGGCAGAAACGTCCTTCTTTGTGCCGCAGCCGCAGAACAGAAGCAGACAGAAACCGATTTTCACAACTCTTAAAACTCTCTTATTCATCTGCCTTTTCCCCGGATCAGCGAGATCACATATACAAGTGCGAAAATAATGAGATCGCACAGAACGATCGTCGAGCCGACCGGCGTGCCGAAAACGATGGCCAGCAGCATGCCGACCAGCGCGCAGCCGACCGATGTCACGGCGGAAAGAATGGTAACGGAGCGGAAATCGTGGCATACCAGCATGGCTGTTATGGACGGAAAGATCACCAGGGCGGATATCAGCAGTGAGCCGACCAGATTCATCGCCAGCACGATGATCACGGCGGTTATGACAGCGATCAGCAGGTTGTACAGATCGGTGTTCATGCCGGATGCCCGGGCGAAGTCTTCATCGAATGTCACCGCGAAGATACGTGGATAAAGCAGAACATACATCAGAACGACAAGCAGCGAAAGAATGACGCAGAGCCACACTTCCCCTTTTGTCAGCGTCAGGATCGATGTTGATCCGAACAGTGTGCTGCACACATCGGCGGACACATTCGCCGAAGCGGAAAAACGGTTCATCAGAAGATAGCCGAGAGCCAGTGAACTGACCGATATCATGGCGATTTTCGCATCGCCCTGAATCTTCGCGTTACGGCCCTTTTTCAGAAGAACCACGGCCGCCGCCACAGTCAGCGGCAGGATCACGAACATTTTCTGATCCGTCATATGCAGAACAGCGGAAATAGCCATGGCTCCGAATGCGACATGGGAGAGACCGTCACCGATATAGGAGTACCGCTTCAGTACCAGCAAAACCCCCAGCAAAGACGAACACAGGGAAATCAGCACACCCACGATCAGGGCATAGCGGACAAACGGATACTGCAGATAATTGAGAATCACATCCATGCCTGCACCGCCTTTCCCATGTTCTTTTCCCGGCAGGAAAGATACTGCTGCTTTGTTCCGAAGAAATGAGTATCCTCGAACGACAGGATATGCGTGGCAAGCCGCAGAGCTGTTGCAACATCGTGGGATATCATGATGATCGTCATGCCTTCTTTATTCAAAGAACGGATCGTATCGTACATGATCATTGTGATCTGCGCGTCCAGACCGGTGACCGGCTCATCGAGAACCAGCAGATCCTCGGTCGCGCATAACGCTCTGGCCAGCAGAACACGCTGCTGCTGACCGCCGGAAAGATGCCGGTAACTCTTTTTTCTGAGTTCGCTGATCTGCAGCTTTTCCATGTTTTTCTTCACCGCTTCGTGATCACTTTTCTGATAAAAGAAATGACGTCCGAGATGATTCTGGCGGCCGGAGAGGATCACTTCCCCGACCGATGCGGGAAAGTCTTTCTGCACCAGCGTCTGCTGCGGCAGATAGCCGATCTGTTCCTGTTTCAGACCGTCGCCAAAAAGGACTTCGCCGCTGTAAGGCTTCAGAAGTCCGAGAATCGTTTTCATCAATGTCGTTTTACCGGATCCGTTCTCGCCGATGATACAGAGAAAATCTCCCCTGTTTACCTGAAAATTCAGATTCTGGGCGATCGGACCGTCTTCGTATCCGAGAACAAGATCACGGCATGTGATCAGTGCCATATTTCAGTTCAGACCTTTCTTCAATACTTCAAGATTGTTTTCCATGATGGACAGAAATGTTTCATTTGCCGCCTGATCGGCTGTGACTGACTGCATCGAATTCAGTACCAGGATGTCACGGGTTTTGTCTTTGCTTGACGAGATGACCGTATCGGCAATATCCGACGTAGAATTCTCGATCGTAAATACGTGACGGAGATTCAGCTCGTCCAGCTTTCCGCTTAAGAAGATCACCGTTTCAAAGCTTGCCTGGGTTTCCGCCGAACAGCCCGGAAAAGCAGCGTAATAATTCAGGGAAAGATCCTTCATCAGATAGACGAACGGAAACCGGTCAGCGAAGACAACGGTATCGGTACTGCCTTCCAGAACAGCCTGCTGATATGCTGTTTCCAGTTCCTCAAGTTTTCCGGCATATTTGTCACGGTTCTCTTTATAGACACCGGCATGCGCTTCGTCACAGCGGGAAAGCTCAGAAGCGATGCTGTTGGTGCAGGCAATGGCATTCTTGAGGGAAAGCCAGATATGCTCATCCTTTTCTTCCTCATGTTCTTCATGTTCATGTTCTTCTTCGGCAGTCATGCCTTCCTGGATTTCTTCATCCAGCAGGTGATCTTTCAGAACATCCATCAGACATAAGGCATGCAGACTGTCCGGCGCCTCTTTGAGGACGTCTTTCACCCATTCGTCAGATTCGCCGCCGATATAAATAAACAGATCGGCATTGTGAATGGCGATGATGTCCTGCGCGCTCGGCTGGAAATTGTGCATGTCAGAACCGTTCTTCATCAGAAGCGTGATATCCATATCAGTACCGGACGCGATTTCTCTGGTCCAGTCATATACCGGAAAGACGGCAGTGACAACCTTAAGTCCGTCGTGTCCCGTGGATGCTTCAGACGCCGCCTTACAGCCGGAACAGAGTAGCAGCAGCACAGCGCAGAACACGGTCAGTATTTTCCTGATCATAGTCCGGCCTCCGTTTCACGCTTTTCAACACACGCACTGCAGATGCCGAAAAAAACCGTACGTTCCGGAAGGACCTTGAATCCATGGTCTTCCAGAATGTGATTTTCCAGCTTTGTAATCTCGTCACAGTGCAGATGAATCAGTTTGCCGCACTGAATGCATTTGCAGTGATAGCAGGATGATTTCTGAGAACTGCGGTGACCGCTCAGTTCAAAACAGGCCGGTGTGCTCTCATCCACGATCGACTTGATCACAATGCCTTCGTCCACCAGTCTGTCCAGATGCCGGTAGATTGTTGTGAGTCCGATCCTGTGTCCCTGCTGCTTCAGCACGGAATAAAGATCCACAGCGGTAAAATGCTCCTGCGGATGCTCTTCCATATATTTCAGAACGATTTCCTTCTGATTTGTCCGATAGATCTTTCTATGATTCATAAATTGAAAACCATTTTCAATTTTATACACTTTTGTCGTACTGTCAAGCCGGACGATCGTACCACAGATATGAAAAAAAGACCATGCCTGCGCATGGTCCCTGTGTCTGATCAGTCGATTTCAAGATCGCCTGTATAGAGACGGTAATATATGCCCTTCTTCTCGAGGAGTGACTTGTGGTTGCCCCTTTCAATGATGCGGCCGTGATCCATGACCATAATGGCATGGGAGTTCTTGATCGTTGACAGACGGTGGGCGATGACGAATGTCGTGCGGTGACGCATCAGATTGTCGAGACCGCTCTGTACCAGTTTTTCAGTACGGGAGTCGATCGAGGACGTCGCTTCGTCCAGGATCAGCACCGGCGGGTTGGCAAGCGCGGCACGGGCGATCGCCAGAAGTTGCCGCTGTCCCTGTGACAGAGACGAGCCGTCACCGCTCAGTTTTGTCTCATAGCCGTTTTCCAGATGATTGATAAAGGAATCGGCATTCGCGAACTTGGCGGCATCGACGACTTCTTCATGTGTCGCTTCCGGCCGTGCGTATTTGATGTTCTCTTCGATCGTTCCGGTAAAGAGATGGGTATCCTGCAGAACGATGCCGAGAGATTTCCTCAGATCGTTCTTCTTAATCAGTTTGACATCGATGCCGTCATAGGTGATACTGCCGGACGGTACATCGTAGAAACGATTAATCAGGTTGATCATTGTCGTCTTGCCGGCACCGGTCGCACCGACGAAGGCCAGTTTCTGACCCGGTTCGGCATAGAGATTGATGTCATACAGGACCTGCTTGTCCGGCACATAGGAGAACTGGACGTCATGGAAACGCACGTCGCCTTTCAACGGAACAAGTTCCACTGTTCCATCCGGATGCGGATGCTTCCATGCCCACTGGCTGGTTTCGTAATCGGATTCCACGATTGTGCCGTCCGGATAGATCTTGGCGTTGACCAGGGTGACCTGTCCTTCGTCGATTTCCGGATCTTCATCCAGCAGTGCGAAGATACGTCTTGCGCCGGCCATCGCCATGATGACGGAATTCATCTGCTGGGCGACCTGGGAGAACGGCATGTTGAAAGATTTGTTCAGGGCCAGGAAGGATGCCAGCTGGCCCAGTGTCAGCTTCGTGAAACCGCCCAGAACCAGAATGGAACCGACAACCGCGGTCAGCACATAGGAGATGTTGCCAATGTTGTTTGTCACCGGACCAGTGATATTGGCATACTTGTTCGCATTGTTGGCGGAGTCGCGCAGATTGTTGTTCAGCTCGTTGAAATGTGTGATCGCCTTGCTTTCGTAATTGAAAACCTTGACGACCTTGGCGCCTTCCATCATTTCCTCGATATAGCCGTTTTCCTTGCCGAGGTCATTCTGCTGACGCATGAAGTACCGGCCGGACTGGCGCATGATCTTGCGGAGAACATACTGCAGGATAAACACCATCGCAACCGCCAGAAGCGTCAGCGGAATGGAAATCGTGATCATCGAAATGAAGACCATGACGACAGTCAATAGCGAATTGAAGAACTGCGGGATCGACTGCGAGATGACCTGTCTCAGAGTATCGGTATCGTTGGTGTAAATGGACATGATTTCACCGTGCGGATGGGTGTCGAAGTATTTGATCGGCAGTCTTTCCATATGTTCGAAAAGCATTTCGCGGATCTCTTCGATCGTTCCCTGTGTGACACGGATCATGGTGCGCTGGTGGATGAAGTTGGCCAGGATGCCGCAGCCATAAATCATGGCCATCTGCAGCAGTCTTGCGGCCAGCGGTCCGAAATCGTTGGAGCCGCTTTCCACCATAGGTGTGATATAGCCGTCGATCAGGGTTCTCTGGAACAGGGATCCCTGTACCTGTACCCAGGCGGCGAGAATAATGCACAGTGTGACGAGAATGATCTGGAAGCGGTAGCGCTTCATGACAAATCCGATCAGTCTGCCAAGCACTTTGGTATCGAGTTTTTCACCGGTGCTCATGGCACGTCCTCTTGGTCCGCTCATTCGTCGTCATCTCCTTTCTTCTGTGTCTCATAGATTTCCTGATAGATTGCATTGGTCTTCAGGAGGTTGTCCGGTGTGTCGAATCCGGAGATATACCCATTGTCAAGAACCAGCACACGGTCGGCGTCTTCAATGGAGGCAATACGCTGGGAAATGATAATTTTCGTGACTTCCGGCATCGTGCTCTTCAGCGCTGTGCGGATCCGTTGGTCCGTGGCCGTGTCACAGGCGGAAGTGGAATCGTCCAGAATCAGTACCTTCGGTTTCTTCAGCAGCGCTCTGGCAATGCACAGACGCTGTTTCTGACCGCCTGAGACATTGGCACCGCCCTGTTCGATATAGGTGTCATATCCCTGCGGGAAGGAACGGATAAAGTCATCGGCATTGGCCTTGATACAGACATCGACCATTTCCTCGTCGGTGGCGTTCTCGTTGCCCCATCTGAGGTTGTCCTTGATGGTTCCCGAGAACAGGACATTCTTCTGCAGCACCATGGCGACGGAATCACGCAGCACCTGCAGGTCGTATTCTCTGACGTCGCGGCCGCCGATCATGACTTCGCCTTCGCTGACGTCATACAGACGCGGCAGAAGAAGTGTCAGTGAACTCTTGCCGGAGCCGGTGGCACCGATGATACCGATCGTTTCACCGGATTTGATATGCATGTCGATATCGTGCAGGACTTCCTTGTCCTTGCCTTCGTAGTAGCCGAATCCGACATGGTTCAGATCGATGGATCCGTCTCTGATTTCCTTCACCGGGTTTTCCGGATTGGTGATCGACGGTTTTTCCTCGAGCACTTCGACGATACGCTTGGCACTGGTCGCCGACATCGTCAGCATGACGAAGATCATCGACAGCATCATCAGTCCCATCAGAATGTTCATTGTATAGGTGAACATCGACATCAGCTGGCCGGTTCCCAGTTCACCGCCGGTGATCATATGGGCACCGAACCAGGACAGCGCGATCATGCAGGAATAAGCAGTCAGCGACATGATCGGACCGTTGAGAACAATCAGCGATTCTGCCTTTTCAAACAGTCCCTGCAGAGTCTTGGCGGCTTTCTTGAACTTCGATGTTTCGGCGTCTTCCTTGACGTATGCCTTGACGACACGAATGTTGGTGACATTCTCCTGCACGCTCTCGTTCAGAGCGTCGTACTGCTGGAAGACTCTGGAAAAACGTCCGTACGTCTTTACAGTGATAAAGCCAAGCGTGCCGCCCAGGAACACCAGCGCCACCAGGAAGATCCGGGAAAGCTTCGGTGAGATCCGGAACGTCATGATCATGGCGATGATGATCGTTAACGGTGCCCGGATGCACATGCGCAGGATCATCATAAAGGCGTTCTGCACGTTGGTGGCATCGGTGCCAAGACGCGTCATAAGACCGGATGTCGAGAACTTGTCGATATTGGCAAAACTGAAGCGCTGGATATTGGCGAACATATCCTCACGCAGATTTTTCACAAAGCCGGTCGCGGCATAGGCAGCCAGGTTGCCGCTCATGATACCGCAGAACAGCGACAGAAATGCGCAGATGACCATGATCAGTCCATATTTATATACGACGGACATGTCACCCATGCCGACACCTTTGTCAACGATGACCGACATGATGTACGGCAGGCTGAGTTCCATAACGACTTCGCCTACCATGAACAGCGGAGCTCCGATTGACGCGCCTTTGTATTCACGGATCTCCGCCATCAGACGTTTTATCATAATTGATCTTCCTCCTCTCTGATATTCTGTTTCACTTTCTCAAGCGCTGTGAAGAGCGCTTCTTTTTCTTCTTCACTGAAACCCCGGAAGAAGAGTTCCTCATCGGCCTGCATCAGTTCATGCATGTTCTTCTCCATGATGCGGGCCTTATCCGTCATGACGATTTCTTTCAGACGGCCGTCATCAGGTACAGAAACCCGTTCGATATAACCGTTTTTTTCGAGTCCCTGCAGTATTCCGGTCACCGTTGAAGGCCTGAGATCAAATTCTTTCTCGATGTCTTTCTGATAGACCGGATGATCCTGATTGCGATGGAGATAATGTACGATTCCGCCCTGCGCGAAACTGACATCGTCATAGCCAAGCTTCGCCCGCTTGGCATCAATGTACCGGTTCATGATGATCCGCAGTTCCCGCAGGGTATAACCAAGTTTTTTCTCATGTTCGCTCATACTTAGTTCGTCCCCTAACAATTATAATGTTAGGCCACGAACTATTCTTTGTCAAGAATCCCGCAGAAAGAAATCAGCAACTGCTTTTATCGATCTTTGGCAATGCTATAATGAAATCAGATCATAAGGAAGGACACGATAATGACAAGAATCAATGAGGTTTACGCAGCCATCAAGAAAGACCCTTCTCTGCTTTCCTCGTTAAGTGAAACGGAAAACACCGAAGCGGTTCCCACCAGAGCCATGCCCGGACTTTCCGATTCGGCTGTCACTGACGCACTGCGGGAGATTCTCGGCCAGAACGCCAGCGATCAGGAAGTGAACGAAGTAAAGCAGGAACTGGAAGACAACAATCTCTTCAAATTGTATAAAGCATCCGACGGAACGATCGATGCCGGCGAACTGCTCGAGTATGCCGGTGAACTGGACGGTTCCGGTGTTTCCAAGGACAACACGGCCCTCAGAGCACTGTTTGACGGCAAGCTGGATCTCAAGGAAATCCTGCTGATCATCCTGCTTCTGAAACTGTTCAAAAAGAAGAAGCAGCAACAGCAGACAGCGACAAATCCGCTGCAGTCCCTCTTTGGCACACAACCGCAGCAGCAGACGCCGGCCAATCCGCTTCAGTATCTGTTCGGCACCCCGCAGCAGCAACAGACACCGGTCTATGGCAATAATCTGTTTGGCTCGCTGTTCGGCTCCGGCCAGCAGCCTGGCAGCAATGTCTACACCATTTACGGCAATAACAGTAACAGCGGCTCCAACAGCCTGCTTTCCCTGTTTAGTCTTAGCGGCAGCCAGCCGAACTATAACAATGCTTCAAACAATCTGTTCAACTTTGTTAACGGCAACAACGTTTCCCAGTCACCGCTGCAGTCTCTCTACAGCCTGCTGGATCAGGCACCGGCCAACACGGTCAGCAGCAGCGGCCAGATCAATGTCGGCACCCTCTTCAGCATTCTCAACACATTGCTGAAAAAATAACCATGTCAGCACAGGCCGATCCGTATCGATCAGGCTCTCAGCGACACATAAAAACCCCTGGATCACAGTTCTTCATGCTGTATCCAGGGGGTTTTTCATGTTTTCGTCACCAGGTCTGGTTCCCGTCAGATACTTTACAGATCAGTCCCAAAGCAGTGTATCTGTCACCGGGAGAAGTTCTGCCAGACGGCTGGCGCAGTATTCGATCGTCGCTCTTCCCTCTTCCGTATCAAAGCCATTGCGGCGGATGGAACGGCGCATGATGCGGGTGAAGCCAATGATCTCGGCTTTGTGGGAAATCGCTTCGATTTCCTCGTCGCTCCTGTCATCACAATAATACTTCAGAGTCTTGCGATAGATCTCTGTGCATGTCTCGTAATCAATACCCAGGAAATTCAGACAGTTCTCACGATCCAGCGCGGAATAGCCCTGATAGGCATTGAAAATCGAACCGAATTCAAATATCGGATGACCATGACAGATCGTATCCATATCGATCAGCAGTGCTTCATCGTCCTGCAGCATGACGTTCTTCAGATGGAAGTCACCGTGCATCATATGATTGTCATCCGGCACGGCTGCGATCAGATCATGAAGCTTCTGATACTGCTCCGCCGGCAGATAATCCTTCAGGAATTCACCCCAGCCGGCAGCCACTGCCTTCATGTCAGGCATATCTTCCGGTTTGACGATGGTCGAGTGAATCTTTTTCAGAAGATCGACGGACATTCTGACCAGTTCGTCAAGGCGGGAAGGATCCTTGATGATCAGGCTGGCAAAAGACGAAGCGTTCAGCAGTTCATAGACAGATCCATAGCCGTCACCGACCCTTACAACGTCATACGGAATCGCGGTCGGAATGCCGAGAACAAAAGCCTTGCGGGCCAGTTCACGTTCTCTTTTGATATCCGGCAGCGCGTTCTCATCGTAATAGATCTTGACGATCGTGTCTTCATCGATGCGGTAGACCTTGCCGTTGGCACCCTGGCCGATCACTTCACAGCCGTCCACTGAGATGCGCCGGAAAGCCTTCTGGATATCGACCATTTCCGTGAAGCCGGTCATTTCGAACACTTCATATACATCTTTGTTGACATTGACGATCTGCAGATTCGGATATTCCCGGCGCAGTCTCAGTATAATACGCAGGCCGGCACTGGAAATATATTCCAGCCGGTCAGCGTCAATGAGCAGTTCTTCGTGCTGGTTTTCTTTACAGGCTGTACGGATCTCCGCTTCCACATCCATTGCGTTGCCGGAATCGACGTGTCCGATCAGATCCACGGTCAGAACCTTACCGTCTGTACTTGCTTCAATCAGTTTCATCTTCGCCTCCTTGAAATAGAATCGTTAGATACTTGCTGTATTCCTGCCAGGCGGCATGATCTTTCAGATCCTCCGTCAGCAGCCTGACCTGGCCGTAATACCAGGCCTGCTTGGCGGGATCGGTCTGATTAAACAGCTTCCACATGGCGTCACCGTCCTTTTGATAGCTCCGGTAAAAACGCTCGGATATTGGCCAGTTTGTCAGCGAGCCAGATGATTTTGACATTAATATCGTCGGTGTTTCTCAGTTTTGCCAGTGACTCTTCCTTGCGGATCATCCATGTCATATTGGCCGGTTCGTCGGGCCGCTTGTTTTCCGTTTCACAGGCGACATAGGCACGGATCCGCGGACCGAATTCCGCTTCGATTTCCGCCAGAGACGCATCCGTGTCCTCCACCGTGTCATGCAGCAGGCAGGCGGCCAGGATATCCGGATCATTTGTCATCGACGCGGCAATTACCGTCACTTCCATGGGATGCAGCAGGAACGGAATATCTTCCGCTTTCCGGCGCATGCCATGGTGTTTCTGCATGGCATAAACAAGCGCTCTTTCAAAGACATCCAGTTCCATGGTCACCTCTTCAGTATATGCTTGATGCGCAGAATATTCTTGCCGTCCCTGTATTCATAACTGATGTCATCCATCAGCTTACGGACCATGAAGATGCCCAGTCCGCCGATCTTTCTCTCTTCGGCGGAAAGTGAAACATCCGGTTCCTTGCTGGACAGTGGATCATACGGCTGGCCTTTGTCAATGAAGGTTATGACAACCGCAGGCGGATCTTTTTCCACTTCCACCCGCACGGTCGCCGGACCGACGTCCGGATAATACGCATAGCGGGCAATATTGCTGAAGAGTTCGTCAATGGCAATATTGATCTGCGCGATCACTTTATTCGGAAACGAATACTTTCCGAGTTTTTCGTCCACAAAATCAGTGACTGCCGGAATATTATCAAGCGTTGCGGTAATTGTCATTTCTTTCATATCGCTGCCTCCAAAGTATCGCAGGCCTACCATGGTGATATCGTCAAACTGCACAGCATCTTTGGTAAAAGCAAAGATGCTTTCTTTCATATCCTTCAGAAGATCGTTCATGGATCGTTCCGGATCTTTATTCAGGACCTCACTGATCCGTTCGGTTCCGAACATCTTACCTTCCGTATTGTTGGCTTCCGGTGCTCCGTCCGTATAGACAAAGACACAGTCCCCGGCATTCAGATCGATTTCATAGTTTTTGTAATGGACGTTGTCCATGCCGCCGACGACAAAGCCGTGTTTGTCCTTCAGTATTTCAAACTGGCCGCCGGCCCGCTGGATGAAGGGATATTCATGACCGGCATTGGTGCAGATCATATGGCCACTCGAGAGTTCCAGGATACCCAGCCAGACAGTCACGAACATTTCCGCTTTGTTGTTTTCCATGATGCTGTCGTTGACAGCCTCGAGGATACGAGCCGGATCATTGCCGATCATCTTGGCATTGTTGAAGATCATCATCTTGGAAACCATCATGAACAGAGCGCCGGGAATTCCCTTGCCGGAAACGTCGGCAATCAGTACAGCCAGATGTTCGTCATCGATCTTGAAGAAATCGTAGAAGTCGCCGCCGACTTCCTTGGCCGGATCCATCAGGGCATAGATATCGATCAGATCCGTCAGATCAGGGAACGGCGGGAAGACAGAAGGCAGTGTGCCGTTCTGGATCCGCTCGGCGATTTCCATTTCGGAATTCAGGTGTTCCTTTTCGATCTCGGCTTTCAGCATGTTTTCGTAGTATTCCGAGATGTCCGTTTCCATTTCCTCCAGGACATTGCTCAGGTTTTCAATTTCATCCATCGTATGGATGCCCAGGTTGCGGAAATGCACGTTCTCCAGGGTGCCGCTTTCTTTGTCACGGCTGTAACCGCCGGCCGCCTGAGCAAGGCGGTTGATGGGACTTGTGACTTTTCGGTTGATATACAGCACAAAAGCCATCGTCATGACAAAGGAGACGGTCATCAGGATCAGCACAAAGGCAATCAGGAACTGGGCTGAGACTGTCAGGATACGCCGCATGTCGACATCACAGAAGACAGCGTACTCATAGTTGTCCGTCGAACGTATGACATAGCGGCTGGCACAGACGAGGCCAAACAGATCGCTTCTCAGCAGCATGTATTCCGGCATGTCATCCGTCGCTTCAAAGATGTCGATGTCTTCGTTCTGGAAGATGGCATAGGCACCCGGCATCATACCGGCTCCGCTTTTATCCGAATCCAGGACATAGACAATGTGATTGGCATCCTTGTCATAAATGGCAATATAGACACTGTAGACCTCGCTGTATGAACAGAATTTGTCCAGTTCATCCTGCAGGGCAAAATATTCTTCGTCACGCAGTTTGCAGGTGGCGGAGATATACTCCATATAATCGACCAGCGTATTGCCGTTTTCAGCCGAACGGTTCTGGCCCTGTTCCTTATATGCCTGGAAAACCCGGTCCATGTAACCGATCACTTTTTCCTGATCAACCATCATCCATGCCTGCGAAGCACTGCTGTTCGTCAGTTTGGCATACTGGTCGATGATATTCTGCATATGGAGGGCAAAGGCGATGCCCATGGCGAAGAGACTCAGCAAAGCGGAAAACAGAAAAATTCTGCGGAACATTTTTGCCCCGAGTGAATAACGCATGCGCTGAAAAAATGTCATTTCACTGTAATTTTTCTGTGCCATTACTTACCTTTCGTCAAGACTGAGAATATCGGCAAAACCAGTGATATCCAGAACCTCCTGAACTGTTTCGTTAATATGGATCACTTTCATCCCGCCTTTCGGCAGCATCGTTTTATGCAGAAGCAGCAGAACGCGCAGACCGGCCGACGAAATATATTCGACACCGGCGAAATCAAGAATCAGATTGTCGGCATCCTTGATTTCATTCATGATTTTTTCTTCCGTTTCCGGGGCGCTGTTTGTATCGATACGGCCTTCGATCATGGCAGTCAGTGTGCTGCCTTCACGTTTGAATTCAATGTTCATGCGTCAGTTTACCTGTCCTTCCATATAATTCAGTGCTCCTTCATAGAGGTAGTCACGAATACTGTCTATTTTAACCAGTTCGGGAATATACTCATCCGGAATGAACTGGCTGATCTTCTCGCGCAGCTGCCGGACATCCGGTATCCGCTTGGCGTAAAACACCACATGGTCGCAGCCTGTATATGTAATCAGGCCTGTCAGATATCTGGCTGCCAGTTCGATGTTTCCTTCCGGTGTCAGAGCGAGTGTATAGGGATTCTGCGGAAAAGTTGTGATGGAGGAAATTCCGTCCAGCTGGCGGCCGCCCATATGCGCGGAATGATGCACGAGCCGGTGGTTGACCACCATGCCGATGTTGCCGAGACACGAACCGGTCGGCAGGAAGTAGAACGCGGTGTCTTCCCTCTTCTTTTCCTTGATGGAATACCCGAGGGCAACCGCATCGGCAAAGTTCATCAGCCAGACTTTTGTGTTGTAGTCCTTTTCCAGAGTTTCCTTGATGCTCTGATTGAAAATATTGGCCTTTTCATATGTCAGCCGGCCGTTGCTAACGGAACCCGGCGTCACCAGACAGATAGCGTTGATCTGCGGATTCATCGCTTTGACCAGCGAGATGACATCCCTGACGTCCGAGAAGCGGTAACGGTTCTTGAAGATCTGGTTTTCCACCGTGATCCGGCCGTGATCATAAAGACGGTAAGCAAGCTGGGTCCTGCCCTCCAGATCGAGAATTGACACGATCAGCAGCGAGCCGTCGGCATCTTCCAGTTTTCGGACACTGTAAACCGTTTCCTCTTCGCCGGCTTCTTCCTTCTGCGCAGCTGTCTTTTCCCGCACCAGATTCAGCATGCCGAGGACATCGTAATTGGAGAAGATCTGCACAGGAATTTCCATGACGATCTTGTCATTCAGAATGGCTTTGGCGTTTTTCAGCTGATAGCCGATCTGCGGAGCGATCAGTATCATGTCTTTGGACTGTGCCGCATCGTAAAGCAGTTCATAGGGAACCGCCTCAAAATTGATTTTGAGACCCATCGACTGGGCCGCTTCATTCAGCTTCATCGTGAAATAGGAAGTCGTCAGACCGCATGAGCAGCAGAGCAGCACCTCAGTCGTCTTTTCCTCGTTCAGCTTGCGCAGACTCTCCTTCATTTCACCATACAGTTCCTTGGCGTGTTCCAGATCGTTCAGTTCGAAATGCAGATAGAAAACCGTTTCCTCACTGCTGTCCAGAATACGGTATTCGCAGATCGTGAACTGCAGGAAATATATCGTCACCATACCGGTCACATTGCTGCTCTTCAGGACGAGGCTCATCGCGTCATCCGAATATTTTTCACTGATTTCCAGACCACTGTCCACGTGTTTCCGGCAGTAAGTGAGCAGCTCTTCCGCCATGGCTTTTTTATCATCCATTTGTTTTTCCTCCCACGTCTTTCATAAGAGTCTTTTTCTTGACCAGACCGATCCGGTCAGCCTCGGTCAGAAGTTCCAGCTGAAGAATCATCTGATTGAAGGCAGAGGCGGCGATACCGAGAACGATATCGGCGATCATACCGCCGACCAGAGCTTCCGACGGTATGTTCAGATTGGAAAAGATCGTCATAAACGAAATCAGGCTGACACCGGCAACCGGCGGTGATGCCATGGAAAGCACGACAGCATGGAACAGCAGCAGGAAATACCAGCCGATATCCGCGTTCATATGGTGGATCCAGGCAGCGTAGACAGAAAAGACGATCAGTTCAGCTGTTGATACCGGCATATAAAGAACGAGTCCGGAAGGCAGCAGTGCTTTCGCGAAGTTTTTTTCGATTCCCAGCCGTTTGATGACACAGGTTTCAATATAAGTATAAGCCTCATTCAGAGATCCGGTACGCAGAGTAACGAGAAATGAAGCTTTCAGTTTGTGAATCAGCACCTTCAGAGGCACCTTGAGAGCCGCTGAAGTACGCAGCAGCGCGATTCCCCCGTAAAGCAGCGCCAGGGCCAGGAATACCAGCATCGCGATCCAGCTGTAAGTGAAAATGGCAGTCTGACCGTTCCATATGGCCAGGGTCAGAAGCGTTACCGTGAAAAACGGAACCAGCCGGCCAACCATGTCAGCCAGACTCAGACCGATGTCGTAGCACTGTTTGACAAAACGCACCAGGACATCCCCTTCTCCCTGCAGCAGCGATATGGCTTTGCCGATCATCACCGCCATCAGAACCAGCTGGGCGGTATTGACTGCGATAAACGGATTGATCATATCTTCCGGAACGACTCCGAACAGCACATTCAGAAGTGTCGAAACAAAACCGGCATCGAGGCTCGTCTCTACATAGGGAAGCTTCAGGAACAGGTTGATCGTGAACATGGCGAAAAGCCCGGAGAGGATACTCAGAAACACATAGCGGCTGAGAATGCGCTTGCTGCTGCCGCCCTGGACGTCTACCCTTCCCGTATTCAGCACGGTCGTCAGCACCAGAATGAAGATCAGCGGTCCCGACAGCAGTGTCAGTGTCCGCTGCCACAGACTGAAAAGCGGCTGCAGAATGCTGTCGATCATGTTGACGCGGATGGCTTCCGGCAGAAAATTGCGGCCCAGCGTGCCAAGCAGCGTGCCAAGGATCACGCAGAACAGCAGTTTATAAACCGGATTCACTTCTTTACGGGGCAGACTCAGACGCAGATTGTTCCGGCCGCCGGAATAGTAATAATTCGGTGATATGCCGATCGGTGAAAGCAGTGAACTGCTCCAGTTGTCAATGTCGTTTTCTTTCAGGGTCAGCGGATTGTATGCCTCGCCGGCCAGTTCGATGTGCATCTGATTGCGTCTCAGCTGGCTGCCGATAAAGACATGGATCTCCTGTTCCGGACCGAAATGATCCTTGAAGCGCAGCAGAGCCTCTTCCATGGAAAGACGGATGCGCAGAGATGTCGCCCGTTCCGTTTCAATTTCCGCAAGAAAAGCGCTGAGAGCTTCCGAGATCTCATCGATTGCCTGTCCATTCAGTTTTGTTACTTTATCATAGTTCTGCATATCTGATTTCAACTTACAGTTTACCAAATCGTCATTCTGAATTGTTGGAAATCAGTCAGATTCCTGCCGAATCCTGTCTTTGTATCATTTCCTTTCGACGACGATCTCATGTACAGCCGCCGCTTCCCTGTCGGAAGCATAGCAGTACGTGAAGGTGATATTGGTGCCGATGCCGTATGTGCCGTCTCTGGAAAGAACGATCAGTGACATCGGATTGGCATATCCGTTCCGTCTGATCAATGTGTCATTCAGTTCGGAAACCGCCTTTTCGGCTGCTTCCTGGGCACTCAGACCGTCTTTGAGAAAACGGACCGCCGCATAGGAAAGCGCCCCTTTCATGATTTCCTCACCCATGCCGGTGGCTGCCGCGGCACCTGTTTCTGAATCGGCGTAATAGCCGACGCCCGGCAGCGGTGTGTCACCGACGCGGCCCGGCTGTTTCATGAACAGTCCGGAAGTCGAAGTCGCGGCGCATAAAGTGCCGTTCTGATCGAGCGCCAGGAAGCAGACCGTATCATGACCGTCATAAGCGGACAGTTCTTTCAGGCGTTCCTTTTCCTGCTCATACAGCTGCTTTGCTTCCGGTGTGACATTGTCCCTTCTTTCAAAACCATGGGCAGCCGCATAACGCTCGGCTCCTTCGCCGACCAGGAAATTGTTGGCGTCGCTGTCCTGAAGCGAAGCGGCGATACGGATCGCGGAGCGGAACCCTTCCAGGCTGCCGATTGCGCCGAAATGCAGGGTATCGCCGTTCATGAAGCCGCCGTCAAAAAACACCCTTCCTTCCGCATTGGGCCGGCCGCCGTAACCGACCGAATGAAAATCAGGATTGTCTTCAACCATCGCAATTCCTTCAACGATTGCCTCTGCACTGCTTTTTCCTTCCGCCAGCATGCGGGCTGCCTTTTTTGTTCCTTCTTCCGCCATCTTCCAGGTGGCAAGCACCGCGTATTTCATATTCGTCCTCCTTATTTCGGCAGAAATACCCGGACTAAGCCGGGTATTTCCTATAAAACACAGCTGCTGATGATCTTGTGGATCGGCATCAGATCAAGACTTCTGTCCGTCGTGATCTTATACTGATCCTGGATCGTCCAGAATTCAAGCAGTGCGGTCATATCGATCAATGCTGCGTTGACCGTATGCCATTTGATAAACGAACGGTACGGTATCGTCAGCAGGTCATGCTTGGCGCCGATCAGACCGTCCTTGTCATCATAAATGATACGGCGGTCGGTAAAGACGATCACGTCCTGGGCCATATTGGAAAAGCAGTAATGTACCTTTTCACCATCGCACAGAATCGCGAGGATCTCATCGTAAGGTTTGACGCTGCGGTCAAAATGAAGTGTAATTTCAGCCATGTTTATTTCTCCTTTACAAAACCAAACGCATAACGCGGTCTGATCCAGTCAAGCAGAATATCTTCATGAGCGCTTAAGCGGCCCACCAGATTGTACTGATCGGAAAGTTCGATATCTTTCAGGACCACCCAGAGTTCGCCGCGGTAATGCTCGAGATTGTCATTGACGATCACCACGTCGCCGCGGTGAGCGGTTTTTTCCGGACGCGGACGCGGCGGAATGCTGCGGCCCTTGAAGACGACACGCGGCCAGCTCGATCTGACGATCAGGTCGTTGCAGTCATCACGATGGGCATGCTTGTCCCAGAAAACGATCTCTTTTTCCGTATCGCTGATATCGTCCGAGAGATCGATGCGCATATTGATTTTGGTCAGATCGGTTTCGGCAAGCGTGCGGAGTTCTTCTTCGGAAGCGAAGCAGTTGCCGATCATGATATCCTGGGCGAGATTGATGGCATTCATATGGCGCAGCTGCAGATCAACGGGCAGATCACGGTGCATTTCCAGGGTCGGCAGACCGTCATAAACCGGCCATGGCCCGAAGGTATCCGGCTGCTGGGAGGTAATGAAGGAAGCCACCCGCATGCCGGCCCGGCGGTATTTCGAAGTCAGTTCGATATAGCGGTCGAGTCCCATGCCGGTATGCCGCTGCGGGAAGAAGTTTGAGCAGAAGCACATGTTTTCTCCGTCGGCGCCGCATTCCAGCATGTTTTCGATGCCGATCGTTCCGGATGCGTTGTATTCGATTTTGATGCCCTGCGGATTATGGGTGATGGCAATGTCCTCGACTTCGCCGAAATGACCGTCGAGGCGGATGATATCCAGTCCCATCTCCTTGAATACGGACAGATCAAACGGTGTGGCACCGAGATCTTCGAAGACCCGCGGATTGGTATCCGCCGATACGGTCAGACCTGCCTCGTGGGCAACCTGGCAGAATTCGCGGAAATTTCTTACCGCTTCTTCCTTGCCTTCGGTGATCGACAGGAAACATGTAAAGACTCTTTTATACCCAAGTGAGCCGGCCAGACGCATATACGCGTAGGCTTTTTCTTTGGTCGTGTGTTCCGGATATACGGATATTCCCAGCTGTTTCATTCTTTGTCCTCCAGCACTTCTCCGTTGCTTTCAATGATTTCCTTAAAACGGTAATATGATTTCTTGATCTTTCTTTCCAGCGTGCCATGTCCGTCATTGAAGCGGTCGACATAGACGAAGCCGTAACGCTTCTTCATTTCACCGGTGCCGGCGGAAACGACGTCGATCGGTCCCCAGTACAGATAGCCGCGGCAGTCGACGCCGTCTTCCAGCGCCAGGCTGACATTCTTCAGATGCTCTTCGATATAATGCACGCGGAAGGAATCTTCGATGGTCCCCTCTTCATTCAGACTCTCATCGAGACCAACGCCGTTTTCGACGATATAGAGCGGCAGATGATATCTGTCATAGAGGACGTTCAGTGTATAGCGGATTCCCTCCGGATCGACCGGCCAGCCCCAGGGCTGCGGTGCCTTATCCTTCAGATACGGGTTCTCTTTGCCGACCAGCCCGCCGGTATCGCCATGCATCGCGTAATCATAATCATAGGTGCTTGAACGGTAGTAACTGAACGAGAAGAAATCAACGGTGTTCTCTTTGATCAGGGCCCGTTCTTCATCGGTGAACGTGACCGTGACGCCGTCCTTCTTCCAGACCTTGTTCAGATACGTCGGAATGATACCAAGGCAGAACGGATCGCCGAAATAGAAGTTGGCCATGCGCTGTGACTCAAGCGCGCCGAAGACGTTCTTCGGATCACAGTTATACGGATATACCGCGACGCTGGAACTTGTCAGCATACAGCCGATCTGGCATTCCGGATCGATCTCATGAGCAATCTTCACCGTCCAGGCATTAGCGACCAGAATGTTATGATAGGCATCCCAGATATCCTGTTTCGTCGTCGAGCCGATCGGATCGGAAGGATCCTTCGGATGATCGACAGTCAGCACGCCGCCGGCAACGAGCGGGATGCGGAACAGATTGTTGACTTCGTTGAAGGTCAGCCACAGTTTGACCAGACCTTTGTATCTTGTGACGACCGTCGTGACATAGCGGTTCCAGAGACCGATCAGACGCGGATCGCGCCAGCCGCCGTACTCGGTGACCAGATGCAGCGGTGTTTCATAATGCGACAGCGTAATGACCGGCTCCATGTCCAGCTCACGCATGCAGCGGAACATGTCTTCATAGAAGGCAAGACCGGCTTCATTGGGTTCCTCTTCATCGCCGTTAGGGAAAATGCGTCCCCAGGCAATCGAAGTACGGAAGGAATTGAAGCCCATCCCTTTCATCAACTTCAGATCCTCACGGTAACGGTGATAGCCGTCGACTGCTTCATGCGACAGATATGCCTTTTCGGGATCGAGGCACATTTCATATTTTTCTGTTTCTTCGTTCCATTTGATGCCGGGTTTGCGGGACATGATGCCGATGAGAATATCCGTAACGTTCGGCTGCTTGCCGTCTTCCAGCCAGGCGCCTTCATACTGGTTCGCCGCAATCGCGCCGCCCCACAGAAAATCCTTAGGGAAACTCATAAATGATCATCCTTTCCAGTTATTTATCACTATTATCAATTATCCTATATTTCAAAAACCATGTCGATATTTTGCATCAGTCCGGCTGCCGGAAGACCATGCCGAGCCGGCTGTAGCAGATATCCGTGTCAAGCCGCAGCGTATCTTCGATTTCATTGAAGATGATCTCGCTGAGATCGCCGCCGGCGAAGCCCTGCAGCTCCGTTTCCTGAATCTTGCAGGTCAGATTGCTGCCGTCCGAATACCACGTGCCGCGGATATACCCCATTTTGCTGTAGCAGTTCTCGTAGAACTCGAACGTGCCGTCGTCACGCAGTGTAAGAGTCGGGTAAAAGCGCGGATCCAGTTCGAGCGTTTCATACTTGTAAACAATATCGGTATTCACCGCCACATTCGCCTGATGCTCCAGGAAAACGTATTCTGTCATTTCATTATCGGCGAAGACATCTTCGGCTTTGATATAGCCTTCCGCCAGTCTTGTGGCATCGATATGAAGAACGTCGTATTTTAAAGGCACGTCATACTCGATCAGATGCACCGTATAGACTTTCTTGTCGGCCTGATAAAACACCGAAACGATTTCGCCGCTGAGGGCAGCGTTCTTCTCTCCGAAACGCTCCATGAGAGCCAGCGGATGTTCCTCTTCATAGCGGAACTTGATACGGTCGGAGTTATACTGGCCGGGACACTCCCAGGCACCGTCCTGATAGCGCATTGTTTTCATGAATTCCGCGATGGAAACCGCTTTCCCTTCGTCTTCTTTCACGTCTTCCGGTTTCTGTGTTTCGGCTGTATTCGTTTCCGGTTTCTCCGGCTGCGGTTTCACAGTCGGTTCATCACAGCCGCTGAAGACTAAAAGAAGCATTGTCATCACGAAAAGACGAATGATTTTCTGCATGGCCATTCCTTTCCGCCGTTTCTGATACACGGCATTCTTATTACCTTCAGCCTACCACGGCAGAATGAAGAAAACCATAACGGGATGGCAAAGAAAAAGACACTGCCTCATCAGCAGTGTCTGTGTACGCTTATTCAGCTCCGATCATGAAACTGTAGACCGGCTGACCGCCGTCTTCGACATCGATATCGACATCGAAGTGCTCTTCGATATAAGCCGAGATCTCATCCACTTCTTCCTGGGTTCCTTCTTCACCCTTGATCAGCGTGATGATCTCCGTATCCTCGTCACACATGACATCGAGCAGATGGGTCACCGCTTCGACCTTGTTTTTGGAAGTGAAGACGATGTCCTTCTCAAAGATGCTCATATAGTCACCCTCATGGATCTCGACACCGTCAACGGTCGTATCCTTGATGGAATATGTGACAGAACCGGAACGGACGTTGTCAATGGCATCCAGCATCGCGGCCTTGTTGGCATCGACATCATCATCCGGATTGAAGTTGATGCAGGCACCGATACCCTGCGGGATCGACTTTGTCTCAAGGACGATGACTTCCTTGCCCTCCGTGACTTCAGCAGCCTGTTTGGCGGCCATGATGATATTGGAGTTGTTCGGCAGGATGAAGATATGTCTGGCATTGACTTTGGCGATTGCCTTGACAAAATCCTCGGTGGAAGGATTCATCGTCTGGCCGCCGGAGACAACGACGTCTACCCGGTAGTCCGTGAAGAGCTTCTTCAGTCCTTCACCGGCAGCTGTGGCGATGATGCCGTATTCTTTTTCCTCAGCGGCTACGGTTTCCTCTTCGATAATGGAAGGATTCAGTTCATCCTGGATGTTTTCGATCTGCACTTTGGCAAAGGTACCATAGCGCTGACCTAACAGAAGGATTTCACCAGGTGTCATGGTGTTGACACGCAGCTTCACGTCATCGTCGCTGACCAGGATCGTGACTTTGTTGGCCAACTGTTCGATCTGGCGGCGGAAACGCTCTTCCTTGAAGGAGAGCTTGCCCTGGCTGCTCAGGTTCAGAATGAATTCCGTGCGGTAGCCGCTCGCTTTTTCATTCTTTTCTTCTTTCTGAACTTCCGTCACGGTTCCTTCCGCAATCGGATTGCCGTCCAGATACGCCTTGAAGCCTTCCAGTACGGCCAACAGACCGCTGCCGCCGGAGTCAACGACATGCGCTTCCTTCAGCACCGGAAGCAGTTCCGGTGTATTCTGCAAAGACGTGTTTGCGGCTTCGCAGACACATGTCATATAAGCCTGGTAATCGGCATCGGGATTTTCTTCCGCAAAGGCTGTTCCGGCTTCGGAAGCCTCGCGGATAACTGTCAGGATCGTGCCTTCGACCGGTCTCATGACAGCCTTGTAGGCAAGCCGTGAACCGTTGGCTAGCGCTTCGGCGAATTCCGGAATCGAGACTTCTTCCTTTTCTTTCACCGCCTGGTAGAAACCGCGGAAGATCTGGGAAAGAATGACACCGGAGTTACCGCGGGCGCCCATCAGCAGACCGCGGGAAAGGGTTTTTGCCACGACCGGCAGAGAATCACTGCCGCTCTTTCTGACTTCGGAAATACCGTTGGTAAAAGTCAGGGACATATTCGTGCCGGTATCGCCGTCCGGTACCGGGAAAACATTCAGTGCGTCGACTTCGCTCTTTTTATTATTCAGGTTGTTGCAGCCGCTTTCCAGCATCGCCTTCAGAACCTGTCCGTTAATCTTATTCATCACAGGTTCCTCCTCTTACTGTATGGCTCTGACACCCTGAACAAAGACATTCACGGAATCAATGTCTTCGGACAGTGTCTTTTCGAGAACATATTTCACTTTTTTCTGTGCTTCCTGCACAACTTCGGAGATTCTCACACCAAAACTGACAATAATAAACAGATCGATCTGCAGACCGTTTTCTGTCTTGCGGACTTTTACGCCGCGGGCATAATTCTCTTTTTTGAGAAGTTCGGCCCAGCCGTCACGCAGTACCTGCTTGGAAGCCATGCCGACAACACCGTAGCATTCGGTAATGACACCGCCGGCAAGCGACGCGATGGCATCTTCGGAAACCGAAATGATTCCGTAATTTGTCGTCTTTTCAACCGTCATACTTTTTACTCCTATCAATTCGAAACCATTATAGCAAATCCCTGATCGTTATTGTATGAATAACATCATTCGCTTTCCGATTCCAGACCGAAATCGACCCGGCAGGCATCTTCGCATTCCGTATCGTCATTCTGCTCACTGCCGCTGATGATCGCCGTGCCGGCATGTTCATGGAACCATTCCGAAAGCTTGCCGGTACTCTTGAAATACTGCGTGTCAGCATCCTTATTGGGACTGAGAACCGCTTTGACTTCACCGTCCGCGAACAGAATCACCGACGGAGCGTACTGAATGTCCCGGATCGTATCGGAAATCTCCTTGGCGTCGTTGTAGTTCATGCTGTAAAAATCAATCAGTCCGGCATCGGCAAATTCCTTTGCGACCGGTGCGAAGGACGCACATGTCATACAGCCGGGCAGATAGATGGACAGAGCAAATGTCTTCTTTTCATGGACCAGATCCATGACTCTTTCCGCCGTGATCTCCTCCAGCAGAGTTTCCGGCTTTTCAACTGTCTCTGAGCTGCCGCTGCCGCCGGCGGCCGTATAGCCGTCCAGCGGATGGAGAGCCGCGAAGTCGATATAGTGATACGGCGCTTTATGGAAGTCATAGAAGACCTCGCCGTTTTCCTCGTGTTTCAAGGAGACGGCATGTTCGCCCTGATAAAACCAGAAGCCGCCGGTATTGTAGATCTTGTCAGCATCCCAGCCCAGTTCCACCAGCATGTTCTTCATCATGCCGGCATAACCGCCGCCGCCGCACATCAGGAAGATGTATTTGTCTTTGGGAAAGAGATCTTCCAGGATCTTTGCGGCTTCCTCGTAATTGGCCGTATAGCCGTTTTCACGGTGGGTGAAAAGCGTCGGTCCGCTGTAGGAAGTGCCGACTTCCGGCGGCAGGCCTTCCACGTTGACCAGATATGGATAAGGAACGATCTCAAAGCCTTCCACATAGCCGGACAGCCAGGAATCGCCGCCTATGGCTTCGTAGTCCGCTTCGTCCTTCAGCATCCGCATGTCACGGTAAACGCTGTCGGACCGGTTGAGATACTGATCGATCGTTTCTTCGTTGATGTTTTTGTCGATACCAAACTGTTCGCCGCGGATGCCTTCCGTGATTTCAGGCTGCGGAAGCGCAGTGGTATTCTGCGTATCCGCACAGCCGCACAGACCGCTGACGAGCATACTGACAGCCAGAAGATATTTCCATTTCTTCATTCTCCATCCTCCCCGCTGTTCTCACCGGATGATTCCGGCTCTTCTCCTGCTTCCGGATTATCGCCTTCTTCCGGAGCGTTTTCTTCGTCCGGAGCCGTTTCACCTTCTTCAGCTTTCTTCTTCTCTTCTTCTTCCTTTT
>JAFRCE010000007.1 GCA_017404505.1 Solobacterium sp. | reverse complement strand
GTCAGAAACGACAGTTGTATTCAAACTGAAGGTGACAGAAGGAGAAATCGGAAATTATACAGTCAAGATCGACGGGAAGAAAGTAACCCTGACGGAAGAAAACGGAATGTGGCTGGCGAAGAAAGAGAACATCGTGGCGAAGGGTCTTGATGATATGGTAGAGATCGAGATCAGTAAAGAAGGAGACAGTAACGTCTTCAAAGCAAGGTATGGACCATTGACCTATGTATATAATCAGCTGAATAAAAGTGACGATGATACATTGAAGAATCTGTGCAAAGCATTGTATAACTACAACGACAAAGCAAACAAATACTTTGAAAGTGTAGCAGGTCAGAACAATTGATCTATGGATGCTGATGACTGCAGCCTGGATGGAGGATAAGAATCAAGCGATTCTATTAGAAAATGATGAAAAAGAAATGGCTGATCATATGCGCTGCTTGCATATCAATTCTCTTAATTATCACGTTTCTGGCTAAAAGTCTGTTCTTTCACACTGCACCGCCAACCAATACGGATTTGCAAAATAACAGCACAGAGACTGACAGAATTGAAAGCAACAATAATACAAAAAAAGAGCACGAAGATACTTCTGATGAAACTTCTGAAGGAAACAACAGTGAACCTGATCATACCAGTGGACCAGTAAACATTGAAGAAAAGACAGATACTTCTGAAAAAGAAAACACTGAAGATACTTCTGAAGAGAGTACGGAAGAAAACACGAAAGAAAGTGCTGAAAAAAACGATGTTGAAGAAACAGAATCCTCCCGGCATGAGAATGAAACCCCTGAGGATGTCTGGGATTAGTAATCAACAGAAACAGACAAGTACAAAAACAGAGTGGCAAGGATTTGATTGTCACTCTGTTTTTGGTACATTCTTTTTAATACTTATCTTTCCATCCAGGCATCCGTTCTTCTCTTGTACGGATGAAATGCCTGGATTCTTTTTTTTGCCAGTCTGCATCATTGAGCAGAACATCCGGTATGCTTTCAAAGATCTCTCCGATATCACTGTGAAAACTGTCATCCGGCAATGCCCACATCTGTGGTATGACACCGAATCTGAAATAGAACAGTTTCTTTCTCAGCATCTGGTTAGCTGAACAGATGCAATGGAGGTCTGTGTAGTCACCGTCTTTGTAAATCTCTGCTGCTACGTAGCATTCGTCCGCAGAGTTATATACGCCGTCTTTTCCTTTATACTCAGTGTTGATTTCTTCATCAAGAATATCTGCTTCATCAATTTTGCCGCTTTCTTTCAGGTAGGTGATACCTGCGGCAGAAAGGGATACAGTATCAGGAATATGAACACTGCCCGGCACATAGATTTCTACCTGGCGTCCCTGTGCTTTCAGTCTCTGGTATAACTCAATGCCAAAATCCAGTCTTTGCTGGTAAGCAGTATCTGGCGTTTTGCCATTTTTCAGAGGATGCTGCGCGGCAATCTCAATCAGATCAATTCCGCTGTCTTTCTTCTTTCTTCTGGCCATACGCCGCTCGGCAGACGCATACCATGCTTCCCATTGCGGACGGGCTTCTTTCAGTTCTTTGTCTTCAGTCCTTTCGGGTTGTAATTGTAGCTTTCCGTCTTTACTGACTTCAATCAGACTGTTGCGGAAACGGGCAACTTCCGCCATTTCGCGTACATGTATCTTCAAGCTTTCAGCCAGCGAACGGTAATGGGCATTCCCGTCATCTGCTAAAGACTGTACTTCGATACCCAAAGTTCCATCGGCTGCTTTTTTCGGAGGAATCGTTACTGACAGCCATGCCCAAAGAGAATTATTCGTATCATTGATTGTCAATGTGAGTGTCTGTCGTAACAAGGTAAAGACGTGCCCGAAATAGAGGTGGCCGCTGTCTGTGCCAAGCTGTTCTGCTTTACGGGTGGCAGTACTGCGAATCTGGCGTAACTGGTCAATAACACTATCATATTCTCTCTGCAGACGGTCAGCTTCTTCATCTGCTTTTTTCTGCCAGCTTTCTTTATCCCCGTTAAATTCAGTCGGGAAAGCTTCAATAGCACCAACATCATTACAGAAGTCAGATCCTTTTTCACCGATCATACAGTAAACGTCGGTTCCTGCCGCAATGGCATCTGCCAGGGTCTCAGCATAACTGCGTATCATTCCTCCGTTCGTTGTTCCGACAATCCAGATTTCTTCCGGATGCTCCATCAGGAATTTCCGGCGGAAAAGAGAAGAAGGAATCGGCCGGTTCTGCATACGGACAATACCGGACTGAATGCAGTATTGAAGAATTGGCTCGTAAACGGCTTCACTGCCGAGGTATGGCCGAGTATCAAATCCTTCTGCCGGAAGATCGGGATTGCTCTGGTCTGCTCTGACCCAGGCTTCTGCATTTTCGGCATTTTTAGTTAGAGGCAGTATCTGCTTCAGTTCTGCCGCAATCATTTCAGACTTACTGGATTTTACATCAAAAAATATACGGTCACTGCCGGTCAGTTTTTCCAGAAACAGTCGTCCGGTTTGGCCGTTATATACGATTGGGAATACCGGCTTGTCCTGCAGCCAGAAAGCAGAGATTTCAGAAAGACAGATTACACTGCGCAGATAGGAATCAGTAACAAAAGCAATCATAACGTCACTGTTCAGAAGATTCTTTCGAATCTCTGCAGCTCTTTCCTTTCCGACATCGATTCCTTTAGTAAACGTGCAGAAAACATCATATTCCGAAAATAGTTCCGGAATAGTTTCCATGACAGCTTGCATGATCTGTACATCATCAGAACAGTGACTGATGAAGATTCTGGATCGTTTCATAACCGCCTCCTTGGTAATGTTCATTGTAACATAGCAGTCTTTTTCTCTTCATAGGTGTTTGAGAATCTAATGTAGCTGTAAATCCGGGAATGGTTAGGAGTCTTCAACAACAGTTGTTATCGTTGTTATAGAATTTAATAGTTATGCCGTTCTATAGTTTGCCAATTGGATTCTTCATATAATAGGAATTCTTGCGAAATGCAGGAAAACCTTTGCTACAGAATCTGTTTAAGATACAAGGATGCCGTTATGTCTCATCTCAATGCAGATAATCAAGACTGATCATACCCTGTAAGAATAACAGAGTTTTGCTAGTGAATATGAATCATATCAAATCACAGTATTTCCTGAATGAAGCATGTGATACACAGGATCATGCCAACTGGGATCTGAATGTCTGTGAAGGAGAAATACAATTAGTTATATATGAAGCACTGGAGGACTGTTTTAATGGAGAAATAAATATGGTAGAGGGATTTGCTACTGAAATGGATAGTTTGGTAAAACTCTATCACTGGAATGAAGATGCTGTATATGATGAACTGCATGGAACAGATATCTATTACTATGGTGGACATAAAAAGCATGTATATAGTACATGCGGAGAAGATGAAGAACTCAGTGAAGAAACAGATTTAATTTATACAGAAGAAGATGAAACACTATATGTAAATACACTTATTTTTACAGAAACAGACAGAGAAAAACATATGTATAACAATGATTGTTATGCCGCTAATTGAAATAGATAATTCAAACAACTAATTGTATGAAATAATTCGTTCTAATGAATGAATTGGATTATTATTCACCAAACTTAGAAGATTGAGCAATATCATCTAGTTAAGTAAACTAGTGACAAGAGATATTATTAAGTTTAGGATACGATTAATACACTAGCTTTGTTACTGATTGAGGATGCAAAAGGAGAGAAAAGATGACTTTCAAAGCACAAGAAGAAAAAATAATGGAACTGTTCAGTAGAAAGATTTATAACATCCCACGAAATCAAAGAAAATACGTATGGAATGAAAATCATTGGCAGGAACTGTTTGATGATGTAATGATAGCTACCCAAAAGGGAATTGAATCACACTTTATAGGTAGTGTTGTTTTGAAGACAGATGGAATGATTAATGGATTGAATCGGTATTTAATAATTGATGGACAGCAAAGGTGTATTACTATAACTATATTTCTAACAAGTATCATGTTTTGGATGAAAAAGCTGGGAATGGATGATGACTTTAATGGAACGATGCAATATATAATTGCAAAAGATGATAAAAACAAAGATGTTGTTATGGTGACAGCTGAGAATAATGCTTCATTAGAAAATATAATAGATGCAATTGTTAATTTAAAAGATGATACTGCAAAGAATACATCAGTTAATGCCATAGTTGAAAAAAACACTATAAACAAAGCAGATAAAAATATAGGAAAAGCATTTATTTTTTACATGAATGCAATAAATGATACTTACATAAATAACAATTATGACAAGCAATTGATTTTAAAGATACGAAATACAGTACGAAATATCTCGCTTATAAGTATTATTGCTTCCACAGAAGAAGACTCATATACCATTTTTGAAATACTAAATGCAAGAGGATCAGATCTTGAAGACCATGAGCTACTCAAAAATTATATTATGAGATATATACAGCCTGAAGAAAACAGAGATAAGGCTAAAATTGAATGGAATCGTATGGCAACAATGTTAGGAGATAGTAACATAAACAGATTTATACGACATTATACAAATCATAGATATGGGGATTATAAAAGTAAAACAGTCACATCATATAAAACAATACAAAATAATAACAAAGGGAAAGATACTTGGGATTTGTTAAAAGATTTAGAACGAAAAGCAGGTTTTTATACAAAACTCATTGCCCCTTGTGTAAATGGAGAAGATGCAAATTGTTCTATTGAAGAATACAGGGTGTATTCATTCTTTAAAAAGAAAAGGCAAGAACAAGTTAAACCAGTTCTGTTGAGTTTAATTACACAATTTGAAGAAGGAAATATCACGAAGAGAACATATGAGGAGGCTATATCGTTTCTATATAATTATTATGTTTGCTATAGCATAATTGGAGAAGAAAGTTCGAATCGCCTAACAGACACATTGAATAAATACGCCGCAAAAATAAACAGAGACGGCTCAGAAGATACTATCAGTAGATTTAAATCTGAATTAGTCAACAAGCTTCCGACAGAATCTGTATTCAAAAACAGTTTTAGAAGTATTGGGTGGTCACATCATAATAATATCTATGAGGGAGAGAAGAATAAAACAAAGGTTCAAATAGTTTTAGAGATTCTTGAAAGGTATTTAAATAATGGGATTTGTTATGATGAGTTTACTATAGAACACGTCTATGATGATTCTGAAGGTGTAAACAATGGTCAAATTGGGAATTTATTACCTTTAGAAGAACACTTAAACAAAAGGTGTATCGGTAAAAGTTTTGCAGAGAAACTAGTAATTTACTCAGAATCTTCTTTCTATACTACCCGTAGCTTTAGCAAGCGATTTACAGAACAACAATTCAACCCTGAAAAAAGAACTGAATATTTAGCGGACTTATTTTATAAATCAGTTTTAAAAAATAAGTTCGACTAACACAATATGTTTTGAGTGTTAATTCTGAGAAAACGAAACGATAGCCCCGATTGATTGGTACACCGTTTTACTTCAGTGGAACACTTTGATCATAAAATAACTGCCTGACATAACTTGCAAAAGAAGTAGCAAAAATCCTCTTATGTGAAGCCGGCAATACAAAAACACCACTTCTAGAAGCTCATTCAGCTACTACAAATATGATTTAACTTGCCGGTAACTTGCAGAAAAGATGTTATAAATCGCATGAGAATAGTCTTGATGCTCAAAAATCACTGTATTTATAGGCGTTTTGTGACTCCGTATGGTAATAGTTTAACTTGCTGGCAACTTGTAAAAAGATGGTAGATGGACAATGTTATTGTGATTAGTTGATTTTTTATTTATCTGATTATGAAATTGACAGGTATGTCGATAGACTTTCTGCTTGAATTATATTACCGTACATACTTGTTATTAATATTATAGCCATAACAAACTTCACTGATTTTTCACATGCTACATGTATGTTTTTGTTCACAACAGAAGAGAGAATAATTATAATATAGAGTAGTTTTTGATTAGAAAAGAGGACTATATATGGGTAAGTATTTTGGTACAGACGGCTTTCGTGGTGAGGCAAATGTCGTACTGACGTATGAACATGCCGTAAAGATCGGCCGCTTTTTAGGCTGGTATTACGGTAAAAGGCAAAACAAGAAAGCCAAGATCGTCATCGGTAAGGATACCAGAAGATCATCCTACATGTTTGAGTATGCATTGTGTGCCGGCTTAACTGCTTCCGGTGCGGATGCCTATATCATGCATGTCACGACAACACCCAGCGTTTCTTACATTGCCAGAACAGAAGACTTTGACTGCGGTATTATGATCTCCGCATCCCACAACCCGTTCTATGACAACGGCATCAAGTTGATCAATGATCACGGCGAGAAGATGGATGAAGAAACCATTCTGATGGTCGAGGATTACATTGACGGAAAGATTGATGTTCCGCTGGCCGAAAGAGCAGAAATTGGCCGTACCGTTGACTATGTGGAAGGCAGAAACCGTTATGTCGGCTATCTGATTTCCCTGTCCAAGTATTCCTTCAAGGGAAAGAAAGTCGGTCTGGATGTTGCCAACGGTGCCGCCTGGCAGATTGCCAAGAATGTCTTTAATGCCTTAGGCGCAAAGACATATGTCATCAATGATGAACCGGATGGATACAACATCAATACAGACTGCGGTTCCACACACATTGAACATTTACAGAAGTTCGTTGTCGACAACAATCTGGATGTAGGTTTCGCCTATGACGGAGATGCGGACAGATGTCTGTGCGTCGATGAAAAGGGCAATGTCGTGACCGGTGACCATATCATGTATATCTATGGTCTCTATATGAAGGAAAGAGGCAAGCTCTTAAATAACACTGTTGTAACGACTGTCATGTCCAACTTCGGTTTATACAAAGCACTGGACAAAGTTGGTATCAACTATGAAAAGACCAAGGTCGGTGACAAGTATGTTTATGAGAACATGGTCCAGAACGGACATCGTATCGGCGGTGAACAGAGTGGTCACATTATCTTCACGAAGTATGCCACGACCGGTGACGGTATCCTGACATCCCTGAAGATGATGGAAGTGTTCATTGAAAGAAACAAGCCGATGAGCGAACTGGCTGCGCCGGTTGTCTTCTATCCGCAGGTTCTGAAGAATGTCAGAGTCAAGTCCAAGCCGGAAGCACAGAACGATCCGGATGTACAGGCAGCTGTACAGAAGGTCGCAGACGAACTTGGTGACACCGGCCGTATTCTCGTCAGAGAATCCGGAACAGAACCGGTCATCCGAGTTATGGTAGAGGCTGAAACAGATGAAATATGCGAGAAGTACGTGGATTCTGTAATAGAAGTAATCAAAGCAAAAGGACATATTGCATAAAAGCAGAAGGAGCTAAAAACAATGAGAGTAGTTATTCAGGACAATTACGACAAAATGTGTGAATGGGCTGCGAATTACATTGCGAACAAAATCAACAGCCACAAGGAAGAAAGACCGTTCGTACTTGGTCTGCCAACCGGTTCTTCTCCGATTGGCGTCTACAAGAGACTGATCGAAAAGAACAAAGCCGGTGAAGTTTCCTTCGCAAATGTTGTTACCTTCAACATGGACGAGTATCTTGGCCTGCCGCATGAACATGACCAGAGCTACTGGTACTTCATGCATGACAACTTCTTTGATCACCTTGTCGACATGAAACCGGAGAATATCAATATCCTCAATGGCATGACCGATGATCCGGAAGGTGAATGTGCAAGATATGAAGAAAAGATCGCTTCCTATGGCGGCATCGACCTCTTCATGGGCGGTATCGGTGTTGACGGCCACCTGGCATTCAACGAACCGTTCACATCTCTGGCTTCGCGTACCGGTGTCAGAATCCTGACAACTGATACAAGAATCGTTAACAGCCGTTTCTTCGGCAACGATCCGGAAAAGGTTCCTGCCAAGGCTCTGTCCGTAGGTATCGGAACAGTTACAGACTCCAAGGAAGTTCTGGTACTGATCAGCGGCCACAACAAGGCAAGAGCACTTGCTGCAACAGTTGAAGGAAACGTATCCCACAAGTGGACATGTTCCGCACTGCAGATGCACAACGGTGCGATCATCGCCTGTGATGAAGCAGCCTGCGGTGAACTGACAGTTGACACTTACAAATACTTCCTTGATATCGAAAAGGGCGAAAGACTGTAAGAAGAATTTGGAGACCTGATAGGTCTCCTTTTTTAATTTTGTAATACGGGTATAATAGGGGTGGAGTGTAAGAAACAAAGGAGAACCGTATTATGGCAAAAGCAACCCGCGAAGCATATGGAGAAACGATTGCCCAGCTGGTAAAGGAAAACCCGAAAATCGTCGTACTGGATGCCGATCTGGCCGGCAGTACGCAGTCTATAAAAGCGAAAAATGTGGCACCGGAAAGATTCTTTGAAATGGGCATTGCCGAAGATGACATGGTCGGTGTGGCAGCAGGTCTGGCAGCCAGCGGCTATATGGCCTTTCTTTCCACCTTTGCCATGTTCTGCACCGGCCGGGCATGGGAACAGATCCGCAACAGCGTTGTCTATCCGCAGCTCAATGTCAAGATCATCGGTTCCCACGGCGGTATTACCGTCGGAGAAGACGGTGTAACCCACCAGGCTCTGGAAGATATTTCCATTATGAGAAACCTGCCCAATCTGGATGTCTTTGTTCCATGTGACGCAAAAGAGACAGAAGCAGTCATCCGGTATGTGGCAGAAAAGAACACACCATGTTATGTCAGAACCGGACGTCCGAAGGTCGACGATGTCTTCGCGGAAGATGAGGACATCGACGTCACAAAGGTTCATGTTCTGCACCAAGGACAAAAGGTTGCGATATTCTGCTGTGGTCTGATGACGCAGAGTTCCCTGGCGGCAGCTGAAATATTGAAGGAAAAAGGTATTGATCTTACTGTTGCGGAAGTCTGCGCGATCAGTCCGTGTGACAAAGAAGGGATCCTGTCCGTTCTGCAGTCACATGATCTGATCTTTACAGCCGAAGAACATTCCATTATCGGCGGCCTGGGCACCATGATCTGCGAAATCGCGGCGGAATACTGTCCGCGGCCTGTCCACCGTCTTGGTATGTACGGCTTTGCCGGCAGCGGTAACTGGAAAACATTGCTGAAAGAATACCGGCTGGATGGGGAAGGCATTGCTGAAAGCATCCTGCATGCGGCAGAACTGAACGGAAAAGAAGAATAGAAGAATGATTCCCATGCATTGCAACAGGCATGGGAATTTTCTATGATAACAACATGATGAAAAAGATATTATGCGGCATCTGGGGAATCTTCTTTGTATGGTTTCTGATTCCTGTCTTTGCCGGAATCATCAATATAGGTAACCTTACCGGTCTGGCAGTATTTGCCGCACTGTTCTACGGTACATATTACTTTGAAACAGTACGGGATAAACTGAAAGACATGTGGCAGACGGTGAAAGGAAAGATCCTCCTGTCCATATGTACACTGATTCTATCGGCCATCTTTCTCACAGCCGCTTTTCTGGGTGTGAAAATGATTCAGAATCTGAACACTGTCAAAACCTACAATGGTGAAACCGTTGTGGTTCTCGGCTGTGAAGTACGGAAAGAAACACCGAGTTTAATGTTATTGGGAAGAATCAAAGCCGCATATCAGTTCTTAAACGAACATCCGGAAGCACAGTGTGTTCTTTCCGGCGGTATGGGCGGCAATGAACATATCAGTGAAGCGGAAGCGATGTACCGCTGGCTTATGGAACATGGTATCGACAGCAGCCGCCTCTATAAAGAAGACAGATCCGCTTCGACCATTCAGAACCTGCAGTTTTCCCGGGAAATCATTATGGCAAATGATCTGAATCCGGATCTGGTGATCATAACCAGCGGTTTCCATGAATACCGGGCCGGACTGATTGCGGATACATTAGGCCTCAAACATCTCAGTTACGGGTCTGTTACACCATGGTGGCTGATGCCTACCTTTGTCGTCAGGGAAATGTACGGCATCCTATATCAATATGTAATCTAATAAAAAGGGCAATTGATTTTACTCAATTGCCTTTCTTTCGACTTCTTTGGCGACGACGATCAGCCGCAGGTCTTCTCTGAGATATACGCATGTCTGCATTGTCAGCAGATGGTCCTTGTTGGTGAATTCCACACCTGTGTCATAGAATTGTTCCTGTTTGACACGGCTGATATAGGACTGGAAGTATTCATCACTGAATTCCGGAACGTAGTAACAGAGATCATCCGGTGCATAGTCATAGGACTGGGAATCCGGTGAGAATACCAATGGTACGTAATAAACAGCTGCGACCTGATAACGTCTTGCTTCGTGTTCGAGCAGGAGGTCAATATACTGATTGGCTTCATAGTTCTCCTGTTCCTTTAACACATGCAGAGGCGTGAACATTCTGACTTGTTCAGGATCAACTTCCGGATAGCAGTAATGACCATAGATGGTAATATTCATGGAATCCAAAGTGTCGTTGTAGTCCACATATAATGTACCGTCCGCATCATATCCCATCGTTTCCCAGTTCAATGTCAGATATTTGAAGTTGTTGTCTGTCAACATGACCGGCAGATCGATAATGCCTGATTCAAAACGGAAGGTACCGATATATTCATCATTGACAGCATAGTTTGCCTGCCAGTCAGCGGATGACCAGACCGGCTCAAACGGATTCTCCGGCTCGGGCGGTACTTCTTCAATGACCGGAACCAATGTCACTTTTTCTCCAACAGCAACAGCTTTACGAATCTCTTTCTTTGGAAACAGGAAAAACCCGGCTGCCGCAACGATTAATGCCAGCAGTACATAGAGAACGATTTTTACCTGTGGTTTGAGATGTTTCTTTTTCATACATAGAGATTTTACCATGTTTCAAATAAACAACATACGAAAAGGAAAAAGCATACGGAGAAGCAATAGTATATTTGAAAAGAAAAAAGCTATGATTAAATAAATGATAGTAACCAGACAGGATATGAAATCAGAATATATTGATAAAACAAAAGAAGAACTTCTGGATATATTAGAGCAAAAAGATATGCGGATCATTGAACTGGAGAACCAGTTAAAACAGCATGGTATTTTTGTTGTGAAGCAGAATGAAAAATTGTCAGGGCCAGAAAAAATCATTGCTTTTCTTGATTATTTCCATGGCGGAATGGATCTTTATGCAGAACGTTATTACAGCAAAAAGAATCAAAAATATGGATGGAGTCCAGTCTGTGATAATTCTTTCGCACCGGGTTGTCCAAAAAAATCAGGAAGGTTCAATTGTTTTCAATGTCTAATGCAATCATTTACACCGTTGACAGATAATATATTGAAAAAGCATTTTACTGGAACGAATCAAGGCATTGGTATCTATCCGATGATGCCGGATCATACCTGTTTCTTTTTGGCGATTGATTTCGATGAAGATTCTTGGTTCGAAGATATGCTGAGTGTTTATCGACAGGCTGTAAAACATGATTTATATCCGGTTATGGAGCGCTCTCAGTCTGGCCTTGGCGGACATCTGTGGTTTTTCTTTGCGGCAGCAGTGAAAGCAAGAGAGGCAAGAAGACTTGGTGAAATTCTTATACAGGAAGCGATGAACAGCAATCGAAATATGAAGTTTTCATCCTTTGACAGAATGTTTCCAAACCAGGATTATGTTCCTGAAAATGGTGCTGGCAATCTTATTGCATTGCCATTAAGATATGATGCATATCTGAAAGGAAACTCTGCTTTTATTGATGATCAGCAAAGAGTTATTCAGAATCCTATTGAATATCTTATTTCACGCAAAAAGATAACATCGGAAGAACTGTCAGCACTTCTGTCTTCAAACTGGAATCAGGATTATTTCTTTGATAATGACCAGATGAGGCTTTCTCTAAATACAGATCTGAAATATGTGCATGACCTTTATGGGCAGATTTCTTCATGTATTCGTATAGAAAAGAGAAATCTGAATGCGGTCACAATTAATCTGCTGTGCAGGGCGGCATCGATGTATAATCCGAAATACTATGAAATGCAAAGACTGCATAAGGCAATCTATCTGGGTGGAGATATTACCAGAGTGCTGTCATATTTTGAAGAAGACAGTGAATACCTGTATCTGCCGAGAGGCATTATTCCCACTTTGCAGAAAGCAATGCCGGAAACAGAATTTCATTTTGAAGACTGCACTCAAAGAGGGGAAAATCTGGATATCAGTTTTAAAGGTGCTCTTCGTGATGATCAGTTGGATGCGGCTGAAACAATGCTTAAGTATGATATGGGTATTTTGCAGGCTGTTCCTGGTTTCGGGAAAACAGTCGTTGGTATTTATCTGATGGCCAGACTAAAGGTAAATACACTGATTCTGGTGGATAATAAAGAACTGCAGGACCAGTGGGAAGAACGGATTGAACAATTTCTGGAATATCCACATGCGGCCAAAAAGAAAGATCGCTTCGTCTGCCGATATGGAAGCGGCAGCAAAAAGCGGAATGGCAAGATTGATATAGCTATGGTCAGGTCTTTAAAAAATGCAGAAGACCTTGCAAAGATCGCAGGAGAATATGGTCTTACCATTGTTGATGAGTGTCATCATGTGGCTTGTGAAAGCTTCCTTCATGTGATGCGTTTTGTTAAAAGCAGATATATTTATGGACTTTCAGCTACTCCGAAAAGAGACGATGGACTGTTTAAGGTAATTACCATGTACTGCGGTCCCATCAGAAAACGAATCGGCAGAGAAAGCATTCGCTCCGGTTACTCTTTTAAGCAATATCTGATTCCACGCTACACGAACTGTCGTTCTTTAAATTCGGAGATTACTTATGCTGAAATGTGCAGTGAGCTGGTGCGGGATCAGGTAAGAAACTATCAGATCGTCAAAGACGTGCTTAATGAATATCGAAATGGCAGTAATATTATTGTTCTCTCTGAACGTGTGGAACACTTATCCATCCTTCTATCAATGTTGGAAAAAGCTTGTTCAGATGTATATCTATTAAGTGGAGAAGTCAAAAAGAAAGAACGTAAAATCACTCTTGAGTCTGTTCGGAACAGTAATCAAAGATACGTTTTGCTTGCTACCAGTAAATTGTTAGGAGAAGGATTTGATCTTGCCTCATTGAATTGCCTGTTCCTTGTCCTTCCGATTTCTTCTGGCAAACGTATTACACAGTATACAGGAAGAATTCACAGAACCTATGCTGGAAAAGATGTTGTAAAAGTATACGACTATATTGATGCTCAGTATCCTATTGCGCAGTCTATGTATTATAAAAGGCTGCAGCAGTATAAAAAAGAAGGTTATCTGGTAGAGGAAAACCGTCAGGAGCAAAATGTCAACCAAATCCTGTTTGAAAAAGAGAATTATGAAGAAGTATACCTGGAGGATCTTTCTCTGGCAAAGAAAGAAATCATTGTATTCATTACTTCATTACAAATGATAAAAGTGAGGAAGTACTACTCAAATATTCAGAAAGCTATCCAAAGAGGTGTGGCGGTTCAATTCGTTCTGTCTCCTGCTCTTGATCTGGATTCTGAACCAGTAAAGTATTTGAAAGGTGCAGGAAGTAATGTTGTTGTTTCTGAGCATCAGAAACATTTCACAGTCATTGACCGTTCAATTGTATGGAACTTCAGTTTCTGTCTGTTAGGTAACGTTCCAGCTGGCGCATTTGCAACAAGGGATGTAAATGCCAGAACAGCACAGGAGATAATTGTATCTATTCAGCAACAAGAGGATTTAGTATCAGATAAAAAGGAAACTATGCAATTACTGGATTGAAATGGCATGAAATACTATTGAAATCTCCGCAAAATCCAATTATATTGGATTAAAAGGAGCAAACATGATTGTTACTGTATCAATGCTGAAACAAAAATATGCAGATTATACTAATCCGCTGGATAAAATAAGGCGCGATGCAGATCAAGGGGTTATTTTTCGACTGAACAGGGGACTGTATGAAACAGACCGGAATGTAAATCCTTATCTTCTGGCAGCACCTATACTGTCACCTTCGTACCTTAGTTTTGATTTTGCACTGTCTTATTACGGCTTAATCCCGGAAAGGACAATGGCAATCACTTCAGCGACCCTGAATGTGAGGAAAAATAAGACATATATCAATGTGTTCGGCAGATATGAATACAGTGACATCCCTGCCTCAGCTTTCTCTGAAGGGCTATGTCTGATTGGCGAAGGTGAGTATATCGTAAGGATGGCTTCAAAAGAAAAAGCAATCTGCGATTCTTTGTATAAATGGAGAGTTGTGCATAGTATAAAAACATTAAAAGAACTGCTGTTTATTGATAAAAGAATGGATGAAGATGAATTTGCATCATGTAATTTTGTTTTGATGAAACGACTGGCCAAGCTGTATCACAAAACCAACCTTGAGCTGCTGGTCAGATTGATCGAAAAGGAGTACCTTGATGAATAGCGCAATTGAATCAATGCTGGAACAGTACGATCCACAAAATAATACGGAAAGGGAGAACGCAATCAGAGAAATCATACAGGAGATAGCTTTAAGCGGCCTTTCACACGCCGGATTTTTCAAGAAAGCAGCGTTCTATGGAGGTTCTTGTTTAAGAATTTTCTATGGACTGAATCGATTCAGTGAAGATCTGGATTTTGCCCTGTTGAAAAGTGATCAGACTTTCAAATTGGATGATTATTTTGATACGCTAAAAAATGAATTTCTGTCATTTGGAATAGATATCAATATTGAAGCAAAAGTAAAAAAGACCAGCACTCCTGTACAAAGTGCATTTTTGAAGGGGAATACTTTGATGTTGTTTATGTCATTCTTTCCTAAAAGTGATGATGCGAAAAAAATCGTTTCTAGTCAAAGGATTAAAATAAAACTTGAAATCGATACAGATAACCCTGCTGGCGGAAAGACAGAAAATAAATATCGCATGTTACCATCTCCTTATGAAGTTCAGGTGTTTGATGAGCCAACACTCTTTGCCGGTAAAATACATGCAATACTATGCAGAGAGTATAAGCATAATGTTAAAGGCAGAGATTATTATGATTATCTGTTTTATGCGGGCAGGAATACTGCTATAAATATCAAATATCTTGAGAATAAGCTAAAGAATACAGGGAAAATCAGCAATGACGTCATCCTGAATCTGGATATGGTAAAGCGTATGCTTGAAGATAAATTCAAAGCCGTCGATTATGAGATGGCTAAAGCAGATGTTGCACCTTTTATTGATGATAAAAACAGTTTGATGTTCTGGAAGCCTGAACTTTTCATCTCGACTGTAAACAAATTGAAAGAGGACTGAATAGTCAGGAAGGTATATTGTACACTTAACTACCATATCGTTTCTATTCATGCTCATGCATTTTTGTTTGGAATTCTAACTAATCAGAAAAAGAGGAGAAACCTTTACCCGGTTTCTCCTCGATTACCTTTGTTCATTAATCAGTTGTGACTGTACTTTCTGCGACAGGCGAATGTGATAACTGCCAGCAGCAGCGAGCCAAGCATGATTGCTGTCCAGGAAGATGTGTTGTTATGGTCGGCAGTATTGGGGATCGGTTCCTTCTTTTTCTTATCAACCATTTTCAGTGATACAGTTTCTCCTGCCTTAACAGTGAATTTCATGTCATCAGCTTTTTCATAGCCTTCTGGTACTGTGTTTTCAACCAGAGTAAATTCACCGGGCCACAGATCCGTCGCTTCATATGTCGTTCCGTCTGTTGTCCAGAACTCAACGATGCTTCCGGTACTGTTGTCTTTGATGCCGATGACAGCTCCCTTTACAGGATTGCCCTGATCATCAACCTTATCCACTTTGATGATTGGCGGATCCGGATTATAAACATTTGTAATAACGGACACACTGCCCATGCGCTGAACACTGCTCTGAGTGAATCCGCTCGGAACGACTTCTTCCCAGGTGTATTCCACATATGCTTCGCCATTGAACATAGGAAGATCCGTCACTGTTTCAGTCCAGCCTTTTTCCGCTGTCAAGGTAACTGTCTTGATTTCTGTGCCGTCTGCCAGCAGTTTCACAGTCAGGGAATCGGGAATCACACCGGGATTTTCGGTTTCATCCACATCCCAGACCTTTGTGACTTTTGCTTCAGTCAATGGCATGTGACTGTTCGTAATCGTGAATTCATAATCTGAGACTTTTTCGATTACCGGCGGTTCATATCCTCCTTTATCAGGCACGAAGGCAACTTCTGCCACGTCATACTCCGCGTCAGGATTCAGATTCTGCCATTCAACGGTCCAGTTATTCAGTTCACTTAATTCTAAGTCGGTACGTATCCTTTCACCATTTCTATAGAGCCGTACACCAACAATTTCCGGTCTGAGTCCATCACGGTTATCGTGGTCATCCCATATCTTTGTGACTGTGACATTGATCCATGGTTTATGAGTGTTCGTGATTGTAAATTCATAATCTGAGATTTTTTCTACAACCGACGTTTCATAATAGTCGAAGTCGGGATATAGAGACATTTCTTTTACGTCATACTCTACATCCGGATCCAGATCCGGCCATGTATAAGTCCAGTCACTTGTTTCGCTTAACTCGACTTCATCGAATAACATATCCCCGTTACCATAAAGTTGTACAAAGACGGATTCTGGTCTGATCTTGTCTACGTTGTCATCATCGTCCCATATTTTGGTGACAGTGACATCAACGGTAGTTTCGTCACCGGCTTCTCCGTCTATGGCAAGTACGCTGAAAGACGTTCCACATACAAATACCAGCAGGAAGGTTGCAATGGTCAATAAAAACATTCTGATTGTTCTTTTCATGATATATCCCCCTTTTAGATGAAACAATTGTGTTTTTATAGAGTGTTGGTTATTTCATCGTAGTGGATATGCATGCAAATAACAAATGACAGAACAGCCGGTTTTGTAACATTCCAGCAATAAAAAAGCTGCAGCCTAACAGGAATCCGTGATCCTGCGAGGCCGCAGCTTATTTTTATTAGTTTATTTGAGTGTTGATTATGCCGCTGCGGCTGCTTTCTGTTCTGCTCTGATCTGCTTCACATAACTGTTGGTATTGAAGGCATACAGCAGCTGAGCCGTCATGGCTACCCAGATGAGCGGTTCGCACCAGCATACCGCATCGTAACCGAACATTGGGATGAAGATATAGACGAACAGAATCTTGCCGACCAGTTCGATCACGGAGGAAATCATCGGGATCAGTTTGGAACCGATGCCCTGCAGGGCGAATCTGGTCTGAATCAGGACACCGAGGATCGCATAGAATGGTCCGACGATATACAGCATCTTGGAACCGTTGCGGATGATCGTCGGGTTGGTGGAGCCGCTGATCAGTTTGACCATGGACGGTGCGCAGGTGAACAGGAAGGCGGAAACGATGGCTGCTACGACAAAGTCATAGATATAGGCATCTTTCATAGCCTTGAGAATTCTGTCGCCCTGGTTGGCACCCTTGTTCTGGGAAATGAAGGCGGATACGGCAACGCTCATGGACATGAACGGCATGTTGCAGAACATGTACAGCTTTCTGGCTGCGACATGACCGGCAATGATCTCTGTACCGAGGCTGTTGATACCGGACTGCAGGATAATGGAACCGACGGATACGATGGATCCCATCAGAGCCATGGCATAGCCCTGGCCGCCGACATCCTGGAACAGTTCTCTTTCAATCTTGAAGTGTCTTGCTTCCGGAACCAGAATCTGGGAGTATTTCAGAATATATACAATACAGAGGACAACGGATACACCCTGGGCCAGGACAGTCGCAATTGCGGCACCAGCAACACCCATGTGGAATGTTGTGATGAACAGGACATCCAGGAAGATATTGAGCAGGGAAGAGATGATCAGGAAGACCAGCGGCATAACAGAGTTGCCGATGGCTCTTAACATGCAGGATGCCAGATTGTAGGCAAACATGACGATCAGACCCAGGCCGATAATGTGAATATAGGTATGGGATTCTTCGATGATTTCCGCCGGCGTGTGGATCAGCTGCAGCAGCGGCTTGAGACCGACGATACACGCCATGGTCAGCACGACGCAGGTGACGGCACCGATCAGGATCGAAGTAGCGACAGCTTTCTTGATCCGTTCTTCATCGCCGGATCCGAAGGCACGTCCGCAGACGATCGAGAATCCGTTGCCCAGACTGTTGCAGAACTGGACAAGCATTTCAAATACGGCTGCGCAGGCGCCAATGGCTGCCAGCGAATTCTCACCGAGGAAGTTGCCGACGATGGCGGTGTCAACAGCGTTGTATAACTGCTGGAAGATGTTGGAAATTAAGATAGGGATCATGAAGATGATCAGTGACTTCATAATCGGACCGTGTAACAGGTCCACCTGGGTTTTCTGTTTCATTGCTCGTTCCCTCCGAAATGTTCAAGCATATTGTACATACCGATGGAGTACAGTCCCTTCATACGGTATGAGTCAAGTTCTTTAAGATGGATCAGCAGCGGGGTATGCTGCTGAGGCAGGGGATTGTTGTCAAAGACAAGATCTTCGTGGACGGAATCACTGTAATAGCCGATGGCTTGAGGATTCAGTACGGCGGCGATGGACAGGATCATTTCCCTGAGCAGATCCTCTGCGGAAGTGTCCTGCCGCTCGCTCATGAAGGGCAGATACCGGACTTCACCGGCCGCGTGGGAGAAACCGTTGTAGAGCCGGCCGTTGATGATCACGCCGCAACCGAGGACTGTCTTGGCGGCCTGATAGACAACGGCGATGTTCTTCCGTTCGGGATTCTCGTTGTAGAAACCGATCGACGCCACATTGACGTCGTTCTCCGTGACATAGGGGATATGATACTGTTCTTCGATCATACGGCCGACATCATGGCGGAAAGGACCGTTGGCAATGACGCCGTTGGTGCAGATGCCCGGCGTGCTGATCAGGATCATGTCCGTATCCGGATGCCTTTTAAGCATGACCTGCAGTTCTTCATCGAGATACTGATCGTCCATTTCCGCAAAGGCATGGTCATATACGTCCTGTACGTCACCGTTCAGATTCAGCCGGCAGGTATGGGAAAGAAAGCCGTCCGGCGTACGTCTGACATCGATAGCCAGAAAGTGCCGGTATTCGGGATTCAGTACATAATGGTGCGTCTTGCGTCCGACGCTCGTACCGGACTTTTCCGCCAGCAGGATTTCTCCGCGTTCTTCCAGCTGCCGGATGACGTTGATAATGGAACCGTGTGAGAGACCTGTTTCCTTACGGATTCTGTTCATTGATAAAACAGCGCCGGAGTAGAAACACTTCCGGACGGTTTTAATGTTTTCGTTTTTCAGGTCAGTACTGCGGGCCATGTCTATATCATAGAGAGGCAGTCATAAAAAGTCAATAATTGACTTAATTGAAATGACGTTGTTTTTATCCGGTCAGATAGACTATCATGAAAACAGGAGAACAAGCATATGGAAAATATCATTCAGGGTACTTTTGATACACAGATTACATCCCATGACTGGGGCTGCGGCACCGCGAAAATGTTCCTGCATTTCGATCAGCCGCTGGATTGTTTTGGTAAAGAGGACATCACCGTCACCGAACACAAGATGACAACAGATTTCACGAAGATCCCGGAATTTCCGATCATTGAAGTCAGACTGCCAAGAACAGTCCTTGATGCATATCTCGTCAATGAAAAGGGTGAGAAAACTGCGGATCCTTCCAAAGAAGGCGTCATAGAACTGGATGTTACACCTTCGGAAGGCTCACCGCTTCTTTTCAGCATGCACACCCAGTTCAATACCTGGTCAAAACCATATGAACTGATCGTTAAGCTGACAGAGGGACATCATGTGACAGGCAATGGAGAAACCATTGACGCACTGGAAATTGATCCGGTAGAAAAAGGCCATGTGACGGAAGCGGATGCCATGAAACGGAACCGCTTTGCAGCAACGGACGGTGTCGCGTATGACTATGTCAGCTATGAGCCGGCAGGCGGATCTGACCGGCTGGTCGTCTGGCTCCATGGTCTTGGCGAAGGCGGTGTGAAGGAAACCGATCCCTATGTCACCAGCATTGCCAACAAAGTCGTTTCCCTGATCAGTAAGAAATTCCAGGATACGGTCGGTAAGGCCAATGTACTCGTACCGCAGTGTCCGACTTACTGGATGGATACCGACGGCACCGGCACAAGTCTTGCCGGCGGCCGCATCAAGGCGGATAACACATCCTTCTATATGAATTCACTGGTCGAACTGATCCAGGCCTATCAGAAAGAACATCATATTGTTAAGACGGTCGTCTGCGGCTGCTCGAACGGCGGCTTCATGACGTTGCTGCTGGGCATGGATCATCCGGAACTGATGGACGGTATTGTTCCGATCTGCGAGGCCGTGCCGTATACATCGATTACCGAAAAACAGTTTGCCAATGTCAAGGACATGCCGATGTACTTTGTCTATTCCGAAGATGACAATGTCGTCGATCCTTCCCTGCATGAAGTGCCGACCCTGGAAAGACTGGCTGAAGAAGGCGCCGAACATGTCTATATTTCCACGACGAAACATGTCGTTGACACATCCGGCAGATTCAAGGACAAAGACGGCAACCCGCATCTTTACAGCGGCCACTGGTCATGGATCTACTTCTTCAACAACGAATGTGACGCCGACGGATACAAAGCCTGGGACTTTATCCGTGACTGTCTGAAATAAGCAGTCCGGCATATTTTCAAAACATGGAGACGGTACGGAAAAGTATCGTCTTTTTTCTCGGAAGAAACGGAGATTCTGATGTATGATAGGTAGGTGAATCACAGGAGGTTCTGAAAATGACGAAACAAGTAAGACAGGCAGGCATTATGACTGCTGTTCTGACAGCTGTCTTCCTGCTGTTTATGATCCTGGTCAAATTTGTGGACATGCAGCCGATCGGACCGATGAATTCAATGGTTGGCTTCGCGGCGGTAAACGGCTTCTTCCAGAAACTGATTGGGACAAGCAATATATTCTATCTGCTATCCAAACTGTGCGGTGCCATCTGCATCCTGACCGCGGTGCTGTTCGCCGGTATCGGCGGCATGCAGCTGTATGAAAGAAAGAGCCTGATGAAGGTGGATAAGAATATCTTGGCTATGGGCTTTATCTTCCTGCTGGTCATCATATTCTATGTCCTGTTTGACAAGATCGTGATTAATTACCGGCCGGTACTGGAAGACGGTGCTCTGGAAGCATCCTTCCCGTCCACCCATACGATGCTGGCATGCACGATCATGGGCTGTGCGCTGATCGAATGCAGAGAAGTCGTCACAAGAAAAACGACCCTGAAGTATATTGAGATCTTCTGCTGGGTCATGATCGGTCTGACGATCGTTACCCGCTTCCTCTCCGGTGTCCACTGGTTTACCGACATCATCGGCGGCATTCTTCTCAGTGCCGCGCTTGTCTCCCTCTATTACATGGCTGTTCTCTACTTCCGCCCGAAGAAAAAGAAAAAGGCCGCCCAGAAGACGGCTCCAGCCGTAAGCGTCAATTAAATCCATGCCGGAAGGCTCTGTTCCCACAGAATCATCCGGCTTTTTCTTTTGCATTGCAAAAAATACCGGAAAATAAGCGTTTTTCCTGATAAAAACAGCATTGACGGAAGGGTGGCCATAGGCTATTATTATCTCGCACACTTTTTTTGTGTGCGCATGCGTGGGAGGGTGACGCAAACACCTGTGAACCACTGCATGTGGAAAATCTATAGAAAAGGAGAAACCACATGGCAAGAAAGAAAATTGCTAAAATCTGCAAACTGCAGTTCCCTGCAGGCGGCGCTAAACCGGGTCCTGCACTCGCATCTGCCGGTATCAACATGCCGCAGTTCTGCACCGACTTCAATGCCAAGACACAGGACCGCAAAGGCGATATCGTCCCGGTCATCATCACAGCGTATGAAGACAAATCCTTCGATTTCGTCATCAAGACAACACCGGCTGCCATTCTGCTGAAGAAGGCCGCAGGTATTTCCAAGGCTTCCGGTACACCGAACACGGTTAAGGCTGGTAAGATCACGGAAGCTCAGCTGAGAGAAATCGCTGAGTACAAGATGCCGGACCTCAACGCCAACGACGTTGAAGGCGCGATGAGAATCGTTGCCGGCACAGCCAAGAATATGGGCATCGAGATTGAGGGGTGGAACTAATGGCAGGCAAGAAGTACGAAGCTGCGAAAGCACTGGTTGACCGCTCCAAGGTCTACAACTATAAAGAGGGTATTGCTCTCGCGAAGAAGACAAACTGGACAAAGTTTGACGCTTCTGTAGAAGTTTCCTTTGTTCTGAATGTTGACCCGCGTCAGGCAGACCAGAACATCCGTGGTGCGATCGTTCTGCCGAACGGCAACGGTAAGTCCCAGAGAGTCCTGGTTATCACACAGGGTGCCAAGCTGGAAGAAGCGACTGCTGCAGGTGCTGACTTTGTCGGCGGCGCAGACAAGATCGAAGAGATCCAGAAGGGCTGGCTCGACTTTGACAAGATCGTTGCCACACCGGATATGATGGGCCAGTTAGGTAAACTGGGCCGTCTGTTAGGTCCGAAAGGCTTAATGCCGAACCCGAAGACAGGTACTGTCACAATGGATGTCGCCAAGGCTGTTGACGAAATCAAGAAGGGTAAAGCTGAATACCGTGTTGACAGAGACGGCAACGTCAACGTCATGATCGGCAAATGCTCCTTCACAGATGAGCAGCTGGCTGAGAACTTCAAGACTCTGTATGATCAGATCCTGAGAGTCAGACCGGCAAGCGTCAAGGGCGGATACATCAAGAGTGTCACACTGTCCACAACAATGGGCCCGGGCATCAAAGTTTCCGTTGAGTAATTAAATTACAGGACAAAGATCCGATTTGCGCGGATCTTTTTCTTTTTTCAGGCAATGTTCACAATGTCTTCCGTTATTCTTCAGATACGGGAAGTATTCTGTAACCATCAGATGAAACATCTGATGAATGTTCATTCATAATTTCCCCCTCTATGAAGAATGAAATGATACCACCGCAAGGTGGTTTTCATTATAATTAGATCGAACAAACTGAAAGAGTGGTAAAACATATGCTGAATCAAGAAAGAATGAACCGTGTACTGGAAAAACTGGACGCTGATGCCATGCTGGTAAGCGACCCGCTGGCCATCAAGTATCTTTGCGGAAAGATGATCTGGCCGGGCGAACGTTTCCTCGGTCTGCTGATCCAGAACGGCAAAGAGCCGGTGCTGTTTGTCAACAGTCTCTTCCGTTTTGAGGAAGAACTCGGGGTTCGCAAAGTATACTTCCAGGATACCGACAATGTGACGGAACTGGTAAAGAAGGAAATCCGTAAGGACATCGTCCTTGGTGTCGACAAGATCCTGCCGGCCAGATTCTTACTGCCGATGATCGAGCAGGGAATTGCTAAAGGATTCATCAACGGCTCTTTGGCGGTTGACCATACCCGCGCCATCAAGGACGCGGCGGAAATTGCCCTGATGAAAGAAGCTTCTTTGATCAATGATCGGGCCATGGCGGAATTCAAAAAGCTGATCCATGCCGGTGTCACGGAAAAGGAAGTCGCCGCAGAGACACTGGGAATTTATAAGAAACTCGGTGCCGAAGGATATTCCTTCCCGCCGATCGTGGCCTTTGGCAAAAATGCCGCCGATCCGCATCACATGCCGGATGCGACCGTCCTGCAGGAAGGCGATGCCGTACTGTTTGACGTCGGCTGTAAATACCATGGCTACTGCTCGGATATGACAAGAACGTTCTTCTACAAAAAAGAACCGACCGCCGAACAGAAGAATATCTACAACCTGGTCAGAAGAGCCAACGAAGAAGCCGAAGCAATCATCAAGCCGGGTGTCAGACTGTGTGACATTGACAAGACAGCCAGAGACATCATCACCGAAGGCGGCTACGGCCCGGACTTCACGCACCGTCTTGGCCACTTCATCGGTACCGAATGCCATGAATACGGCGACGTGTCCCAGGCATTCACAGACCTCACACAGCCGGGCAACATCTTCTCCATTGAACCGGGCATCTACCATCCTTCCATCCTTGGCTGCCGTATCGAGGACCTCGTCCTGGTCACGGAAGACGGCCATGAGGTGCTGAACCATTACCCGCACGACATCGAAATCATCGAATAAAAAAGTTACTGCCGTTTCTCATCCGGGAAGCGGCAGTATTTACGTTACATATATGTATTCAGGAATTTCATGACATTGCCATAGGCAATCGCTTTGATTTCTTCCTCACTGAACTGTTCGTCCCGTAAGCCCTGAATGAAATTCTGGGCCTGTTCCGGGGCAAGCAGGTCATAGTCTGCCTTATGGGTATAATAGGCACCGAAGTCAAAACCGCAGGCGACATGTTCCACACCGATCAGATCCGCCATGTATCTGGCATGTTTCGCCAGATGACGGGCATCCTGTTTTACTAGATCGTCGTCAATGAACATGTTGCAGGCATTCAGACCGATCAGGCCGCCTTTGTTGGCAAGCGCCCGCATCTGCTGGTTGGTCAGGTTGCGTTCCACCGTGCACAATGATTTGGCATTGGAGTGGGTGGCGATGATCGGCAGCGTGCTTGTATCAAGAATATCCCAGAAGGTCTTCTCGTTGGCGTGCGATACGTCAACGATCATATGCAGTTCGTTCATTTTGCGGACGGCTCTTTTGCCCAGGTCGGTCAGTCCTCTGGCCGGATCGCCGCTGTTTCCGGTCGCCAGATCGTTCTGATCGTTCCATTCCAGGGAACCGATGCGGTTACCCTGATCATAGAGCCACTGGATCTTTCCTTCCGGATCGTCATGGATGCCGCACATGCCTTCCACCGTCATCAGGAACATTGTTTCCTTCGGCTCTTCCTTCAGGTCTTCTTTTGTCAGGATCAGCTCATAACCGGAAGAAAGAATATCTTCTTTGACCATCCGGACGGTTTCCTGCATTTCTTCCCAGGATTCCCTGCCGGCGAAGAAGGATGCGGCACTCGTCCAGCTGATTTCACCTTCTTTGAAACGCTCGTTCCAGTCATTTCTCAGCACGGAACGTCTGCCGTCTTTATACGCAGGGCGGATCGCTTCGGCCAGATCCGCATGCAAGTCAAATATCTTCATGGTTTTTACCTCGATATGTCCAGTATACCGTTTTTGCCGCAAAGATAGGAAAGGCAATACGGATTTTGATTGGGAATATGGAAAATCAAAGTGTCCGGAAGGAAGCGGCTGTATACTTCATATGTCAGGATTCATGGGATGCTTGTAATAGAAACAATGCGTTTTTAATGATCATTTGGAGAAGAAGCATGGACAGAAACGAAGTGAAATAGAATCTCTATGAAGCCGGCAGCGCGAAAGAAGTACAGGAAATCCTGAATGGCTTAGGCTTCGAAAGCAACGAGGAAGAAGCAACGAAATTATTTAAGAAATTCAGCTGTTTCATTCCGCTTCAATCGAAGAACTTTCCGAAGACGAACTGGCAGCCATCAGCGGCGGCCGCGACTATGCCAAAGACGGCTGTGCCGCGACAGTTGAACCGGACAGCAACTGTTGGGGAGAAGACGGCGGCTGTATCGGAATTCATTTCAGTTACTCACATCCACCGATCAAATACCAGTGCAAGAAATGCGGCACGTATTTATACCGGTTCAAACAGGATCCCGGCAGTATCTTCAAATACGGCCTAAAATGCCGCAAATGCGGAGCGACCTACATCGAAATTGAATTCGCTCCGTGATCGATAAAACAGACAAAAAGTTGATCGCTGTAGATCAACTTTTTAAGTGGTTCATTCTCTGCCAACCGGTTTTCTGGGCATGCTGTTGAGCGTCGCTCTCTGTTGGGCGGCGGTTTTCAGGATGTCCTGGGTAACGATGCGGCGCTTTTGCGCAGGCGTCATAAGACGGAACAGGACTCTTCTGTGCCGGGAAAGGAAACGCAGATTCTTATACATCATCGCAGTATTCCTCCTCAGTTGTTGTTATCCTGTTTCTTGCCTTTGATCATGCGGATGATGCCGCGGATGATCAGGAAGAGCAGCCCGAGGATCAGGAGGATAACCAGACCGGCGGCCACGAGCAGGACCCACATATGCGAGGTAATGAAACCGATGAGACTGTTGCTGTCCGGCTCGACGGCGGAGTATTCAAACAGGGTAAAGTCCTTTTTGAATTCAGCACCCTTGCTTTCGACATATTTCTGCAGATCGTCTTCCACGACCTCGAAAAAGCGCTGGCCATGCTGCAGGATCTGCAGGTGGAATTCTTCCAGATTGAAGGCATCGCCGAGAGAGCCGCGGACACGTTCGTGGAATTCCCACATCTTGCACTGGCCGAAGCCATAGGGCAGAGTCTGTCCCGGTGCGTAGATGACACCGTCGACGGCTTCTTTCACATTCTCTTCGCTCATCTCCATACCGACCGCTTTCAGCTGTTCGGTAACAGCTTTCGCGTCAAGACCATAGCCGTTGACAAGCATGTCGATATACGCCTGCATCGTGTAGGCTGACAGAAGTGTGATGGCCTGATATTCGGCGTCCGCTTCGGAAAGGGAAGACCTGTGCAGCATGATTCTCTGACCGTACTGCGCCCAGCCCTCGCCATAGCCGATGGAAGAGATGGCGTGGCGGAGCAGCGTCGTATCCGGCTGGCTATAGTACCAGGTGAACTGATACATGTGGCCCGGCAGACCTTCATGAGCCAGGGTGGTAAACATCGTGTTGAGGTTGTTTTTCACATTGTCACCGTTGATGCGCATGACGTTTTCCGTGTAGGAATCGATGGTCGGTGTCAGGTAATATGCCATGACATTCGGATTGGCGACACATGGATCCAGATAGGAAATGGTGTAATTGATATCCGGTCCTTTCGGGAAATCTTCCAGATGCTCGCTAAGATACGCGATCAGTTCTTCGGCTGTCGTGAAGCCGCTGACCTTGGCGAACGGATTGCTCATGTGGGTGATCTGATACTGGAAAAGATCACTGAGGCATTTGGCCAGATAATCTCTCTTCGCATCAAGCGATATGTCGGTAGAGCATTTGATCGTGGCAAGTGCTTCATAATATGCCTTGCCGTCCGGATATTCGAAGTTGGAACCGGAAACACTGCGGCTGCCGCGTAACGTTTCCAGGAAACTGCGGGTATCCTGAATGGCCGGATAAACGGTGTTCACGATGATATCACGGTTTCTTTCTTTATAAGATGTTTTTTCTTCTTCACTCAGTCCTTCGAGGTTATCGATTTTCTTGTCGTAAAGAATGATCAGCGGATTGTCTTCTCCCTTATCGATGAAATTCTGCATGCTTGCCAGCGCTTCGTCCAGCAGGCTGTCAGGCATGAAATGTCCTTTGGCGGCTTGCTGCTTCGTGAATTCGTTCATGTCATGCAGCGAAGCCGGGAGATCTTCCATGCAGGCCAGATAGTCGTCTGCGGATTCACGGTCATACAGAATGAATTCGGTCAGCGAGGTGATCAGACTCGAGTATTTGCCGCTGCGCGGGTTATAGAATTCGATAAAATCCGGGAACTGATCAAGGGCGATCTCTGACTTCAGATAGTCTTCGTAAGCAAGATAGTCATGTTTCTGGGTATCGTTCAGAGAATTGTAATCAAACTGATGCAGCCGGTCCAGTGATTCCTGCATGCTGGCTGCTTCGGCCGCATAGGATTCATAGGAAGGGTGCAGCAGCGTTATTTCCGGTTTGGTGAGACCGTAGCGCTTGTAATCAACGACGTTGAAATGGAAACTGCCAAAATCAACCGATAGGAGATCTCTCGCTTCTTCCTCCATAAAGGCGTCGAAGTCTTCATTTTCCGCCATGACCGGGACAAAAGCGCCGGCCGTCAGGAATAAAGACAGAAGAAGAGCGTGCAAAATACGTAACATCTTTTTCATAACTGAATTCTCCTGCTTTCCGCCTGCTGGAGCAGACAAAGAATGCTGTTACTGAAAATTATAAAACAGAAAAGAAATCTGCATACATGGAAAACACGGCAAGATCAGCAAGCCAAAACAGGATCCGTGTGCCGAGCATAGACTTTCATCATTTTTTGCCGTGCCTGGTATCCATCCGATCGGTCTTCGAGGAAGATTTTTTCCCGGATATATGACAGAATGGAAGTGTGATAAAAGGAGAAAAAAGATGGATCCGAATGTTGTAAAAAGAAATGATCTGCTCGCGCAGAAAGTCATCAAAGGTCTGCAGTCCCGCAACATGACAGGCTACTATGTACAGACAAAAGAAGAAGCGCTGAAGCTGGCTTTGTCCCTGATTCCGGAAGGCAGCACCGTAACCATGGGCGGCGGCATGAGCGTGATCGAAATCGGTCTTGTCGATGCCCTGAAAAACGGCAATTACAATTATATCGACCGGGAAGCAGCCGAAGACAGAAGAGCGGCGATGCTGCAGGCATATGACGCTGATTTCTTCCTGGCCAGCTCCAATGCCATTACCGACGACGGCGTGTTGGTCAACATCGACGGCAATGCGAACCGTGTATCGGCCATTGCCTACGGCCCGAAAAAGGTATTGATGATCGTCGGTATGAACAAAGTATGCAGCGATGTCGACAGTGCCATGAAAAGAGCCAGAAATGTGGCTGCGCCGATCAACAACCAGCGCTTCAACGGCAATAATCCATGCACAAAAACCGGCGCCTGTGCCAACTGCAAGTCACCGGATACGATCTGCTGTCAGTTCCTGGTAACCAGATATTCCAGACATCAGGACAGAATTCATGTAATTCTTGTAAACGAAGCGCTGGGATTCTGATTAGAATGTATTCGTAATAAGGATAATACATTTTTTGATTTCATTCCTGACTGAACCGGATATCATTTTCCACTTGGCAGAAGGACTGCTGAAGGACAAAAAACAGAGGATGCGTGATCCTCTGTTTTTATGGTGGACGCTACAGGGCTCGAACCTGCGACATCACCCCTGTGAAGGGTGCGCTCTCCCAGCTGAGCTAAGCATCCAGTATGGAAAATTATAGAACCATATGCGAAAAAAAGCAAAACCACTTTACAAAAAGGTATGATAATGATGGGAAAAATGAAGAACAGATCTGTTATCTGTTCAAAGATAGAGGAAAAACTATGAATCATGACTATGACATTATCATTATCGGCGCCGGACCGGGCGGTATTTATGCGGCGTACGAGTTTGTAAAAAAGAACAGCAACAAGAAGATCGCCATCTTTGAATCCGGCACAGCTCTGCCAGGAAGGAAATGTCCGATCGATGGAGAGAAGATCAAAAACTGCGTACACTGTCCGGTCTGTTCGATCATGTGCGGCTTCGGCGGCGCCGGTGCCTACAGTGACGGCAAATATAATATCACCAATGAATTCGGCGGCACCCTGTACGAACATATCGGCAAGGAAAAGGCCATCGAACTGATGGAATACGTCGATCAGATCAACTGCATCAACGGCGGTATGAACACCAGACTGTATGTGAACGAAAACATCTCCAAGAAGAAGTTTTTGCAGAATGACCTGCATCTGCTGTCCGCCAAGGTCCGTCATCTCGGCACGGACGTCAACCAGATCGTTCTCGCCAATCTGTATGAATATCTGAAAGACCGGGTGGATTTCTATTTCCGCACGCCGGCACTCACGGTGGACGTGAACACGGCGGACGGCGGCTATCTTGTCAGTACAAAGGACAGAGACTATACCTGTGACATCTGCATCATTTCCACCGGCCGTTCCGGCTCCCGCTGGATGGAAGACCTGTGCAGCCATCTGGATATCGAAACAAAGAGTGACAGGGTAGACATCGGCGTCCGGGTGGAACTGCCGGCGGAAGTCTTCTCGGAACTGACCGATATCCTGTATGAATCCAAGATCGTCTACATGTCCAAGAAGTACCAGGACAAGATCCGTACCTTCTGTATGAATCCGCATGGGGTCGTCGTTGCCGAAAACACCAACGGCATTGTCACCGTCAACGGCCACAGCTACGAAGATCCGGAAAAACTGACCGACAATACCAACTTCGCATTGCTGGTATCCAACCATTTCACCAAGCCGTTCAAATATTCAAACCAGTATGGCGAAAGCATTGCACGGCTGTCCAACATGCTGGGCGGTGGCGTCCTGGTGCAGCGTTTCGGCGACCTGGTACGCGGCCAGCGCTCAACCGAGGATCGTATTGAAAAAGGCTTCCTGCGGCCGACTCTGAAAGCGACACCGGGAGATCTTTCCCTGGTCATTCCCAAGCGGCAGCTGGACGACATCATTGAAATGATCTACGCCCTCGACAAGATCTGTCCCGGCACGGCCAACGAAGATACCTTGCTGTATGGAGTGGAAGTCAAGTTCTACAACATGGAAGTGGACGTCGACGCCAATCTGGAAACGAAATATCCGGGTCTGTTCGTCATCGGTGACTGTTCCGGTGTGACCCATTCCCTCTCGCACGCTTCCGCATCCGGTGTCTATGTCGCAAGACACATCATGGAGAAACAATGAAAAAGACACATATCGGACTTATGATCATACTTTCATTACTGGCCATCCTCTGGTTTGTCTTTCTGGAACTGAACCAGAATTACCGGACCGGCTGGATCGCCTCACTTCTTATCTTTATACTGGCAGCCTGGCTGATGCCGAAACTGCCGGCCGGCTTTTTCATCAAACTCGGTGCCTGGCTGGCTCTGCTTGCGGCATTGATTGTGACGGCCGTGCTGACCCCGGCACCATTGAAGAATTATCCGGCCGCGGATTATAAAGATCCGCAATATACGGAAATCGTTCATGTCCATGACGGTGATCTGCAGGGTGTGTATACCAAAGACGGCCAGGTGGAGATCTATGCCGGCATTCCCTATGCCAGACCGCCGATCGGTGATCTGCGGTGGAAAGAACCGCAGGATCCCGATCATTGGGAAGGGGTGAAGATCTGCGACACCTTCGCGCCTATGAGCATGCAACCGGAAAACGGTCCTGTTTACAGTACCCTGGCGGCCATCATCGGCTATCACGATTATCAGATTAAACTGGGGGATACGGCCCGCTATGCCAACAGCGAGGATGCCCTGTACCTGAATATCTGGAAACCGGCCGGAAACGTGAAAGACCTGCCGGTCATGGTTTACGTGCACGGCGGCTCATTGCAGACCGGTCAGCCCTGGTATGCCGATTACAGCGGCGAAGGACTGGGCCGTAAGGACTGCATCGTCGTCAATATGGGCTACCGTCTCGGTGTCTTTGGCTTCTATGCCGATCCCGAACTGCAGGAAGAATCCGGCCATCATACCACCGGCAACTACGGACTGCTCGATCAGATCAAAGCCCTCGAATGGGTCAGGGACAACATCGCCGCCTTCGGCGGTGATCCTGACAATGTCACCCTGGCCGGCGAATCGGCCGGCGGTGTCTGTGTCAGTGCCCTGTGCACTTCACCATTGGCCAAGGGCCTCTTCCGCCGGGTCATTATCGAAAGCTCGACCTGCAGCGCCCCGCAGCCGGCCCATTCCTTCCGCAGTCTGGAAGACGGCTTTGCCACAGCAACGGAAATACGCAATGAACTCGGTGTGAATTCCTTGGCGGAATTGAGAGAACTGCCGGCTGAGAAACTGGTCGGTTATGCTGACAGGTGCCACCATGTCACAGTCGATGGCTATGTTCTGGAAGAAACACCGTATGAATCCTATCAGAAAGGCATTCATAACGAAGAAGCCGTTCTGCATGGCTTCAACAAAACCGAAGGCGCTCTGTTCATTCTTTTCGGCAACGCGAATCTGAAGAACTACGAAGAAAAGGTCAGATCCTTCTTCGGGGAATATTCCGATCCGGTGCTGCGCCTCTATCCGGCAGAAACAGACGAACAGGCAAAGAACAACTGGACCGATATCTATTCCGCCATCTATTTCAATTACGGCCACTTCCAGCAGACGCAGCTGTCATTGGCAAATAATATCCCGGTCTATGAATACTTCTTTACCAAGGACAACAAACGTCTGGCCTACAACCACGGCGGCGAGGAGGTCTATTTCTACAACAACATTCCTGCCGGCGACAGTCATTATGATCAGAGTGACCATGACCTGATGGAAATCATGAGCGGGTATTTCGTCAACTATCTGCGCAGCGGTGATCCCAATGGGACAGACCTGCCAAAATGGCAGGCACAGACCGGCACGGAAACAGTTTTCGGACTCGGCGACAGTATCGGCACAATCAGGGATCCGTTTTATGAACTGGATCAGATCCTGCAGGAAATGGGCAGATAAAGAGTTCATTTGCTAAAATACTTTTATAAGGGGGGATTGGAAAGATGTTAAAAAGATATATCCTTTTTCTGAAAAAATACCCGGTGGTCAATGCGGTGGTCGCGGTTGTCTATGCGATGGTATGCATCAAAACCATCAAAACAGAATCTATGTTTCAGATGTTCATTTTGAGAACGCTGCTTTGCGGCGCCATGGCTTTTTTCCTTTATCAGCTTTCGGGCGACAAGACACTGGCTTCCAGTTACAATTCGACCTGGTACTGCATCAAAGTCGGAATGGGCTTCTGGATCCTCGCCCTGCCGCTCGGCGTTCTGGCTTTCATAAACAGTTCGTCATATCCGGTTGCGGATAATATTCCGATCAGGACAATCACGGTTTTCCTGGCATTCCTGTTTGTCGGCCTGTTCGAAGAAATGGGTTTCCGGGCGGTAATCAACGATGCCCTGATTTATCAGTTCCGTGACAACAAGTACCTGTTTGTCATCATTGCTGTCGTATCCTCACTGGTTTTCGGTGCCTGCCATATTGTCGGTGCCGACCTTTCCAATATCGAAGCCTACGGTCCTGCCATCGGCAAGATCATACAGACCGGTGTGATCGGTCTGTCGTTGCTTTTCCTCTACTGGAAGACGAGAAATATCTGGGCCTGCGGTGTCATCCACGGCGTTTTTGATTTCATTCTTTCAATCGACAAATGCTTTTTCGTGAAACCGGAGCAGGCCATGAACTATGTGGCGACAGGCGAAGCCGGCCGGATGCAGACGATCGTATACGGCGTGATCACGCTGATTGAACTGTTTATTTTCTGGATGATCTACCGGAAGATCGGCAAAGAGATCGATTATGACAAGATCCGGAAAGAATGGTAATGGAAAGGTAAAGGAGAAAAGATGAGCGGATTCAGACAACTGACGAGAAAGAAGCAGCAGCTGGAAGAAGGAGAATGCATTGATCTTCTGAAAAACACAAAAAGGGGTGTGTTATCCGTCCTGGGTGACGACGGCTATCCCTATGGCAGCCCGATCAATCATTTCTATAATGAAGAAGACGGGAAGCTTTATTTCCATGGAAATATGTCCGGTCACAAAGTGGACGCGATGAAAAGATGCGACAAGGTATCCTTCTGCGTCATGGACGAAGGCTGTCATAACGGTGACGACTGGTTCCTGACCATCCGCAGTGTCATCGCCTTCGGCCGTATGGAATTCATCGAAGACCATGACGTGCTTGTCGATATCGCCCGGAAACTCAGTTATAAGTTCACGGATGACGAGCAGTATATCGAAAAAGAGATCCGCAATGCCGGTCCGCGTACATTGATGTATGCCATGACGATCGAGAATCTCTGCGGCAAACGGGTTTCGGAACGTTAACAGAATACAGAAGAATAAGGTGATAAATCTGATGCTGAATTTATCACCTTATTTAATACAATACTGGTGAGGAGGAGTCCTTATGACCAATATTAAACCTGTTTCTGAACTCAGGAATTATTCTTCTCTGCTTGAAGAGGTAACACCTGGAAATCCGGTATATCTGACAAAGAACGGACGTGGAGAATATGTTCTGCTTTCCATTGAGGATCACAAGATCTATGAAAGGAATCAAGCAGCTGTCACATTTATGTGTGAAATGAATAAAGGAATTCTGGCTGGTGAGCAGGACGGATGGCTGACTTCTGATCAGATCAGAAAAGATCTGAAAGAGAGAAGAGATAGCCAGGGTTCTGATCTCTTTGGAAATCCGTAGTGATTTGAATCGTAATTGCCTGTTGACAGACAAAAACCAAGCGAGTATTATTTTATCGTTATCAAATACCATAGACAGTAACGGCGGATGCTTAATCATGTTACCGAGGTAGAAAAAGAAATCTTTTAACAAGACCTTTTTTGAGCCCTCGTATGTCCGCGAGGGCTTTCTTCATATGTGTATGCGATAACAGGAAAAAGGAAGGTGAAGGAATGAATAAGACTGTATTGGAACAGAAACAGAATATTGTTTCCGAGATCCAGGGCAAGTTCACCAATTCAGGATCCACCGTTGTCGCTGAGTATCGCGGCCTTTCCGTTGCTGAAGTAACTGAACTGCGCAGAAGCCTGCGCGCTGAAGGGGTTGAGATGAAAGTCTACAAGAACACCCTGGCAAGCCGCGCCGCTGAAGCTGCCGGTTTCACGGAACTTCAAGAACAGCTGACAGGTCCGAACGCACTGGCATTCGGCACGGATGAAACAACCGCAGCCCGCATCATGGCTCAGTTCGCCAAGAAGCACAAGGCACTGATCCTCAAGGGCGGCATTGTTGAGGGTAAGGTTGTAGACCAAGCTACAATCAAAGAACTGTCCAACTTACCGAACAGAGAAGGCATGCTGAGCATGTTCTTGTCTGTACTGAACGCACCGATTTCTTCATTCGCACGTGCCATCAATGCTGTTGCAGAACAGAGAGGCGGCGCGCCGGCTGAAGGAACCACAGAAGAAACTGCTGCTGAGGCAGCTGCCTGAGAAAATAGGGAGGAAAAATCATGGCAAAGTTAACACAGGAAGAGATCCTGGCATATCTTGATGAAGCTACAATTCTTGAACTGAATGAACTCGTAAAAGCAATCGAAGACAAGTACGGCGTTTCCGCTGCTGCTCCTGTTGCTGTTGCTGCTGCACCGGCTGAAGCTGAAGCTGCTGCTCCGACAAACGTTACTGTCGTTCTGAGCGCGATCGGTGACACAAAGGTTGCTGTTATCAAGGCCGTTCGTGAAATCACAGGTCTGGGTCTGGTTGATGCCAAGAAGCTCGTTGATGGCTGCCCGGCAGAAATCAAAAAGGATGTTCCGGCTGACGAAGCTGAGAAGATCAAGAAGACTCTCACAGACGCTGGCGCAACTGTTGAATTCAAATAATCACAGAAACGCAAATCATCGTGAAGAAAAAGCCGGGTTATCATGCCTCGGCTTTTCGCTCCTATGAAAGGATGTGGTTTTACGGCACATTATTTTACCGATAACCATAATCTGTCAGAAAACCGGAAGGATCATTCTTTCCGGTTTTCGGGTCATTTACTGACATTCACTACGGACAACGGCGTTTTTTCCAAAACGGAAATAGACGAGGGAACGAAGATCCTGCTGGATGCGGTGGTTCAGGAAGGGATACACGGAAGTGTGCTGGACCTCGGCTGCGGATACGGTGTCGTGGGCATTGCCCTGAAGACCGTTTTTCCGGAAATTGAACTGACAGCGGTTGATGTCAATCCCCGGGCAGTTGAACTTACGGAGCTCAACTGCAAGAAGAATCAGGTTTTCGCCAATGTGTTCGTATCGGACGGTTTTGCTGGGATCACCGCCTCATTTGACGCGGTGGTCACCAACCCGCCGATCCGGGCCGGCAAGAAAGTGATCTATAAGATGTTCGAGGATGCCTGTGACCATCTCTCAAAACAGGGTGCACTGTATGCGGTGATCCGCCGGAAACAGGGAGCCGAAAGCGCCTTCCGGAAACTGGAAGAAGTCTTCGGCAGCTGTGAAGTCATTGCCCGGGAAAAAGGTTACTGGGTATTAAAAAGTTTTAAATTGACGGATTGACGCTCAGATGCTACTATTATAAATTGCATAAGAGTCGAAAAAGGGATAGGGTCTTTATGCCCTTTTTGGCGTAAATAAAGATGCAGACGAAAGGATGGCGTACATGGAAAATAAGCAGACATACCACGTTGTGCATTATGGCAACAAAGCGACCCGTCGTGATTATTCCAAGGTCTCCAGCAGCCTGAATCTCCCCGATCTGGTGGAAATTCAGACAGCGGCCTTCGAATGGTTTCTGAAAGACGGTATCAAGGAAGTGTTTGACGATATTTACCCGATTTCCAACTATGCAGGTAATATCAGACTGAAATTTCTTGATTATGAATTCGGTGAGCCGAAATATTCGATCAGCGAATGCAAGTACAGGGAAGTGAACTACTGTGCTCCTTTAAAGGCAAAGATGGAGCTTGAGGTCATGGACCCTGAAACCGGTGAAGTCATGACCAAGTGGGAAGAAGTCTTCCTTGGTGATTTCCCGTTAATGACACCGACCGGCACATTCATTATCAACGGTGCCGAGCGTGTCATCGTATCCCAGATCGTCCGTTCCCCAGGCGCATATTTCGATATCGTTTCGGAAGAACGCACCGGCCGGGATACCTTTACCTGTGAACTGATTCCAAGCCGCGGCACATGGCTTGAGTTCATGAGTGATGACAAGAAGGCTGCCCTCGGCAGAATTCTCAATGTTTCGATCGACAGAAGAAGAAAGATCCTTTCCTCGATTCTGTTCAAAGCCATTGGTATGTCACTGAATCTGGAACGCGGTGAAGACGCTTTTGACACGACAGCGATGAAGAAGTTCCTGAAAGCCATGGACTTCGACGTCTATGACGATGTCGTCGTGCCGGAAGAAGAACGCGAATTCCAGAATGATTACATGCTACTTTACACATCCGTATTCGGAAAGTATGAAGAAGTACGCAATACCCTGGCAGCCGACAAGACCAAAACGACCCATGACGCCCTGCTGAGTGTTTATGAGAACCAGCGTGCCGATGAAATCGCCACCATCGACGGTGCGATTTCCCTGATGGACGCCAAGTTCTTCGACTACCGCAGATATGACCTGACCAAGGCCGGCCGCTTCAAGACAAGAAAGAAGCTGAACATTCTCGACCGTATGGAAGGCCATATGCTGAGCGAAGACCTCATCGGTTCCGACGGCAAGGTCATCTTCAAGAAAGGCGTCGTCATTGATAAGAACGCCCGCAACGCCCTGAAGGAAGAAGTCTACAAAGGCATCAACAGCAGAGCTCTGCCGTTTGTCCATGCCTTCTCACATCCGACCGTCGCGACGGTCAGCACTTCCTGGTCAAGAGCACTGGTCGGCCGTGTGCTGGCTCAGGATCTTGACGGCAGCAGCGAGAACACGACACTTGAACTCGGTACCGTTCTGACACCGGAAGACGTCAAGGCGATCGCCAAGGAATTTGACGAGATCCAGATCTACACCGGCATCATCGCCCAGCCGGTCGCTCTGACCAATGACAACGTCACAGCTGTTCTGAACTACGGTTCCCGTATGTTCGCGCTGGGCCGTGTCACAGAAAAGGGTGCCGACCTCTGTGACGAAGACGGTGAATATCTGATCGACAGATATGTCCCGGATCAGCCGCTTGCCAAACTGAGCGCCGCAGCCCGTGACGCCATCGTTTCCGAAGCGACGAAGTCAAAGGATGTCACTCTCTGGGTCGTTGGTTCCTGCGTACAGGAAATCAAGATCAAAGACGGTGAATACGACGTCAAGCTGATCGGTATCGATCCGCTCAATGACAAGCATACGATCACGATGAGTGACATGTATGCCCTCTATAACTATGAACTGACGATGCTGGACGGCATTGGTTCCTCCGATGATATCGATATGCTGGGCAACAGACGTATCCGTACCGTCGGTGAACTGATCCAGAACCAGTTCCGCATCGGTCTCTCCCGTATGGAAAGAGTCGTCAAGGAAAGAATGTCGATCGCCGACATCGCCACCCTGACACCGAAGCAGCTGACCAACATCCGTCCGCTGACAGCCGCGATCAAGGAATTCTTCTCCTCTTCCCAGCTGTCCCAGTTCATGGACCAGCAGAATCCGCTGGCCGAACTTTCCAACAAGCGCCGTGTATCCGCGCTCGGTCCGGGCGGTCTGACCCGTGAGCGTGCCGGCTTCGAAGTGCGTGACATTCATAACTCTCACTATGGCCGTATCTGCCCGATCGAAACACCGGAAGGTCCGAACATCGGTCTGATCTCCTATCTGACAACCTATGCGCGAGTCAATGAATACGGCTTCATCGAAACACCGTACCGTAAGGTTGTTGACGGTGTCGTCACCGATGAAGTGAAATACATGCCGGCCGATGAAGAAAACGATCACGTCATCGCCCAGGCAAACGAAATCAAGGACGGCAAACTGGTCGGTGAACGTGTCATTTCACGAATCGCCGGTGAAACCGTCATGGCTGACCGCGATACCGTCGACTACGCCGACGTATCCCCGCGTCAGATTGTATCGGTCGCTACCGCCTGCGTTCCGTTCCTTGAAAACGACGACTGCACCCGTGCCCTGATGGGCGCCAACATGCAGCGTCAGGCAGTTCCGCTGCTGAACCCGCACAGCCCGTTTGTCGGAACCGGCATGGAACATGTCATCGCCCGTGACTCCGGTGCCGCCTGTGTCGCCACAGCGCCTGGTACAGTCACATATGTCGATGCGGAAAAAGTCGTCGTCACGGAAGACGACGGCAGAGAACATGTCTATGAACTGACCAAGTTCAGAAGATCCAACGCCTCCACCTGCCTGAACCAGAAACCGATTGTCTGGGATGGTGAAAGAGTAGAGCGCGGCGATATTCTGGCGGATGGTCCGGCTATGGAAAGCGGCGAACTGGCGCTTGGCCAGAACGTCACCATCGCCTTCATGACATGGCACGGCTACAACTACGAAGACGCGATCATCATGTCCGAAAGAATGCAGAGTGAAGACTACTACACATCTGTCCATATCGAGGAATATGATATCGAATGCCGTGAGACAAAACTCGGTCCGGAAGAAATCACAAGAGATATTCCGAACGTCGCGGAAAGCGCCTGCCGCAACCTCGATGCCCGTGGTATCGTCATGGTCGGCGCGGAAGTCAAAGAAGGCGACATTCTGGTCGGTAAGGTAACACCGAAGGGCCAGAGCGAAGTGTCTCCGGAAGAAAAACTGCTGCTTGCCATCTTCGGCGAGAAGAGCAGAGAAGTACGTGACAACTCCCTGAAGGTTCCGCACGGCGGTGCCGGTATTGTCCACAGCGTGCGTGTATTCAAGCGCAAGGACAACCACGAACTGCCGCCGGGAGTCAACGAAGTTGTCAAGGTATATGTCGTTCAGAAACGTAAGATCTCTGAAGGTGACAAGATGGCCGGCCGTCACGGCAACAAGGGTGTCATTTCCCGTATCAACCCGGTGGAAGACATGCCTTACATGGCCGATGGCACACCGATCGATATCATGCTGAACCCGTTCGGCGTTCCTTCCCGTATGAATATCGGTCAGGTTCTGGAAGTTCACCTCGGCATGGCCGCCAAGAAGCTGGGTGTCAAGTTTGCCACACCGGTCTTCGACGGCGTATCCAACCAGGATCTGGATGACATCATGAAGGAAGCAGGCACCCAGCACAAGTATCTGCTGACCGACGGTATGACCGGTGAAGTCTATGACGAACCGATCGCGGTCGGCGTCATGTACATGATCAAGCTGGCCCACATGGTCGACGATAAGCTTCATGCCCGTGCGACCGGTCCGTACTCACTCGTTACCCAGCAGCCTCTGGGCGGTAAAGCTCAGAACGGCGGCCAGCGTTTCGGTGAAATGGAAGTCTGGGCTCTGGAAGCCTACGGTGCCGCCAATACCCTGCAGGAAATCCTGACTGTCAAGTCCGATGACATCATGGGCCGTACCAAGACCTACGAAGCCATCGTCAAGGGCAAGGATCTGCCGCAGCCGGGTATTCCGGAATCCTTCCGCGTTCTTGTTCACGAACTGCAGGCCCTGGCAATCGACGTCCGCATGATGGACGACGATGGCAACGAAATGGATCTGAAGCAGATGGAACAGGAAGAACTGAAAGAAGAAACGAATGTGGATCTCAGCCAGCAGACGATCGTCAACGATGCCGAAACAGCCGGTGACCTGACGATCCGCGAAGGTCTGGAAGACGAGATTCCGGAAGCTGCCGAAGTCGGTTTTGACGACATGGGCATGGATGAATAAGGAGGGTGAGCGATGAATATCAATAACTTTACAGCGATTAAAGTCGGTCTTGCATCACCTGAAAAGATTCGTTCCTGGTCTTACGGCGAAGTCAAAAAGCCGGAAACCATCAACTACCGTTCCCAGAAGCCGGAACGTGACGGTCTGTTCTGCGAGCGTATTTTCGGTCCGACCAAGGACTGGGAATGCGCCTGCGGAAAGTACAAGAAGATCCGCTATCAGGGCGTCGTCTGTGACCGCTGCGGTGTCGAAATCACCAAGTCCAGCGTCCGCCGTGAGAGAATGGGTCATATCGAACTGGCCGCTCCGGTTGCTCATATCTGGTATCTGCGCGGCATTCCGAGCAGAATGTCTCTGCTGCTGAATGTCCCGCCGAAAAACCTGGAAGAAGTCGTGTACTTCGTTTCCTGGATCGTTACCGATCCGGGTGATACCAAACTCGCGTACAAGCAGATCCTGTCCGAAAGAGAGTATCGTGAAAACAATGCCATCTACGGACCGGGCAGCTTCGTTGCCCAGACCGGTGCCGAAGCCGTCAAGACACTGCTTGAACAGGTCGACATTGAAGCGGAATACAATGCGATCATGAAAGAACTCGAGAAAGCCAACGGCGACAAGCGCAAGAAACTGATCAAGCGCCTGGAAACCGTCGAAGCTTTCCGTAATTCCGACAACAAGCCGGAATGGATGGTCATGACTGTCCTGCCGGTTATTCCGCCGGATCTTCGACCGATGCTGCAGCTCGACGGCGGCCGTTTCGCAACCAGTGACCTGAACGATCTCTATCGTCGTGTCATTACCAGAAACAACCGTCTGAAGAAACTGCTTGAACTCGGCACACCGGCCATCATCGTTCAGAACGAAAAGCGTATGCTGCAGGAAGCAGTCGACGCTCTGATCGATAACGGCAGACGTTCCAAGCCGATCACCGGCGCTGCCGGCCGTGCTCTGAAGTCTCTGTCTCACTCCTTAAAGGGTAAGCAGGGCCGCTTCCGTCAGAACCTGCTCGGTAAGCGTGTCGACTTCTCCGGCCGTTCCGTTATCGCCATCGGACCAAACCTGAAGATGTGGCAGTGCGGACTGCCGAAAGAAATGGCAATTCAGCTGTACAAGCCGTTCGTGATCAACGAACTGGTCAACCAGCAGCTGGCTTCCAACCCGAAGACGGCGGAAAAGATGATCGCCAGACAGGATGCCCGTGTATGGGATGTTGTCGATCAGGTCATCGAACACCACCCGGTCTTCCTGAACCGTGCACCTACACTGCACCGTCTGGGTATCCAGGCATTCTTCCCGCGACTGGTAGAAGGCCGTGCGATCCGTGTCCATCCGCTCGTATGTCCGGCGTTCAACGCTGACTTCGACGGTGACCAGATGGCTGTCCATCTGCCGTTAAGTGAAATGGCAAGAGCCGAGACAGAGATCCTGATGCTCGGTTCCAACAACATCCTCGGTCCGAAGGATGGTAAACCGATCGTTACGCCTGGTCAGGACCTGGTGCTTGGTAACTTCTATCTGAACATGGAAGAAACAGCCCAGGAATTCTACAACAAGGCGGACGCTCTGGAAGCCCTCGGCGAAAAGGTCGAAGCGGACAGATGGAGAAGATATGGCGACAACGAAGGCCACCTGTTCAAGAATGTCAATGAAGTTCTCATGGCATACCAGACCGGTGTCGTTCATCTGCACAGCCGTATCGCTCTGCCGGCAAAGACACTGCGCAAGACAGGCTTCACAGATAAACAGAACGAGATGTATCTGCTGACATCCGTTGGCAAGATCATCTTCAATAACGTCTTCCCGGCTGACTTCCCGTATCTGAACGAAGTCACACCGGAGACTCTGAAGGCAACACCGGATTCCGAATTCCTGCCGCTCGGCGCGAATATCAAAGAAGAGATCGCGGCCCGTCCGGTTACTTCCGAATTCAAGAAGAAGGACCTCGGAAACCTGATCGCCGCTGTCTTCGACCGTTACAAGACACATGGCACCAGTGACATTCTGGATGCCCTGAAGGACATGGGTTACCTGTACTCCACACTGGCAGGTATGACCGTTGCCCTGAGCGATATCTCTGTCGCTCCGCATAAGGAAGAGATCGTCGGCGAAGGCCGCAAGAAGGCTGATCAGCTGAACGCTCTGCGTGACAGAGGTCTCTTGACTCCGCAGGAATGGGAACGCAAGTTCTCCCAGCTGTGGGCAGACGTCAAGGACAACGTCGGTGATACACTGATGAGTTCTCTGCCGCGTATGAACCCGATCAACATGATGGCGATCTCCGGTGCCCGTGGTAACAAGAACCACTTCACACAGCTCGCCGGCATGCGTGGTCTGATGGCCAGACCGACCCAGTCCAAGTCCCGTAAAGAATATCAGCCGTCCATTATCGAAGTTCCGATCTACTCCTGCTTCCGTGAAGGCATGAGCGTATCCGAGTTCTTTATCTCCACCCATGGTGTACGTAAAGGTCTGACCGATACCGCTCTGAAGACAGCTGAATCAGGATACCTGACAAGACGTCTGGTCGACGTTGCCCAGGAAGTCATCATCAACGAAGATGACTGCGGAACCGACAAGGGATATCTGGTATCCGCGATCAAGGACCGCAAGAACGATTCTCTGATCGAATCCTTCTTCGACCGTATCGTCGGCCGTTACACAGCCCAGGCGATCAGCAACCCGGAAACCGGTGAAGTGATCGTTGAAGCCGATGAATATCTGACGGACGATCTGGCAAAGAAAGTTGTCGATGCCGGTGTCGAAGAAGCATATATCCGTAACGTATTTACCTGTGAAAGTTCCACCGGTATCTGCCGCAAGTGCTATGGCCGTAACATGGCGACCGGCAACCTCGTCGAGGTTGGCGAAGCCGTCGGTATCATGGCTGCCCAGGCGATCGGTGAACCGGGTACTCAGCTGACCATGAGAAACTTCCATACCGGCGGTGTCGCAACCCAGTCCGGTGATATCACACAGGGTCTGCCCCGTGTCGAAGAACTCTTTGAAGCACGTACCCCGAAGGGTGTCGCTGTCATCTCCAAGATCGACGGTGAAATCACGGACATCCGTGAGAATGACAACCACACCGGTCAGATCGTTACGGTTACCAACGAAAAGGAATCCATCGAGCACAAGTGTGACCTGACTCAGGTCGTAAGACCGTGGATGAAGGTCGGCCGCGCTGTCCATGCCGGTGAAAAACTGACAGAAGGACAGATCGCGCCGAAAGAACTGCTGGAAGTTGCCGGTGTCAGAGCTGTGCAGGAATACATCCTGAAAGAAGTTAAGAAGGTATACTCCACACAGTCTATCGATATCTCCGACAAGCATCTGGAAGTCATGATCAAACAGATGCTGAAGAAGGTCATCGTCATCGAAGGCAACGACTCCGGTCTCTCCGCCGGCCAGACACTGTCACTGACCCGTATGAACGAGATCAACGACGAAGTACTGGACGAAGGCAGAACACCGGCCAAGTTCGGACCGCTGCTGCTTGGTATTTCCAAGTCCGCTGTCGAAACAGATTCCTTCCTGTCCGCCGCATCCTTCCAGGAAACAACAAGAGTCCTGACCGACGCTGCTGTCAGAGGCAAGAAGGATAAGCTCGAAGGTCTGAAGGAAAATGTCATCATCGGTAAACTGATCCCGGCCGGTACCGGACGGAAGTTCGACCGTGAGACATCCCGCAATATCGAAGAGCTCGCATCCGATCTGAAGGAACAGCGTGAGGCGAGAGCCAGAGAACTCGAGGAAGCCACCACAACAAGACTTCCGGAAGACGTTCTCAGCAATGGCGAAAGCAGATTCGAAGCAGCTGCTGACGAAGCGCCGCTGACGGAAGAAACTGCACCGTTCGCTGAATAAGCAATCCGAAAGAGGAGTTTCATTCATCTGAATGAGATTCCTCTTTTTTTGCATGAAATTGCTATCCCGTATATGCCGGTACTGCGCTATTTTCGGAAGACATTCTTGCCGGTGGCGGAGAACTTTGATGCTGAAAACAGACGGAGATTCTTTCAGAAAAAACTATCATCTGAATGTAAAAAAGATTCACCTTGAAAGCCGTATCCATGCATGCCTAGAATGAATTATGGAGGGAAAACATAAAATGAAAAAAATTACTGCACTTATGCTTTCCGCAATGATGGCAATGTCACTTGCGGCATGCACACAATCCACTCCTCAGACAAGTTCCGGATCAGACACAGTTAAAGGTACTTATACTGTTGAAATCCGCGGATTTGACTGGGGCTGCGGCACCACCCAGGCGATCGTCACACTTGATAACGCACTGGACAGCGTAAAAGCGGAAGACTTCGTTGTCAAAGAAACAAAACAGGCTACCGACTGGACAGCGGAAGGCTTCCCGGTCATCGAAGCTGAATTCGAACGTAAAGTAACCGGCGCAAAACTTTCTGATGACGGCAAGACACTGACACTGGATCTTTACTGCAATCCGGATCAGGGTTCACCGTTCCTTTACACAATGGCCACCGGTTACAACACATGGTGCGATCCATACTATCTGACCATCACTCTGGCAGATGGCGCAGAAGTAACATCCGGCGGCACGAAAGTCACAACCTTTGAAGTTGACACAAAAATCGACATCACAAAGCAGCCGACTTCCATCGATCATATGAAGACAGACAAATACAAAACATCCGACGGTACAGAATATGGCTATCTGTATTATGAACCGGCTGAAAAGGCTGACACGTTATTTGTATGGCTCCATGGTGCCGGTGAAGGCGGAACTGAAAAGACAGATCCGCGCGTAATCGCTCTGGCTAACCGTGCTGATCAGTTCGCAAACGAAGCTTTCCAGGCAAAGGTCGGCGGTGCTTATGTTCTTGAGCCGCAGTGCCCGACATTCTGGCTTGATGAAAAGGGCGACGGTTCCATGGGCAACGAGCATGGCGGATCCGTTTATACCGAATCTCTGGTTGAACTCATTAACTGGTACAAGACAGAAAAGGGATGCACAAAGGTTGTTATCGCCGGTGACTCCAACGGCGGTTTCATGACCATGAACCTGGCCATTAACCATCCGGAAATTGCCAATGCTTACATCCCGATCTGTGAGGCTTACAAAGATGAATACATCACGGATGATCAGATCAAAGAACTGGCTAAACTGAATCTGTTCTTCGTATATTCTCTTGACGACCCAACCGTTGATCCGACGCTGTATGAAGCTCCGACGATCAAGAGACTGCAGGATGCCGGTGCCGCGAATCTTCATGTCGCGACAACAGAGCATGTTGTAGGTTATGTAGATGATTCTGATCCGGAGCATCAGTATTCAGGACACTGGAGCTGGATCTACTTCGAAAACGGCGATTCTGTCTGCACAGAAGACAATCTCAATGCCTGGGACTGGATTGCTGAAATCGTCAAATAATCATTGTTAAAACGCTTTTCTGGGAACCGATACAGAATAAGCAATCTGAAAGAGGAGTTTCATCTGAATGAGATGAGGCTCCTTTTTTCGTGTGCTACAATGAGAAAAAGAGGAGACACGAACATGAAAATCAATTTTTTCTCAGCGTTACAAAAGGATAACATTAAAAAAGTACTGGAAGCCAATGAAGATCCGAAATATGTATATCTGAAGGACATCAAGCCAAACGAAATGCAGTTTGAAGTTACCTATGCGGATGGTGTGGAGGCTGGCAAGGATCCGGCCGGCTATGCCAAAAAGCTGATTCAGAAACAGCCATGGGGCGTGGCACTGTATATGCGTGTTCTGATTGACGGACAGGCATTCACCGGTGCCAAAGTCGGCTGAGTATTTGCGTCGTTGCTCTATATCATGTATTTACGAAACAGGTGTTTCCATGCATATACAGGGAGACATCTGTTTTTTCTGCTCAACCCCTGCGTCAGCAGACCATATATACGGCGGAGACAATGTCTACGCTTTTTCATTATCAGCCGATTCGTTATAATACTTACATGAAAGCATATTTCATTAACGGCCTTTCTCTGATCCGGGGTGAGGGATGAAAAAGTTTGAGAAGTCCTTTATTTCATCAAAATACATTTCCATGCTCGGCAGCGGAACCGTGCTGATGGTGCTGACCGCCATCATGGGAATGCTCGACACCCTGATTGCCGGTATCATTCTCGGTGAAGAGGCGGTTGCCGGCATCTGTCTAGTGCTGCCCATCTACTCACTGGCCAGTTTTTTTGCGGTGGGCTTTTCCTATGGCGTGCCCATTCTGTATGTCAGAAAGATGGGAGAATTCCAGAAAGAGGAAGCGGACCAGTGTTTTGGCGTCGGTCTGACCGTGATATCCGTCATCGGCATTCTGATGTTTGCCGGCATCCTGCTGGGCGGTGACGCGTATCTGAGATCCTATCAGACGGACATCCAGGTATATGAAAACGCCCGGGCGTACCTCGGCTGGATGAAATATGCGGTATTGGTACTGCCGTTCAACGAACTGCTGGACGGCATGCTGTTTGCGGACGGGGATGAAACGATCAGCCTGACTGCCAACCTGATCCAGGGTCTTCTGAAAGTGGTTCTCTCCATTCTTTTCTGCCGGAGCATGGGTGTGAGAGGTCTGGCACTGGCCTCCTTTATCGGCTTTGTGGCTTCGATCCTTCTTTCATGCATTCATTTCTTCCGGCCCGGAAATACACTGAAACCGAGTCTTGCGTTTTCATGGGATCAGTTCCTGGAAATTCTGAAATACGGCATGGTCGACGCGAGTACCCATCTGTTCATTTCTGTATTTACCATGTGCATCAATTTCTTTTTGATCAGACAGTTCGGTTCTGAGATGCTGGTCCTGACCGCGGTGATCAGCCTGCTCAAGGAAGGACAGATCCTGTTTGAAGGCATCGGCGAGGCGATCACACCGCTGATCAGCGTCTATCTCGGCGAAGAAAATGTTCATGGGGTCCGGAAGGTCTGGCAACTGGCGAAGTGGAGTCTCTGGGCCGAAAGTCTGCTCGCCACGCTTTTTGTCCTGGCGGCGGCTCCGGCCATCGTTTTGTATCTTGGCATTCTGGATCCGGTTACGGCTCGGTATGCCACAGGGGGACTGCGGATCCTGTCACTGACCCTGTTTTTTATCTGCCGGCTGTTTCTTGATTCGTCCTATTTTATCCTGGTGGAAAGAGTGCCGCTCGGCATCCTGGATTCCTTACTGCGCGACCTGCTTCCTTCGCTGCCGCTTGCTGTGGCCGGCGGTATGATCGGCGGCATCTACGGCATGTTTGCCGGCCTTTCAGCTGCTCCGCTGCTTGGTTATCTGTTTTCCGTCTGGTATATCAAAAAGAAATACGGAGCTGCGAATTACCCGCTGTTCCTGGTGGAGATGGAACAGAAGAATAAAAAACAGATGTATGAATTCATAGTTCTGCCTGAGGAAATCGTGAAGGTAAGAGATGAGGTGGGTGATCTGTTGAAAGAAAATGCATACAGTGACAGAACGGTAAATATGGTGATGTTGATAATTGAAGAACTGTTCATGATGATTTCCGACGGCAATCCGGGAAAGACAGTTCTTGCCGAATGCACGCTTGAAATCGGTGATACGGTTCGGCTGATTGCGAAAGACAACGGACAGATCAATGATCTGACCGATACCGACAGCAACGTGACTTCTTTGCGTTCCTACACCTTATCCCGTCTGCTGACAGTACGCACTTCCGAGCGTGTCCATCTTGCGGCTCTCAGTTACAACCGGAATGTTCTGGAGATACAGTGAAATGTATCTTCAGGCAGGTAAACAAAAAAGCCCCATTTCATCACAGAAATGAGACTTGAGTCGGGATGACAAGATTTGAACTTGCGACCCCTTGAACCCCATTCAAGTGCGCTACCAAACTGCGCTACATCCCGAGCCGCATTACTATTTTATCCCAAGCGAAGAAAAAAGGGAATGACTTCATTTCTTCGAATTGGATTTGTCATGATCAGCCGCAGCTGTTGTAAGATACAAATAGAGAGGGCCACAGTTATGAAATATACAGAATTAAATAATGGCATAAAGCTCCCGATGGTCGGTTTCGGGACCTGGGATGTGCGGGGAAAAGTAGGTGTTGCCATCCTGGAACAGGCGCTTGAAACAGGATACCGCCTGATCGATACGGCAATCATGTATGGCAATGAAAAGGAAGTCGGACAGGCGATCCACAATTCCGGCATTGACCGCGGCGAAATCTTTGTAACCGACAAAATCAACAGCCCTTATGCGTCTTATGAAAAAACCAGAAAGGCAGTGGATCACTGTCTGGCGGAAACCGGACTGGATTATATCGATCTGATACTGATCCATGAACCGTATGAGACGTATAAAGAAATGTATAAAGCTCTGGAAGAGGCATATGATGCCGGCAAGGTCAGAGCCATCGGCGTATCCAATATCAACCGCCGTCTCTACGACGATCTGCTGAAAGACTGCCGCGTTGTGCCGGCTGTCAACCAGGTGGAATGCCACGTCTATTACCCCCAGCTGATCTACCGGAAGTATCTGGAAGAACAGGGAACGCTCATGCAGAGCTGGGCACCTTTTACCGAAGGCCGCAAAAGAATCTTCGATGAACCGGTTCTGAAGGAAGTCGGTGCCGCGCACGACAAGTCAGCTGCTCAGGTTGCCCTGAAATATCTTTTGAGCAATGGCATTCCGGTGATTCCGAAATCTTCCAAGGCATCCCGCATGCGGGAGAATCTTGAACTCTTCGATTTTGAACTGAGCCAGGAAGAAATGGCGATGATCGCTCAGCTGGACGGCAGAAAGTCACTGTTCGGCTGGTACGGAGACTGAACGGGAAGACCTGAAATCAGGTCTTTTTCTTTGTTAAGTAACAGATTATTCCAAAGTGTTACATATGTTATACAACAGCGATAAATACCCGTGCATTAGGTTTGGAAACTGTATATTCTGTAAATGTAAAAAGAAGAGGAGAAAAAAGGATATGAACGTATTTGAAGAAAAATTCGCATTAAAGGAACTGTGTGACACATTCAGTGTGCTGGCTGATGAAATGAGACTTCATGAGCAGTCTTTCCTGTTTACCGAAAACGGTACACTGACCGCGAAGAACAACGGCAGAGTTTCACACTATGAAGGCAGAGAAGCGATCGAAGAGTCCTGCACGAAATTCATGAATCTGTTTGATATCCATTTCCATAACAACGGCCAGGCACTGTTCGACATCATCGACGAAACGCACGCGAGAGGAACAGCCTACAACGAAACGATCCTGATCGGTAAAAACGCGGAAGGAAAAAATATGATGACAACCAACGGAATCGTGTATCATGATAAGTATGAAAAGGTAGACGGCAAATGGCTGATTGCCGCCAGAGAATCCAATTTCGTTTGGTCAAAGAGTGAGGAGTATAACAGATGAGTATTTTGGTAGCTTATTTTTCCCGCGCTGACGAGAACTATTTCGCCGGTTCCCTGCGCACGATCGAAAAGGGAAACACAGAAGTCGTCGCTGAAAAGATCAGCGAACTGAACGGTGCCGAGCTGTTCAAGATCGAGATGAAGACCCCGTATTCCAAAGACTACAAAAAATGCATCAAAGAAGCACAGGAACATAAAGACAAGGGCATCCTGCCGGAACTGGTATCGGTACCTGACAGCCTTGATGATTATGATCAGATCATTCTTGCCTATCCGAACTACTGGGGAACCTATCCGATGGCAGTTCTGACCTTCCTGAAGCAGTTTGACTTCACCGGCAAAACCATTTATCCGCTCTGCACCAACGAAGGCAGCGGCATGGGCAGCAGTGTGTCAGATCTGAAGAGGGAACTTCCCGGTGCTGACGTCAGAAACGGTCTGTCCATCCGGGGCAGCGACGTCTACGGCTGTGACGACGACCTGCGTGTCTGGCTGCGGGATAACGAACTGTTATGAAACTGAGCGGTCATGAAGACCTCAGGATCAGAAGAACACTGGAGTCGATCCGCCGGGCATTTGAAGAGCTGATGCTGGAGAAGGACTATGAGAAGATCACGGTGACGGAGCTTGCCCAGCGGGCCATGATCAACAAGAAGACCTTCTACACATACTACCCGTCGCTCGATGATCTGCTGGCGGAGATCCAGGATGAACTGTCCGAGGAGTTTTCAAAGCGTACCAGGGATTATACATTCCGTGATATCGATAAGCTGACCCGCGAGTTCTTCCTGTTCTCGGAAGAAAAAGGACCTTTCTATGAAAAGATCACCTGCACGGACAGTATTATCCGTAACCGGATGATCCGCAACGTGACAAAAACCAATGACCGGAAATACGCGGAACTGAAGCAGTATACAGAATACGAACAGAACCTGATCCGCACCTTTGCCAACAGTGCGACCCTCAATATCTATAAGCAGTGGATCGAAGACGGCAAGAAAGTCCCGGTTGAAAAGATCATTGAGCTGACGACGATGATGATCAACGACGGCCTCAAAGAAATCATTCGAAAGAAGTAAGACAGAAGAAATTCTGTCTTTTTTGTAACACATTTTTCAAAAGCGTTACTTAAGGAACAGCCATGCGATAGGCGGGATTGTGACACATAAAGGGGGGTGATACTTTAAAACCGGAAAAAGAAACGGAGGTCTTATCAATGGATGTATTTGAAAAACTGAAAAACGGCGTGGCTGTCGATATGCACAGCGAAGAATACCGGCCGGTCGTTGCGGAACTGCACCGTACCTATAAGGCATTACACCATCTCAACAATGCCGAACCGCTCTCACAAGAACAGAGTGAAGCACTGAGCGAACTGTTTGACGGCAATGTGCCTTCCGGACTCGGCCTGTTCACACCGGTGCAGATCGATTTCCCGAAGCAGATGACATTCGGTGAACATGTGTTCATCAACCACAGTTTTACAGCCATGTCGATCGGCGGGATCACGATCGGCAACAACGTCCAGATCGGACCGCACGTAACGATCGTAACGGATAATCATGATTTCTATGACCGCTATATCCTGAACTGCCGCAGTGTCATCCTGGAAGACAATGTCTGGATCGGCGCTGGCGCGACGATCATGCCGGGTGTCACAGTCGGAAAGAACGCCATCATTGCCGGTGGTGCCGTCGTGACAAAGAACGTACCGGCCAATACCATTGTCGGCGGCAACCCCGCCCGTGTGATCAAGGAAATCCCGGCAAAGAATGCGTAAGATAATCGCGGCACTGCTGGTGCTGCTGAGTACAACAGGATGCGGAAAGGAAACAGATACGATGGACCAGGAAAAACAGGCCGTGCTGCAGGTGTTCGAAGCCATGCAGCAGGCGATGATCGATAAGGATCTCGATACCATGCGGAGAATCACGATGGAAGACAAGACATTCACCCACATGTCCGGCAAGACACAGACCAGGGAAGAATTCTTTGAAGAGATCCGCAACGGCACCTTGAATTATTACAATTACGAGATCCGGAATCTTAAGATCACGGTCAATGACAATACCGCGCATCTCAGTGCGGATGTGACACTGACCGCAAAAGTATACGGCATGTCAGGCAGCTGGACACTGAAGACAAAACAGAACTTCCGGAAGGAAAACGGAAGCTGGATCATCTGCAATTAGAAAGAGAGAAAAAATGAAGAAAACAGGTATATTGCTTGCGGCTATGGCATTGCTGCTGGGCGGCTGCGCAGCCAAAGAGGAAACAGCCGTACAGGAACCGGCAGAAGCAGTACAGGAAACAAATGAACCGGAACAGACGCCGGAACCGGCGGTGACAGAATCCAAAACACTGCTGATATACTTCTCCAGAGCCGGAGAAAACTGGGAAGTCGGTGTGGTTGAAAAGGGCAATACCCGCATCGCGGCGGAATATATTGCCGAAGCGACCGGCGCGGATGTCTATGAAATCATTCCAGCCGTTCCATATCCTTCCGACTATATGGAAACTGTCGCTCTGGCGGAAGAAGAAAAGAGTGCCGGCGCCCGTCCGGAAATTGCCAGCGCCCCGGAAAACTGGGACAGCTACGACACGGTCATACTCGGTTATCCGATCTGGCACGGCGATCTGCCAATGATTGTCTATACTTTCCTGGAAAGCTATGACTTCACCGGCAAAACCGTTTATCCGTTCAACACGCACGGCGGCAGCGGTCTGGCCGGCACACCCGATAAGATCCGCAATACGATTCCCGCCGCGGACGTCAAAGACGGCCTGGCACTGACGGGCAAGATCGTTCAGAACGACTTCGCCCAGATACAGGGTGATATCGATGCCTGGCTGCAGAAAAACAATCTGAGCAAATAAGGAATAACAAATGAAAAAAAGATATCTTGGAACAATAGAAGTATCAGAAATCGGCATGGGATGCATGGCCTTTTCGCATGGCTATGGCAGGATCCCGCCGGAAGACTACAGCATCGAAGCCATCCGGAATGCTTATGAATATGGCTGCACGCTGTTTGACACCGCGGAAGTATACAGTCCCAATCTCAGCGGCATCGGCCACAATGAAAAGATTGTTGGCAAAGCCCTGAAGGATGTCCGCAAAGACATCGTCCTGGCCACCAAGCTGTTCATTGACCGCTCCGACGTCAGAAGAGACGGTTCGGTATACAAGGCTGTCAGACATCATCTGGAAGACTCCATGCAGCGTCTGCAGACCGACTATGTCGATCTGTATTACCTGCACCGTACCAGCGGCAGTGTCAGTGTCGGGGAGGTTGCCGAAGCGATGGGTCAGCTGATCGACGAAGGCATGATCCGGGGCTGGGGCCTTTCCCAGGTCGACGAGAATGTCATTGCCAGAGCTCATCAGGTCACGCCGCTTTCGGCTGTGCAGAACATCTATTCCATGGTGGAAAGAGACGTGGAGAAGGCGGTGATCCCGTACTGTCTGAAACACGGCATCGGCGTCGTTCCGTTCTCGCCGATCGCCAGCGGACTTCTCTCCGGCAAAATCACGGTAAACACGCAGTTCGACACAAATGATGACGTCCGCAACTGGGTGCCGCAGCTTTCCCGGAGAAATATCGAAGGCAATCAGCCGATCATCGATCTGATCGGCAAGTACGCGGAAATGAAACAGGCGACCAGCGCCCAGATTTCCCTGGCATGGATGCTGAAGAAGTATCCCAACGTCGTGCCGATTCCCGGCTCCAAAAACAAAGAGAGGATCATCGAAAACCTCAGCGCCACGGAGGTGAAACTCAGCGACGAAGAATTCCGGGATCTCGATCAGGCACTGAGCCGGCTGAAAGTATATGGCCACCGAGGATTCACACGCTAGTGTGGATCTTTTTTGTAACACTGTTTGCGGATCTGTTACATAAGTCATTTCCGGCGGTTTATCGGTGTGGGTGTTTGTTAAACCGGCAGGTATATTGAAGGCACATAAGGAGGCGTATATGTCGGAAAACACTCTGAAAAAAGAAAACATCATGGGAACACTTCCCGTTAAACAGCTGCTTGTCAAAATGTCAGTACCGGTCATCCTCTCGATGCTGGTCAGCACTCTCTATAACGTCGTCGACAGTATCTTCGTTTCAAGACTGGGGGAAAGCGCCCTGACGGCAATGTCGCTCGGCACGCCGGTATCCAGTCTAATCGCCTGTGTGACGGTCGGCTTCAGCGTCGGCATGAATGCCGTGCTTTCCAAAAGACTGGGTGAGGGGGACCGGGAGGCGGCAGACAAAGCAGCCGGCAATGGTCTTTTGATCGAATGGATCTGCTTCGCGATCTTCTTCCTGTTCGGACTGTTCGCCGTGCGCTTTTATTACAGCATGCAGACGGATATCGAAGAGATCCGTGAACTGGGTATCCAGTATACTTCGATCATCTGCCTGTTCTCGTTCGGTGTCGCCAATCAGGTCATGCTGGAAAGAATGCTGGTGGCAACCGGCCGTTCTATCGGGTCCATGTATTCGCTTCTGACCGGCACGCTGGTCAACCTGATTCTTGATCCGCTTCTCATCTTCGGTCTGTTCGGCTTCCCGGCCCTTGGCATGCGCGGTGCCGCGATCGCCACGGTCGCCGCCCAGCACGCCGCGGCTCTGGTCGGCCTGATCTTCAATCTGAAAACGAATAAGGAAATCCATTTCTCCAAAGATATGTTCAAGCCGCAGGCGGATATCATGAAGGGTATCTTCCGGGTCGGTTTCCCGGCCGCCCTGCAGCAGTCGATCAGCCCGATGCTGATCTTCGGTATGAACCAGATCCTTCTGCAGTTCACTTCTATCGCGCCGGCTGTCTATGTCATCTATGTCAGACTGCAGAGCATCGTCCTGATTCCGGTATGGGGACTGAAGAACACAGTTGTTTCGATCATCTCCTACAACTACGGTGCCGGTCTGAAAGAAAGGATCCAGGAAACGATGAAAATCTGCGTGATCGCCACGATTGTCATTACCCTGATCGGACTCGCTGTCTTCCAGCTGATGCCGCAGGCTCTGCTTGGTATGTTCAACGCCCAGGGTGAGGTGTTTGATATCGGTATCCGGGCATTGCGTATCGTCAGCTTCGTCTTCCCGTTCTCAGGCATGACACTGCTGTTCGGTGCCTTCTTCCAGGCTCTCGGCCACAGCAGTAAAACACTGTTCACATCCGTGATGCAGCTGTGCATCATGCTGGCAAGCGCGTTCCTGCTGTCCCGTATCGGAACCGTGAATACCGTATGGTTCGCCTTCATCATTACCGAAGTGATCGTCGCCGGCATTTCAACACTCTTCCTGATGGCGATCAGCCGCTCCACCCTGCAGTTTATGAAACCGTATCAGCCGGAACTGGCATAAGGAAATTTACTATGAGTGAGAAAAAGATCCTGACCGCGTTCTTCTCGATGACCAAGGATTATTCCTTCGGCAAGGTTGAAAGACTCGTCAAGGGACATACCGAACAGGTGGCGGATCAGATCGCGGAAATCACCGGCTCTGATCTCTACCGCATCAACAGAACGGAAGCCCTGCGGCCGGAAAGAATATACGAACCAGAACCGATCGAAAACTTCGATCAATATGACATCATCTATCTTGGTTATCCGATCTACTATCACACGATGCCTCTGCAGGTCAGTGAATTCCTGAAGAGTTATCCGTTTGAAAACAAAGTCATCATTCCATTCACGACGCATGCCGGCAGCGGCCTGGGCCGTAGTGTCGCGGAAATCAAAGAGACATGCAAACAGTCAGAAGTCCTGGACGGTCTGGCCGTCGGTTCGGCGGAAGTACAGTCCGCGAAGCAGAAGATCAAAGACTGGACGCTGAAGTCGTTGGCTGCAGCGGAAAGCAGATAAAAAGACCTGTATTCCAGGTAATCGTGGAATGCAGGTCTTTTCAATTACTTATCCGCGTCGAAGACGATGCCGGCTGCCAGCCTGGCTTTCGTCTGAACTTCCGCGACTGCCACGCTCTTATCGAGCATCTCATAGCAGAAGTCATAGTCTTCCGTGTTGATCGCTTTGATGAAGGCTTCAAATTCGGGAATCATCCGTTTGTTGGTGAAGCCGTCGTCATATTCCTCCACGGTGCCGTCGTTCAGTTCAAGAACGGCCTTGCCGACCAGGTTTGGCGATACGTCGGTTTTGATGACGCCATCCGTTCCCTGGATGATACCGCCGCGCAGTCCCTTGGAATCCTTGGCGGCCAGACAGATCGCCTGGAAGCCGTCATATTCCATGATCAGGGTGCCGGAAGTATCGATGTCTCTTTCAACGTTGGCATAGTATTTATAACTTTTCGGCATGCCGAAGAGGCCCATGATGTAGTGAATGTTGTAGAGGTTCAGATCCATCAGGGCACCGCCGGCCTTGGCAGGATCGAAGGCAGGCAGCACTTCACCGGCCCGGAAGGCATTGTAGCGGCTGGAGTACTGGCTGTACTGGCTCTGGGCGATCTTGACAGTGCCGATGCGGGGCAGCCATTCCTTTACCTTCTGATAATTGCCGAGATACAGGGTGGTGATTGCCTCAAAGAGGAAGCAGTGACTGCTGACGGCGATGTCCCGCAGTGCTTTCGCTTCGGTGTCGTTGCTGACCATCGGCTTTTCGACGATGACGTTGAGCTTGCGTTCCATGGCCTTTTTGCAGTAGTCAAAATGCATGTAATTCGGCACGGCGACATAGACCGTGTCGATGTCAAAGCCGCAGAGTTCATCAAAGTCGGATGTGACATTGGCGATGCCGTACTGAGCGGCAAGTTCTTTCGCCTTATTAATACTGCGGGGAGTGCTGAGAATGGCATTGACGCTCAGACCTTCCATTTTGACAAGAAAAGGAAGGAAATGATTGACGATCATGCCGGTTCCGATAATTCCGAGTTTCATTCTGAGATGTGTCCTTTCACCTGATAAGAGTCTTCCGTATATTGCATGATTTCGAACCAGTTCATATCCGGATCATGAATCCAGAACTGCCAGGTTCCGCTTGGCCCCTTGGAAGGCTTGTTGCGCGGCTCGATGCCTTTGGCGACAACTTCATCATAGGCTTTGAAGATGTCGTCGACCAGCAAGGCAAAGTGCGAATAACCCTTGTATTCGTTCCAGTCTGTATGCGGTTTCTGTTCCGGACGGGCCGGGAAAAGCTCGATGAACTGACCCGGTGCGATTTCAATATACGCATTAAACGGCCGCTCCGGATCCTTCAGGGCAATTTCGTACATTTCCTTACGGTCCGGACGGCTCAGATACTCTTTAAACTTAACATATGTTTTCAGTTTCAGGCCAAGGGTATTGGTGTAAAAGTCAATCATTTCATCCCAGTTGTCGGTGTAAAAGGCGATATGCATGACAGATGTAAATTCCATGATAAAAAGTCCTCCTGTTATTTTCTGATTTTATTGTATCTGTATCGGTGCGTGTATATGAAAGACAGGAGGCATTATTATTGCCACTTTATTAAACAGAAGAAACAGAACGGTTCAGTATGATGGATGTGGAAAAAAACGAGGTGAATTATGACAGAAAGACTCTTATGCCCCAGCATGATGTGCGCCAATTACGGCCATCTGGCGGATGAAGTCAGAGCCCTGGACGATGCCGGTGTCGACATCTTCCACTGCGATATCATGGACGGTACATTCGTTCCGAACTTTACAATGGGTGTCATGGACGTGGAAACGATCAGAAGATACACGGACAAACTGGTTGACTGCCATCTGATGATCGAGAATCCGGCATCCAAGGTCGACTGGTTTATTAAGGCCGGTGCCAATATTATTTATATCCATCCGGAAAGCGAACGCTATGTTGTCAAAACGCTTGCCCACATCAAGGAAATGGGTGCCTATGCGGGCATCGCGGTCAATCCGGATACCAGTGTGGCATCGATTTCCGAGATCCTGAACCTGTGTGACTATGTTCTTGTCATGACTGTCAACCCGGGCTTTGCCGGCCAGGGATTCATTGACTTCACAAGGAAAAAGGTTGAGCAGCTGGTAAAACTGAAGGAAGAATACGGCTTCAAGGTCATGATCGACGGACACTGCAGTCCGGACGTTATTGAAGACCTTTCCAATCTCGGTGCCGACGGATTCATCCTCGGCTCCAGCGCCCTGTTCGGCAAGGGAAGACCGTATCAGGAACTGATCGAAGGACTCAGAGGTGAATGAAATGAAGACAATTGGCATGATCATACCGACAACGGACAATTCTTTCTTCTCCAGTCTCGCTCATGCGGTGGAGAAAAACATGGCGGCGAAAGGATATCAGGTTCTGATCGCTGACTCCGGCAATAATCCGGAAAGGGAAAAGGAATACCTGAAGACATTCACGGAAATCGCCGAGGGCATCATTGACGTCAGCGGCCTGAGTGAAGTGCCGGAAGACATTCTCGCATCAGACTATCCGGTCGTGTTTGTCGACCGGAAACCGGCTTCGGACAGAAAGATCGTCTGGGTCGCCAACGACGACGCGGCAGCGATGAAGGAAGCCACTTTGTACCTGATTGAAAAAGGCTGCCGGAACATACTGCTGATGCCGGGCTATATCGCCGAACGGCAGGACAACCCGCGTGTCGTCGGTTATCGCAGCGCTCTGGCGGAAGCAGGACTGGAATTCGATCCGCTCTATGTCCTCAATCGTACCGGCAAAGGATCTTCCGAACAGGAGACCCAGGAACTGGTCATGAAGATCATGAAAGAAGGCAAGAAGGTGGATGCGATCATCACGTCCAGCGACCGAGCGGCCTTTGGTGTTACCCGCGCGCTTGGCAAGATCGGTCTTTATGCGCCGGAAGATGTCAGGCTGATTGCCTTTGACAACAGCCCGTATTCCACGATGGTCTCACCTTCGATCACAGCCATCGACCGCAATCCGGAAGAACTCTCGGGCAAGGCATGCGAGATCCTGCTGAAACTGATCGGCGGGGAAGAAGCAGAGGAAACGACCATCGTTCCGGTTTCCTTGATCCGGCGCGACAGCACAAGATAACAGAGAACAGTGTCTTCGGACACTTTTCTTTTGTTTTCATATATAATCCAGACATATGACGGAGGTGAATCATGCCGAAATGTTTCTTCTTTGATATTGACGGAACGCTTGTCAACGCAGTCAATGCCGTTCCGGAAAGTGCCTGGCAGGCAGTCGAGACACTGCGGGGTAACGGGCATTACTGTTTTCTCTGCAGCGGCCGGAATCTGCCCAGCGCCATGAGTTTCGACTGTCCGGAAATGGACGGCGTCATTTACTGCAGCGGCGGCGGAATTTATTTTGATCACGAAAATCTCGCCAGGTATGAAATGCCGGTGGAGGTTCTGAATTCTGTCTATGATCTGCTGAAAGAAACAGACAGCAGCTATATTCTTTATCACGAAGAAATCGGTTTTGCCAATCCGTCACAGATCCGGATGTTTGAAGAGTTCGGGAAAAAGATCGGGCTGTCCGGAGCGGAAATGCGCCGCATCTATGCCCTGCAGGAAGAAGATACCTATCAGGGGGAAGCGATCCTCAAGATCGATGCACATGTACCGAACGACAAAGTGGATGAGTTCCTGGAGCGTCTCGATCCGGCACTGAAATTCATTCCCACCGAATACGGCACGACACCGGAGGACGGCGTTTATGGCGAAATCAGTATGAAGGAAGTCTCAAAAGGCACAGCCGCCCGTTTCGTTCTTTCCCATCTGGGGATCGATGTGAAAGACAGCTATGCCTTCGGTGATTCGATGAATGATCATGCTTTGCTGAAGGCGTGCGGCATGGGCATTGCCATGGCCAATGGATCACCTAATCTGAAAAAGGATGCCGATCTGGTTGCGCCGGATGTCAATGACGACGGTATCGCCAGAGCTTTGCAGCAGCTTGGTCTGATATAAGAAAAAGGAATGGTCAGTCCCATTCCTCATGATACAGTTTGATGAACTCTGCATAGTCAGGGTTCTTTTTATCGGTGATTTCCATCAGTTCCTGTTCGGGAATCGCCCGTGAAGCTTCCCGCAGCGCCCGGTAGAACCGCCGGTCAGCGGAAGACACCAGAACCAACGCCCGGATCATGAACTCTCCATTCGGAATCGGTTCCTTCAAAAGCAGGACGACCGCGAAACTGAGATTGTTCAATGGCTTTTCCAGACGGCAGAACAGGAACCCGTTCTGCAGATCGGTCAGGTAGTTCTGATCGGAGGTCAGAATGGTATCCACATAACTCTTTTTCAGATTCGGGAAGAGATTCGTGATTTTATCAGATATAATATCGCGGATCGCTTCCAGGTTTTTATATGCCACACCGGAAATGAACAGTGACGGACAGCAGGCAAGTTCCGGCTGGAAGACGGAGTAGTCGGAAGTCACGGTGGTTTCAATCTTACGCAGATCGTCGTTGTTCATAAACTGGGAGATCTCGACCGAAGGGATACCGAGATGGCGCAGGATCGGCATGGTGGACAGAACAAGATCATAATCGTTCAGATCGATCGAAGGCAGTTCATAGTAACTGGCCACCCGCTTTACTTCCAGTTCGGAACTGAAATGCAGCATCAGTTCGGTGTTGATGGAATTGGCGGCACCGACACCGAGCGAGGACAGCAGAAGCGTCCGGCGCGGACGGTAGCGTTTATCCTGGATCCAGGTGTTGAAGAAGACAGTGAAGTATGCCATAAAGCTGGATGAAAGAACATAGCCGCACTGGTCCAGAAAGACACTTTTGACGATCAGCGCCAGATCATAGCCAAGCGGATAGCTTTCCCGGATCGTCTGATAAAAAGGATTGCGTACCTTTTCACCCAGAGACAGGATCGTCAGGGCAGTATCGATATAATTGGCGAACTGTTCGGCATACGGATGTTCTTCCAGGCGGATACCGGTCATGGCAAAGATCTGCGCTGTGCATTCCTGGGTGATCCGCTCTGTCAGTTCAGGGTAATAGCGTTCGGCAAGCATCGTTGAAGACTGGTTGGTAATGATTTTAATGGCAATCTGATTGACTTCATGCTCGTTCAGCAGAATATCAAGATACTGGGAAATGCGCACGGCAATCAGAGCGGCGGTATCAAATTCTTTTCGTCCCTTCAGCATACTGACATCCGGTGATTCTTCCAGCATTTTTCCGGCTCTGACACGCAGACAGACAACCGTCAGATACAGAAGGAAATCACACATAGCTAGATCGGACATGACGATATTCTGGCTGATCAGTGTCTGAAGAATCGAGTTTTCCAGAACACTCTGGGGATTCATGAACAGTTCCAGAAAGCTGGAATGCATGTTGTTCTGGGTGTTGATGTTATACAGGCAGTCACACAACAGGATCCGCTTGTATTTTTCATTGCCAATCAGGCGGATACCCTGACGTGACTTTGTTTCGACGGTGCAGCCGCGCATTTCAATGATACGGGTCAGAAACTGCAGGTCATTGTTGATGGTGGAACGGCTGACAAACAGGGAATCAGCCAGATCGTCAAGGCGGATATAGCGGTCGTCATTCATGACGAGTGTTTCCATCATGAAATCACGCCGTCCGGAAGGTGTGTAGAAGGACTGGCCGCCATGCGAGGAATTGCGGATGTAGTCCTGCAGGGCCGTGATCCGGTCTCTTTCCAGGATCCGGTAGCCTTTGGAGCGGCGGGAATCCAGGGTATAACCGAGAACACTCAGGATTTCCTTGACATTGGCGATTTCGCTTCTGACCTGGCGGCGGTTGATACCGACGACACGGGCAATATCATAGGAGTCACAGTAATCGTGGCAGGTTGTCAGATAATCGATGATCTCAGCGTCAAGATGACTGATAATAATGTTATTTGACATGCATTCATTTTACCATACACCTGATAAAAACATAAAAATGTATAACGTCATGATATGGCAGGATCGAAATAAAAATCACGGGCTTTCCGAAGATGCTTCTGGAAATCCCATGATTTTCATCTGTCAATTCTGGCTTCTGTTTCTGTGTACGTTGATGCCTGGTATTAAAGCTTATAATCCCAGATGTCGATATACAGAACCCGGTAATCAAAATCGAGCTGGTTGCCGTCGAGTTCCTTGATGAAGTCGTTGCGGGTGTAGCCCATTTTTCTGTATGCCTCAACAATGGTTCTGGCAATCATGATCTTCTCAGACGAAAAATCTCTGCCGCCGCTGACTGCTTTCAGATCATCGGCACTAAAAAGACCTACTTCTTTTTCTGCCGCTTTCTTGACTTCGCTAAAGTTTAATTTCTTTTCCATGATGAAACTCTTTTCATCTATACTATACGGCATTTTTGATCTGTGCTTCCTTATAATATTTATTTTCACCGGAATGTTTTCCATGCATACACAGCGGCGGCAGGATTATGTGAAAACTGTCAAAAACCAGCCGTCATTAGTTATGACAGAACGTTGAGAGAAGCGGTCAATAATGCTGACTACAATAAAAGCGTTAGAAGACGTATTGGTTATTGACTAACAAGAAAGGGGAAAATATGTCTACTGAAAAGAAATCCTTTATGGACAGCCTGATGGAATTCGTCGACAAGATTGCCGGACCTCTGACAACCTTTGGCAACATTCCGTTCGTACGTGCCGTCGTAGCAGGTATGGCTGGCTCGATCGGTGTCACCATGATCGGTTCCATCGCACTGATCGTCTATCTGCTCTGCTCGGACGGCGGTCTGACCGCAAATGCGCTGATTCCGTTCATGAAGCCGCTGGCACCGAAGATCGTTCTGATCCAGTCCCTCTCCATGGGTATCATGGGTATCTACATTGTCGTAGCTATGGGTGCTGAATATGCCGGAATCAAGGGCTTCTCCAAAACAACAGGTGCTGTCGGTGCGCTGTTCGCATTCTTCCTCCTGAACTACAATTCCATGGGAACAATGCTCAACACAGCAGCTACCACTCTGGAAGAAGCAGGTGCAGGCTCCGGTCTCTCCACTGCTTACTGGGGAGCCGGCGGTATCATCACCGCCATGGTCGCTACCGCGATTTCCATCAATATTATCGACTTCTGCTATAAGAGAAATATCAAGATCACGCTGCCGGATTCCGTTCCGCCGGCGATCGCTGACAGTTTCTCTGCTATCATTCCGTATTTCTTCGTAGCACTCGTATGCTGGGGAATCCGTACTCTGCTGAACTTCAACATCGCTGAATGGATCACAACGATTCTTCTGCCGGTTCTTGGTGCAGCTGACAACGTATTCATGTTCACATTCCAGCAGTTCCTGTCCTCACTGCTGTGGTCTGCCGGTCTGCACGGCGACAACATCACCGGTGCTGTTACCTCTTCCTTCCTGACAACCTTCACACTGGAAAACCAGGAAGCAGCTCTGGCTGGCACAGCTGTCAGGGATCTGCCGCATGTATGGACAAGCAATCTGTGCCGTCTGTCTCAGTGGGTAAGCTCCTGCTGGCCGTTGCTGATCCTCATGTGGAAAGACTCCAAGAAGGTTCCGCAGTTCAAGCCTCTGGCAGCCATCTCTCTGCCGCCGGCGATCTTCTGCATCATCGAACCGATCATGTTCGGTCTGCCGATCATGCTGAACCCGTTCCTGATCATCCCGTTCATCGTGTCTCACACACTGGCAGCTTTCCTGACATATCTGGCAACCGCTGTCGGATTCGTTGGCAAGATGTATATCGCTCTGCCGTGGGCAACACCGTCTCCGCTGCTTGGCATGCTGGGTTCCGGTTTCTCCATCGGCGGCTTCATCTGGCCGTTCATCATGTGTGCGCTTGGCCTGGCAATCTTCTGGCCGTTCTGGAATGCATTTGTTAAGGACGAACAGAGAAAGATGGCTGAAGCGGAAGCAGCTGAATAATCAAAATCCCATTAGAACTTTCATTCAGAATTTTAGGGAGAGGGGCTGGCAACGGTCCCTCTTCTATCTCTAAAAAAGAAAGGAAATAAGTATGATCGTATGTCCCAGATGTAAAAAAGCTTTGCCGGATGATTCTGACTTCTGTCAGTACTGCGGCAAATCGATTACCGATCCGAATATTGAAGAATCTCCGGATGCGGTCGGTCTGAGTTTAAAAGAAAATCCCCGCCCCAATCATCTGGGTAAATACGCGATCTTATTGATGATATTGACAATTATCGTCTTTGACTTCGTGCTTGGTACGGCATTCAATGCCTTTGGCTGGAATATCAAAATTGTTTATATCATCAGTATGATCCTCTATATTCTTTCGATTCTGCTTGCGGCTCTGTCCCTGTACGTTGACTACAGCGACAAGAAGAAAGGGTACGAGCCGTCGCAGAATACCCTGTATGCCATCGCCGCGATCACGGTCAGTATCGTTGTCATTCTGCTGAATCTGCAGCAGATCATTCTGAAATAAGGAGGAGATGAAATGTATTGCAGAAAATGCGGAAAGAAACTGGACCGGCATCTGACCAGATGCCCGCACTGCGGCACCGATGTCATGGAAGTGAAGCAGAAAGCTTACTCCCAGGTATACGAAGAAAAGAAACAGAAAGAAAAAGAAGAAAAGGCCGCAAGATCGACAAACTATCCGAAGGAAGTGGGATATAAGGAAAACCAGTTTGTGCCCTATGCACTCTGGACGGCAGTCGTCGCCTTCCTGCTGGCTGTCTTCCCCTGGCCGAAGGCATGGGGAATCGGCACATCCATCTGGATGAAGATCCTGATCCTTGTCATTGCCATGATGTCACTGTTCAACTGCCTGCAGGGCAACCAGATCAGCAATTACAACAAGTCGCAGATCGATAAATACAACAAGCGGTATCCGAAGGCTACGCTCTATTATGAAAAGCCGAGATCACTGACTTTCGCCAATGTCCTGGCTGTCTTAACAGCTATGCTGACAACACTCTCACTGTTCGTGGGCTAGAAAGGTTCTTATGCCTGTATTATTTTTTGAAGCAATCGCAAGACCGGCTCTTTGGGGCAATACACTGGTCAAAAACTATTTCGGCTATCATGAAATGCCGGACGGCACCGGCCAGACCTGGGCTTTCAGCTGCGATAAAAAAGGGTCGAATATCTGTCAGAGCGAACCGTTCCGCGGTATGACTCTGAAACAGATCTGGGATGAGCATCAGGAAATCTTCGACCGGGAGGGGAAACCGTTTCCGGTGATCATTTCTCTGGTCGGTCCGGAGGAAAGTCTCAGTGTGCAGGTACATCCTGACACGCCGCTGGCGGAAAAACTCGGCTTTCCGTTCGGCAAGAACGAAGCCTGGTATTTCCTGGACTGCATTGAAGGCGCCAACATTATCTACGGCCACAATGCCGGAAATGAAGAGGAATTCCGGACAATGGTACAGGAAGACAGATGGGACGAACTGCTCCGTCATCTGCCGGTGAAAAGCGGCGACTTTGTCTATACACCGTCCGGAGTCGTTCACGCGGTCGGCAAAGGCTGTGTGACTTATGAGATCCAGCAGGCGACCGATGTCACGTACCGTCTGTATGACTTCCACCGCAAAGATGCCGAAGGAAAGGAACGGCCGCTGAATCTGGAAGAAGGAATCGAATGCGTCAAATACGATCCGCAGTTATGGGCGAATGACATCCATCCGTTCAGCGTATATGACCTGTATGGTGACAGGACGGAATTCATTTCAAATGATTCTTTTACCGTGACCAGAATCAATGTATATGGTGAATATCCGTTCTGTGATGAAAACTACCAGCTGGCGACGGTCGTTGCCGGAACCGGAAAAGTCGACGGCATTACCGTCAGTATCGGAGACAGTTTTGTCATTCCGCAGAAGGAACAGGTTGTTTTTGACGGCGAAATGACCGTCATGATGACAAGAAACTGACGCATCTTTTCAGGTGCGTTTTTTTATCGGAGGGTTTATGAAAAGTGATTTTCTTTGGGGTGCGGCCACCAGCAACGTCCAGTCGGAAGGCGCATATCTGGAAGACGGCAAGGGCCTGAATGTTTATGACACACTCGTTGTGACACCGGAACCGGGCATTGCGCCGATGTTCTGTGATACCAGTGTCGCGACCGATCATTATCATCACTGGAAGGAAGATATCGACCTGATGGCGGAAATGGGCTTCAAAGCTTACCGGTTCTCGATTGTCTGGTCGAGGATCAATCCTCTGGGTGACGATGAACCAAACGAAAAAGGTCTGGCCTTCTATGAACAGATGATTGATTATCTGAACGAAAAGGGGATTGAACCAGTCGTGTCGCTGGTCCACTTCGACATGCCGGATCATCTGATGCGCAAATACAACGGCTTCCTCAACAAGCAGGTCATTGAATTCTTTGACAGACATGTGGAAGTAATCGTCAGGCGGATGAAAGGAAAAGTCCGTTACTGGCTGACCTACAACGAGATCAATTACTGCATTGGGATGCCGGATCTCGTGGCGGGTGTCATCAAACCGCAGGACATGACGGAAGCAGAGTTGATTAGTCAGCTGAACACCAATGTCCTGATCGCACACAGCCGTGCTCTGGAAACAATCAAGCGGATCGATTCGGAAGCCAAAGTCGGCGGCATGATCGGAACAGCGCCGAGTTTCCCGCTGAACTGCACAAGCCAGGACATGCTGGCGGCGAAGTTCAAGAACCAGATGCAGAACTATCTGATGTTTGATGTCATGACAACAGGAGAATTCCCGCCGTACTTTGCCAACTATATGAAGCAGAGAAACATCACGGTTGATTACAGTGAGGAAGAACAGGCTGTCGTGCGTTCCGCTTCCCGAAAGATCGACTTTCTGGCTTTCTCCTACTACCAGAGTGCCGTCTGCGCTGACAAGCCGGAAATCAAGGACACGGTTGAAAAACAGGATGCCCTGATCCGGGAAAAGAGAGGACCGAGAAATCCCAACCTCAAAGCCAATGCCTGGGGCTGGCAGATCGATCCGGAAGGTTTGCGCTTCCTGCTGAATGACTTCTATGACAGATATAAAAAGCCGTTGTTCATTGTCGAGAACGGCATCGGCAGGGATGAGGAACTGGTTGACGGGAAAGTATATGACGATGAGCGCATTTCTTATCATGCGGCTCATATCGCCAATCTGAAGAAAGCTGTCGAGGAGGACGGTGTCGACCTGATGGGCTATCTTGCCTGGAGCCCGTTCGATTTCCTTTCTTCCCATAAGGAAATCAGAAAGCGTTATGGCTTCGTTTATGTCAACAGGGCATTCGACGATCTTCTCGATCTGAAAAGATACCGCAAGAAATCCTTCTACTGGTATCAGAAAGTCATCCGTACCAATGGTGAAGATCTGGCAAACGATATTGATTACTGAGGTGTGAGAATGAAGAAAGCATGTGAAATGAGCCGAGATGAACTGGCTTCCTACATCGACTATGCAGTACTCAAACCGGAAACAACCGAAGCGGAACTGATCCGCGCCGCAGAAGCCGGCGTGCAGCTGAAAGTAAAGACATTGTGCATCAATCCGGCCTATATCGCTTTGCTGGAGCCGTATGTCAAAGGCACACATACAAGGATCTCGCCGGTTGTCGATTTTCCCTTCGGCACCTCCTCAACGAAAAGCCGGCTTGCCCAGCTTGAGGATGTCATGAAATATGACAGTGTGGAGGAAATCGACATTGTCATGAACTACGGCAAACTGCGCAGCGGCAAAGACGAAGAAGTCACGGAAGATCTGAAAGCCTGTGCTGATCTTTGTCATGAATACGGCCGCAGACTGAAGGTCATCCTGGAAACCGACGCACTGAATACCGACGAAATCATCCGCGGCTGTCACTGTGTCATGAACGCCGGCGCGGACTTCGTCAAGACGAGCACCGGATTCCTGACCGGTCATGAACTGCGCGGCGCTGCCAGTGACGTCGTGGAGCTTCTTCTGAAGGAGACAGACGGAAAATGTCTCGTCAAGGGCAGCGGTGTCATCCGTACCCGTGAGCATTTCCTGGAACTGATTGACATGGGTGTTGACCGGCTTGGCATCAATTACACCAGTGCCGCAAAGATCCTGGGGGAAGAGTGATATGAGAGATAACTTTCTGTGGGGCTCGTCGATCAGCGGCGGCCAGTGCGAAGGCGGCTATGATTCCCGGGGTGAAACGGTCGTTGATATCATGCCGCAGGGAAAGGGGACCCGGTTCCAGTATCTCAATGATCCGGGAAGATATCTGGAACATCCCGATGAATGGTATCCCTCACGAAACGGTGTCGAATTCTATTCGCATTACAAAGAGGATATCGCCCTGTATGGCGAACTGGGATTCAAAGCCCTGCGCTTTTCGGTTCTCTGGTCAAGGATCTTTCCGGAAGGCCCGGATCATGTCAGCGAAGAAGGCCTGCAATTCTACGACAATGTCATCGACGAATTGAAGAAGCACAATATCGAACCGATCATCACGACGATTCACTTCGACATGCCATTATGGGTCGTGACGAAATACAACGGCTTCTACAACCGGGAAACGGTCAGCCTTTACAAAGAGTATGTACAGACGATCACCGACCGCTATGCTGACCGGGTCAGATACTGGATCTCCTTCTGCGAGATCAATGTCATGAATCACGCACTGTATATGGTCGGCGGTACGATCGTACCGGAAGGAAAGACAAGAGAAGAAGTACTGCTGCAGTGCGCGTACCATAAACTTCTTGCCAATGCCGCATTCACGGAAATCTGCCACGCAAAAGGTCTGCTGGCCGGCTGCGAAATTGCCGGCGCCCCGACCTACACCCTGCATGCCTCACCGGCGGATTATCTTCTGAAGATGAAAGCGGATCGGGATAACTGGCGGTATGCCGATGTCATGGCGAAAGGAACCATCCCGTATTATTTCCGGCAGGATCTGCAGAGAAACGGTGTAAAGATCAGTGAAGAAGACCAGGCCTTCCTGAAAGCGAATACCCTGGATTTCCTGGCTCCGTCCTATTATCGCTCAAACCTTGCCAGCAGTGACGGAACAGCCATCAATCCCGATCTGCAAGTGACGCCGTTTGGCTGGACAATTGACCCTGCAGGTCTGCGGATCATGCTGAATGAATTATATGAAAGATATGAGAAACCGGTCCTGATCGTCGAAAACGGCCTGGGTACGTATGATACAGTGGAAGAAAACGGCAGGATTCATGACAGTTACCGTATCGATTATCTGCGGAAACATATCGAACAATTGAAAACCGCCTGTGAACAGGATGGTGTCGATGTCATCGGCTATCTGACATGGGCAGCGATGGATCTTGTGTCGACCAGTGAAGGCATGATGTCCAAGCGTTACGGGTTTATCTATGTGGACCTGGATGATCAGGGCCACGGTACATATGCAAGAAGCCGGAAAGATTCGTTCTTCTGGTATCAGAATGTCATCAGGACCAACGGGGAGGAATTATGAGCAATGTTGTCAGACTGATCAGCGCTTCAAAAAGCGATTTTGCAAAAATGAGTGCAATGGATCTGAAGGAATCCATCCTGAAGAGTGAGCACCGTGTCATTATGGGTCAGCATCTTCTGTTTGCCGGACCCGGTGTTGTCAGAGGCGTTACCAACAGCGAACTGATGTTTGCCTGGGGTGCGGACATGGTCATGCTCAATACCTTTGACCTGGATCATGAAACGGACAATCCCGGACTGCAGGGCATGACACTGAAAGAACTCAAAGCCAGATGCGGTTACCGGCCGATCGGCATTTATCTCGGCTGTCCGAAAGCCGGACATGAAGACGGCGGCAAAAAGGCTCTTTACAGAAGAGAAGGCATGGTTGCCACAAAGGAACATATTCTCAAGGCAAAGGAAATCGGCGCTGACTTCATTGTCCACGGCGGCAATCCCGGCTCCGGCACCCATCTGGAAGATGTCATCGCTGCCACAAAGATGGCAAAGGAACTGCTGGGCGACGACATGCTGGTGATGGCCGGCAAATGGGAAGACGGCATTACCGAAAAGGTACTCGGCGATCCGGCCGCAGACTATGACGCAAAGGAAATCATCCGCCGGCTGATCGATGCCGGTGCTGACTGCATTGACCTGCCGGCACCCGGTTCCAGAGGCGGCATCATGGTGGAAGATATCCGCGAGCTGGTCAATTATGTCCACAGCTACAAGCCCGGCACACTGACCCTGTGCTTCCTGAATTCATCCGTGGAATGCGCGGACACCGATACGATCCGGGAAGTGGCGGTCCTGATGAAACAGACCGGTTCCGATATCTATGCGATCGGTGACGGCGGCTTTGGCGGCTGTACATGGCCGGAGAATGTCTATCAGCTTTCCGTCACGATGAAAGGCAAGCACTATACCTGGTTCCGTATGGCCAGCGTAAATAAATAGGAGGAGAAAACATGTCATTTCCAAAAGGATTCTTATGGGGTACATCCATCAGCGCCGAACAGGTGGAAGGCGGCTGGAACGAAGGCGGCAAGAGTCCGGTACAGATCGACTACGCGGCAGCCGGTGATGCATCACATATGCGCAAGGTCTGGTTTCTGAACGCGGATGGAACCAGAGGTTCGATGCCGGCGTTTGGCAAACTGCCCGAAGGTGCGAAATACCAGCTGTTCGACGACATTCATTACACCAATCACGACGCGGCGGATTTCTACCATCACTGGAAGGAAGACCTGGCCCTGTTTGCCGAAATGGGCTTCACGACCTTCAATACTTCCCTGGCCTGGAGCCGGATCTATCCGTATGGCGTACAGGGCGGCGTGAACAAGGAAGGTGTGGAGTTCTACCGCAATGTATTCACCGAAGCGAGAAGACTTGGCATGGATCCGGTGATCACCCTTTACAAGTATGACGAACCGGTATGGTTCGAGGAGACATACGGCGGCTGGGAAAACCGGGCGATGATTGACGAGTTCGTGGAATTCGCCAAGGTATGTTTCAGAGAATACAAAGGTCTTATCACAAAGTGGATGACCTTCAACGAAATCAACATCCTGCTGATGTTCCGTCAGATGGGCAACAGCAATCTGCCAATGCAGAATATCTATGAACAGATCCACAACCAGATCATCGCCTCTGCCAGAAGTGTCAAGGCAGCCCACGAGATCGATCCTGATCTGAAGGTCGGCTGTATGATCGCCGGTATCTGTTCCTATCCGCTGACCCCGGATCCGGAAGATGTCATGGCCAACTATGTCAACTTCCAGGAGAACTTCTGCTACTGTGCCGATGCCATGGTCAGAGGCGCCTATCCGTCCTTTGCAAAGAGAATGTGGGATCAGGACAGTGTGACACTTGAAGTTACAGATGAAGATAAAAAGGATATGCTGGAAGGAAAGGCGGATTTCCTCGGCTTCTCCTACTACAGTTCCAGCTGCATCACGACCCATGATGCGGAAAAGGGTTCCGGCAATGTCTTCAGCGGCGCGAAGAATCCATATCTGAAAGCTTCCGATTGGGGCTGGACGATCGATCCGACCGGATACAAGTACATGCTGCATACACTGAATGACCGTTATCAGGTACCGCTCTTCGATGTCGAAAACGGTCTCGGTGCCTATGACAAGGTCGAAGAAGACGGCTCCATTCATGATGATTACCGCATTGCCTATCTGAAAGCGCATATCGAAAAATTGAAGGAAGCAGTCAATGAAGGTGTCAACATCTTCGGCTACACGACCTGGGGCGGACTCGACCTGGTTTCCGCTTCGACCGGACAGATGGACAAGCGCTACGGCATGATCTATGTCGACATGAACGACAAGGGTGAAGGAACATTTGAAAGAAAGAGAAAAGATTCCTTCTTCTGGTATAAAAAAGTCTGCGAAAGCAACGGCGAAGTTATCGAATAACAGACAGGAAGACCCAACCGGGTCTTCTTTCATTTCACGGCATTTACAATGACGCTTTAGTAACACATGTACATATATATCTTTATTAAGATGTGAATGTAAGAAAAAGGAGAAACCGATATGTCATTTCCAAAAGGATTTTTATGGGGTACATCCATCAGTGCTGAACAGGCGGAAGGTGCCTGGGACGAGGGCGGAAAAAGCCCGGTTCAGATCGATTACGCAACCGCCGGATCCACAAAGGAACACCGTCTGATCTGGTTTGAGAACGCGGACGGAACAAGGGGTTCCATGGGTCTCTGGGGTCATCTGCCAAAAGGTGCGAAGTACAGGATCTTTGACGATCTGCACTATACAAACCATGTCGCCTGCGACTTTTATCATCACTGGCGGGAAGACCTGGATCTCTTTGCCGAAATGGGCTTTACGACATTCAACACCTCCGTTGCCTGGAGCCGCATTTATCCCTACGGCATTCAGGGCGGTGTAAACAAAGAAGGCGTGGAATTCTACCGCCAGGTCTTCACAAGAGCGAGAGAACTGGGCATGGATCCGGTCATTACTCTGTATAAGTATGACGAGCCTGTCTATTTCGAAGAGACATACGGCGGCTGGTCCAACCGTGCCATGATCGATGAATTCGTGGAATTCGCCAGAGTCTGCTTCACCGAATACAAGGGTCTGATCAACAAGTGGATGGGCTTTAATGAAATCAACATCCTGATGGCATTTGGCTTGAACAATGAGACAGCCCAGCTCCGTTTTGAAGAACTGCACAACCAGATCATCGCATCTGCCAGAACAGCAAAGCTTGCCCATGAGATCGATCCGGATCTCAGGATCGGCGCCATGCTGTGCGGACTGTGCACTTATCCGCTGACCCCGGATCCGGAAGACGTCATGGCGAATTATGAATACTTCCAGAATATCTTCTGTTACTGCGGCGATGCCATGCTGAGAGGCGCCTATCCGACATTCGCGAAGCGGATCTGGGACAAGTATGGTGTCACGCTGGATATCACAGAAGAAGACAAAGTAATCATGAAGGAAGGCGTTGCCGACTTCCTCGGCTTCTCCTACTACATGTCCAACTGCATTACCACCCATACCGACGGAACACCGGTGGGCGGCAATATGCAGATGGGATTTGCCAATCCGTATCTGAAGGCAAGTGACTGGGGCTGGCAGATCGATCCGACCGGCTACCGTTATTTCCTGAACCTGCTCTGGGACCGTTATCAGGTTCCGCTCTTCGATGTCGAAAACGGTCTTGGTGCCTTCGACAAAGTCGAAGAAGACGGCAGTATTCATGACACTTACCGCATCGACTATCACCGCGCCCATATCAAAGCTCTCAAACAGGCAGTGGAAGAAGGAGTCGGTATCTTCGGCTACACGACCTGGGCAGGCCTTGATCTGGTATCAGCCGGCACCGGCCAGATGGAAAAGAGATACGGCATGATCTATGTCGACATGGATGACAAAGGCAACGGAACCCTGGAAAGAAAGAAGAAAGACAGTTTCTTTTACATCCAGAAAGTCTATAAATCAAACGGTGAGGATCTCGACTGACAGTTACGAATTTCATCTTCTGCATTTTGTTGCCAGGTGATATGATGAAACCAGAAAACAGGAGGCCGATATGGCAGACAAAAGAATCGTATTATTTTGCGCCGGCGGTATGAGCACATCTCTTCTTGTCAACAAGATGAGAGACGCGGCAGCTGCAGCCGGCAAGGATTACAGCATCGATGCTTACGGACTTGGTCAGGTCGACGAATACGGACCGGATGCCGACTGCATTCTGTTAGGCCCGCAGGTACGCTATGCTCTGAAGAATCTGCAGGCGAAGTTCCCGGGCAAGCCGATCGATGGCATTGACATGCGGGTCTATGGCACCATGGACGGCAAAGGCGCTATCGAGATTGCCAGAAAACTGCTGAACGACTGAAGAAAAGACACCTGATGAAACAGGTGTTTTTTCATTGGAATGGCATAACTTGTGTCAATTGTGTATTTCAGTAAGAATAGCAGTTTCGCTACAATAGAACCATAAAGAAAACAATAGGGGGGTTATATATGACAATGCCAAAAGATTTTCTGTGGTGCGGTTCGATCAGTGCAGCCCAGGCGGAAGGCGGCTGGAACGAAGGCGGCAAAAGTCCGGTACAGATCGATTACGGTGATGCCGGATCGACGACAGATATGAGATGGATCCATTACCGCAATGCGGACGGAACAAGAGGAAAGATCAGGCAGTTCGGCAGACTGCCGGAAGGTGCCAGATACGAACTGTTTGATGACGTCCATTATATCAACCACACGGCAATGGATTTCTATCACCGTTATAAAGAAGACATTGCCCTGTTTGCCGAACTCGGTCTGACCGGTTTCAACACGACGGTTTCCTGGGCGAGAATCTATCCCCACGGAATTGCCGGCGGAGTCAATCAGGAAGGCGTTGAATTTTACCGGAATGTATTCACCGAACTGCGGAAATACAATATCGAGCCGGTCATCACCCTCTATAAATACGATGAACCTGTATATTTTGAAGAGACATACGGCGGCTGGGAAAACCGGGCGATGATCGATGAGTTCGTCACCTTCGCGACGACCTGCTTCCGGGAATACAAGGGGCTGGTAAACAAATGGCTGACCTTCAATGAGATCAATGTCCTGTATCTCTTTGCGTCCATGCCGGGCATGAATGCCAGTGTCGAAAGCAGATATGTCAGCGTCCATAACCAGATGGTTGCGGCTGCCCGCTCTGTCAAGGCTGCACATGAGATCGATCCTGCCATTCAGGTCGGCACGATGATTGCCGGTGTCTGCGTCTATCCTCTGACACCGGATCCGGAAGACGTGATGGCAGCCTACAAAAAGTTCCAGGATAATTTCTGTTATTGTGCCGATACGATGCTGAGGGGCGAATATCCGTCTTTCGCAAAGCGGATCTGGAACGAACTGGGTATCCATATCGAAGTCAGTGAAGAAGATAAGAAAGATCTGAAGGAAGGCACAGCTGATTTCCTGGCATTCTCCTATTATTCTTCTTCCTGTGTGACAACACACGGCATGGAAGAAAGCGACAAGGCCGGCGGCAACCTGGTCAACGGTGCCAAGAATCCGTATATCACAGCTTCCGACTGGGGCTGGCAGATCGATCCGACCGGTTTCAAATACTTTCTGCACGTTATCTACGACCGCTATAACAAACCGCTGTTCGATGTCGAAAACGGCCTCGGTGCTTTTGACAAGGTCGAAGAAGACGGCAGTATCCATGACCCGTACCGCATCGACTACCACCGCCGCCACATCAAGGCCATGGAAGAAGCCGTGGAAGAGGGGGTGGATCTCAGAGGCTATACCGTCTGGGGCTTCATCGATCTGGTCAGCTTCACGACCGGTCAGATGGACAAGCGGTACGGCATGATCTATGTCGACATGGACGATCAGGGCAACGGCAATCTGGAACGAAAGAAGAAGGACAGCTTCTATTACATCCAGAAGGTATACAGATCCAACGGCGCTGATCTTGACTGAAAAGAAATGCTGTTTCCTTCCGGAAGCGGCATTTTTCAGAGATAATAAAAACAGAAAGAGGAAGGTATTACGATGATACGCTGGGGTATTTTGGGAGCGGGCAATATCGCCCACCGTTTTGCGAAAAGTCTGCAGTATGAAGAAGACGCAGTATTATATGCAATCAGCGGCCGGTCGCAGGAAAAACTGGACAGATTCGCGGAAGAATTTCCGTGTGAGAAGAAATATGTCGGACATGATCTGCTGATCGGCGATCCGGATGTCGACGCAATATATCTCGCCCTGCCGCACGGCATGCATGCCGAGTGGGCGGTGAAAGCGCTGGCCGCCGGCAAACCGGTTCTTTGCGAAAAGCCGGCCGCGGTCAGTGAAGAAGAGACAGCAGCCATCATTCAGTGCGCGAAAGAGAATCATGTCCTGTTCATGGAAGCGATGAAGCCGCGTTTCCTGCCGGCTTATCAGGAAATCAAAAAACAGCTTGCGGAAGGCATGATCGGCGAAGTGGAAAAGATCTTCACGAAGATTTGTTTCGCCCTGCCGAAGGAAGCCATTGGCAAAAGCTATCACACCAGCGGTGACAAAGGCAGCGGTGCTCTGCTGGACAGCGGCATCTACTGCGTGAATCTGATCGAGGATCTGCTGAAAGGCGAACCTGTCTTTGAACAGACGTATGCCAACTACTATAACGGCGTAGACTGGTATGTCGACAGCATGATGAAGTTTGCCAACGGCTGTGCCGAAATGGAAGTCGCCTTTGACCGCAGCGCACCCCGCAATGCGGAAATCTATGGCAGTGAAGGATCGATCACGATCGTTGATCTGCACCGGCCGTCCACCTGGATCGTGCATAAAAACGGCAAAGACGAAACATTCACTGCCCCCTATGTCAATGACGACTTCTACGGCCAGATCCACCACTTTGACGAACTGATCCGTCAGGGCAAAGCAGAAAGTGACGTCATGCCCTATGACGCGATCCTGCGGGAAGCCCATATTCTCGAATGTATCCGCAGTCAGTACACGCAATATGACGAAAATGATCTGAAGGTGCTGGCTGGACAGGAAGAAGAACTGTCGGTTTCTTCTTTCCACAGCGAAGACGCGCGGAAGCTGGGCAATACGATCGCCGAACTGGCCAAAGAATATGACCGGCCGGTAGCCATCCGGATCGACCGGTGTGAAGACGGTCTGACGTTGTATCAGTATATGATGGACGGCAAGACCTCCGCCAATCTGAAATACATGGACGGCAAAAAGCAGAGCGTGCTCGACAGCGGTCACAGCAGTGCCTGGGTCTATGTCAAACTGATGGCGGACAATGAACTCGCCGCCTGGCGGAATGACGGCGTGCATCTGATCAGCGGCGGTGCTTTCCCGCTGTATATGGACGGCCGGATCGTCGCCGTCGTGCAGGTCAGCGGTCTGCATGAAGGCAAAGATCATGAACTGATCGTCCGGTCTGTTTCGGCAGCGTTCGGGAAGGAATTCACACCGTTCCGGAAAGCGCTTGGCTGATTCTGCAGTCAAATGATTTTTGTAATGACAGAATACTGCTTTCACCTTGCCTGTGATTTGGGTAAACTGGAATCATAGGAAGGTGTTTTTTATGAAGAAAGTATTGTTCTTATGTGCCGCCGGCATGTCTACCAGCCTTCTGGTGAATAAAACGATGGAAGCAGTTCATAAACTCGGAAAAGAGGATGAACTGGTGTTCACTGCCAGCGAAGTTTCCAACGCCGCCGAAGCAGTGCCGGGCAATGACTGTGTGCTGCTGGCTCCGCAGGTCCGCTATAAACTCAACGATCTGAAAAAACAGTTTCCGGATCTGAAGATCGAACTGATACCGCCGCAGGTCTACGGCATGTGCAATGGTCCGGAGATCATTAAACAGGCTGAAAAACTTCTGAAATTATAAGATGTCGTTTCTGGCTGTGATCTTTGATGTCGACGGTGTGCTCGTTGACAGCGAATATATCTTTCTCAGCAGTATCCGGCATTTTCTGGCTGCCAACGGCCTGTCTGCGTCTTTTGCGGAACTGTCCGCTTTTCTGGGCCGGCCGGAAGCTGAGATCACCCGGATCGTCCGGGAGACCTATCACCTGGCGGAGCGTTTCTCTCTTGAGGAAGTCAGACACGGCATCTATGACGAATACGCGGAAGTCATGGAATCCGGAAGGGTTCCGGCCATGCCGCAGCTGAAAGAATTTCTTGCCTTTCTGAAAGAGAGAGGAGTCTTAAGTGCGGTCGCGACGAGCGGAACGATGCAGCATTATGAGCAGATCCGCCGGGGTATTTCACTGGCCCACGACTTTGACGTCATTGTGACCTACGAGGAAGGTCTGCGCGGCAAGCCCGCTCCGGACATCTTTCTGAAGACGGCTGAGCAGCTGGCAGAGAAAGGCGTCAGAAAAGAAGAAATGGCAGTCATTGAGGATTCACCTAACGGTATCAAAGCGGCGAAAGCAGCCGGACTGTTTGTCTTTGGTTATAAAGGCTCAAAGATCCATCAGGATACATCCGGCGCGGATCTTGAAATCCGTGATTTTCAGGAAATTATAAACTATATGGAAGGAAAAGGAAGAAAATGAAAAAACTTGTTATCGGCAACGATCATGTCGCAGTTGACATGAAAAATGAAATCAAGGCGTATCTGGAAGAAAAAGGTTATGAAGTGATCAACGTCGGCACCGATAGCTCCGAACGGTTCAATTATCCAGTATCCGGATACAAGGCTGCTAAAATGGTCGCGTCCGGTGAAGTGGACGGCGGCGTGCTGATCTGCGGCACCGGTGTCGGAATTTCCCTGGCTGCCAACAAAGTCCATGGCATCCGGGCCTGTGTCTGCTCGGAACCGTATACGGCAAAACTGTCCAAGCAGCACAACAACACCAACATGATCGCTTTTGGCGCCAGAGTCATCGGTATCGAAACCGCCAAGATGATCGTCGACGAATGGCTCGCCGCGGAATATGAAGGCGGCCGTCATGCCATCCGGGTCGGTGAGATCATGGAAATCGAAGAAACACAGCATCTGAAGGAAGCAGACGAACAGTAAGGGATCCGCGAGGATCCCTTTTTTAAGCGGCGGCCTTTTAAACGACAGTTTTCTGAAAGCAGGGTGAATTGATTTTTTCTACGATGAAGGCATATACAGAAGAGGAGTTTTTTATCATGCTGAATGTCGCATATATCGGTTTTGGCAACAGTGTCCGCCGCTATCATCTGCCTTTCATCCGCAATAAAGAAAATGTCTGTGTGAAATGGATCTATCGTCTTGAGAGTGAAATCAATCCTGATCTTGAGGCAAGATATCCGGATTATCGTTTCACCAGCAGTTTTGACGATATCAAGAACGATCCGGAAGTGAATCTTGTCGTCATCAATACACCGAACCGCTTCCACGTGCCGTATGCGAAAGAATTTCTGAATGCCGGTAAAAACGTTCTGGTGGAAAAACCGTTCGCCATGACGGCCGCCCAGGGCAAAGAAGTCTTTGATCTCGCAACCGAAAAAGGTCTGACATGTTACGTCAATCAGAACCGCCGTTATGACACCGACTTCCTGGCTTTGAAAGAAGTCATTGAAAGCGGCGTGCTCGGTGATCTGATTGAAGTCGAATCCCATTATGACTATTTCAATCCGAAGAATACCGGCAACGGTGACATGCTGTATGGACTGGTGATCCATACCCTGGATCAGATGATCGGTCTGTTCGGCAAACCGGACCGCATGGTCAGTGACGTGCGCGGTATTGTCAATCCGAAAGGCGGCAGAGACTATATCGATCTGATGCTGTTCTATGGCGACCGTCTCAGAGTTTCGGTGCGTTCCAGCCATCTGGTCAAGATTCCGTATCCCCGTTTTGTTGCTCATGGTACAAAGGGAAGCTTTGTCAAAATGTCGATGGGCAATCTGTCCCGCATGATGGTCGGTGAAGAACCGCTGACCCCGCCGTTCGTTCTGGAAAAGGAAGACAACTGGGCAACCGTGGAATACCTGGATGACTATGGTAATACCGTCCGTTACCGGCATCCTTCCAAAGTGACCGACTACGGCAAACTGTATGACGATCTGGATGCCGTGATCAACGAAGGCGCCGCAAAGAAAATCAGGGATGAGGAAGTGCTGGAAGTCCTGCATCTTCTCGAAGAAGCCAGAAAAGAACCGGATGCGCGGATCGGCGACGGAGTCGATTACTGGAAGTTCTGAATGAAATACGAAGCGGTCATCTTTGATTTTGACGGCGTGATCGTCGACAGCGAAGTGATCTTCACAGCGGCACTGAAGCAGTTTTTCGAGACGCTTGGCTTCGAAGCGGACCAGCCGCTGCTGAATCAGTTTACCGGCATTCCTGTCAATGCGACGATCCGTAAAATACAGCATCTTGTGCCGGATCGTTACAGCGAAGAAGAACTGCAGAACGGTCTGGCAAATATGTACAGGACCTGTATTGCCAACCATTATGCAAAACCGATGCCGGGCGTGCAGGAATTCTTTGACCTGCTGAAGGAAAAGGGAATCCGGACAGCGCTGGGGACATCCCGGGGAAAAGAGAATGTTCTGTCATATATCCGCGACGTCGGACTGGAAATGCCGTTTGACGTTGTCGTGACCCATGAGGATGTCACAAAAGGCAAACCGGATCCGGAAACCTTCCTGAAGGCGGCTGAGAAACTCGCGGTTGAAAAAGACAGGATCCTGATCATCGAAGATTCGGAAAACGGCATAAGAGCCGGTCGGGCGGCGGGTATTTTCACGGTCGGATTTAAAGGATCATCCGTCGTGCAGAATACGGCCGAAGCCGACAAGGAAGTGTCTTCCTATGAGGAACTGAAAAACTGGCTGCAATTATAAATAAAGTGCCACAGGACAGAGTATTCAGCTCTGTCTTTTTGTATCGGAAATTAGTGGATTAGTGATATGATTTCGGTAGAAAGATTAATTTGAGGAATAATACTATGGCAATGTTTACGAGTGATTCAAGACAGTTCAAATTTGACGTGCTGACAGAGATCTGCCGGCAGAGTTTTGAAGGTGAACTGAAAGAAGAAAAAGTGCAGGAGATGGCACGGAATCTGGTGTCGCTGGATTCACCGCGCTACCGCTGCTGCGTATATAAAGAACGAGAGATCCTGCGCCAGAGAGTGCGGCTTTCCCTGGGCCATATGGCTTCCGATACCGCCGCTTACAATCCCGATCAGATCGTTCAGGTCATCGACGCGGCCTGTGACGGCTGCACGATCCACAAGATCACGGTAACGGACAACTGCCGCAAGTGCATGGCAAAGTCGTGTCTGTCCGCCTGCCGCTTCGGAGCCATTTCCATCGGTACCAGCCGTACCCAGATCGATTATGACAAATGTAAGGAATGCGGTGCCTGCGCAAGGGCCTGCCCGTACAACGCCATCGTCGTGACTGAACGGCCATGTTATGCCCACTGTCCGGTCCAGGCCATCAGCTGGGACAAAAACGGTATCGCCAGCATCGATCAGGAAAAGTGCATCAACTGCGGCCAGTGTGTATTGTCCTGTCCGTTTGGTGCCGTTGAAGACATGAGCTGGGTCGCTCCGGTCATTCAGGAACTGAAATCCGACACACCGGTCTATGCGATCGTCGCTCCGAGTATTCAGGGTCAGTTTGACAATGCGAGTCTGCCGCAGATCATGACGGCGATCCGCACACTGGGCTTTGACGACTGTCTGGAAGTCGCGGCCGGTGCCGACGCGGTTGCTTACTATGAAGCGGAAGAACTGGTCGAAAAGATGAAGGACGGCAAGCCGATGACGACTTCCTGCTGCACGGCTTTCGTCAACATGCAGAGAATTCATTTCCCCGAGCAGTATGCCGAAAACAAATCCACCCTGGTCACGCCGATGATGGCCATGGCCAGAAAACTGAAGCAGGAACACCCGCATCATAAAGTTGTCTTTATCGGTCCGTGCGTCGCCAAGAAACAGGAAGCCCGGGCGGAAGATTCAGCCGTCGATTATGTTATGACCTATGAAGAACTGGCGGCGATGTTTGTCGCGAAACGGATCAATCCGGAAGACATGGAAGGAAAGGCGGATAAACTGCCGAGTAATTACGGCCGCAGCTTCGCGGCCAGCGGCGGTGTCGCGGCGGCTGTCGTGCAGGCTCTGAAAGAAAAGGGCATCACCGATGTCACATACGAACTTGCCAACGGCGGTGTTGAGTGCAAACAGCAGCTGACCCTGATCAAGAACGGCCGCTTTACCAAGAATATTCTGGAAGGCATGAGCTGCTTCGGCGGCTGTATCGGCGGTCCGGCCACCCTGGCCTCGGCCAATCTTGTCAAAGGCCGCATGGCCAAGGAAAACATGGCCAACAAAGGCAAGACAATCGGCGAGGCATTGTCGGAAACACCATTCAATGAAGTGGATATGGAGATCCGCAAGTAAAACAGAAGATCAAAAAAATCTTCTGTTTTTCCCTTTTACAAACCAATTGATCAGCGAGGTGACTTACGATGAAATTCATTGACCAGAAAGAAAATATCGAGATCGCTTCCGGAAACCTGCCGGAAGACTATACGCCGGAAGCGGAGATCGATCAGCGGCGCTTCAGCGTGGCGAAATTCTACAGATATTTCGCAAAGGCCGAAACGCCGGATCACAGCATCCGCATCTGTTTTCAGGACGGCGAATCGTTTATCTTCCCGATGAAACAGCTGTATACCGACGATCCGTTCGTGCCGTTTCAGTACAACAAAAACGGCCTGATCTTCATGACGCCATGTACATTGGCAGACCAGATGACGTTCTTCGTGCAGAAACTGCTGGAGCAGCCGGCGGAAATGATCGGTCTGGAAGGGTTCTATTCGGATAAACAGCAGGAAATCAGCGCGGAAGCACAGCGCATGTTCACTGAGGTTCAGCAGAACGAACTGCAGATCAGAATGCAGACCGGCGGCATGGAACAGCCGCAGTATCTGCAGACCCTGCTGGATGGCGGCATCGGTACTTACCGTTTACAGGACGGCCGCAGAGCAGCTGTTGCGCTCTGGCGTTTTGGCGTGGAAACAGCCTATCTTTCGCCGATGATGCCGATGTATCAGAACATGTACGGCGCGTATCAGCCATTGCAGGGGAGCGGCTTCGGCTACAGTGACGTATCGAACAGCCTTGGTGCGTTTGCGACATGGTCGGTCCCGTATGTGCTCTATGCCGTCTGTGACGAAAATCATTTCGCCGAGATGAAGAAAGTCTTCACCATTTTCGCCAACAGTTTTGTGCTGTCTGAGCAGCTCGATGCCATTGATCATAGAAACAACCAGATCGCTCTCATGGAGGCGATTCAGAGCACCAATCAGAATCAGGCCATGATGCAGCAGATGCTGTCCCAGCAGCAGGCCAGCTGGAACATGGTCGAACAGGCCGGCCGGCAGATCAGCCAGGATCTCGACAGTTTCCACCAGCAGACCCTCGCCGGCATGCAGGCAAACGACGCCTGGCACCAGCAGCTGCAGAGCAGCCTGAACGGCAGTCCTTTCAGCGGTCAGGAAACCATCGACGAACACATACAGAGAATGCGCCATGAGGCGACCATGGGCGTCAACACCTACACCAACGAGGAAGGACACGAAACGGAATTCACGACGATGGCCGACCGGGTCTTTGAAAACAAGGCGGATCCGGACGTGCACGTTGGCACGGAAAGCTACTTCGGCAGTACACCGGATGGCTGGAACGAACTGAACCGGAAGAAGTGAAAATGATGAAACGGATATACACGACAGTTTTTCTGTTTCTTCTCTGCACCGCGCTTCTGCTTTGCGGCTGCGGACAGAAAGAAACAATGACCAATAGCGACCAGGAATCATCAGCACCCGCCGAACAGACCGCCAGTATTCTGTATGCCGAACTGAAAGAGACGAACAGCTGGGAAGAAAACGGCCATACGGTCCGGCAGTATCTCCTGCGCATCGAAAACCAGAGTGAAGCGGACCTCAGTGACTGGCAGGTTACTCTGCAGGCACAGGAAAATGCGGAAATCCGGGACTGCTGGAACGCGCAGCCGGACCGAACGGAAGGCAAGACCTTCGTGCTTTCGGCGATGGACTACAACAATGTCCTGACAGCCGGACAGAAATACCAGGATGCCGGCTTTATCGTCAGCGGCGAACTGATACTGGAAAAGATCGAAGCGAAACAGAACGATGACACGGTCACGGTACTGCCTTCGCAAATGAACCGGCCGGTCATCACCCATACACCGGTGGAAGTCACACCGGCCAAAACCGAAAACATCGTCGGTCCGCTGTCTTTACAGGGCAGTCAGATCGTCGATTCTTCCGGCAATGTGATCCAGCTGCAGGGCATCAGCCTGCACGGTCTTGCCTGGTTCCCGCAGTATGTCAACAAAGATACGTTTCAGACATTGCGGGATGACTGGGGCGTCAATCTGATCCGGCTTCCTTTGTACACGGCCGAATACAACGGCTACTGCAACGGCGGCGATCAGGAGGAGCTGAAAAGGCTGATTGACGACGGTGTCAGATACTGCAGTGAGCTGGGCATGTACGTGATCGTTGACTGGCATATTCTTTCGGACAACGATCCCCGTATGAACGAAGAAGAGGCGGCTCGTTTCTTTGCAGAGATGGCGATCCGCTACCGGGACTTTGACAATGTCATTTTCGAGATCTGCAACGAACCGCAGAACAGTTCCTGGAACGAAGTGATCCGGCCGTATGCCGAAAGGATCGTCCAAGTGATCCGTGAAAACGATAATGACGCGCTGATCATTGTCGGAACCAACACCTGGTCACAGGATATCGACGAGGTGATCGGCAGTCAGATTGACGATGACCGGGTACTTTATGCGTTCCACTTCTATGTCTCCACTCATAAGGAAGATCTGCGGAACCGGCTGCAGAAAGCATATGAAGCCGGCGTGCCGGTCTTTGTCAGTGAATGCGGTGTTTCGGAAGCCAGCGGCAGCGGCAGGATCGACTACGACAGCGCCGATGCCTGGTTTTCATTGCTTTATCAGGATCGTATCGGCTTCTGCGTCTGGAATCTCTCCAACAAGGACGAAACGTCCGCCCTGCTTTCCGCCGACTGCGAAAAACTGTCCGGCTGGCAGGAAGAAGAACTCAGTGAAAGCGGCCGGTGGGTGCACAGCCTGCTGGCAAAAGAAAAGAGGGAGTAAACTCCCTCAGCTTACGAAATAGGAGAGGATTACCGGTAACATACACATGAGCCAGCCGGCGATGAAGATGATCAGGTGTTTCTTTTCGGCATGCACGGCGATGTATTCGCGGATCAGGGCACTCGGCCAGTAATAGAAGGCTGTATGACTGCCGACACCGGTGCATTTCAGACCGATCTTGCGGCAGTAGCGCAGCGCCCGGTAAACATGGTAATTGCTGGTGACGAGAACGGTGTATTTACTGCCTTCGCGGGCGTCGATGATCTCCTTTGAGAACTTCAGGTTTTCATAGGTCGTCGTGGATCTGTCTTCCTTGATGATCTGCTCAGCCGGGATGCCTTTTTCAATCAGGTATCGGGCCATCGCTTCCGCTTCCGAAACGGCTTCGTCGTCGCCTTTGCCGCCGGAAGGAATCATGATCGGCGGGGAAGGATCCTTGCGGTAGACCTCGATGGCCTTGTCCAGACGGTCAGACAGCAGTTTGGAAACACGGCCGTCCGGCAGAAGTCCGGCACCGTGAATGATCACGTAATCGAAGTCACGCTTGATCGGAATGATCTGCAGGAAAACGCAGTAAATCATGAAGATGACAAAGGTCATCGAAGTATAAATGACCGTGACGCTCAGGAACATACTGAAACGGCTCAGTTCATACAGCTGGGTTCCCGCCTGCCATTGCTCACCGCCGATGCCCGGCATCGTGATGGCCAGAAAGGTGGCAACTTCGCCAAGGCCGACAAACAGACCGAGGACCAGGGAAAGAAGATTGGCCAGACTGCGGCCTTCCCGTTTGATCATCAGAATGCCGTTGATGACGAGAAAAAAGGGCACCGACAGCAGGGCCAGAAAAATCACGACGAACAGAATCGTGATGATGGCATCCTGCGCCGGTCCGGCCATCGCAGTCAGGGCGAATACGGTGAAAACGAGCGCGAAAAACAGCAGATAACAGTTCCGGTATCTGCTTCTGTCATTGATGAATGAGAGGGCCAGCAGAGCCCAGAATATCAGTGCGGCGACGATAAAGAACATAGAACTTCCTCTTTTGTGATCAGACAGAGTTTAATGACAAAAACGACGGCGGATTATTCCAGAACCACAAAAGCAGTCGCGTAATCCTGTTCTGTCGTGATCGACAGCAGGATTTTTTCCGCCCCGGCCTGTTCCATCAGCGCCCGTATTTCCGGGGTGATGTTGATATAGGGGGAGCCGTCTTTGCGGTGCAGTGATTCCACCATACGCAGATCGAAATGATGGCTTTCCAGCAAAGGCGCGAGCGCTTTGTAAACGGCTTCCTTGGCGGCGAAACGGGCCGCGTAGTAGGCGGCTGTCTGCACGCCCTGCGGTGCCAGGCGGTTTTCCGTTTCCGTGAAGGTATGACGGAAAAAAGCAGTTTCTCCTTTGTCGAGCAGCTTCTGCAGGCGGGGAATATAGACTATGTCGATGCCTATGTTTCTTGTCATAGTCCTATCATACAGGATTTTTACCGGCAGGACTTGTCTTTTGGAATTTTCTGCTATAATGAAGTTACGAATGACGGGTCATTCCCCGTCACTCATGACATTCTCGCCGATATGTGTGTATGGCTTCACACGAAATGGAAGGAGGCCGAGGGTGTGCAAGCGCGTGAATGTATCATATCCATGTGATCATAACGCTATCTAATTTAAAAAGACCTGCACGATGCAGCCATTCCTGCGCAGGTCTTTTTTCTTTGCATGATATAATAAAGAAAAACAGAAAGGACATATCATTTATGAGTTTTCCAAAAGGATTTTTGTGGGGCGGCGCGACTGCTGCCAACCAGGTGGAAGGCGCCTGGAACGAAGGCGGCAGAGGCCCGGCCAAAACAGACGTGACGACCGGCGGAACGGTCGATACACCGCGTTACATTACATACCTCGACAAGGACGGCAAACCGGGAAAGATGAATCAGTTTGCCCAGCTGCCGGAAGGCGCCCGCTATTATGTCGATCCGAATTACTATTATCCGAACCACAAGGCGGTAGACCAGTATCATCATTACAAAGAGGATATCGCCCTGTTCGCTGAAATGGGCTACAAGGTATACCGTATGTCCATTTCCTGGAGCCGTCTGTTCCCGAAGGGAATCGAAAAGACACCGAACGAGGAAGGTGTCGAGCATTACCGGAATGTCTTCAAGGAACTGCGTAAGTATGATATCGAACCTTTGGTCACCATCTGGCATTTCGACACGCCGCTGTATCTCGAACAGGAACTGGGCGGCTGGACGAACCGCGAACTGATCGATCATTACGTCCGCTTCGCTACGACCTGCTTCACCGAATACAAAGGCCTGGTCAAGTACTGGCTGACCTTCAACGAGATCAACAATGAATGCGCGTTCATCGACATGATCAATGACCAGCTGCATATGTCCAGGGAAGAACTGGATGCCCGTTACCGCCACGCCTATCAGCTGCTGCATTATCAGCTGGTGGCCAGCGCCAAGGCCGTGCAGATCGGCCATGCCATCGATTCCGAAAACATGATCGGCTGCATGCTGTCGACATCCTGCTCCTATCCGCTGACCTGCGATCCGGAAGACATTCTCAAGACGGAACACGACTGGCAGAATGCTATTTACTACTGCGGCGACGTGCATGTCTTCGGTTCCTATTCCCCGTTCGCCAAGCGGCTGTGGAGAGAACATGGCTGTGAACTTGATATCACGGAAGACGATCTGGCCGAACTGGCAGCCGGCACCGTCGACATGTACACGTTCTCCTATTACTCCTCCGGTGTGTCCACGACGCATGAAATCACCGAGAAGACAGCCGGCAACATGTCGCTGGGTGCCAAGAATCCATATCTGAAGGCGAGTGACTGGGGCTGGCAGATCGATCCGACCGGCATGCAGTACTTCCTGGAGAAGATCTATGACCGCTACCGTGTTCCGCTGATGATCGTCGAAAACGGTCTGGGTGCTTATGACACGGTCGAAGCAGACGGATCGATCCATGACGACTACCGTATCGACTACTACCGTCCGCATATCGTGGCGATGAGCAAGGCGATCGAAAACGGTGTCGATCTGATTGGCTACACGACATGGGGATGCATTGACGTCGTTTCAGCCGGAACCGGTGAAATGAGAAAGCGCTATGGCTTCATCTATGTCGATATGGACGACGAAGGCAAGGGCTCGATGGCCAGAAGCAGAAAAGACTCCTTCTTCTGGTATAAGAAAGTTATCGCCAGCAACGGCGAGGATATTGCCTGAGAATTCATTGCTGCAGCAGGGCAGGTGTAAAAACCTGCCTTTTTCTTCTGTGTCACTCAGACAGAAGTGCGCGGAAATCATGTAAACGTTTTCATAAAATGTAACGGTTTTCAGTCAATTTGAAAGAAATGTGTAAAAATAGTGTTGAAATTGAAAACAAGCCTTTCTATAATTAGTTCATTCAACTAAATAGAAAAGCGAGGGAAAGAAACATGAAGTTTAACCAATTCGTAAAAGGAGGATTAGCCGCAGTTATGGCCATGGGTATGATGGCCTGCAGCAACAGCGGCGGATCCGCAACAACAACGACGGAACCGACTGGCGGTGACGCGGCTCTCAAACTCGGCTTCTCCGGTCCTCTGACAGGCGACGCATCTGTTTACGGTCTGGCAGTACAGCATGCGGTTGAAATCGCTGTAGAAGAAATCAATGCCGGTGAAGGCGTCAAGTTCGTAGTCAACGCACAGGACGACATGGCTGATCCGGAAAAGGCAGTCTCCGCTTACAACGCTCTGATGGACTGGGGCATGCAGGTATCCCTGCTGACCGTTACTTCCGGTGCCGGTCAGGCAGCCGCTCCGCAGTATCAGAAAGACAATATGTTCGGTATCACACCATCCGCTTCCTCGACAGCAGTCATCTATGCGGATGCTGAAAACAGCGCCAATCCTTATGGCAGCGTCTTCCAGATGTGCTTCACAGACCCGAACCAGGGTACTGCATCTGCTGCATATCTGAAGAAACATGCCGAACTCGGCACAAAGGTAGCTGTCATCTACAGAAGTGATGACAACTATTCCTCCGGTATCTATAACACATTCATGGCTGAAGCAGAGAAAGAAGGCCTGGAAGTCGTCTCTACTGCAGCTTTCGTAAATGCCGATACAGACTATTCTGTACAGGTCAAGCAGGCTGCTGATGCCGGTGCTGAAATCGTATTCCTTCCAATTTACTATCAGCCGGCATCACAGATCCTGGTTGAAGCAAACAAGCAGGGCTTCAAACCGGTATTCTTCGGATGCGACGGTATGGACGGTATCCTCTCCCTTGACAACTTCGACAAGAGTCTGGCGGAAGGCTTATACATGCTGACACCGTTCTCCGCTGATGCGACAGACGAAAAGACACAGAACTTCGTCAAGAAGTATCAGGAAAAGTTCGGTGAAGTTCCGAACCAGTTCGCAGCTGACGCATATGACTGTGTCTATGCAATCAAGCAGGCTGCTGACGCTGCCGGTGTTACAGCTGACATGTCCACTGCTGACATCACAGCTGCTATGGTAGCTCAGTTCACATCCATGACATTCGACGGCATCACCGGCACTTCCATGAAGTGGTCCAAGACCGGCGAAGTCTCCAAGGATCCGAAGGCAGTCGTTATCCAGAACGGTGCTTACGTTGGCGTTGAAGACTGACTTCTAACGAACAGGATTTACCAGGAAAGGTTGCCAATGTTGATTAATATTGGTAACCTTTATTTGTTTATATTTATTTAATAAGGGGGAGTTCTGTATGGCTTTTCTTTCATATTTAATCAGCGGACTCGGCCTGGGAAGTGTTTATGCCATTATCGCGCTTGGCTACAGTATGGTTTACGGTATTGCCAAGATGCTGAACTTCGCGCATGGTGATGTCATCATGGTCGGCGCCTATGTTTCTTTCTTTGCCATGACGCTGGCCGGCCTGCCGTTTGTTGTCAGTGCTCTGGCAGCTGTCGTGATCTGCACCATGCTGGGTATGACGATCGAGCGGCTGGCTTACAAGCCGCTGCGTCAGGCATCCAGTCTGGCGGTTCTGATCACGGCGATCGGCGTCAGTTATTTTCTGCAGAATGCGGCCCAGCTGTTATGGGGATCCGACACCAAGATCTATCCGACGATTCTCGCCGGCGCTGTTTCGCTGTTCGGCGGTCAGCTGTCGATTTCCTATCTGACCATCGTGACGATCCTGACCTGTATTCTGATCATGGTCGTTCTGATCCTGTTTATCAATAAGACGAAGACCGGCAAGGCCATGCGGGCCTGCTCGGAAGACAAGGGCGCTGCCACACTGATGGGCATCAATGTCAATCAGATTATTTCCATTACCTTTGCCATCGGTTCCGGTCTGGCCGCCATCGCCGCTGTGCTGCTTTGTGCGACCTATCCGTCGGTTTATCCGACACTTGGCTCAATGCCCGGTATCCGTGCCTTCACAGCTGCCGTATTCGGCGGTATCGGTTCGATTCCCGGCGCTTTCCTGGGCGGTCTTCTGCTCGGTGTCATCGAGACGATGGCCAAGGCGTATATTTCCACCCAGCTGTCTGACGCGATCGTTTTCGCGGTGCTGATCGTCGTGCTTCTGATCAAGCCGACCGGACTGCTCGGCCGCAAGATCAGTGAGAAAGTGTGAGGGCCGCGGTATGAAATTCATCAAAGCTTTATGGAATCCGAAACTTCGTTCGCGGACGATCAGTTATCTGGTCGTCGTCGCGGCATATATCCTGCTGCAGGTCATGATGGCAACCGGCAATCTGAGCCGTCTGTTCACGTCTCTGCTGGTGCCGGTCACGGCTTATACCGTCGCCGCCATCGGTCTGAATCTGAACGTCGGTATTTCCGGCGAACTGAATCTTGGCCAGGCCGGCTTTATGAGCATCGGCGCCTTTACGGCTGTCGTCGTTTCCGCTCTGCTGGAAGGAGCGGGAGTCGGCGCTCTGCTGCGGCTTGCCATATGCATCGCCACCGGTGCCCTGATGGCTGCTGTCATGGGCTGGCTGATCAGTATTCCGGTATTGAAACTGCGCGGTGACTATCTGGCGATCGTCACACTGGCGTTCGGTCAGATCATCATGTCGCTGATCAACAACGTTTATGTCGGCCTCGATCCCAAGGGTCTGCATTTTGCCTTCGTGACAAACACGATCCAGATGGAACCGGGCGGCAAGCTGCTGATCAGCGGTCCGATGGGCGCCACCGGTGTTTCCACCGCTTCCACGTTCACGGCCGGCTTCCTGCTGATCCTGATCGCGCTGGCGGTTGTCTACAACCTGATGTACAGCCGTAACGGCCGCGCCATCATGGCTTCCCGTGACAATCGTATCGCCGCCGAATCCGTCGGTATCAAGGTATCCCAGGCAAAAACGCTCGCCTTCGTGACAGCTTCCTGTCTGGCCGGTGCGGCCGGCGCTCTGTACGCGCTGAATTATTCGTCCTTCGCGGCGACGAAGTTTGACTTTAACAACTCGATCTTACTGCTGGTATACGTCGTGCTTGGCGGTCTGGGCAATATGACCGGCACGGTGATCGCCACCGCGCTGCTCGTCGTCCTGCCGGAAATGCTGCGCTTCCTGCAGAATTACCGCATGCTGATCTACGCCATCGTTCTGATCGTGATCATGCTTGTTTCCAACAATGAATATCTGCGGCTGAAAATGCAGCAGCTGAAAACAAAACTGACCAGGAAGAAAGGAGCCCCTGCCAATGAGTGAGAATAACAGCCAGGCTCCGATCCTGGAAGTGACAGATCTCGGTATCGATTTCGGCGGTCTGACCGCTGTCAACGATCTGAATCTGAACGTATATCCGAATGAGATCGTCGGTCTGATCGGCCCGAACGGCGCCGGCAAGACGACTGTCTTCAACATGCTGACAAAAGTGTATCAGCCGACCCGCGGCACCATTAAGCTGCTGGGTCAGGACACCGCGAAAATGACGACGATCGACGTGAACAAGGCCGGTATCGCCAGAACCTTCCAGAATATCCGTCTGTTTATGAACATGAGTGTTCTGGACAACGTTCTGACCGGCATGCACAACGATATTTCCTATGGCAACGTCAGTGCCATCTTCCGGCTTCCGAAATTCTATCAGGAAGAAAAGGAAAAGACGGCGCGGGCCATGGAACTGCTGAAGATCTTCGATCTGGATCAGAAAGCGGATCTGATCGCCGGCAATCTGCCGTATGGTGAACAGAGACGTCTGGAAATCGCCCGCGCGCTGGCCACCCAGCCGAAGCTTCTGCTGCTTGACGAACCGGCGGCCGGCATGAATCCGCAGGAAACGGAAGAACTGATGAAGACGATCCGCTTCGTGCGCGATCATTTCCAGATTGCCGTGCTGCTGATCGAACATGATATGAAACTGGTCATGGGTATCTGTGAAAGGATCACCGTGCTGAACTTCGGTATGATGCTGATGCAGGGAACACCGGAAGAAGTACGTTCCAATCCGGATGTCATCAAGGCTTACCTGGGAGAGTGACGATATGCTGAAAGTAGAAAATCTGGTAGTGAAATATGGCATGATCGAAGCGATCAAAGGTATCTCCTTCGAAGTCAACGACGGTGAGATCGTCACCCTGATCGGCTCCAACGGCGCCGGCAAGACGACAACCATGCAGACGATATCCGGTCTGCTCAAACCAGCCCAGGGATCCGTTCTTCTGGACGGTGTGGATCTGACAAAAATCGCGCCGCACAAGATTGTTCCGATGGGTCTGGCCCAGGTACCGGAAGGCCGGCGTGTCTTCGCCCAGCAGACCGTTGAAGAGAATCTCGAACTGGGCGCCTACTGCCGCAAGGACAAAGAAGCCGTCAAAGCGGACATGCAGAATGTCTTTGAACTCTTCCCGCGTCTTCTCGAAAGAAGAACCCAGCTGGCCGGCACACTGTCGGGCGGCGAACAGCAGATGCTGGCCATGGCGAGAGCCCTGATGGCCAAGCCGAAGATCATGCTGATGGATGAACCATCAATGGGTCTGTCTCCGCTTCTGGTTAAGGAAATTTTCCGTATTATCCAGGATATCAACAAACAGGGAACGACCGTTCTGCTGGTTGAGCAGAATGCGAAAATGGCACTTGCGATTGCCGACCGTGCATATGTCCTGGAAACTGGTAAAATAATATTGGAAGGCACTGGTGCCGAACTGGCAGCCAGTGAACAGGTCAGAAAGGCTTACCTGGGAGGATAATCGTAATTATGTATGTAAAAGATCATATGACGAAGGATCTGAAAACGATCAATGCCGATACTTCCGTTCTGAAAGCACTGGAAATCATGGGCAAGAATCATTTCCACCGTCTGCCGGTCGTTGACGAAAACGGAAAACTGATCGGCCTGGTCACCGAAGGACTTGTCACGGAAACATCCGGCAAGAATTCCACGTCCCTGTCGATTTATGAACTGAATTATCTTCTGTCCCGCACCAAAGCGAGCGATATCATGATCAGGGATGTCAAGACGATTGCACCGGACGTATTCCTGGAAGAGGCGGCTGCCGTCATGCTGGAAAACAACATCAACGTTCTGCCGGTCGTCGTCGATGACAATAAAGTCGTCGGCATCATCACCGAAAAGGACATGTTCCAGGCATTCACGGAACTGATGGGCTATAAACATCAGGGCACGAAGTTCGTCTTCAGCTGTGAGGACGTGCCGGGCATCTTCGCGAAGATCGCCGAACTGTTCGCGGAAAACGACGCAAATCTGGAATCCGCGGCCGTCTATCACAACGAAGAACGCGGCACCGAAGTCGTCGTAAAAGCGACCGGTGAGATCTCCGTCGAGAGTATGACGGATATTCTGAAAGAAGCCGGCTTCAAAGTCATGCGCGTCATTCAGACAACTAAGGAAGGCGAGACGATCGTATTCTGCTGAGTCATTCCAGAACTGTTCATCATATGGTGAGCAGTTTTTCTTTGCTTGAAGCGGTTTACCGGAGAAGTGTATAATGCACTGGTAAAAAAAGGAGTCCGAACAACGATGGAAGATATTGTTTTCTATATCATGGATGCCGGTGTATTCGTAATGTTCGCCTATATGCTGTGGCGTTCGTCGACAGTCGTCATAGAGTCAAAGATCGGCAATAAATGGATCATTGCCGGAATGTTTCTGCTGCTGGGTGCGGTCGGTTTTCTCAATTACCGCGCACCGTTCACCTGGATCCAGCTGGCCTTCATGATTCTGATCGCCGGGATGTACATGATGCTGAAAAGCGGTCTCAGCAACGATGGCATCATCATGGCCGGATCGTTTCTTTCCTTTGGCAAAGCGGGCCGCATCACGGTCTATAAAAAAGATCACTGCATCAGTTTTGATTCACGGGGAAGACGCGTCGATCTGTTCTTTGACGAAGGACAGATGGAAGAAGTGCGTTCCTTTCTGAAGGAACACAGCAGCGCCGGTGTGCAGACACGCTAAAAACAGAAGCGAAATCCCGCTGCCGTACAGTGTAAGTGCGGCAGTTTTTTCTTTCCGGCATATTCACTGTGGATATTATCGATTAAAATAAAAACAACAGCTTATGTGCCGGATGATGCTTGCGGCGCATGCCAGAGGTGCGGACATGATCGAGAAGTATAATGCGTTTATCTCTTACCGTCACGTGGAAAGAGATATCAAAGTGGCAGAGGATATCCAGAATCAGCTGGAACATTTTAAAATACCAAAGGCGATTGCCGAAAAGACCGGTGTGCAGAAAATCGAACGTATTTTCCGTGACAAAAGCGAGCTGCCGATCACCAGCAACCTGACCGATGATATTCAGACCGCACTGAAAAACTCGGATTTCCTGATCGTGATCTGTTCGCCGGAAGTCCTTGAATCACTCTGGGTCAGACGGGAAATCGAACTGTTTCTGAAGACGCACCCTTATGAAAGAATTCTGACGGTGCTGAGTGCCGGTGAACCGCAGACCGCGATTCCCGATCTGCTTCTGAAACGGCGCATCGAAACGGTGGATGAAAACGGCCGGCCGGTCGTTATTGAAGAACCGACCGAACCGCTTTCCTGTGATTACCGCCTGCCCCTGAAGCAGGCCCGGAAAGTGGAACTGCCAAGACTTGCCGCCGCACTGATCGGCTGCTCGTATGACGAACTGGTGCAGCGGGCGGAACAGTACCGGCTGCGAAGATGGCGCCTGATCACCGGCTCGGTGGCGGCCGCTTCAGCCGTCGCCCTGTCCTATCTGATCTGGAGCAACCGTCAGATTTCGCACAATCTGGAACAGTCACAGAAGAATATGTCGCTGTATCTGGCGGAAGAATCCGGCAATGCCCTGGAAAATCAGGATAGGCTGCGGGCCGTCTGGCTGGCTCTGAAGGCGCTGCCTTCGGAAACGGAAAACAGACCCATCATCAGCGAAGCGGAATACGCTCTGGCGGAAGCGGCCCGTGTCTATAAGCTTCCTTCCGTGCTGGAATACACGGCCGTCCGGCTGTTTGAAACCGAATATGATATCCGCGATTTTCTGATCAGTCCGGATCGGACGGTGATGACGGCCATTGATCAGGAAGACAATCTGTATCTCTGGAAACTGCCGGAAGGGGAACTGATTTGCACGCAGAAACTGCCGCAGTACACGTCTCTGTTTGACGGCGGGGAAACCGGCTTTTATGCATCAGCGAATTACAGCACCCAGCTGTTAAGCTGGCAGGATGGCAGCGTCATCTGGGAAAATGATGATCCTTCCCACAGCCTGTCGCTTTATGTGCAGAAAGAAAGCGGCCGGCTGCTGAAGTGGACGGAGGAACAGATCAGCCTCGTCAGTGAAGACGGAAAGACCATCCGCACGATGGCGGTGCCGGAACTGGCGGCCGGATTCCGTATGGAAACTGCCGCACTGGATCCTTCCGGTACAAAGGCATTGCTGGTATACCGCAATAACAGCCAGTCGGCTGTTGTGCTGGCGGATCTGGAAAGCGGAGCGACAAAACTGCTGCGGGACGATCTGATCATTGCCGATCGGGCGGAGTTTCTGGATGATGGAACCGTGCTGATCTGTGAAATGGCAAATCCGCTGAATGAAATCTCGGAAGAGAGTTTCGATCAGTCATACTATCTCTATAACATGCATGCGAATATCTGGCGGCTGGCTCCGGAAAGCGGGGAAGTCATTTTCAAAACAGCCATTCCGTTCAGCCAGGAAGGGTATTTCAGAAGCTATGAAAGAATCGCCTACCTTGACAGTGAAGGACAGACACAGGATGGTCTGCTGTGTAATCTTGCCACTGTGCAGGCAATCGTGAATCTGAGCGACGGCAGTATTTTCAAGATGTCCGAGTGGCCGGCAATCGTCAGAAACACGATTTCCCGTGATGAGGAAACCATCTTCACACTGCTGTCCGACGGCAGTCTTGGCATCAATTCATTCAATGACAATTATGTCAGCGGCATCAAAGCCTTTATCGGCGATGCCGAAAAGGCAGTGATCTATGACAAAGAAGAGGGATCCCTGGCATCCGTCATGGTCATGCCGGAAGGGAAGCCGTATATCATTCAGTATGTGCCGGCCGATTATCCGCCCGGCTATCAGCAACTGGATCGTATTCAGACCAGAACGATCGAAAGTGCCATCATGAGGGACGACCGGCTGGCCATGGAGTACAGGGATGATTCTCATAACCGTCATATTGCGGTCTTTGATATCAACAGCCAGCAGACGGTACTTGATTATGAAACGGATTTCAATGAAGATGCCGCGTATCTGTTCAGCCAGGACGGCAGTATGTTCTATGTCGTTTCCGACGTGGATGACCATATCCGGATCGCGAAGATGTCTTTGTCTGATGGCAGCCGCACGGACAGTTTCGTGATCGATCCGGATCTGATCCTGCAGGATTCCGCTTTCTCAATGAAGGACAGCCTGATCCGCTACGTCTGCTATGTGCATTCCGAGGAAGGCAATGTTCTGAAAATGGCCGCATACGACTGTATGAAAGGTGAGGAACTTTCCGGTGCGGTGATCGATTCCGAAGGCTTCCCCGATACCCTCATGATTCAGAACTGCGTTTTTTCGGAAGACAGTAAAAGCTGTCTGCTGGAGATCCGCAATTATGGCAAAGACACACAGAAGAACGAACTCTATTATCTGACAGCCGGCCAGAAGCCTTTCCTGCTGGACGCATCGGATGAGCCGCACTATCCCGGGCTCTTCAATTCTTCCTCGACTGCCTTTGCGACGGTTTTTAATGGCGAAATCACCGTCTATGACATGAGCGGCCAGCCGACCGGTACCATTTCCTTCAAACCGGACAGTTATCTTTCGGCGGCCTATCTGAACGACGAACTATATCTTCTGACCAACGAAGGGGCCGTCTACCGCTATTCCGCGAAAAACGAACTGCTCATGAAATACTCGGTGGGCATCTATGCCAATTCACTGTATGTCTCAAGCGACCGCTACGAATGGCAGCAGGATGCCGGCAGCATCTATCTGCAGGCCAACGGCATTCTCAGTGTGATCGATCCGCAGCAGTCATTCATGCGGGCATGTATCCAGCATGTCCTGGGTATCGCGCCGGCTCATTCCGCCGTGATTGTCTCGGATACGTCGTCCGGTGTCAGTTATGCGTATCCCGGCATCATGCCGCTGTATACGACAGAAGAACTGATTCAGACCGGCCGAGAAATTGTCCGGGATTATGAGCCCAAGGAATGAAAAAAAGAATACATCCGATTTATACTAACGCATCACTAATCCGGCATGGTAATATACTTGATGTAATCATTAGAAAGCAGAGATTATCATATGGCGAGACAGAAAGATTATTTCTCCTTTGAATCGATCCGGGACAGGGAAGGGAATGTGGTATGTTATCACGTGACCATGATCGGTACCATTGAAGCGGATGGCGTCGCCCGCATGCGTACCGATTTCGGCGCCGATGAAAACCAGCGGATGGCGTTCGGCCGCCTGACGGTCTGCGGTCTCGACAAAAAGATCAAAGTCTTTACCGACCAGCTGAACTGCCGCATCTACTATCATTCCTACAGCGAGGAGAACGGCGCGGTGGACATCATCAGTTTCTCGGCCAAAGACTGGCGGGCTGACGAAGTGTACGCACTTCAGGAAGGCGACCGCGTGCTGATCGAGGGAAGAGCCTATATCCGGCCGGTTTCCGAAAAGTATCCGGACCGACTGCCGGAAGTCAGCGTGACAATGACCGGCATGTTCCTGCTCGGTCATAAACGTTTCCACAGCATGAACAGCGGCCTGGTTCCGCAGAAATAACGACAGCAGGAGCACTGCTGTCTTTTCAATTTGTCTGCATGTTTATATAATGAAATCAGTTTCAAAGTATTGATTCAATCATACGATCACGGTTCAAAGGAGGTACATCGTGGGACTTTTTGACAAACTGGTGAAGGAAGGGGCGAACCTTCTGAAAGAAGGCGAGAAGGTATTGAAAGAGGTCGCTTCCGACGAAAACAAAGAGAAGGCCGCTGAACTGTTTCAGTCTCTGAAAGATACGATCACGGAGAAGGCGGAAGGTCTCAGCCAGGCAGTGGATGGATGGAAAGCCGAGCAGCAGGCCAAAGCGGAAGAGCCGGAACATCCTGCGTCTTATTATGAAGCTGACGCTTCCGACAGCCGCAGCTGCCGTGAGAAGATCCTCGCCTGCCTGAATGAGGAATTCAGCAATTACACCGTCGAAGAGAACGTCTCACCGCGCAGATTCGGCGGCGAAGGACGCTTCATGGATTATTCCATCGTTGTCTTTGACGGAACGGAAGTACGGCTGGTCATTATGCTGATCGGCAAGACGACGACTCAGCACCGTGAATACCGCTGGAGCAAAGAACTGGCGGAGAAGAACGGCTATCCGTTCATCAACTTCATCAATCATTATCCCAACACACCTGAATATATTTCCGACAGATTGCACAAATACCTGTAATCTGTAAGAAAAAGAAAGAGAATTGCAAAGATGCACCTGCGGCAGCCGCAGCCTGTTCCTTCGTACATGGTTTTGCAGGAACCGGAACAGGTACCGGCCGGTAACACAAGCACTGCTTGTTTCAAGGCGATTTCTCTTTCTTCTTTTTTTACTATGATGACGATCCTGAACAGACTCCGTGACGCCGCGTGCTGGCAAGAATTCTATGAATATAAAAAAAGCCGGAACCAGCTGACTCAGAAAGAGCTGAAGAAGCTGGAAGATTTCATCGTGCAGAAAAAATATCTTCCGGTGACGGAAGACCTTTCGTTCTCTTATCCGACGAAGCACGCAATTGCCAAAATGGGCACTTCGCGCAAACGTATCGTCTACAGTTATCCGGAAGATGAAACATGGGTTCTAAAACTGCTGGCGTATCTGCTGTTCAGATATGACAGAAAACTGGCGGGCAATACGTATGCCTTCCGGCGCCGGATGACAGCCGTTTCAGCCATCCGGGATATTCTGAAGATCCCGGATCTGAATGAGAGATATGTCCTGAAACTGGACATCCATGATTATTTCAATTCCATTGATACGGAAATACTGATCGATATCCTGGCGCGGGTCATCGATGACGACGAACCGCTGCTTTCTCTTTTATGCACGCTGCTGCGGCAGGATGGCTGTTATGAAAACGGAAGTCTGATCGAAGAGAAAAGGGGCGCGATGGCTGGTGTGCCGCTGGCCGGCTTCTTCGCCAATGTCTATCTGGCGGAGCTGGACGAATACTTCCTTGCAAAAGGCATTCCCTGGTTCCGTTATTCCGACGATATGATCCTGTTTCTGAAGAATGAAAAGGAACGGGAAGAATGTTTCGCGTATATCATGCGGTTTCTTGATGAAAGAAAACTGACCCTGAATCCGGACAAACTGAAATACAGTGATCCGGGAGAGGCATGGGAGTTCCTCGGTTTCCGCTATACCAACGGAGTCATCGATCTTTCCCGCGGGGCCATCGATAAAATGAAAGGCCGCATCCGCCGCAAAGCCCATAAACTGTACCGGTGGAGAAAGAAGAATCATCAGGAATATGACAAAGCCGCGAAAGCCATGATTCGCAGCTTCGATCACAAATTCTATGACTTCAGCGGCGATAACGAATACACCTGGACCAGGCACTGTTTTCCGATCATCAGCTGTCCGGACGGACTGCATGAAATCGATACCTACATGGTCATGCATCTGCGATATCTGTATTCCGGCCGTTACAGCAAGACCAACTATAAAATCACCTACGAACATCTGAAGAAGTTGGGATATACGCCGCTGGTGGCGGAGTATTACAACTGGCAGGAAGAAAACCGGATGCTTGACGAGCAGAACCGGAAGAAATGAAAACAGCCGCGGTTTGATCCGCGGCTGCCGTGTTTCGGTATGAGCTTAATCTTCTTTCGGGTAGGGCCAGGGGATGGAGTCGTCGATCGGGCATTCGTAGACTTCACCGTTGAGCGAATTGCGGAATTCCTCTTTCGCCGCTTCCAGACGGGCCGGATCCTTCATCAGTTTATAGGTGCCGAGGGCCATGATCTTGGCCGCTCTTAACATGCCCTTCATGCCGATGGAGTGACCGGAAGAAGCGGTCATCATCCAGCTGTGGCCGGAGGACAGGGATGCGGCCGTGCATTCGTTGACCTGGAAGCCCGGGCAGATGTATTCGACGTCACCGTAGTCGGTCGAGCCGAAGATGTTTCGCGTCTGCAGGGTCTGATCTTCATAATCGAGCGGCAGTGTCTTGCCCGGCACATAGCCGGCAGCCTTCTGGTTGATCTCGTCCGCGAAGCGCAGTTCTTCTTCGGTATAGGTATTCAGCGGAACTTCCTTTCTGGCTTCCTGGATGGCTTCGCCGATGACATGGTTCTGCAGAGTCGGATACAGGCCGCCGAGTCTTGTGATGACCGCTTTGGTGTCGGTCATGATGGCGGCGCCTTCCGCGCATTTGCAGACGCGCTCGTAAGCGTCGACCGTTGCTTTGCGGCTTAAGGCACGGATGAAGTATCTGGCCGCGGCATAGTCCGGCACGATGTTCGGAGCCAGTCCGCCGTCGGTGATCGTGTAATGCATGCGCACGTCGTCGGTGACGTGTTCCCGGAGGAATTCGACACCGATGTTCATTAACTGCAGAGCGTCCAGGGCACTGCGGCCGTTCTGCGGTTCGCCTGCCGCGTGTGCGGTGCGGCCGTGGAATTCCACTTTCATGCCTTCCACACCGGTATGGCAGCCGAGTGTGTCGCGGGAAGCTGTGGCCGGATGCCAGGCGATCGTGAAGTCGCATTCCTTGAATGCGCCCTGTCTGGCCATCAGGCCTTTGCCGAGCAGCTGTTCTTCCGCCGGGCAGCCGTAGAAAATGACGGTGCCGCTGAGGTTGTCTTTGATCATCGCTTCCTTGAGGGCGATGCAGGCACCAAGACATCCGGTGCCGAGCAGGTTATGGCCGCAGCCGTGACCGTCGCCGCCTTCGACGATGGGATTCTGATAACTGCAGACATTCTGGGACAGACCCGGCAGGCAGTCATATTCGGCGCAGAAGCCGACGACCGGACGGCCTTTGCCGAAGACGGCCCGGATGCAGGTCGGCATGTCATAGGCGCCGACTTCGGTTTCAAATCCGTTGGCCCGCAGCACTTCAGCTGTCCATTCAACTGCTTTTGTTTCCTTCCAGCCCATTTCCGGATGGGCCCAGATGTTTTCGGCAAGACGGATCAGTTCGTCCGCGTGGCTGTCAACAACATTACAGATCGATGTATTCATAGAATCATTTCCCTTTCTGATTACAAACATCATATCAGACCGGCGACATTCTGCATCTCAGATGATACACAAACGACAGGGATTCCGATATAATATGTAGGCTGTATGAACGGAGGCTTCTACATGAATGATATCAATGCCAGAATCATCAGCGCTCTCAAGGAAGTGCTGAAAGAGAAATATGACTTGGATGCGCCGGCAGGCATTCTGACGGTCGAAATTCCCAAGGACCCGAAGATGGGTGACTATTCTTCCACCTGTGCCATGCGTCTTGCCAAGACCCTGCATCAGAATCCGAAGATGATCGCCGAAACGATTGCCGAAGGACTGCGTGAGAAACTGCCGGATGCCGAAACGATCGAAATCGCCGGTCCCGGCTTCATCAATTTCCGCATGAAGAAATCAGCTCTGGCTTCCGTGATCAACACGATCCTCGATGCCGGTGCGAAATACGGCCACAATAACAGCGGCGAAGGAAAGAAGATCCTGGTCGAATGGGTCAGCGCCAATCCGACCGGTGAACTGCACTGCGGCCATGCCCGCAATGCGGCCTGGGGCGACAGTATCTGCCGTCTTCTGGAAGCGAGCGGCTGGGACGTGCTGCGTGAATACTATGTCAATGACGCCGGTAATCAGATCGTCATGCTGGGTGAATCACTGATCGCCAGATATTTTGAATATTTCGGGAAGGAATATCCGCTGCCGCCGGATGGCTATCATGCCCAGGATGTCAAAGACATTGCGGTGAGCATTGCCGAAGCGGAAGGTGACAGATGGCTGGATGCCGATCCGAAAGAACGGCTGGCATACTTCATGGCGGAAGGCAAGAATCGCGAGCTGAAAAAGATCGACGCCGATCTGAAACTGTATGGCGTCAGGATCGACTCCTGGATCCATGAGACCCTGTTCTATGAGAATGACAAGGCCCGCATCAAGGCGGTCCTGAAGCGCATGGACGATCTCGGACTGACCTATGAAAAAGACGGCGCGTTATGGTTTAAGAGCACCGAATACGGTGATGACAAGGACCGTGTCCTGAAGAAGAGCGACGGAACCCTGTCCTATATGACACCGGATATCGCCAACCATGTCTATAAAGTGGAGCGCGGTTATCCGCTGCTGGTCGACCTCTGGGGTGCCGATCATCACAGTTACGTCATCCGTATGAAGGCGGCTCTGAAAGCGCTCGGCTATCCGGCGGATACCCTGCAGGTGGATCTGATCCAGATGGTCCGAATGGTCGAAGACGGAGTCGAGGTCAAGATGTCCAAGCGTACCGGCAATGCCATCACGATCCGGGAACTGTGCGAGGACGTCGGTGTCGACGCGGCCAGATGGTTTTTCGTTTCCAAGGACGTCGCGACCCACATGGACTTTGACATGAAGCTCGCCCGGACCCGTTCCAACGACAATCCGGTCTACTATGCCCAGTATGCCTATACCAGAATGTTCAACATTCTCCACAAGGAAGGCACACCGGAATTCCGCCGCGAAGACAGTTATGACCTGCTCACCGATCCGCATGAGACGGAGATGCTGAAGCTGATCGCCGAATTCCCGAAGACGGTTGCCGAAAGCGCGAAGAACAGAACGCCGAACCGCATGTGCAACTTCTGCCAGCAGCTGGCCAGAGAATTCCACAGTTACTACAACAGCTGCCGGGTCAGCGATCCGCAGAATCCGGAACTGACCAACCAGCGTCTGGGTCTGATCAGCGCCGTCATGATCACCATGAAGAACGCACTCGATCTGATCGGTGTCAGCGCGCCGGAAAAGATGTAATACAAGGAACTGTTTCTGTATGGAAACGGTTCTTTTTTTGTCAGTCATTGTCTGTCAGAGTCTCTTGAAAATGAAGTACAATAAAACAAATGAAAACGCTCCGCACATACCTCAGGCCATGGTATGGAATGATGGCCGCCGGTCTGACAATCAAAATCACGGGTTCCTTCATGGAACTGTTTTTGCCGGAGATCCTTTCCCGTATCATCGATGAAATCGTGCCGCGCGGCAATATGCAGGAAATCGTGTTCTGGGGCTGCGTGATGGGGGCGATATCCCTGCTGGCTCTCATTTTCAATATCCTCGCCAACCGCAATGCCTCACGGGTGGCCCGTAACATCACCGAGAATATCCGTCACGATCTGTTTGACAAGGCACTGTATCTGACCTGTGAAAAGACAGATGCGTTTACCATACCTTCCATTGAAAGCCGTCTGACTTCCGACACCTATCATCTGCACCGGATGATCGGCATGATGCAAAGACTTGGAGTCAGAGCGCCGATCATCGCCGTTGGCGGTCTGATCATGACGTTTGTCCTCGATCCGTTTCTGGCCATGGTCTTCCTGGCCGTCGTGCCGTTCATGGTGATCGTTCTCTATCTCAGAGCGACACGCGGTGTGCGGATGTTCACGGAAGTGCAGAAGGCCAATGACCGGATGGTCGGCGTGGTGCGTGAGAACGCCCAGGGCATCCGCATCATCAAGGCTCTGTCCAAAGTCGGTTATGAGAAGAAGCGTTTCCATGGCGTCAACGAGAATCTGAAGGATGAGGAAGTCAGAGCAAACCGGATGATGGCGCTGATCAATCCGGCCATGAACTTCCTGCTGTATCTCGGTATGGTGGGTGTGATTCTGGCCGGTGCCTACCGGGTCAATCTCGGTCTTTCCAAGACCGGACGTATTCTCGCCTTCATGTCCTATTTCCAGATGATCTCCCGTTCGCTGATGGCGGTCAGCCGCATGTTTATTATGTTCTCGCGCGGTATGGCGTCCTCAAAGCGAATCATGGAAGTTCTGAACTGTGAGACCGAAAAAGACTATGTGGCGAAGGAATACCCGGCCGGCGATCCCGCCTGTGCTCTGGAATTCCGGGATGTCACATTCTCGTATCTGAAAGTGAAAAACAATCTGAAGAATATCAGCTTCAAACTGAAGAAAGGGGAGACGCTGGGTATCATCGGCGCCACCGGTGCCGGCAAGACGACGGTCCTTTCCCTGCTGCTGCATTTCTATGACATCGATGAGGGAGCGATCTATCTCAACGGCCGCGATATCCGCAGCTTCGCGCCGTCAGAACTGCGCCGGCAGTTCGGCGTCGTCATGCAGAATGATTTCCTGTTCCGCGATTCCCTGGAAGAGAATGTCCGTTTCGGCCGCGATGTCAGTGAAGAGGAAATGCTGGAAGCGGAAGAAGACGCCCAGGCTGCTGAATTCATTCATGACCTGCCGGAAGAAAACAGCTATCAGCTCAGCGTCAAAGGCGCGAATCTTTCCGGCGGACAGCGGCAGCGCGTGCTTTTGTCACGGGCTTTTGCCGGTAAGCCGGAATTCCTTCTGCTCGATGACTCCAGCAGTGCCCTGGACTACAAGACCGATGCCGCATTGCGCAGAGCCCTGCAGGAGAAATATCCCGATACGACCATGATCATCGTCGCTCAGCGTGTTTCGTCGATCAAAAACTGCGATGAGATCCTGGTTCTCGACCACGGCAGTATCAGCGGCCGCGGCCGCCATGAAGACCTGATCAAGGATAACACTCTGTATCAGGACATCGCCGATTCACAGATGGGAGGTGCTCTGTTTGACTGAACTGAAACAAGAACAGAAAACTTCCTCCATGGTTGTGGCCCGGCGTCTGATGACATATATCGACCGCCATATCGGTCTGACTGTTCTGGCCGTTCTCACGACCGTCGCCGCCAATACGGCCGCGCTGTACATTCCGTATTTTTCCGGAAAGGCAATCGATGCCATCGGGGAAGCCGGCCAGGTGCAGTTTGAAAAGGTCATCGTACTGTGCGCCTGGATGATCGCCTGCATTGTCTTCAACAGCGTGCTGGCGTATGTGACCCAGCGGCTTCTGATCCGCATCTCTTCCCGCATCACGGCGGAAATGCGCAAAGAGGTATTCGAGCATCTGCTGGAAATGCCGGTGCAGTTCTTTGACACCCATCCGGTGGGTGATATCATTTCCCGTATTTCCTATGACATCGACACGATCAACGCGTCACTGTCCTCCGATATCGTGACGATCGCGACGAGTGTCATCACGGTTGTCGGCTCGTTCATCATGATGCTGAGGATCTCGCTGGTCCTCTCACTGATCTTCGTGATCACCACACCTTTGATCTTCTTCATTACCCGCCACCGCGCCAAGGTGGTGCGGCCGCTGTTCTCCAAGCGTTCCCACAAGCTTGGCGAACTGAACGGCTTTGTCGAGGAAATGCTGTCGGGCCATAAGACGATCAAGGCCTATGGCCAGGAGGAAACAATCGTCGGCCGCTTTGATGAAAAGAACCTTGAAGCGGTGGATTCCTATTATGAAGCGGATTATCAGGGGTCCATCGTCGGTCCGACCGTCAACTTCATCAACAACCTGTCACTGGCCATGATCTCCGGTCTGGGCGGTGCCCTGTATCTGATGAAGCAGATCTCGATCGGCAATATTTCCTCGTTCATTCTCTATTCCAGACGTTTCTCGGGACCGATCAGCGGCGCGGCTGAAGTACTGGCCGAGATCCAGTCGGCCTTCTCGGCGGCGAGACGTGTCTTCGCCCTGCTGGACGAACCGGCGGAAAAGAAAGACGACGAGGATGCCATCGTGCTCGATCAGGTGGAAGGCAGAGTCGCCTTTGAAAATGTCCGCTTCAGTTATGTGCCGGAAAAGGAAATCATTCACGGTCTCGACCTGCGTGCCGAACCGGGCAGAATGATCGCCATCGTCGGTCCGACCGGGGCTGGCAAAACGACGATCATCAACATGTTGATGCGCTTTTACGATCCGGACAGCGGTGTGATCCGGGTCGACGGTCATGACATACTTCACTGCACGAGAGACTCGCTGCGCAAACAGTTCTCCATGGTCCTGCAGGTCACCTGGCTGTTTCAGGGAACGATTCAGGAGAACGTCGCCTACGGCAGTGAGGACGCCAGCGAAGAAGATGTCGAAAGGGTATGCAAAGCGGTTGAGATCCATGACTTTATCACATCACTGAAGGACGGCTATCAGACAGTTCTCAGTGACGACGGCGTCAATATTTCCAAGGGACAGAAACAGCTGCTGACGATCGCGAGAGCGATGCTCAATGAATCAAAGATGCTGATCCTCGATGAAGCCACCAGCAACGTCGACTCGACGACCGAGCAGAAGATCCAGCGGGCAATGATGGAACTCTGCCGCGGCAAGACGACCTTCGTCATTGCCCACCGGCTTTCCACCATCAAGGAAGCGGACATGATCCTCGTGCTGCAGAACGGCACCGTCATCGAACGCGGCAGCCATGAGGAACTGCTGCAGAAGAAGGGGTTCTACGCGTCCCTGTTCAACGCTCAGTGGGAATCCTGAAACACAGAAAGAAGCTGTGCCACTGAACGGATACATGGAATATATGAAAACGGGAGTCCGGACGGACTCCCTTATACGTAGAAAAAAGAGGTCCCGAAGGACCTCAGTGATTTTGTCTTAACGTAAGCCAAGCGCTTTCTGATACAGCTTGATGTAGGAAACAGCCATCTTGTCGAGGTTGTAGTTCTTGATGACGTCCTGCTGGGCGTTCTCGACGATCAGCGGCGTCTGCGGACTGCTGGCATGATTGATGGCGTTGACGAAAGCGGCGGCGCTGTTACAGATATAGCCGTTTTCACCGTTGCGGATCACGTCACGGGAACCGATGACATTGTTGACGATGCACAGTTTCTTCAGATACATCGCTTCCAGCAGGGACAGCGGCAGACCTTCCCAGAGGGATGTCAGGATGAAGACATCGGACTGATAGGCGCGCTGCAGGGCTTCGCTGCGTTCCAGCCAGCCGGTGACTTCGATGTTCGGCGACTTCAGCTTGTAGCGCCATTCACCGTCACCGATCCAGACGAATTTGACATCCGGCATCGCGTCGGCGATCTCGTTGAAGAGATCCGGATTCTTCTGGGGGTTGATCAGACCGGTCGTGAAGACAGTCAGCGGATGATCGGAGTTCTTCTCGTCTTTGATGCAGTCGTCGATTTCGACCAGGTTGACACCGTTGTTGATATAGACCGCATTGTCGGTAAAGGCCAGTGTTTCCGCGAATTCACCTTTACTGACGGCGACGGTCGTGCAGTTGATGCGGGCACAGCTCTGTTCATTCATACGGAAAAGGCTGCGGGAAAGCACATTGTGGTCTTCCGAAAGGAACAGATAGCCGTGCGGTGTATAGAACATCGGCACTTCCGCGTCGGCGAATGTCTTGCGGCCCAGACGGCCGGCTTCGTAGCCGTGGAAATGAATGATGTCCGGTTTTTCGTTTTCCGCCAGCGCCCGCAGTTCGGAGCGGGCAGAAGCGTCGTTGATCAGGTTTGATTTGCCCTGGAAGGACACGATCGGGACAAGGGAAATGCGTTTGTCAAAAAGGCTGCGGATATTCTCGGGTGTTTCTTCGTTGGTGGAATAGCCGATCGTAATATCGTACAGATCGACAAGCCGGTTTGAGAGTTCCATCAGATAGGTGAGAATACCACCGCTCAGACGTCTGACAATGTACAGGATCTTGGGGTTCTTTGTACTCATGATATTGTACCTTCTTTCATAAATGCATAGGATCTAACTTAATGATAACCGAAGCGGCCGGAAAAAGTCTTTCTTTTTTGGAGCGATTTGTGAATAATGCCGGAAAAATATGCTATGGTAAGAATGATATCGATTTCTAAGGGGTGAGAAAATCTATGGGCTACTGGCTATGCATTCTGGCCATCACTTTGGTCTCGATGGCCTACGTTTTCTACAACTACGGTGCAATCAGAAAGATGGACGAAGGCACGGAGGACATGAAAGAACTCTCGGCCATCATCCGCAGCGGCGCTGATACATTCCTGAAAACAGAATTCAAGTATGTCATCATCGTCGTCATCGTACTGGCAATCATCTTCACACTGCTTGTCGAAGTCACCAGCGGCATCACACTGATGATCGGTGCTGCGATGAGCAGTTTCGTCTGCGTGCTCGGCATGCGCAGTGCTACCTTCGCAAATGTCCGCACGACGAACAAAGCCAAGGAAACGCTCTCGATCGGCGAAACCGTCAAGGTCGCCTTATGCGGCGGTTCGATCAGCGGTCTGTCCGTACAGGCGATGGGCCTGATGGGTCTGATCCTGATCCTGATCATCTGGAACGGTGTTTCCGCGGAAGCCACGAGTCAGGGTCTTCTGACCGGCCTGCCGTGCAATCCGACCATTACCCGCATCACCACATATTCTCTCGGCTGCTCGATCGTCGCCATGTTCAACCGTGTTGCTGGCGGCAACTATACCAAGGCAGCGGACATCTCGGCTGACATCCTCGGCAAGATCCGTCACGATCTGCCGGAAGACGACAGCCGTGTCCCGAATACCATCGCCGACTTTATCGGTGACAACGTCAATGACATCGCCGGTAACTGTTCCGACCTGCTGGAAAGTTTCGTGGCGACGATTGCCGCGACGCTGATGATCGCTGTCACTGCTTACAATAATTACGGCAGCACGGTCACCGCCGATACCTTCAAGGCAACGATCATGTTCCCGCTGATCATGGCAGGATCGGGTCTGTTGGCATGTCTGATCGGCCTGTTTCTGGCCAATATCCGAAAGATGTCGGACGATCCCTCCCGTGAGCTGAATCTTGCGACATGGTTCTCGGCCGGCATTACCCTGGTCATGTGTCTGATCGCCAGCCTGTTCGTGTTTAAAAACGTACCGCTGTATGAAACCTTCAAGTTCGGCTGGATCTCACCGTGGATCTCTTCCGTGCTCGGTATTATCAGCGGTATCGCGATCGGTTCGATCACCGAATACTACACAAGTACGGAATTCAAGCCGACCAGAGGTCTGGCTTCGATCGCCCACGAAGGTGAAGCGTTCGTCGTCACCAAGGGTGACGCCATCGGCTCAAGATCCTGCCTGGCGCCGGTTCTGGTCATCGGTATTGCCCTGTTCGTGTCGGGACGTCTGTGCGGCACGTACGGCATTGCCGTATCGGCTCTCGGCATGTTGTCATTCGTCGGAGCGACGGTTTCCATCGACGCGTTCGGTCCGATCGCCGACAACGCCGGCGGTATTGCCGAATCCTGCCACCTGGATGAAAAAGTCCGTGCCATTACCGACCGTCTGGATGCGGTAGGCAACACGACAGCCGCCATCGGCAAAGGCTTCGCCATTGGTTCGGCCGCCTTCGCGACCGTTTCCCTGATCGTCGCATATGTATCCAACTACACGTCGGCCGGTTCCGAGCCAATCCTGAATATCGCGTCCTACGTCGTGATCGCCGGTTCCATCATTGGCGGCGCCATGGTCGAATACTTCAGCGCGCTGCTGACCGACAACACGATCGACGCTGCCAAGCTGATGGCGGATGAAGGTGACAGACAGCTTTCCGAGCCGGGTATTCTGGAAGGCACGAAGAAGCCGGACTACAACCGGATGATCGAAATGGCCGCCAACACCGCCATCCGTAAAATGCTGATCCCGTCCGTTCTGGCCCTGTTCATTCCGGTCCTCGGCGGCTTCCTGTTCGGTGTCGAATTCGTCGGCGGCATGCTGATCGGCGCGACCATCGTCGCGATTCCGCGTGCCATCTTCATGGGCAACTCGGGCGGTGCCTTCGACAACGCCAAGAAGTACATTGAAAGCGGCGCCATCGTCGGCAGTGAAAAGGGCACGCCGGCCCACAAAGCGGCGGTTACCGGCGATACCGTCGGTGATACAAGAAAAGACGTCGTCGGTGTCGCTCTGGATATCTTCATCAAGACGATGTCCACCGTCGCCAATTCCATGGCTACTGTCTTCGTTCACATCCGCGTCTTCAAATAAACCGCAAACGCGAAGCAGATCTCTGTATGTGTGATACAGGGATCTGCTTTTTCTTTTGCCGCACTTCTTTGAAAATAAAAAGCTCTGCCGGAGCAGAGCGTGTTCGTATCAGATGAGAAGCTGTGTCCATTCACCGCGGTGGAAGCGGATCGACAGGAAGATGAATCTTGATACCTGATCCGAGAGGATACCGATCCAGATGCCGGTCAGGCCGAGATTGAAGATACTTGTCAGAACCCACGTGACAGCCGTACGGATGATCGTGACACTGATCAGTGAGGCGAACAGGGTGAACTTGACGTCGCCGGCACCGCGCAGGCAGCCGCCGAAGATGATCTGGGAAATCTGGAAGACAACGATCACGATGATGTAGTCACAGATCATGACACCCATATCCAGGACCTTGGGATCCGTGAAGAACAGTCCGAAGAGGTTGCGGCCGAAGAAGAACAGTATCATGGCCAGGATCAGCGAGATGGCAAGACCGGTGCGCTGGCAGAGGCTGCCGTATACCTTGGCCTTTTCGGGATTTCTTTCCCCCAGTGAACGGCCGATCAGAGCGACCGCCGCGACCTGCATGCCGTCGCCGAACGAGAAGCCGAGCGACAGGAAGTTCATGCCGACGTTATGTGCCGCGAAGGCATCGGTGCCCAGTCTTGCGGCGATCATGGCTGTTGTGACAAAGCCGACACGCATGGCGACATTTTCCACCAGCATGTTGGAACCGAGACGGTAGATGCTGGAGAGGGCGGAGCCGAGCGGCCGGATCTTGTTCTCCAGAATATAGGGAATCGACACGTAGCTGTTCTTATTGAACAGTGAGCGCAGGCTCATGACGAAGGCCGCGACGGTGCCGAGCACGGTAGCGACCGCGGCGCCGAAGAGTTCCCAGCGCGGGAAGCCGAAGTGGCCGCCGATCAGCAGGTAGTTAAACACCATGTTGACGATTGAAGAGGTGACGTTGGTCGTCATGGCAATTTTCGTGTTGCCGGATCCGCGCTGAGCCGCGTTGATGACCAGTGACATGACATTGAAGATCATACAGCCCTGAATGACATTGAAGTATGTCACAGCCGGACCGTGCGTGTCCGGATTGGAGCCGCTGATCGAAATGATCTGATTGGCGAAAACAATTGACAGCACCGACAGAATGATACAGGCGATGATGGTAAACACGATCGCTGTCAGCAGGATCTCGTTGGCGTTGCGCCTGTCATCCTGACCGCGCCTTCGGGCAACCAGAGCCGATACGGCAACGTTGCAGGCGAAGAAGACTGCCAGGGTGATGAATTTCGGCTGGGTCGTCAGACCGACGGCCGCCACCGCGTAAGTGCCAAGCGAAGAAACCATCATGGTGTCGATCATGCCGGCCAGGGATATGAAGAAACTCTCCAGTACCGCCGGCCAGGCCATGCGCAGCGTCTCCATTAACAGAGACTTTTTGTCATAAGTGTTCGTTGTACTCATAATTTGCCTCGTCTTAAAAGAATTATAGCATTATTCATTCCGCATCTGCGGGAAAAGGCCCTTTCCGGCGCAGACTGCGCAGATACGCCTTTGTTTCGTCGCTGATCCGGTAGCTTTCTATGGCCTTGCGGATCGTCATGCGGTGAACGAAATCATTCAGCCGGTTGTTTTCGAGATAGAACAGAACGTCTTTTTCGTGATGGATCATAGCTGTGGCGAGATACCAGGCGATCATCATGTTGATATAGTATTCCTCACCCTGCACCGCGACAGCCTTGGCCAGCTGGGAAGGATCGTATGCCTCATGCAGGTAATAGGCCATCAGAAAACTGATGGCCAGCCGCACCGTGTAGACCTGATCACTGGCCAGCCAGCCGGTAATATACGGCAGAAGTTCATCCGTGTGCTTCTTCAGGATGGGATTGCGGATCCCGTCACAGCTTGCCCAGCATTTTACTTCCGGCAGGATCTTTTCCAGTTCTTCCATATACCTGGCAAAGTCTTTTTCATAAGCCAGCAGGAAGGTATGCAGATTGACTTCCTCATAGTACTTATGGGGAAGATCCTGCAGAAAAGCGGCGGCCGTATCGGTGTGCTTGTACTCTTTCGCAAGCTTGCGCAGCACCGGCGTGCGGACACCGAGGACGGTGTCCTCCGGGATGCCCGGCAGCAAGGGCAGAGTGAACTGCCGGTATTTTTCATCGGCGTTCGCGATCAATTGTTCACGCAGGGAATCCATGTTTTCATCTTACCATGCAATCCCGACATAAAATTGTATAATAGTGGATAATATGGGAAAGAAATTTCTGGCCGGTGCCCTTGCCGCGGTTGCCATTGTGATTTCACTGATCGCCGTGCCGGCGTTCTGTCTTTTCTTTGTGGAGATATGGGGGTCCGATCCGGATACGTATATCTGGGTGATTCTCAGTTTTGCCATGGCGGCCCTGATCATTACCGCGTGGATCGCCATGCAGACAGCCAATACGGTATATGACGAGGCGGATGGCTATAAGAACAATACGAAGCGGATCAGCCGCTGGACGAAGAATCTCGCCTTTGCTGATCTGTGGCTGGCTTTTCTGGTGATCTGGGTCCTTTTCATGGCATACCACGGCGGCGCGACGTTCTACCGCGGCCGTCTGCTGGTGCTGTGGTGGGCGGTGCTGGCGGCCGGCATTCTGTATCTGCTGCACTATACACGCTATACAAGAAGACGGTCCATGATCCGGACGCTGAAATATCAGGCATCTTCCTGTGACCACCGGCGTTTTCATTTCACGGTCCGCAAAGCGGAAGGCAATGTGCTGGAAGGCTATGTGCAGGGAACCATGAAGGAGAACGATCAGGTTTATGCGATACTGCCGGGGACGGAGCAGCCGCTGGCCGCGAAGATCCTTAGCGTCAGTGTGGCCAATAAAACGGTCCGCAAGGCGAAAGACGTTTGTGCCCGCATCACCTGTGATGCCGGCCAGTATCAGCTGCCGTTGTATACGGTGCTTTCTTCCCAGCGTCCCGTGCATCAGATCACGCCGATGATCCAGGCGGAAAATCCTCGCCTTTCCGGCATGGTCAGCATCTATACGACAGAATTTGCCAACAGTGACTATATCTCACTGCTCAATTACGATATCTGCCATGGCCAGTATCTGATTCCAGCTACGTTCGGACCGGATCAGAAAAACCATGGTGACATGATGGAGCCGCTGCCAGCTCATACCCGGGTCGCTTTCCTGTCGGTCAACAGCGAACTAGAACCGGATAAACCGTGTCTGCCGGTTTTCACGGACTGGGATGCCCTAGGCCGTTATGGATACATCATCGAAGAACCGGAAGCGGCATCGCTGGTCATGGACTTCAGGAAATGTCTTGACCTGATGAATCAGGGCTATACCGGCATCGTGATCAACCCGTTTGGTCCGCGGCCTTTCTATCTTTCTAAAGAATATGTGCAGTCCCTGACACAGCTGAAAGGCTATCAGGAAGAATTTACAGCACAGGAGGTAAAACAGGATGAATGAACTCTATCAGAAACTTGCCCGGCTGGCGGTCCGGCGGGGCGTCAATGTTCAGAAAGGACAGCCGCTGATCATCCGGGCGGACGTCCGGGACCATGTATTTATTGAAATGCTTGTGAAAGAGGCATATGAAGCCGGCGCTGGCAGTGTCAGTGTCGACTGGAAAGATCAGACACTGAACCGCATGGACTATGAATACCAGACAGCCGAGACACTGTGTGACATCGGCACCTGGATCCACACCCGGGAAGCGGACCGGCAGAAGAAACATGCCTGCTATCTGTCCGTCATTTCCGACGCGCCGAATTCTCTGCAGGGCATCGATCAGAGCAAGCGCAATGCCTATCAGTCAGCCTATCTGGAAATGATGGCGGATCTGCAGAAGTATTCCGTCAATAACGAAGGGCAGTGGTGCGTGTTCGGCATTCCTTCCATTGCCTGGGCGAAAACCGTCTTCCCGGATCTTCCGGAAGAGGAAGCTTTCCGCCGCCTGGAAGCGGCGATCTTCCAGGTCAGCCGGGTCCGTACCGACAGCGATCCGCTGCAGGAATGGGAAAAACATGACGCACAGCTGATCCGTCATGCCGATAAACTGAATGCCTGTCAGTTTGACCGTCTGCATTTTCGCAGCGGCCTGGGAACCGACCTGACAGTCGGGCTGGTCCGCGATCATATCTGGGTCGGCGGCGGCTGCACGACACCGGACGGTGTCTATTTCGATCCCAACATTCCGACCGAGGAGATCTTCTGCATGCCGGACCGTAACCGGGTCGACGGCGTTGTCTATGCCAGCATGCCCTTGTCCTATCACGGCACACTGATCGAGGATTTCCATTTCCATTTCAAGGACGGCAAAGTCATTGAAGCCCATGCCGGCAAAGAAGCGGACGTGCTGAATGACATGCTGGCGTTCGATGAAGGGTCGAGCCGGCTTGGTGAAGTGGCCCTGGTGCCGTACGGCTCACCGGTTTCTGCTTCCGGCATTCTGTTCCTGAACACACTGTATGACGAAAACGCCGCCTGCCATCTGGCGCTCGGCATGTGCTATCCGGAGAATCTCAAAGGCGGCACGGCCATGAGCGACGATGAACTGCAGGCAGCCGGCGGCAACGTTTCCCGCCAGCATATCGACTTCATGTTCGGTACAGCCGACATGGAAATTGACGGTATCGCCGAAGACGGAACCGTCACAGCCATTTTCCGTAATGGCAGATTCGTATGGGAGGATTAATAAGCATGGAGTACGCACTGGTCAACGGCATTATTCTGAACGGTCATGAAAACATGACGCCGCAGAAAGGCAAAGTGATCCTGATCGAAAACGACCGGATCAAAGACATCCGTCCGGAAGGCGAAGTTCTTTCCGGCTATCAGCGAATCGACCTGCACGGCCAGTATGTCATGCCGGGTCTGATCAACATGCATGTTCATCTCGCCGGCAACGGCAAACCGCAGAAGAAGCAGCGCGACAACAAAAAACTGGTCAATATGATCTTCGCGACCCATCTTGGCACAGCGGCTGCCTATCAGCTGGTTTCCCGCTATGCCGAATATGAACTGCTGAGCGGCGTGACCACCATCCGCACGGTCGGCGGTCTGCGGGATATCGATACCAGAGTCCGTGATGAGATCAATCACGGTGTCCGCATCGGTCCGCGCATTCTCGCCGCCAATGAAGGTATCACGGTACCGGGCGGCCATATGGCCGGTTCGGTCGCCATCGCGGCGGAAAGCATCGACGAAGCGGTCCGGATGGTTCGCAAAAGAGCCGGCCAGGGTGTCGATCTGATCAAGATCATGGTGACCGGCGGGGTCATGGACGCCAAAGAGAAGGGTGTGCCGGGAGAAATGAAAATGGATCCGGCCATGATCAAGGCGGTCTGTGAGGAAGCACACCGGCTCGGTTTCAAGGTGGCTGCCCATGTGGAATCCTCGGCCGGTGTGAAAGCGGCTCTGGAAAACGGTGTTGATTCGATCGAGCACGGCGCCGTGCTGGATGACGAAATGGTCCGGCTGTTTAAGGAAAACGGTTCCTTCCTGATCACGACACTGTCACCGGCGCTTCCCTATGCGCTGTTTGATCGAAGTGTATCCAATGCCTCGGAAGTAGAACAGTATAACGGCAAGGTCGTCTTTGACGGTATCGTGGAATGCTCGAAACAGGCGCTGGCCAATGGCATTCCGGTCGGTCTGGGCAATGATGTCGGCTGCCCGTGGGTATCCCAGTATGACTTCTGGCGCGAACTCGTCTATTTCCATAAATATGTCGGTGTCTCCAATGCCTTCGCTTTATACACGGCCACTCTGCGCAACGCCCAGCTGGCCGGTATCGCAGACAGCACTGGTTCGATTGACAAAGGCAAATGCGCCGAACTGATCGTCACGAAAGAAAACCCGCTGGATAACCTGCAGGCCCTGCGGAATATTTCCATGGTCATCAAGGACGGCAACGTGATCCGCGATCCGAAAGTCAGACGGAGGAAGATCGTCGACGAGGAACTCGACAAATTCCTTTAAAAATGTAAATTGTTTCATCACAAGAAAATCTTTTCATCTATTCTGAAATATTTTATAATGTACGAGTGTTTTTAAACGGAGACTTTTCATTCGGAAGGAAGTTATCCCGCAGTATCCGTCAGTTATTCGTCAAAACAAACGCAGTTGTTACAAACGATCAGAGTGGAGGAGAAAGTACATGAATGAATATGTAAAGAGAGTCATCGAAGAAACAAGAAAAAAGAACCCGACCGAGCCGGAATTTCTGCAGACGGTTGAAGAAGTTCTGACATCCATTGAACCGGTCATCGAAAGGCATCCGGAATATGAAGAAGCGGCTCTGCTGGAACGTCTGGTCGAACCGGAACGCACGGTGGAATTCCGTGTTGCCTGGGTCGACGATGCCGGCAAGGCACATGTCAACCGTGGCTACCGTATCCAGTTCAACGGAGCCATTGGCCCGTACAAAGGCGGTCTTCGTTTCCATCCGACGGTCAATCTCTCGATCCTCAAGTTCCTCGGCTTCGAGCAGATCTTCAAGAACAGCCTGACCACGCTGCCGATCGGCGGCGGCAAGGGCGGTTCTGACTTTGATCCGCACGGCAAGTCTGATAACGAAATCATGCGTTTCTGCCAGGCCTTCATGACCGAACTGCAGAGACATATCGGTCCTTCCACCGACGTGCCGGCTGGTGACATCGGTGTCGGCGGCCGGGAGATCGGCTATCTCTTCGGCCAGTACAGAAGGATCCGGGACGCGTTTGACAACGGCGTTCTGACCGGCAAAGGTCTGACCTACGGCGGTTCCCTGATCCGTCCGGAAGCGACCGGCTTCGGCATTATGTATTATGCCCGCGAAGTGTTCGCCCATGAAAACGACACGATCAAAGGCAAGACATTCGTCCTTTCCGGCTACGGCAACGTTGCCTGGGGCGCGGCTACCAAGATCGCTGAACTCGGCGGCAAGGTCGTCACGATTTCCGGCCACAATGGCTATGTCTATGATCCGGAAGGCATCACGACAAAGGAAAAGCTCGACTATCTGCTGGAAATGAGATTTTCCCGTCATGCCAACGTCAAGATGTACGCGGACAAGTTCGGCTGTGAATTCCACGAAGGCAAGAAGCCGTATGAAGTCAAGGCAGACGTCTATATTCCGTGCGCGACCCAGAACGAAGTCGGTATGGAAGAAGCGAAGCTGATCGCCGCATCCGGCGCGAAGTACTACTTCGAAGGCGCCAACATGCCGACGACCAACGAAGCCGTCAAATTCCTGGAAGACAGCGGCCTGATCGTCTGCCCGGCCAAGGCAGTCAATGCCGGCGGTGTCGCCGTTTCCGCTCTGGAAATGTCCCAGAACTCCCAGCGTTATGGCTGGAGCCGGGAAGAAGTCGACGCGAAACTGCAGGGCATCATGAAGTCCATTCATGACAACTCGGCAGCCGCCGCGGAAGAATACGGCCTCGGCTATGATCTGGTCAAGGGTGCCAATATCGCCGGCTTCCAGAAGGTTGCGGAAGCGATGATGGCCCAGGGTCTCTTCTGATCATTTGGATTTTTCAACAATGCCATATAAAATAACCGAAAGGGCTGTAGAAGTTCTTTCGGTTTTTTAACAGGAAGGTGACAATATGAATTCAGGAAATTTCACGGAAGGGAAGATTCTTCAGCCGCTTCTCAGATTCACACTGCCGATCCTGGCGGCGCTTTTTCTGCAGTCACTGTACGGCGCTGTCGACCTGATGATCGTCGGCCAGTTCGCCGCCAGCCGTGACGTATCGGCTGTTTCGACCGGCGCCCAGATCATGATGACCGTCACCCAGGTCATGGCCGGTCTTTCGATGGGTACGACGATCCTGCTGGGTCAGCTGATCGGCGAAGAAAAACATCAGGAGGCCGGTCACGCGGTCGGCGTCAGTATTGTCTTTTTCGCGCTGACGGCAGCGGTTATGTCGCTTGTCATGATGGCCGGCAACCGGGCGCTTGCCGCATTGATGAACGCTCCGCAGGAAGCGTTTGAAATGACCTGTTCTTATCTGAAAATCTGCTCGTCGGGTCTGATCTTTATCATAGCCTACAATCTGCTTGGCTCGCTTTTCCGCGGCATCGGCAATTCCCGCATACCGCTGGCGGCGGTGACCATCGCAGCGATCATCAATATCTTTCTCGATCTGTTCTTTGTCCGGGTGATGCACATGGGTGCTTCCGGAGCGGCGCTTGCGACCGTCATATCCCAGGCGCTCAGCGTTCTTGTGTCATTGCTGATCATCCGTCATATCCAGCTGCCGTTCCGGCTGCGCAAAAGCGACTTCCGCTTTGACGGAAAGGTGATCCGCCGCATCGTCGGTTTCGGAGCGCCAATCGCGCTGGCTGACTTCCTGGTCGGCATCAGCTTCCTGATCATTCTGGCGATCGTCAATTCACTGGGCCTGATGGCCAGTGCCGGCGTCGGTGTCGCGGAAAAAGTATGCGGCTTCATCATGCTGGTGCCGTCCGCGTTCGGCCAGTCCATGGCGACCTTCGTGGCCCAGAATTACGGCGCGCGGAAAATGGACAGAGCCCACAAGGCTCTGCGCATGGGCATTGCCGTGTCGTTTGCCTTCGGGGCTCTGATGGGATACATTTCCTTTTTCCACGGCGATCTGCTGTGCGGCATCTTCTCGAACGATCCCGAAGTCGTCGTGCAGGGCTGGGAATATCTGAAGGCCTATGCGATCGACTGTCTTCTGACTTCGTTCTTCTTCTGTATGACCGGTTATTTCAACGGCTGCGGCTTCACGTCCTTTGTCATGACGCAGAGTATCATCGGCGCCTTCGGAGTGCGTGTGCCGGTATCCTTCCTGATGGCGAAGATCAAACCGGTATCCCTGTTCAAAGTGGGACTTGCCACACCGGCTTCCTCGCTGGTGCAGACCATACTGTGTCTGATCTATCTGAAAACGGCCGCGAAGAAAAAAGAAGCGGAACTGATGAAAGAAAACGGACTTCCCGGATAACGGGAAGTCTTTTCGTAAAAAAGAGACGCACGTTACTTGTGCATCTCTTTACTGAATTACTTCTTGAGTCTTGATTCGAGGTCTTCGATGTCTTTCTGCAGGCTCTCGATCATTTCTTTCTTTTCTTCGGCGCGGCGCTGGTAGGAACGGATGGTGTCAAAGTTTTCCGTTTCATATTCCCTGATCTGGAGTTCTTCGATCTCGTTCTTCAGATTTCTGATCGTTTCGTTCTTACGGTCAATGATCTCACGGAAGCGGCGGTTGTTGTCTTCCCGCTTGGCATCCCAGAACTCGTTCTTGGCAGCCTTGAATTCTTCCCAGAGACGGTCGTTGTTTTCCTTGCCGGCAAAGCCGATGGCTTTCCAGGCAACGTCCAGTTCCTTCATCTTCTCGGTGATTTCCTTCGAGAAGTTCTTGCTGGCGGCATATTCCTTTGGCTTTTCGATCAGTTCGTTCTTCTTGGCGACAGCGTCCTTGATTTCGGCGTTGCGCTGGTTGAAGAATTCTTTTCTCTGAGCGAAGAATTCCTTACGGATGCTGTTGAACTGTTCCCACAGACTGTCGTCTGTTTCGCGGCCGGCTCTTCCGGCTGCTTTCCACTGGTCCATCAGTTCATTCATCTTATCGCCGGCAGCTTTCCAGTTCTTGACGTTGGCTGCTGCTTCTTTTGCTTCGGCGATCAGCTTTTCCTTGGCTTCGGTAGCTGCTGCGTGAGCTTCGTCCAGGTGGGCGAAGTAGTTCTTTCTGTTTTCGTCGAACGCTTTTTCAAACGATCTGAACTGTTCCCACAGATCGTCGTTTGTCTTGCCGGCGTAGCCGAGTTCCTTCCAGTCGTCACGCAGATCGCGGAAGGCCTGCTGAACGGATTTCCAGCTGGTGGAAACGGAGAGTTCCTTCGCTTCCTCGACGATCTTTTCTTTCTGTTCCTTGTTGTAAAGGATCTTGGAGATACTGTTTTCGAAACGGCTCAGGGCACGCTCCAGTCTTTCCTTGTATTCTTCTTCCTTGGCGGTCTTCCAGTCGGTCATTTCAGCGAGCTTTGCCTTTACGCTGTTGATGACTTCCTGAGCGTCTTCGTCAGCGTTCTTGCTGGCTTCTTCCGCTTCCCGGACCAGGTCATATTTTGCTTTCAGATCGTCTTCCATACCCTGCAGGGCATTTTCTTTCAGATCTGTGCCGAATTCAAGCTGGCCGCCGTCACAGGCCGGATGCTGCCAGGAAAACATCGTATATTCACCATTTGATTCGATGCCGTACCATCTGCCGCAGCCATCAACGCCGGCTTCTTTCGGCGCGATCGGATTTCCGTTTTCATCCTGCGCACCATAAAGCACTTCAACGGTCTTGCAGCCGAGTGACTTGTGCTCCTTAATGGTAATTCTTGAATACTTCTCATCAAATCCCGGTAATGTATGCCAATCCATAATAAACTCCTATCACATAAACGAATGTGTCAACATATATATTATAATCAAAAAACAATTGTAATAATACACGAATTCAAAAAAGTCGTTGGCAAACCGGTTAAGTAAACAGCGGTGCCGGCAGGAAAAACCGTGATGGGAAAAAGGAAAATAGGGAAATCGTATATAATAGTATATTGAGAAAGGCGGAAGAATATGCAGCAGATCAGGTGTCCGCACTGCGGCGAAGTATTTACCATAGATGAGTCAAACTATAATTCCATTGTCAAACAGATCCGTGATCATGAATTCGCGGAAGAACTCCGGAATCGTGAGAATGAGATCCGTGAACACATGGAAGCAGAGATCCGGCTGATCCGCACCCAGTCGGAATATCAATACAAAGAAAAACTGAACGAGAGAGAAAAAGAACTGGACGATCTGCGGAATCAGCTGAAGATCGCCCAGAACAGAACGGACAGCGCCGTGCGGGAAACAGCGGCGATCAAGGAAAAGGAAGCGGCCGATACCGTGGCGGATCTGAAGAGTCAGATCGCTGTACTGCATCAGAATATCGATGCCAAGGAAACCGAGAAGAAACTGGCCGTCGAGCAGGCGATCGCCCGCGTCCGGGAAAACAAGGACGACGAGATCCGCGGCTATCTGGTTCAGATCGACACGCTGAAGTCAGAAGCGGTTTTAAAGGAACAGTCCATGCAGGCAAGCTACAACGAAATGGTGGCGGCCAAGGACAAGGAAATCGCCTCCCAGCAGGAACTGGTGAAACAGTACAAGGATTTCAAAGCCCGGCAGTCCACCAAGATGGTCGGCGAATCACTGGAACAGCACTGCGCCTATGAATTCAACCGGCTGCGCATGGGCATGTTCCCAAAAGCGTATTTCGAAAAGGACAACGACGCCCGCACCGGCTCAAAGGGCGACTTTATCTTCCGTGACTATGATGAAGAGGGTACCGAGATCATCTCCATCATGTTCGAAATGAAAAACGAAAACGAAACGACCGCGACGAAGCATAAAAACGAAGACTTCCTGAAGGAACTGGACAAGGACAGACGGGAAAAGAACTGTGAATACGCGGTGCTCGTTTCCCTGCTGGAAGCGGACAGCGACCTGTATAACGAAGGCATCGTCGACGTCTCCTACCGCTATCCGAAAATGTATGTGGTACGGCCGCAGTTCTTCATTCCGATCATCACCATCCTGCGCAACGCGGCGCTGAATTCACTCGGCTATAAAAAGCAGCTGATGATCGAGAGGAACAACAACCTTGACGTCACGCATTTTGAAGAAAACATGAACGCCTTCAAAGCCGCTTTCGGCCGCAACTACGACCTGGCATCCCGGAAATTCCAGAAAGCCATTGAGGAAATCGACAAGACGATCGCCCACCTGCAGAAAACCAAAGAAGAACTGCTGTCGAGCGAAAACAACCTGCGGCTGGCCAACAACAAAGCCCAGGAACTGAGCATCAAGAAACTGACCAAAGACGCCCCTTCGGTGGCGGAACGGTTCGAAGAACTGAAGAAGGAACAGTAAAAAAGAGAGGATGTGCATTGTTATGAACATGAAAGAAATGCAGAGAAAATACGCCTATACACTGGCCCGTGTCGGACTGAACGTGCAGAAAGGCCAGCCGGTGCTCGTCGAAGCGTGTGTGGAAGGTGCCTACTTCACACCCGTCTTCGCGGAAGAATGCTATAAGCTCGGAGCTTCCAACGTCATCGTTCACTATCTGGACGAAGCCAATTTGAAGGTGGCCGCAAAATACCGCAGCGACGAGGACGTCCGCAAAGTCGAAGACTGGGAAGTACTGCAGAATCAGAAATATCTTGACGAAGGCGCCTGCTTTGTCCGTCTCGAAGGGGTCAATCCGGCGCTGATGGCGGACGTTCCGGAAGCCCAGGCCAATGCCGTATTCGCCCACATCGACGCAGTCCGCAATATCATGCGCAAAGCCTCCCGGGAAAAGCACTGCCAGTGGCTGATCGCCATGATTCCGACGAAAGAATGGGCGGACACGATCATGAGCGACATCCCGGAAGAAGAACGCTTCGATGAATTGTGGAAGCTGCTTCTGAAGCTCTGCTACATCGACGAGGAAAACGATGTCGTAAAGACATGGGAAGAGAAGAATCAGCGCAAGCAGGCCAAAGGCGAAGTGATCGACAGTTATCATTTCACGAAACTGCATTATATGGCTTCCAACGGCACGGATCTGACCGTGGAACTGACGCCGGATTCGAAATTCTGCTTCAAGCCGAAGGACGTCATGCCGAACTACATCCCGCATAACGCCAATATTCCGACCGAAGAGATCTGCACGACACCGGAGAAGTTCGGCACCGAGGGTGTCGTCTATGCCTCACGGCCGCTGGTGCTCGGCGGCAAAAGCATCGAAAACTTCGGCTTCCGTTTCGAAAAAGGAAAGGTCGTCGAAGTCATTGCCAAAGAAGGCAAAGAAATGCTGGAGGCTCTTGTTCAGATGGACGAAAACGCCGGCTACCTCGGCGAATGCGCCCTGGTGGAATACCATTCGCCGATTTCCATGAGCGGCCGCGTCTATTACACGACACTGATCGACGAGAACGCATCCTGTCATCTCGCTCTGGGCCGCGGTCTGAGCAGAAAACAGCCGGCCGATCCGAAGTACACCTTCAACGATTCCGTGATCCATATCGATTTCATGATCGGCACCGCTGACATGCACATTACCGGCACGACCGAAGACGGAAAAGAAGTGGTCATCTTTGACAAGGGCGATTTCGCCATCTGAGAACAACAGCAGAAAACTGCTGTTTTTCTGTGCTACAATTGGGCAGAAAAAAGGAAATCAGGAATGTTTGAGAAACGATTGTATTCGCTGAACGGCGAAGGAAAAAAATATATCCGGCTGAACGTGCTCGTGCAATGGGGCGGCCTGCTGGCCGAAATTGCCGTGATCTATGCAGCCGCCCTGACTCTGGATGCCTTATACAGCGGTCTTTCCGGCGGTTTTCTGGCATTCTTTGCCATCATGACTGCGACCGGCACCATGTTCGTACGCTATTTCTGTGTGCGGGGATCGTTCCGCTGCGGTTTTCTTTCCGCCATGAAAACCAGGGAAGTACTGCACAGCAGACTTTCCCTGAAAGCTGACGCTGAGAAAGAGGAACGGCAGAAAGCGACGGAGAACGCGGAGCGGATGGAAAAATACTGCAGCGAATATCTGCCGCAGCTGTATTATGCCCCGCTGGCAGCGGTGACAGTAACCGTCGCTGCCTGCTTTGTCTGCTGGAAAGCTGCTCTCCTTCTGCCGGCAGCCGCCGGTCTGTATCTGATCGCGGTGATTCCGAATGAGAAACTGACGCGGAAAACCCGGGATGTTCTGATTTGTGCGGCATATTTATGCGTGGCTCTGGGAATTGTTGTATGCCTTCTGGAACTGAAGAATCACAATGCTCATATCTACGGGTGTCTGATGGTGATCATGCTGACAGGTGAACTGCTTCGGCCGCTGCGGCTTCTGGAAAAAAGCCGTCCGGCTGCGGAAGAGGGAAGGAAGGCCTGCGATGCTTTCTTCACCTTCCTGGAAAAGGAAGAAGGAGGTGAAAAGGCAAGATGAAAACCGTGGGAAAACTGCTGAAGATGTGTAAACCTTTAGAAAGCAGGATGAGAGTCCAGGTCCTTCTGAGTGCTATGGAACATCTTTTCTCACTGATGATTCCGGTGCTGGCGGGCTATGCCATTCTGCAGATCATCGGCCACAGGAAAAACCTGTCCCTGACAGCGTTTTGCATTGCCGCAGTGCTGTGCTGCATCAGTCTGCCGGTACTGAGAAAAGCCGGGCAGAAATATACGATGGAAATCAGATCGGGAACGGAAGATATTCTGCGTGTGAATATGGAAAACATGGCAGACGGGAAACGGGACAGTCATATTCTGCGGCTGAAAGGTTTCTTTGACGAGGCTGTCTCGCCGTTCTGCGCGGCCGTACTGCATGCCATTGCGGCGCTGATTCTGATCGGCAGATATAATCTTCTGACGGCCTTGCTTGCCTTATCAAGCTATCTGGTTCTCGGTGCTGTCCTGCCGATGCTGGCAGCCTCCCGCAGCCGCAGCGTCCGGGAAGAAAGCCGCGACAGTGAAGAGAATACTGAAGAAGACACCGATGAATATGAACAGACAGAACTGATTGAAGGGGAAGTGAGTGCCCGCAGTAAAGCCGCATCAGAACTGCTTGCTGTTCTCTTTTCTGTCATGCTGGTTATCGCCGTAATTCTGCTGTACCGGCAGGGTGTACTGAATTATGAGGGATCGCTCATCACCGTACTGACATTTATGTGCTCGTTTGAGCCGCTGCTGGTACTCACCGGGGCGGCGGACATCCTGATGGATGTTCTGGATGCTGCCGAGGAAATATCCGGCACTCAGGAGAAAACAGATGAGTGAGATGATGCGCCTGCTTGTGGCATATCTTGTCTTCATGAACGCCGCGGCCTTCGTCATGTACGGCACGGATAAATACAAGGCGAAGAAACAGGCCTGGCGGATCCCGGAAAACGCGCTGCTGATGAGTGCCGTATGCGGGGGAGCCTATGGGGCGTATCTTGGCATGCGTGTCTTTCACCACAAAACAAAACATGTGTATTTCCGCATCATCAATCTTGCATGCGTGATCCTCTGGACGATGTTGCTTGTATGGCTGTTGTTGAAAGGAATATGAAAAAACGCCATTCGTATGAATGACGTTTTTAACTGTCTACAGATATTTGCAGTCGCTGATCTTGCGCTTGACGCCGTTCAGGACCACATAGCCCTGCGGCGGGTCTTCATGAACGATATAGCGCTTGGTCTTTGAAGCGTCATGTCGGTGTCCGTACTGGGTTTCACATGTCAGATCCTGCTGCGGCGGGACGAGATGTCCGTCATCCGACCGCGGCGGTTGGCGGAATTTGACATTGCGGCTCGCGCTGGCGACGACGATGGCCGCGACAATGATGACCCAGGCGACGAGTATGATCAGAAAGGGCATTATTTAGCGCTTTCTTTGACAGCCTGCGCCAGACCGGCAAGACCCTGGATCTCAGAAGGGATGATGATCTTGGTTGCCTGGCCGTTGGCGGCTGCTTCAAATGCTTCGAGACTCTTCAGCTTGATGACCGCCTCATCAGCACCGGCATCCTTGATGGCCTTAAGACCTTCAGCGGTTGCCTGATGAACCGTGCGGATCGCTTCGGCACGGCCTTCCGCTTCACGGATTTCCTTTTCCTTGGCTGCTTCGGCTGCCAGGATGGTGGCCCGCTTCTGCGCTTCCGCTTCCAGAACGGCGGATTCCTTGCGGCCTTCCGCTGTCAGGATCATGGACTGCTTCTCACCTTCGGCGGTAAGAATGGCAGCTCTCTTTTCACGTTCTGCTTTCATCTGCTTTTCCATGGCTTCCCGGATGGCCGCCGGCGGCTGAATGTTCTTCAGCTCGACACGGGTGACCTTGATGCCCCACGGGTCGGTAGCCAGGTCGATCGTCTGCAGCATCTGTGAGTTGATGACTTCACGGGATGTCAGAGTGTCATCCAGTGTCATGTCACCGATGATGTTACGCAGGGTCGTCGCGGTCAGGTTTTCCATTGCCATGATCGGATTTTCCACGCCGTATGCGTAGTCATGCGGATTCATGACCTTGAAGTAGACGACCGAGTCGATCTGCATCGTGACGTTGTCCTTGGTAATAACCGGCTGCGGTGCGAAGTCCGCGACCTGTTCCTTTAAGAGAACCCGGCGGGAGATCCTTTCAACCAGAGGGATCTTGAAGTGCAGGCCGGCATGCCACGTTGTCTTGTAGCGGCCGAAACGTTCGATGACATACGCGTTTTCCTGCGGCACAACGCTGGCGCAGGAGAACACAATGGCAATGATCAGAATGATCACAACTGCCCAGATAATAATTCTTACAAAAGCTGGCATTTTTCCTCTCCTTGCTGTTTACTCAGCTAATATGAATTCCGCACCGTCAGTCAGGATCGTGACGGTGTCACCTTCGTCAACCAGTAACATGCCCAGTACGTCAGCGTACTTCGCATGATAGATCTGATTGTTTTCGTCGACGATGTAGAGATAGGTATCACCGTTCTGGACCAGTGTTTCCATACGGGATACAGTGATTGTTTTTGCCTGATAGGATGAATAGTCTTTTTCCGGTTCCGGTTCATAGGTTTCCCCGTGAATCAGATGGCGGTATTTCTCGATGACGTCAGCCTGGGTGGACGCGGTGGCGACGATGTTGTACTGTTCAACATTGACGATCGCGTACATCTTGACCAGACCGTTGGCATCTTTGAGAACCATGATGTAGGCCGGTGAGCCTTCGATGTTGATGAGACTCGGGAAGGAAGCCTGATATCTCTTTTCCTGCACTTCGCCTTCAGCACTCTTCATCGCTGAGAATTCGTCGGCGCCGGAGCATGAGATATAACGGGTTTCGCTTGTTCTTTCGTTGGCCAGAACGAAGCCGATGTTGGAGCTGTCACCGTTGACGGATGTGACACCGGTATAGATCCAGATGTCGCCGTCCTTGGCGATGTATCCATAGTCATTGTAGAGGTCTTCGTCCTCATTTTCCAAAGTCGTGATCTGCCGGCAGTCGGTCTGCGAGAAAATGCTGTTGAAGAAGCCGTGCTGCAGCTGTGCGTAGTTGTTGTACTGCTCACAGATCAGATCGCCGTCATAGACGACATCCGCCCACTGCGGTACGGAACCGGCCTGATAATAGGTCGTTTCCCCGGTGACCGGATCCGTGATCAGGGCACCGATGACGTTCGTTCCACCGAAGAGACCAATCTTGTGTTCATAGACGGAAGCGACATAGTAAGGATTGCCTTCCTCGTCGATCTCGAAATGGAGATTGCTGAACATCAGGGTCGGATACTGGAAGCGCAGGCGTCTTTGCAGGTTCTGTGAGAACCAGGCGGACGGCACATATTTCATACCTTCCTTCAGCGCGACGTAATCCGCGGACATATCGACCGGGTCGACAATGACATAGCCCGGGATGCCGTTGGCCTTGTTGGCGTTCCATTTGAAGAAGCCATCATAGGACAGGGCAGCCACTTTGAACGGTGCGTCCTGATAGTTGATCTGCGTGTAGCCGGAGATGTTGAACTGGCTGACGACCTGGGAAAGGGAACCGATCCGGCGGTCGCCCAGCATTTCGGCGGAAGAGGTATCCATCAGTGCGATGGAGGAAGAACCTTCCGCCGAAGGAATCAGATCAACCGATCCTTCATCGACCTTCAGGATCTGGCTGTAGCGCTTGGCATGGAACAGCTTGGCACTGTAGCCGGCGGATACGACGAAGAAGGCCAGCACACAGACCAGTACAATGAAGGCTCTGTGTATGACGACCTGTTCTTTTTTGATCGCTCCGTAGAGACCCTTGATCAGGATGTAGAGGATGATCATCAGGATCATCATGATCCAGAACAGGGGACTTTGCAGGTTGACGGGCGGCAGGATCATGTACCAGAGCAGGGCACTGATCACCAGGGTGATCAGCAGCGGCATCAGAATCATGCCGAGGCGTTCCTTGCCGTTTCCCTTCGGAATGTAGTCACGGACCCGAAGCGGCTTTCTCATCTTTGCGGAAACATTCATCGCATTCACTCCTTTCGATGTGTTCCTTTATACAAAAGGATACAGCATCTGCCGTATCCTTTACATCCTTATATGCGGAGTCAACGGCAGACTTTTTATGAGTCTTACCATTCTCTGCGGACCGGGTATTTACCGTGATGACGATCCGCACCATACAGACTTGCTGTACTGGTTACTCCCTCATTTGAGACTATCATAGCATAAACTGACCGGCAGTCAATACTTTTCGTGAATTAATTAACAAAATTTTTAAATGTACGGAACAGTTAATTCATGGCAAGAACGGAATCTTCCAGTACAATAATACTGTTAAAACAGGCAGGAGAACAATTATGACGGATACCGTACTGGAAGCGAAAAATCTGAAGAAAGTCTACAATTTCAATACCGCCAACGCATTTGAAGCACTGCACAACATTTCCTTTCAGGTAGAAGAAGGGGATTTTGTCGCCATCATGGGACCGAGCGGCTCCGGTAAATCAACATTTATCAATAATATATCGACGATCGATCTGCCGACCGCCGGCAAAGTGTATATCAACGGCAAGGAAGTCCGTTCCATGAGTTCCAATGAGATCGGCCGCTTCCGCTATCAGAATCTGGGTTTCATCTTCCAGGATTTCAACCTGCTGGATTCCCATACGATGTATGAGAATATCGCCATGCCGCTGTCGCTTGCCCATGTCAACCGCGATGAGATCCGTGAGCGGATCACGAAGCTGGCAAAACAGATGGATATCGAGACCCTGCTGGATAAATTCCCGAATGAGTGTTCGGGCGGCCAGCGTCAGCGTGCCGCCATCTGCCGGGCGCTGATCAACAATCCGCGTATCATCGTCGCCGACGAACCGACCGGCAACCTCGACAGTGCCAATTCGGCGGAACTGATGAAGATCCTGCAGAAGCTGAACAAAGAAAACGGCGTTACCATCGTCATGGTTACCCATGACCCGCTGATCACTTCCTATTCCTCACGCCTGCTGTATATCCGGGACGGCAATATCGAAACGGTTCTTGAAAAGGGCGATATGACCCAGGACGAATACTTCCAGAAGATCGTCGAGATCAACTCCGCCGAGTCCCGGGAAATCCTGCAGCAGTAACAGAAATACCTATCTGAAAGTGAGAACTGCCTATGATCATAAAAGACGCGATACGCTCCCTGCGGAACAACTTCGGCAAAGCGCTCTTCTACTGGCTGACCTTCGTACTGACATCGATGTTTATCTTTATCTTCTTCAACATTTCGATGAGCGACGCGGTCGGTGTCACCTTTATCAATGACAAAGGATCTTTCGCGACGACCCTGACGGTGTTCGTCATTACCATATGCATGATCATCATCTTCTTCGCCAATGACTTCTTTGTCAAAAACAAAGCCCGTGATCTGGCTGTCCGGCTGGTCTGCGGCGCGACGTACATGCAGCTGGCGGAATACCTGCTGGTTCAGACGTTCATCCTGCTGGCCATCGCCATTCCGGCCGGTATCCTGCTGGCTCTGATCGCGATTCCGATCCTCAACGGCATCATTGCCGCCCTGGCCGGTACCGGTCTGCATATCACGATCCGCTTCAGCGCCGTCGTCATGACGACGATCATTCTGACGACCGTCGTCTTCTGGACGACTTATCTGAATCTGGCGTTCGCTTACCGCAACAGCGCATCTTCGCTGCTCAACGAGCGCAGTATCAAGATCCAGCTTGAATTCCCCGCCCTGGCCGGTATGAAGACTTCTCAAGCGTTCAAGTCGATCCTGTTCGGCATCCTGTTTTTCCTGCCGGTCATTCTCTTCTACGTGCAGCCGACCAGTTCGGTCGGCTGGTGCGCGCTTGGCATGGTCGGCTTCAACGGGGCGATGAAGCATATTCTCGGCCCCTGGCTGAACAAGGTCCTGAAGGATAAATACACGGACCAGCCGCGGCTGCTGGCGGTTCTTGGCTTCTTCCGCACGGATATCCTGATCATGAAGAACAACATCATTCTCTTCATCGTTTCCTCGGTGCTGCTTGCCTCGATCCTGGTATCCCAGCAGCGGGAGCCGATGGAAGTGCTGCTGACATTGCTGTCGTACGTCGTCATGAGCATCCTGCTGTCACTGGCCATCATGTTCAAATACTCCACCGAGCTTTCCACCCGCGGTAAGTACTTCCGTTCGCTGAATCATCTCGGCTACACAGAAGAGGAATGCGCGAAGATCAAGCAGCAGGAAGTCGTGCTGTTCTATCTGTACGTTTTCCTGGTCGTGTTCCTGTATCTTGGCAACATGTTCATGGCCCTGATCCTGAACGGCATGCTGCAGGCATCCTACGCAGGTATCCTGATGCTGTTCATCATCGTGCCGATGCTGATCTGCTGCCTCACGACCCTGTATTACTACAATCACATCGACATGAAGTGAAACATGAGTCTGTCTCAGGACAGGCTTTTTTCTGTTCTCGGCAGGCACGATTTCTTCAGGATGTGGTAAGATAGACCGGTCGGAGGTTTTATCATGAACGAAGAAATCATCAAAAGCATATCTGCCGAACTGAAGATCACGATCGCGCAGGTACAGAATACACTCTCCCTCCTGGAAGAAGGAAACACGGTTCCGTTTATTGCCCGTTACCGTAAGGAACAGACGCACGGGCTGGACGAAGAACAGATCCTGTTTATCCAGAAACAGTATGATTATCAGCTGAAGCTGGCGGAACGCAAGGAGAACGTTCTGAAACTGATCGAAGAACAGGGCAAGCTGACCGATGAGATCCGCAAGAGCGTCGCCGAGTGCACGAAACTTTCCCAGGTCGAGGATATCTACCGGCCTTACGCCCAGAAGAAAAAGACCCGTGCGGCAACCGCCATCAAGAACGGACTGCAGCCGCTGGCCGACTGGATGCTGTCATTGCCGAAGGAAGGCGATATCGTCGCTGAGGCGGAAAAGTATCTGAGCGAGGAAGTCGCCAATATCAAGGACGCCATTCAGGGTGCCATGGATATCATCGCCGAAGTTGTTTCCGACAATGCCAAACAGAGATGGGCCTTTAAGGAAAATATCATGAAGAGCGGCGTCATCGTCACCAAGCTGAAGAAGGACGCCCAGGACGAAAAGAAAGTCTATCAGAATTATTACGACTATTCCGAAAAGATCAGCACGGTAGCCGATCACCGCATCATGGCGATCGACCGCGCCGAGAAGGAAAAGGTCATCACCGTATCACTTACCTTTGACGAGGCGCATCTGAAGGACGAAGCCCTCAAGGCACTGCTCAAGGGTGAGACGACGATCGTTGAAAACGAACTGAAACTGGCAGCCGAGGATGGCTGCGACCGTCTGCTGTTCCCGTCGATCGAACGTGAGATCCGCTCGGATCTGAGTGAGAGAGCCCAGATGAAGTCCATTGAGATCTTCTCCACCAACCTGGAGAAACTGCTGTTGCAGCCGCCTTTAAAGGGACGTGTCGTGCTCGGTTTCGACCCGGGTTACTACAATGGCTGCAAACTTGCCGTCATCGACGAGACCGGCAAGATGCTGACCGTCGGCAAGATCTTCCCGTTCTCCCGCAAAGGCGAGGACGAAGCCGCATCCCGTAAGAAACTGGCAGAACTGGTCGACCGTTATGACGTGCAGATCATTGCCATCGGCAACGGCACGGCTTCCCGGGAAAGTGAAAAACTGGTCGCTGAGACGATCCGTGAATACGGTCTGCATGTCAGCTATGCCATCGTATCCGAGGCCGGTGCCTCTGTATGGTCCGCTCAGGAAGCGGCCCGCGCGGAATTCCCGGACCTGCAGGTCGAAGAAAGATCGGCTGTCTCAATCGGCCGCCGTCTGCTTGACCCGCTTGCCGAACTGATCAAGATCGATCCAAAATCGATCGGTGTCGGCCAGTATCAGCACGATCTGCCGCAGAAGGCACTGAGTGAACGGCTCGACGAAGCGATCATGAAGTGCGTCAACCGCACCGGCGCCGATCTGAATACCGCATCCCAGGAACTGCTGACCCACATCTCTGGTCTCAACAGCGCGACAGCCCGGGAAATCGTCAGCTACCGTAATGAAAACGGCCGTTTCACCAACCGTCAGCAGCTCTTGAAAGTCAAGAAACTGGGTCCGAAAGCCTTCACTCAGTGCGCCGGCTTCCTGCGCATCACCGACGGTGAGGAACCGCTGGATCAGACATCGATCCATCCGGAAAGCTACGCCGCCGCGAAAGCCCTGATGGATGCCTGCGGCATTACCACCCTGGGTGTCAAGGACGCCGAATTCCCGGCGGAAAAGACAAAGGACCTCGGCATTGACAGCTACACGCTGAAGGATATCGAAGACGCGATCCGCCAGCCGCTGCGCGACTACCGTGACCAGTTTGAAGGCGCCCTGTTACGAAGCGACGTCCTCGAGATCAGCGACCTGCATGTCGGTGACAAACTCTCCGGCACGGTCAGAAACGTCGTCGATTTCGGTGCCTTCGTCGATATCGGTCTGCACGAAGACGGTCTGGTGCACATTTCCCGCATGACCATGCAGAGAAACGCTGTTCCGACCGAAGTCGTGTCCGTCGGTGATATCGTCGATGTCTATGTCTATGAAATCGACGAGGAAAGAGGCAGAGTGTCACTGAGCTTCCTGCCGCTGGAAAAACTGCAGGAAAAGCAGGCTGCCTACAAGTACCGCAAGAACAAGAACAATAAGAACAACAAGAAACATAACGAGAAACCGAAGAAGAAAGAAGTGACCATGGACGATGCCATGGCCCGTCTGATGGAACGCTTCGGCAAATAAAAAAGAAAGGAGAAGGGAATGGGAATATCGATTCTCCTCTGGTTTCAGAATATCCGCGAAATACTCGGACCGGTATTTGATTTCATTGCTGCCTATGCCTCAGATATTACCGCCTTCACGGCTGCCGTCATACCGTTTCTGTTTTATTGGTGCAGCGATAAGGAAGAAGGGAAGGACATTCTGCTGGCGCTTGGCATCAGTATGTATCTGAACCAGTTTCTCAAAGTGACATTCAGTATCTACCGTCCCTGGATCCTGGATAAAAGAATCGTTCCTTCGCCGGCCGGAACCAGATTCGCCTCCGGCTACTCCTTTCCCAGCTTCCATACCCAGGTCAGCGGTACGGTCTACGGCAGTATTGCCTGGATGCTGAAGGACAGCCGGAAACCGCAGGCGCTTCTGTGTCTTATCATACCGGTGTTTATCGGCATCAGCCGCATGTATCTCGGCGTTCATACCTTCCGGGACGTGGCGGCCGGACTTGTGATCGCGGCGGTCAGTATGTTTCTGATCAACAAGGGTGACAACATTGTCGATACACATCCGGAATACCGCCGTTATCTGCCATGGATCGCCGCGGCATTCTCCGCCGCCGGTATCTGGTACGCCCTCAACCGTCCGTATCCGATGGATTACGCAAATGGTGAACTGATCGTCGATCCCATTGATATGATGAAAGACGCGATGCTGTGCATCGGCGTGTTCTTCGGTATGTTTGCCGGCACGGCGCTGGAAGTGAAATATCTGAATTTCCAGACGGACGGTTCGAAAAAAGAAAAGACGCTGCGCTTTATCGTCGGCAGTATCGGCATGGCGGCAATCGCTCTGCTGCACAAGGTTCGTCTTCTTGCCTTTGTCGAAGCCAGACTGTCCAGCTTTCTGACCGGCCTGGCTCTGGGCCTGTATGCCATGTTCCTGTATCCGCTGCTGTTTACCGCCGTCAGAAGAAAAATGATCAAATAGAAAAATGCCAAGGAGCTGTGCTCTTTGGCATTTTTTGTTCAGATCCTTTCAGTTACAGCATTAACCGTTCAGACGCTGAATCAGATAGGGAATCGCCTGTTCGAAGTTGACACCGTAGGTGTTGTGGTTTTCTTCCTGCAGTGTGACATGAATGCATTCCTTGACGAAGTCACAGGCGATGGCAATGGCTTCCGCGAAGGATTTGCCGTTCACCAGGCCGCCGCACAGGGTGCTGGCCCAGATGTCGCCGGTGCCGTGGAAGTGTTCAGCTTCTTCGTCGTTGAAGTAGGAGAGGAACGTATCCGTCTCACTGTCGTAGGCATAGGCGCCGAGTTTTCCCTTGGCCAGGGAGATGCCGGTCAGAACGGCTTTCTTCGCACCGAGGTCGGTCAGCTGTCTGAGTACGTCACGGACATAGACTTCATCGTATTCTGTCTGATAGGGAATATCGAGCAGGAAGGAAGCTTCCGTCATATTCGGGCAGATGATGTCCGCTTTGGCGCATAAGCCTTTCATGGCTTGGGCGAATTCCTTGGTGAAGCCGGCATAGAGTTTGCCGTTGTCCGCCATGCACGGATCGACGATCTTCAGGGAAGCGGCGCCGAAGCGGGCAAACAGGGAAGCGGCGATATTGAGCTGTTCAAAGGAACCGAGGTAGCCGGTATATAACGCGTCGAAGGCGAAGCCTTCCTTCTGCCAGTGATCCATGATCGGGACGATCTCGCCGGTCAGATCGTGGAAGGTGAAGCCACTGAACATCGTATGCGTCGATAAAACTGCGGTTGGAATGACCGCTGTCTCAATGCACATGGCGGAAATCACCGGCAGGGCGACGGTCAGAGAACATTTGCCGACACAGGAAATATCCTGCATGGTAGCGATCTTTTTCATAAACAGATCCCTCCTTTTTTCCATGTGATATTGTAGAACCGGAAACAGGGAAAGGATATAATCAGAAAGAGACTGTTTTTCAAGACCAGAAAGAGAAATGAGGATGCATAATTTCCTGAGTAAGCCATTATATTCAGAAAATGACAAAATCCTTCTGCGGCCGCTGGGAGAAGCTGACAGTGCGGCGCTCAGGGATCTGTTTGACTTTCCGCTGGTGGAAGGAAGAAGCCGGGAAATGGCGCGGCAGCTGATGCAGGCGAAAGAAAACGGAACCATTGTTCTGGCTGTTCTGGATCAGAAGGAAAAGATCCTGCGGGGCATTTCTTGAAGTGAGAGTCAAAAGTCCTCTCCGTCTTGAAATCGGCTATCGGATCAAAAAGCCGTACCGGCATCGTGGCTATGCCTCAGAGGCACTCCGTCTCTTTCGACAGACAGTCTTTGCAGAATACGGCATCGAAGAGATCCATGCCCGTGTGAAGAAAGACAATGAATATTCGCGGCGTCTGCTGCGGCACAGCGGCTTTATAAAAACCGGCGGAAGCGAAAACATGGAAGAATATGTCTGTCTGGCAGAACAGACGGCCGCCGGAAACAGGAATCAGGAGGAACTGAAATGATCAGAATAAATGTGATGTTCCCGGACGGGGAACAGCGTGAATATGAATGTGAAGAGCGGATCACGCCGCTGCAGATCGCCGAAAGGCATCCCGGCCACTGTCCCTATCAGGTGCTGGCTGTCAGTGTGAATCATCATAACCGCCGGCTGGATATGCCGCTGATGGAAGACTGCCGGATCGAGCTGATGGACATGCGTTCGCCGTACGGCAATATGAGCTATCAGTGTTCGCTTTCCCTGCTCTATATCGCGGCGGTTCACGACGTGTTCGGCAAGGATGTCAAAGTGACGATCGCCAATTCCCTTTCGCAGGGACTCTTTACCCGGATCCACGCCGGTATCAGCGAGGAAACCGCCGAGCAGATCCAGGAGCGCATGCGGGCCATGGTCGCCAAAGATCTCATCATCCTTGAAAAGCATATCGAGCGGGCAGAGATCCTGCAGTATCTCAAAGAAAACAACCGGACAGACGAATACCGCCTGATCGAATCGGCGGAAGACCTGCGGGAAGCCGAGCTGGTGCAGGTCGCCGACGAGATGGGTCTGTCCTATGTTCATCTTGTGCCGTCCGCCGGTTTCCTGAAACTGTTTGAGGTGCGCCGCTACCGCAACGGTATCCTGCTGCGCTTCCCGTATTACAGCAAGCCCGACGTTCTGCCGCCGTTCAAGGAACAGAAACAGCTGTACGAAGCCTTCTCGGAAGAGACGCACTGGTGCCAGCTGATGAACGTCGAATTCGTGGCGGATCTGAACCGCAAGGTGAAGAACCGGGAATACAAAGATCTGATCATGCTGAGTGAGGCCCTGCATGAAAAAAAGGTCGCCGAGATCGCCGAGATGATCCACGCCTCCGGCAAACGCATCATTCTGATCGCCGGACCTTCTTCTTCCGGCAAGACGTCCTTTGCCAAGCGGCTCTGCATTCAGCTGCGGGTCATCGGTCTGAAGCCGCTCTATCTTGGCACCGACGATTATTTCCTGGACCGCAGTGAGCTGATCCCCGATGAAAACGGCAACCTGGATTTTGAGAGCCTGTCGGCCGTTGACGTCAGACTGTTCGAAAGCCAGATGAACGATCTGCTGGCCGGCAAGAAAGTCGACATTCCGACCTTTGACTTTATCGAAGGCGTCAAGCGTTACGGCAGCCGCATCACGTCGATCGACGAGACGCAGCCGATCGTCATTGAAGGCATCCATGGTCTGAATCCGGACATGACCGACGAAATCGCCGAAGAACAGAAATTCAAGATCTATATCAGTCCGCTGACACAGCTGAATATCGACCAGCATCACCGCATTCCGACGACCGACGCGCGAATGCTTAGAAGAATGGTCAGGGACAGCCGCACACGCGGCCGTGACGCCGCCACGACGATCCGCGAATGGCCGCTGGTCAGAGCCGGCGAAGACGTGAATATCTTCCCGTACAACAGTGAGGCGGACGTCTTCTTCAACAGTACCTGTCTGTATGAACTGGCCGTGCTGAAGAAATATGCCGAGCCGTTGCTTTCGGCCATCACGGAAGACATGGCGGAATATGAAGAGGCGCAGCGCATGCTGAAATTCCTTTCGTTCTTCGTTTCCATCGAGGATGACAGCGTGATCGCCAACAATTCCATCATCCGGGAATTCATCGGCGGCAGTATCCTCGTTTCCTGAGTGGGAAAGGATCCCTTGTGAAGAGGGATCTTTTTTGGTGGAAAACAGCATGTATCACAGTCGCATCCGTTACATGCATTTGCTATAATTCTTCTCAGGTGAAAACAATGCCGGAACAGAAGTTTAAAACGAAAGCATCACTGCTGCTGTATTTCCTGAAAGGGGCAAAGCGCTGGTTCGCTCTTGCGGTCTTTTTTGCGGCCATGGTGTCCGTGACCGATCTGATCAATCCGAAGATCATCGGCTATACGATCGACACGATCCTCAACGGACTGCCTTCCTCGCTTCCTGCTTTTGTCAACGTGAAGCTGGAGGAACTGGGCGGCGCAGCGTTTTTCCGCGGCCATCTGGTCTATGTCGCAGGCGCTGTGCTGATCGTCGCTCTGCTGAGTGCCTTCTGCCGCTTTATGTTCCGTCTCTGCAATTCGATCGCGGCAGAAACTCTCGTGCAGCGGATGCGCAACAACCTGTTTGATCACATTCTGCGGCTGCCGTTCAAATGGCACAGCGAAAACCGCACCGGTGATATCATTCAGCGCTGCACTTCCGACGTCGAACAGATCAAGATGTTTCTGGCCGAACAGCTGGTCATGCTGATCCGAAGCATCATGCTGATCCTGCTGGCGCTTGTCTTTATGAGCAGTATCAGCGGTCCGCTGACGGCGCTTTCCTTTTCGTTCATTCCGATCATCATCGGCTACAGTTTTTACTTCCACCGCAAGATCGGCGCCCAGTTCCGCATCGTCGACGAGGAAGAAGGAAAGCTTTCCTCGATTGCCCAGGAAAACCTGACCGGCGTGCGTGTCGTGCGGGCGTTCGGCCGTGAGAAATATGAACGTGAGCGTTTTGAAAAACAGAACCATTATTATACCGACCTCTGGATCCGACTGCTGCAGCTGATGGCCGCCTTCTGGTCCACCGGTGATATCTTCTCCTATGGCCAGTATCTGGCCGTGATCCTGTTCGGATCGTATCTCTGTGTCACCAACCAGCTGACCGCCGGCAACTACATCGCTTTTGTGTCTTACAACACGATGCTGACCTGGCCGGTCAGAGGTCTTGGAAGGGTGATCGCCAACATGTCGAAAGCCGGCATTTCCGTTGACCGTCTGCGCTATATCATGAACAGCGAAGAAGAAAAAGACATGCCGGATGCCGTGACACCGGACATGCATGCCGACATCCGTTTTGACCATGTCAGCTTCGCTTATGAAAATGGCAGCGCCGAAATTCTGAATGACATCTCGCTGGATATCAAAGCCGGATCGACGATCGGCATTCTCGGCGGCACCGGCTCCGGCAAGTCGACCCTGATGTATCTGCTGGATAAACTTTATGACATTCCGGAAGGCGGCGGAACGATCACCGTCGGCGGTGTGGATATCCGCACGATCAAAACATCGTGGCTGCGGCAGAATATCGGCATGGTTCTGCAGGAACCGTATCTGTTCTCAAGAACGTTATCAGAAAACATCCGCATTGCCCGGCAGTCCTCGGATATGAAGGATGTCCGCAATGCCGCAAGAATCGCTTCGCTGGATGACGCTATCGATCATTTCAGCGAGGGCTATGACACCTATGTCGGCGAGCGCGGCGTGACGCTTTCCGGCGGCCAGAAACAGCGCACGGCAATTGCCCAGATGCTGATCCGGAAACCGCCGGTCATGATCTTCGACGACTCGCTTTCAGCGGTCGACGCAGAAACGGACGCCCGGATCAGAGCTGCCCTGAAGGAAAACGTCGGGGATGCGACAGTCATTCTGATCGCGCACCGCATTACCACTCTGATGAACGCGGATCAGATCATCGTCATGGATCAGGGCCGTATCGTCGAGCGTGGCAATCATGAGCAGCTGCTCGAACAGAACGGCATCTACCGGCGTATCTATGACCTGCAGATGCAGCAGAGCAATATTGAAGAGGAGGCGGACCATGAGTGAGAAAACGAATGTGAAACTGCCGTTCTTCGGTGTGCCGAAGCTGCTTCCCTATACCAGGAAATACCGGAAACGGATCATCAGTATGGTCCTGATGGGTATCGTCGCCAGTCTGATCGACTCGATCTTCCCACTGTTCAACCGCTATGCGATCGATCACTTTATCGGTGAAAAGACACTCGATACCATCGGTATCTTCGTTGTCCTCTTCCTGCTGGTGCTGGCTGTGCAGGTGATCCTGAACTATATCAGTCTGTACTGGGCCGGCAAGACGGAAATGGATGTCGACCGCGATCTGCGCGACGCTTCCTTCAATCATCTGCAGGAACTGTCCTTTGCCTACTTCAACCAGAACAACGTCGGTTATATTCACGCCCGTGTCATGAGCGACACCGGCAAGATCGGTGAACTGGTTGCCTGGCGTCTGATGGATATCGTCTGGAACGGTTCCTATCTGCTGTTTGTCTTCGCCGTCATGCTGGGCATCAACGCTCACCTGACCATGTATATCGCCGTCCTGGTGCCGATCGCTGTCGTGGCTGTCTCCTATTTCCAGAAACATCTGGTGACGCTCAACCGTCGCATCCGGGAAATCAATTCCAAGATCACCGGCAACTTCAATGAAGGCATCACCGGCGCGAAATCGATCAAGACACTGGTCGTGGAAGAAACGATCGGCGACGACTTCAAAAAAGACACGCTCGACATGCGCCGGACTTCCGTGCATGCGACAAGATATTCCGCCTTCTTCTCGGCGACCTGGACAATGATGAGTTCGATCGCTCTGGCGCTGATCCTCTGGCAGGGCGGCCGTCTGAATATGGAAGGCGTCCTGCAGATCGGTACGTTATCCGTCTTTATGAGCTATGCGCTGGGCATGATGGAACCGATCACCATGATCATCGAGACGATTGCCGCCCTGATTGCCATTCAGGTCAACATCGAACGTTTTACCAGACTGATGGAAACCGAATCGGATGTGGCGGACCGTCCGGAAGTCATTGAAAAATACGGTGACACGTTCAATCCGAAAAAGGAAAACTGGGAACCGCTGGAAGGCGACGTCGAATTCCGCGATGTCAGTTTCATGTATCCGGACGGCAATGAGATGGTGCTTGAACACTTTGATCTGACCGTGCCGAAAGGTACCAACGTGGCGATCGTCGGGGAAACCGGCGCCGGCAAAAGCACTCTGGTCAACCTCGTCTGCCGTTTCTTTGAACCGACCGAAGGCCAGGTGCTGATCGACGGCCGGGATGCCCGTGACCGCTCCCAGCTCTGGCTCCATTCCAATATCGGCTACGTGCTGCAGACCCCGCACCTGTTCTCGGGAACGGTAAGGGACAATCTGCGCTATGGCAAACCGGATGCCAGTGACGAAGAGATCCTGGCGGCGCTGAAGCTGGTCTCGGCGGACTTCGTGCTGGCGAAGATGGACAAGGGTCTCGACAGTGAAGTCGGCGAAGGCGGCGACCTTCTCTCGACCGGTGAAAAACAGCTGCTGTCCTTTGCCCGGGCCATTCTGGCCGATCCCCGCATCCTCGTTCTCGACGAAGCGACTGCCTCGATTGACACCCTGACGGAGAAAGCCATTCAGGATGCGATTGCCACGGTCATCAAAGGCCGAACATCCTTCGTCATCGCCCACCGTCTTTCGACGATCGTCGACGCCGACGTGATCCTGGTCGTCAAGGACGGCAAGATCATCGAACGCGGCACCCACCGGGAACTGATGCGCCGCAAAGGCTATTACTACGACCTCTATACCAGACAGTATGAAGAGATGGTCGTCAACGCCGTCACAGCATAAAAAAAACGAGCATGGATCATATTTGATCCGTGCTCGTTTACTGTTTATAAGGTTTTTCCGGCGCGTCGGGAAATTCATACCTGCCATCGAGATAGCCAGTCAGGAAGGCTTTGGCCAGACTGTTTTTCCGGACTGCTTCACGGGCCTCTTCGCGGCTGAACCATGACCAGGTGTCGATTTCCTCGTTCGGCCGGGCTGCTTCATCCTCGACCGTGACGGTGAAGTTGAACATCAGGGTATTGGACGGGGCGTAGTAATGGGAATGGTTGAAGCGGATGTTTTTTACCGCGAAGCCGAGTTCTTCCCGGACTTCCCGGATGGCGGCGTCTTCGGCATCTTCGCCTTTGTTGATATAGCCGGCGCAGAGAATGTATTCACTGCCGCCGTACTGGCGGATCATCAGGATCCTGTCTTCGGCCGGATTGACGATGATCATCGATACCCCGGCATTGAATACCGGAAAGCGGTAATCCTGACAGTGCGGGCAGTAAGGGATATTTCTTCCTTCGGAAGCGAGATACTTCTCTTCCAGTTTCGTGCCGCAATGCATGCAGTAATTCATTTCGATCATTTTTCTCCCCCTTTTTCCGGCATGTTTTCCAGAAAACTGTGCATCGTTCCGTCTTTTTTATAGCCAGGGAAGGTTTCGATATGGACGGCATGCAGGGCGCGGAAAATATTGTCTTCGATTTCCGGATTGTTCTGTTTCAGCTGCCGGATCAGTTCCTTGACTTCCTTCCGCTTGGATGCCGTTTCGGCGTTTTCTGCGGCGTTGTTCTCCGTGAAGCGGCAGGCACAGCGGATAAATTCCAGATGGTTGTAGCGGCACCAGTCCAGGACCGCGTCTTCCTTGATGCAATACATCGGCCGGATCAGTTCCATGCCGGCGAAGTTTTCGCTCGGACATTTCGGCACGATCGTTTCCAGTTTGCTGGAATAGAACATCGCCATGACGGTCGTCTCGATCGCGTCGTTGAGATGGTGGCCGAGAGCGATCTTGTTGCAGCCGCGGATCTGCGCCTCGTGGTATAAATAACCGCGGCGCATGCGGGCACAGAGATAGCAGGGGCTCTTCGTCTGAGCGTTGGCAATGCCAAACACCCTCGTCTCAAAGATCGTCAGTGGAATCTGCAGACGGGCGGCGTTTTCTTCGATCTTCTTCCGGTTGGCCTCGTTGTAACCGGGGTCCATGCTCAGAAAGGTCAGTTCAAAAGGAACGTCACTGTGCTTCTGCAGCATCTGCATCATCTTCGCCATCAACATCGAATCCTTGCCGCCGGAGATACATACGGCAATATGGTCATTGGCCTGGATCAGGTCATAACGGCGGATGGCTGTCAGAAAAGGCGCCCACAGCTGTTTCCGGTATTTTTTGATAATCGAGCGTTCGATTATCTGAATGTCACTCAGTTCCCGTTTCATCGCTGATAACCTTATCATAAGACCACGCGCAAAACAATCTGAGCGATGGGACAAAAAAAGAGCTCTGTTACCAGAACTCTTTTCTTATGGTCGGGGTGACGGGATTTGAACACGCGACCTCTTCGTCCCGAACGAAGCGCTCTACCAAGCTGAGCCACACCCCGAGTGCCCTACTATATTAGCACATCATTTTTATTTTTGCACATAAAAATGCAGAAACGTTGATTTTTTGTTTTTTGACAGTTTAAGATGACATCAGAAAGACAGAGAACAGGAGGATTCTATAATGGGTTTTTATGACTACAGTGTAACAGACCGCAAAGGCAATGAAGTACCGATGAAGCAGTTTGAAGGCAAGGTCGTGATCGTTGTCAACACGGCAACCGGCTGCGGCTTTACCCCGCATTATGAACCGCTGGAAGCGATGTATGAAAAGTATCATGACAAGGGACTTGAAATACTCGATATCCCCTGCAACCAGTTCGGCGCCCAGACCCCGGGCACAGACGACGAAGTCCATGAATTCTGCACTCTGCATTACAATACGCAGTTTGAACAGATGCATAAATCCGATGTCAACGGTGAAAATGAGCTGCCGCTCTACACCTGGCTCAAGAGTCAGAAGGGCTTTGCCGGTTTCACAGGTCCGACCGCGGAATTCATGAACAAGCATCTGGCCAAGATCGATCCCGACTTTGAAAACAATCCGAATATCAAATGGAATTTCACCAAATTCGTCGTCGACCGCGAAGGCAATGTCGTTGCCCGCTTTGAACCGACTGCGGACATGGCGGAAGTGGAAGCCTGCGCTGTATCACTGCTGTAAGGGTGAACCGTTCTGCTGAAACAAAGGAAAAGAGGCTGAAGCCTCTTTTTCGTTTTCGGATGATCTGTTTATCGTGTTTCAGTCCTGGCCTCGGATCAGCAGGAAGGGGGCTGTTGTTTCTTCCGACAGCCACAGTGTGCCCATCAGGTATTCTCTTCCTTCATAGGCGAAGAACTGCTCGAGAACCAGAACACAGTCGTTGCCGGTCAGTTTCATATTGTTGTTTTCATCAAGACCGCCGCCGAAGGGTTCATAACCCGTGCCCTGATCGGATTCTTCCCAGATCTCACTGCCGTCACTGGCCAGTCTTGGATGCAGGACGATCTGCACGGGCGGGTTGTTTCCGTTGCGGACAGACACCTCCGCGAAGCCGATTTCATTCAGCAGGCCGCTGCCGCCCTCAACGCTGTTGAACTTGAGATTGTATCGCCATACACCGTTGGCATTGCCCAGCGGCTCACGGATAATATCGTCCCAGAGTCCATCCTGGGGAAGGCGGCCGTAGAATTCGTCGAATTGTTCAAAACTGAGTTTGCTGATATCAAACTCACCCGGATTCGTTGCGGCGCTTTCATCCGGCTGCGGCGTGATGACAAAGTCTTCGGCATTTCCGCCGTTATAGATCTGTGTTTCCGCGGCTGGTGCCGAGCATCCTGCTGCCAGCACCAGTATGATCAGCGCGGTTATCGTTCTTTTCATGTTTCTGCACCTCCTGCAATTCAATCATTTCCGATCACTCTCATCATACAGGAAACTGGCCGCTCCGTATACATGCATATGGCATTCAGATCTTGACCAGCGGGTAACCGTGGTCGGGAGCGGGAAATTCCTGATCCATGCGGGCGAAGATTTCCCGGTATGCCTCATCGGGGACTTCCTGAAGATTGCTGTGCAGATGCGAAAGAGAGGATGTGCTGAAAAGAGCCGCGAAGCCCTGTTCCGTGTTCATTCTCAGCATGACTGCTTCCGGTGCGATTCCATATGCGCGGCAGGCCTCCATGACTGCTGTATTGCGATGGATGTCCGGATGCGGATGATAATCGGAGCCAAGCGAAGAATAGGACATCGGCAGGATACCGTGTTCCTTCATGAACGGCAGCAGTTCATATTCACAGCCTCGTTCGTAAATATTGTAGAAAATCTGGTTGCAGGCGCAGTCATGACCGCCGCAGGCCAGCAGGTCTTTGAGGTCGCTGGTGTCAAAGTTGGAAACACCCCAGGCTTTGATCAGACCCTGCTGCACAGCCTGGCGCATCGCCTGCACGACAAAGGCCAGATCGGCGTTTTCCCGCCAGTGCAGAAGGTAAAGATCGATTTCGTCGACGCCCAGCAGACTGAGACTGCGGTGGAGACTGGGGAAGAAGGATTCCTCAGTGGCATTGTCCGGCAGGATCTTATCGACAAGAAATACTTTTTCCCGCGGCAGGTTGGCAATCGCTCTTGCCAGTGCCGTTTCGCATTTGCCGGATCCGTACATTTCCGCCGTGTCGATCAGATTCACGCCGTAGTCATTGACCGCCGTCAGAATACAGTCTTCCAGTCCCTGATTCTTACCGGACCAGAAACCGGTCGTTCCCAGTCCGATGGCAGAGACTTTCTGATGATTTAAGGTCAGATACTTCATACATGAATGATAATATAAAAAGAACAGAAATTCCCGGCAGATGACTGCTCGCACATCCGGTGGTTTTTATATTAGAATAATAATGTTATGGAAGAATACTGTGTCATGGATTCACCGCTTGGACCGCTGAAGATCACGGCGACGGATAAGGGGATCAGCGGCATTGCCTTCTGTGCAGAATCTCTCAGGGAAACAGATCATCCGCTGCTGAAGGAAACGGAAAAGCAGCTGCGGGAGTATTTTGCCGGAAACAGGAAGGTATTTGATCTGCCGCTGGATCCGCAAGGCACGGAATTTCAGAAGCTTGTCTGGCAGGCCCTGAGAGACATTCCGTTCGGCGCGACACGGTCCTATGGCGAGATTGCCCGCGTCATCGGCCGGCCAAAGGCTGCTAGGGCAGTCGGGATGGCGAATCATGTCAATCCGATCGTGATCGTCGTGCCCTGTCACAGGGTGATCGGTGCCGACGGCCGTCTGACCGGTTACGGCGGCGGTCTGGACAAAAAAGAATATCTGCTGAAACATGAGCGATAATTGGGGGAAATCAATATGGCTGTGAAAAGAAAAATGAGAAAAACCGGAAAGATCATCATCGGCATAACTGTCGGGCTGGCGCTGATCCTGTGCGGTATCTTCGCCTGGGTCCTGACGAGACCGCCGGTTGTGAAGAAACAGACGCCTTCTGCTTCTCTGCATGAACTGGACGTTCCGATCGTCGACGTTCCGAAAGTGGAAGAGACGTCCGCGACACTGTTCGCGGTCGGCGACGGTCTGCTGCATGAAGCGGTCTACTACTGGGTGCGGCAGGCGGACGGCACGTATGAATTCAAACCGATGGTCGATAGGATCGGTGAGATCGCCCGCCAGTATGATCTGCGCTATTACAATCAGGAGACGATCCTTGGCGGTACGGAACTTGGTCTGAGCCATTATCCGACTTTCAATTCACCGCAGGAATTTGGTCTCAACATGATCGAGGAAGGCTTCAATCTGGTTTCCACCGCGACCAACCACACACTGGACGCCGGGGTGGCCGGCGTGGAGAACTCCTGGAACTTCTGGCATTCGCATGAGGATGAGATCGTCATGCAGGGCACCAACCTTTCCTGGGAAGACAGGGAGACGATCCCGGTCCGGGAAGTCAACGGCATCAGCTATGCCTTCCTGTCCTGGACCTTCGGAATGAACGGCTTCCAGCCGCCGGAGGGCATGGAGTATCTGGTCAACTGCTATACCGGTCATGAAGACGAAATGCTCGATCAGGTGAGACGCGCCAAGGAAATGGCGGACGTCGTCATCATGGCCATTCACTGGGGCACGGAATATGCGACGTATCCGAATGACGAACAGATCTATCTTGCCCAGGCTCTCTCGGATGCCGGCTGCGATATCATCATCGGCAACCACCCGCATATGATCCAGCCGGTACAGTGGATCAACGGCCATAAGACGATCTGCTTCTACGCGATGGGCAACCTGTTGAGTGCCCAGTTCGACGATTCGCTGGTCGGCATGATGGGCGCTGTCACGATCCACAAGAAGACGGTCGGTGACAAGGTGGAGATCACTCTGTCGGACGTCAAGGCCGATCTGCACTGGACATACGGTGAAGCCAACGGCTGGCATAACATCCGAGTCATTCCGTTCAGCGAACTGGACGATTCGCTCTGCCCGGGCTATCAGGAACTGTATGCCCGCATGTCGAAGATCATCACCGACATGGACGACAGTATCCAGGTCGGCGGCTTCTGATCAAAAGGACTTTACAATTCTTGAAAACAGATATATATTGACCTGCTCGAAAGAGCGAAAGGAGTGGGCATGTGCGTGGGCTGCGGCGCGTGCATTGAAGTATGCCCGGCCCAGTGCATCACCCTGAATCCGTTCGCGACCATCGATCACGCCTACTGCACCATGTGCGGCAGCTGCGAGAACACCTACCCGTACGACGCGATCGGCTGGACGGAAGTCCTGACCAAGGTCGAAGAGTAACCGGCTGTAGCATGACAGCGGCCGGTCATAGAAACGGTTGATGAATGAAAATAACGGTTCTGACCATGTTTCCGGAGCTGTTTGAAAGTTTTCTGGAAGGTCCGCTGGTAAAACGGGCCATACAGAGACAGCTGGCGGAAGTTGAAATGATCGATATCAGAAAATATGCCGGGGGATCCTTCCGGCATATTGACGATTCTCCCTATGGCGGCGGTGCCGGCATGATCATGCGGGCCGGACCGGTCCTTGACGCGCTGGCGGAAGCCAGACAGGAAAACAGTCATGTGATCCTGACGGCCGCAGCCGGCCATCCCTATACCCAGAAGGACGTCCGCAGACTGCTGAAGGAAGAACATCTGATCCTGATCGCCGGCCATTATGAAGGTATCGACGCGCGGGTCTATGACCATGTCGACGAACTGGTCTCGCTGGGCGACTATATCCTCAGCGGCGGCGAGATCCCGGTCATGGCAATGATCGATTCATTGATCCGGATCATGGCCGGTGTGATCCGGGCGGAAAGCACCGCGGACGAGTCGTTTGAAAACGGTCTGCTGGAATATCCCCAGTACACAAAACCGCGCGATCTTAACGGCGAAAAGGTTCCCGACGTTCTGTTCAGCGGCGATCACGCGAAGATCCGGGCCTGGAAACATGAACAGTCACTGTTATGGACGGCGAAATACCGTCCCGATCTGCTGGAAGAATATCCGCTGAGCGAAGCGGACAGAGAAATACTGAAGAAAGAAAACGAAGACCGGTGAGAAGCCGGTCTTCAGTGTATTAAGAGATATTCGGTAATAAATACGACGATGCAGCAGACTGTCGCGACCAGCGGCAGACTTTTGTTGTGCCAGGACAGGATGACACCGGCCGCCAGGGCGAGAATGCCGGAGAGCGGTGACTGGGTGGCCTGCACGATGGCCGGGAAGGTCATCACCGCCAGCGTGGCGTAAGGCACGTAATACAGGAAGGATTTCAGGAAGGGACTGCGGATCGGCTTGCGGATCAGGGTCAGCGGCAGGACGCGGATCAGATAGGAAGTCAGGCCGGCGATCAGAATATACAGGTAAATATTATGTTTCATGCGGATCCTCCTGATGCGGGAAGAAATATGCCGCGCATCCGGCGATCAGCAGCGTCAGGATGATCGTTTTCATACCGGCTGTCAGATCTTTCAGATAAGGCAGATACTGAGCGCCCCAGCTGAGGGCGAAGCCGCTCAGGACGACCGCCGCGACGATTCTGTCATGGCGGGCCGGCGGGATGATGATGGCCAGGAACATGCCGTATAAGGCGACAGAAAGGGCGCTGACGATCCGGGATGGCAGGATGTTGCCGGCGATAATGCCCAGCGCGGTGCCGATCGACCAGCCCGGGATGGCGACCAGCATGGCACCGTAATAATAAAACGGATTCAGATATCCTTTCTGGGCAATGGCGATGCCGAAGAGTTCGTCGGTAATGCTGTAGCCGACAAACAGCCGGTGCACAAAGGCCGTCTTTTCACTGAAACGCTGGGACAACGCCGTGCTCATCAGCATGTAGCGGGCGTTGGCAATCAGGGTGACCAGCATCATCTCGACATACGGCGCATCGGCGGCGATGACCTGCACGCCGGCATATTCACCGGCACTGGCCATGTTCAGCATACTGATCAGGAAACCCTGAAAGGCATTCATGCCGGCATTGCGCATGGCGATGCCGAGGGAAAACGCCACGGCCGCATAGCCGATGCAGATCGGCATACCGTCACGGATGCCCTGTAACAACGCGGTTCTGTTTTCTGATGGCATGGATGCGCTCCTTCTAAAACGATTCCGAAAAGAATCATTGTCATGATTATAGCACTCCCGCTTCCGCATGGAAGTTTTTTTGCGGACGCGCGGTCCCGGTCTTTTACAGTCTGTATGCCGTAAGTGAAATGAATGTTTTTCTTTCCGTTATGCTATAATCTATCCAAGCCTGCAGGTTCTTTTTGTCGTGCCGGCTGAGGAGAATATGAATCAGAATATCAGAAAAATAACCGACGGAGCGATGATGCTGGCGATCCTGGGAGCAGTGATGCTGCTGGACAGGCAGACAGCCGGCGCCATTTCCGGAACTGTACTGTATCTGTTTCCGCTGCCGATGGTCTTCTATGCCAGCAAGTATGGCTGGAAGGATTCGCTGACGGTGCTGGCCGCTCTGTTTGCCCTGCTGTTCATGCTCGGCACACCGCAGTCGGTCTTCTATGTCGGCTTTGAGGCGGTCATCGGAACCGTGTACGGCGCCGGGATCCATGCCGGTACCGACAATAAGCGGATCCTGATCCGCACCATCCTGATGAGCGTTCTGCTGGAGATCACCGCACTGTTTGTCTTTGCGGCCTTCTTCGGCTACGACATCACGACGGAAATCAATGAATACAAGAATATCGTGTCGGGGCTTTTCCAGGAAACCGGCACCGAGCTGGCCGGATCCGTCGATCTGGACGGCCTGCTCCGGAATATCTTCCTGATCTCGATCGTGCTGACCGGTGTGCTGGAAGGCCTGATCACCCACGCGGTATCGCGCATCATGCTGAAGCGCATGCATATGAAGATGCCGCCCTCCACACCGCTGTGGAATTACTATCCGCCGAAATGGAGCGGCTATCTTGCCATCGTCGGCTTTGCCGGTTTCTACCTGTCACTGGCTAAGCCGCTGAGCAATGAACTGTATCAGAATCTGATGCAGGGAGCCGGCATCATCAGTATGTTCTACCTGGCCGTCTTCGGCTTTATCGGCCTGCTGGTCATCGTGCCGCGGGTATGGCCGTCTCTGCGAATCCTGGCGGCTGTCATAGCGATCGTGCTGCTGTTTACCGGCGCGCCGCTGCTGGCGCTGTTCGGATTTCTGTATATCACCACGGATCTTCACGAAAGAGTCCTGAAAGGGGGAAAGTCAGATGCATCAGAAAATCAATAAACTGAAACGGATCATGATCATTCTCATCGCCATCCAGCTGGTCATTCTGGCTGTTCTCTGGCTGTGGCTGAAGCAGGAAGTGCTGCTGCCGTTTATCGTCGTGCTGATCGAAGGCGGCGCCATGTTCTATCTGTTCGAACAGTTCCAGAGTGTTTCGGAAGAGCAGTCAATCGGTGTCAAAAACGCCCTGGGCAGCACCGCAAGGGAAGCGTATCTCAGCGGCGGCATCGGCATTCTGATCTATGACGACGACTATGTCGTCACCTGGATGAGCGAACTGTTCGCCGAGCGCGGCATTGACCGGGTCGGCTACAAACTGCTGACCTGGGTTCCGGAAGCGGACGATCTGATCTCCGGCAAGTCCGACACCGTCACGGTCAATCTGGATGACCGCATCTATGAGATCCGCCGCAAGGAGGATGCCCAGATCATTTTCTTCAAGGACATCACCGAGCTCAGCAACTATAAAGAAAGATATGCCAACGAACATGTCGTCATCGGCATGCTCAGTTTCGATAACTACGAGGAAAGCACCCAGTATCTCGACGAAGGTGAAGTCTCGGCCGTCAATATGGCCGTCCGCACCCCGGTCAATGAATACTGCAGCCAGCACGGCATTCTGTTCCGCCGTCTGAACAATCACAACCGCTACATGCTGGTACTGAACGAGAAGATCTTCAACGACCTCGTCGCCGATCATTTCTCGATCCTCAACAAGGTCCGTAAAGCGGCTCAGAAAATGGATGTTTCCATTACCCTGTCGATGGCCTTCGCCCGCGGTTCTTCCGATTTCCTGGAAATGGATGAAATGGTATCCAATCTGATGGATCTTGCCACGACCCGCGGCGGCGACCAGGTTGCCGTGCAGGCAGCCGGCGGCGAAGTCAAGTATTTCGGCGGTTCTTCGGAAGCGGCGGAAAAGCGCAGCCGTGTCAGAGTGCGTGTCATGTCGCATGCGCTGCGTGATCTGATGCTGGCCTCGTCCAATGTCATCGTCTGCGGCCATAAGACAGCTGACTTTGACTGCATCGGCTCAGCCCTCTGTCTTTCCCGTATGGCTTCCGCATTGCGGCGGCCGTGCGTGATCATCGCCAAGACCGGCGGTATTGAAGAAAAACTGGAAGCGGCCATGAAAGCCAATGAGGCGGAACTGAAGAAGGAAGTCACGTTCGTGACGGAAGGGGAAGCCATCAACCAGCTGCAGGACAACACGCTGGTCATCATGACCGACCATCACAATGTCAAGCAGTCCAACGGCGCCAAGGTTCTCGAGCTGGCCAAGAAGGTCGTGGTCATCGACCATCACCGCCGCTCCACCGACATGGGCGTCAAGCCGGTGCTGGTCTACATCGAAGCCGGCGCGTCTTCGACCTGCGAACTGCTGACGGAAATGATTCCGTTTGTATCTCGACGTACCGATATCAGTGAGACGGCGGCGACCTTCATGCTGGCGGGTATGATCATCGATACCCAGAGATGGCGTGTGCGCACCGGCGCCAGGACCTATGAAGCAGCCAGTGAACTGCGTAAAATGGGCGCCGATCCGCAGAAGGCCTATGACTATCTGAAGGACACCTATGACGAGTTCGCCCTGAAGAGTTCCGTGATGTCGAACAGTGAGAAACTGCCAGGCGGTATTATGATCGCGCCGGTCAGCGAACGCGGCGTGTCACGTTCCCTGATTTCCCAGGTGGCGGATTCCCTGCTGTCCATTCAGGATGTCAACGCGGCCTTTGTCATCGCGGACAACGAAAAAGGCGAGACCTGCATCTCGGCCCGTTCCAACGGTTCGATCAACGTGCAGCGCATCATGGAACTGATGGGCGGCGGCGGTCATCTCGCGGCGGCGGCCCTGCAGCGTCCGAAAACAACCGTAGAAGCCCTGCGTACCGAACTGATCAGTACGCTCGAGACATATTTCAAGGAGGAAAAAGCAGATGAGAGTGATTCTTAAACAGGATGTGAAAAAGGTCGGCAAAAAAGGCGATATCGTCAACGTGGCCGACGGATATGCCCGCAATTTTCTGATTGCCAGAGGTCTGGCCGTGGCGGAAACAAAAAAGAGCCTTGAGATCCTTTCGGATCAGAAGGCTGTGGAAGCCGCCGAAGAAGCGAAACGGGAAGAAGAAGCCAGAGAAACTGCTGCCCGTCTTGAAAAGATGCTTCTGACCTTCCAGGTCAAATCCGGTAAGGAAGGCAAAGTATTCGGCTCGGTTTCCACCAAGCAGATCGCCGAAGCCCTGAACAAGCAGGGCATCAAGATCGACAAGCGCAAGATCCTCGACACCAGTCCGATCCAGAGCCTCGGCATTACCAAAGTGCGTGTCGAACTGCATAAGAACGTCATCGGCACGATCCGGGTCCAGCTGCTCGGGAGTGAATGATCATGGCCAGAGTGTTACCCTCTGCCCCGGAGGCAGAAGCCACCCTGCTTGGCAACATGATGGTATATCCCTCCGCGGCGCGCATTGCCATGGAGGAAGGCCTGAGTGAGGAAGATTTCTTCGTCGAAGCCAACCGCCGGATCTTTCTGGCCATCGACAGTCTGTATAAACAGGGTGAGAGAATCGACCTGACAACCGTCGTGACCCGCCTGAAAGATATGGATATGCTCGACAAATGCGGCGGCGTTTCCTATCTGTCCGATCTGTCCGACGCTTCCGTGACCAGCGCCAATGTCAAAAGCTATGTCAACATGGTTCATGACAAGGCGGTCATCCGCAAGATGATCGAAGCGGCGGAAACCCTGGCGGAGGAAGGCTACAGCGGCCAGACGGATATCAACGAATATCTCGACGCCTGCGAAAAGGCGGTGCTGGAGATTTCCCGCAACCGCCGCACCAATGAATTCCGCACTTCACCGGAACTGATCACCGGCGTACTGGAAAACATTCAGAAAATGTCCGACAACCGGACGGATATCACCGGCCTGAAGACCGGCTTCAACGATTTCGACCATACCCTGCATGGACTGCAGAAAGGCGATCTGATCGTTCTGGCGGCCCGTCCGGCGATGGGCAAGACCGCCGTGGCGCTGAATATGGCGATGAATGTCGCCGCCTATCAGCCGCGCGGCGCGGTTGCCATCTTCTCGCTGGAAATGGCGGCCGAACAGCTGGCCATGCGTCTGCTCAGCGCCAAGAGCCATATTCCCGGTGACAAGCTGCGTACCGGCCGGCTGAATGACGCCGACTGGAACCGTCTGAACGAAGCGGCCGGTGAACTGAAGATGTCTAATATTTATATCGATGACACGTCGATGATCAAAGTGCCGGAGATCTTCTCCAAGTGCCGCCGTCTGAAGGCGGACGTCGGGCTGAATCTGGTGCTGATCGACTATATTCAGCTGATCACCGCATCCGGAAACCGGCGCAATGAAAACCGCCAGCAGGAGATTTCCGATATCTCCCGCAACCTGAAGGCGCTGGCCAGGGAACTGGAAGTTCCGGTCATCGCCCTTTCCCAGCTGAGCCGCAGCGTCGAACAGCGTGACAACAAGCACCCGATGCTCAGCGACCTGCGTGAATCCGGCGCCATCGAACAGGATGCCGATATCGTTCTGATGCTGTACAGGGAAGCCTACTATGACGAGGCGATCCGGGAACAGGCCCAGAAGGACGGCAACGAACGTCTGGAAATCAATATCGCCAAACACCGTAACGGCGCGACCCGCAAGGTGTATCTGGCATTTGAAAACACGACCAACGCTTTGTACAATATCGCTTCGGAACAGTAACAATTGAAAAGGAGAGCTGCGATGAAAAAAATTCTGACTGTCATAGTATGTTTTGCGGCATCTGTTTTCATCGTGTTTTTCAGCGGCTCCTTTTTCGCGGAAAAAGCATCTGCCGAAGATCAGGTCATCGGTCTGTTCGATCAGCATGTGACGGAGGTGACCGAACGGCCGCAGATCGTTCATATGCTGTATCAGGACGGCAGACTGGTCGGTGCCGTGCGCAATACCGCCCGTCTGGATCAGATGCTGAAGGATGTCTACAGCGAACGCTATGAAGACGATTTCCCCAATTCCCGTCTCGATCTCGGCATGGATGTCTATCTGACCGAAGAGGAAAGCTACTTTGTCTATGAGGACGCGGATGATGAGATCCTCGCCTATATCGACGACAACCGTCTGTTCACACTGGAAGCGACGGCGATCAGCTTCGCGGACGAGGACGGCGTCTACGCGCGTATCTTCGTCAGCAACCAGGATATCTACGAAAACGCGATGAACACCTATATCTCTTACTTCGTGGATCCTTCCGCGATCGTCGGCCAGCAGCAGTCAGCTCTTACAACCTACGGCAGCCGCGACGTCAGCGTTTCCATTCCCCAGACGATCTCCATCAGCCGTGACTACGCGCCGATCGAGGAGATCAAGCGGACCGAATACGAAGTGCTGGAATATCTGAAATACGGTGACGATCCGCAGCTGGAATACTATACCGTGCAGGCCTATGACACGGTGGCCGGTGTCGGTTCCAAGAACCACGGTCTTTCCGCGACCCAGGTCATGAACATCAACCGGGACAAGATTTCCAGTGTCGACCAGCTGCTCAAGGAAGGCGACGAGCTGTGTGTTACCTACTTCACGCCGCCGATCGATATCATCGTCGAAAAAGACAGTCTCAGACAGATGCCGGTCTATTTTGAAACGGCCTATGTGGAGGATTCCAATCTGATCCTCGGTGAGCGGGAAGTACGGCAGAACGGCATCAACGGCGCCCGCAACGTTCTCTATGCCGAGCGGTGGATCAACGGCGTTCTGGTCAACGGTACCGAGAAATCGAGTGTCATGATCCAGGAGCCGCAGAGCGAGGTTATCGCCCTGGGCACCCAGCAGCTGCCCGACGTCGGCACCGGCGTTTACCGCTTCCCGGTGGAAAACCCGGCCATCTCATGCGGCTACGGCTGCTACTTCGGCCACGAAGGCACGGATATCGTCAACCAGTATGACCGCTGGGGCGACGTCTACGCGGCGGATACCGGCGTCATTGAAACCAACGCCTATCAGGCCATCAACGGCAACTATGTCGTGATCAATCACAACAACGGATATAAAACGTACTACGGCCACATGCGGGAACTGAGTGAACTGCCGGAAGGCACGATCGTAACGAAGGGACAGGTGATCGGTCATATCGGCATGACCGGCCTTGCGACCGGACCGCACGTGCACTTCATGGTGCAGATCGGCGACAAGAACGTCGATGCCTGCAACGGCTATCTGCCGTGTGACACGGTGCCTTACCAATGATGCGCTTCGCTCTGCTGGCCAGCGGATCAAAAGGCAACTGCTTTATCGTCCGCGACGGTTCTACCCGTCTGGTCATCGACTGCGGTTCGACGCTGAAGTATCTGCGTTCCTGTTTCAGTGCCCTGCAGGTGAACCGGGATGAGATCAGCGCCGTGCTGATCACCCATGACCACAGCGACCATATTGCCCAGATCCGTCATTTTGCCGGCTATGAAATGTATTCACCGGTCGATATTGCCGATATCTGCCGGGCCAACATCGTCAGCCGCATGCCGTTTTCCGTCGGCTCCCTGACGATCACGCCGCTTGCCCTGTCCCACGATGCCCGCAATACGAGCGGCTACATCATTGAGAACGGCCAGGAAAAACTTGTCTATATCACCGATACCGGCTACGTCAACGAAAGCTATCTGCCGCTGATCGCCGGTGCCGATTATTATGTCATGGAAAGCAACCATGATCCGGCGATGCTGATGCGGACCCGCCGGCCGCAGTATCTCAAAGCCCGCATCTACAGCGATCAGGGACATCTGTGCAATCAGGACTGCGCCGATATCCTCTCCCGCTGCATCACGCCCGCTACCAGGATGATCATCCTGGCCCATATATCCCAGGAAGCGAACACCCGTGAGCTCGCCCTGGAAACGACGGCTTCGCAGCTGAGAAAACAGCCGGAAAAGATCGGCCGTGATCTGGTCGTCTGCGCCGCCGGACAGTTTGAAATGATCAGGAAAGGAGACAGCGATGAAGAAATGGATCCTGGTACTGTTTGCTGGTTTGCTGGTATGGAATCTCTGGCTGACAATCAGTCTTAGCTCGCTCAGTTCAGCCCAGCCGGGTATACCGCAGATTACCCAGACGACGGTAACCGACTACACGACGGATTTGACCGGCATTCTGGAAGCCAACCGCAGCTCGGTCGTCTCGATTCAGAGCGGTACCCGCGCCGGCAGCGGCTTTGTCTACAGCCGTGAGGAAAACGATCTGTATATCATTACCAGCAGCGATCTGTATTCCGACAGCGGTGAAGTGACGGTGTTCTTTGACAGCAGCGCGCCGCTTACGGCAGCCATCGTCGGCCGTGACGAAGCGACCGGTATCATGTTGCTGAAGCTGCAGCCCGGCTTTGAAGTGCGCCTCAGCAAGCTGGCGGACAGCTCCCTGATCGAACAGGGTGAATACGTGCTGGCGGTCAGCGGCCGCAGGAACAGCACCGGCAGCAGTATGGTCAGCTTCGGCATCGTCTCCGAACCGGGCCAGCGCCGTCTCAGCAGCGCTTCCCTGTGGCCGGCCAGCGTGATCGAAACCGACGCGCAGATCGTGCAGGACTGCATCGGCGGTCCGCTTCTTGATCAGGGCGGCGCCGTGATCGGTATGCTGCAGGGCCGCAGTACCGTCGGCAGCGAACGGCTCAGTGTCGCCGTCAGTATCAATGAAGTCAGACTGGCCGCTGAAGAACTGAAAACCGAGGGTTCTGTCACCCGCGGATCACTGGCATCCGTGATACGCAGTGTCGCGGATCTTCGTTCCTATGAAAAGAGCACCCGCGGTCTGCAGCTGGACGCTGTGAACGGTGTGCTGGTATGTGACGTTCTGAGTGACAACGGGATTCTGCCCGGCGATGTTCTGCTGCAGATCAACGGCGAAACGATCCGCAACAGCAATGATCTGATGAGCCGCATGTATCAGTACCAGTACGGTGATACGGTCGAACTGCAGGTTTTCCGTGATCATGAAACGATCATGCTGAGTGTGGTGCTGGAATAATGATCCGTATCGTTGCCTGCGGCCGGGTGAAGGAAAAATGGATGCAGGAAGGCATTCAGGAATATCTCAAGCGGATCCGGCCGTACGAAAAGATCGAAGTGTGTGAGGTCGCCGACGAGAAAGCGCCGGAAAGCAATTCGGAGGCGGAAAACACGATCGTGAAAAACAAAGAAGGGGAAAAGATCCTGAAGCAGCTGCGTGAGGACGAGTACGTCATTCTGCTGGATCTGGCCGGTAAGCCATGTGATTCAGAGGGTCTGGCGGCGAAGATACAGGATCTTTACAATCATTCCCGCAGCCGCATCGCGTTTGTCATCGGCGGGTCGCTGGGTGTTTCCGAGGCACTGATCAGAAGGGCGGACATGCGCTGGAAACTGTCTGACAACACGTTTCCGCATCAGCTGTGCCGCATCATCGTCCTCGAACAGATCTACCGCAGCTTCCGGATCCTCCATCATGAGCCTTATCATAAGTGAATCCTCTATCTGATCGCAGGATTCGCTTTTTATGTTGTATAATTGAATGAGTTTTTCAAGGAGGACAATTTCATATGATCAGAAGTGCAGGGATTCTCATGCCGATCACATCATTGCCGTCGGAATACGGTATCGGCACGATGGGAAAGGCAGCCCGCGAGTTTATAGATTTTCTGGCGGACGCCGGACAGACATTCTGGCAGATCCTGCCGATCAGCCCGACCGGCTACGGCAATTCACCGTACCAGTCACTCTCTTCCTTTGCCGGCAGCACCTATCTGATCGATCTGGACGATCTGATCAGGGACGGCTATCTGACGCGGGAAGAATGCGAGGCAGTCGTCTGGTACAAGGATATTGAACATGTCGACTACGGCATTCTCTATAACGAACGCAACAAACTTCTGCATAAAGCGACCGATCGTCTCGCCCTCCGCCATCCGGATGCCTATCTCGACTTTCTGAGAACATCTTCCTGGCTGCGTGACTACGCCGTATTCATGGCCATCAAGGATCATCAGAAGGGCAAGCCGTGGACGCAGTGGCCGCATGAACTGCGCCGCCACAACAGCGAGGAAGTCAGAAGACTGGCGGAAGAATGCAAGGACGAAGTGCTTTTCTATGAGCGCGTGCAGTTTTTCTTCTTCCAGCAGATGAAAGCGATGAAGAAATATGCCAATGACAGCGGCATTCAGATCATCGGCGACCTGCCGTTCTATATCGCGGCCGATTCCATCGATGTCTGGTCACATCCGGAACAGTTCGAAATGAACGACCGCAGTGAGATGACGTTTGTCTCCGGCTTCGGTCCGGACGGCACTCATCCTCGCGGCCAGAAGTGGGGCAATCCGCTGTTCAACTGGGAACACATGCGGCACGACAATTACCGCTGGTGGATCGACCGCGTCGCGCACCTCGACAGTATGTGCGACATGATCCGTATCGATCATTTCCAGGGATACAACGCCTTCTTCGCGATCCCCGCCAATGACGAAGACGCGACCAGAGGCCATTGGCGCAAGGGTCCGGGACTGGATCTGTTCCGTCAGATGGAACAGCGGCTCGGCAAACTGCAGATCATCGTTGAAGATCTCGGTCAGCTGACTCCGGAATTCATGGCCATGGTCAGAGAAAGCGGCTATCCGGGCATGAAGATCCTTCAGTATGCGTTTGATCCCAACGATCCGGGTTCGATCTACATGCCGTTCCAGTACGACCATAACTCCGTGGTCTATACCGGTACCCATGACAACGACACGCTGATGGGCTGGAAGAACGACAAAAATCAGGCTGCCCGCATCAAACGGGCCGCGGAATACCTCGGACTCAATGAGAAGGAAGGCTTTACCTGGGGCATCCTCAGAGCTGCCTACGGATCGGTTTGTGATCTTGCCATCGTGCAGATGCAGGACCTTCTGGAACTCGGCAGTGAAGCACGCTTCAACGATCCAAGCGGCAAAGCGCCGGCCTGGACATGGCGTGTGAAACCGGGCGTGTTCAAGAAAGAACTGGCCGCCAAACTGAAGGAGAAGATGCTGCTGTACTGCCGCAACAACTGGCAGGCAAAACATCCTTCCCCGCAGCACGGAAAACATGCATGAAACCGGATGGAAAACATCCGGTTTTTTTTCTGCCCTGTCCGTGTCTTTGCCAGCTTCCGCGATCACTAAAAAACAAATGTAACCGCTTGCGGAGCGTACTCTATTGTATTAAAATACAAGTAGTCAATAAGAAACGGGAGGTATAATTCGATATGAAAGAGATTTCAGTAACAGTTGTTGACCCTGTTGGATTACATGCACGTCCGGCTACTGTCGCCGTCAATGCAGCCAGCAAATTCAAGAGTGAAGTTAAGGTTGGCTACAAGGGACGTTCAGTTAACATGAAATCAATCATGGGCGTCATGTCCTTAGGTATTCCGACACAGTCCGAAATTACCATCAGCTGTGAGGGAGAAGACGAAGACGTCGCCATCGAAGCAATCGCACAGGTTCTGAAAGAACAGAAAGTCATTGCTGCTGACTAAGGTCAAATGAAAAAAATGGACGCTTCTGAAGTGTCCACTTTTTTTCCAGCAAACTAACAAATTTATAATTGTTTTTACATGAAAGGATAATTAAAAAATGTATCGAGATGAGTATAAGCGTTGGCTGGAAGCTGATCTGATCGACTGCGATCTGCGGAAAGAACTTCTGAACATCGCTGACGACGATGAAGCCATCAAGGAAAGATTCGCTGTTTCTCTGCAGTTTGGTACCGCTGGTCTGCGCGGCACTTTAGGCGCGGGCACAAACCGTATGAACATCTGGGTTGTCCGTCAGGCTACTCAGGGTGTCGCTGACTGGGTCAAGACACAGGGCGGCAAACAGCTGGTGGCAATCAGCTATGACAGCCGTCTGAAGGGATGGAACTTCGCAAGAGACGCGGCCGGTGTTCTGGCTGCCAATGGCATCAATGTCGTGATCTATGATGAACTGATGCCGGTTCCGGCTCTGAGCTTCGCGACACGTTACTATCACTGCAATGCCGGTATCATGTTAACCGCTTCCCACAACCCGGCAAAATACAATGGCTTCAAGGCTTACGGACCGGACGGCTGCCAGATGACAGACGACGCCGCTGCCGTTGTTTATGATTCCATTCAGAAGACAGACGTTCTGACCGGTGCGAAGTACATGTCCTTTGCGGAAGGTGTTGAAAAGGGTCTGATCAGATTCGTTTCCGACGAATGCAAGGAAGCTCTGTATGAAGCAATCGAAGCCCGTCAGGTAAGACCTGGCCTCTGCCGCACAGCTGGCCTGAAGCTTGTTTATTCACCGCTGAACGGAACCGGTTTGGTTCCGGTAACCCGTATCCTCAACGACATGGGCATTACCGACATCACGATCGTTCCGGAGCAGGAATATCCGAACGGCTACTTCACGACCTGCCCGTATCCGAACCCGGAAATCTTCGAGGCTCTGGAAAAAGGTCTGAACCTCGCCAAGGAAGTCGGCGCTGACCTGATGCTGGCAACGGACCCGGATGCGGACCGTGTTGGTATCGCCATGAAGTGTCCGGATGGCTCCTATGAGCTCGTATCCGGTAACGAAATGGGCGTCCTGCTGCTCGACTACATCTGCGCAGGCAGAATTGAGAACGGCACGATGCCGAAGAACCCGGTAGCAGTCATGTCGATCGTTTCCACACCGCTGGCTGACAAGGTCGCCGAGCACTATGGTGTCGAACTGAGACACACACTGACCGGCTTCAAGTGGATCGGCGATCAGATCGCCCGTCTGGAAGCTGCCGGTGAAGTTGACCGCTTCATCTTCGGTTTCGAAGAGAGCTACGGCTATCTGGCCGGACCGTATGTACGTGACAAGGATGCCATTATCGGTTCCATGCTGATCTGTGAAATGGCTGCTTACTACAGAAGCATCGGCTCCTCCATCAAGCAGAGACTGGAAGAAATCTATGCTGAATACGGCCGTTACCTGAACAAGGTCGACAGCTTCGAATTCCCGGGTCTGTCCGGTATGGACAAGATGAAGTCCATCATGGAAAGACTCAGAACTGTTCCGCCGACAGAGTTCGCCGGCAAGTCCGTTGCCAAGGTTATCGACTACCTGAAGCCGGAAGAGACAGGCCTGCCGAAGGCAAACGTCCTCATTTATGAACTGGAAGACGGCGCCAAGGTTATCGTCCGTCCGTCCGGAACAGAGCCGAAGGTAAAGACATACTTCACGACTCTGGGCAAGGATCTTGCGGAAGCACAGGCGGAAAAAGACGCACTTGCGGAAGCCTGCAAACCAATTCTTTCCTGATCGGAAAACAAACCGGAGAGTATGGGTCTGACCCATACTCTTTTTTATTATTCAAACGGGTGGAAATGACGTATATTTCTGACATCTGAGGGGTGTCCAAGCAAAGGCGAATAATGTTAAAATGATAAAGTAGTTTTTTATATCATCTGCCAGGAGATTTGCTATGGACCGAATGAGAATTGTGGAGAGTTTCCATCAGGGTAACTGCACGAATGCCTACCGTTTTTTTGGTGCGCATTTTGCTTATGAGGGAAGTGAAGGCGTCCGATTCACTGTCTATGCCCCGCATGCCAGAAAAGTGAGTGTGATCGGCACGTTCACGGACTGGGATGCACGGCCTGTGAATATGGAACGTTCTGATTTTGACGGCATCTGGAGTGTTTTCATTTCCGGTGTGAAGGAATGGGAATCCTATAAATATCTGATTGAAAGCAGAAACGGGGAATTGATCCATAAAGCTGACCCGTACGCGTTTTACAGCGAGACCAGACCGGAGACGGCATCCAAGGTCTATGACCTGGACGATATCCGCTGGTCTGATCAGAAATGGCTGAAAAAGCGTTCCAAAAACTATGACAAGCCGGTCAATATCTATGAAGTATACGCCGGCGGCTGGAAGAAAAACGGCGAATATCCCTATACATATACGATGCTGAAGGAAAATCTTCTTCCTTATGTCAAGGAACACGGCTATACACATATCGAACTGATGCCGCTCAACGAATATCCGTTTGACGGATCCTGGGGCTATCAGGCAAGCGGCTATTATTCCGTTACTTCCCGCTATGGAAATCCGACGGAATTCGCTGATTTCGTCAATGAATGCCATAAGAACGACATCGGTGTCATCATGGACATGGTGCCGGTGCACTTTGTCAAGGACGCTTTCGGCCTGCGCTATTTCGACGGTGAGCCGCTGTATGAATACAAAGACAGAAATGATGCCGAATCCCAGTGGGGAACGATGAATTTCGACCTGTGGAGCGAAGAAGTCCGCTCTTTCCTGATGTCGGCTGCCATTTTCTGGTGCGATGTCTATCATATCGACGGGATTCGCATCGACGCTGTCGCCAATCTGATCTACTGGGGCGGCAACAGCAACCGCGGCACCAACGAAGGCTCGCTGAATTTCGTCAAGCGCATGAATTATTATCTCAACAAGGAATTCCCGAGTGTCATGCTGATTGCCGAAGACAGTTCCGATTTCCCGAAGGTCACCGCTTCGACCCTGGACAACGGTCTTGGTTTTGACTATAAATGGGACCTTGGCTGGATGAACGATACCCTGAAGTATTACGCGACCGATCCGATTTTCCGGGTCTGGGATCACCATAAGCTGACCTTCTCAATGGCTTATTTCTACAGTGAACGTTTCCTGCTGCCGCTCAGCCACGATGAAAACGTCCACGGCAAGAAAACCGTCATCGACCGGATGTTCGGTGACTATGACATGAAGTTCGCCCAGGTCCGCAATCTGTATGCGTACATGTATGCGCATCCGGGCAAGAAACTGAATTTTATGGGCAATGAGATCGCTTCTTTCCGGGAATTTGACGAGAAGAAGGAACTCGACTGGTTCCTGCTTTCCTATCCCCGGCACGATGCCTTCTTGCGTTATATCACAGATTTGAATAAAATTTATAAGTCACACGCCTGTCTGTATCAGTATGACTATGATTATCAGAAAGGGTTCAAGTGGATTGACGCCGACAATGCGAAGCAGAGCATTTACTCCTTCTACCGCGAGGATGACAGGGAATATCTGGTCTGTGTTCTGAACATGACGGCTGCCTCCTATGAACAGTTCGATATCGGCGTTCCGCAGAGCGGCAAGTATACAGAAGTGCTGAACAGTGAAAAAGATATTTACAACGGCTGCAACATGTGCAATTTCGAACCGGTGAAAGCCTGGAAGAACAAAAAAGCACAGGGCGATCTGGAGTATTCGATCACCATCCGTATTGCGCCGTGGTCGGCTGTCTGGCTGACCTGCCCGAAAAGAAAGAAAACGGTGAAAGAGAAATCAGACACAGTGAAGCAGTAATCATTCTCTTCCGCCGGTATATAGAAAGGGAACATTTATATGTTTAAAAACAAATCGGAGTTTAAGAAGGAATTCACCAGAAGACTGATCGAGAACTATGGCTGCGCCATCGAACAGACTCACCAGACGGAGAAATACATGACGCTGGGCAACATGGTCAGAGACTACGCCAGCGTGAACTGGAAAGACACCAAGGAAGCCCTCAGTTTTCAGAATTCCAAACAGGTCTATTATTTCTCTATGGAATTCCTGCTCGGACGTCTTCTGACCAATAACCTGAAAAACCTCGGCATTTATGATGTCGTCGTCGACGGACTCAAAGATCTTGGCATTGAATATGAAAGTCTGGCCAAACTGGAACTGGATCCGGGTCTTGGCAACGGCGGTCTCGGCCGTCTGGCTGCCTGCTTCATGGATTCGGCGGCTTCTCTGAACTATCCGGTCAACGGCAACTGCATCCGTTACCGTTACGGTCTGTTCCGCCAGCTGATCAACGAGAAGGGTGAGCAGGTCGAAATGCCGGACAACTGGCTGCGGATCGGCAATCCGTGGGAAATCCGCAAGCCGAAGCATTCGGTTGACGTAAAACTGTACGGACATCTGGATGTTTCCTACGACGAAAAGGGCGACATGCATTTCCGTCATGTCGGTGCCACGCATATTCTGGCCGTACCGTATGACGTGCCGATGATCGGCGCCAACACCAAGATGACCAATACGCTGCGTCTGTGGTCGGCGGAACCGGCCGATGTCGCGCCGCAGGGTGCTGACTACCGTAAATATCTGTCTTCCGTCGATGACATCTGTCTGAATGTCTATCCGGACGACAGCACGGAAGAAGGCAGATATCTGCGTCTGAAGCAGCAGTATTTCTTTGTCTGCGCCGGCGTCAACAGTATTATTGAAACCCATCTGAGGAAATATCCGAATCTGAACAACCTTGGCAAGAAGGTTGCGATTCAGCTGAATGACACGCACCCGGTTCTGGCGATTCCGGAACTGATGCGCGTGCTGCTGGACGATTATGGCTATCAGTGGGACGAAGCGTTTGATATCGTCCGCGAAGTCATGTCATACACCAACCACACCGTCATGAGCGAAGCGCTGGAAAAATGGCCGACTCACTATGTCAGAACCCTGCTGCCGCGTATCTATATGATCATCGAGGAATTTGACAGACGGTTCTATCATCATATGCTGACGATGAGCAACGGTGATGTGGCATCGGCGGAGAGAGTACGTATCATCCGTGACGACCAGGTTCATATGGCCAACCTCGCCATCCTCGGTTCACACAGTGTCAACGGTGTAGCCGCTCTGCATACGGAAATTCTGAAGAACGACCTGTTCAGAGACTTCAACAGAATCTATCCGGACCGTTTCAACAACAAGACCAACGGCATCACACCGCGCCGCTGGATGCTGTACAACGATCCTGAACTGAAGCGTATGCTCGATCGCAAGATCGGCAAATCCTATCATCACAGATATTCCGAATTCGAACGTCTGATGAAATATGTGGACGATCCGCGGGTACAGCAGGAATTCCTGAACGTCAAGCACCAGCGCAAGATCCTGCTGGCGGATTATGTCAATGACCTGACCGACGTGCAGATCGATCCGGATTCCATCTTTGACACCCAGGCCAAGCGTCTGCACGCCTACAAGCGTCAGCTGCTGAACGTGATGAATATCATCTACCGCTATCAGCGCATCAAGAAAGATCCGAACTACCGGATGTATCCGCATACCTATCTGTTCGCGGCCAAGGCGGCCAGCAGCTACGTATTCGCCAAGAGCGTGATCAAGCTGATCAACCGGGTAGCTCAGACCGTCAACAACGATCCGGATGTCAAGGGCATGATGAAAGTCGTCTTCCTGCCGAACTACAATGTTTCGATGTCGGAAATTCTCGTGCCGGGTACGGATGTCTCCGAACAGATCAGTACAGCCGGTAAGGAAGCCAGCGGCACCGGTAACATGAAGTTCATGATGAACGGCGCTCTGACGCTCGGCACGCTGGATGGTGCCAACGTTGAGATCGACGGACTGGTCGGCCGTGAAAACGACGTCATTTTCGGTCTGACAGTCGATGAGATCAACAACATGCGCTATTCCTACAACGCTCATTACTACTATGATACGGACGAGCGGATCCGCAATGTCATGAACAGTTTCATCAACGGCACCTGGTCCAAGCATCACGACGACTTCCGTGTCATCTTCGACGAATTGCTGATGAAGAATGACGAATACTTCGTACTGGCTGACTTCGACGCCTATGTCAAAGCGCAGGATGAAATCGAAAGACGTTATCTTGACCGCGCCGGCTGGGCCCGCAGCTGCCTGATCAACATTGCCAAGAGCGGCTTCTTCTCCAGTGACAGAACGATCGAAGAATACGCTGCTGAAATCTGGAAAGTAAAGCAGTTGAATATCTGATATAATGAACAGGCACCTTTCAAAGGTGCCTTATTTCGTACGCGAGGACATATATATGCCAAATTTCAATGCTTATCTGGATGATTTCGGATTGATCAAAGTGTGGATGAACCGCAACTTTTACGGCGGCCGCTCTGATTCCTTTTATATTACCGGTGAAAGCGGCTATCTCAGTGAGCTGATCATTACCGGGGTGGAGGAACATGAGAACAGCATCCGTTACAATCTGACCGGGCCGGCCGGACTGGAATTCGGCAAGCGTTATATGATCCGTGAACAGCATGGCCAGAGTGTTCCGCTGGAGCACCGCATGATCGTCAACACCAAACAGTTCAATGACCGTTTTATGTACCGCGGTGACGATCTTGGCGCGGCCTATTCTCAGACTCATACCGATTTCGCTCTGTGGGCGCCGACGGCTGTCAGTGTCATTCTGAAGCTGCATTCCGGCAAGACGGTCAAGCCGTACCTGATGCACCGCAGTGAAAGAGGTGTATACCGGGCCCGTATTTACGGTGATCTGAAGCGGACGACCTATACCTATCTGGTCGAGCGCAACGGCCGGATCATCGAGACCGCCGACCCCTATGCGCTCAGTTCCACAGCCAACGGCCGGGAAAGCGCCGTGATCGACGAAAGCGAGATCCGTAAGATCCGCGACTATCCTCTCAAGGAAAAGAAAACCGGCACGGATGCCGTGATCTATGAAGTCAGCGTCCGTGATATCACCGCTTCACAGTTGAGCGGAACCACGGAACATAAAACTTTCGCGGCCCTCAGCCAGGAAGGAACGTCTTATAAAGATATACCGACCGGGCTTGACTATATCACCTCGCTGGGTGTGAGTCACGTGCAGCTTCTGCCGGTCATGGACTTCGCGACGGTGGACGAAAACCACCCGGAAAAGGGTTATAACTGGGGCTACGATCCGATGCATTATCTGGTGCCGGAAGGAAGCTATTCCAGCGATCCGGAGAATCCCTATGCCCGCGTGAAGGAACTGCGCCGTCTGATATGCATGCTGCACAAACATCAGCTGCGGGTCAATCTCGACGTCGTCTTCAATCATGTTTATGACGTCGAAACTTCACCGTTCCAGAACACGGTTCCCTATTATTTCTTCCGTTACAACAGTTCCGGATACCTGTCCAACGGCACCTACTGCGGCAATGATTTCGCCTCCGAGAAGCCGATGGCCAGGAAATATATTCTCTTTGTCATTCAGAAACTGATGGACCTGTACGGGGTGGACGGTTTCCGTTTTGACCTGATGGGCATTCTGGACGTGCCGACCATGAACGCCATCCGTGACACGGCCCGCCGCATCAAGCCGGACGCCATGATCTACGGGGAAGGCTGGGAAATGCCGACCGTTCTGGAAAGCGGCCTGAAGGCGACCATCTTCAATCAGGGCAAGATGCCGTTTATCGGTCACTTCAACGATTATTTCCGCGATATCGTCAAAGGCAAGACCAGTGACGATCAGAAATATGAAAAGGGCTATATAACCGGTGACCTGGGTCTTTCCTTCGGAGTGCTCAGCGCCCTGAGCGCCAATGTGCTTTCCGATCCGTATTTCAAGCGTTTCACGACACCGGATCAGTCGATCAACGCACTGGAGACGCATGACAATTCGACTCTCTGGGACAAGATGAGAGCCTGCTGCAACAACGAGGACAGAGCGACCCGCCAGCAGCGGCAGCGCATGCTGATCATCACCGAATTTGTTTCCCAGGGCATTCCGTTTGTCCATGCCGGTATGGAATTCTGCGCGACCAAGAACGACAATTCCAACTCTTACAACGCCGGTGACGTCATCAACCAGATCGACTGGGAAAGAGCCTGGATCAACCGTGAGATCATCGAGTTCACCCGCAAGGCGATTGCCTTAAGGGCGAAATATCCCGGCTTCCGTCTGAAAACGACGGAGGATGTGCAGAAGTACGTGCGCCTTTCGGTCGCGGAAGGAGGCATCGTCTTCTATGACATCAACTACACCGACGCCGTCAATCATATCAATATCATCCGTGTCATCATCAATCCGACATACGATGACAGATATTATACATTTGAACCGGGCTGGAAAATCGTCTTCAACAAAGACGGCAACAGCGAAGAAGGCGAGCGCAGCGACATCTGCGTGCCGCGGCTCTCGGTTCTTGTCTGCACCAGGTAAGACAGTCATCAGGGTATTGGGAGGAATCTTCTAATACCCTTTTGTTTTTGTTATTGTTATACTGTACAAAAAGAAAAAACAGGCAGGTTTTTACAATGAGAAAAATAAACAGAATACTGCTGAGCGCAGTGATGGCATCCATGATGCCGCTTACATGTCTTGCCGTAAAGGCTGACCGGGACGAAAATGCCGCATTCGAAGAATTCATGGACAGTGAATTCAAGGAAGCGATGGAATCCGACTATCTGACGCTGCATTTTACCGTAAAAGACTATTCCGGCATGGATATCGACAAGCCGGAACTGATCGTCGGCGAGCAGAGCTGGGAAAGCTATGAAGAAGCGTATCAGGAAGCTGTCGACACGATTGAAGAAATGAAAACTTTTGATCGGTCCAAGCTGTCGGAAGAGAACCAGATCAATTACGATGTCTATCTCTTTTATCTGGAACGCTACAAGGAACTCAACCATATGCCGCTGTTTGATTTCGCCTTTGAGCCAAACGGCGTGCTGGACAATCTGACCGTCAATTTCACCGAGTTCATCTTCTATCGGGAAGAGGATATCAACGATTATCTGGAAGTTCTTTCCACCGTCGACGACTATATCTACGAATGCCTGGAAGTGACGCAGAAACAGGCATCGGAAGGATATTTCCTCTGTGATCAGGCACTGGATGAAACGCTGGACACGATCGATAAATTCGTTGCCAAGACAGACGACAATGAACTGATCATCATCTTTGATAAGAACATGGACGCGATGGAAAGTCTCAGCGACGCCGAACGTCAGGAATACAAGGACCGCAACCGTGAGATCGTTCTGAACGAATATATCCCAGCTTATAAAAAAGCCGGCGAGGAACTGGAAAAACTGCGCGGATCCCGCAAGGGCGGTGACGCGGTATATGATCTGCCCGGCGGTAAGGAATACTATGAAAGCCTGCTGAAACTGAAGACCAGCACCAATGCCAGCGCCCAGGAGATCTTCGATCTTGGCAATCAGTATATGCAGAGCATGATGTCGGAATATTTCTTCAGCATGTACGGTAATGGCAGTTTTGATGAAACCCGTCCGGAAGAAGACGCCGAGAGCGTGCTGCATTATCTGCAGGATCATCTGGATGATTTCCCGGAAGGACCGAAAGTACAGTTTGTCGCATCTTATCTGGATCCGAGTGTAGCCAGTCCTTCCATCGTCGCTTACTATATGACACCGCCGATCGACGACGTGACGGATAATGTGATTCGTATCAACGGCGATCTCGTTGGTGATACCAACGAGCTTTTCACCACATTGGCTCACGAAGGTTTCCCGGGTCACTGCTATCAGATCACCTGGTTCTTTGACAAGAACCCGCATCCGCTGCGCAGTGTCGTCAGTAACCAGGGCTACACGGAAGGCTGGGCGATGTACGTGCAGGATTATGCCTGGCGGCTGTCCGGTCTGAGTGAAGGCTCGGCTAACCTGCAGCGTCTGGATCAGAATGTCAATTATCTTCTGAACGCCCAGTGTGACATCGCCGTCAACGGCCTTGGCTACAGCAGGGACAAGCTGGCGGAATATCTGACGGGTCTTGGCCTGGATGCCAGCTTCTCAGATTCCATGTATGACTATGTCGTTGCCAATCCGGCAATGATCACACCGTACGGCATCGGCCTGCTGCAGTTCTTGAAACTGAAGGATCTGGCCCAGAATTCACTTGGCGATGATTTCAATCTGAAGGATTTCCACGAAGTGCTTCTGAGAGGCGGTGACCGTCCGTTCGATATGGTCGAAGCGGATGTCAGAAGATACATCGAAAACAACGGCGCGGTTCCCCAGGAAAACAAACAGGACAATATCCCGCCGCTGCCGATCGTCGATCCATCAACACCGGAGACAGGCAATAAATACCTGATTCCGATCATCTGCGGAATCGTGTGTCTGCTCGGTATCGTCGGTGCCTGGCTGTGGCGCCGCCATATCCGCAGAAAGAATGTGTTTGGCGATGAAGCGTAATCACTGGACGCCATGGCTGAAGGAAGAATGGGCTCAGCCGTACTTCGTTCAGCTGGCTGCATTCATTCATGAAGCCTACGAGCACAGACAGATATATCCGCCGAAACAGCAGGTCTTCTCAGCCTTTGAGAACTGCGATATCGACGATGTAAAAGTCGTGATCCTCGGCCAGGATCCCTATCATCAGAAAGGCCAGGCACATGGCATGTGCTTCTCGGTCAATCCGGGCGTGCAGATCCCGCCAAGTCTTGTCAATATCTTCCGGGAACTGCAGACAGATCTGAACTGCCGAATGCCCAACAACGGCTATCTGATGCCATGGGCACAGCAGGGCGTCTTTCTGCTCAACACGGTGCTGACCGTGGAAGACTCGCATCCCCGTTCACATGCCGGCCGGGGCTGGGAAACGTTCACCGACCACGCCATTCTGAAGATCAACGAAAAGAAGGAACCGGTCGTCTTTCTGCTCTGGGGCAGAGATGCCCGCAACAAAGCGCCGATGATCGACCGCAGCAGACATCTGGTTCTGGAAGCGGCGCATCCTTCACCTTTAAGTGCCTATCATGGTTTTTTCGGCTGCCGCCACTTTTCAAAGGCGAACGCTTTCCTGAAGGAACATGGACAGAAAGAAATCAACTGGCAGGTACCTGACTTATGAGTAATACAGAAAATAATGTCAAAAGAGACGTCGAATGGGTCATGGCGCGGCACAGCCGCAGTCATGGCCTTTTGCCGATTCGCACCGTTATGAAGAAATACGGCGATCCCCAGGATCAGATGAAGGTGATCCACGTGGCCGGCACCAACGGCAAGGGCAGCACGGTCAACTATCTGCGGGATATTCTTATGGCGCTGGGCTATAAAGTCGGAACCTTTACGTCACCGCATCTGGAACATCATTTCGACCGCATCCGCATCAACGGAAACTGGATCACGGAGGAGCGCTTCAATGCCTATCTGGAAGAAATGATGGATGACATCGAAGAACTGGATCTTGGCATGTTTGAAATCGACACGGTCATTTCCTTGCGCTGGTTTTATGAACAGAAGGTGGACTACGCGATTCTTGAATGCGGTATCGGCGGCCGTCTTTCCAATACCAATATCGTGAAGAAGCCGGTGCTGAATGTCATCACGACGATCGGTTATGACCATGTCGATCTGCTCGGTAGCCGGATCGAACAGATCGCATTTGAAAAGGCCGGCATCATCATGCCATATGCGAACTGCGCGCTGGGCTTCCTTCTGCCGAAGGCGGAAAACATCATCCGCCATACGGCATATGCCCGCCACGCCGCTGTCTCTTCCCCGAAGCGCTGGTACCGGGATGTTGGTGAACACGCGTTCGTTTACCGTGGTCATACCTATACGATCCAGGGCGGGGACTATCAGAAGCACAATGCCGCTCTGGCCCTGCACGGGATCTGGCTGCTCGGTCTTGACGTCGGCAGTGAAAAAGTCAGAGAAGCAGTCGCCGCTTCGCAGTGGAGAGGCCGCTTTGAAACGATGTCGAAAGACCCGCTGATCGTCATTGACGGCGCCCATAACGAAGAGGGTGTCCGGGCGCTGTGCGAAAGTGCCGCTTCCCTTCCCAGACCTTTGCGCATTGTCTTCAGTGCTTTGCGTGACAAACCGGGCCGCAAGATGGCGCAGATGCTGAAGGACAGCTGTGACAGACTGTATATCACCCACTTCGAATTTTACCGGGCTGACACCGTGGCCGGTCTTTCCGTCGAGGGTGCGGAAACGGTCGACAACTGGCAGGAAGCAATCCAAAAAGCGGTGTCGTTTGCGGCAGACGGAAGCACGCTGATCACTGGTTCTCTGTATTTTATTTCCGTTGTCCGTGAATACCTGAGGGACAGTGAATAAAAACGCTGAAATGTGCCGGAAATGTAGTTTTTTACAGTACAAATCAAATGGTTCTGTAATATAATGAAAATACAAAGCGAATCGTTGCAGGAGGCTAATTATAATGAGAGCTAATACTATGGTGGCCATGATCCTCGCAGGCGGAAGAGGTACCCGTCTTTTGGACTTGACCAAAAAAGTCGCTAAGCCGGCTGTCCATTTCGGTGGCAAATACCGTATTATCGACTTCCCACTCAGTAACTGTGCAAACTCCGGTATTTCCACGGTCGGTGTTCTGACACAGTACGAATCTGTTCTTTTAAATGCGTATGTAGCCAAGGACCAGTTCTGGGGCCTGGATACAAACGACGGCGGCGTTTATGTTCTGACACCGCGTGAAACAGACCAGAAAGGTTTTGACGTTTACCGTGGAACAGCAGATGCCATCACCCAGAATATCGACTTCCTGGATCAGGTCGATCCGGAATATGTCCTGGTTCTTTCCGGTGACCACATCTACAAAATGAACTATGACAAGATGCTGCAGTACCACAAAGAAAAGAAGGCAGACGCGACAATTGCCGTTCTGCAGGTTTCTCTGAAGGAAGCATCCCGTTTCGGTATCATGAACTGCGATGAGAACGACATGATCTATGAGTTCGAAGAAAAACCGGCTCATCCGAAGTCCACTCTCGCATCCATGGGTATCTACATCTTCACATACAAGACACTGAGAAAATACCTGCTCGCCGATGACAAGAATCCGAATTCCAGCCATGACTTCGGTCATGACCTGATTCCGGCTTATCTGAATGACGGCAAGGTTCTGGCAGCCTGGAGATTCAAGGGCTACTGGAAGGATGTAGGAACCGTTGATTCTCTCTGGGAATCCAACATGGACCTGCTCAAGCAGAACAATGAACTGGATCTCGGTGATGATTCCTGGAAGATCTATACCGAAGATGTCAATGCTCTGCCTCAGTACATCGGTGAAGAAGCGAAGATCGACAACTCCTATATCACACAGGGCAGCGTTGTTCTGGGTACAGTCAAGAATTCTGTCCTCGGTACGAACTGCTATGTAGGCAAGGGTGCCAAGGTCGTTGACACGGTTGTCAACCCGGGTGCCAAGATCGGTGAAGGTGCAAAGGTCACACGCTGCATCGTCGCGGATGATGTCGAAATCGCACCGGGCGCAGTTGTCGGTTCCGCTGACAGCGAGAACATCGAACTGATCGCCAAAAAGGTTACAGAGTAGGAGGATCTGATCAATGAAAGCACTGGGTATCATTAGTTTTGAAGACAATACCGCTCATGTCGAAGGTCTGGAGGAACACCGTCCGGTACCGGCGATCTCTTTCCTGGGTCGCTATCGCGTGATCGACTTTATCCTCAGTAACATGACAAACTCCGGAATGGACAATGTTCAGGTTTACTGCAAGGAAAAACCACGTAACTTAATCGAACATCTGGGCGAAGGCACAAATTACAACATCAACTCCAAGCGCGGCAAGCTGCGTGTTCTGTATGGTGAAAAGAACTTCTCTTCACCGGTATACAACCATGATATCGCCAACTACATGCTCAACATGCAGTACATCGAAGGCGACCGCAATCCGTATGTCGTCGTCGCACCGAGCTATTTCGTTTACAGCCTGGATTTCAGCACTGTACTCGACGCTCATGTCGAATCCGGCGCAGACGTAACAGTCCTCTATACTTCCACAAGTGAAGCAAAGACAAGCTTCCTGGGCTGCGACGTCCTGACACTGGACAAAGAAAAGAACGTTACCGCATTTGACAAGAACCGCGGCAACACAAAGACAAAGAATGTATCACTTGAAGCCTATGTCATGACAAAGAAGCTGTTCATTGAACTGGTCAAGAAAGCTGCTGCTACCTCCTCTCTGTACTGGTTCAAGGACATCCTCAGAGATTCACTCGGCGAACTGAAGATCAAGGGTTATCCGGTCAGAGGTTTCGTTGCCTGCATCAACACTCTTGAAGCTTACTTCAAGACAAGCATGGCACTGAGAGACAGAAGTGTCGCCGACGGACTCTTCAAGCCGGGATGGCCGGTCTACACACAGACCAGCGACTCCAGCCCGACAATGTACAGAACCGGCTCAAGTGTCACCGGCAGCGTTGTTGCCAACGGCGCCGTGATCGAGGGCAAGGTTGAGAATTCCATTATCAGCCGTGGCGTTACGATTTCCAAAGGCGCAGTTGTCAAGAACTGCATCCTCCTGCCAGGTGCATTCATCGGTGAAAAGGCAAAACTGGATCACGTAGTTGTTGACAAGTATGCCATCATCCACCATGTAAAGGAACTGAAAGGTACAGACGAAGAACCGGTTTACGTTGCAAGAAGAGACCGGATCTGAGTCACATCGAGAAGGAGATAGAATATGACAAGATCCATACTGTTTGTTGGCGGCGAAGCACTGCCGTTCATCAAGACCGGCGGACTTGCGGATGTTCTCGGCGCCTTGCCGAAAGCATTGGCGAAGCGCGGCCATGATGTCCGTGTTGTCATCCCGCTCTATAAGAAGGTCATTGAAAAATACTATGATCAGCTTGAAAGACTGGGAACCATCCAGGTTCATTCCGGATGGATCGATCAGCCGGCAACATATTATACAGCAACGGTCGACGGTGTCGTTTATTACTTCATTGAACATCAGGGCTACTTTGAAAGAGACGCTCTGTATGGCTATGAAGATGACGGCGAAAGATTCGCATTCTTCCAGAGATCCGTTCTGGACATGATCTACTTCATCAACTGGTGGCCTAACATCATCCACAGCAATGACTGGCAGACAGGTATGATTCCGCTGCTTTGCCACGCATGCTATGCGGATGACTATCGCTATCAGCAGATCAAGCATGTCTATACGATCCACAACCTGGCTTTCCAGGGTAACTTCGGCGTCGATATGCTGCCGAGCTGCCTGGGCCTGGATTACAGTTATTTTGACAACGGTTCCATCAAGTTCGATTCCGGTATTTCCTTCATGAAGGCCGGTATCGTATATGCTGACAAGATCACGACCGTTTCTCCGACATACTCCAACGAGATCCTGACGGAAGCATACGGCGAGAGAATGGACAGCGTCCTCCGTTACAGAAGAGAAGATCTGTGGGGCATTGTCAACGGTATCGATACCGTTCAGTGGGACCCGAAGACAGACCCGCTGCTGGTCAAGAACTATGACGTCCGTTCCTATGTATCCGGCAAGAAAGCCAACAAGAAGGCTCTGCAGGAAGAACTCGGACTGGAAGTCAGAGAAGATGTACCGCTGATCGGTCTGGTATCCCGTCTGACGAACCAGAAGGGCATCTACATGATCACTGACAGAATCAGAGAAATCATGGCGATGGACGTTCAGTTCGCTGTTCTGGGAACCGGTGAAGCAAATGCTGAAAATGCCTTCAAGTGGATGGAGAGCGAATACAAGGGCAAGGCAGTTTACTACTGCGGCTATAACGAAGAACTGGCTCACCGCATCTATGCCGGTGCCGACCTGTTCCTGATGCCGTCCCTGTATGAGCCGTGCGGAATCGGCCAGCTGAATTCAATGCGTTACGGCACCCTGCCGCTCGTACGTGAAACCGGTGGTCTGAAAGACACCGTGCATCCTTACAACCAGTACACCGGCGAAGGCAACGGCTTCTCCTTCTGGGCAGCCAACGCTGACGATATGGTATACACACTGCGCTGGGCAGTTGAGCAGTACTATAACAACAAGCCGGGCTGGAAGGGCCTCATCAAGAGTGCCATGAACACAGACGTCAGCTGGGATCAGAGTGCAGATATCTATGAAGAACTGTACTACACGATCTGCAACTGGCCGGATGAATAATCCTGTTCAGCAATCTGTAAAATGAGTTAAGCCAGTCCTGAAAACGGGCTGGCTTTTCCGTCTTTATTTCCCGGGAAACAGGTTTTGCCAGCATGTGAAAAGAAGGGGAATAAAAACCGGTCTTTCGGTTTCAAATGTCATCAAAAAAATCCATTGCCAACTCCCATTCAAACGTATGGGGTGGTATAATATGCGTAACGACAAGAAGGAGGAATAATTTATATATGTCCAAAGTTACGGTGAAAGACCTGGACGTTAGAGGCAAGCACGTAATTGTACGTGTTGATTTTAACGTACCTCACAAAGGAGACGTCATCACAGACGATAATCGTGTCCGTGCAGCGCTCCCAACCATCAATTACCTGACAGAGAACGGTGCAAAAGTACTGCTCTTAAGCCACTTAGGCAAGGTTAAGACCGACGAAGACAAAGCTAAGAATGATATGTCCATCGTCGCAAAGCGTCTGGCAGAAGTTCAGAGCGCTCCGGTAACATTCGTCAACGCGACAAGAGGTCCGGAACTCGAAGAAGCTGTCAAGGCACAGGAAGATGGAACCATCGTTCTGATGCAGAACACACGTTATGAGAAGGGCGAATCCAAGAACGATCCGGAACTCGGTGCTTACTGGGCTTCCCTGGGTGATCTGTTCGTTGAAGACGCGTTCGGTTCTGTTCACAGAGCTCACGCTTCGACAGCCGGTATCGCTTCTCATCTGCCGAGCGCCCTTGGTTTCCTGGTTGAAAAGGAAGTCAATGTACTGGGCAAGGCATTAAATGAACCGGAAAGACCGTTAGTTGCTATCCTTGGCGGCGCTAAGGTTTCCGACAAGATCGCTGTTATTGAAAACCTGCTGAAGATCGCTGACAAAGTTCTGATCGGCGGCGGTATGTCCTACACATTCTCTGTTGCTCAGGGCGGCAAGATCGGTACATCCCTGCTCGAAGCTGACAGAGTTGAACTGGCAAAAGAATTCCTGAAGAAGGGTGAAGGCAAACTGTTCTTACCTGTTGACACAGTCGTTGCCAATGATTTCTCCAATCCGACAGAGATCAAGACTGTAAAAGCAGGCGAAATCCCTGATGGCTTCATGGGTCTGGATATTGGTCCGGAAACTGTTGAACTCTTCAAGAAGCAGCTCGAAGGCGCAAAGACAGTCTTCTGGAATGGCCCGATGGGTGTATTCGAAGACGAAAGATTCGCTGTAGGCACAATTGAAATCTGCAAAACACTGGCCAACCTCGAAGGTGCAACAACCATCATCGGCGGCGGTGACTCTGCTTCCGCAGCCAAGAACCTTGGCTTCGCAGAGAAATTCAGCCACATCTCCACCGGCGGCGGCGCATCTCTCGAATTCATGGAAGGAAAGGATCTGCCGGGTATCTCCATCATCCCGGATAAGGAATAATCACTATGGCAAGAAAACCTGTAATTTTTGGTAACTGGAAAATGAATAAAACTCCTTCTGAAGCTCTCGAGTTCATGAAGGGTATTGAAGAAGTACTGACAGGTACAGAAGCTGCTGACTATGGTGTCGGTGCTCCGTTCGTAGACCTGGATGTCTGCGTCAAGAACGCCAAGAACCTCCTGATCGCTGCAGAAAACTGCAACGAAAAGGACAGCGGTGCATATACCGGTGAAGTATCTGTTCCGATGCTGAAGGAAGTAGGCGTCAGCCACTGCATCATCGGCCATTCCGAAAGACGTACATACTATGCTGAAACAGACGCTGCCTGCGCTGCCAAGTGCAAGAGACTGCTGGCCGACGGCATCGTTCCGATTCTCTGCATCGGTGAAACAGAAGCACAGTATGATGCCGGTGAAACAGCTGAAGTCATCAAGAACCAGCTGACCGGTTCCCTGGCAGGTCTGACAGCCGACGAAGTTGCCAAGATGGTCATCGCTTATGAACCGATCTGGGCAATCGGCACAGGTAAGAGCGCGACAAAGGAAATCGCGGAAGACTGCTGCAAGTGCGTTCGTGAAAACGTCAAGGCTCTCTATGACGAGGCTACAGCTGAAGCAGTTCGCATTCAGTATGGCGGATCCGTTAAACCGAACAACATCGCTGAATACATGGCATGCCCGGACATCGACGGTGCTCTGATCGGCGGCGCTTCTCTGAAAGTTGATTCCTTTAAGGAAATCATCGACGCAACAAAATAAGTTTTCTACTCAGAAATCACTGAGAGAATAGGTAATCAATAGGAGGATAATATCAAGATGCCTAATTTTGTAGATCCAATTGCTTTAGTTTATGCTCGCGAAGTAATCGACTCCCGCGGCAACCCGACAGTTGAAGCAGAAGTAACAACAGAGTCTGGTGCATGGGGACGTGCAATCGTTCCGTCCGGCGCTTCCACAGGTGAAAGAGAAGCTCTCGAACTCCGTGACGGTGACAAGGCTCGTTTCGATGGTAAGGGAACATTAAAAGCAGTTGCGAATGTAAACGAAAAGATTGCCCCGAAAGTTATCGGTCTGAACGTATTTGATCAGGCCGCAATCGACAAGACAATGCTCGACCTCGACGGAACACCGTTCAAGAGCAACCTCGGCGCAAACGCAACTCTGGCTGTTTCACTGGCTGCTGCACGTGCTGCTGCTGATTCCTGCGGTCTGCCGCTCTACAAGTACATCGGCGGTACAAACGGAAAGGTTCTCCCTGTTCCGATGATGAACGTTCTCAATGGCGGTTCTCACGCTGACTCCACAGTTGACTGCCAGGAATACATGATCATGCCGGTAGGCGCAACATCCATTCACGAAGCAGTTCGTATGGGCGCTCAGACATTCCACGCTCTGAAGAAAGTTCTGAAGAAGTATGGATATGACACAGGCGTAGGCGATGAAGGCGGATATGCTCCTTCTTCACTGGCTAACGGTTCCGGACCGCTGGAAGAACTCAAGAACGAAGGCCCGCTGGCTCTTATTGCTGAAGCTGTTAAGGCTGCCGGTTTCGAGCTTGGCAAGGACATCTGCTTCGCAATGGACCTCGCTGCTTCCGAATTCTATAATCCTGAAACAGGTCTGTATGAACTGTCCAAGTCCGGCCAGGGCAACAAGACTTCCGAAGAAATGATCGACATGATCGAAGACTGGACAAAGAAGTATCCGCTCATCTCCGTAGAAGACGGCCTTGCTGAAAACGACTGGGATGGCTGGAAGAAGCTGACAGAACGTCTGGGCGACAAGATCCAGCTCGTCGGCGACGACCTCTTTGTTACAAACACAACATATGTTAAGAAGGGTATCGAACTCGGTGTTGCAAACTCTGTTCTGATCAAGGTCAACCAGATTGGTACACTGACAGAAACTCTCGATGCAATCGAAATGGCTAAGGTAGCTAAGTACACAGCAGTCGTTTCCCACCGTTCCGGTGAATCCGAAGACTGCACAATCTCCGATCTCGTTGTTGGTGTCAACGCAGGACAGATCAAGACCGGTTCCATGAGCCGTACAGATCGTATTGTTAAGTACAACCAGCTGATGAGAATTGAAGAAGAACTCGGCGACGTAGCTGAATACCGTGGAAAGAAAGCTTTCTACAACGTAAAAGCTCTGTCTGAATAATTCATTCACACAGTTAACTGATTGATTAACCAGGAAAAGAGATCCTCATCCGGATCTCTTTTTTCTGTTTGCATGCAATGGAACAGGGTGCTATAATAATCGAGCATATGCGAAAGGAGCTTTGCATGCTTAACGCGTTAATTATGATCGTATCAGCAATGATCATTATTCTGTCATTGCTTCAAAGTGGAAAATCCGACGGTATCTCCGGGGCCTTCTCTGGCCGCGGCGGTTTGAATCTCTTTGCCAATACGAAGGAGAGAGGATCAGAAAAGATTATTTCCAATATGACACTCGTTCTGGGTGTTGTATACTTTGCGTTGATTATTCTGGTCAGAATCGTATAACAAACGCCGTATCCGGCATACAGAGTGATGAAGAAACAGTCAGGAATCCACGGTTCCGGCTGTTTTTTTCTGGTATCAATCCGGCCGGAAAACCGTTACCATAGTATCAGGTAATTGTTTCTGAAATACAGACAAAACAGAAGGGATACAAGAATGATGAAAAAACTGCTTCTGATCGTGAATAACATAACCGGCAACAACCGCAATGCCGGCAAGACGTTCGATATCGTTAAAAGTCTCTCTAAGCATGGCTATGAAGTGACTGTATTTCCTGTTTTCCAGGATTCGGACCTGGATATTCAGGAATATCTGAAAGAGTGCAGATATGAACAGATCGTCTGTGTCGGCGGTGACGGAACGCTCAGCCACACAGTCAACGATATTATGAAACTGGACTATCATCCGGTGATCGGCTATATCCCGGCCGGCACCACCAATGATTTTTCCCGAAACTTCAATCTGACCCCGGATGTTGAAGAAGCCTGTGAAATCATCGCTTCGGGCGAAAGCGTGAAATACGATCTCGGCAAATTCAATGACAGTTACTTCAATTATGTCGCTTCTTTCGGCCCGCTGTCCGCCACCAGCTACAACACGGACCAGAAAGCCAAGGACATGTTTGGCTATGCGGCATATATCCTCAACGGCATCGGCTCGCTGGGTGAGATCATGTCGTCCAGCTGCCACGTCCGAATTGAGACGGATGAAGGCGTGACAGAGGGAGACTATATTTTCGGCGCTCTCAGCAATTCGCTGTCCGTGGCCGGTATGAAGGTCAACGGACTGACGCGGGAGAACCTCAGTGACGGTCTCTTTGAACTGACCCTGATCAGATTCCCGAAGGACGGAAATGATCTGCTGAGCATCGCGGATGCCCTGCTCAGCGGCAATTACAACAACGGCTTTGTCGAGATGCGCCATATCAAGGCGGCGAAGATCTATACCGACAGCCATACGGAATGGACCATTGACGGAGAATACGGAGGCGTTGCCGAGGAAATCGAATTCTCGATCCTGCCTTCGGTTCTGGAAATCTCCGCCAAACTTTAACCAGCAGCATTATCAGGCGTCTCGTACGTCTGAACAGGTAGAAAGAATATGACAGAAACATTGAAAGACAGGATCCTCGAATATGTCGAAGATCATCGAAAAGGGAATCGCCGAATTGACGGAATCGCGGAAGGACTGGATATGTCCGATAAAGTGGATTACGGTCTTTTGCGTGAAGCCATCGCGGAACTGAAAAGCGAATATCTCCTTTTTGAACAGCCGGACGGTCATTATGAGACCCGTCATCAGGCGAATATTGAAGAAGGCCGCATCAAGATCAACAAATCCGGTATCGGCTATGTCACAAGAGACGACGGATCCTCCATCCGGATCGATGAATCGGATCAGCTGGATGCCATGGACGGCGATCTGGTACTGGCGGAATGTCCGCCCTGGCAGTATGAGGGAAGAATCGTTCAGATCCTTCAGCGCAACCGTGATCATCTGATCTGCACATATGAAGACAACGGTCATGGTCTGAAACTTGTCATTGATGACGAACGGCTCAGAGACAAGCCTTTCAAACTGCTGGACAACCGCGATGTCACATCGGTGGACGGTCTGAAAGTCCGCTGTGTGATCGAAAAATACTCCGGACCTCTGACGATCCGGGTGGATAAGGTTATCGGCCACAAGGACGATCCCGGCATCGACCTTCTGTCGATCCTTCTCGATCATGACATCGACCCTGTTTTCCCGGATGAAGTCATGGAACAGGCCGAAGCGATACCGCAGACGGTTTCCGAAGCGGATAGGGAAGGCCGCACGGACCTGCGTGAGGAAATCACGATCACGATCGACGGCGATGACTCCAAGGATTTCGACGATGCTGTCAGTATTCATGCCAATGCAGAAGGCTGGCTGCTGAAAGTGTCCATTGCTGACGTATCCCACTATGTAACAGAGGATTCGCCGCTCGACATGGAAGCTTTGAAGCGCGGCACTTCGACCTATGTCACCAATTATGTCGTGCCGATGCTGCCGCATCTGCTGAGCAACGGCATCTGTTCGCTGAATCCGCATGTCGACCGTCTGACCATTACCTGCGAAATGCATGTCCTGAAAGACGGCACGGTGAAAGACTATAAACTGTATCCTTCTGTGATTAATTCGACCGAACGCATGACGTATCACAACGTCAATCTGATCCTCGACGGTGATGAGGAACTGAATGCGAAATACGCACATCTTGGCAGTCTTTTGACGGACCTCAGAGACTGTGCGGATGCCATCCGTGCTTCCCGTATTGCCAAAGGCGCCATCAAATTTGAAACGGAAGAAGCGGAAATCAAAGTGGATGAAAAGGGCAAGCCGATCGATGTCACCGTCCGGGAAAGAGGTCATGGCGAGCGGATGATCGAAGACTGCATGATTGCCGCCAATGTCTGTGTCGCGGATTTCCTGAAATGGCAGGACATTCCGGCTATTTACCGTGTTCATGAAGAACCGCAGGCGAGACGTATCAAGAGTTTCGTTCAGGTTTCGGAAGTCATGGGCCATAAATTCATCGTCGGCAAATCGGCTGTGCATCCCAATGAGATCCAGAACTATCTGGCATCCGTCGAGGATACCGATGAATATCCGGTTTTAAGCAAACTGCTGCTCAGATGCATGCAGAAGGCAAGATATGACGCCAGCTGTATCGGCCATTTCGGTCTGGCGGAGGAAGAATATCTTCACTTTACGTCACCGATTCGCCGCTATCCTGACCTGATCGTCCACCGCATGCTGAGGAAGTACGGCTTCCGGCAGAATCTGGATATGGATGAGAGGATGATGGACGAAGAAAAGTGCGCGGCTTATGCCGAACAGTCCAGCATCCGGGAAAGAGAAAGCCAGGCTGCTGAATTTGCCTGTGAGGACATGAAGAAAGCAGAATACATGGAAGACCACATCGGTGAAGTCTACGAAGGCATTATCGACGGCGTCACAGCGTATGGCTTCTATGTACAGCTGGACAATACCATTGAGGGACTGGTTCATCTGAATACCCTGGATGATGATTTCTACATGTTTGACAGTGCCATGATGAGACTCGTCGGTGAGCGCAGTAAGCGCATGTATACGATGGGTATGAAAGTCCGGGTGGAAGTTTTCGCGGCCAGCCGGGAAGAACAGACGGTCGATTTTATCCTGCACGGGAAAAACGGCAGGATTTTCAAGGAGAGGAAAGACGACAGAAAGTCTGAAGAAAGGAACAGGCGTGGAAGGAAAAGGAAAAAGTGAGAAAACCGTTGTACTGAACCGCCGGGCTTCCCATGATTATTTTCTGGAAGAGAAATATGAATGCGGCATGGTTCTGACCGGAACCGAAATCAAGTCGATCAGAGCCGGCAAAGTCCAGTTCAAGGATTCCTATATATCCATTTATCAGGGTGAGGCATGGATCAAAGGCATGCATATTTCTCCCTATAAATACGGCAACGTTTTCAACGTGGATGAAACAAGAGACAGGAAACTGCTGCTTCATAAATACGAGATCCGCAAGCTGTATCAGAAAGTCAAGACAAAGGGCTATACACTGGTGCCGGTGCGGATGTATCTGAAAAACGGCAAAGCCAAACTGGAAATCGCTCTTGCCAAGGGTAAAAACCTGATCGATAAGAGAGAAGATGCCAAACTGCGTGATGCTAAGAGGGAAATGGAGAAAGCTCTCAAGCTGCGCTGAGGGATTGACAACAGTACAGAACGTGATATATTTCGAATGCACAGAGATGTGCAGTCAGACACACGGGGTTGTAAAGGTTTCGACAGGTTGTTGTTTGATTCGGGATGCAGTGGAGTTGTGACCATATCACTATCTAAATTTAAACGCTAACAGAAACAATAGTTTCGCATTCGCTGCCTAATTGCGCTTAAGACGCTGCAGCGACCCGGTCAGGGTTTAGCCGTTATCACCTGACTGCGTAACTGAAACGGATAAGGTGAATCCAAAGCCTGTAAGAGGATCCCGACAATTGACAGGCAGATTCAGCTGACGGTTCGCTCACTGTCATATCAGCTGTCTTATCCAACAGTGGGATAAACTGTAGATTCCTGAATGTGGGACGCTTCTTGGACAGGGGTTCGACTCCCCTCAGCTCCACTACCTAATAAAGGGGATTGCTCAAATCCCCTTTATTTTTCGGCATTTTTCACATTTTCAAGTATACTCAAAAATGCGTTGGGACCGACTTTGGGACCGACTTTTTCTTTTTGCGTTCTTCGAAATCAGAATTCCGATAAATAAAACGAACAGAAATAAAGTGAAATAAAACAAAGAAAAAAGAAAGAAACAGTAGCGTTAATCACTACTGTCTTGTTGACCGAGTTTTTTCATTATGTATTGGCAGGCTTTCTTCAATCTTTCAGCTTCTTTTTCCTGATATTGATTTGGTTTAAAAGTATATTCTTGGCCGTCGCTCATTCTATTTGCATCTACTGCATACAATACTGGCAGTATAATAGTGATCATTTCCAACGACTCAGCACTCAGAAAAGATAACAATTCACTCGATTTCTGCAAGTTTTGAAGTCGTTTTTCATAATCTTCTTCTGAAAGTGGGTTCAGATCGACAGCATTTCTTTCGTAGTTATACCTGGGTTCTTCCGTGAAGTCACCATATTTCAGCCAATCAAAACTGACATCCAGGACTTCTGCAATTTTCTGCAAATACTTATCAGAGGGTCTTTTCCAATCATGCTCCCATTCATGCACTCGCTGATAAAGTGTGTCAATAGATTTGGCCAGTTCAGACTGAGTCAGATTTTTTTCGCTTCGAGCAAGCATAAGACGAAGGCCTAAAGTATATCCGGAAATAAGCCATGTATTCCGAATTCTTTCTCCTTCTTTATAATGCGGGAAGCCTTTAGTGTTTATAATTTTGTCTTTTTTCATACTCTTATATGATAACAAAACGTATATTCAATTTGACATATACTAAAAAAAGAGTATATTAGAAATATAAATATACTTTAATTCGAGTATATATTTCTAAAAGGAAACAATAGGAGGTAAAAACATGCCAAAAGCAATTAAAGTGAGTCCTATGTTGAATCATGATCGTTTAAGAATTATCCGGAAAGGCCATGCGAATGTTTCTGATCTTCAAAAGTTTATTCCGGCTTCCAGATCCAAAGCACAGGCAGAATATCAGACAATTGCAAGGGAAATCATGCTGTCAGAGGGCAAGGAAGTTGCCTGGTATGGAATTGAAATCGAAAGAGTCCTGAAGCATTACCACATGACAGAGCAGGATATCCGCCGGTGGGCGAAAGACGAGGCAGCTATCCAGCAGGTAACATTGGAGACAAACTGATGGAACCGTATTACGCGATGATGGATTTTCGGATTTTCCTGAGTCCGGCATTCCTGGAACTTAGCATGGATGCACAGACCAGATTTGTGCAGCTGGTGGGTACATCTGATCGTATGGGTGTCGGAAATCTATATTACGTATGGAATGACAGCCGGATTAAAGCAGATCTGATGGAGTCATTATATAAATCTGATCTTGTATGGCCTGTTGATGCGTATTACTGCTTTATTCCAAGTGTATTCAACGCAAACCGCAAAATGCGTAACGGTAAATACAGATCCAGTTTTGATATAAAGGGCTTTCAGGCCTGTATTGACAAATATCCAGTTCTTCTACAGAGCATGACAGAAAGTGAAAAAGAATATATCAAACAGCATGGAATTCTGACTGGCGAAACAACCGAAGTGCTGCCGGAAACACAAAAAGCCCAGGCAATTGAATACAAACAGACTTGTGATGAAGAAATCAGTAAGGACTCCTCGAACTGCATTAACTTTGAAGGTGTTTATATGGATCGGAAAGACTATGCAAAGTATCAGGCTTTGACGATGCTGTACAAGGACTTTGAAGAAAGAAACAATGTTTCAATCCTTACAGAGAAGGATGTTGCTGAGTGGTTTATGAATTT
>JAFRCE010000006.1 GCA_017404505.1 Solobacterium sp. | reverse complement strand
GATGGATGGTTCAGTGTAAAATGTCCCGAATTGATTGATGCCTCCGGAACACTCATCACAATTAGCCTCTGTGTTAAATCACTATATATCCAATCAGAAAACGCAAAAATACACACGGTAAACAACTATTTAACTGGCCATAGAGCCGACATTAAGCAAAATTTGTAAGCAAAAACCTAACAGTTTAACTAACTACTTAGCAAATGTGAGTTAAACATTTTGCAAATTGCTTACTGAATTTAGTAAAAGTCAGCTTTTGCATATCGCTTAGGTGAATTAAATAGTTGTTTTGCTTTGTATAACGGAAGTGAAAGAGAGGTATTTACCATGACATTCACTTCTGATTTTATTTGTCGCTTGGATGGCAGATTCACGCCGGCTGAATTACAGCTGATAAAGGAACATCTGGAAGCACATTGTGCCGGATATGAGATCCAGCCAAAGACAAGAGCATTAACTCTTGATCGGGAGACAATCCCTGACTGCTACAAAGTATTCATGGTTTCAAAGAAGATTGAGGGCTGCAGTGATAAGACGCTGCAACTGTACAGTCTTTACTTGGTTCAATTCTTTGAATCAGCCAGACTGCCTATTGAAGCTATCACCAACAATACCATTCGAAGATTCCTTTTCGAACTGAAGGATACCAGACAGGTATCGGATGTCACACTTGATAACTGCCGGAGGATCTTATCTTCCTTTTTCACCTGGGCTGTGAATGAAGGATATATTGCCAGAAATCCTATGGCAACGGTGAAACGAATCAGGTGCGAAAAGAAAGAAAAACATGCTCTTACGGATGAGGAATTGGCGAAGATCCGTGAGGCATGTAAGAACATCCGGGAGAAGGCATTGCTGGAAGTGATGTACAGCACGGGAGTCAGAGTCTCGGAATTGTGTGCTTTGGATATTGAAGATGTGGATTTTATCACCAGAAGGGTGGTGGTCAGATGCGGTAAAGGCAAGAAGTCCAGAGAAACATATCTTTCTGGGAAAGCCGTAGTGCTTCTTAGAGGATACCTGGAAGGCCGGAAGGATTCTGACAAGGCATTGTTTGTCTCTTCCAAAAAGCCATACCTGAGACTGAAAGCAGGTGGCATACAGCGAATTCTGAATGATATTGGCAATCGTGCCGGCATATCTGTTCATATCCATCCGCATATGATCCGAAGAACATTTGCAACGGATGCTTTGGACCATGGCATGGCTTTGTCAGAGATCCAGACATTACTTGGTCATTCCAAGCCGGAGACAACGATGATATATGCTCAGATCAATGAGCAGAATGTGCGTGCTGCACATAGAAAGGCGATTATATGAAATACATTGTTATCGAATTACAGACATATGATTCAGGCACTGTTGGTATCATCAATTCTTCATATGACGACATCAGTCAGGCGGAGTCAAAGTACCACACAGTGCTAGCTACAGCTGCAGTGTCACCTAGGCCGGTACATGCAGCAATGCTTGTGACGAATGAAGGTGACGTGTTGTATCACCGTGCATATTTTTATCAGAAGCCGAAACCGGAGCCTGAACCTGAACCTGAGCCAGAGCCTGAACCGGAAGAAGAAACACCAACTGGTGAAGATGATACACCAACTGGCGAAGACAATACACCAACTGAATGAGTTGTAACAATTGGCGCAATGCCGGCAGAAATGCCGGCTTTTTATATGCGCAGAAAGGAAAAGATAATGGAAGAAAAAGAAGTATTTAGTTTCGACATGGGTGACCCGACAGAAGTCATTTCAATGACTGATGAAGAAGTCAAGGAAGTACTGAAGACTATCCCACAGGAAACACTGGATGCGTATGGTATCGGTCTTGACAGCAAAGGCGATGATACGCCTGAAGAGGCGGAAGAGGAAGGTAAAGCATACGCAATCAAACTCCTTTCTCCTACCCGGATGGTTCGTGAAGGATATACCTGCACTGATCATGCTGACTACTATTGGTGGGACCATCAGAAATGGAGCGGCAGAGACGGTAAAAAGCCGGGTTTCATTATTCCCCATCACATGGCCGGCAATCTGACGGTAGAGCAGTTTTACGCCATCATGAAAAGTACTCGTCAGATGAGTCCGACTGTATCTATCCATACCGACGGAACAGTCTATGCCTGGGTTCCGGAAGAGATGCGTCCCTGGACTACAGGATCGTACACAGCTGATCAGGATGCGCTGACCATGGAGATTGCCAATGATGAAATCGGCGGAGATTGGCATATCAGTGACACCGCATATAATCTGGCAGTTGCTATTGCTGCAGAATGGTGCAAACGATATGGAATTGATCCGTACTGGAAACCGGGTGCGATGGGTACGATTCAGGAACATAAGCAGTGGGCTTCTACCGCATGCCCCGGTCCGTATATGTCTCGGAAAATCGAAAGCGGCCAGTTTGAAGCGGATATCCGTGCAATTCTGAATCCGCCGGCACCGACGCCGAAACCGACTCCGACAACTGTTAAATTCAGAGTTCAGTCCGGTGCCTTCAAATCTGAAGAGAATTGTGACGCATGGATCAACACCATTCACCAGAAAGGATTCAAGGCTATCAAAAAGAAAGATGGGAATCTCTGGAAGGTTCAGTGCGGTATTTTTGAGTCTAAGGACAATGCACAGAAACTGGTTGACCAGCTGAAGGCAAAAGGCATCACAGCTGCAATCCTTGAGGTCAAATGATTTGTGTTCATAGCAGAATACATTAAAGAAGGTTATTTGATCCGGGTGTATTCAGAAAATGGCAAGAAAACTGTATCAGTATTTCCATACAGCAAGAAAACAACGAAGCCTTTATCTGAAATAATCCCGGATCTGAAACGAAAGGAGAAAAGCGATGGAAATTAAGGACTATGTAGTCGTCACGGTCATGGCAGCAACATGGATCATCCTGCAGATCGTGAAGCCACTTCTTGGTGACAGAGAAGACATCAAGAAGTTTATCCCACTCTTTGCCGCTGTTCTTGGTGTGATCTTCACATTCTGGATCAACGGCAAATTTGATTTCATGCTGTTCCTTCAGGGAATTGCAAGTGGGTTTGCAGCAACAGGTTTGAACGAAGGTATCAATGCCTTGTTCTTCAGTAAAGGCGGTGATGCCAATGAACTGGAGTAATGTCTGGCAGTTTATTTCTCCCATCTATGGCGCTGTTGTCACTATGGTACTTGCCTATGTGGTGTCACAGTTCAAGAAGATGAGAGAGAATTCAAAAGCGGAGCATGATGCTTTGGGTGCACTGCTCCGCAATGACATGTTCGTTATTTATGAAACGTACCGTGATGCTGATGAAGTCCCGATCCGTTATCAGGAAGAAATGGAAAGCTTATATAATGCCTATCATGGGCTGGGCTTCAACAATACCGGTACGAAGATCCATGACGAGATCATGGCAAAGAAGACTAGAGTCTAATCGCCCTGGCGTATCCAGGCATTAACACAGCCGCCATCCCCTTGCGGCATACGGATGAATCATCCTGCAATAGCCTACTTCACCTTAGCGGTGGGGTAGGCTTTTTTTTGATATAATGTGATCATGGAAGCGGTGGCCATCCTGCGGGACTCACACGCACAGAAGTCACGGCGACGGCTGTGGCTTTTGCGTTTTATTTGCCGGTAACTTGCGATTAACGCATTTCTAATGCATTTTTGCGTTAAAAGGGTGCAGTTCTAACGCACTTTTGCATTAAACTAACTTGCTTATAACTTGCAACAAACTTGCAACAACCTTGCAAAAATAAAAATCATCACGCCATTGGCATGATGATTGCGATTAAACCGTTTACCACTTGAAGGTGATTCGTGTTTAACGCGTTAGGCGCGCCCGACGGGAATCGAACCCACAACCTTCTGATTCGGAATCAGATGCGCTATCCAATTGCGCCACGGGCGCACAACGAACATATGTAATATTAGCACGTTATGTTATAATTTTAAATATGGAAAAGAAAACTGATAATATTCGTCTGATTGTCTGTGATGTAGATAATACCATTATTCCTTCCCGTGAGGCAGCCATGTCGCGGCGGCTGGCGGCTGATTTCCGCAAAGCCATGGACAAGGGCATTCATGTCATTGTCAATACCGGCCGTCACCATACGTTTCTGCAGGAAAGTCTGTTCGAGGATCTGCCGATGGATCTGAACGGCACGATCAACGGCGCCTGCACGACGGACCGCAGCGGCAATGCGATTGCCCAGCACCCGATGAACGAGGCACATATGAAGGCGATCACGCTTCTGTGTCTGCAGTATAACGTCGGCCTGGGATTTAAATTCGTGGATCACATCGTGACCTATGCGAATCATCAGAAGTTCATCCGCGGCTATCTCGACACGGACAGCCCCTGGGAGGATCAGATCATTGATGATACGCGCCATCATCTGCACCATCTGACATACGGCATGCCGCTCGGAACCTTCCTGGTCGGCGGCAAGAATATCGTGGAACCGTTTGTCGACGTCATTCCCGATCTGCAGTTTGCCTGGTCCTACCGGGGCGGCTTCGATGTTTTCCTGCAGACGGTCGACAAGTCACTGACGGTGGAAGCGGCTCTTGAGAAATACGGCCTGACATGGGAGAACGTACTGGCCTTCGGTGATGCCGGCAATGACACACCGTTCGTGAAGAAAGCGGCGATCGGCGTGGCGATGGCAAATGGCAAGGATGACATCAAGAACGCGGCGGACATTATCGCGGACGACTGCCGCAATGACGGTGTCGCGAAAATGCTGGAAGAACTCGGAATTGTATGAAAACAGTGTCCTGTATTGAGAACACTGTTTTTTTCAGATCAGTTTGAGATATTCGAAGGCCTTGTACAGACCGTCTTCGTCGGTCCCGGTGGTAATATGATCCGCCGCTTTTTTCGCGCTCTCGCTGCCGCTGCCCATGGCAACGGAGTAACCGCAGATCTCGAACATCGGGATGTCGACCGCTTCATCACCGAAGGCGACGGTATCCGACGCGTCTTCGTTAAGATGGTTGAGGAGCATGCGGATGGCGTTGGCCTTGCTGATGCCTTCCGGTGAAACGTCGCCATGCGAACAGTTCGGCGCATCGCCGCCCCAGCAGCCGACATGCAGGCTGCTGAATTCCTGGCAGGCGTTGAGATAATCCTGCCAGCTGTTCAGCCGGAAACTGATTTTGTTGACGTCGTCGCGATAAGGGCTGGCATTGTAGATCATCTTTTCAAAGAAGTCGCCGTACTGCGGCTCACGGCCGTATTTCTTCCGGTAGGCCTCCTCCGATCTCTGCCGGTAGAAGGGCGAGGGATAAAGACCGCTGTTGCATTCCAGGTAGAATTCCAGATCGTTGGCTTTGCACCAGTCGACGACATGGCAGCATTCTTCCGCGCTCAGTTTCTGATGCAGGATCACATTGCCGTTATCCTCCACGTAGCAGCCGTTGCCGCCGATCATCCCGTCGAGACCGATGGCCCAGATATCATCATAGACTTCGGCTTTGGAACGGCCGGTGCAGATATAGGCTTTATGACCGTTGGCGCGGGCTCTGCGGATCGCCTCCACGGCGGAAAGCGGCGGTTTGTTGTAAACAGGCGAACAGAGCGTTCCGTCAACGTCGATGAACAGAATTTTGCCCATGATCATTCACCGTTGAACACATACTGATCAAGCCGGCGGAATGCTTCCTGCACACGGCTGAAGGGCAGGGCGAGGTTCATGCGGATGCACCAGCGGCCGTGGAACGGTCTGCCATCCTGCCAGAAGACACCGACTTCCCAGCCTTTGCGCAGCAGTTCGTCGATATCGATTTCCTTTTCCCGGCAGAAATCCTCGCAGTCGATGAACAGCATGTAGGTTCCCTGCGGCTTAGAGAGTGTGACACCTTTGAAATGCTCGCCGATGTACTGGTATGCCCAGCTGACGTTGCGGCTGAGCACTTCCCGCAGTTCGCTGACCCATTCCTTTCCGTCTTCGCTGTAAGCGCCGATCAGTGCGTACATCGAGAGGATATTCATGGAATTGTAATGGGACAGGGAGGATTCTTTCAGCACCCGGTCGTGGAGCCATTCGTCATAGATGATATGATAGCTGCCGATCAGACCGGCCAGATTGAATGTCTTTGACGGGGCGTACATGGCCGCGGTGTGGCTTTTCGCATAAGAACTGACACTCTGGGACGGAATATGGTGATAATCCTCGAGGGTCAGGTCCGCCCAGATCTCGTCACTGACGACATAGACGTTATGACGCTCGAAGACCTCATAGGCTTTTTCCAGTTCTTCTCTTTCCCAGACACGGCCGGTCGGATTGTGCGGGCTGCACATAATGGCGGTGTGGATCTGCTCGTCGACGATCTTCTTTTCCATGTCGCTGTAGTCCATGCGCCAGATACCGTCATCATCCAGATAGAGCGGTGAGTGAACGATATGGAAACCGTTGTTCTCCAGTGAGCCGGTGAAACCGATGTAGGTCGGCGAATGCAGAAGAACTTTGCCGCCTTTGCCGGCCAGTACGTTCAAAGCGGAAATGACACCGCCCAGCACACCGTTTTCATAGCCGATATTCTCGGCTTTCAGATCTTCCACACCATGGTGTTCCTTCTGCCAGTCGATGATGGACTGATAGTATTCGTCACGAGGCAGAAAATAACCGAAGGCAGGATGTTCGATACGTTCCTGCATGGCCTTCTGGATCGAAGGAACGACAGGGAAATTCATGTCGGCCACCCACATCGGAATGATGTCGAAGCCTTCCTTTCTTTCGAAACCGGTGAAGCCGAATTTCTGCTCGGCCGGACAGTCTACCGCAATGGCGTCATGACCGCGGCGGTCCATGATCGATGTAAAGTCAAACTTGCTCATTGTTTTATCTCTCCTTCGAATAACTGATAATCATCATTCTTGATATCGTGAATCCGGTGTTTTTTGCGGGTGATGGGGGAGCGGAAGGTGATTTCATCCGCCCAGAGTCCCATATGACGGAAGTCCCGGGACGGGGTTCCGTAGAGAGGATCGTTGACGATCGGGAAACCGTGGCCGGCCAGATGGACACGGATCTGGTGCGTTCGGCCGGTCTCCAGTTCGCAGGCGAACAGAAGATAGCCGTTCTTTTCTGCCAGACATTCGGTTCTGGTCACTGCCTCGACACCGGTTTTACTGATCCGGTAGACGCCGTTTTTATGACGGTCCCGGCCGATCCGGTCTTTATAGACTGCTTTCGTGTGCGGTTTGCAGCGGCCGCGGGTGATCGCCAGATAGTGACGGCTGATCTGCTTTTCGGCCAGCTGGCTGTCCAGCCAGGGCTGAAAGAAGGGGATCTTGCTATAAAGGACGAGTCCCTGGGTGTCTTTGTCAAGCCGGTGCAGGGGACGGACTGGTGAAAGGATCTGATGGTCAAGCTGATATCTTGCGGCCATGGCGTTCAGACAGGTGTCGTCATCCGCTTCGCCGTGGATGATACAGCCGGGCTCTTTATGAACAATATAGACAAAATCATCTTCGTAAACAACCTTGCATGATGCCGCCGCCGGTTTCCAGTCCGGCTCTTCGGGCGGAATCAGCAGGGTGATGGGCTGGCTGCCGATCCGCTGTTCGTCATTGGTGACCGGTTTGCCGTCAAGAAGGATCTGCCTGTTCTGCAGCAGGAGATATCTGTTTTTGCGGGAAATCAGATATTCATCCAGGAAATCCCGGACGCTCTTCTTCTCATACTGCTGCGAGGGGAAGATCACGATACTGTTTTCATTACGTGTGTATTTCATGGCTTCACCTGAGTGTGTCCGCTTCCAGAACGGTAATGCTTTCCACGTGCGGTGTGTTGGGGAACAGATCGAACGGGATCACGGTAACGACATGATAGGCGTGCTTCAGTTCCTTCAGATTGCGGCCGAGAGTGGCCGGATTGCAGGAGATATAGATGATCTTGTCGGGATGCACCTTCAGTACCGCTTCCAGCATTCTTTCATCCATACCGCTGCGGGGTGGATCCGCCAGCAGGGTATTGATATGCCGTCTTGCGGCGGTTTTCAGCAGACCGTCGGCCGCGTCAGCGCAGATGAATTCCACGTTTTTGATGTGATTCGCTTCGGCATTGGCTTTCGCGTCGCGGATGGCATCCGGCACATTTTCGATACCGATGATTTCTGCTGCCTTCTCATGTGCCAGCAGAGACATCGCGCCGATGCCGCAGTACGCCTCGACCATGACGTCACAGGGATCGATTTTACTGACGGCTGTTTCATACAGCCGGATGGCCTGGTCGACATTCAGCTGGAAGAACGCCTGCGGTGACAGCTGCAGGGTAATGCCGCCGATCTGCACGGGAATCGTGGCAGGGCCGGCAAGATGCTTCGTTTTCGGTCCGAAGATCTCCACGGTCCGGCGGCCGGTATTGATGGACTGGAACAGCGATGTCATATGGGGAATCTTCATCAGCGCTTCCACCATGCCGGTATCGATGGTATCCCGGCCAGTTACCAGGGTGCACTGAACGTTTCCGCCGATCGCCCGCATGATCAGATAGCGCAGACCTTTACCGGTCTTGCTGTCGTAGGCGGGCATCCGCTTCTCGTTGAGAACCTTCATGACCTGCTTTCTCGTTTTCTCCAGCGTCTCGTCATGCATCCGGCAGTTTCTTACAGGGATGAAATGATTGCTGTTGGCGCGGTACATGCCGCTGTAGAGAACACCGTCGATCTGACGGACGGGAAGCTTGCACTGGGAACGCCAGCCTTCGGTTTTTTCACTGCCGCGGATCGCCCGGACGAAATGACTGCGGACTGTGCCGTATTTGAACAGCGCCTCCTGCAGCAGTTCGGTTTTGACCTGCAGCTGTTTTTCGTATTTGAGGATCATCAAAGGACAGCCGCCGCATTCACTCTGATGCGGACAGGCTGCTTCGACGCGGTTTTCCGATTTACTGAGCAGACGCACACATTTGCCTCTGGCATAGGTGCCGTGGTCTTCCTCAATGCGGACAACGGCGGTTTCGCCGGCCAGCACGCCGTCAACGAAGACCGGTTTGCGGCGGTCATAGCCGATGCCTTCACCATTGATGCCAGTTTTTACAAAGTTCATTTTCATATGCATTACCAGAGAATGGAAAGATTGGAATCACTGCAGAATGTCGGCAGTCCGTAGATGATATAGACATCCGTATGATCACGGTCTTCAGCCGGGATGTGATCGGATACTTTATCGGTATAGTAGCGCAGGTCGAAGACATCGATCTGTGAATACTCCTGAGCCAGATACGGCAGCAGGATATGGGCATAGGAATCTTTGATGACAACCGCCCGGCGGCCGCCCGATGCACCGGTACGGATACTGATATAGCCATGGTTGCCGTCGAGGTAGTAGGGATACTGATCCTTTTCCTGCAGGTGCTCGTCCACAAACATGGTATTCATCGTCGTGCCGTCTTCAAAGACGACCTGCACCGGCATTTCCTTGGCGGGCCGGATCCGGAAGATGCTTTCGGCCGGTGTCCAGAATGCGCCGGAACGGGAATACATCGTGCCGCGGAAGTTGTCTGACACTTCCTCGAAGGTGAACTGCTGCGCGTCCTTCTGCAGAACACTCTGACAGATCGCCTGGTAGCCGATCAGAGCACCTTTCTCGTTCCAGTGATGATCGGTGCGGAAATAGCCGTCGTCGATCTGCCGCACTGCGTCGCTGATGTCGATGCAGTTCTGCTTCGGCAGCAAGTCGGCGATCTCGCGGATCAGTTCCTGCTCGTTGACATTGACAGCCCCGGCCGGCAGATACTGCTGTTCGCCCCAGGCCGCGGAAGGCACCAGCAGGATGTTCAGCTTCATGCCGGTGTCGTCAGAAAACTCCTGCAGATAGGAGATGTTGCTGGTGACGGTCTTTTCATCATATGTCAGAAACTGCTGAATAAGACGGCCGCTGCGGGCAAGCCAGACGCCGTTGTTTTCAATGGCGCCGGTATCGATACGCAGGGAAGCCTTGCGCCGGATCCAGCTGTCGCGGCCGACGAAATGATCGGAGAACCATTTTTCAAAATCGGTGTCAAAATCACCGAAGAGAATATTCTGAGCGGATACGGAAGGGAACGGCACCAGCACCCGGTTCTCGTTTTCCGAGAAATCCTTTTTCTCAGCGAACAGGTTCACCGCGCTCACGCCGAAAACAAACAGGCAGAAAACAGCTGCTGTCATGGTCCGGATCATTTTTTCACGGGAAGTGTTCTTTTTCATCTTTTCTCCTAGAAACGGAAATACAGGAAGGGGTTATAGGATGCGTCCACGATAAAGGCGGTGCAGACGATCAGCGCCAGCAGCACCAGCAGCGGCCGGGCCATGGCGAACGTATTGTTCTTCAGGAAATTCATGCGGGTGCGGGCAATCGGTGTGCAGGCGGCCGCGCAGACAGCCAGCAGAACGAAATTGTCACGCAGGAAATAAACCGTATAGGCATTGGCAAAGGCGGACGCGCGGCCGAACATCATGCCAAGATATGTCAGGACCTGGGAAAAGTCGGTATAGGCAAACAGGACCCAGGCAACCAGCACAACGAACATCGTATAAACGTGGCCGACAAAGGCAGGGGCTTTCTGCAGCGGTCTGAGAAGGAACAGCTTCTCGAGAATCAGAATGATGCCGTAGAAGACACCCCAGAGAACGAAGTTCCAGGAAGCGCCGTGCCAGAAGCCGGTCAGCAGCCAGACGATCATGATATTGATGATCTGCCGTTTCAAACCGCGGCGGTTGCCGCCGAGCGGAATATAGACATAATCACGGAACCAGTAGGAGAGTGACATATGCCAGCGCCGCCAGAAATCCGTGACAGAGCGCGCGATGTAGGGGTAATTGAAGTTCTCAAGGAAATCAAAGCCGAACATTTTGCCAAGGCCGATCGCCATGTCAGAATAGCCGCTGAAGTCAAAATAGATCTGGAAGGCATAGCACAGGATGCCCAGCCAGGCGGTCAGGACACTGCTCTGGCTGAAGGAAAGGGAATTGACCGTTTCGAAGACCTGTCCGCAGCTGTTGGCCAGCAGTACTTTCTTGGCCAGGCCGCACATGAAGCGGACCACACCCTCGTAGAATTTGTCGACGTTCTCTTTCCGGTGCTCCAGCATGCCGGCTATATCCCGGTAGCGGACGATCGGACCGGCGATCAGCTGCGGAAACATGGTGACATAGGCACCGAAATTGATGACGGATCGCTGCGGATCGGTATCATGACGGTACAGATCGATCGGATAGGACATCGCCTGGAAGGTATAGAAACTGATGCCGATCGGCAGACCAAGCTTCAGAGGCTTCAGAAAGGTGATGCCGATGGCGTTGAGATTGCCGATGAAGAAGTCATAGTATTTGAAGAAGCCCAGCAGCAGAAGATTCAGGACAATGCAGACTGTCAGATACTTTCGGGCTGTCTTTCTGTCACGGTCGCGGTACTGGCTGATCATCCGTCCGAAGATCCAGTTGAACAGGATCGAGAAGATCATGACGAGAACATAGACCGGCTCGCCCCAGCCATAAAAAAACAGGCTCACAACCAGGAGTACGAAGTTGCGGAACCGGAAGGGGATGAGAAAATAGACTGCCAGCACGGCCGGCAGATATGCAAACAGAAATGTCAGACTGCTGAATACCATCGCTTTTCCTTATAAAATAATACGTGGATATTATAACAATCTTCATGGGGAAAAGACAGGGCGAACATACAGAAAAAAGGCACTTTGTGAAAAGATGTACATTCCTGAAAAACGTTGTAAAAAGGCGGGGAAACAACTAGAATTGTTAATAGAGAAAACTAAGGAGGGTAAAGGAATAATAATGAGCAAATTATTAAAGTCTTCTCTGGCAGCTCTCATGGCTGTTGCGCTTGTCGGCTGTTCTTCTCAGCCTGCCGCAGGCGGAAACACCGGAGGCGGTGATGACACTCAGGGATCCAAAGTATCCATCGGCTTTGTCAGTGATGTCGGCGGCATCGATGACAAATCATTCAACCAGACTTCCTGGGAAGGTATCAAGAAATTCGCAGACGAAAACGGTCTGAAAGAAGGTTCTGATTATTCATTCCTGCAGTCCAACAACGAAGCAGACTACATTCCGAATCTGTCCGCATTCGCAGACAAGGGCGTTGACCTGATCGCGGCTGCTGGCTTCATGTTCGGCGATGCGATTACAGAAACTGTCAATGCATATCCGAATCAGAAGATCCTCATCATCGACGTTGACTGGCTCGAAGGTGAAAACCTGCAGCAGGCAGTCTTCGCTGAACACGAAGGTTCTTATCTGGTTGGTGTCGTTGCCGGTCTGAAGGCTATGGAAAACGGCTCCAAGCATGTCGGTATGGTTATCGGTCAGGAATCTGAATCCATGTTCCGTTTCTGGGCTGGCTACCAGCAGGGTGTATGGGCTGTCTGCCCGGACTGCATCATCAGCTATGACAACGCTGACAACTTCACAAGTCCTGAAAAGGGTCAGTCCCTTGCTCAGAAGCAGTACAATGCCGGCGCAACGGTTATCTTCGCATGCGCAGGTTCCACCGGCAACGGCGTCATCAAGGAAGCTTCCGAAAGACGCGGCAACGGTGAAGATGTATGGGTAATCGGTGTTGACACAGACCAGTATTCCTATGGCGTATACGGCGACGGTTCACAGTCTTCCGTTCTGACATCCATGATGAAGAGAGTTGACGTTGCTACATACAATGCCTGCAAGCAGGTTGCTGACGGCACCTTCAAGGGCGGCGTTGTACGTTACACACTAGCAGACGGCGGCGTTGGCTTACCGGCAGAGAATCCGAACCTGACAGATGACGTTCTGGCAACTGTCAAGGAATACACAGACAAGATCGTTTCCGGCGAAGTTAAGGTCGAAAGCGCTCCTGTCGTTGAAAAGGGTTCCAGCGATCTGACAGTCGGCTGGTAATTGAATCCACAGTATCAACAGACGAAAGGGTATCCGTGCGGATACCCTTTTTATATTTGACTTCAAAGCCGCCGGTCAGTAATCAAACCGTTTGACGGCACAGTTGGCAATCCCGTAGGAAGCGAACTCCTCATTGGTCATGGAAGTGAAATAGGACTGAATGATGCGGGCCAGTCCGTTATGGGCGACCAGTATATAAACGACATCTTCCTGGGAAGTGATCTCATCGAGCAGGCCATATACCCGGTGGGCGGTCTGAAACATGCTTTCGCCGCCGTCATAACGGTCCGCGAAGCATTTCTTTGCCTCGTGGAATTCCCTGCCGTCCCGAGCCGTTCCTTCATAACGTCCGAAGCACTGTTCTTTCAGGCGCTCGTCGGTGCGCATCGGTATGCCGCACAGGCGGGAAATCTCCCGGGCTGTTTCGGCTGCCCGAAGCAGCGGCGAGGCGATGATCCTATCGGCGTGAATTCCTTCCTTCCGCAGTGTCTCGGCCGTCATACGGGCCTGTTCAACACCTTTATCGGTCAGCGGAATATCGGTGGCGCCGCAGATTTTGTTCGCTACATTCCAGAGTGATTCACCGTGTCTGACAAAATAGAAATGTCCCATAAATGATCCTCGCTAGTATTTCAGATTCGTTTTGTTCAGGGAAAGGGTATTCTCAGTCTCTTCGTCTCTGCCTTTGACAATACTGATCTCGGCCAGCGTGTCCCAGCCGTTGTGACTGAGGAAGCCAAGCATTTTGACGATGTACGGCTTCATGATAACCCGCAGCTCTTTGCCTTCTTCCGCCGCGCATTCCTGCGCCTTCTGAAAGAGAGCCGTGCCGATGCCTTTGCGCCGGTAATCTGGTCTGACATATAGCGTTCTGAGAATCATGCCCGCGTCGTTTTCCAGGATCATGTAGCCGACATAGCGGCCGTCCTTGACAGCGGCGAAGACAGGATCCTGACGCTTCAGAGCTTCATCGATCTCTTCCTGGGCGGTTTCAATATCCTGCTCCAGACGGATCTTCTTCAGGGCAGCCAGTTCTTTGACACAGTCGGCGTGCATGTAAACGATATTGGAACTGTTGTGCTTCGTGATTGCGGTGATGCGTACCTCCTTCGGCAGGCTGACAGGTTTCGGCGCCGGTATGTTTCTGTCCTTTGTATAGTCAATATCGAAGCCGTAGGAGTTATCTTCTTCCTCTTCGTCCTCATCTTCGTCCGGAAGAAAGGCGTAGGAGGATTCATATTCAATGCCGTTTTCCTCACACCATTCGATTGCCAGAATGCGGTGCTGACGGTCCCGGAAATCGTACCAGTCTTCGGTAAGGTCAAAGCGTTCCAGCGCCGCCCGGAACATCCGGAAAGCGCCGCGGCCGTGGATCGCGTTGCTCAGCCATTCAGCCGCCGTGCTGTCATCCACGGTTTCAATAAACAGTTCCATATTGTGGTAATCGTCAATGCGGCGGCGGTCCGGCAGAGGAATCGCGGCATGATATTCGTCCGGATCGTAGGTGCTGGCGGAAGGATCGTACCGGAATTCATAAACAATGGTTTCCGTGCGTGGATCGTAGTAGGCGACAGTGCCGTCATCCGCACTCTCTATCTCATCGATTACACTTTGCAGATTGATCTTCATTTTATCGACCTCCATCATCATTGTAGCGCCCGGCACGGGCAAAAGGCAGGAAATGATCATGGAATTGTTTTATAAAGAAGACAGGAGGTACCTGTTATGGCAGAAACATTAGTTACCATAAAAAAGCGCAGCAGTGTGCGCAGTTTCAAACCCGAACCGGTCGCAAAAGAAATCGTGGATCAGATCGCGGAAGCCGGCACATGCGCGGCTACCGGCATGAACCGTCAGTCACCGATCATTCTGGTCATTGATGATCCGCAGGTGCGTGATGAGCTTTCCAGAATCAATGCCGCCGCCATGGGAGCGGAGAACGATCCGTTCTATGGCGCGCCGAATGTCATCGTCGTACTGGCAGACAGATCCGTGCGCACATATCTGTATGACGGCACACTGGTCATGGGCACCATGATGCTGGCGGCGGAAGACCTCGGCGTCGGCGCCTGCTGGATCCACCGCGCCAAGGAAGAATTCGAATCCGAATACGGCAAGGCACTGCTTGCCAAAGCCGGCATCGAAGGCGACTACGAAGGCATAGCCAATCTGATTCTCGGCTATCCGGAAGGTGAAAAACCGGCCCCGAAGAAGCACAAGGATAATTACGTATACCATATCTGAAAAGACCGCTGAGGTCTTTTCTTTCTCCCTCAGATACGCAGGATGCATCAAAATACGGTCTGCATTCACTTTTCTGCATAAAAGGATGTTCTAAATTGCATGATCCGGAACATGGTATCCGAGCAGAGAGTCATGATATGATGCAATTAGATCATCAGGCTTTATGGCCTTTATGCAGAACAGACCTGAAAGAGAGCAATATTATGAAACCGTACTATGTTGTTGGCCACAAAAACCCCGACTGTGACGCGATCGTATCGGCGATTGCCTATGCCGCTCTGAAAAGAAAGCTGGGAATCGATGCCGAAGCAAGGGCACAGGGAACGGCTAATCCGGAAACTCTGTTTCTTCTGAAGAAATATCATTTTGAACAGCCGCCCGTCATTCATACAGCCAAGTGTACCCTGGCGGAAATCGAAAAGGATACACCGGTGCTGGCCCGTCCTGACATGACGATGAAGGAGGCGCTCGATCTCGTCATCACCCAGAAGAACAGAGGAATGCTGGTGACGGACGAAGAGGGGCATCTGGAGGGTGTCGTTTCTGTTTCCGACCTGACCCGTTTCTGGATCACCAGTGAAGAAAACATGGTGGAACTGATGAAGCACGCCAGTCTGGACAATATCATCAAAGTCCTTGACGCCAAAGTGTTCTTCCGGAGTGATGTCTTTTCACCAAGCGGCGTGGTTCACGCTGTTCCGTCTTTGTCGGACAGTCCGGAGCGCTTCCGCGGCAGTATCGTCATTCTGCGAAACAGCCCCGATATCCAGCGTTTTGTCATCGAAAACAAGGCTGCCCTGATCATCATCTGCGGGGAAGACTGGATCGATAACGTGACATTGGAAAAAGCAAAGGAAAAGGGGGTTTCTGTCATCCGCACTCCGTATTCCGTGCTCGACTGCACCAAGTATATCTATCAGGCGCCGCCGATCGAAGTTGTCACGACCAGAAAGGTGATGTCCTTCAATGAAAAGGACATGGTGGACGACGTGACCAAACGTCTGGCCAAGAGCCGTTTCCGTTCCTATCCGGTGCTGGATGACGAGGGCAGGGTGAAAGCGGCCATTTCCCGCTATCATCTGTTCAATTACGAAAAGAAACGTTTCATTCTGGTCGATCACAATGAAGAAAGCCAGTCAGTGAACGATCTTGAATTCGGCGAAGTTGCCGAGATCGTCGACCATCACCGCATGGGCGGCATCGAAACGGTCAATCCGATCAATATCACGGAACGCGTCATCGGCAGCACGGCGACCATTATCACCGGCATGTACCGCAGCCATGGCATTGAACCTGACCATGACATGGCAGGGCTTCTGCTGGGCGGTGTCGTCAATGACACATTATGTCTGAAGTCACCTACGACGACGGAGGAAGACCGCGAAGCAGCTGCTTATCTCAGCGGCATCGCCGGCATCACACCGGAGGAACTGAATGAGGAAATGATCGGCGCTTCCATGTCGATCCTCAACAAACCATACCTGGAACTGCTGTATGACGATTTCAAGGAATTCCGTATTGAGAACACCCGGGTCGGCATCGGCCAGTCACCCTGCAAGAGTAAAGAAGAGTTCTTCTGGATCCGCGACGGTTTCCTGGCGTACATGAACGAAGTGATCGTTTCCCAGCATTATGATCTTCTGGCTTTTCTCTTTACCGATCCGGCCGGCACCGGCTCCTACATGATCTATACCGGCAAGAAGGCATGGGTCATGAAGGAAGGCTTCCAGAACATTCTCGACGAAAACGGCTTCGCACCGGGTATCATGTCCCGCAAAAAGCAGATTCTGCCGGTCATCATTGATACGCTGAACAAATAGTCCGGAGCAGTCCGGACTTTTTCATTACGGAAGGTTCCGGCGGACGGAAAACAGTCCGTTCCTGTTACAATAGACATATGCATAAGCTGTTTCTAATCAGCGCGAAAATGCCGGAAGATTTCTGCTTCTATGAACAGGTTTTCAGAGAAGCGGGTTTTCAGTGCGTCTTCAGCAGAGACGAAGACGAGCTTCTGCTGTGTGATGCCGCGCTGCTGTATGGCGACGAAGACACGGTGGGGGACGAAGAATGTCAGAGGCTGATCGGTTTCTGCCGGCGGCGCAGTATTCCGCTGCTGGTTATTCACGATGATTCCCGGTTTCCTGTCGAAGAAGGCGTCTACAGCGCTTTTCATACCACGATGCCGGAATTCAGGACCATTCTGTATCCGCCGAAAGAAAAGGAACCGGAACTCTCACCGGTGCAGAAGAAGATCCTGAACACGTTCATGATCCTGTTTATTCTCGTGCCGGTTCTGCTGTTCGCGTACCGGATCTGCATGGGTGCTGACGGCACGGTGCTTCCTGAAGAAAAGAGTGCCGAAAGGGAAACGGTGCTTCTGGATACGTATGGAAACGCGGCGGCGCAGATCTACACGATTTCCAGTTTCGGGGATACGATCTACCGGGGCAGCGGCTATGCGGTCAGTGACGACGGCTATATCCTGAGCTGTGCCCATATCGTCGATCATCCGTCCGTCCGCTACCGTGTCGTTTATCATCTGCAGCTTCTGCCGGCTGAACTGATCGCCGTGGATGCCGACAGGGATCTGGCGCTTCTGAAAGTGGCGGCGGCGACGGTGCCGCTCCGGATGAGTGAAAAGGAACCGGCGACGGGTGAAAACATCTGGCTGATCGGCTGGCCGGAAGATCAGCCGAAAACGATCCTGTCCGGTACCTATGACGGGACTGAGGTGCAGTCCGGCCGGCAGTCTTTCCGGCTCATTCATCTGCCGATGTATCAGGGGGTCAGCGGCTCCTGTGTGATCAATGAAAAAGGCGAAGTCGTCGGAACGGCGGCTGCCATGGACAGCAATGATCACACGCTTGGTCTGATCATATCGTACAAAGACTGTTCCGCATTTCTGAAGGAACATATTTTCGTCCGTCCGGGTCAGTGACGGTTTCCCGCAAAGAAAGATTGTCGAAGGAAAAGAACGAGATTAACATTGAGATAGAGAGGCCGCGTGTATGAGTAAAAACGAAAAGAAAAGCATCACGATGACAGAGGGCAGTATTCCCAGACTGCTGATTACCTTTGCCATCCCTTTACTGCTGGGCAATATCTTTCAGCAGTTCTACAACATGGTCGATACCTGGGTCGTGGGCAATTATGTATCCAATGAAGCATTCTCGGCCGTCGGCACGGTCGGACCTGTCATCAATATGCTGATTGGTCTGTTTCTCGGTCTTTCCAGCGGTGCCGGTGTTGTGATATCGCAGTTTTTCGGAGCCGGCCGGGAAGAAAGGGTCAGAGATACCGTTCACACAGCCATCATCATGACTTTCGTGCTGGCTGTCATCATGACGATTGCCGGTCTGTTTCTCAAGCCGCTGCTACTGTCTTTGATGAAAACACCGCCGGAAGTGTATACCCAGGCGGATGCCTATCTGTCCATCTATTTTGCCGGTGTGTCCGGTCTGCTGTTCTACAATATCGGCGCTTCCATTCTGCAGGGAACCGGTGACTCGCGGCGGCCGTTCTATTTCCTCGCCACAGCGGCTGTTCTGAATATCATTCTGGATCTGGTCTTCGTTCTTGTCTTCCATATGGGTGTTGAAGGCGTCGCGTGGGCAACGGTCATTGCCCAGGCTGTTTCGGCCATCCTGACGGTTTACACGCTGATGCATGTCGATACCTGTGTCCGGCTGAACCTGAAGGAGATCCGCTTCCATGGCGACATTCTTTCCCGTATTGTCAGGGTCGGCATTCCGGCCGCTCTGCAGATGGCGATCATTTCCTTCTCGAATATCTTTGTACAGTCCTATATCAATCAGTTCGGCGCGGATATCATGTCCGGCTGGACGGCATATTCCAAGATTGACGCGCTGATGCTGCTGCCGATGCAGTCGATCGGTCTTGCGACGACGACCTTTGTCGGCCAGAACGTCGGTGTCGGCAAAACGGACAGAGCCATCAAGGGTGTGCGGATTTCCATTCTGATGTCATTTATCGCCACCGTCATTCCGATGATCCCGGTCATGGTCTTCGCTCCGCAGCTGGTCAGCTTCTTCAACTCGAGAGCGGAAGTCATCAGTGCCGGCGCAATGTTCCTGCACTGGATCTCGCCGTTCTATGTTCTCTCCTGTCCGTCCAACGTGCATGCCTGCGCACTGCGCGGCTCCGGAAACTCACGCGGCCCGATGTTCATTCAGATCGCGTCCTTCGTTCTTTTCCGGCAAATCTATTTGTTTATCATGTCGAACTTCATTGCCAATGAACCGATTCCGATTGCCATGGGATATCCAGCCGGCTGGATGGTATGCATGGTGGCGATGTATCTGTATTACCGCAAGGTTGGTATCGGCAAAGGGGCAATTGTCTGATGAAAGGAAAACGGTGATCGTATGAAAGTTACTTTTTTCGGCACGACGACTCTGCTGTTTGACGACGGCCAAGATCAGATTCTCTTTGACTGTCATTTCACCCGTCCGTCACTGGCAAAATATGTCAGAGGCAGTGAGGCGACGGACACGGCAATGGTCGATGAGATGATCGCGAAACACCATATTAACCGTCTGAAAGCGATCTTCATTTCCCATACCCACCATGATCATGTCATGGACGCGCCGTATATGGCGGTTAAGACAGGCGCCTGCATTTACGGATCTTCCTCGGCCATGAATGTGGCAAGAGGCGGCGGGGTCAGCGAAGAGCAGATGGTGCAGTTCAGCGCCGACGAAGAATATACCGTGGGTCAGTTCAGAATCAAAGTGCTGGCTTCCATACATTCCAAACCGACGATACTGAACAACGATCTTGGTCAGACGATCGACGAGCCGCTCGTGCAGCCGGCCCGTCTTCGGGATTACAAAGAAGGCGGATCCTTTGACTTCTATGTCGAGGCGGAAGGGAAGAAATTCCTGATCCGGCCCAGTTTCAACTGCATCGAAGGACAGCTGGACAATTATCCGGCGGACGTTCTCTTCCTCGGCATTGCCGGCTTAGGCAAGGCGGATGCCGGGACCGAGAAGATCTTCTTCCGGGAAACGACGCAGAAAGTGAAGCCGAAGCTGGTGATTCCGCTCCATTGGGATAATTTCTTCGTACGGCTGAAGAAGCCGGCCGAGGGCATGCCGCATGTGATCGAACCGACCGGCGAATCCTTTTTCCGGCTGGCCAGACATTGCGAGGAAGAAGGCATTAACTGTCTGGTTCAGTTACCCCGTACCAGTATCGAAATCTGAAGGAGAACGGAAGCATGGTATCTATTAGAAAAGCCGGCCTGCCGGATATTGATGAACTGACGGAACTGCGGGTTGCCTTTCTGAATGAGGATCACGGCGGTCTGTCTGCGGAAACGGAAAGAACCCTCCGCGCCCAGCTGCCCGGTTATTATCAACGGCATCTGAATCAGGATCTGTTTGTATATCTTCTGATCGCGGAAGAAACAGTCGCGGCCTGCGCGTTTCTGCTGGTCGATGAAAAACCGATGAGTCCGGCGTTTATCAACGGCTGCACCGGCACGGTTCTGAATGTGTACACCCGCGTGGACATGCGGCACAGGGGCTATGGCGGAAGGGTCATGGAGGAGCTTCTGAAAGACGCCGAAAAGATGGAAATCGCCGTCATTGAACTCAAAGCGACCAAAGCCGGTTATCCGCTCTATCGGAAAGCCGGATTTGCCGATGATCAGTCTGCCTATCACCGTATGGTGTGGCATAACAGCAAGGTCAGATAGTAGTAAATAAAAACAGTGGAATATTCTCTACTGAATCAGAAAAGATGGTAAAATGAAATCAACTGACAATCTGTTCTGAAAAAAGGGAGGATAATTCACTTATGACAGGTTTTCCGCTAATCATTGTTTTTGTGCTTGCAATCGTTCTGATGATCATTATGATTTCGAAACTGAAGATTCATCCGTTCATTTCGATCATGCTGATCTCACTGGCGCTTGGTCTGATCGCCGGTATTCCGCTGGTTGACAAAACCCTGGAAGACGGCACGAAGATCAGCGGTCTCGCAAATGTTATCGGTGCCGGTTTCTCCGGTACCTTCTCAAGTATCGGTATCGTGATCATTCTCGGTGCTCTGATCGGCAGTATTCTGGAAGTAACCGGTGCGGCTTTGAAATTGGCTGACATGGTCATCAAACTCGTCGGCGAAAAGAATCCGGTCCTGGCCATGGAACTGATGGGTTGGGTCGTATCCATTCCGGTCTTCTGTGACTCCGGTTTCGTTATTCTGAATCCGATCAGAAAAGCGCTCGTTCAGCGCACGAAAGAATCTTCCGTTGCCATGACAGTCGGACTGGCGTCCGGTCTGTACATCGCGCACGTATTCATCCCGCCGACACCGGGTCCAATCGCCGCGGCATCCACGCTTGGCATCGGTGACAATCTTCTGCTGGTCATGGGACTGGGTGTTGTCTGCTCGATCTTCCCGCTGGCTGCTGGTCTGTTCTACAGCAAATACATCGGCAAAAAAGTCAAGGCTGATGATGAATCAGCTGATGCGGAGACCGTAAAGACATATGAAGAACTGGTCGCGGAATACGGCAAACTGCCGAGCGGCTTCTCTTCACTGGCTCCGATCATTGTTCCGATCATTCTGATGTCGCTTTCTTCCATCGCTTCCATGGCCAAAATGTCAGGCGGCCTTGCCAGTCTGATTGCCTTCCTCGGCACTCCGATCATCGCCCTGGCTGTCGGTACGGCATTCGCCGTTGCCCAGCTGAGAGGGGCCGGCAAGATGGACAAATTCTATGACATTACCAATGACACACTGAAGACAGTCGGCCCGATCCTGTTCGTGACAGCTGCCGGCGGCGTGCTGGGCAAGGTCATTTCCGCTTCTGACATGGTCAACTATATTTCCGCGCATGCGACTGTGCTTTCGGCTATGGGAATCTTCTTCCCGTTCCTGCTGTCGGCGATTCTGAAGACCGCTCAGGGTTCTTCCACTGTCGCTCTGACAACGACAGCCGGCATCGTCGCTCCGCTTCTGCCGGTTCTTGGTTTTACCACACCGGTGCAGATCACACTTGTATGCATGGCAATCGGCGCTGGCGCAATGACAGTATCACACGCCAATGACTCTTATTTCTGGGTTGTCACCAACTTTGGTGCCATGTCACCGGAACGCGGTTATAAAACACAGACGATGAACACTCTTGTCATGGGCGTGGCAGCGATACTGGAAATTGCTCTGCTGAGTCTTTTCCTGCACTAATCGTTCATGACAAGGGAGAATGGTATGAAACTGTTATTTGCTTCTGATTCGTTCAAAGGTTCGCTGAGCAGTGAACAGACCGTCGAGCTTTTAGCCAGAGCCGCCAAGGAAGTATTCGGTGAAATCGAATACAGCGGCGTTCCGGTCGCTGATGGCGGTGAAGGCACAGTCGACGCGGTCATCAGCGCGGAATGCGGAGAAAAGCTGAAAACGGAAGTTTATGGTCCGCTGATGGATAAAACGACAGCCTATTATGGCATGCTGGATACCAACCGGGCTGTGATTGAAATGGCAGCCGCTTCCGGACTGCCGCTGCTGCCCAGAAAAATGCGTAATCCTCTGTACACATCGACATATGGCACCGGCCAGATGATCAAGGATGCCCTGGACAAAGGTTTCCGTGACCTGTCGATCGCCATCGGCGGCAGTGCCACCAACGACGGCGGCATGGGCTGCGCGCGGGCGCTGGGTGTCCGCTTCCTGGACAGAGACGGCAATGAACTGATGGGCAGGGGCTGCGATCTGGAAGAAGTCGCATCCATCGATGTCACCGGTCTTGACCCTCGTCTGAAGGAAACGAAGATCACCGTCATGTGTGACGTGACCAATCCGCTATGTGGACCGGATGGTGCGACATATACGTTCTCAGCCCAGAAAGGGGCGACACCGGAAATCCAGGACCGTCTGGAAAAGGGCATGCTCAATTACAAGAATGTCATTATCCGGCAGTTCGGTATCGATCCGGATACGATCAAAGGAAGCGGCGCGGCCGGCGGCCTGGGAACCGCTCTGCTGGTATTCCTGCATGGTGAAATGCGGTCCGGCATCGAAACCGTTCTGGATCTGATCAATTTCGACAAGCGTCTGGAAGGCGTGGACATGGTGGTAACCGGCGAAGGAAGAACGGACTGGCAGAGCTGCTTTGGCAAAGTCATGCAGGGGGTCGGTGAACGGGCCAAGGCCAAAGGCGTTCCGGTTCTCGGTCTCTCGGGCGGCATGGGTAAAGGCGCGATGGACATCTGCAATCATGGCGTCAGTTCCCTGATGACAACGGTCAACGGACCGATGCCTGTCGAAGAGGCCATTGAACGGGCGGAAGAACTGTATTACGAAGGCGCTGTACGCATGTTCCGGTTTGTCAAAACCGGCATGGATATGCGCTGAATCTGAATGGAAAACTCATTGTCATACGGCAATGGGTTTTTTCATATACAGAAAAAAGACGCTGTTTTGGAACAGGCAGTTCCGTAAACATGCGTCTTCTTTTTTTAACCTCTATTGTATCTGCTGCAGAAGAACAGGATGCGGCTCAGGACGCGCAGTATGGACGTTTCCTCGTCTGCCTTGCTGTCTTCCGGTTCATCAGCCGGTTCCGGATCCGTTTCTTCGGAAGGGACAACTTCCTCATCCTCGGACGGCGCCGGCGGATCGATTTCCTCGTCAGCCGGATCTTCGTCGCTGTTTTCCAGATAATGCATGACACGCACGTGGATCGTGCCGTCATCCATCGGACCTTCCAGCGAGACGATCAGATTATCCTTGCTTTCATCACCGGTATCGATATAGGACGGTGACAGGGTAACATAAGCACCCAGGCGGTTGGCGCTCTCGATCATGGCTTCCAGTTCGGAATAAGGCTTGTCTTCCCAATCGTGTCCGTCAATGGTGAACTGGCCGAGACTGACGGTGTAATTGACTTCGGCGTTTTCGTCGAATTCACCGGTATCGTTCGAGATAATGTATTCCTTGGCAATGACGTTGCTGTACTGCTCTGTGCGGATGCCTTCGATCACGCCATAGGCATGCAGGGCATGTTTGAAATCAAATTCAGAGTAGCCGGTCATACGCGGAATGGTGATCTTTTTCGGTTCCGGTGTCGGCTCCGGTTTCGGATCCGGTTTCGGTTCCGGCTTCGGATCGACATGGCGGGCGATTACAACAGCAATCGTGCTGCCGGGATTGACTGTGCCGCTGCTTGGCGACTGTTCAAGAATGACGCCTGTCTCCTTGTCGGTCACTTCTTTTTCCGTGACGGTGACTTTCAGATTGGCGGTGCCGCTGAAGTTCTGGTTGGTCTGAGTCAGCCATGGCGTAAAGGCTGTCTGGTAGTTCTTGCCGATAAAGCTCTGAACCGGAACAGCACCGGCTGACTGAAATACTTTCATGATCGAACCCGGATTCAGCATGCCGGTATTCGGTTCGTTCCGGTAAATCTTGTCTTTCGGCTGATCACTGTAGCACTTGATCCAGGAGATCTGGATCTCGTTTTCTTTGCCCCATGCTTCGATTTCCGCGGCTGTCTTGTTCGTCAGATCCACAGCCTGTACCTGCGGGCCTTTGGAAATGGTGACTTTCAGACCGTCCCGGCGGAAGACTTCCTTGCCGGCGGAAGGTTCGACAGCCAGCACGTAGCCAGCCTGCACCTTGGTGCTTCTGACTTCCGAATAAGTAACGGTGATCTTGTTGGTGTTCGCCCATTCTTCAACTTTGCCGCGGGTCCAGCCGGTCATGTCCGGCACGGTGAGGGCGACACCGGCTTCTTCCGGACTGGCGGAGATCTGGATCACGATCTGATCGCTGCGTTTGGCTTTGCCGTCTTTGACATTGATGCCGACAAACTGTCCTTCCGGAATCGTCGGATCATAGACATAATCAATACTGACACGCGCGAAATGCTCGTTGATAAACCATTTCTGGACTTCTTCGAGGGTCATGCCTTTGAAATCGATCAATGTGATGAGGGCGTGCGGGTCAGGACCGTTGGAAAGCACGAAACTGATGTTTCCTTCGATTTCCTCACCGGCCGCCGGTGACTGGGAGACCACGGTATTCTGATTCAGGGTCTCGTGATATTCATATGAGTAGACGATATTTTCCGTACTTACGGAATGTTCGTTCATCCACTGTTCAACGCTTTCTTTCGGCATACCTTCGAAGTTGATCATGACGGCTTTTTTCTGACAGCCGACCAGGACGAAGGCGAGGACAAAAGAGAGAACAGCAGTTAAGAATCGTTTCAGGTTTCTCATAAAGCCTCCTTGCTGAATCCGGTCATCCGAATTCGTCAATTCATTATGCACCAAATGCGTAAAAAGTGAAACAGAAATGTGAACTGATTCTCCGCGTCATCAGGATTTGATAAGATGATGACAGATAGAAAAAAGGAGACAGGTCATGATCAGAGGCATTCATCATATTTCCATGAAATGCGGCAGTCCGGAAGTTTTCGCGGAAACAAAACGATTTTATACTGAGGTTCTTGGTCTGCCGGTTGTCCGGGAATGGGACAAAGGCATGATGGTCGAAACCGGAAACTGCTGGCTGGAAATCGGCAATGACGAAACCGGCAGCACCGAACGGGGCGCGATCCGTCATTTCGCTTTCTTCGCCGATGAAATCGACGGGCTGGCTGAAAGAATCAAAGCTGCCGGCTATGACGTCTTCATGGAACCGAAGGAAGTCTGCATACCCTGTGAACCGGCGGTTCCTGCCCGTATCGCATTCTGCCGCGGTCCGCTCGGTGAAGAAATCGAATTCTTCTTTGATAAGTCAGTGAACGCTGAAAGATATCAATAGTGGTTCTGAAAAAAAGAGTCTCTGCGTGAGACTCTTTTTCATGTCGCTAATTCGGTGCTGTCGGTTATTCCATGCTGCGGCACTGTTCGAGCAGGGAAATGATTGGCAGATGCTGCGGACAGGCTGCTTCACACTGGCCGCACTGGATGCAGTCAGACGCTTTGCCGCGGCCGACCGTGACAATGACATATTCTCTCTTGGTGCGGAATTCCGGACTGCCTTTCTTGCGGTTTTCGACGGCGAAGATTTCCGGAATCGGAATGTTCATCGGACATCCCTTGGTGCAGTAGTGGCAGGCGGTGCAGGCAATCGACTGATCTCTGTTCAGTGCTTCCTGCGCTTCTTTGATCACTTCTTCTTCATGGGCGTCAAGCGGTTTGAAGTCTTTCATGTAGCTGAGGTTATCCTGCATCTGTTCCAGGGAACTCATGCCGCTCAGGACAGCCAGGAGGTTATCCTTGCTGGCAACAAAACGCAGTGCCCAGGAAGAGTAGGAGAGGCCGTTGTTTTCTCTGTCAAAAATGGCTTTGACGGAATCGATCGGATCAGCCAGGATGCCGCCCTTGATCGGTTCCATGACAACGACCGGCTTGCCGTACTGTTTGCAGATCTCATAGTTTTTGCGGGACTGCACGCCGGGATTCTCCCAGTCGGCATAATTGATCTGCAGCTGGACAAATTCCGCGTCCGGATGCTTTTCAAGCAGCTCAACCAGCAGTTCGGGGTCGGCATGGAAGGAGAAGCCGTAATGTCTGATCAGGCCTTCTTCCTTCAGTTTCTTTACGTAATCCCAGATGCCGTATTCTTCATATTTCTGATAGTTTGTCCGCTGAATGGCATGGACCAGATAATAATCGAAATAACCGGCGCCGCTGCGTTCCAGACTGGTTCTGATTTCCTGTTTTGCTTCTTCTTCGGTGATATCGCTGCCTGGTGAAATGATCAGTTTGGATGCCAGGGTGTAACGGTCACGTGGGTAACGCTCAACCAGAGCCTGGCGGATCGCTTCTTCGCTTCCCGGGTAGGCAAAGGCTGTGTCAAAATAGGTGCCGCCGGCTTCCAGAAAGCTGTCGACCATCTGCGAAACCTGCGGAATGTCGATTGATCCGTCTTCGAGTTTGGGCAGGCGCATCAGACCAAAACCCATCTTCAGTTTCTCTTTTCCTGTATACACACTCATGGTATTTCACATCTCCTTTACATTTAAATTATACAGGATTGAACTGCCTGCTTTTATAATTCTGCACCGGGATTTTCATAATGAAACATATTCATTTTAGTGAAAAAATCTGAAAAGATCATGAAAAAATTGTAAAAAAGAAAACGCTTGCAAAATCCTGAACGGGATATGATAATGTAATTGGTTTACCGGTTTACTAAACACCGGATCATTGGGAAAGAAAGAAAAAAAGAGGATTTATCATGTACGAGAAAATGAATGAACAGATTGCATCCTATGGCGTCGTGCCGGTCGTTGTTCTTAATGACACGAAAGACGCACTGCCGCTGGCAAAAGCATTGGTGGAAGGCGGCCTTGCCTGCGCGGAAGTAACTTTCCGCACAGATGCGGCGGAAGAGTCCATCCGCATCATGACGGAAGCTTATCCGGATATGATGGTCGGTGCCGGAACTGTGCTGACAGTTGATCAGATCGAAAGAGCTGTCAAAGCAGGCGCTAAGTTTATCGTCTCCCCGGGTTTTGATCCGGAAATCGTCGATTACTGTATCGAAAAGGGAATTCCGGTTTATCCGGGAACTGTCACACCGACCGAAGTCGCCATGGCAGTCAAGAGAGACCTGAAAGTATGCAAGTTCTTCCCGGCTGCTCAGTTCGGCGGCCTCGACACGATCAAAGCACTGGCAGCACCGTATACAATGGTGAAATTCATGCCGACCGGCGGTGTCAGTCTGAAGAATCTGCGCGACTACCTCAGCTGTGACAAGATCGCTGCCTGCGGCGGTACATGGATGGTCAAGGGAAACCTCATCGCAGAAGGCAGGTTTGACGAGATCAGACAGATGACAGCAGACGCGGTCGCGATCGTAAAAGAGATGAGAGGTTAAGTCATGAAACTGGAATTAAAGCCGGCAGGCACATATGCATTTGATGCAGTAAGTCTCGGCGAGATCATGCTGAGACTGGATCCGGGTGAAGGAAGAATCAGAACAGCCCGTTCGTTCAGAGCCTGGGAAGGCGGCGGCGAATACAATGTCGTACGCGGTCTGAGAAAATGCTTCGGCCTGAAGACAGCCGTCATTACGGCGTTCGCTGACAACGAAATCGGACGTCTGATGGAAGACTTCATCTGCCAGGGTGGTGTCGATACTTCCCTGATTAAATGGATGAAGACAGACGGCATCGGCAGAATCTGCCGTAACGGTATCAACTTCACCGAAAGAGGTTTCGGTATCCGCGGCGCGGTAGGATGCTCCGACCGTGCTAATACAGCTATTTCCAAAGCAACAGCAAAGGATTTTGATTTTGATTACATCTTCGGCACACTGGGTGTCAGATGGCTTCATACCGGCGGCATTTACGCGGCTCTTTCCGAAGAAGCAAGCGAAACCGTCGTGGAAGCGATCAAAACAGCCAAGAAGTACGGCACGATCGTTTCCTATGACCTGAACTACCGTCCTTCCATGTGGTCGGCAATCGGCGGCAAGGAAAAGGCACAGCAGGTCAATCGTGAAATCGCCAAGTACGTCGATGTCATGATCGGCAATGAAGAAGACTTTACAGCCTGCCTTGGCTTCGAAGTGGAAGGCAATGACGCGAACCTGAAGGAACTGAATCTGGAAGGTTACAAAAAGATGCTCAACGAAGCAGTGAAGACCTATCCGAACTGGAAGGTCGTCGCTACGACACTGAGAACCGTCAAGACAGCGACAGTCAACGACTGGAAGGCCATGTGCTACGCGGATGGTGAAATCTATATGTCCAAGAGCTACGACGGTCTGGAAATCATGGACCGTGTCGGCGGCGGCGATTCCTTCGCTTCCGGTCTGGTCTATGGACTGATGACGACCCAGGATCCGGAAATCGCAGTCAACTATGGTGCGGCACACGGCGCGCTTGCCATGACGACTCCGGGTGATACTTCGATGGTTTCCAAGAAGGAAGTGGAAGCGATCATGGGCGGTGCCGGCGCGCGGGTACAGCGCTGATATATCTGCTGATAAAAAAAAGAACTGCTGTTTTGCAGAAGCCTGAATTTATATACAGGACGCTGCATCAGCAGTTTTTTTATTTCTTCAGAGCCGTCGAGTCGCGCTCTAGAAGGGTGGAACGCAGGACCTGAACATGCGATGTCTGGTTTTCGTTCCGGATGACGTCCAGCAGGATCCTTCCGGCTGTGTAACCTTCTTCATAAGCCGGCTGGCTGATCGTCGTGATCGTCGGCGTGACGTATTCGCACCATTTCTCATGGTCGAAACCGATGAGACCGATTTCCGGAAATCTTTCTTTGTACGGTTCCAGTGCCAGGTAGCTCAGCTGCAGAAGGGTGCTGTTCATGGCGAACACACAGATTTTCTTATGGCTGTTCAGCAGGGGATGCAGTTTCTCAGCCAGCTGTGCTGAATCTGCATCAGGGCCAAGAATGATCTGGTCGTAATCAATGTTCTTTTCTTCCAGGGCATCAATGCATCCCTTGTTGCGTTCGATACGGGTCTGCAGGATATACGGATTGTTGGATACGATAATGAAGTACTGATAGCCTTTGCGGATCATTTTCCGGGTGGCGGAATGAACGGCTTCATAGTTGTCTGTTTTCACATACATCTGATCGTCGCCGGCCGGGGCGGAATCGAAGAAAACAATCGGCTTGTCGATATCGATTTCTTTGTACAGATCAACGAAATTGACGGTGGGCTGAATCAGAAAACCGTCAACGCCCAGTGCCAGCATGGACTTGATATAGGACTTCTCGCGTTCGGGTTTGAACTCGGAAGAAGCAACGATCGTCATATAGTCATTTTCATTCGCGTAGTCTTCAATGCCTTTGACAATGCGGTTGGCAAACGGTTTTGTGATATTACCGATGATTACCCCGAAAAGGTGAGCGCTTTTGGCGTTCAGTGTGCGGGCGGCGACACTGGGCTGATAGCCTGTTTCTTCAATCACTTTCTTGATCCGTTCATATGTTTTATCGGACATTTTTTCATGTTTTCCATTGAGATAAAAAGAAACGGTGGCTTTCGAAACGTCGGCAATACGGGCGATATCATTGATTGTTACTTTTTGTTTCATAAGCATACTTTAACAAAGAAAAAGGGCCTGTTCAATGGATAAAAACAATTGAAACAGCCATGTTTTAGAAAAAATCTGCGGATCGATCAAACCGGTTTACCGGAACCGCGAAAAGAGCACGGATTCATCGGAAAAAACAGACGGTTTCTGAAGGTTTCGTTTCTGCATCTGACGAAGACGAACAGCCGGTTTTCGGCGGCGAATTCCTGACCCTGTGCATATTCTGTTTTCTTCTCATTCAAAAAGTCCCGCCTTCACGGGCAGCGCTCTGGAGATTCGCACTGTCTGCTTCAGCGGGACGGTATCAGTTCACAGGAAGAAATTATTTTTGTGTTGTTATTTCTGTTCCCAGCGTTTCTTCAGAAGGAAGGCGGCGTCTTTCGGCTGCCGGTTCCGGGTGAAGATGCCTTTCTTGTTGCCGTTGACACGCATGATTCCTTCCGTCGTCTGGAAATCAGCGAAGTTCCATACCAGCTCACCTTTGACAAAATCGTAACTGTCCATGACACGGAAGTTCATTTCGTAGCATTCGTTCTGATATTCCTGGGCCCACATGACACTGGGAAGCTTGTGTTCGCCCGCATGGGTATCGGCACCGAATTCCGTGAAGATCAGCGGCTTGTTTTCACAGATGGGCCGCCAGGCGTCCACCTCCGCACGGAAAGCACCTTCGGCATCGTTCAGATCCGGTCCGCCGAGAATATACCAGCCGTAGTATCGGTTCAGGGAAATGAAGTCACACAGCTCGGCACAGGTGTCTTTTCCCGGCGTGCTGTTGACCAGCAGGGCACCGGTAAGCGGCCGCTTCTGCACATCCAGTTCTCTTGCCAGAGCGAACAGCGGCGCGAAATAGTCACGGGCTTCCGGATAGGTGGTTTCCGGTTCGTTAAAGATGCTGAAGGCAATGACGGAAGGATGATTCTTGTCACGGAGAATCATCTCTTCCAGCTGTTCTTTGTGGTTCTTCTGTAGCTGCGGGACGGTATCCGCGGTGAAAAAACGGGTGTCTTTGCCGCCGGCACCGGCCGCCGCGAAATTCATCAGGGAACGCATCATGCCGACCGCCGGAACTTCATCGATGATCAGGAAGCCTTCTTCATCCGCCATCTGATACCATTCCTCCGCATAAGGATAATGACTGGTGCGGAAGCAGTTGGCATTCGTCCACTTCATCAGTTCGAAATCTCTTTTGGCAACCGTCCAGCTAAACTGTCTGCCAATCACTTCAAAGTCTTCATGTTTGCCGTATCCTTTCAGATACACTTCCCGGCTGTTCAGAAGGATACGGTTTCCTTTCACTTCGATTGTACGGACACCCAGGCGGGCAGGGTATTTGTCGATTTCGCCGCCGTTGTCATCAAGGATGCGGAAGACCAGAGTATAGAGATAGGCATCACGCACATTCCAGAGCCGGGCATCCCGGATCAGCAGTTCACCGCTTTTGCCGGTATTGGCACAGACGCGGTTTCCTTTTCGGTCAAAGATTTCCGCGGAAACGGAATGTTCGCCGCTCGTTTTGACCTGATAGGAGATCACTGCGTCACTGCCGTTCAGAGTGATTGCCGTGTCGTAGTCGAGAATGGCCTCTTTCGGGACTTTCAGCAGATGGACGCTTCTCTGGATGCCGGAATAATTGAAGAAGTCGAAATACGGCTGCGCCAGACGTGAACCGTCCTTTCTGACCTTGGTCGTTCCGCAGGGAATGGAAGTCTCATTCAGTTCATTGTTGACCCGTACAGTGATGCGGTTCCGGTTTCCGAAGCGCACAAGTTCTGTGATGTTCAGAACAAACGGAGTGAAGCCGCCTTCGTGAAAGCCGGCGCAGACACCATTGATATACACGGTGGCCCGGTGAGTGATACTGCCGAACCGCAGGATCACGTCACGGCCGTCATCCGCTTCCAGATAGAATTTTGTTTCATACCAGAAATCGCCGCAGTAGTCTCTTTTCTCTTTTTCCGTGAAGACATCCGCGAAGCTGGCGGGAACCGGCATGGAAAACGGGTCGGGAAGACCATCCTGCCAGTTCTGTGTGATTCCATCCGAGGCAGGATCAAACTGCATTTTCCACAGGCCGTCCAGACTGGCAAACGACCGGTGAGCATTGGTGCATGGGTAAAGCATTGACTGTTTCATAGTAATAACCTCATTTATCTTTTTTTATATCAGCTGTATCAGCAGCAATACGATGACAATGACCGTAGGAACTGTGACCGTATCATACTCACTCGGCGAAATCAGTTCCGTCAGACTTCCGCAGAAAGCACCGGCCAGTACGGCAGGAAGAGCCCGGGAGAGCGGAATGTTTCGGATCAGCAGCAGAAGGATGCCGCTGAGGGCTGCGGTAATGAACATGGCGGCCGTACCTTCCCAGGACTTTTTGCCGTCTGTCAGTTTTGAGCGCACTTTATGTTTCCCGAACGGTATACCGATGAGGGCTGCCACCGCGTCGCCGGTTCCCCACATGAGGATGGCCTCCGCGGCCAGGTCGGGCCGGTCAAAGCCGCCCCAGGCCAGTGTAATCAGAGCAGCAAACATCAGAAACAGCATGACCATGCTTTTTTTGATTTCACCTGGTTTCTTTTCGACGAACAGCCGGCTGTACCACGGTTCTCTTTCCGCCGTGGCAAGCAGGGGATAGATCACCGCCGCAAGCAGTACGGCTGTCAGAGCTGCCGCCGGCCAGCTGCCGGCCGCCAGAATCATCAGCGTGACACATGTGAAAGCGACCGCGTGCAGCAGTTTGCGGAAGATGAAGCCCGGCAGTTTCGTGAACATTCGGATCGGAAACAGGATCAGAATACAGGGCAGCAGATACAGAACAAGCACGCCGATGCAGTGCAGCATCTGGCGGATCAGTTCATATTGGAACAGATAATCCCGGAAGTTCAGGATCAACATGCACGCGCCCAGCACGGTCAGTACCAGACCGGTCAGAAGACCGATGGAACGATTGCTGATACGGTTGGCAAAACGGGCGGAATACAGAGAGGAGGCGGTTGCCACGACAATACACACCAGCATGACATGCCATTTTTCCAGGATGATGGCCGGATGAATCAGGATATGACTGACGGAGGCAATCAGGGCGGTGAACGTCATGATAAAGGTGCTGGTGCCGACTGCTGTTTTCAGTTCCATGCCGAGGAAAACGGTGAATACCACCAGCATCATCATGCCGCCGCCGGTGCCGACGAAACCGGTGCCGAAACCGATCGTCAGACCGAAGAACAGTGAGATCAGAACACCTTTCCAGTCCAGTTTTTCTCCTTTGGGATGGGAATCCTCACGGCTGGTATCCGGTTTGATCAGGAAACGGATACCGATGAAGAAGGTCAGAAACAGCGTGAAACTGCCAAGGACGACATTGCCTGCCAGAAAGGCCGCGTAACTGCCGGCGATACACATGGTCAGGATACATACCAGCATGATCCAGCCGCGTTTCAGGTCGATATTATGATTGCGGGCATATGTATACGCGGTAACGGCTGAACCGAGGATATCCGAGGCGAGGGCGATGGCGGTCGCCTGATAGGCGCCGGTTTCACCATAAAAAGAAGGGCAGAGAACGATCAGAATCGGTACCATGACGGTAGCCGCGGACAGACCGGCCAGACCGGTGCCGATACCGGCGCCAAGGGATGCGGCGATATACCAGAACCATTCCATGGATCGTCGCCTCCTTCCTGATCAGATGCTGTTTATTTCGATTCGTGCTGCGGAATGATATATTTTTCTTTTTCTTTTGCCGGAAACTTTTCATATTCCCGGCGGTCAAGCTGGACCGGGATGGAATCATGAAAGAGCGATTGGCGGAAGGCGAAGAAGATGATGCCGGACTGTATCTCCGTCACATCGGTCCAGATGTCTTCGTCCACGGCGGTCCATTTCTGTATCAGCCTGTCATGATAGCATGTGCGGATCAGAAAGCCGTGATCATTCTGTTTCCGGATTCTGATCAGGATGTCTTCGGAAAACTGCCATAGAATCTCATGATCCGCATAGCGGACAGTCCCCCGCAGATCACTTTCTGACATTCTCTGATAAAGCATGTCAGTCTGATGAAATACGGTTGGCTCGATGGGGTTCAGAAGACAGCGCACAGCCGTCTGAAAGCGCGGATCCACTTCACCGGTATGTTCCTGCAGGATGGCAAACGGAAGCCATTCATAATCGGAAAGAAGCTGCAGACAGTCTTCTATGACATCCGGATCCGTTTCCCACAGGATCAAATTCTGCAGCAGATCTTTCAGTTCACTGCGCCAGCCGGCGATTTCCCCGCTGTGGCCGTAATACGGATCCATGAACCAGTCCAGACATAACAGTAGGGAGCGTTTCTGTCCGTTGTCACTGCCGGTCAGCACGGTCTTTACAGCCGCAAATCCGCTGCGTACGGTTTCCCGTTCCTGCTCTGTATATGCAATGAGTTTTCCCATGTCGTTCTCTCTTTGATACTTGTATTATATACGGAAACAGCCGGAAAAATGGTTGAATTCTTTTGCTGTTTACGATCCGAAAAAAGAGAAGGATATTCCTTCTCATTTTAATCATCAGATTCAGATGCGGTCTTTGCGTTACTGAAGTTCCGCGGAAATGATTTCATCGGAATTGTTCAGGTCGGCAAGCAGCTTGTCCGGACTGATGTTCTGGCTTGTTCCCACATCCAGAGAGACATACCAGCCGCCGTCCTTGTCTTTCACGATTCTGTTTTCACCATTCAGATGAAACTGAGATTTCTTGATGATGTGGCTCAGTTCACGGACACTGCAGCCCGGCTTCACCCGTATTTTCAGTTTCAGCGTCACACTGGTGGAATTGTGGGGCAGAAACAGACGGAAAAAATGCTGGACGACCACCATCAGAACAGTGCTGATCAGACCAATCAGATACATGCCTGAGCCAAAGCACAGACCAATTGCCGATATCGCCCAGATACCGGCTGCTGTTGTCAGTCCCTGCACAATATCGTGTCTGACAAAAATGACGCCGGCGCCAAGAAAACCGATGCCGGATACGACCTGTGCGGCAACCCGGGCGGGATCGCCGGTGCCGATGTCACGGAAGCCGTATTTGGAGATCAGGATCAGAAGACACGATCCAAGCGCGACCATTGTATGGGTGCGAATGCCGGCTTCCTTGGCGCGGTAATGACGTTCATAACCGATAATGATGCCGGCACACATAGCCGCAAGAAGACGGAATACCCAGTCCAGTTCAAACATTTCCATATGATTCACCTGCTGTTTCTTTCTATCCATTATATACTCCAAATCCTGATTCGTGCCGAACAGCTTCTGCTGTCCTCATACAGTTTCTGCCTGCAGGTGCACTGCGCCATCTGAACAGAATCGTGGAATCCGAAAGAAAACAGAATTCATGCGGAATTCTGTTTTACGGTTATCGGGATCGGTCAGAGTCAGTCCGGTATGCGTTCAATGATCAGTTCCCGGGAACCGTCTTCGAGAGAACTGTATTCGTCATAGTGAATGTGGTCTCCCGTTTCTCCTTCGGCCAGGGTTCTCAGCTGATCGGAAAGAGAAAGCAGGCCGGCTTTGTTGGCCGAAATGATCACGGCATTTCCATCCTCTCTTACCCGGATCGAAAAACCGTTATGCCAGTTGATTTCCATTGTTTTCACCATCCTGTTTCTATCTGTGAATATACAGCCTTGACATTTCATCGCTGTCTTCATTCTGCGCCAGGCAGTAAAATTCCCATCCGTATCGTTCGTAAAAGCCGCTGAGATCCGTCAGCAGATAAAGAGGGGAGATGCCTTTGCTTTTCATGTCGGCGGCAGCCATCCAGAGCAGTGTTCCGGCAATACCCTGGCTGCGATAAGCCTCTTCGGTATATACGGCACAGACGTTGGGCCTGAGATCTTTGCGGACGTGAAAGTCGTTGTCAATAATGCCGAGGCCACCGACGATCTCTCCTTTGTCCAGACAGAGATACCAGTCATAATCACTGACCCTGTTCAGACAGTCGTCCATGCATTTCAGATAAGCTTCTTCCGGAACATGCCACTTTTCATGGAACCACCGGGCCGCCGCGTTTTTCAGCTGCGGATGATCGGTCAGCTTCACATATGTGAATGGCTTCAGAGGCTGTCTTTTGACAAATACGGGCATACCGTATTCATCCGTGCCCGCTTCCGCGAAACCGAGCGATTTCCAGAAACGGACCGAATCTTCTTTCTGGCTGTTCAGTGCATAATATGCTGCACCGCCCTTCCAGGTGTATTCCTCCAGGGCGTGAAAGCACTGATGGCCTGTCTGATCGCCGCGGAAGGGCGGAAAGACCCAGAAATCGAGGATAAAGCATTTTCCGTCTTCACTGTGGAAGGTGCACCAGGATGCCGCGCCGATCCGGACATGGTTACGGACAAACCAGGCCATATGCTGGGTGTCCGGCACTCTTTCCATATGGGCTTCCAGAATGTGCCGGTACGGATCGCCGGAAAAGTAATCGATATCTTCCTGACCGGTAATGATTTCATCCTCGATCAGGTACCGGAGATGGGCATCCCAGAAAGAACCGATCTGATCAGGAGGAATTTCTTCCACGGTAATGGCTGTTTCCGGTTCTGCTTTCCACAGGAAGAAGCCGTTTGCCGTGGCCAGACGGTCCAGCAGATCAAGCTGTTCCGGATGATCCGGGTATACCGTCAGCCAGGTGTCATCCCGGTCCAGATCGATCAGGATCTGCAGCCCGGGAAAAAGAACTCTGAGATTCCGGAAAGAAAGATCTTTCAGTTTTGCAACAAACCATTCTGGGTCCGGATCATCCTGCCATTCCGAGCTGTCAAAAGAAACGGACATTTTATCATAACAGTTCAGTTTCAGAAGAATTTCCGCCTGTTTCTGATGCAGCAGGGACAATCTGTCCGGATGACGGTAATAGTGTTCCACAGCCGAATACTGTGCGTTGTTTTTCGCCGGCACGCGCATCGGCAGAATATCCATGATCCAGCAGGGCTGGCTGATTCGTTGCTCGATGCGCGCTTCAAGTTCTTCCATCTTCGTTTCAGACTCCTTCGCTGTCTGCCATTATTATACATTTGTTTGCGGACGGCAAATACTGCGGTTTCCCGCGGGAATGCCAAAAATGCGGATTTTAAAGGATTTTCAACTGTTTTCAGAAAAAAGCCAAAGGCAAACGCTTACATTTTCCGAATGCGGTGTTTTTATTTGACACAGCCGCCGGAATGATTAAAATAGGCCGGGAGGAGGAAGGAAAAATGAGTATCGAAAAAGGTGTAATGATGCAGTATTTTGAATGGTATCTTCCCGAGAATTCCGGTCTGTGGAATCAGCTCAGAGACAACGCTTCTTCCCTTGCGAAAAACGGAATCAGCGCTGTGTGGATGCCGCCTGCCTATAAGGGACAGGCCGGAGCAGCCGATGTCGGCTACGGCGTATATGATATATATGATCTGGGCGAATTCGACCAGAAGGGCAGTGTTGCCACAAAATACGGAACCCGTGAGGAATATCTCGCGGCAATTGAGGAACTGCATAAAAACGGCATACAGGTATATGCCGATATCGTACTGAATCATATGATCGGTGCGGATATCAGGGAAACGGTCGTGGCATCGGAAAGTGCCGAATATGACCGCAACCAGCAGGTCAGTGACGAATATAAGATCCAGGCCTGGACCAAGTTCACATTCCCGGGCAGAAAAGGCAAATACTCGGACTTCGTTTGGGATGCCAGCTGCTTCAGCGGTGTCGACTGGGATGACAAGAAACACAGAAAGGCCATCTTCAACTTCAAAGGCGACGACTGGAGTGAAAATACCGACCGTGAAAACGGCAACGCCGATTATCTGATGGGCGCGAATATCAATTTCTCCAATCCGGAAGTTGTCAATCACCTGAAGGAGTGGGGCCAGTGGTATATTGACACGACAAATCTGGACGGTTTCCGGCTGGACGCTGTCAAGCATATTGACAGTGAGTTCTATCCGGACTGGCTGGCGACGCTCCGCAAAAACAATCACCGGGAATACTTTAGCGTCGGTGAATACTGGAACGGTGACGTGAATGTACTGAAGGAATATCTGAAAGCAGTGAACGGATGCATGTCGCTGTTTGATACGCCTCTGCATTTCAATTTCCATCACGCTTCCACATCGAACGGAACGTTTGACATGTCCAAACTGCTGGACAACACACTGATGAAGGATGACCCGGAACATGCGGTAACGTTTGTCGACAACCACGACACACAGCCCGGCCAGGCTCTCGAGAGCACCGTTGCCGAATGGTTCGTGCCGCTTGCCTATACCACGATTCTGCTGCGTACGCAGGGTTATCCGTGCATCTTCTACGGTGACTATTACGGACTGGAAGCCAGAGAAGGAAGAAACTTTCAGGAGACGATCAACCGGCTGCTGAAAATCAGAAAGAACAATCTGTATGGCGAACAGCATGATTACTTCGATCATCAGTATGTCGTCGGCTGGACGTTTAGCGGCGATGCCGAGCATAAAAACAGCGGTGTGGCGGTCATTATGAGTGACAACGCTGCCGGTGAGAAGACAATGCACGTCGGTATCGAGCATAAAGGAGAGATCTGGAAGGAAGCTCTGGGCGACTACGAAGCGGAAGTCAGGATCGACGACAATGGCAACGGCAACTTCTACTGTGACGGCGGATCCGTCTCGGTATGGGTGCCTGCTGCGTCATTACAGTAAATAAAAGCTGACATGGTTCAGGAAACGGAAAGCATTTCCGTCCTCTGAACGGTCAGCTTTTTTCTGTTCTCCGAGAATTCGGAAAAATAAACAGAACGATGTTCGGTTTATCTGTTGTGTATCGGGAAACTGCCGTATATAATAATTAACAGAACGATATTCTGTTAATTGAAGAGGGAGGCAGGACCATGAAGTTTAATGTCGGATTCTATGATTTCAGTACAGACGCAGGTATGAATTATCAGCTGAACCGTCTTTATTCCACCGGCGTCATGAGCCGGGAAGAGCTGTATGAAATCGGCCGGAAGGCGGCTGATTTTGACAGCTGGATCAGGCTGTTTTCGCAAATTGCGGAGAAAGCCGAGGCGGCAGGGGAATATAAAAAAGCAGCGTCATGTTACCGGGCGGCGCAGTTTTACACACTGAGCGATGCCAGAGATGCCTCAGGTGCCAGTCTCAAGAAAGTTCTGTACGAGAAATGCATGGCCAATTATGACCGCTGTTACAAAGACAGCCGGCTGATGAATTATGTGCGGGTTCCGTTTCAGAACGGTTATCTGCCGGTCTATTATGCAGTATGCGAAAAGCCGAAAGGGACGATCGTCCTGCACGGTGGTTATGACAGTTTCATTCAGGAGTTTCTCGATTTCCTGCCGTTCTTCAGCAGCATGGGCTATGACGTCTATTTCTTTGAAGGATGCGGTCAGGGAGAAGTGCTGATGCGCTGTGGTATCCGGATGACGCCGGAATGGGAACACTGCACGTCTGCGGTGCTGGATCATTTCGGTCTGGATGATGTCACTCTGATCGGCGTGTCGCTGGGCGGCTATCTTGCCCCGCGGGCAGCCGTTTATGATCAGCGGATCAGAAGAGTCGTCATGTTTGATCTGATCTATGATTTTTACGGTGCAATCACGCATAAAATGGGGCCGTGGAAGGCGAAGCTGTTTGATTATATGACGGCTCATCCAAAAAGCTTTCTCTGGAAATGGCTGGAAAAGAAACTGGACGAGAACTATTTCACCCGCTGGCTGCTCGGTCAGGGCAGAATCATCTATGAGAATGTCAGCAGCGCCTGTGATTATTTCAACTGTATCAAACAGTACAACACCCGGACCATCTCGCCACTGCTGAAACAGGACGTTCTGGTACTTGCAGGAAGTGAAGACCTGTATACAATTTATTATGAGGATCAGCTGAAGGCACTTACGAATGCCCGCAGTGTGACCGGCAGGCTCTTTACCAAAGAAGAATGTGCCGGCCATCACTGTCAGATCGGCAACCTGCAGCTGGTGCTGGATACGATTACGGAATGGATCGAGGCGAAAACAGATGGCGAGGAAACCGGTTCTTGAAGGCGGAAAAAGAGATGAGATCATAGCAGCGGCCGCAAAGCTGTTCTTTACCGACGGATTTGAAAAGACTTCCGTCCGGCGGATCCTGGATGAGGTAGGCGGCGAAGTCGGCATGTTTTACCATTATTTCAGATCCAAGGACGAACTGTTTGACGTGGTAGCTGACCGGTTCTTCCGCCAGTATGAATCCGCTTTTGCCAGAATGACCGGGGAAATCAGCAGTGTGGAAGAGTTCGCCGACCGGTTCCTGGACATGTTTGAAACATCCATGGAACAGTATATGCGAATCCAGGGAAACATGCACTGGACGGTACGAAGCGCTCTTCATGAGCGAACTGTCGCATCTCTGATCCCGGCGGCGGAAGAAATGCTGCAGAAACATGGCTATCAAGGCAAATATCCGCTGGATATTGCTGCCGCCAAAACGATTGCCGGTATCTCGGCGGCCATCCATTCACAAAGCTACGCGGCGATGAGCCGGGCGGAAAAGAAAGAACTGATCATTTCACTGATCCGAGAAACGATTGATATGTAACCGTAAAAAGGCCCTTGCCTGGGAAGGCAAAGGCCTTTTTTATCGATGTTCATAACTGTTCACTGATACTGTAGGCTTCGATTTCGCCGACTGTGACGAGAACCGATTCCTGATGGAAAAAAACACAGAGGTCTTTGGCGATTTCCTCGATGATGTTCTTGTCTGCGTCGATCAGGGTAAGAACCAGGGTTTTCTCCTGCGTGTATTCACCGGAGTCATGGATATAACCGCCGTCAATGAGAGTGAATGAGAAGGGCACCTTATAAGCGATGCAGAGACGTTTGAGAACGGAAACATACTTCTCTGTTTCAAACTTCTGCACTTTGGTGTCCTGGTCGTTCAGACCGACATATATGTCTGTTTTTTTCATTTCTGACTGCCTCCGGTTTCTATCAGCATTATACCCCATGCCAAAGGGGATTGATACAAAACAGAGATGACCATGACGGCCATCTCCGGATTTGTGATATTCGGATTATTCTTCGTCCGGTTTCTGGCCGTCATGCGCTTTCCAGGCGCATTCCGTCATCTGAAGATCGGTGAACACGGCAGTGAAACTGGAGTCTTCCGGGCTGCAGGCATAAATGCCGAAGCGGATCGTACCGGCACCTTCCCACATATGGCAGATACGCATCTGCGTGAAGTTTTCACCGTCCTGGGAACATTCGATGCAGTAGTCGTCTTCACGGCGGCTGAAGCGGTACCACATGACTTTGACATCAGCCGGGATGGCGGTGGTTGCCCAGTCGGAATAGCCGTGATTGGTCGCTACCGAGCCGAGATGCTGGAAGGATTCGTTTTCGTATTCGACCGAACCTTTCAGCCAGTTCTCCGAATCAAGATACATGACAACGCCGCACTGATCAAAGCGGTGGCTGCTGCCGGAAAAATCAGTTTTGACAATGAAAGAGAAGAATTTCTCGTCTGTTTCCAGCTGCAGCGCCGGTGCGTTGTCGTTGCGGAAATGATAATACGTTCTCTGCCAAAGATCGGTATGCGGTGCGGTAGTGATCTCGATGCGGTCCTCGCTGATGCTGTAACGGGCAGGTTCGCGGGTCCATTTCATCTGTTTGCTCAGTTCCATGATGTGAATTCCTCCTGAAATACCTGACTTCTGTCTTTCCTAAAGAATACCATATACAGCGCTCAGGAAACTTATCCAGTTACCGCATTGTGTCAGACAATATCAGCTTTTTCTTTTTACCGGGACCCAGATCGCGGTATGGTAGTCGGGGTCGGTTTTTTCACCGTTGATGCAGTCATACCATTCGACGTTGGCGTTGCCGCAGAGTTCATACTCCGGATTGCCGGGCAGCCATTCCCGGAAGATGCGGGTATTCATACTCTGCATCGCATCCGGTAGCGGTCCGTAACAGTTGAATATGGCCCATTCACACTGCGGGAATTCATAGAGTACCATGCCTTCCGGCACTTCGCCACCCGTATAGCGGCCGGCAACCAGATAGCGAAACTGTCCGTTGCCGATATCGTCGATGCAGATACCGTATTCGCCGATGCAGTTATCAACGATCGCTTTTTCGTAAGGATTGGCCGGCGGATTTCCGGCATAAACATGATCCGCGTATTTTTCACACAGTTCATCCCAGAATTTCGGGATTTGTGCATATGCGGTTTCATTGTCGAAGACTCTCTGAAAGCCGATGACCCGGAACGGGAACATGGGCGTGATTTTACAATTCATCATGTGATTTCCTCCAAATACTGAAATGTTGATTTTCAGAGGCAGAAAGTCCTGTATTTCAGCCCCGTCACGTACCTGCAAAGGGGTTGCACCGTGAAAGCGCTGAAAGGCTTTGGAAAAGCTTTCCGGTGTCTCATAGCCATAGCGCAGTGCGATATCGATCACTTTGCTGTCCGTCTTTTTCAGATCGAGAGCTGCCTGATACAGCCGGCGGTTGCGTATGTATTCAGCGATACCGTAACCGGTCATCAGCGAGAAACCTTTCTGCAGAAAGAACGGTGAGATATTCACCTGGCCGGCAACATCCTGCGCACTGATGTTCTCTTCCAGATGCTTTTCTATATAATCGATTGTATTGCGGATACAGGTCAGCCATTCCATGGTCGGTTCTTCCTTTCTCTGATGGTTTCAGTATTCAGACGGCATAAACGCACTTCCTGTCATTTTCTGCCTGTTTCTGTCCTTATGATCTGCATTTTCCGTTGCGGGCGGAAAGCGGCTGTCATAAAAAGCATTGGATTCTTCAGCGCTGGTCATGCTGTTGAATGAGCGGTGTACTGTGTTCATTGTAACATTGACGGAATCAAAAAACCGCCGATGCAGAAATCAGCGGTTCGGTATACAGGATGGAGAATAAGGGTTTATCTTTCTTTGCCGAGGAAGAACAGACCAAGCATGCCCGGTCCGACATGGGCACCGGAGAACGGTTCATGCGGACAGATGACGACGTTTGCGTCCGGTGTTTCCGCGAGAATCAGTTCCTTCAGTCTTTCGGCATCCGCCAGACAGTCACCATGTGAGATAAAGACGGTCGGGTTTGCCAGGTTCATGTGCTTTTCGTGATATTTGTCGGCCAGCATCTGAATGGATTTCTTACGGCCGCGGCATTTGGCACAGGAAACGATGTGGCCGGTTTGGTCGCCGTAAAGGATCGGCTTGATATTCAGGGTTGTGCCGATGAGGGCGGTGGCGCCGCTGACTCTGCCGGTCCGTTTCAGGAAGTTCAGATCGTCGACGGTAAAATACTGACAGCAGTGGGGAACCATGTCATCCAGTATCTGTGCGGCTTCCCTGACAGGAACATTCTCTCTGCTTAATTCCGCCGCTTTGATAGCCAGCATACCATTGCCGAAACCGCAGCCATGGGAATCGACGATATGGACAAAGCGTTCCGGAAATTCTTCCATCAGCTGCTGGGCGGCTGTACGGGCGGCGTTATAAGTGCCGCTGATGCCGGAACTCATGGCAACGTAAATAATGTCTGTTCCGTCTTTGAGGAGCGGTTCGAAATGAGTTATGAAGAGGGCGGAATTCAGCAGGCTGGTTTTTACGACCACGCCGCCGCGCAGGCTTTCATAATACGAATGCACGTCAAAATGCTCAATATCACCGCTGTAAACACTCGGCACACCGTCTATGGTGTATTCACTGGGCAGAAGCGTGATGCCTTTCAGCAATGTTCCCGGCAGATTCGCAGTGCCGTCCGCAAATACAGCAAATGTCATAATATGATTCCTCCTGAAGCAAGTATGGATTCTGTTCGATCCAGAATGACCATGTTTCATTATACTCCCATTTTCGCGCGTGAAGCGGCGATATCCATCAGTTCCCGTTCTGAGAGGATCTCCTGAGGATAAGGATACACTTCGGCCTGTTTTTCAAACTGCCGGATGATTTCTTCCGCTTTTGCGTGATTCTTCTCTGCCAGCAGGGCATGGGCATATGCGGTGCGCAGAACAGCCGGATTGTCTTTCATCGCCTGCATCAGTTTTCTGTATTCTTCCGTCCGCATTTCCTGAAGTACGTCCGTCCGGTTTTCACCGATCAGTTCCACATAGATGCGGTCGTTGATCAGCAGCGCGCAATGGAGCGGTACGATGCCGGTTTCCATGGCAAGCAGATGTGCCATCAGCGCGTCCGCCTCCGGAAAACGGTGCTCGTCCATCAGACGGCTGCAGGCAAAGACGGCCGGCACCGCGATGATACCGTTCTTCAGTTCTTCATCCGCCGGCACGGCAAACCATTCTTCCGGCATGTCTTTGGTGCGGATTCCTCTGGCTGTCTGTTCACTGACTTTCATCTGGATCCAGAAGGCTTTCCGGGCCTGTGGATCATGGGCGAGTTCCATCGCGTTCAATCCGTCATTGTTGACCGGTCCCATATGAAACGGCAGGCCGTTGATCAGCGCGAAAGCGATACCGATAACGGCCATGATCAGGAAAAATGTCCGTAGCAGGGACCCTTCCGAAAGCATAAGACCGGCCGGCAGAAAAAGCAGCGCGGAAATCACATTCAGTATTGCGCCGCCGTAGTTGTACAGCATGACCGGAAAGTCGCCGCCGTTCATATCCGGCGGGGCCATCAGACACTGGCCGCCGGTTCCGGCAAGATTCATATGCCGCAGACGAAGCTGGCCGCCTTCCTTCAGGATCATGAAACTGAAGACACGGAAGGAAACGAAGCGGTAGCCGGTCAGAAGGCCGAAAAGCAGATGGCCGGCTTCATGAATGATGATCTGCAGGATCATGCAGAAATACATGAGCAGAGCCGCGCCGATAAAAAACAGCAGGCAGGCATACCAGGAAAATCCGGCAGCTGAAAAGTGCCGCAGATTCTCCAGCATCAGGATGCCGCAGGCTGCTCCGGTGATCATATAGATCATGACGCCGATCCACTGACCGGCTGTATTCTTTTTGTTCGATAAACGCTTTGTCATTTCAGAAACATTATACAGCAGACAGAAGGATATGGTTTTTCCGCGGCAGAAAAAAAGAGGCCGCCGTCTTCGGATGCCGTACAGAAGACGGAATGGCTCCTTTGTTATCAGCCAGTCAGTGCGGTAAGGTCATATGCATCCGCGAGTTTTCTGCCACCGTCCGCATTGGGATGCAGGCGGTCACCCTGGTGTAGACCTTCCGCGAAATACAGTCCGTCTGTTTTCGTTTCACTTACCGCTTCTTCCGCGTCGAAAACGTAATCAAAGATGTCTGTCGTGCGGATCCAGCTGTTAAAGGCGAGGCGAAGCTGTTCCATTTCCGCCGTGTATCTGCCCATCGTCCGGGAAACACCCAGCCGGGGCGTGATCGTCTGGATGATGACGCGCACACCGCGCTCATGAAGCTGCCGACTCATATCGGTGACGGCATCGCGGAAGTTGTCGAGAGTAATGTCCGCACCGTCTTTTTCATAGATGGAAGCCACGTCATTGACACCAAGTGCGAAAATGACGGCATGCAGACGGGGAATGCTGAGAACGTCCTGCCGGAACCGGTTCACGCCGGAAGCACCGAAGACAGGACCGAAGATACCGCCGCGCTCAATGAGCAGACAGTTGCCGGATATGCCGGAATTCAGCAGGGCATATTCACCCGGATATGTTTCCGCCAGCCGATGTGCAAGAGGCTTTGTCCAGCGGCTCATCGCCGTGATACTGTCACCGAAGGCGACGATGGCCTGCGGCGGATCAATGGCGAGGATCTCGACTGCTTCCAGTGCCGGGATGCCCGCATAGGCACCAAGCATTGTGGCCAGCAGAGGTTTGCGGAAGGGAAGCGGTCCGGCTGCTTTTGTCTGATCACCGTTCAGAAGGGTTGCTTCTTCTTCGATCATGTTGTTATCGAGGATCTCATTTATGTAATACAGACGTATTTCCAGCCTGTCACCCGGATGAAAAGATAAGGAGACAGGATCGCTGAAGACCGTGCCGACGGGCGGGATGGAGAAGGTTTTTCTGCCGTTCAGGGTAACCGGCATCGGCCGGCCTTCCGAAACGATTGTCACGGCGCCGATCTCATAGGGATACTTCGCGAAGCGGTTGCTGAAACGAAGACGGATCTGTTCACCGTCAGAAGGCGAGCAGATCTGAAAAGCTGCTGTCCTGTTTTTGCCGAATGCCTTGCCGTTGAGGAATGACTGTGTCATGGCCTGATGCCAGATCATTGCCCACTGTTTTTCCATCTGTCAGTCCTCCTGATGCATGCGCATGGCATCTTTGATGGAGCAGGAGATGACGTCTTCGTGAGATGCGACCGTCTCACAGATGCGCCGGAACTTGTCCCAGTTACTGTCTTTCGTGTTGAAGTCAAATTCATACCCGTGAGCGAACATCAGGAAGAACAGATCGTCACGCTCCGGTTCGGCTTTGAAGAACTGATCCAGTTTTTCAAAAGCATGCGGCGAGATGTGCCAGCAGCTGAGCGGCATGGCCAGCGGGTCTTTTGGAAACCGGAAGCCTTTCTGCGAAACGGCCAGCCGGGCGTAAGTCACACCGGCGGCTTTCAGGGCTGCTTTGCTGTTTTTTGCGCCGATGCCGTAAGGGTAGGCGAAGCCGGTGACTTCCTGCTGAAAGACAGCCGAAAGATTTTTGACGTCTTCGCGGATTTCCCGCTGCTTGACCTCTTCGGAACATCGGGCCAGATTGACATGATGCATGGTATGTGAGGCAATCTCAAAACCGTCATACAGCTGCACGGCTTCTTCCTGGCTGAGCCGGAAATGAGGAACATATTTCAGCAGATGCCGGCCATCCGGATCGAAGCGGTCAGCCGGCTTTTCGATCATGCCGAGATTGCCGATCCGGCCTTCGTATGTCTTATCCCCGAACATTCCGGAATTCAGATGGAACGTCGCGCCAAGACCATATTCCTTCAGTATTTCTACGATCTTTCTGTCCTGCTCGAGACCGTCGTCAAAACTCCATGCGAAGTACTTTTTATACATTGATCTGCCTCCGGAAGAATTCATTCATGCGGGTGAACACTTCTTTGCTTTCGGGATACATCGGATACATGACCGGAAAGACATGAACCAGCTCATGATCCGTTCCTTTGCGAAAATTCATCATTTCATGAGGGATGCTTTTCGCGTCGAGAAGGCGGTTCATTTTCAGGGAGTCTTTCTGTATCAGGTCTTCTTCGCTGGTCGTCAGAAACAGCGGCGGGAATTCTCCTTCCTCAAGCAGTAAGGAAGGATCCAGAATATACTTCATATACGGTTTTCCTTTTTCCTTTCGTGCGTATACGACATTGCGGATGGCCATCACCAGATCCGTCCGCTGGGTATCCAGCATGATGGAAACAAGACCGGCCGCCCGGAAGGGAATGGACGGTCCTCTAATACCGAATTCATTCTGCACCTTCGGACTGCTGTTCAGTGTCATGGCGAACACGCTCAGCAAAGCACCGGCTGAGTCACCGCTCAGGAAACACGCATTCAGATTCAGATGATATTTTTCCGCGTTCGCTTTCAGAAAGCGGAGGGCTGCCATCACGTCATCGATCTGATGCCACAGCGTCGTTTCGGGAATGCGCCGGTAACTCAGACTGACGGTGCGGTATCCCATTCTTGCCCATTCGTAGTTGAAATTGACATTGACTTCCTTATAGCCGGCAAACAGACCGCCGCCGTGAATGTTGATCATTACCGGCGCGTCGTCCGGCAGTCCGGGCAGTTCATAGATATCAAACAGATGTCCCGGATCACCGTCATTGATGTAGGCAAGATCACGGATGATACGCAGGTCACCGGTGTCCTGCAACTGCAGAGCCAGACGTTTTTCATCCCCGGATTCGAATATATGGCGCCAGATCAGCACACCGAGTTTAGACATGGCTGTCTCCCTGTTCGGACAGGATCCGGATCAGATCTTTCTCCATCTTCGGCATCCACCATTGCGCATAGCCGGCTTTTGTCGGATGGATGGGATCGTACATGTAAAGGTCATACGTTTCCGGATCGATCTGATTGAATTCTTCATCCGTATACAGATCGATGATGCCGATCTGCCATTTCCGCTGCAGTTCATACAGTCGGCGGACCATGGCAAGGTACGGTTCACTGTCGTAACAGGAACCGGTATAGAAAACAACCGGGCAGTTCCATCGGTCTTTGCTGAAACGGATGATGTATTCCATGGCTCCGGTAACGGTCGAAGTGTCAAAGGAGGAAAGCTCACGGGAAGCGCTGATTTCCCCCAGCGGCAGATTCTTCGTCGCGTCGTTGGTGGACAGCTGACAGACGACACAGTCAATGTCAGCGGCTGTCTGTTTTTTCAGCCGTGTGATATAACTGGAGCCGTTGCCGAATAACAGCAGGGCAGACCAGGAAATCTGATCGACAAGAGTCGTTCCGCTTTTCGCTTCTTTTATGGCATTCACCCCGTCAAGCTGTTCAAACAGTTCCACAAAAGACTGTCCTTCGGAAGCCGCGCCGAAGGTGACACTGCTGCCCAGGAAGAGAATCTTTTTACCGCTTAACACAGACGGTTCGTGTTTCGGCAGATGCCGGTAATCATATATTTCGCCATTGCCGGCGGCCATTGCCCGTTTGACTATTTCAGCAGAAAGAAATCTCTGCCGGACAAGATAAAGGGAAAGAGCTGCCGCAGCCGGTATTAATAACGCTTTTTTACTCATAATCATCCTCCTGTATCTGGTTTCAGTATAGTAAGAGATGGTTTGCGTATATATAAAAATACTGCTGTATTTGTTGTATAATTGCTGTATTGAAGGAGACTGCTGTCATGCCGGATATCATTCATCAAAAACTGCAGGATTCCGAAGAAAGTTATCAGAATATGACCTTCTGGCATTTCTATCCGCTGTTCCATGCTGTTCAGAACGGTGATATGGAAACGCTGAAAAAGGCTGACCTGATCCAGGTCGAATCATTCCCGGAAGGCCGTATCACCAAAGACACTCGCCGGCAGCTGGAATATCTGGCAGTCAGCAGCGTCAATTCGTTTATGATCGCGGCGATACAGGGCGGTGTGTATCCGCCGGATGCCAATGCGGCTGCTGATGAAGCACTGCGGCGGATCAGCCGGATCCGAAGTGTTTCCGAACTTCCCGATATTATCAATGATTCTGTTTTTCAGATGTGCGAACTGGTAAACGCCGCCCGTCATCAGGACAGCGGCAACGTGCATGTTGAAAAGGCGAAGCATTTTATCAGCGCCCATGTCACACAGGAAATCGGGACGGCCGACATTGCCGCGGCAGTCAGTCTGAGTCCGTATCATCTGAGCCGTCTTTTTAAAGCGTGCACCGGCCAGACGATGCGGGAATACCTCGTCAATGAGCGGATCAAAGCGGCCCGGCAGCTGCTGTGTGAACAGAAGTATTCCATCCCGCAGATCGCCGCTTTGCTGAGATTCTGTGATCAGAGTTATTTCACAAAGGTATTCCGCCAGAAAACCGGACAGACACCGGGTGAATACCGCAAAGCCCAGCAGATTTAAGAAACATGTCATGTCTGTGATTCAGCAGCGAAAACAGGCAACAAAAAACGACTGACCTCTGTCAGCCGTTTTCTGGTTTGAGTGTTATTCTTCGTTCAGAAGCACTTCACCGTTGGATTCGATGATTTCCTTATATCTATAATAGGAGTTCTTGATCTTTCTTTCCAGTGTTCCGGTGCCGTCGTTGAATCTGTCGACATAAACGAAACCATAGCGTTTCTTCATTTCGCCGGTTCCGGCCGAGACGACATCGATCGGACCCCACCAGAGATAGCCCATGCATGGAACGCCGTCCAGAATTGCCTCGTGGACCTGCTTCAGATGCATCTCCAGATATCTGACACGGAACGGATCGTCGATCTTGCCGTTTTCATCCAGATTCTCATCCAGACCGATACCGTTTTCGACGATGAACTGCGGCAGGTGATATCTGTCGTTGAGGACATTCATCGTATAGCGCAGACCCTTCGGGTCAACTGCCCAGCTCCACGGTTTCGGGCTGCTTTCCTTCAGATACGGGTTCTTCTTGCCGGCAATGCCGCCGGTGTTGCTGATCATGTTGGCGTCAACCGCATAGACAGCGGAACGGTAGTAACTGTAGGAAATGAAGTCTACCGTGTAATCTTTGATCAGTTTCAGGCCTTCCTCGTCCATCTTCGGCTCGAGATCCGGATTCTCGTTCCAGATACGCTTCACGTATCCCGGAATTTCACCAAGCGCCATCGGGTCGCACATATAGAAGACCGCCATGCGCTGGGTATTCAGAGCGCCCAGTACGTTGTCCGGATTGCAGTCGTCCGGATACGTGGCGGTTCCGGAAGCGGTCATCATGTTGCCGACGAGGTTGTTTTCATCGATTTCATGACCCAGTTTCACGGTCCAGGCATTGGCAACCAGGATATTGTAATAGCCCTGCCAGATTTCTTTCTGTGTAACGGAACCGATCGGATCGTTCTTGTCTTTCGGATCGGTGATGTTCAGAATACTGCCGGCGACAAACGGATTTCTCAGCATCGCGTTGACTTCGTTGAAGGTCAGCCAGTATTTTACTTTTCCCTTGTATCTCTGAAAGACTGTCGTGACATAATTCTTCCAGAATTCGATCAGCTTCGGATTGGACCATCCGCCGTATTCGGTCAGCAGATGAAGCGGAGTTTCATAATGGGAGAGGGTGATGACAGGTTCCATGCCGAGACGGATCATTTCGTCAAAGAGATTATCATAGAATTTCAGACCCGGCTCATTGGGTTCGCTCTCATCACCGTTGGGGAAGATACGTCCCCAGGCAATCGAGGTACGGAAGCTGTTGAATCCCATGCCGGCCATCAGGGCAAGATCTTCCTTGTAGCGGTGGTAGAAATCAATGCCTTCATGACTCAGATATTTCTTTTCCGGATTCAGGCACATTTCCCATTTGCCTGTTTCCTCATTCCATTTGATGCCGGGATCTCTGGATCCGATACCGACCATGATGTCTGTTACATTGGGCTGTTTGCCGTCTTCCAGCCAGGCGCCTTCCAGCTGATTGGCCGCAACCGCGCCGCCCCATAAAAACTTCTCAGGAAAACTCATAAATGATTACCAGTCCTTTTCTAGTTACTTTTATTATCTTTGAAAACAGCGGGAAAGAAAAGAGATGAAGTCTGCGGTTATCCGGATAGCCGGTGTTTTTCAGCTTCTGTGTAAGGCTGTGGTGAAAGTGGTTTTTTACCAAACACGATGAAAATTCTGTACAATAGGGAAAAGAAACAAGAGGTGTTTTATGAGTATTGCGGATATCGAATTTATCAAAATGTGCAAAGATATTCTGGAAAACGGAACATCGACAGAAGGACAGAAAGTACGTCCGCACTGGCCGGATGGAACGCCTGCCTATACGATCATGAAATTCTGCGAGATCAACCGCTTCGATCTCAGAGAAGAATTCCCGATGCTGACACTCAGAAAAACCGGCATCAAGAGCGCGACGGATGAAGTGCTGTGGATCTGGCAGAAGAAAAGCAACAACATCAACGACCTCGGACCGCATATCTGGGACGAATGGGCTGATGAGAGCGGATCGATCGGCAAAGCATACGGATATCAGATGGGCATCAAACATGCCTGCAAGGACGTGAACGAGGAAGGGCTGGTGCATGCCTTCCCGGCATATTATGAATTCGCTGTCAATGAAGAGGGCGAAGATATCTTCCGTGACAGGGAAACAGGCCGTGTCGCGGCTGTGAAGAAGAACGGCAAGTGGCATCTGGATCAGGTTGACAAAGTGATCTATGACCTGAAGAACACACCGTTCAGCCGCCGCATCATGACAACGATCTGGAATCCGGAAGATCTCGATGAAATGCATCTGCAGCCATGTGCGTACAGCGTGACCTTCGTCGTCAGTCAGGAAGAGGGCAAGGACAGGCTGACACTGAACATGATCCTCAATCAGAGATCGCAGGATGTCCTGGCCGCCTGGGCCTGGAATACATGCCAGTATGCCGTTTTGCAGCATATGATCGCTCAGGTGTGTGACATGGAAGCAGGTGAGTTCGTTCATGTCGATGCCAACGCCCATATTTACGCGCCGCGGCATATTCCGGCAATCGAAGAGCTGATTCAGAGAACACCGCAGCCGGCTCCGACCTTCTGGCTGGATCCCGAGATCCATGACTTCTACCGTTTTACAAAAGACAGTGTCGCACTGAAGGATTACAAGGTTGCCGGAGAACAGATCCGCAACATCGAAATAGCTGTGTGAGGTAAAGAAGATGATCGCAATTGCTGCAGTAGACAGAAACTGGGCGATCGGCAATCAGGGAAACCTGCTTGTCCATATCCCCGAAGACATGAAGAACTTCCGCCGGCTGACAACCGGAAAAACCGTTATCTACGGAAGAAAAACCCTGGAAACTTTTCCGCAGGGCAAACCGCTCCCGAACCGGGAGAATATCATTTTTTCCCGTAATACCGACTTTGCTGTGGAAGGCGCGAAAATCGTTCGCAGCGTTCACGAGCTGAAAGAATTCCTGCCGGAAAACACGGATGATTATGTGGTGATCGGCGGCGGTTCCATTTACCATACGCTGCTTCCTTTATGTGATACCGCCATCATTACCAAAGTGGAAAGTATCTTTGAAGCGGATACCTGGTTTGACGATCTGGATGATGACGCGGAATGGCAGTGTGTCGAACGGGGCGAGGATCAGGAATATGAAGGCCTGGTCTTCCATTTCGACAGATACGAAAGGGTCAGATAACTTAATTATTCTGAACATCAAAAAAGTGAGTTTTGAACTCACTTTTCTTTATTGGCATAGCCATTAAAACCCCCGGATAGTCCGGGGGTCCAAATAAGCTTTAGCGGAGAGATAATGAAAAAAGCCTCCTGGCTTATAATTTCGTGTGTGGTCTGCGAAACTACAACGAAAGAATAAGAGGAGGTTTTTATC
>JAFRCE010000027.1 GCA_017404505.1 Solobacterium sp. | reverse complement strand
TTGTTTTAAGTGCGTCAGTTACAATCCATATTCACAATTTCAAAGAACTAGTATTTCTTCTTCAGCTAACACATCAGGTAATTCGTTCATTTTCAAACTTTTTCATAAGAACTACTTGATTTTTATATAGTTAGCTTTCTAGCTCTTTCATGCGGCAAAAAAGTGGTTTTGAAGCAGATCCATCATGAGCCTTGTGATTACTACACCTTTGGCAACAAGATCGAAGCAGAGAAAAATGATTACCGAAGATTAACAGAGGCAGGAATCAGGATTCCGGCAATGATTTCCGTCGACGATATTTCCGAGATAATCGTCAAGGAATACATTGAAGGGCCAACGATTTTTGAAATGGTGCGTGATGGTACATCGGTCGAACCATTTCTGATTCAGATTCGCGAAATGGCAGAACTGGCAAGGAAAGCGGGTTTAAACATCGACTATTTTCCGACGAATTTCGTTGTTCAGGATCACCTGATCTATTATGTGGACTATGAATGCAACCAGTATATGGATGAATGGAACTTTGAGAACTGGGGCATTAAATACTGGAGCAGGACACCGGAGTTTGAGGAATATCTTAAGCACCATGCATGACCTTTCTGTATCCATTATGCAGATAAGATCCAGGACGCACCTCGCAGGATCCGGCAGAACGGCCGCTGAATGTAAAACGAAGTCTGTCTTTGTCAGATTTTGATGATTATGTTATCAGCAGGAGTAAATCCGGAGAAAAAACACATATCGAATGATATGCTGATTACAGATTTATGTTTCTCACTGGTACACAATGCGGACAGAGAAGAAATGATAACGGTTCCTGAACGGAGACATCATTAATAATACAGATGAGAAATGACAGATTACTGGTACAAACAGACCCGGCGGATCTGTATGACGACTTTGATTTTCCGGAGGCAAAGCAATGCGAAGAACGACAGGAACGATCCTATCGGCCAAAAAACAGTGGTGGCTGAAGATCAACAAAAAACCAATACGAAACGGAGCGCTGGACGGCGCGGCTTTTCCGTATATCATCAAAGTCAGGTATGTGGTGGATGGAAAAGAATATATAAAGAGAAAATGGATCGGAACGGAATACCCTGTGCCTGTCGAAGGCAGTACGGTTCAGCTGGCTTATGAAGAGAATCATCCGGAAAGAATAAAGGTGGTATATTGAGCAGCTGCCGGTGACTATTACAATGCATTCAATGCCTTGCGGCTAATGCCTCATGGTGCCTGGGCATTTATGCACAAATACAACACATACTGGTATATTCCAGAGATATAACAGAAGACTGAAATCATCTGTGGATCAGCAGAAATATATTCCGGCTTAAGTAAATCCAGATCAGCCGGGATTTGTGAAGGTATAAGACTATGAATAACGAAAAGGATTTCAATTTACGTGTCATTTCAAATCAGGTAAGATTCGGATGCGGCTTTAGAACCTTTAACGGAAAAAAGCAGTATTTTGCCTGGCACGGATATGCAAACCGTAATGACGATTATTTTACATCCAGTCAGATCACACAGAATGAATATGACCAGATCAACACTGAATATCCAAAGGAGATCTGTGCTGACAGAGACAGTGCCGAAGTATTCCGGCAAAAATATGTTGACGGGCACCTGGTCATTCTGGAAGGATGGAATAAACTGCCGGGAAGAATCATACCGAAAGATTCTGCTGCAGGCATCAGAGGACTAAGTTGTATCTTTCCTGTTCCGAACATCCTGAAAACAGCAGAGTATTATGCCGGCAAACTCGGCTTTACCGCAGTTGGATATCTGGACTGTGATGAGCCGCATGTCTGCTTATACCGTGATAGTGTGGAAATCATTCTGCTTCAGGCAAATACAGACAGGATTCAGACAAACAGAGAACTGTATGGTTATGGATACGATGCCTACCTCTATACTGACAATCAGGAGGAACTGGAGAAAAGGTTTGTATCCAGAGACGTCAAGGTTGTCAGACCTCTTGCCGTAACCGATTATCAGAACAGGGAATTTGTCATCGAGGATATTGACGGCAGATGGCTGGCATTTGGTCTGAAACAGTCTGCCGAATCATAAAAAATACAGTGTTTTAAGCTGCACATATTATCAGAATGACTGTGCTTTGGTAAATCAGCCATGCACAGAGAAAGGAAAAAGCCGGAAATATGGAACTGAAGAAAGAAGTACTGAACAACATCAGCGGCGGAGATGATACGGGCATTCATGAAATCGGCGTTCAAAGAGAACCCACCGAACCGAAGCCGGAAGTTCCGCCAACACCGGATTCCACGCTTCCATCCCAGCAGTTTGATCCAACCTTGTTTCTTTCGCTGAAATGTCCCAAATGCGGCAATACTGTTTCTTTTGAATTATTGGAACTTTCCGGTGAACACAAACGTGTCCGCTGTATAGCCTGCAATCATGAATTCAGCAGCTGAATTCAGTCTTTTATGCATGGCCATCACATAATCAGGAGTATTGCCTGAAGCGGTTTGTTCTGACAGGAAAAGGCCTTACGGCAATGCAATTACACTGATTCTCCTTTTCCGCAGCCATTCAGGCTATGTGAAAGGAGATTTTTATATCTTGAATTTACAATCTGAATGCAACAGATGAAAAAAGTGACACATAAGGTCCTGATACAATGAAGCTTGCGAAGACAGCATTGTGAACGGAATCTGCTGTATACCGGACGATGTTAGCGGATCCCCGACGAAAACTATGACTGGCCGCTCTGCATTTTCAATGTGAGACCAAGTGAAACCAGGTTGCCGATCAGAAGAACGGCTCCGGCCGCAAGAAACATGCCGAATCCATATTTAATGACATCTGAAATACTCTGATTGAAAACAAGCAGGAGTAACAGAATAATCAGTGCGGAAAGAATGGAAAAGATAGATGTCTTCATTTCGTTGCTTTTATATAACACAGGATCTGTATTGTATATCTTCGGATCCTTGATGCCGTTACGGAAGCACAGATAAGCTGTATAAAGGATGAATGCCGACATGATAATCATGATCAGACCAATCAGATTGCCATTGAAAATCAATGACAGAAAGGAAATAAACATGGCTGGCAGAAGAAGAAAGATACCCAGAACAGCATACAGAATACCGGAAATCATGTGAACCAGATAATTGATTCTGACCATAAACAAATCCCCCAAAAAGTTTATATATTCCATTATTTAATAGTTTTTAAAATAATCAATAATAATTCATTCAGCAATACAGAGGATAAATGAAATCATAATGATAAAATCAGAATTGTGAAGAAGTGGTATGATCATGCATCAGAATAGCGCTGTAAGGAGTTTTGCTTGAAAAAGATTTATCCATGGGAACCTTGGTTCTTTATATTCTTTGGATTATTTCATATGCACAGAATATGGGCTTTTCTGGACCGGAATTCCTATGCGTCTTTCTGGCTGGGAATCCTGGAACATAAAGGAATCCCCTATTTTCTTATCATGGGCATCCTTGCGGGTCTTTGCATTCTGGGAATAATCACCTTCTTCAGGGAGCGGAAAAGCAATTATGTCTGGCGATGGATTTACTTTTTAGGCGGGGCATATCTTCTGTTTGATCTGTTTGCCATAGCAACCGGATTGCCCTTCTGGCATAGACTGCTAATGTCCATGTTCGATACAGCTTCGCCATATTGGAATGCCGTATGGGGATTCTTTATTATTCTTGGTGCCGGCGTATTTGTTTTGGGAATAAAGCTGCTGACTATGAGAAAATAGGATTAACTGATCAGTTCGAACCGGAGAAATATATGACGAACAAAAAAAACATAGCACAGCGTAACGACTGGAAAACAGAGCCCATGCCGCAGCGGCATGAGACTTTCATTCTGAACAGGGTTTTCAGCATTGAGGAAATGAACGCGCTGCGCCGCGGCAATGTACCGCAGGTCATGGAAGATAAATGGTTCTGGTATATGGAGGGATCCACCCTCTTTGCGCACCGCAGCTGGACCGGCCACTGTATTTACCGGATCGACTTTAAAGACGACAGCAATCATGTCGTGACTGTCAACCGTGATCCGGAACAGTACAGGTGCACCAGCATCGAAGAAGATATCGAGCTGTTAAACAAACTGCTGGACTGGTGGACCGAGAGCCCTTATGATCACTACAACGAATGGCTTTCGGAGACATATGACGCATTGAAGAAAGCAGGCAAAGCATAGCGTACAGGATCGATCCGGGAATGAGGGTAATATGAGTGATTTCATCTGGTTTGTTATGATTGGTGTCTTATTTGTGTTTTTAGGTCTGATTTTCATCTGGCTTGGCTGGCAGATCTGGAAAAGGCAGAGAATGGATCTGATCATCAACTATCATTCCGACAAAGTCAGTGAAGAAAACAGACAGGCATACTGCGCACTCTGTGGAGCCGGAATCCTGATCATGGGAACCGGGTTTCTCCTTTCCGGCATATGCACGGCATTTGCCCGGACCGTTTTCACCTTTGGGCCAATGGCAGCCGGACTTGTACTTGGCATAGCACTGCTGGTATCCGCCATCATGAAGTACAATCATTGACAGAACTGCGGATTTTCGTTCCGTTACGCATGCTGCTACGAACTGAAAATCGAGAGAAAAAGAGGAATGATAAACGCAAAAGATCATGAAAAACCCGGAAAACCGGATTGTTTGGAAAGTGAGACGATATGACGCAGCAGATCATTTTGCTGAATGGACCTTCCAGCAGCGGAAAGTCCACATTGGCCAGAGCATTGCAGACTCTTATTTCAGATAAGTGTTCGGAACGATATGAAATTGTTTCGATCGATGATTTTCTGAAAATGTCACCGGAAGAACCGATCTATGAAGATGATGTTTTCGAAATATCGGATGATCTTTGTTCGAAGGTTCAGGAAATAACAAACGCAGGTACCGGTGTGATCGTCGATCATGTGATTACCAGTGAACGTATTTTTGAGCATCTGAAGAATCATCTGACATCCAGCCAGATACGGCTGGTGCGCATCAGCTGCCCTTTGCGTCTGTTAAGGGAAAGAGAACTTGCCCGCGGGAACCGGCATCCCGGATCTGCGGAAGCCTCGGAAGAATATCTGTTTCCAAAGAACGGATATGATCTAACTGTCGATACCGGATCGAAATCACCTGCGGAGAATGCTCTGCTGATCTTCGAAACTTTTTTCTGACCTGGGATCCTGCTTGTTGATGCTGATTGAGAGAACAGAGAGGATAAAGGAAACAGATGATGATAATTATATTGGTACTGTCAGTATGTCTGCTGATACTTGCAGCCAGATATATCCCCCAGAACAGTTTCTGGACACAAAGACAATCATCAGATATTTCGCAGTCAATCGTTTTCTGATCAGCCACGACAGCTATACGGGACGGATGCTTCATAACTATTTACTGTAAAAATAACGGCCGACTTGCGGCAAAATCAGAAATGCAAAATGAAAAAGACAGGATCGATGCGTCCGGCATACGCATGGAGGACCTTGGATCCGTAAAGAGCCTGCTGAATCAATAAAGTCTTATTCATAAGTCAGGAGGATGAAATGGAAGAAAAGGAGAAAAAACTCTCAAAAGAACAGACGGAACAGATCGCAGGTGGAACTGCGCAGAGACACGTCTATTACTGCAGCCATTGCGAAGACACTTTTGCGACCGAAGAAGAACTGAAAAACCATATCGAGAACACGCACGGAATCATCACCTGCCCGATGTGCAGACGGCCGATGAAAAAACACTCCGTGTGTGAGGTATGCGGTTACGCAGATCCCGCCTGAATCTGCCGGAAGCGAACACGCCTCCAAAAATTATGCTTTATACCTTGAACAGGAGAGAAAATGGTCAGAATTCTCATTCATCTGGCCCTCATCTTTCTCAGACTGATGCCGCTGGTCATCCTTTACTCTGCACTGTACCGGGATCCCTGCCATCAGACACTGAAGAAAGCGGGTTTTACGGAAAAGGATATAACCGTTGGTGATGTCCGTTTTCATTATGCTGAGTCAGCAGGATCTGATAAACCGCCCCTTCTCCTTCTGCATGCGCAGCTTCTGGACTGGCTTTCCTATCATCGTGTCATGATTCCTCTGTCAGAAAAGTATCATGTATTCGCGGTTGATTATCCCGGACACGGAATGACCGGATGCCCGGATGATTATGAGATGAGTGCAAAACAGATCGGCACTTCCCTGGCACAGTTTATTGAAGAAGTCATTGGCAGACCTGTCATTGTCAGCGGAAACTCATCCGGAGGACTTCTGGCTGTCTGGCTGTCCGCCAACTGGCCTGATCTGATTGAAGCTGCCATCCTGGAAGACCCGCCTCTGTTTTCCTCGGAATACCCTTCCATCAGGAAAACCATTGCATACCGCACCTTTGCCATCAGTGACAAGGCAGTCCGGGAAGACAATGAAGGAGACTATCTCATATTCTGGATCAAAAACTCCGCAGCGTTTTTCAAAAACAACGCGTTCCCCGGAGCACGGGTTCTGATCCGTGTTCTGATATTCCTGTCGAGGATGCTTCACTGGCAGAAAACCGTCGAGATACCTTTTGTATCTCCGCTGATCAGGGAAATGGTCAGGGGAATGGATCTGTATGATCCGCACTTCGGCAAGGCGTTTTATGACGGCACATGGAATGCCGGCTTCAGTCATGCGGAAGCGCTGCAGCAAATCACCTGCCCTGTCCTCCTGATCCAGGCCGACACTTCCTTTCTTCCGGACGGAACACTGAACGGCGCGATGTCACAGGAAAACGCGGAATTTGCCTTGAGCAGATTGCCGGACGGCAGACTTGTCCATATTCAGGCAAGACATGTGACCCATCTGGAAACTCCTGATGCGTATCTCAGAGAAGTCAAAACTTTTCTGAGTGATATTGCACAGCAATGAGAATCTGACATCGTATTGACACACTAACGAAAGGAAACCGGAAATGAAAGAATATCGCTTTCAGGAACTTGTGGAAAAAGAGAAAGGTTTTGAATTCTGTCAGGCTTTCCGCGATGAAGTCGACTGGATCATCGGCGGAAAAGCGGATACGTACTGGTTTGCGGTATTGAAGGATCAGTCGGTCAGGGAAATGTATATCGGGACACTTAAGGACGATATCTGGACCGACCGTATGATCAAAGGAAAAGGAAAAAAGAGAACCGTAAAGGAAATGCCTGCCGGAAGCACGATCAAACGTATAGAGGAAAGAGCGTATTATATGCAGGACGAGCCGTGGGTCACAGACAGAAAGCCCAGGCTCATTGCGGATGCACATCCTCATTATCATTATGTCTATGGCATCGGTGACAAGGCACTGGACGTATCAGAAGCCTACGGCGTAAGCATCGCGTACTCAGACCTGAAAGATCCTTTCGCTGGTTTTCATCTTAGGCATCTTTATACCGGTGAAGAGACGGAGATTCCGGATTGATCCGGGACAGATTTCCTGATTCTCCCCTTTTGCGAAATGAACCTGAGAGAGTTCTTCGAATATTTACTGACTGCTGAAAAGACCGCAAAGAAAACAGGTCACATCATACGAACAGTACTGATAAAACAGATATACTTAATATAAGAATGTTCGGGCGGATCATGATCTCAGCCTGTGCATAGAATTCATGCAAGCAAACAATAACCGCTGATGATCAATCCAGCAAAAAAGGAGTTCCTTATGAAGCGTTTCGGATTTATCTACGACCAGAAGAAATGCATCGGCTGCAATGTCTGCCAGATGGCATGCAAGGACAAAAACAATCTGGAAATGGGACTGTTTTTCCGCCGCACTGTTACAGTGAACACCGGTGAAGAACCGCTTGAGTTTTTTCATTTCTCCGGTGCCTGTATTCACTGCGACGAGGCGGAATGCATAAAGCACTGTCCGACCGGTGCCATGTACCGGAAAAGTGACGGAACCGTCGGCCATCGGAAAGAAAAATGCATTGGCTGCGGAATCTGTACCCGGGTCTGTCCCCAGGCATCGCCAAAACTCAGCTTCCGGGACGGCCGCAGTGCCAAATGTGACGGCTGTGCCGACTTGCGGGCTATGGGAAAGAACCCGGCATGCGTCGATGCCTGTCTGACTCACTGTCTGCAGTTTATTGACTATGAAACACTTGGTGAAAATCGGGAAAGAAAGGCAGAATACCCATGGGAATGAAATATGTAATTATCGGCGGCGGCATTGCCGGTGTAAGTGCCGCGGAAACGATCCGGGCAAATTCTGCCGACGCGGAAATCTGCATTCTTGAAGCGGGTGAAGAAAGACCTTATCTGCGTCCCCTTCTCAGCAAGACGGACATCAAGTATCTGAATGCCGGAAACATCGCTCTGCATCCGGCAGAATGGTATGAAAGAAAACGAATCCAGCTGAAGACAGGTTGCGCTGTTACTGCCATCCATGCCGATGAGCATTATGTGACCTGCCGGGACGGCAGCCGGATTTCTTATGATAAACTGATCTGCGCCCTGGGTGCTTCGGCAGCGGTTCCGCCGATTCCCGGTGCGGATCTGAATGGTGTGCATACCGTGCGCAGTATTGCCGATATGAAAAAAATTCACCGTGATATGGCTTTTGCCGAACATGCGATCGTGGTCGGCGGCGGTGTGATCGGTGTGGAACTAGCCGAGGAACTGAAATCAGCCGGCATTCATGTCACGGTACTGGAACTGGCGCCGAAACTGCTCGGCCGCTTTATGGATGACGAAAGTGCCGGTGTGTTCAAAGACCGTCTGGAAGCCCAGGGCATCCACAGTTTTACCAGTGTTTCGAATATTGTGATCGAAGCCGGTGACGATGGCCGTGTCAAGACTGTCACAGCAAAGATCAGCGGCGAAAGCAGTTCATTTGCGGCAGATCTTGTGATCCTTTCCTGCGGCATCCGGGCGGATGTGATGCTGCTGCAGGAAGCCGGTGCTGTATGTGAACGCGGAGTATCTGTCAATCAGGGCATGGAAACGAGTCTTCCGGATGTACTGGCAGCCGGCGACTGCATCCAGTGGAATCCGAATCCCGGTCTCTGGAGTTTTGCCGGACAGAGCGGTATCACCGCCGGTCTCAGTGCTGTCTATGGCACCGATTCAGAAGAAGTCAGGAATGCCCCACTGTACAATGGCGGCGAACTGATCTTCTCCGGCCGCAATGTGTTTGTGTATTCCTTCGGCGATGTTTCCAAAGAAGGAAAAAAGACGGTATTCGAGCCGGATAACCGTATTCACTATCAGGTCAATCCGGCAAATCCTGCTGAACCATATGAAAAACTCTTTTATCAGAACGGCACACTGTGCGGTGCCATCCTGATTGACGCGCCGCAGCATCTTGCTGAAATCCGCAATACATTGTGGGGACAGATTGGCATGACACCCGGCGCATCGCAAAGACAGCTGCCAAGATCCGTCTGGCTGCTGGCGGCGGACTTCTTTGCCGACCGTGAAAAAGCAATGCGGCTGCTGAAGCTGCTGCCGGAATGGTCAGAGCATACAGAAGAAGAATGGACGCTCGAATACGATTTCCTGTTCCGCGGCTGCGATGCGGATTTCAAACCGTCACTGTGGGCTTCGGTCTGTTTTGACGAGCGTGTTCTGTGCAACCAGACGACACTGGAAGTGATCAAAAGATATTATGCTGACGGGTACCGTCCGGTCCGTATGGAAGGCAATCCGCCGGATTATATCGGTGAACAGTACCGTTATCTCTATTATCTGACGTGTGCCGGCAGTCTGAAACACAGCGATGAATTTGTCGATGATTACACTCTGGAAAATCAGAAGTTACTACTGAAGGAGTTAAAAAAGCGTGGCACCTTCGACGCTTTCATTGCCGTCTGTGATCATCTTCTCCATGTGCTCGGCGGCCGCTGTGATACATCCCTGGCCTCTTTTGCCAGAGCGCTTGGCATCGAAAACAGAACAGCACAGCTGTGGGATATCCTGAAGCCGTCTGCCGAAGAATTCATTGACGTCACCGAGGACGGTCCTTCCCCTGCCATCGCGCTCGAAGAGCCAAGGGTCGTTCTGAGCGGCGGCGGCAATAACTGCGGCGGCAAGTGCGTGATCCGGCCGACGGTACAGGAAGGCTGTATCCTGAAGATCGAATCTGATCTTTCCAGCAATGATCCGCAGATCCGCGCCTGTGTCAGAGGCAGAGGCTACCGGAAGACATTCCTTTCCCCGGACCGGCTGCGATATCCGATGAAGCGTATCGGCGAACGCGGCAGCGGTAAATTCCGCCGCATTACCTGGCAGCAGGCAGCGGACGAAATATCCAGGGAATGGATCCGTATCCGTGATACCTACGGACCGGGATCCCGCTATGTCAACTACGCGACAGGCATCACCGGTGTCATGCGTCCTTCCACGCTTGCCAAACGGCTGCTGGCAGCGGACGGCGGTTACCTGGGATCCTATGGCAGCTACAGCTCCGCCTGTGCTTCCTACATTGCGCCATATATCTTCGGCGACGTGTTTTTCGGCAACAGTCCGGCGGACATCCTGAATACGAACCTGGTCATCTTCTGGGGTGACAATTCCACCGAAACCATCTTCGGTTCGGAAAGAAACTATTATCTCTCGAAACTGAAGGAAAAGAACATCCGCATCATTGCCATCGATCCCCGCCTCTCGCAGACAGCCATCACATATGCGGACGAATGGATCCCGATCCGGCCGACTTCCGATGCCGCCCTGGCGGATGCCATGGCATATACGATTTTCCGGGAAGGCCTGCAGGATCAGGAGTATATGGACAGATACTGCATCGGTTTTGACGAAGAGCATATGCCGGAAGGCGTCGGACCGAACGAAAGCTATCGCAGCTACCTCTTCGGTCTGCAGGACGGCATTGAGCGCACACCGGAATGGGCGGAGCCGCTGACCGGTATCCCGGCTGAGAAGATCCGCAGTCTGGCCAGAGAATTTGCAGCCGCGAAACCCGCCTGCATCATCAGCGGCTACGGCATCCAGCGGACCGGTAACGGTGAACAGGCTGTCAAAGGAATCGCCACCCTGGCGGCAATGACCGGCAACATCGGCATTCCCGGCGGTAATGCCGGCGGCTGCGGCATGACCCGTGAACATGCCGGACCTCCCAATGCCATGCCTCCGGTTGACAATCCGTATAAAGGTTCGATCTCGATCTTCCTCTGGACGAAGGCCATTGAGCACGGCGCCGAAATGACTGCCCGCGATGACCGTGTCCACGGCATGGACAAGCTGGATGCGAATGTCCGGATGATCCTGAATCTGGCCGGCAACACACTGATCAACCAGCATTCCAATATCGCTGACACGATCCGCATTCTGAAAAATGATTCCAAGTGCCAGCTGATTGTATGTTCGGATATCTTCATGACCCCGAGTGCCCGCTATGGCGACTATGTCCTGCCCGGCACGTCGGTCTTCGAGACGGACAACATCAATGCGCCATGGCGCGGCAGCAACTATCTTCTGCGCAACAACAAGGTCATTGAGCCGCTCTTCGGAGCAGTGTTCGAGTGGGAATGGCTGAAGGACATCGCCCGAAACCTGGGTCTCTATGAAACGTTCACCGGCGGTCATCCGGAAGCGGACTACTGGCTGCGGGCGACATATAACGCCCTGCGTAAGAAAGAAAAGGAACTGCCGGATTACGATACCTTCTCCGCCCTTGGCGGCTGGCAGTACAAACAGCCGAAGATCTATATTGCTTTCGAGGAACAGATTGCCGATCCCGAGCATCATCCGTTCAAAACACCAAGCGGCAAGATCGAGATCTTCTCGAAAACACTGTATGACATGCATCTGGAAGACGTTCCGGCCGTGACCCGCTATATTTCCTGTCCGGAAGGGCCGGACGATCCGCTTCAGAAGGAATTCCCGCTGCAGCTGATCGGCTGGCATACCAGACGACGCACCCATTCGATGCATGACAACAACGAATGGCAGGATGAAGTTGAAAAACCCGGTCTCTGGATCCATCCGGATGACGCCGCCGCAAGAGGCATCGCCGACGGTGATGAGGTCCGTATCTACAACAGGCGCGGCACTATCATCATCCCGGCTGTCGTCACAAGACGGATCATGCGCGGGGTTGTGGCAATGTCACAGGGCGGCTGGTACACACCGGATGAAAACGGCACAGACCGCCGCGGTTCGATCAATGTGCTGACCAGTTCCGCTTATCCGACACCATTGGCAAAAGGCAATCCCCAGCACACGAATCTTGTGGAAGTGGAAAAGGCCTGAGACACACAGTTTCCCTGATCATGTAAAAAGGATCCTGTTCTCATTTGAGACAGGATCCTTTCTTCTTCTCTTATTCAACCGTTATTGTTTTCAGATATCTGACCTGCCGTTTGGCATTGGCATCACCGTAGACCACCAGCTGGCCGCCCTGATTGCCGTCAATACCTTCAATCATTTCATGATCCCGCGTGACAGCCACATAGACTTTGTTGTCACACATGACCTCCGCGCCGTTCAGTTCCACTGTGTAATTGTCTTCCGAAGTAACGGTGATCTTTGTGTCGGCAGTGATTTGGATTCCGTTGGCATTGAACAGGGCGATCAGCTCTGTTCCCTGATATTCATGGTTTGATGCTTCCCCTTTGCCGTTGACGATTTCTCCGGAGAATACGGTCTGACTGAGGTCTTCCCAGCGGACTGTTACGGTATTGTTTCCGTTCTGAATGATCAGACCGGATTGTTCCGGCGCGTTGCCTCTGACTTTCACCGCCAGTATGACAGCCGCAATGACAAGAACCGCGGCGATTGCCGCAAGGATATATTTTGTTTTTTTGTTCATACCAGCCTCCTGATCTCTTTCTGGATTGATTATTGTTCAGCAGCAGTTTTTCCATCCCGATACAGCGGCCGGATTCTTTTGTATATGACGGTTGCGAGAAGTCCGCATAAACCGCCGCTGATCAAAGCGATAAGCAGGTAGAGTGCAAGCACTGCCCCGCGCAGACGGAATACGATGAAATTCGCGGTCAGTGCCGCCGCCAGCGAACCGGCCGCATTGGCGGATGTCATGGCGATCAGCTGAGAGACATTGCATCTTCGGCAGAATGCGAGAACGATATCTATGACGATACCCGGCATCAGATAGCCAAACGGTGAGAGTGATCCCATCGCACCCACCATTCCCAGTGACATGGCAAGGATGCACTGCACCAGAGACATTGCCGAAGCAGCACCCTTTCTCTGAATCAGATACGCGCCAACGACCAGAAACATCAGGGAGAACGCTGTACCGATACCGCCGGGCACCCTTAGAAAATCAGTAAGAACATTGGCAAACGGTGCGATCAAATGTTTTGAAACAAAACCGATATCCGCGAAAAACGCAAGCAGGATCAGATTCCGTATCTTAATGGCCTTCATCGCGGGTCCTCTTTCCTGTCCGTATACAGCTCGACGAGCTGTTCGTATACTTCATCGCGGTTTGTTTCGTTCAGTTCGATCAGCCGGACATTTTCATGGCTGCGGACTTCTTCGAGAAACGGCGTTGATATGTTTTTCGCCTTAACGGATGCAAGCACCGGAACAGTTCCGTCAAAAGCGGAAAGGACGGCTTTCTGAAACTGTTGTGCCTTTTCTTCCATAAAGCCGATCTCATCCATGATGATCAGCTGCTTTTTGGAAGCGGAATGAATCAGCTGTGTTCCGTATGTATCAAACACTTCCGGATACACTTCCTTCACGCCGTTTTGCGTGATGCCGCACAGTTTTCCGTTTTCCCGCGCGATGATACCCTGATCATCTGTATCAAAAATGAAGGACGCCGGATACATGAAGATATCTTTGTATCCCGTTTTCCGGCTCATGACCGCTCTCGTCAGAAAGCCGCCGGCCGTACACTGCATTTCCTGTGCCAGTCTCCGGATCAGGGTGGATTTGCCTGCCCCTTTATCCCCCTGCAGGACAATATGTTTTATCCTGTGTTCCGCTTTCTTTGTCAGAGTTTCGTAATCAGCCGGCGAATTGACATTGAACAGCATCCTGTCCTGCTGAGCGTTTTCGGTCGGAACAAAGACTGTTTTCAGATCCGGATGTCTGATCAGAGACATCAGACGGTAATCATGATTATTGATCAGGACTTCCGCTGTGCTGATGACACTGCTGCGGTAATATCCGGTTGCCGGATGCATTCTCCCGTCAGAAGATACCAAGATATAAATGTCTGCCTGGAGAGCAGTTTCCTCTGCTTTTGCGATCAGGTCAAAGAGTTCCGTTTCAAACAGCGGCAAATCCACAGGCACGGTATAGATTCCGTCCAGTCCGTCCCGGACACATTGTTTCAAGCCGGTGTAAATTCCTCCCAGCGGTCCGATGAAACCGCCGTTTTCATCACAGACCTCGTCTTTGAGGGCAATGAAGTCCGAGGGAATCTGCTCATCCGTGCTTGCCAGCGAAACATACCGCGGCATGGCCATGCGTCTGATCTTCGCACAGATGATTTCAAGAAAACTCTGATCGTGCCAGACAAGCTTTGCCTTGTCATGTTTCATGCGTCCGGATCTTCCGCCGCAAAGGATCAGGCATCCGGACCTCTGTATGTTTTTTCCATTCGTCATTGTCTTTCCCTGTCCTTTACGGTGTCTTGTGTAAAAGAAAACAGCACCACGTGAAAAACACTTTTGCGGTGCTGTTTTCACGCTCTTTTTTTCAAATGCGGAAGGCTGAAACGTTTCCCCTTCAACCCTTTGGAATACTTTCCCGGCGCAATACCATGCTGTTTTACGGTTTAGGTATTTTTGCTCAAAGAAGTGAATAAATATTCATTTGATCCGCAGGAAAGATATACTCACGAACCCGCCTGCGGTGCAGAAACCAGTGATGAAGATGCCTATACCGCCTCCTGTATCATCATGATAACATGCCCATCGTCTGACAGGGAGAATGATTCCAGATTGTTTATGAAAGTACTTGATATCAATTTTTAATTACCTTAGCCTAACCTTAGGACGTCCAATTCAATCTTGAGGAGGCTTTTGTGAGCAGTAAAGAACAGTTTCATGAATATGTTTCCCTCAGCAAGGGAAACGAATCCAATATCTGTCAGATTTATGCCATCCGGAATGGTCAGCCGGTCTATGATGCCTGCTGGCATGGTTTTCAGAAGGAAGATGCGGTGAATGCCAATTCTGTGACCAAAGGTATCATGGCATTGCTTGCCGGAATTGCTCTCGACAAAGGCTGTATCAGCAGTCTTGATCAGAAAGTAATGGATTTCTTTCCCAATTACACCGTGAAGCGTGGTGAGAAAACGATCCGGGAAGTAACTATCCGGCATCTTTTGACAATGACTGCTCCCTATAAATTCAAGTCGGAACCATGGACAAAAATCTGCACTTCTGCCGACTGGACGCTTGCGGCGCTTGATTTTCTGGGCGGTCGCAAAGGAATCACCGGAGAATTCAGATACACGACCCTCGGCATACAGATACTGGCCGGAATCATTGAGAACGCAGCCGGTGAAAAATGCATCGATTTCGCCAATCAGAATCTCTTCAAGCCACTGAACCTTCCTGAAAGGATCATTCACGGCGACAGTTCCAAGGAAGATCAGTTTAATTTCCTAATGAATAAGAACCCGCGCAAATATGAGTGGTATTCAGATCCTCAGGATACCGTGACCGCCGGCTGGGGACTGTGTATGTCGGCAAAGGATATGGCTGTCATAGGCACGCTGATCCTGAATGAAGGCATGTACAATGGCCGAAGAATCATCTCTGCTGAATACCTGAAGGATATGACGGCAGCGCATCTTAAGCTCGGTGAACGGTTCGGTTTCATGAACTACGGGTACTTATGGTACAGGCCCTTTGATGCCCGGGATGTATATGCGGCGATTGGTGACGGCGGCAGCATTATCTACGTTAACAGAGAGATGAATGTTTCCGTCGGAATCACCGGGACGTTCAAACCGAGGATATTTGACCGGATTGAATTGATTGAGCAGCGAGTATTGCCGATACTTGAAGAGTGAGATTCAGCCGATAAAAATACAAACATATCGATGCGTGTGACAATATTCCGCCGCAAACTACTGTATGAAGATGAAAGGAAAGGAAAGAATTATGCTGTTTCAACAGATTCGAAGCGCCACTGTAAAACTGAATTATGGCAATGTCTGTTTTCTGATCGATCCCTGGCTTCAGGATGTCTGCACGGATGCGGAAAGAGAACAAGCAGCCCTGACAAAAACTTTTATCACAAAGCCTGTCGTTCCCCTGCCCCTGCCTGTAGAGGAAATCATTCAGGACGTGGACGTCTGCATTGTCACACATGACCACGCGGATCATTTCACTTCCGATTATCTGCCGTCAGATTTCCCGCTCGTCTGTCAGAATCAGAAGGATGCCGAAAAAGCGAAAAGCATGGGTTTTACAAACGTCCGTTATTTTGAAACTGACGAAATGTGTTTTGGCGGTGTAACGGTAAAACGTGTAGATGGAAAACATGGCGACAACGAACTGCTGGCGCAGAAAGCAGGACCTGTTTCCGGTTTTGTTTTCCGCTGTGCGAATGAAAAGAAAATATATCTTGCTGGTGATACGGTTTTCTGTGATGTCGTGGAGAATGTCATTGCCGAGGAGAAACCGGATGTTGTGATCGTCAACAGCTGCGATGCGCGGACCAGAAGCGGCCGGCTGATCATGAATGAAGAAGATGTCGTCAGAACATGCCAGTGCCTGAAAGACGGAATTGTCATTGCCAGCCATATGGACGCCGTCAGTCATGCCCATCTGACAAGAAAGCAGCTGAAAGAGTACCTGGAAAAGGAAGGATATGACCATCAGGTCCTGATTCCCTCAGACGGTGAAATCATCGATCTGAGCAGATAAATCATTCATAAGCGGCCGTAAAGACTGTTTATAACACAGAAAAGGAGATCGGATCCCTTGTGATCTGATCTCCTCGTTTTTTCGGTATATCGTGTATCGCAGTATACGGATACGTATCAGAATTCAAAATATCTTCTGGCGTTGTTGTAGCTGATGCCTTCGATGATTTTCTTCAAAGCCTTCTCGTCATTCGGATACTCACCGTTTTCCACCCAGCCGCCGATCAGATCACAGAGAATTCTCCGGAAGTACTCGTGTCTGGCATAGGAAAGGAAACTTCTGGAATCTGTCAGCATGCCGACAAAATCCGCCAGCATTCCTTCGTTGGCCAGTGAGGTCATCTGATCGATCATGCCCAGTTTATGGTCATTGAACCACCAGGCGGCGCCATGCTGCAGTTTGGAGACAGTCGGTCCTTCCTGGAAGCAGGCAAGGATCGTTTCGATTGCTGTATTGTCGATCGGATTGAGGGAGTAAACGATCGTCTTCGGCAGTTCACCCTTTTCGGCAAGACCGTTGAGGAAATATGCCAGTTCACTCATCGGCGCGGAAGTGCCGATCGAGTCGATGCCGGCATCCGGTCCGAGTGCCCGGAATACCTTTTTGTTGTTGTCACGGATCACACCGTAGTGCAGCTGCATGACCCAGTTACGCTTCGCATATTCCCTGCCAAGATCTGTTAAGAACGCAGTTCTGAACTTTCTCGTTTCAAGCGGTGTCGCTTTCTTTCCGGCCAGCCGCTTTGCGAAGATGGCTTCGATTTCTCCTTCAAAAGCCGGAACGTACGCCACATCGTCCATGCCGTGGTCGGAGACTGTGCAGCCGTTTTCCGCGAAGAAATCAAGGCGCAGTCTTAATGCTTCCATCAGTTCCTTATACGTTCCGATCTGAATGCCGGACACTTCGGAAAGTTTCGCGATATATGATGGATATGTGTCGGCCGCGATATTCATCGCCTTGTCCGGACGCCAGGCCGGCAGGACGGTTACCTTGAAGGATTCATCCGCTTTGATCAGGCGGTGCCAGTGCAGGTCATCAACCGGATCGTCGGTCGTGCAGAGATGCGTCACGTTGGACATCTCGATCATTTTTCTTGCGGACATGGTCTTCAGCTTTTCATTGCAGAGATCATATACCTCATCGGCAGTATCTTCGTTGAGAACACCCTGATAATCAAAGAAGTTTCGTAATTCCAGATGCGACCAGTGGTGCAGCGGATTGCCGATGGCCATGGAGACTGTTTCCGCCCATTTCCGGAACTTGGTTCTGTCGTCGCCGTCACCGGTGATGTATTTTTCATCCACGCCATGGGCTCTCAGTATGCGCCATTTGTAATGGTCGCCGCCGAGCCAGACCTGGGTAATCGTATCGAAGGTTCTGTCCTCGTAGATTTCCTGCGGACTTAAGTGGCAGTGATAGTCGATGATCGGCATTTTCGCGGCGTAATCATGATACAGATGCTTCGCTGTTTCCGTGCTGAGCAGGAAATCCTGATCCATAAACTTTTTCATTCCGTTCCTCCTTATACACCTGAGTAAGCGGAGAATCCGCCGTCAACCGGCAGTGTCACACCGGTAATGAAACCGGCTGCTTCATTGTTCAGCAGGAACAGCAGCGCGCCGGAAAGCTCTGTCTCACTGTCACCGAATCTTCCCATCGGGGTAGCGGCCAGGATCTTTCCGGTTCTTGGTGTCGGAGTGCCGTCTTCGTTGAACAGAAGTGCCTTGTTCTGGGCGGTGGCGAAGAAACCCGGAGCGATTGCGTTGACACGGATGCCTTCTCTTGAGAAATGGACGGCCAGCCACTGCGTGAAGTTGGATACGGCCGCTTTGGCGCCGGAGTAAGCTGGAATCTTGGTCAGCGGCGTATATGCGTTCATCGAGGAAATATTCAGAATACTGCAGCCTTCGCGGCCGAGCATCTGCTTTGCGAATGCCTGGGTCGGAATCAGAGTACCGAGGAAGTTCAGGTTGAAGACCGCCTCTACGCCGCTTTCTTCCAAATCGAAGAACGTTTTGACATCGGAATCGATATCGCCGGATTCATAGTATTCTTTGTCCGTCGTCGCACGGGGGTTGTTGCCGCCGGCGCCGTTGAGGAGAATGTCACATGGACCAAGATCCGCTTCGACCTGCTTTGCGACTTCTTCCACCATGTTCTTATCCAGAACATTGCATGCATAGGCTTTCGCGATACCGCCTTCGGCAAGGATCGCTTCCTCGACGGCTTTTGCTTTTTCAAATGTGCGGTTGAGCAGTGCGACTTTGGCACCTGCCCTGGCAAGATCCTTTGCCATAACCGAGCAGAGAACGCCGCCCGCTCCGGTGACGACTGCCACTTTGCCGCTCAGATCAGTATTCAGTACATTCTTTTTCATTTTCAGATCCCCCTTGTGCTTGCTTTGTCGATTGCTTCCCAGAGTCCGTTGATGTATGTCGCACCAAGAGCTCTGTCATATAATCCATAACCCGGCATCGCGACTTCGCCCCAGATCATGCGGCCGTGGTCCGGTCTGATCGGTCCTTCGAAACCGATGTCATACAATGCCTTGACGATTTCGTACATATCGAAGGTGCCATCACTTGAAAGATGCGCAGCTTCTTCGAAATTTGTCGGCGAATGGAAATACAGATTCCTGACATGCGCGAAATGAATTCTTCCTTTCAGGGAACGGATCATATCCGGCAGGTCGTTGTTCAGGTTCGTGCCATAGGAACCCGAGCAGAATGTCACGCCGTTATGAACGTCGTCAACGGCTTTCATCAGACGGAGAATGTTTTCTTTGTTGATGATGATACGCGGCAATCCGAAGACGCTCCAGGCCGGATCGTCAGGATGGATTGCCATCTTGATGTCGTATTCATTGCAGACCGGCATGATCTTCTCAAGGAAGTAAACCAGGTTGGCAAATAACTTTTCGTTATCGATATCTTTATAAAGTTCAAAGAGTTCCTTTACCCTCGCCATTCTTTCCGGTTCCCAGCCCGGCATGACGGTTCCGTTCATATCGGAAGCGATGGAATCGAACATCTGTTCCGGATTAATACTGTCGACTGCCTCCTGGGTATAGGCAAGGACAGTTGAACCGTCAGCTCTCTTTCTTGCCAGTTCGGTTCTTGTCCAGTCGAAGACCGGCATGAAATTGTAGCAGACAAGATGAATGTCCTCTTCACCGAGGTTTCTGAGGCATTCGATATAGGTTTCGATGTCTTTGTCCCGGTCAGCGGACCCGGTCTTGATCGCATCAGAAACATTGACGCTTTCAATGCCTTCGATCTTCAGGCCGGCTGCTTCCACTTCATTTTTTAGAGCGCGAATCTCTTCTCTTGTCCAGAGATCGCCCGGCTGTTTGTCATAAAGCATGGTAATGACTCCGGTCACACCCGGAATCTGTCTGATCTGTTCCAGGGTAACGGTATCGAACTTCGATCCGTACCAGCGCAGTGTCATTTTCATAAAGGTTCTCCTTTTGTTTTTTTTCTATCTTTATTTTGGAATGAAAACGCTTTATTTCATATTGTGCAAATTGTTGATTACATTGCATTTTTTGTGCTAATTTGAAGTTATGAAAAAACAATACCGTTCCGACTTTGACCGCCGCCAGAATATGCGGAAAGAGAATTATGAAATCTTCTATTACAGTGACTCTCATTTCCAGAGTGTCGCTGAACACCGTCATGATTATTTTGAGTTTTATTTCCCCGTTTCCGGAAAGATCGAAATGGAAATCGAAGGAAAGCGGACTCCCCTTTCCAACCGGGATGCGGTCGTGGTGCCGCCCCGCACCATTCATCGGGCTGTCACGGAAAACAGTGAACGTTCTTATTGCCGTTATGTATTCTGGATCTCAGCTGCTTATTTCCGGAAACTGTGCACGAACATGAAAGGACTCAGTTATGTGACGGATCAGGCGGAAGCCGGTATGTATATTCACCATTTCAGTGAAAACGAGTATTCCCTGATTCAGTCGAAGATCCTGCGGCTGATCGAGGAAGACCGCTCGGAACGCTATGGCGGTGATGACTTTACCGGTTTATGTATCTGCGATCTGATCCTGACGCTTTCCCGTCTGGTCTATGAACATGATCATACGCAGACAGTCAGACAGCAGGAAGATCCGGTACAGGTCATGATGCAGTATATCGAAACCAATCTGGATGAAGATCTGAGTCTGGAAGCTCTTGGCAGCAGGTTTTTTCTTTCCCGTTCCCACATCGCCCATATCTTTCTGGACAGAACGGGAATGAGTGTCCACCGCTATGTCACCAAAAAACGGCTGGAACGATGCGCAGACGAAATCAGAACCGGCCGGCCGATCAGCCAGGTTTATCAGGACTACGGCTTCCGTGATTATTCCGTCTTCTTCCGGGCATTCAAAAAGGAATTCAGCATATCACCCGCCGGATACCGGGCAATGTATCTGCATGATCCCGCCTATCCGGGCAAACGGGCCTGAACCATTTCTGCCTGATGGATCAGCACAAAAAAGCCCTGTAACAGATCACTCTATGACAGGGCTTTTTTCATGTTTTTTCTATGTCAGATCGTATATGCGAGTTCAAACGCGCTGCGTGTCGCGTTGAGGAAGTTAGCTGCCCGCTCGTTATTGCCGATACGGTAAGCTTCATATCCTTCCGCAAGCAGCTGCTCATAGAGATCCAGTCCCATTTTTCTCTGACCGGCGCAAACAGCCGTCAGATCGGCAGGAATGGTATGACGGGCATGGTCCGCATCTTCATATTCAACAGAATCCGGATTGATCTTCTTTACCGCGACAGATGTCAGAACTGTCGCATTCTTATTGAGATAATCCTTCAGCAGCATAGTATGGAACAGTTCACCGCCCCGGCAGATTTCCGGCAGCATCTCCAGCACAGCCGCCTTGCCGCCTTCCACAATGATTCTGTGAGCCAGCTCGGCACCGGCGACACCGCCGCCGATTACGACGATATTCTGACCCGGTTTTGTCTCGATCTTACGGGCAATGACATCCGCTCCGTTGACCGCGTTTTCAATACCTTCGATCGGCGGCATCGCGAAGACAGCACCGGCCGCAAGAACAACCTGGTCCGGTTTGACGGTATTGACATAATCCATATCCACATTCCGGTTCAGATGAATCTCAACACCCCGGCGGACACATTCTTCCTCAAACCACTTCAGTGCTTTGAGAACAGCTTCCTTATGCGGCGTCATGCCGGCCAGCATCATCTGACCGCCGAGATGATCCTCCTTCTCCGCGAGAATGACCTGATTGCCCCGGCGGGCGGAAATGATGGCGAACTGCATGCCGGAGATGCCGCCGCCGACAACCAGCACTTTTTTCGGCTCGGCTGTTTTCGGAACGTTGTTTTCACTCTGGAAATCTTCAAAGCCGACATACGGATTGATCGAGCAGCGGGTTATTTCGTTTCTGGTCAGAAGCGCGCCCATACAGCCGTCAAAGCAGGAAAGACATGGTCTGATTTCGTTGATTCTGTCCTGCATGATCTTGTTCGGCCACTCCGGATCGCACAGCAGCTGCCGGCCGATGCAGACAAGATCCGCACTGCCGTTTTTGATGACATCAGCGCAGAATTCCGGTGTCTTCAGTTTGCCGACGATGGCGACCGGAATGGAAACCTTCTTTTTGACTTCCTCGGAGAAAGGAATATAGAGTCCTTCTTCCGCCCACTGGGTCGGATTGGTATTCATCGGCGGATTGAATCCGGAAGACATGTTGACCATGTCAGCGCCTGCCTGTTCGCACATACGGGCGATTTCGGCGGATTCCTGCAGAGTATTGCCGGGATTGTCAACCGAGCCGAGACGCACGCTGATGATAAACGGCCAGCCGCATTTTTCCCGGATGCCTTTGATGATTTCACCGACCATGCGGAAGCGGTTTTCAATCGCACCGCCGAATTCGTCTTCCCGCTGATTGATGACAGGATTGAGGAAACAGTTGAGCAGATAGCCATGCGCCGCGTGCAGTTCGACACCGTCATAACCGGCCAGTTTGGCATTGTACGCGCAGACGATGAAGTCCTGGATGACTTTGAGAACTTCTTCATGAGTCATGGCTCTTGCGCCGTTGAAATCCGACGGACAGACAGACTGTTTGCCTTCGCAGTTGATCGGATTGGCCTGGAAGCCGGCATGATTGAGCTGCAAGATGATCTTTGTGCCGAACGAATGCACGACGTTGGTCATATCATGCAGGAAGGTAATTGAGTCAGGCACGTCCATGCGCAGTTCCCGGGGACCGTTTTTTCCTTCCGGCCAGGAAGTATCGGCGCATTCCTGAATGATGAGTCCCACACCGCCTTTGGCGCGGTTCCGCATGTAGGGCATCAGTTTCGGTGTGACAGTGCCGTCAAAATTGAATGCGCAGGTGTCCATCGGCGGCATGACGATACGGTTTTTCAGTTCGATTCCGCCGACCCGGATGGGCTGAAATAAAGCTTTGACATTCTCCTTCATGGTTTGTTTTCCTCTTTCCTTTATAACGTCTGCTTGCGGCTGCGGATCCTGGCAAGATAATCCAGATTGCCGTGCGTGATCACATTGTCGATCTGGGCAAGGATATCCTTTTTTCTTGCCTGGAAGTCAGGACCGCTGAGATTTGCTGAAGATGTGTGATGCGTGATAAAGAAGCAGTCGCAGGTCAGATGTTCCACAAAGACTTTCAGTTCCTCCAGCATTTCCTTTTCGGATAGCGGTGAGAACTTTCCTTCCTGCGCATCTTTTAGCAGCGGAGTTTTCGGAAACAGCGTCAGTCCGCCGGTGCCGACGACAGACGGATGACACTGACTGAATATCTCGGCTGAATGCAGTGCGTGTTCATAACTGTGTTCCTTGCCGGCAACGCCGTTCAGAAATGTCATCCAGTAGCTGATGCCTGCTTCATCGAGTTTATGACACTGTTCGATGATATCTTTTGCCTGATAGCCTTTGTCGATCATTTCAAGTGTCCAGTCATCACCGCTTTCCACACCGAGGTTGACTTCGCTCATCCCCTTCCCGCGAAGGATCTTCAGCTGTTCGACTGTTTTGTTGCGGACGTTGGTGACTCGGGCCGCCATGGTCATGATTTTTATGTCCGGCAGATATTGATGCGCCAGATCACAGATCTGATCCAGTCTTTCAAAACTCAGACAGAACGGATCGGCACCGATCAGCTGCAGTCTTGTCGTATGCGGGTAATAGGAAGCGATCTCCGCCAGGTCTTCTTCGATCCATTCGATCGGTGAAGGTCTGAACGGCACATCTTTATACATCGTGCAGAATCTGCACCGGTTATGGGTACATCCTTGGGTGATCTCCAGCAAAGGAGACGGCGGTTCATATGGGTTTCTGTACAAGGTTCCTGTATAGTGCATTTTCTTCCTCCTTTGTTCAGTTTCATATTGCCCGCGAATCTTTTCAGAAAGAATAAACACATGTATAATTCAGTAAGAAAATATTACACATTTGTTATTCTGTAAGAATTGAGGTATCTATGACTGACCGCACGAAAATCTGGATCGCCAATACCATGAAGGAACTGATGAAACAGAAGCCGATCGACAAAATCAGGGTCACTGACATCTGCCGGGCAGCCGGCATTCAGAGACCGACATTCTATTATCATTTCAAAGACAAACATGACCTGATTGCCTGGATCTTTTTCCAGAATGCCCCGCAGAGCGATCTGCTCGATCCCAAAGCCGCGGCTAAGGCCATGCAGGAAATGAAAAAAGAACTCTCCGTGTTTTATCAGCGAGCCTACGCGGATGTTTCCCAGAATGCCCTCTGGAAGTATATGCTGGAATACTTCACGGAAAGTTACAGCCGGATCGCGATGGAAAAGCTGCGGACCGACACCCTGACGGCGGATATTGCCTTCAAGATCCGTATGTACTGTTACGGATCACTGGGCATGACAATGGAATGGGCTCTGAACGACAATATCACCCCGGCGGAAACCGCCGTGCAGATGATGTTTGACACCATGCCGCAGACTCTGCGGGAAATCTTTTTTTCTCCTTCCGGAGCAGATCAATAGATTCCGGCAAAACTCTTTGAAATTGTATAATAAGCAGAACAGACACGGAACGGATGGTGATGATATGGATGACATGATTGAAAAAGCAAAAGAGTATATTGAAACGATATTCCGCGGCAATGCGGACGGCCATGATGTAAGTCATACACTCAGAGTGTACCGAAACGCGCTGCAGATCGCGAAAGCATATCCGCAAAGCGACCTGTCTGTCATTTCGCTGGCCGCTCTGCTGCATGACGTGGATGATCATAAGCTGTTCCACACCGAGAACAACGCCAACGCCCGGCGCTTTCTTAAGGAGCAGAACGTCGGTCCGGAACAGATTGAGCGGATATGCACAGTCATCAATTCCGTGTCCTTCAGTAAAAACAGAGGCAGACGTCCTGAAACTTTGGAAGGCAAAATCGTTCAGGACGCAGACCGTCTGGATGCCATCGGAGCAATCGGCATCGCGAGAACCTTCGCGTTCGGTGGCAAAAACGGCAGACCGATTGAAAACACCCTGCAGCATTTTTATGACAAACTGCTGCTGTTAAAAGATGAAATGAATACGGAAGAGGCGGTGAAAATCGCTGAAAAACGTCATTCGTTCATGGAAGACTTTTTGGCGCAGCTGCATGAAGAAACCGGTTTATAAGCCCGTGATGAAGAGGAATAAAACATATGACCGGAACAATTGAACTGACAACAGAGCGGCTGCTGCTGCGCCGCTACCGGCTGGATGACGCCTTGGTTCTGTATGAAGAATTCGGGTGCGATCCGCAGATGTATGAGTATTCCGGCTGGAACCCGTATGCGTCATATGACATGGCCGTAAATACCGTTCAGGATTTTATAAACAGTTACAATGATCCGCATTTCTATGGCTGGGCCATCGAGTTTCAGGAACAGTTGATCGGTACGATCGGAGCCTATGATTACGATCCGGTAAAAAACCAGATAGAGACAGGCTTCAGCATCGCGCGGAATTCATGGGGAAATGGTTTCGCGAGTGAATCCCTGATATGTGTTCTGCGGTATCTTGCCGGACAGGAAGACATTGAAACAGTCACCGCCTGGTGCGCGGCCGACAATACCGGCTCAATGAAAACCATGCAGAAAGCAGGCATGAAACAGACTGCCATTGAAAAGGATGCTTTGGAAGTGAACGGGAAAAAGTTTGACAAACTGATCTTTCAGTATTCATCCCATTGAACAGAGACACCCTGCTGCAGGACATTTCACAAATCACGTGAGTGTATCCGTTCCAATGATATGCATGCATATGCTAGGCTTTAGTTGTTGATCTGATGAAAGGAAAAAAATCATGAAACTGTTTGATGTGAAAAACGATAATTCATCCGAAGCATTCGCCCTCGCTTACGAGAAAGCTGTCGAACTCGGCACCGATATCGTACTGGCGACTACCAGCGGCAATACTGCCATGAAATTCGCGGACTATATTTCCGATAAGGATTTTGCCAACAAAGTCATTGTCGTATCCCACGCCTACGGCACCCGGGAGAAAGGCAAAAATGCCATGAGCGAGGAAATCCGGAAACAGCTGCTTGATTCCGGGTTTACGGTCGTTACAGCCGCCCATGCCCTGAGCGGCGCGGAAAGAGGATTAAGCAATGTCTTCAAAGGTGTATATCCGGCGGAAATCGTTGCCCACGCCCTGCGGATGATCTCGGCCGGTGTCAAGGTCTGTGTTGAAATTTCCCTGATGGCATGCGATGCCGGAGCGATCACATACAAAAAGCCGGTTGTCTGCATCGGCGGCACAGGAAAGAATGCCGATACTGTATGTGTCATCACACCGACATATTCCGCCAATCTGCTGGAAACCAGGGTCAACGATATTCTTTGTAAACCCAGTCTGTATGAATAATCTGAAAACAGTCCTGTCATGATGAATGAAGGACTGTTTTGAATATTCCTGCTGATTCGCAATATACCGTTTTGCTGAACTGTATTATATGATTGATACATATTATGAGGTGACCATGATAAAACGGGCAAAAGAACTGTTTTTGAAATACAACGGGAATCGCTTCCATATGGACCGTGAAGGCGAAGGCGGCGAATATGAAAACTATCATATTTCCAGAGAGACAGAAGAAATGTGGACCGAAGAACTCATTTCCTCTTTTCTGAAATCGGACATGCATGGTAAAGAAGCTTTCCGTACTTATGCAGCGGTAACAGAACTGCTGAAAGCGGACAGACAGAATAAGCATTGGAACACCCTTCTGTATTACCCTCTCCGGACGGAATGCCTGGATGATGTCACGATTTTATACATGCTGCAGGACAGTTTCCGGATGGCGGAAAGAGCGGCAGACAGGCACTGTTTTACCAAAGAGGAAGCAGATGCATACCTTCACGAACTGGATCAATATATTCAGTTAATACAGACACGGGCAGAAGATGGAACAATGACCCGTGCGGCAGACTATGTCATGCAGGAATTTTCCGATCCCGTATATATTGCAGATTATCTGAGCAGTCTGAAAAGGAAATGGACCGGACTGTTTCATTGAATGAGCAGTTCAAAGGAGTTGGAAATGATCGAGACACTGAAAAACAGATTTCAGCAGAATATGGCACGGCATCCTCATATCGCATGGGAGGATGTTGAAACCAGGCTGATTGAAAACAAAGATGCGGCCGAAATACTCCGGCAAATGGAAATGACCGGAGGTGAACCGGATGTCGTCGGTATGGATGAAGAAACCGGCAGATTCATTTTCTGTGACTGCTCACCGGAAACGCCGGCCGGCCGCAGAAGCCTCTGCTATGACGGTGCAGCTTTGAAAAGCCGCAAAAAGAATCCTCCGGCAGGCAGTGCGATGCGGCAGGCTGAGGAAATGGGAGTGTCATTGTTGAGCGAAACTCTGTACAGAAGACTGCAGGAACTTGGTGAGTTCGATCTGAAAACATCAAGCTGGATCCTGACGCCGGACAATATCCGCGGCAAAGGAGGCGCTCTGTTCTGCGAACGGCGCTATGATGCCGTGTTTACATTTCATAACGGCGCGGAGTCATATTATTCCAGCCGCGGATGGCGGGGCTTTCTGCTGGTCTGAATGCGGTCATACAGTTAATATTCATCAGAGGATACAACATGAATCAGAATCAGAACAAAGCGCCCATCTTCGATGCGGCAATGAAATATGCAAAACTGCGGCCGGCATATTTCTGCGTGCCGGGTCACCGTTATGAAAACGGTCCGGGCAGTCTGCTCAGAGAGTACGCCGGAGACAACATTTTCAAGATAGACATTACCGAGACAGGCATCACAGACGATCTGCACTGTCCGGTGGGTGCCATTAAGGAAGCACAGGAACTCGCGGCGGAACTCTTCGGCGCAGACCATACCTTTTTTCTCGTCAACGGAAGTACCTGCGGCAATCAGGCCATGCTGCTGTCAGCTGCCGGACCAGGCGAAAAAATCCTGGTCGACGCAAATTCCCACCGTTCCGTGAACAGCGGACTGATCATGAACGGCGCCGAACCCGTCTACGTCATGCCTGAATACATATCTGACTGGGGCATACCGGGCGGCATCAGTCCGGCGGAAGCCGAGAAAATGTTTGAACTGTATCCGGAATGCCGGGCAATGCTCGTAACCAGTCCGAACTATTACGGCATCATTTCCGACATCCGTGCCCTGGCTGAAATCTGCCACCGTCACAATGCCCTGCTGCTTGTCGATGAAGCACACGGAACACATTGCTGTTTCTCAGAACAACTGGCCAGTGGCGCACTTGCCTGCGGTGCGGACATGTGCGTGCAGAGTCTGCACAAGACCGGCGGCGCCCTGACCCAGAGTTCCCTTCTGCATGTCAGAAGCAGCCAGGTGGATATCGGCAGGATCAGAAAAAGCCTGGCCATCGTCCAGAGCAGCAGTCCTTCCTATATTCTTTTAAATTCGATCGACACCGCGCGAAGAGACCTCGCACTGCACGGAAAGGGCATGGTCAGAAGAGCCATGGAACTTGCCGCAGAGGCAAGGAAAAAGATCAATGCCATTCGCGGACTGCGCTGTGCCGGCCGGGAACTTGAAGGCAAATCATCTGTCTTTTGTTTCGATGAAACCCGTCTTGTCATCAGCGCTTCCCAGCTGGGCATCAGTGGATTTGATCTGAAAGCCATGCTGTTTGAAGATCATAATGTGGAAGTGGAGATGGCGGACAGAAACAATATCCTGGCAATCGTCAGCTACGCAAACAGTCCGGAAGATATCGAGATGCTTGTTTCGGCACTGAAAAGCGTCGCAGAAAAACACGCAGACGGAATTCCCCTTCCCGGAATGGCTAAGCCTCCCGGTCAGGCCCGTTTCGCCATGTCACCGCGGGACGCCTATTTCGCAAAGAAAAAAGCCATTCCATGGGAAGAAGCGGAAGGCTGTGTCTGTGCTGAAATGATCGATATTTCGCCGCCGGGAATCCCTCTGATCCGGCCGGGCGAGATATTCTCCGCTGACATTCTGAATTACCTGAAACAGATCAGACTTTCCGGCGCCTATATACAGGGACTGCCGGATGAAACAATGGAAACCGTAATGGCCATTGAATGACAGAGAACGTCCACGATTGAATAAACAGCTCGCCGGAGCGTACAGATAAATATATGAACAGATTATTTTGAAGGAGAACTACGGATGCAATTCAAAGAAGGTATCGGCTGGAAAGCCTGTTATGACGAAGAAAGAAATCTTTATACTGCCCAGCGAAGCTGGCGGGGTTTTTACCAGCTGTGCGAGATCGATAAAGAGATATACGACATGCTTGGTACCGATGCGATGGGTGACAAATATCCCGACGAACTGATCAGCAACGGCCGTCACCTTTTTGAGGCGGATGACGATTATTACACCATGCCGCACTGCATCGTATATGACGAAAACTACATGGAACTCGCTCCATGGTCAGATGCATACAAACGGGCTGACAAGGATATCCAGGCCAGCAAAGAAGCCACAGATTTTGCAATCGAACACTTTCCCGCGGAAGAAAAGAACCGGCAATACAGACACAGCAAAAAAGACCGTCAGAAAGACAGCGACTGAAATTCACAAGGAAAAATGAGCGGCGTAAATGCTGCTCATTCTTTATTCTGGGATTGCCTGTTCTGGAACAATGGAATCCTCTGGCCCGGTCAGATCGCCCGTTTGCCCTTTGCGGCATAGGCATCAGTACGTGGCAGCCATTCCAGGAATTTTTCCACTTCGATATTCCAGAAGCGCCACTCATGTCCATACCCTTCGATTTCATCCCAGGTGACGTCAGCGCCAAGTTCTTTGAGTTCGTCCGCGAACGCTTTACAGGAAGCAAACAGGAAGTCGGCGGTTCCGCACGCCGCGTAGATCTTCGGGAATGTCTTCCCCTCTTCTTTGACGGCCCTGGCGAGATCATGAAGAACGCTTTTACCGCCGGCCGCTCCGGCAAAGCCATTGCCGCCGCCCATATTGGCAAGCTGTTCGGGAACAATTTCAACACCGGCTGAGAATGTGCCGATGGCCGTGAATCTTTCCGGATGTGTAAGACCATGGAGGTAAGAGCCGTAGCCGCCCATGGAAAGTCCGGCAATATAGGTGTCTTCCGGTCTGGCGGAGATCGGGAACATATTCGTTACAAATTCCGGCAGTTCCTCCGATACGAAAGTGAAGAAATCGTCGCCGCCGACTTTGGAATAGGACTTGTTTTCCGCCGAGAGATTAACGATGGCGATCCGCTGTTCTTCAGCAAACATTTCGACATTGGTATAACCTGTCCACTGGGCATGATTGTTGCCAAAGCCATGCAGAAGATAAACGACCGGATATTTGTCAGTGATGACATGCGTCGGCTTGTCACCCAGTCCCAGAGATTCCGGGCATGTGGAAGTCGGAATGATCACGGTGATATCCACCGCTCTCAGAAGTGTGCGTGAATAAAAATTACATACTATTTTGGCCATATGATATTCCTTTCGCAAAATGTGAGAAATGATACTCTCTGTCTATTCTTATTGTACTGTAATCGTATCCGGCAGTGATACAAAATGACTGCTTCGCATCTCTTTCCCTGCGGAAATGGTGAAGTTCTGATCCGTATTGGTGCAATAATATAGTTATTAACGCAATCTGAATATGAAAAGATCAATTCGGTACAGATCATGAAATGGAGACCTGCTATGAACAACGTTTCTGATGAACATGAATACACAACTTATCCAAGAAGGTTTATTACCTACAAATGGTTCAGGCCACTGATTGTTCTGGCATTATTTGCTGTCTTTTTCGTGGCTTTCAACCTGCTGGCTTCTGTCATCAGCAAACTGGTTTTCGGTGCCGGAGCAGTATCTGAAACTGCCGGCTATGACGGCAGGGATTTCTATACGGCGGCAGGTGCCTTCAAAAACGGCTCAGAGGCATTCTCATACATTCCGTCGCTGCTCCTGGCAGCACTGATTGTCAAAGACCGCCCGATCTCCTCTTACTTCTCCTCGATGGGAGGATGGCGGTGGAAGTCATTCCTCAAGGCATTCGCTGCTGCTTTTGTGATTCTCGGCATACCGACCATCGTATCAATTCTTATCAAGGAACAGGCCGGTCCTGTTAAGTTCACTGCCGGCGGCTTCCTCATCATGGCTGTGATGGTATTGTTCCAGGGGCTTGCCGAGGAAATGGTATACCGGGGATTTATCACCCAGACCGTCAGCAGCTGGTTCAATATGGCAATTCCCGGTATCGCTGTTCAGATCGTATTCTTCACACTGGTACATCCTTATAACCTTGTCGGACGTGTCGAAATTGCTGTCTCAGCGCTTCTGTATATGCTGTGCTGTGTGTTCACCAGAGGCCTGGAAGCACCCACAGCCATGCATATCGTCAACAACTCGACCGTGATTTTCATGACCGGTTTCGGCTTCGGCGCGATTTCTTCCGAGCAGACCATTCCGTCTATCGCTCTCAATCTCGCTCTCAAGGTCTTATTCTTCCTGTTCATCCTGTATGCCGCAAAAAAATGGCACTGGTTTGATGAAACAAAGCGGGATGACGCTGCGGAATGGAATGCGAAAATGACGAAATAGCTGCCGGATCAAATAAAACTTCAAGAGTGGAAATCTGAGGTATAAAGTAACTGTATTAAGTAATTGATGGAAAGCACAGGAAACATGGAACTTGAAAAGGTCACGGAAAAGAATATCGGTTATGCAATCGAAATACAGGAGGAACTCTTCCCGGGTGAAAGCGGCCGGGCGAATTTTGAAGAATCCATTTACGGTTCAGCCGGCTTTGAATACTTTCTGATCTATGAAGACGGGGTCTGCGTGGGTATCATTGGAATCTACAGTTATCCGGAAGATTCTGAGAGTGCCTGGCTAGGCTGGTTCGGTATCCGGAAAGGATTCCGCAGAAATCATCTTGGTTCCGAAGCTCTGAAACGGTTTGAGACCATGGCAGCCGAAAGAGGATACCGTTATACCCGTCTGTATACGGATGCGGAAAACAATGATGCGGCAATTGCCTTCTATCAGGCCAATGGGTATATCGGCGAACCTTATCAGAATCCGGACGACCCTGCCTGTCTGAAATACAAAATGCTGATCTTTTCCAAGTCACTGACAGCCGAACCACTGGTCTTATGGAACAGCCGGAACATTCACCTTACTGAACAGATTGCCAAACAGGAGAAGTATAACGATGCACACTGAGAAAGAATATGCTGTTGTACGGCAGCACAGGAGAATCTTATGAACCGGTACATCGCCTTATTAAGAGGTGTCAATATCAGCGGCAAAAACAGGATCAGTATGCCGGAGCTGAAAAAGGAACTGACAGATGCCGGCTTTTCAGAAGTATCGACATATCTGAACAGCGGCAATATCGTGTTCTCTTCCGATGACCGTGATGCCGGAAAGAGAATTGCCGGAGTTATCAGGAACAGGTTTGATCTGGACATACCGGTATATGTCATGGCGACGGATGTCCTTCAGGATGTTCTGCGTCATGCGCCGGCCTGGTGGAATACCGCTGACAAGGGATGGTATGATAACCTGATCTTCATTCTTTCCGAAGACAGTCCCGAAGATATCTGCCGTCTGCTGGGTGAACCTTCGGAAGGACTTGAACGGACAGAAATATACAGGGACGTTATCTTCTGGACATTTGACCGGAAAAAATATCAGAAATGCAGCTGGTGGAAAAAGACAGCTTCCCATGTTATCGCAGATAAACTCACGATCAGAACAGCCAGCACCGTGATAAAACTGGCGGAAAACTGACACATGAACAGAAACAGATCAGGAGCGGATCAGACCGCTCCTGGTTTTTATCCTTTCAGACAACCATTAATGTCTGATGGCTGAAGTGGATCTCTTTGCATAGCTGAACCGGCCGGCAGGGATCCATTTTTCTGGCTCTTTATATGTATTTGATTTCTGAATATATCAATATACTTTATTAATATTTCAAATATTATTGAATCCCTTTTATACTTTGCCTGTAAGGAAGGTATGAATATGAAAAACAACCTGGTGCTGAAACTCGCGATCCTGTCCTGCTGCTTTGTGACTGCTTCCCTCAATGCGATTGCCGGCAATATTCCTGCCATGGCTGCGGACATGCCGGAAATTCCCCTTTCACTGATCGAACTGGTCACAACGATTCCTTCCCTGTTTTCCATGCTGGCGGTTCTGTTTTCATCCAGAATCGCTTCCGCCATCGGTTATAAAAAAATCGTTCTGCTCGGTTCTCTGATTGCCGGTATCTTCGGCACCGTTCCGGTGATCCTGAATAATATCTGGCTGATTCTGCTGGCCAGAGGCGTCTTCGGCTTCGGCTGCGGTCTGATTACTTCGGCGATGCTGATCCTGATCATCTTCTTCTTTACCGGCGACGAGCGTTCTTCCATGATTGGTCTGCAGGGCAGTGCCGGCGGTCTTGCCTCCCTGGTCACCGCGTTTATCGGCGGCCGTCTGCTGGCCATCAGCTGGCATGCGTCCTTCCTGGTCTACCTGTTTAGCTTTCTGGTATTCCTCGCTGTCCTGTTCTTTATTCCTCATGTCGGATCCATCCGCACAAATACCGCCGGCAGCAATGAAACGCACAGCGGTTCGGAATGGTTCAGACTGATTGCCCTGGGTCTTCTGACATTTGTTTCGGTAGCGCTGGCAACGGTCTTCGTCGTTAAGTGCTCAAGTCTTGCGGCTCTGAAAGAAATCGGCGGTTCTTCCATCGGTTCCCTGCTTGTCATGTGCATTTCCGCCGGTTCTCTGCTTGCCGGCTTCGTTTACGGCAAAATGAAAAACATCCTGAAGCGTCTCAGTCTGCCGGTCTTCTACCTGATCTGCACCGCCGGTTTCATCCTTGCCTACGTATCTGGCACGGCTTTACCGATGATGGCTGCCGCCTTCCTGCTCGGTTTCGGCTATCTTGCATTCGTACCGTTCCTGCAGGAAAGAGTCTCCACGAAGTTCTCATCGTTCGGTGCCGCCGGCACGACCGTGATCCTCGTCTTCCAGGGTCTTGGCGCCTTTATCGCTCCTTATGCCGGAATCCTTCTCTCCCTGTTTACATCATCACTTAATTCACAGTTTATGATCTGCGGTGTGCTGTATGTGCTTCTCGCAGCCGTCGGATTCGCCATCGGTGAATAAAAAAGACAGCTTATTCAGCTATCTTCCTGATTTCATCGATCAGCAGGATGACATGTCTCTGCATGACCTGGAATTTCTTGTAGATCAGATGCATCTTCAGTCTGTACTCCGGCGCAAACGGGATAAAAACCAGGTCTGTGCCTTCGGTATGAATAATGTGTTCCAGACCGACCACATAACCCAGACCGTCCTCTGCCATAAGTGAAGCGTTATACAGAAGGTTATAGGTACCGATAATACGGAACCGATGCAGACGGATACCGGGAATCAGATCACCGCTGCTTTCCCGGTTGACGATAATTGGTTTGTCGATCAGATCTTTCTCCGGAAAGATCTGTTTTCTTTCGGCCAGCGGATCGTCTTTACGCAGATAGATACCCATCCTGTCACGGAACGGAAGCTCGATGCTTTCATAACGGGAATGATCAAAGTCGCCGAAAACGACCGCCATGTCGATCAGGCCATTGTCCAGCTGATAGGCAAGATCGCGGCCGTCACCGCTGCTGAAATGGAGATAGATATCCGGATAGGTTTCCTGCAGATTTCTGAATGCCTGGGTAATCGTATGAATGCCGTACGTTTCACCGGCGCCGATATAGATATTGCCGCTGATTTCATCCATGTCACCACGGATCTCTGTTTCTGTCTTTTCAGCAAGGGAAAGCAGTTCCTGCGCCCGCTTCTTTAAAAACTGCCCTTCCGCGGTCAGACTCAGCGTTCTTGTTCCGCGGACAAACAGCTGCTTACCGAGTTCCGCTTCCAGTTCGGCGATCTGTCTGGACAGAGTCGGCTGGGAAACGTGAATGGCGGCTGCTGCTTTCGAAAAACTCTCTTCCCGGGCAACGGCCAGAAAGTAACTCAACACCCTCAGATCCATAAGACGCCTCCTTTTATCCATCATAGCAGAAAGAAGATCGGAATCATTCCGTCGATTGAAGATCCCGCTTCCTGAATGTCATTACGGATCAATGTCTTTCTGCTCTTTCAGACAGTATAATGATGTCAGAGAACTGCTGATCAGCTGCTTTGGCAGAACATCGTCTGTGAGGAACCATATGGGACTATTTGACTGGCTGAAGAAAGATAAAAAACAAACTGAGAAAACAGAGAGCCTGCCGCTCTATCTGTATGATGAATCCGAGATTGACGAACTGGACAGTTTTATCTGTGACATGTTCGGAGAGTATCAAAACGTCTTTCATGAAATCGCGTCCCCGGATGTGCATCTTGATGTGTGCATCGTGGAACCGACCGCCGATGACCCGTATTACAAACTGGTCACGATGGGAGCCGGTGCCTATAAAATGCGTATTCCCGAACAGTGGCAGAAATATCAGCTCGATTATGCCGAATATGTGATTTATCTGCCGGCTGACTGGAATCTTAACAGCAGTGACGAGACTGACTACTGGCCGATCCGGGTTCTGAAAGACACGGCCCGGCTGCCGATCTGGAACGATACATGGCTCTGTTACGGGCATACCCTGCAGTCTGATGAAGAAGGTTCCGCATATGCCGCAAATACAGGATTCAACAGCGTCGTGCTGAAATTCGCCGAGAACAGAGACGGTGACGTCCGGCTGATCATGTCATCCGGAAAAGTCATCAACTTCTACGAGATCATTCCGCTTTATCCGGAAGAACTGCAGTTCAAAATCGAGAACGACGCTGACACTCTGTTCGAAAAACTGGATGAGCAGAAAATCCCGTACAGAATACTCGACATCAGCAGACAAAACGCTCTTCAGAAATAGTTTCTATTCAAACAGCAGAATAATATGCAAACTTGAATTCATTTTTCAGATCAGTGAGGAACAGAAATATGTATGAGATCGGCGTCAGTATTCATGAAGAAAATGACCTTTACAATCCCCTTGATCCGGACTGCACCCTGCTTTCCGACGATGTGGTGTCCTATATCATCCGGAAATATCAGGAAAAAGAACGCTCGGCAAAATTCTTTATTCATTTCATCAGTGACGTGCCGGTAAATGAAGAACGGGTCCGTGAAAACATCCGCTCCTATCTGCAGCATGAAATAGACTTTCAAACCAGGGAGCATCGTAACAGCACACTCAGACAGATCAGACTGTTTATGATCGGAATCGTCTTTATCGCCGTCTGGCTGCTGGCTGCCCGGCAGACGGAAAGCATCGCCGTCGAAGTACTGTCGATCATCGGTTCCTTTGCGGTATGGGAAGCGGCCAATATCTGGATCTCTGAGAAGCCGCACATTCGTTTAAGCAAACTGCGGCTGATGCTTCTGAAAGACACGGACGTCAGATTTACGGTGAAAGACTGTGAAACACCGACAGCAGAACCAGACCATCCGGAAGAAACCGTCGTCTGATCTGTTCCTGACAAATCGCTGAATCAGAGAGTGACACCGCGGAAAGCCGTGCACTCCTTTTTCTTTTTCACCGGCCGCATATTTTTGCATGCATGTCTGAGTTCATTCCCTTTCACGTCCTTCTATGGTATTGTGAAGTTAATCAGAAAACGGCATCAATCATTACTATAGAAGGAGTATTAATGAAAGCGTTCAAAATTAAGCAAGATCTTTTCTGGACCGGAGTTCTCGACCCTGAACTGCGGGTATTCGACATCATTATGGAGACCAAATACGGAACCTCCTATAATTCCTATCTTCTCGAAGGCAGTGAGAAAACAGCCCTGTTTGAGACTGCCAAACTGGCCTTTTTTGACGAGATGGTCGGGTATATCGAATCGGTGGCATCCGTTTCCGAAATCGATTATCTGATCATGGATCACACAGAACCGGATCATGCCGGTTCAATCGAGAAACTTCTCGATCTGAATCCGCATATCACAGTCGTCGCGACCGGAACGGCGATCCAGTTCCTCAAGCACATCATCAATACCGATTTCAACAGCATCACAGTCAGCGACGGAATGACCCTGTCACTGGGCGACAAAACACTGGAATTCATGGTGCTTCCCAATCTGCACTGGCCGGATACGATGTACACCTACGTGCCGGAATGCAAAACGCTTTTCACCTGCGACTCTTTCGGCTCGCATTACGCAGCGGAAGGCATCGTGAGATCCTCCGTCACCGATGAAGCCGGCTATGCGGAAGCGACCAAATACTACTTTGACTGCATCATCGGACCTTTCGCATATCCGTATATGTACAATGCCCTTGAGCGGATCAAGGACCTGGAAATCGAACATATCTGCTGCGGCCACGGCCCGGTTCTGGATTCCCATTTCGATCAGATCTTCGGATGGTACAGGGACTGGTGCAAAGCACCCGCACCGAAAGCGAAGAAACTCGTCGTCATGCCGTACGTCAGTGCCTATGGCTACACCAAGCAGCTTTCCGAAGTCATCGCGAAGGGTGTCGAGGATGCCGGTGCGGAAGTGCACCGCTATGATCTTGTCTTCGATGACAAGAGCGGTCTTGCCGCAGACATGGCGGCCGCGGACGGCTACCTGTTCGGTACCCCTACCATCCTCGGTGAAGCACTCGAGCCGGTTTACAATCTGACTCTTGCCATGTATCCGCCGGTTTACAAAGGAAGACTGGCCTCTGCGTTCGGCAGCTATGGCTGGTCCGGTGAAGGTGTTCCGCATATCATCGAAAGACTGAAGCAGGTGCGTCTGAAGGTTCTTGACGGCTTCCGTGTCCGTTTCAAGCCGGATGAAACGCAGCTGACGGATGCCTATGACTTCGGTTACAACTTCGGCTGTGTTCTGCTTCAGAAAGAGCCGAAGCAGGCCGCCAAAGGAGCGAATCAGAAAGTCAAGTGTCTGGTCTGCGGCGCGGTGTTCGACGCTTCCGTTGAGGAGTGTCCGGTCTGCGGCGTCGGTCCGGAGAATTTCGTTCCGGCAGACGATACCGGCACCGGTTATCAGAACAATACCGACACTCAGTATCTGATTTTAGGCGGCGGCATTGCCGGTCTTGAAGCAGCAAGGGCGATCCGTGAACGTGACAAAACAGGAAAGATCACGATTCTTTCCGAAGAAAACCATCTGCCGTATAACCGGCCGATGCTGACAAAGGCACTGCTCGCTGATTTCTCGGATGATCAGATGGCCGTCGAAAAACCGGAATGGTTTACGGATAACGACATCCGTTTCGTCAGGAATATCAAAGTTGAATCCATCGATCCGGATGCGAAGACGGTTTTGGCCGGCGGTGAAACTTTCCCGTATGACAAACTGGTTTACGCGCTTGGCGCATATTGCTTTGTACCGCCTTTCAAGGGACATGATCTCAGCAAGGTCGTTTCCATCCGCACGATCGAGGATGCGGCCAAGGTAAAGGGAATGGTTCCGAACATCAGAACAGCAGCTGTCATCGGCGGCGGTGTGCTTGGTCTGGAAGCCGCATGGGCACTGCGCCGGGCGAAGATCGACGTCACGGTCATTGAAGGAGCCCCTGCCCTGATGGCCAGACAGCTCAATCCGACCGCTTCGGAAATGATCAAAACACTGAGTGAGAAATGCGGTGTCAAAGTCTACACGGCGGCGAATACTTCGGAAATCAACGAAGACGGTGTCCTTCTGGCGGACGGAACACTTATACCGGCGGAACTGGTGATCGTATCCACCGGCGTGCGCGGCAACCTTGCGGCAGCTCAGGAAGCCGGTCTCAGCATCGGCCGCTCCATCATCGTCAATGACCACATGGAAACCAGCGTGCCGGACATCTTCGCAGCCGGTGACTGTGCCGAGTACAACGGTATCAACTACGCTCTCTGGAGCCAGTCCGTCGAACAGGGTAAAACAGCCGGTGCGAACGCGGCCGGTGACGACGTCACGTATGAAACGGTTGACGGAGCGCTTTCCTTCAACGGTATGAACACTTCCCTCTTCGCCATCGGCGACAACGGCAGTGATCCCGCGAAACTTTACAAGACCGTTGAGACAACCGATCTGCGGCGCGGCCAGTATGAAAAATACACATTCGACAAGAACCGCCTGGTCGGCGTCATCCTGATCGGTGATACTTCCCGGCTGGCTGAACTGACGGTAAAAGTCAGGGAACACGCGAAATTCAGTGACGTGATCAAACTGTAAATGCCAGGCATCCATGGATCTGATCAAAACAGATCCTGATCGATAAACTGAAATGACCCGCAGATCGGAATTCCCGTTCTGCGGGTTTGTTCATACATCTATCTAAATGTGAAATCATGGCACCAGCGGGTTAATTTGATTAAAATTCATATATGAAGAGACTGTCGATCATCCTGCTGTCACTGTTCCTTGCCGCATGCACGGCAAAGCCTTTCCGCACGGAAGAAACAGCCTGTGAAGCACCTGATTTTACCGCGGTGGTGATCAGTGATCTTCACTATACGGTTTCCCCTTCTGAATTCAACAGCATTGTCGCACTTGAGCCGTTGGTGCAGGAAGTCACCGACGCGCTGATCGATCAGGTCATCGCCATGAAGCCGGACGCTTTCATACTGACCGGCGATCTGACAAACAACGGCAAGGAGGAAGATGTCAAAGATCTTGCCGCAAAACTGCGGAAAATCAGGGATGCCGGCATTGAGGTCATCGTCACGACCGGCAATCACGACTTTGGCCAGGCAGCCCACAGTATCAATGCCTGGGAGAATTACATCCTGCCCCTGCTGAAGATGGACGAAAAAGATCCCGCCTCTTACTCATATATGACTGCCAGTCACGGTGTTACCGTTCTCGCCATGGACGATTCGCATCCCGGTGATTCTTCCGGTTATTTTTCTCCGGAAACCACGCAGTGGCTCAGACAGCAGCTGGATCAGGCGAAAACAGCCGGAAGCCGCATCCTGTTTCTCTCCCATCACAATGTTCTCTGCGGCGAAGTATCCCCCATGTACAGTGGTTATCTGATCGGTAATGAAGGTCTGTCTGAAATGCTCAGAGAGTATGGCGTGCAGCTGTGCATGAGCGGCCACCAGCACAATCAGGCTCTCTGGCAGAAAGACGGCATGTATGAAATACTGAACGGCATGCCGATCCAGTCCGCCCATACCTTCGGTCTGCTCCGGATGGACAAAAACGGTGTCAGCTATCATACCGAAGAAATCGATCTGAAGACATACGGCGCGCCGGGTATCTATGATAAAGCCATGGAACTGATCGAAAAGCAGTCAGCCGCTTTTCTCTCCACCTTTGCAAACCTGTGTCAGGAAAAGAACCTTTCCAAGGAAGAAACGGAAAGAGTTCTCAGTCTGACAGGCCAGTTCTTCGCCTCCTATGGACGCGGCGAACTGGGTAAGGATGCAGAAGCTCTCCTGTCACATCCGGATTACGCCCTCATGCAGTCCGTCCTGTGGGATAAAAACTACGGGCCCTGGATCGAGGAACTTCTGAAAAAACCGCCGGCCGACTCTTCCCAATTATCATTTCCATGGCAATGACCATGTTTCATATAACAGATCAGGAAAGAAGGTATTCATTATGACAGCTACCGTTATCATCACCGGCCATCACAGACAATACGGAATCGACCGTTTCAAAGAACTGCCCGCAAAGATCGTTTTCTGCGAAGATCCCGGCAGTATTCCACCGGAAGCACTCAACGAAGCAGAGTTTTTTGCCGGCTCCATTACCAGAGAAATCTGTGCGAAAATGCCGAACCTGCGTTTTGTGCAGCTGTTCAGTGCCGGAGCGAACAACTACACCTGGCTTCCGGAACATATCGTGCTTGCCAATGCCTTTGGCGCCTATGGCGAATCGATTGCCGAGCACATGATTACAACGACGCTGATGGCCATGAAACGGGTGCCGGAATACCTTTCCATGCAGAAAGAACAGGACTGGGAACTGCTCGATCAGATCATCCGGTTCGCCGGCTCGAAGATTCTTTCTGTCGGCATGGGTGCGATCGGCGGTGCGTATCTCAGAAAAGCAAATGCTCTCGGTGCCGTCTGCTATGGCGTCCGTAGAACCGTGCATGACAAACCGGATTATGTTGAAAAACTCGTGACAGCGGATGAAATGGATGCCCTGCTTCCCGAGATGGACGTCGTCGCTCTCAGTCTGCCCGGCACCGCGGATGTGAAAGGCATGTTTGACAGGCGCAGGCTTTCTCTGATGAAAGACAGTGCCATTCTGCTCAATGTCGGCCGCGGCAATTCCGTTGTCACCGAAGATCTGCTTGCCGTAATGGCAGAAGGTCATCTCAAAGCTGCCTGTCTGGACGTCATGGATCCCGAGCCCCTGCCCACCGGCCACCCGCTCTGGACAGCACCGCGTGTTTATATCACGCCGCACATTTCCGGCGGCTACCGCAGCGGTGTGAATTACAGCCAGGTAATCGACGTCGCTGTCAAGAATCTCTCACTGGTCCTGGACGGAAAAGAACCTGTTCATACAGTAAACCGCACACTCGGCTATTGATCCGCTTATTGTCAATCATTTTTTAACAACGGCAGTATAAACGAAGGAGTAACACATGAGCAGAGAAAGATCAAATGGATTTCTGAATCTGTCTGTACAAAAGAAACTGTGGTTTGCGGCCGCGGCAGCCGCATACACTGTTCTGTTTCTGTGGCTTTCCGTTTATGATCTGCCGTTTTCTGATTTCCTGACGGCACATGCGTCGGAATGGTTCTTTCAGCTGGGACGGCGGATCGGACAGCTTCCCGCTCCGCTGATTCCGGCTTTCTGTATTCACGCGCTCAGCAGCTTCAATAACCGTAAATGGTATATAGAAATCATCTGTTTCCTGCTCTGTTTCATTGCCGCCTGGACCATCGTCATTCCCCATGACAGTTTTTTCGTTGAGGGATGCGTCACCCTGGCCGCGGCAATCGTCATCTTCCTCATTCTGATTCGTATCCCCCTTCCCAAAGATACCCCTTCCAGCCGCCGCTTATTATGGATCGGCATTATGACACCGCTGATCGGCATCGTGATCGTGGAAGTCATAAAGTACGTGTGGAACCGGCCACGCTATCTTGCCATCCTTCAGGAAGGCGCACAGTTTCAGAACTGGCGGACGATCAACGGCTTCGCCATCAAGAGCGATCTCTATCATTCCTTTCCCAGCGCTCATACGTTCGATGCGGCCTGCAGTTTCCTGATCGTCCTGCTGCCGGAGTTATATGAGGAGTATCCCTGGAATTCGTCATTGTTATTTGCAGGCCCGCTGGTCTTTACGGTTTTCGTGGCTGTTTCACGGATCATGGGCGGCATGCATTTCATCAGCGACGTCATGGCCGGGGCGGCAATCTTTGCCATCGTTTTTATCAGCCTGCTGTATCGGAACAGCCGCCATGCAAAGCAGGATTTTGAATAAAGCCCCTTCACTGCCGGTATCAGAACCGGCAGTTTTCTTTCTCTCTTAAGCAAACGATCATCCATCAAGTATAATGGGAACAGCGGTGTATCACTGTCTGACAGATAACAGAACAGCCGAAGAGACTCTCGCAATGGACGAAAAAGCATTCGGGCCGCAGTAACATACATTCATTCCTGATACGCACCTTATGGAATAAACGGTATTCATATGAACGATTGGTTTACAGTTGAACAAATTGATTCCCGGACTTTCGCCATCAGCGAATACAGACATTGGGAAGAAACACATTGCTATCTTTTATGCGGCAGTCAAAGAGCGCTGTTGATCGATACCGGGCTGGGTGTCGCGAATATCCGTGAAGCTGTCGATGAACTGACGAAACTGCCCGTCACAGCCGTCACCACGCATGTTCACTGGGATCATATCGGCGGCCACGGACATTTTGACAATATCGCCGTGCACGACGCGGAAAAAGACTGGCTCGATGGACAGTTTCCCCTTCCCCTTGAAACAGTAAAGAAGAACCTGCTGCGCCAGCCCTGTGATTTTCCGCCGGAGTTCAATATCGAAAACTATCAGATCTTTCAGGGAAAGCCGGACAGAATTCTGCATCATCATGACATTCTGGATCTTGGCGGCCGAATCATTCAGGTCATCCACACACCGGGACATTCACCCGGTCACTGCTGTTTTTACGATAAGGAGCGGGAATATCTGTTCACCGGTGATCTGATCTATAAAGGCTGTCTTGACGCGTTTTATCCGACCACCGATCCGTTACTTTTCCATGCATCCGTGAAAAAGATCCGGAATTACCGGATCAGCCGGATCCTGCCCGGTCATCATCAGCTGGATGTTCCTGTTTCCCTGGCGGATGATATCGCGGATGGATTCGCCCGGATCGAACAGGCCGGAAAGCTGACACAGGGAAGCGGCTTATTTGATTTCGGCACTTTCCAGATTCACATCTGAGCAATCACAACCAGATTCTGACAGTTCTTCTATACTCTGACAATGTCTTCTTCATGTATGAAAAAAGAGATTTTCCTTCATCTGTTTTTCAGATATCAACGACATGCCGCATGAATTGGGTTATAATAATTGGCAAGCAATCTTTTTCTGTCAACAAAAACTCTCATTTTCGGAAAGAGTTTTTTATGTATTCAGAAAGAGACATGCAGTACTCACATTCAATGCGGGATTTTCAAATCATGACATACCTGTTTCCCGCTATATTTTCAAGGAGGTAACATGAGCCAGCAACCAGAAAAGAAAAAATCCAAACTCTTACATGCCACCACATTTCATGTGCTGGCCGCCGCTCTGGTGCTTTCTCTGTCCAGCATCGTAATGACCTTCTGTATCTCCTGGGCACAGAATCAGGAACACATTGAAGCCGAGGCAGAAACAGACATCTTTAAGACATTCGAGCTTCAGACGCTGGACGGCAAGCCATTCACAGCCCAGGATCTCAGATCATCCTCATTGGTCGCAGTCAACGTATGGGGAACCGACTGTCCGCCCTGCATTCAGGAACTTCCCGCTCTGGAAGAGCTGAACAATTCCTATGATGACAGTGTGTTCCGTATCATCGGCACACCGATCGACGTTTCCGTTCACGGAGAAAGTATCGTCGAGGAGCGTCTTGAAGAAGCGAAACGGATTCTTGACGCTACCGGCGTCACTTTCCTGAATTTCGTTCCTGACACAAAAACGTCGGCGTTCTTCACCAGCACAATGCTCGGCACACCGACGACATATTTCCTTGACAGTGAGGGGAATATCCTGAAAACAGTGACCGGAAACAGAACATTTGGAACCTGGTCAGAGATTGTCAAGTCACTTTTGGAAGAGGAGAAACAGAAATGAACGAAAAGACAAGAAAACTGATTACACGGCTGCTGATCGTTGTATCCATCGTTCTGATTGTTGCTGGCTATCTGCGCGGTGAGCATTTTGACGTCTTCAACAAGGCCATTAAAGTCTGCATGCAGTGCATTGGAATCGGGTGATCTGTATGAAGAAAAGATATTTCTTTGAAAAGTACCGGCACTGGATCCAGGCGTTCTGGTTTGCCTTTACCAACGGATACGCACGCGGCTATCTGACCGGCAAGATCTATACCGGCAACACGAAAATACTGTGTGTGCCCGGCCTGAACTGCTACTCCTGCCCAGGCGCGCTCGGTGCATGTCCGATTGGCGCTCTGCAGGCCATCATCGGCAGTCCGGCCTATCGCATCTCTCTGTACGTATTCGGCTTCATATCTCTGTTCGGCGTTCTGCTCGGCAGAGTTGTATGTGGCTTCCTATGTCCGTTCGGACTGGTTCAGGATCTGCTCTATAAGATCCCTTTCAAGATCAAGGAGAAGAACCTGCCGGGTCATAAGTGGCTGAAGTACTTCCGTTACGTCATCCTGGTCGTCTTCGTTGTCCTGCTGACATCCCTGATTCATGATGTCACGGGAACCGGTTCGCCATGGTATTGTGAATGGATCTGCCCGAGCGGCACTCTGCTGGCCGGCATACCGCTGATCGCCATGAGTCCGGATTTCCAGGCAGCCATCGGGTTCCAGTTCTTCTGGAAACTGTCGATCCTGATCATCATCTTACTGTTATCGGTGGCTTATTACCGGCCTTTCTGCAAATACGTCTGTCCTTTAGGCGCGATTTACGGGGTATTTAATCCTGTTTCCACATACCGTCTCGTCGTGGATCCGAATAAGTGCGTGAAATGCGGCATGTGCCAGAAGGCCTGCGGCATGAATATCAAAACGTTTGAAACACCAAACAGCACGGAATGCATCCGCTGCCTCAAGTGTGTAAGCGCATGTCCTACGGGTGCCATTGACACCACATGGAACATCTCACGCCAGAAGTTTGAAGCACGTTTCCTTCCGGAAGCAGAAGCACGTGAGAACAATGACGTTCTGAAGACCACCCTTCTGGCAGTGGTCGCGGTCGTGGGAGGAGTCGGAACGATCGTGACATCCTTACGGACTGGCATGTTCAAAGTATTCAACATGAACCTTGCCGGTGTGCTGCCAGACGCTTCTGTTCCGGTCTATTCATGGATCACGCTCTGCAAGACCCTGGCGGCTTTCCTGCTGATCGTTGGCGGTGTGATTCTCTTCAAGCATAGAAAAGATGCGAATGCGGTTACCTTATTCCGCGAACGGAGCGGATTGGCGGCGATCATCATTCTGATCGGTATTATCATCTATGTGCCATGCTTCATCGCCTTTGCACTGCAGCTGCTATCAATTTCGTTCGGGGCTGTGATCTATACACCGTTCACAGTTCTGGGATTCCCGCTGCTTTTCTGGCTTGCGGCAGCCACGGAGAAAAAAGTCGTCAATGGCAAAGCGTCTGATATCGGCTGGTGGATTCTCTTCGTTCTTGTCGCGATCCTCACAATCTATTCCTTTGGTATCGCCGTCATATTCTTAATTCCAAGATAAGCCCGGCTTTTCCGCAACAATATGATTCATTACAGCAGAGTCCGCAAATGGACTCTGCTTTTCATACGGCTGTGCTGACGGACGGAAGCATGGCAATATATGAAAATCATTGCCGGAAATGGGCAGTGTCTGAAAAGCCAACTTTTCTGCCGGCTGCTGTATAATAACAGTCAGAAGAAACGTTAAACGGATCATCTGGAGGTACAGAAAATGATTAAAATCTACGGAATGCCAACATGCCCTTATTGCGATTATATTTATGAACAGATCAAAGGCCGTGAGGATGAATTTGAATACATCAACATCGGCGAGAACATCCGGAACATGGGTGCTTTTACCAGAATGCGCGACACCAGTCCTGTGTTTGACCACTGCAAGGCGATCGGTGACGTAGGAATCCCGGCTTTTGTATTTGAAGACGGCAGAATTTCCATCGATCCGGCGGATGCCGGACTGATCGAATACGGATCAGCGGCGGCCTGCTCCATTGAAGATCACAAAGTCGGAAGAAAAGGCTGCTGAGCAGAAAGTTCATGCTGAAAGATCCCGTTACCGGGATCTTTTCAATTTCCAGGATTCAGAGCATGATTCCCCTCTTTGCGGCTGATGTATAATAACCACAAACAGATAACGATCTCTCAGGGAGGCGGAGAACATGAAGAGAATACTTGCGGCATGCGGCAACGACTGCTCGGTATGTCCGCGATATGTGAAGCATCCATTCGAAAAAACCGGGGAACAGCTGCGGCAGACCGCACAGCTGTGGTTTAAAATCGGCTATCGTGATCATGTCGTCACAAAGGAAGAAATCGCCTGCACCGGATGCAAGGCAGACAACTGGTGCAGATATCATATCGCTGCATGCTGTGAAGAAAAACATATCGAAAACTGCGCCGCCTGTGATGAATATCCGTGTTCCATCCTGCAAGACTGTTTCCGGGTGACGAAGTCTTTCGGACCGATGTGCCAAAAGGTCTGCACAGCGGAAGAATATGTGATGCTGAAGAATGCTTTTTTCGAAAAGGAAAAGAATCTGTTGGACGAACGAACCAATGCATAACAGAAAAACAGATCGTCTTCCAGAAGTGACGTAATGATAACGAGGTACTCCTATGAATAAAATAACCTGTATCTGTCTGGGTGTGAGAGATATGGAACGATCCGTCATCTTTTACCGTGATCAGCTGGGCTTTCACACTGACAGCCAAGACAATCATCTGCGTGTCTGCTTTTTTGATACACCCGGCACAAAATTTGAATTATACCCGCTGGACCTGCTCGCAAAGGACATTGACGCCAATGATCCGCCTGTTTATCACGACGGTTTCGGCGGCATTACCCTGGCTTATAATGTTGATTCCCGCGCGAAAGTCGACGAAACAATTGAACTGGTGCGGAAAGCCGGCGGCCGGATCGTGAAAGAGCCGCAGGATGCATTTTGGGGCGGATATCACGCCTACTTCTCGGATCCGGACGGCTACTACTGGGAAGTCGTATGGGGACCGGACTTCCGGTTTGACGAAAACGGACTGCTGATGTTTTAACAGTCATGGATCACCCGCAGGGAGGCAACTGTAAAAAAGAAGAAGACATGATGAAAAAAGTGCAGCGGTTTGCGATCAACTGCTGCAGTTTTCAACTTGTTCTTCTTAGCCGCAAAAATATCCGGTTTGAACAGCTGCCGTTTTCACAGGTACAGGCACTCGATCGTATCCGGCGAAATCAGCCGCAGCATTTCATAACCGATGCCGGCTGTACCGTAGAAAAGACTCGAGTTGAACACATTGTTCATGCTCTTGTTCAGGCATTGATAATAACCGTTTCTTTCCGCTCTGGCAATGATCATGGCCATTCTTGTCCTTGCCTCTTCCACAAGATCCTGCCGCCGCAGTTTCGTTCCGGCAAGCAGCAGAAATTCCACCATGGCACTGTTGCCGCAGCAAAGGAAATCCTTAAACATCAGCGGTTCTTTCAAGGTGCTTCGGATGGCTCTTTTCAGGGTTTCTTCATGTCCTTCGTAATCCAGCAGCAGCGCGTTCATGCCGATGCCCGGCGCACCTGAGCAGTAGCCGGTCAGGTATTCATCGGATCTCTCACTTCTTCTGCGGTCCGGCCATGCCCCGATCCGGACGGAATAAGTATCCGCTTCGAAGTCAAAACCAGCCTGGGCAGCCGCGATCAGATCCTCTCTCTGCAACCGTTTTCCGGCCAGATACAGAGCGGAAGCGACACCGGACTGGCCATGTCCCGCACCTGAGATCGCCCAGGTATTGGACAATGTCCTCCAGATCTTTGTGTCTTTATAGGGAATACTGGCAGCAGCCAGGATCCTGTCCGCCAAGGCGCTGCAGAAATCCTTTACGCCCGGTTCATTGAAGAAATCATCATAGCGGCAAAGTATCTTCAGAAGACCGGCAGTACCGTTATAGACATCCGGTTTCTCAAACCGCAGGTCCATCTTCGGCAGTACCCGGATCATCTTTGTACAGATTTCGCGGTATTGACTGTTATTCATGTACACGGAGATAAGATAGCAGGCAATCAGTTTGCCGCCGAGGCCGCCGGACATGGCAATGCTTTCGACATTGGGATAGATCACTTCCAGACCGCTGAGTCCGTCCACAGAATACTCGATCCGTTTCATGATATATTCGACCAGTTCTTCGGTTTCCCTTTTGATCTCCTGATCAGAAGTGATTCTGTGCAGTGCTGCGAAGAATACTGCGAGTCCTGTGATACCGCCGATCAGGCCCTGCCCGTAGAGCTCCATACCGGTTTCCAGGAAGTAGTTCACACCAAACCAGCAGATATCACCAGACGGTGTATACACGGCATCGTCGGCAATTTCTCTGAAAATCGTTTCCGCGTGGGAAAGCAGAGCTTCATCCGTGATCGTCTTTCTGGCAATGATGCGCTCACGGATCTCATAACCCCGGTGCTTGCGCCGGATGATTCTGGTCATCGCCTTCTTCAGCAGTGCTTCCTCGAATGAAAGATCTTTGTCACTGAGATTGTCAATGCGGGAAAGGACATGATCGATGCAGGTCTGGGTAAAGAAATTCTGATATACGATTCTGCCGTCCATATACAGATCACCGGCGTCGGTTCGGATATACATATAGGGAATGTCACCGCGCAGGATCGCGTCCGTTTCAGCCGCGGCGATTTCGTCAGTATTCACAGCGCCGCTTCTTTTCATGGCAACCGACATCTGCTGAAACACCTCGTCTTTTAAAGATGGATCTTCGATCCACGCGGGTTCCAGCGTCTTATCCCTCAGGATCGTGTAGGCTCCGGTATTGCGGTAGATATGGCGAACGAAGATGCCTTTCATGGAACGGACGAATTCCTTCAGTTCTTCTTTCTGCTCCATGCATCTTTGATAGGCATTTCGGAATCCTTCAAGGAATGCATCCGGATAATCCGTGACGCATTTTCTTTCGCCGTTGACCAGCGGAGAACTGAGATTCTTCTCGTCCTTGGCGAAAAGAATGCTCATTTCGATTTCTTCCCTTCTCTGCGGCATCAGAGAACTGTAAAGAAGCGAGTAGCGCAGATCATGCCCCAGGCTGTTCTCTTTGACAGGCCGACCCGGTGTCATCATGAGTTCATAATCGATGATCACCGGATAGATTCCCCGGGAGAGAACGTTGCTGTGGTGCAGGTCACTGCTGCCAAGCATCAGTACCATGGTGGCCAGACCGCCAAGGTTATAGCAGTACTGCCTCGCCTTTTCTTCTGTATCCGCCGGCTGGCTGTCGATGAACTCCACGAAACCGTAACCGTCACAACAGCATACGGCAGGTGCCTGCATGACATCGGCGAAGAAGGTGTCGATCAGTTCTTTTGATTTCAGGTCGATTCCTACATCATGCGGCTTGTATACGAGCTTTCCGGCATCGGTCGTCAGAACCGTCGTCGTATGACCAAAATTATGCACGTCACCGCTGTCCGTTTTCGCACCGGTCAAAGTCTGAAAATGCTCGTTCTGCAGCAGATCTCTGCAGATGTCTTCATAGGCAAGATCCATCCGCTGCACCATCTCCAGGATAACGTGCTGATAGGTATCAAATGTTCTGTGAACCAGTCCGATCAGGGAAGGTACCTTCTGCTGCAGAACGGACAGCGTCACGGTTTCAGCAAAACTCTGCCGGCAGGGATCCATTTCTTCGGAATTGTCGTCTTTGATATACGGATCCAGCATGTCCTGCTCGTTCAGGTATTCCAGGAACATGCGGAACAGCGTCGGATGCATGATCTTCGCAACTCTGATGATCAGTCCTGCCTGCAGGTCCTCTTCTGCCTGCCGGCTGATGGAAAAATGCTCCGCATGCATTTCCGTCAGCTTGCAGTTCATCTCCGCAAGTACTTTTTGAACAATCTCTTTTTTTATCAGATCATCTCTTTCAGACATACATTTACCTCACAGAAAAACAATGGGTTTCAATAGTATTATGTTACCTTATCTGCCGTAAAAAGACATTCCTACTCTGTACGGATTCCTTTCCGGATCATCGGAACCGGAAAGAAAACAGGAAAGTATGTGAATCATTCTTTCCTGTCTTTCAGTATTCCTGATAAGTATATTCTGTTCTTTGCGTTACTTCTTCAGTTCCGTCCAGTTCAGCCTTGTCAGTGTTTCATCATCGACCGCATTGCCGGAAACGCCATATACATCCCCGTATTGATTCTGGTATACATGGTCCGCACTGACACTGACATCCACATTCTGGCCATAGCTGTTCGTATAGACGTTCACACCCAGGGTCGCCTCGCTTCTGGCCTGGGAGATACGGGCATCGGAAGCCATCTTTTTGTTCCAGGAATCCATGATGCCGGCCGACATCTGGGCGGAATTCTGCTGAAGTGTCTGCATCAGCCGCTGCTGGTTCATCATCAGATTCTGGGCTGACTGCTGGGCCATCTGCTGCAGCTGCAGAGTCTGCTGGAGATTCTGCTGCTGACGCTGCATGTTCAGCTGATAGAACTGGTTTCTCAGTCCTTCTTCCATATAGAACGTCTGGACGAATTCAAGGAAATCCTGTGTCGCTTCCTTTTCGTATTCCGCCGGTGTCACCAGCAGAAACTTGTTGGCGGATCCCCAGTCGATCGCATCACACGGTGTGCCATGGCCGAACTGGCGGGAGGATTCCGCCTGCTTCCGGCTCTTGATCGCACTGCCGAGCATGCCGGCCAGAGGACCCATGACCGAGGCGATCGACACAGTGGAATAGTACTCGATGCCTTTGTAATCCATACCGCCGAGAACCACACAGTCAGCCCCGCTCTTCGCCGTTCCTTTATATCTGACCAGGAATGAGCGGCAGAGAGAATTGTTTGCCTTGGTCGGAGTGCCGAGCGCCGCTTCTCTGTCAAATGCCGCCTGATACTCGGTCATCATGCCATTGTAGTATTTCTGGATATTCCGGCCGATCACGCTCGGCAGATCCGCAGTGGCCGTCGGCGTCAGCTTCATCTGTGACAGCGCTTCGGCAAACTGCTGAAGATAGACTTCCGGCTCCACGAAATCACGGATCGAAGACCAGATGACACTCGGCACGGATTTCAGTGCCATTTTCAGCATCTGGTTCTTATAGGTCGTAAACAGTTCGTCACTGAGCCCGAAGATCATGATGTTTCTGGTGGCATCGATGGCATGGGCGGTAATGAAGAAAGGCACGCCTTCATGCTGGCGCTTGTCCACCAGTGACGCGCCGATCATATAGTGATCGGGAATTGCGGCATAAGCCAGAATTCCGCCCTGCTGATCCTTAAATTCTTTTATTGTACTCATCGCAGTTTCCTTTCCGATATCACATACATTCTCCGATATCGTTTTCTGTTGATATTTTTATTCTACTATGAATCCTTCCCGCTCAGAGCCATGATTTTGGCATCCCGGCACCGCGCGGATTCCGTTAGGCTTTCCATCGGCAATGCTTTATGATAGATATGACAGAGCAGAAGCAGCCGGTACATATAAGGAGGATCGATCATGCCCAGACAGTCCATATTTGATATGCCGTTTTCCCGTGTATATCCCCTGCTGATTCAGAAAGCGGAAAAGAAAGGCAGGACCCGTTTTGAAGTCCACGAAGTGACCGCCTGGCTCACCGGATACACACCGGAGCAGCTGGAAGAATTCCTTTTATCAGACATCACCTACGGCTCCTTTCTTTCAGAAGCACCGGACTATAATCCCCGGGCCGACCTGATCCGAGGAAAGATCTGCGGCGTGCAGGTGGAAACGATCGAAGAACCCCTGATGAAAAAGGTCCGGCAGCTTGATAAACTGATCGATGAACTGGCAAAAGGAAAAGCCATGGAGAAGGTGCTGAGATGAAATGGAAATGTCCTCAATGCGGCCGTGAGTTCGCAAAGCAGAACCAGCCCCACTACTGCGGAAAACCGCAGACCGTAGACGAATACATCCAGACGCAGGACGAAAACATCCGGCCAAAGCTGGAAGAAATGCGCGCGATCCTGCGAAACGCAATTCCCGAGGCGGAAGAATGCATTTCCTGGTCGATGCCGACCTACCGGAAAGGCAGAAACCTGATTCATTTCGCCGCGTCGAAGAAACATATCGGCTTATACCCGGGCGGTGAGGCAACAGCCGTTTTCAAAGAGGAACTGACCGGTATTGACACCAGCAAAGGAACGATCCGGCTGCCCTATGATAAAGAACTGCCGGAAGAACTGATCACGAAAATCGCCAGATGGTGTTACGCGGAGTATCAGAAATGAGTGAGGAACGAAACACAGCCGATATACTGCGTTTCTTTGACACTCAGCCTGCCGCCCTGCCGCTGTACGAAGCTTTTGAAGCGGTGATTTACCGGCTGTTCCCCGATACCCGGAGAAGTGTTCATAAAACACAGATTTCCTTCGCGAGCCGTTACATATACGCATGCGTTTCTTTTCAGAAGGTCAAACGGAAGGCGGAACGTCCCGATCCCTTTCTCACCATCACACTTGGTCTGCCCTTTCCGCTCGAATCGGAACGGGTCGCCGTAAAGAGTGAGCCGTATCCGGGCAGATGGACGACTCACATCGTGATCGGCAGTATTGCGGAAATCGATGACGAACTTTCAGCCTGGCTGAAAGACGCGTATGCCTTTTCCAAAAGAAAATAAATGATCCTGCCAAAAGGATATTTGTTTTCTTTTTTTGTAAGACTTCTCTGTTTTTTTACACTATATGGGTGAGGAGGCATAGAACATGAAAAAGACTTTGACATTCCTTTCTTCCCTTCTGCTGCTGGGCGGATGTGTTCCCGCTGCCGCCAGCACACAGCAAGAGCCAGGTGAAATCACGGCGGTGACCGATCTGACTTCCGAAAACAGAAAGAACGGCAATACCGTATTCCGTCTGGAGACAGAATTCCGCAATCAGTCGGATAACCTTTCGCTGATGGAGATCCGCTATACCGTACGGGCAGAAGACGCCGCCGGCAATGAGATATTCACTGTCCATGACACATGGAACGGACAGGATACACCGCTCGATCCTCATCAGACTGCCGTCGCGTCCTATGCTTTTCAGCAGGAGACAAAAGACGACGTGAAAAAAGTGATCGTGACGGTCGATGCGTGGCAGACAGCGGATGAACTGCCGCCGATCCACCTGCCGCAGCCCGGAGAATACCTCTATGAAGTGCACAAAAGTGAGTACATCCGGAATATGAAAAATGAACTTCCCGTGCAGGTTTATATCATCATCGATCATATGGGAGCACAGGAAATCGCCGATATCACAGATCCAGAGACAATTCAGGCTGTCACCGATGCCTTCACAGATCTCACCATTGCCGAAGAGACCAATGAATGGGTGACCGACAACTACAACTCCGTGACATTTACTTTCGCTGACGGCACTTCCGTATTCATCAGTCTGAATCTGACCAATCTGGAATACAGTGTTTATGGTCATGAACATATGTACAAACTGGGCAATTTCGCCGAATTCTGGACACTGATCAACGATCTTGCGGAATTCCCGCAAAACAACTGATTTCCTCTGTATGACACATGCGCAGTCTCTGATCATCCGGGTCTGCGCTTTTCTGTATCCGCCCGGTTTGTTCTGGGCGAAGCACTGTGTTGACAAACCGGAATGACACAGCGGAAAATGGATACAAAGTAAATGGACAGATCAGAACAGATACGATGAATAACCGTGAAATACTCCGGGTCGCGACGGAACAGTCAGCTGAAGACATCGGATGCCGGACGAAAGGAAATAAATTCGTAACGATCCTGCTGCAGTAAAGCTTTGAACTCGGCCGATTCCATACCGGAATACAATTGTCAGACGGAGAATACATATGGAAAACAAAACGAATGACCGGAAATCGTTACTGATGTTCATTGCCGCAATGCTCATATTCGGGACGGTGGGCATCTTCCGAAGATATATTCCGTTTTCTTCTGCCTTTCTGGCTTTTTTCCGCGGTATCCTCGGCGGCCTGTTTCTGCTGGTTTATATGAAGCTGACAGGAAAAACAGCGGCGGACAAACTGCCGCTGAAGTCAGTATTGTGGCTTGCGGCTACCGGCGCGGTGATGGGCATCAACTGGATCCTGCTGTTTGAGGCATACAATCACACGACGGTTGCGATTGCCACCCTCTGCTATTACATGCAGCCGACGATCGTCATACTGCTGTCCCCGCTTCTGTTCAAAGAAAAACTCTCTGTGCGCAAGGCACTTTGCGCGGCTGCCGCGATTGCCGGCATGGTGCTGGTTTCCGGGGTCATGGACGGCGGAATGCAGAGTGACAGTTTCAAAGGCATCCTGCTGGGTCTTGGCGCCGCGGTATTCTATGCCGGGGTCATCATCATGAACAAAAAACTGCCGGGCATCGATGCCTATCAGAAAACGGTCATCCAGCTGTTCGCCGCCGGCCTTGCCATGATTCCCTATCTGCTGCTGACTGACGGGTTTCCGCATACCGGATTCACTCTTTCTTCCGTGCTTCTGCTGCTGGCTGTCGGAATTATTCATACCGGCATTGCCTATGTTCTTTATTTCGGCAGTATGGACGGACTGAAAGCGCAGTCCATTGCCATATTCAGCTATATCGATCCGGTATCCGCCCTGCTGTTCTCAGCTCTGCTTCTCAAAGAGCCGCTGAGCGTGATGAACATCATCGGTGCCGTCATGATCATCGGTTCCGCTCTTGTCAGTGAACTGATGACGGAACGCTGACTGATATGAAAAAGACACTTGCGTGTCTTTTTTGTTATGCGATCTTATCGATCCGCAGCACACACATTACTTCATCCAGGGTAATGCGCAGCCCGGCATTCGCCGTGAGATTGTTGCGGTACACGATATCCTGAACCGCCTTCTTCCATTCCGCCGTGCTGCCGAAGCGCAGACGGATCCGGCCGGTTTTCTCCTGAGCCTGCACAGAAGCATATACGGCATTTGCGTTATAGGTTTCAAAATAGATGCCGTTCACATGGTAATACTCCATCTGCAGAGGCGTCACCGGCGGAAACTGAATGGCCAGTCTGGCTTTGGCATTGCCGGTTTCAAGGGTCTTTGGAATCGGATGTTCCTTGCTGATCCAGGTGTCGTTCAGACAGAAGTAATCATGCTCGGCACTCTCCATTCCCTTGCCCAGCTGCAGATCATCCCAGGTGCAGTCGATCCATGTCCAGTTGCCGTTGATCCTGGCAAGATTCCAGGCATGCTGGATCGACGTTCTGTTTTTCACCGCCTTGCCGGTCACGTATACACATTCAATTCCGGCACTCCGGCAAAGCAGCTGGAACGCTCTTGAATAGCCGGCACAGACGGAATTGCCGGCGAGAAAGACACTGCTGAGATTCTGATCGGAATAGCCGTCCGTGTCCCGGCCGCTGTTGAAGGATGTCTTCAGAACGATATAGTCATGGAAGAACAGAGCCTTCTGCCAGTCGTCCCGCAGCTGGGAAGCTTTATCAAGAACCTCCTGGGCGATCCGGGCAATCGTTTGCGTCAGCTGCTTTTCGTTGCCTTTCAGTTGCAGGAACGTATGAGAAGTGACTTTGCCGGCCAGGTTGAACTGATATCTTGCCGGGGTATCCGCCCACCACAGTTCCGGATGATCATCCAGAACAGCCCGGTTGGCAACCAGATAATCAGACGAAGAAACAGGATTCAGTGTGAACTGGGTTTCAAACTGCCGCATATGCAATAGCAGTTCATCATAACAGTTCTTCTGTGACGGATTGAGAAACTGATAATAATAGCCGTGATTCAGGTCCAGCTGTTCTGCCATAAATGATCCTCCCGAGCGAATGCTTCTTTTATTCATCATACCATTCCCACCTCACGCAAAGAGAAAGAATCTGCTGTGTCTTTACGCGGTACGGTATAATATCTCTGATACCGTTCCGGAGGATGCCTATCATGAAAAAGAAGTCATTTGTGAAATATCTGTTTGCTGTTGCTTTACTGACAGCCGGCTGCACCGGCAGCGGCAGTGAAAACATCATACCGGCGGAAATCGTTTATGATACAGCAGTCGTCAGCTATCTCGGACCGGAAGGCACCTATACCCAGGAGGCATGCGGACAGTTCTTCGAAAAGAAAGGTTCCTATCTGCCTTATGAAACGGTTCAGGGAGCTGTTGAAGCCCTGATCCGCAAAGAAACCGGCTATGCGGTCATTCCGCAGGAAAACACAATCGGCGGCGCCGTCATTGACTATCTGGACACACTGCTTGGCGAGGATCAGATCTCCATCGTCGGTGAAGTCGAACTGCCGATCAGCCAGAATCTTCTCGTTCTTCCCGGCACCGCCCTTTCCGATATCCGGACCGTATACTCCCATAAGCAGGGTCTTGCCCAGGCCAAGGACTGGCTGAAAGAAAACCTGCCGGATGCGGAGGTCATTGAAGTATCCAGCACCGCGGAAGGAGCGCGCCTGGTTTCCGAAGGACAGGACAGCAGCTGCGCGGCCGTCGCTTCAGCAGCCTGCGCCGACGTGTACAGCCTCGAGATACTGGCCGCCGCCATTCAGAACAACGACAGCAACAAAACCCGTTTCTATGTGCTCTCCCTGCAGGAACCGGCCACGGCTTTGGCCGAGCGGCTTGTCTTTGTCGCCATGGGCAAAGCAGAGGATCTGCCGGCTCTGATGAGTGAAATGGAAAAGCAGAACATGACACTGATCACGATCCATGACAGGCCGCTGAAAACCGAACTGGGTCAGTATTACTATCTGATCGAATGCGCGGACGGCAATTACGACAAGTATCTGAAAGTCAGTAAAAACAGTCCGTTTACCTTCCGTTATCTGGGCAGTTTTGATGTGCACTGAGACTTTTTGACCCGACAAAGACTGTCGGAAACAGGGACTCTCACTTACTGTCGTGGTAAATCGCAGCAAACATCGCTATCTTTGACAATGAAAGGAGCCCCATTGAACAATGGATCAGGAAAAAATCGGATTATTTTTCAAACAACTGAGAAATGAAAAAGGCATCACACAGGAAAAACTGGCAGATGTGCTGAACGTCAACAGCCGCACAATTTCCCGCTGGGAAAATGCCAAGACCATGCCGGACTTCGATATACTGATAGAACTGGCAGACTTCTATGATGTCAGTATTGAAGAATTGCTGAATGGTGGAAGAAAAGAAGACAACATGGACAAACAGACACAGGAGACTCTGCACAGTATCGCTGATTACACCAATGCCGAAAAAGAAAGACTTCTGAAGAACCAGCATTTCTTTGCCTGGGTCGGTGTAATCAGCTGGATCGTTTTCCTTGGCCTGAAACTGGCTGGTCTCGACGCGTCCGGCTTCACCGAAAAGATTGCCAGCTTTGCGGCTGGTATGGCTTTTGCCATGAGCATCATCTCCGTGATCTATTCCAGCCGTCACATCAGCCGGATCCAGGAAATGAAAAAACGGACCTTCAAGCCGGAAAATAATACGTGAATTTCACTGCCGATACATAACTGAGTGTTTTCCGTAACGTATGCGGAGAACACTTTTTTCTTTTCCGCACCCCCTTTTATGAAGCAAAACAGCGGAAGTCCAGGGCGGCAGCGTGTATATAATAGTCATATACAACTTTGGAGGAAAACATCATGGCCAAAAAGAAACTGCAGCCGATTACGATCAACGACCTGCTGGCTTACCGGTTCCCGGGAAACCTGCAGTACAGTCCGGACGGAAAGTACATCGCTTTTCAGTGCAGCCGTCCCGACGGTGTGAAAAACGATTATCGTCAGGATGTCTGGCTGGTCCAAGACGGCAAAGCAAAACAGCTGACTTACAGTCTGGATACGACAGTGGCTTTCTGGGAAAACGAAGAAACCCTGATCGTGCAGCGTGTCTGTCCGGAAGCAGCATGCGGCACTTCATCCCTGTTCGCCATTGACATGCAGGGTGGTGAAGCACTGCCGTGGCAGGTTCTGCCCTTCCCTTTAAAACAGATCAAAAAGGTCCGCGAAGGTGTTTATGCGGCTCTTGGCATGATCGATGCCAATGATCCGGATGCCTACCTGGATGATGAAAAAACAAGAGACAGCAAGGCCGCTGCCCGGGAAGCGGAAAAGGACTACACCGTCGTCGACGAAGTGCCTTACTGGTTCAACGGCTCCTACTTCACAAACAAGAAGAGAACGGCTCTGTTCCTGGTCGACCGCAAGAAGAATACCGTCAAACGTCTCACTGATCCGTTTGAGGACGTTCAGAGCATGATCGTCAGTGACGGAACCGTCTATATCATCTCGGAAACCTATCAGCGCAAAAGCACCGTGCCGGTGAACTCGGTATACAGTTTCAACGCCACCGGCCGCCGGAGCACCGTATATGCCAAAGGCGATATCGCCTTCAGCAGTCTGTTCGTCCGCGGCGGAAAGCTGTACACCATGGCTTCCGACATGCAGGAAATGGGCTATGGCCAGACCGCGGATATCTGCCGTCTGGAAAAGAACAAAGTCATAAAGCTGCTTGATCCGCACCGTCAGTTCGGCAACCATGTCGCCAGTGACATGCTGATGGGAACCGGCACGACAGCCGCCGAGACAAACGATGAATGGTTCACCATCGTGACGGATTATGATCATGCCGGCATCTGGAAATATGACAGGGATTTCAACTGCACAGTCGTTCATGAGCAGCCGGGTGTCGTTTCCCTGCTGGATGCCTGCAATGGCAAGGTCGTTTTCGCCTGGACCGGTGCGGCCGCTCCGACGGAAATCTATGAAATGAACGCCGACGGCACCGACGTCAGACAGCTGAGCAATCTGAACACGGCCGCCATGAAACACAGATATGCCGCCCTGCCGGAATCCGTGGAATTCACCTCGGAAGGATGGGATCTGCGCGGCTGGGTACTGAAGCCATACAACTATGATCCGAAGAAAAAATATCCTGCTGTTCTGGAAGTCCACGGCGGTCCGCGAGCCGCATACGGTGAGACGTTCTATCATGAGATGCAGGTTCTGGCTTCCAAAGGATACTTCGTCTTCTTCGCCAACATCGTCGGTTCCGACGGCCGGGACGACGTGTTCGGTGATCTGCGCGGCAAATACGGCGATATCGACTATAAGAACGTCATGGACTTCACTGACGCAGTCGTCGAGAAGTATCCGGCTATCGATCAGACAAAACTCTGCGTAACCGGCGGATCCTATGGCGGCTTTATGACCAACTGGATCATCGGCCATACCGACCGGTTCTGCGCGGCTGCTTCACAGCGTTCCATCGCCAGCTGGATCTCGATGACATTCATTGCCGATATCGGTTTATGGTTTGACGGCAACGAAATGGGCATTCCGCTGAATGACAGCCTGTTCGATCATTTCGATACGATGTGGAAACATTCACCGCTGAAATACATGAAAGGCGCCAAGACACCGACACTGTTCATCCACAGCGACCAGGACTGCCGCTGCCCGCTGCCGGAAGGCATGCAGATGATGCAGTCACTGGCATATCAGGATGTTGAAACAAGACTGGTCATCTTCCATGGCGAACATCACGGCCTCTCCCGCGTCGGCAAACCGCAGCACCGGATCCGCCGCCTGGAAGAAATCGCCGGCTGGTTCGACAAGCACACAAATTAGTATTCTCCGAAAGTCTACCGTAAATCCGTATATGCTTGATGCCTGTACGGATTTTTCTTTATCCTGCCAGCAGAAACATGCCGTTCTTCACGTTATAATAGATTCATATCGACCTGTATGGTTTCAGATCATCATTGCATACTGCTGTCTGCCGATGGTCAGGAAAGGAAATAATGAATTATGAAAAAGAAGATAACGCTCTGGCAAAGATTCCGCTACTGGCTGGATTATCGTATGGTAAGAGGCACTGTCAGCATGGTCAAACTGCTGCTGGTCCTCGTTCTGACCGCTGTCATTTTTGTCACGCTTCTGACCAGACTGTTCCACCTCGCGGACGGAAAAAGCCTCATTGCCGCATTCTGGGACAATCTCCGCTCAGCCATGTCCTCCTCCTTTCCCGCTTCCGATTCTGGTCCGCTTCTGTACATTATCCTTTATACCCTGCTCGGTCTGACCGGCATGGTCTTTACCGGCATGCTGATCGGTATTTTCTCAAGCACGATCCGCGGCCGGATCATCGCTCTGCAGGAAGAAAATCCCGAGATCATCGAACAGAATCACACGGTCATACTCGGCTTCCGGATTGGTGAATATGCTTTGCTGAAAGAAATGATCGCAGCCACCGAAAAAGAACGGCGCACGATCGTTGTCGCGGAAAACATGGAACGTCAGGAAATGGAGCAGGCCATCCGGAAGAATGTCACGGTGCCGAATAATATCCGCCTGATCACCATCAAGGCTGACACCACCAGTCCGAACGATCTGCAGTGCTGCGCGATTCCCGACTGTTCCACGCTGGTCATCCACACACGGACCAGAGGCCGCACGATCAAAACCCTGCTGGCCACGGAGATCCTCATGATGGGCAGTAAGAAGCGGCCAAAAATCGTATCCTCTGTCGATTCCAACTCGCGGGTTTTCTCGCGTGAAATGCTGAAGGAAGACGGCATAACCATGCTTTATTCCGGTGATATCGTCGCCCGCATCATCGCTCATTCCACGACCCAGACCGGCATCTTCGAGGCCCTTCTGGACATGATCGACTTTGAAAACTATGAATTCTATTTCGAGCACCGGCCGGAAACAGCCGGTCTCCACTTCGGCAAGGCGGTGCTGGCCGGCCGCAAAGGCATCGTGGTCGGCATCTACCGTGATGAGCAGGCCATGATCAATCCGCCGCCGGAAACGATTCTTCTTCCTGATGATCAGCTGATCACCTTTGAAGAGGACCATGCCGATCTGATCCTGGACGGAATCGAAAACTGCAAACTGCCGGAAAGTTTCGAACGGCCGCCATTAAAGCCGATTCATGAAGTCGTCATATTCGGTATCAATTCATCCATTGTCACGATCCTTCACGAACTTCCTGACAATATTGAAAAGATCCGGATCATCGGTGTTTCCGCCGCGGACAAAGTGTCCTACATACCGGAAGACGAGCAATTCGCTTCCAAACTGGTGACGGATCTCAGAAGCACGGAATCCAACTATAACCTGGCCGATATGATCGGCAATGCCGAACATATCTGCATTCTGTCCGATTACCGCAAGAAGGAAGAAGACTCTGATACGGATACGATGATGCGGATCATCCGCCTGCGCAATATTAAGAAACAATACAATCTGTCCTTTACGATTACCGCGGAGATGCGCTGTGAAAACAACCGCCGGCTGATTACTTCCGAAGATACAGAAGACTTCATCGTGGCGACGGATCTGTCTTCCATGATGCTGGCCCAGGTTACCGCGGATACAAGAAGAGCACCGGTTTTCGCGGAACTGCTGGACGAAAAAGGTTCGGAGGCGTATCTGAAACCGGCGGCGGAGATGGGACTTGTCAATACGGAATTCACTTACGAGCAGCTTCTGAAAGAAGTCTACGCGCACGGCGGCATTCTGATGGGAATCCGGACCAGAAAAGATCCGTTCCGGATCATTGCCGCAGAGACTTCTCCCATTACACTTTCTGAAACAGACCAGCTGATCGTGATCGGTGAAGAATAAATATCCACCGGCTAAGCCGGTGGTTTTTCAAATGCGGGCATAGCCCTGCTCTCAGAGCTGCGCTTTACAGCGCAAATGTGGTCTGCGCGAGCATACTACTTCTTTTTACCCGTAAACGGATCCTCAAATTCGAGTTCCAGCTGTTCTGCTTCTTTATCTTCCTTCAGCTGGTTCTGAATGTACTCCGCAATTTTCTTTGTATTCTTTCCTACGGTATCCACATAGTATCCTCTGCACCAGAACGATCTGCTTCTGTATCTGAATCTTGCATTCGCCCACTTCTCAAAGATCATCTGACTGCTTTCCCCTTCATATATCCCACGAATCCGGTTACACTCATCTTCGGCGGTATCTCAAGCAACATGTGTATATGATCCGGGCATACTTCTGCCTCGATGATATTCACTCCTTTCCAGTCGCACAGCTGCCTGAGCATCTGTCCGACTTCAAGCCTCCTGGCTTCGTAGAATGCTTTTCGTCTGTACTTTGGGGCAAACACAATATGATACTTACAGTTCCAT
>JAFRCE010000026.1 GCA_017404505.1 Solobacterium sp. | reverse complement strand
TAGGGAAGTCGCCAGACCAAGAACCAAGGACTGAGTTACTGCTTAAAAACATCCTTTATTTGGTCTGGCATTCATAATGATAAACCTATTTGCATTTTCCTGCACTTTTACCAACACTTTGCTTTAACGGCTTGTTTTTTTTTTGCCTTTTTGGCAAAAAAAAGCAGACTCAGTCTGCTTTCAGGATGGTAAATACGTCAGCCGGTTTCCGGACGGAAGGAAAACGGGGATCTTCCTTCGTGCGGGGATCTGCGGTGCTCAAGGCGCCGTGCATGCCGGTTTTTTCCGCCGCCGCGAGATTGCGCGCCAGATCGTCGACGAACAGGATCTGATCGGCCGCCATGCCGGCTTTGTTTACCGCATCTTCGAACATGGCCGGATCCGGCTTTGAACAGCCCAGCCGGTAACTGTAGGTCAGCTGATCGAAGTACTGATCGATGCCGAGATACCGCAGCTGGCTTTCGATGTTCGGCCAGGTGTCGGAAATCACACCGGTCCTGTATCCTTCTTCCCTCAGTTTCCGCAGCGTTTCCTCCGCCGTCTCGATCAGATACATGTTCTCGTCGTTGCAGGAAATATCCTCCGCCAGATAACGGGCGTCCGCAGGACTGATCTCATAGCCGGCTTCCCGGACCAGCTGATGGAAAAAGGAAGTATAGCGGCGGATCTGCTCGCTGACATCCTTCATATACGGGTTCTCCTGCAGCGGCACGTAGGCTTTCCGGAACGCCTGCTGCCAGCGCGGCTCCGTCCAGGCGCCGTACGTTCCGGCCGGAAACATCTTCTGAAAAGCGTTTGTGAATGTCCAGTCGCCGCTCGACGGTTTGACAAGCGTCCAGCCCAGATCAAACAGCACACATCTGATATTATGCACAGACCACCTCATCCAGATCCACGTCCCAGGGATCCGTTTCTATTCTTTCAACTTTCTGTTCCGCAAAGGCGACGCCGATCTTCCGGCGGCATCTTTTCAGGATACTGTCGTAATAGCCGCGGCCGTAGCCGGTCCTGTGATTCGCCTCGTCAAAGGCGGAAAGCGGCACGATCATGACATCGGTTTCTTCCGGCCGCACGACGGTATCCGTGATCGGCTCCCGGACATGAAACGTGCCCTCTTTCAGATCGGCAAGCGAACCGATCTCATAAAAGGTCAGGGTATTGCCGGTCACTTTGGGCACCGCCACCCGGATGCCGGAGGCAAAGCAATGACTGATCAGCGGTATGGTATCGGCTTCGTCATTGAGGGTCACATAGCAGCCGACGCAATGCGCCCCTTCGATCTTATGAACAAGAATGTCCGTGATGATTCTGTTTTTCTCATCACGGACATCACACGGTATGTTTTTACGGGCCGCAAGACCAAGCCTGCGGGCTGTTTTTTTATCCAATGGAATCCGACATGTCGATCTTGAGCAGCTGGTTCAGTTCCACCGCGTACTCCATCGGCAGTTCCCTTGTAAACGGCTCCAGGAAGCCCATCACGATCATCTCCGTCGCCTGTTCTTCGGAGAGACCCCTGGACATCAGATAGAAGAGCTCGTCTTCACTGATCTTGGATACCTTTGCTTCATGTTCAATGATCGAAGTGCTGTTTTCGCTGATGTTCAGCGGAATCGTATCGGAACGCGAGATCTTGTCGAGGATCAGGGTATCGCATTCGATTTTGGCTTTGGCATAGTCGGCTTTGCGTCCGAAGCGGATCCAGTCACGGAAGTTCGTGACACCGCCGTTGCGGGAAATCGACTTGGAAACGATCGAGGAAGATGTATGCGGAGCCAGATGGATCATCTTGGCGCCGGTATCTTGATACTGGTTCCGGGAGCCGACAGCGATCGAAATGCACAGGCCGCGGGCATAGTCCCCGGCCAGAATGCAGGCCGGATACTTCATGGAAATACGGGAGCCAATATTGCCGTCGATCCATTCCATGACACCGTGGGCGGCGACTTTGGCACGTTTGGTAACCAGGTTCAGAATGTTGGCTGACCAGTTCTGAACGGACGAATAACGGCACTTCGCGCCTTCGCCGACGAATACTTCGACGACCGCCGCGTGCATCGAGTCACGCGAATACTGCGGCGCGGTGCAGCCTTCCACATAGGAACATTCGGCACCGTCGTCGACGATGATGATGGAACGTTCAAACTGGCCCATCGCTTCCGAGTTGATACGGAAATAGGACTGCAGCGGCTTCTCAAGCTTCACGCCTTTCGGCACGTAGATGAAGGATCCGCCTGACCACACGGCGCTGTTCAGAGCCGCCAGCTTGTTGTCAGACGGCGGCACGATCGTCGCGAAATATTTCTTAAAAAGATCCGGATATTCTTTCAGGGCGCTGTCGATGTCAAGGAAGATGACACCTTTGGAGCGCACTTCGTCCAGCATGTTGTGATAAACCGCTTCCGACTCGTACTGGGTCGTGACACCGGCCAGATATTTGCGTTCCGCTTCCGGAATGCCGAGCCGCTCAAAGGTCTTCTTGACTTCTTCGGGAACGTCGTCCCAGCTCTTCTCGGTATCCTGGGAAACCTTGCGGTAATACGTGAAATCCTGGAAATCGATATCGCTGAGATCCGGGCCCCATGTCTGCATGTCCATCTTCTCAAACGTATGGAACGCCTTGACGCGGAATTCCGTCATCCATTCCGGTTCGTTCTTATATGCAGAGATCTTTCTGACGATTTCCTCATTGAGTCCCTTGCCGGTGTCAATGATCGATTCCACGTCGTCATGAAAGCCGTATTTATAATCGTCCTGGGAATAGATGGCCTCATTGTTCTTGTTGGCTTCACTCATTGCCCTTCTCACTTTCTTCGATCAGCTCCTGCATCGCCCGCCAGCCGATGGTGGCGCACTTGATGCGGTTTGCCTGACGGTAGACATTCTTGAAGGCAATGGCCTCTTCGAGAATATCACCGTCGTATTCCTTGGCGTCGACCATGTTGAAATAATTCTTCATGATCTCTTTGGCTTCCGCTGTTGTCTTGCCGCGCAGAAGTTCGGTCATCATGGAAGTGGAGGCCGTGCTGATCGTGCAGGCAACACCGTCGAAACAGACATCTTCGATGATGCCGTTTTCGATACGGGCCTGAACCTTGATGTCGTCGATGCAGGAATCGGACGCCATATGCTTCATCATATAGCGGTCATCCTCTTTCAGTTTATGATGATGCGGATACTGATAATGGTCCATGATCAGTTCGCGCAGGATTTCCGGATCAGCCAGCAGACTGTTCGTATTGCTCATAAAACAACCTCCTAGAAGAAAATACCGATGGCATTTTCCAGTGTGATATCTTTCGCCGCTTCGATGAAACGGTCGATTTCTTCTTTTGTATTGTAAAAGTACAGGGATGCCCGCAGGGTCTGGTCCGTGCCGATGACCTCATGCAGGATCTTGGCGCAGTGATTGCCGGAACGCACGCAGATGTTCTTACTGCCGAGGAAGCCGGCCGCGTCCTGTGAGAAGACACCTTTCGCGTTGAACGTGATCGGTCCGGAAACGTTGTCGGGGTTGTAGAACTCGATATTGTCCAGCGCTCTGATCTTTTCCGCGAAATAGGCACGCAGTTCCTTTTCATAGGCCTGGATGTTTTCCATGCCCAGATCCATCAGGTATTCCGCCGCCGCGCCCAGACCGATGACGCCTTCGATGTTCGGCGTGCCGGCTTCGAATTTCTGCGGCGCGTCTTTGTAGATGATACTGCCGTCGGACTGGAAGCGGGCGTTCATACCGCCGCCAAGGAAAATCGGATCCATCTTCTGCAGCAGCTCATATCTGCCGTAGAGAACACCGACACCGTCCGGGCCGCACATCTTATGCGAGGAGAAACCGAGGAAATCAACGTCCAGTTCCCTGACATCGGTCGGCCGATGCGGCACTGACTGGGCACCGTCAACGACCATCAGCGCTCCGTATTCATGGGCAGCCGCGGCGATTTCCTTAATCGGCTGCAGAGAACCGAGCACATTGGTGACATGCGCCATCGTGACGACCTTGACGCCCTCATGCATGGCTCTCCGGAAATCTTCGATGTGGCAGACACCCTGTCTGTCCACCGGCACATATTCGATCTTAATGCCCTTGTCTTCCTGCAGACGATACCAGGGCAGAAGATTGGAGGCGTGTTCCGCTTCCGTGGTCAGAACCACGTCACCCTCTTTCAGCCAGCGGCCGATGCCGAAGGCGATCTGGTTCAGGGAATGGGAAATATTGGCGGTGAAGACGACTTCCTTCGGATCACAGTTGATAAAGCGGCCGATGATCTCACGGGTATGATCATAGGCGCGGTCCGCCTTCACGGCTGTCTCGTAATCGCCGCGTTCCACGTTGGACGTATAGCCGGTCCAGAAACCGCAGACAGCGTCAATGACAGACTGCGGCTTGTAGGTCGTGGCGGCATTGTCAAAATAAAGCAGATCAGGACGGTTTCTCAGCATGGGAAAATCCTGACGGATCTTTTCTACATCGAACATAATTCACTGATCTTCCTTTCCATTTCCTCGGCCAGACTGCTGCGCAGTTCCTCGTTGCTGAGTATTTCCGTGATCGGCATCAGATAGCCGGTGCTGATCAGACTCGTGCACTGCTCGATTGAAAGGCCTCTCGACATCATGTAATACAGCTGGTCTTCATCGACACGGCCGATCGACATGGCATGACTGGCCTGCACGTCGTTCTCGTCGATCAGAAGTTCCGGAAGGATCTCGGAACGCTGGCCGTCCGCAAAGGACAGAGCCCGGGAAGTCTGATGGCTTTCCGAACGGTACGCGCCTTTGACAATGCGGCCGATGGCGTCGATCATCAGCCGGCCGGACGAAAGAACAACGGCGTAATTGCGGATCTCTCCGAAGGTATGCGGGGCGAGATTCGCGACTTCGATATTGTATTCCTTGCGTTCATTGACCAGCGAGGCACTGCTGAGCAGCGCTTTCGCGCCGCTTTCCCGCAGGTCGACGCGGCTGTTGCGGTAAACGTCACCATGGCTGCATTCGCCATAGGCGACCGTCAGATCGGCGTCTTTGAAAACAGTGAAGGATTCTTCCGAACGGACGGTTTCATCCGAACTGTTGTAGAACAGGATGGCGGCTCTGACACCTTCCCGTACCGTTGTTTCCACCCGTAGTTTCGGTGCTTTGCGGATCCGCACGAAAACATCGCACGGCCGGGAAACGGTGAGCTTCAGTTCCAGCGCCTCCGCCGTGTCGATTTCAAATGCGTTGTAGCCTTCCTGCAGAAGGATTTCCTGTGATGCGCGGATGGTTTCCATTATTCAGCCGCACCTTTCACCGATTCACGCACGGCGCATACACCGATCGAAGCCGGACGCTTGCCGGTTTCCTCCGCTTCCGCGGCCGGTACGACATTGTATTCCTTATAGATCCAGTCATAGCCTTCGCTGTCAATGCGCTGCGCCATTTCCGGACCGCCGCTGCAGATGATGCGGCCGTCGACCAGAACGTGGGTGAACTGCGGACGGATCATTTCCAGGAAGCGTTCGTAATGGGATACGACGATGATCGACATGCCGGTTTCCTCGCGCAGCTTCGTGATCGCGTCGCCGACGATCTTGATAGCGTCGACGTCCAGGCCGGAGTCGATTTCGTCCAGCATGGCCAGAGAAGGTCTCAGCAGTTCCATCTGAACGATCTCATTGCGCTTCTTCTCACCGCCGGAGAAACCTTCGTTCAGGAAACGGTGCGCCAGGTCTTCTTTCATCTGTAAATCATTGATGGTCTTTTCCATTGCCTTGATGAACGCGAAAAGCGAAACCGGTGATTCTCTTCTGACATTCATGGCCGCTCGCAGGAAGTCACTGTTGGTGACGCCGGGGATCTCCTGGGGATACTGCATCGCCAGAAACAGACCGGCGATCGAACGCTCGTTGACCGGCATGGCCAGCAGATCCTTGCCGTCGTAGATGATCTCGCCTTCTGTCACTTCGTATTTGGGATTGCCCATAATGGCCGCCAGCAGGGTTGATTTGCCGTTGCCGTTCGGGCCCATTAATGCATGGATCTCGTTTTCCCGGACCGTCAGATCGACGCCCTTCAGGATTTCTTTATCTTCAACTTTTACATGCAGATTTCTGATTTCAAGTGTTTTCATTGTTACTTACCTTCGTTCGCATCGGATTATATCATTATTCCACTGCTTCGTGTTGAATTACGATTATTCAGCCGCCCTTTTCCAACAAAAAAGGCAAAATGGCTGAAAAGGGCTTTATTTCACATAAGATTCATATAACGAAATTGCAAAAGCATCTCTCTTATCCTATAATGTAATGGCGTTTTTTTTAATAGGAGGCTGAGAAATGAGCAATTTCTTGAAAAAGAACTGGTTCGTGATGCTGGTCATTTGTGTCTTTACAGGCATCAGCATTTTTTACATATATGACACGAACAAAGGCAAACTGCAGGGCAAGTCTGTCAACGGTGAAGATGTTGTCTATTCCATCACCGGCAAGGACGTCACCGCTTCGCAGTTCTATGAAGACCTGTATACATCCAACGGACAGCAGGCAATGATCGAACTGTTCGAAAAGGCAGTTGTCGAAGCAGGCGTTCCGACAACCGATTCCATCAAAGATACCGCCAAGGCACAGACCGACGCGATCATCGCCAACTTCCAGAACAACTACGGAAGTTCCTGGGAAACCTACCTGAATTCCGCACTGAAGGAAACCGGCTTCTCCGATCTGGAAACCTATATGATCTTCCAGCAGAAGATGAACCAGGTATCCGCCGATTATGCGAAGGAACATTTTGACGAACTGAAGATCCGTCAGATCTCCTATATCCTGATTCAGTTTGAAAACAAGGATCAGCCGGCGGCCGAAGCAACGGAAAATGAAAAGACCCGCATGAAGGCTGTCGACGACGCCCTCGTCAATGGCACAGACTTCGCCGACGTGGCTGTCCAGTTCTCCGAGGATCCGTCCTCCGCGTCCAGCGGCGGCGTGCTCGGCGTTATCGACAAGAACGCTTCCTCGCTTGACTCTTCCTTCCTGGAAGCAGCTCTGGCCCTGAAGGAAGGCGAAATCAGTGACTGGGTACATTCCGACAACTTCGGTTACTTCCGCATCATGTGCACGGCTGCCACACCGGAAACACTGGCGGCCAACAACGCGGACAACGATCCGTATCTGCAGCTGACAAGCCAGTACGACACGACCCTGACCAACAAGGCCATCTGGGCCAAGGCGCAGCAGATCGGCTTTGACTTCAAGGGCAACGCCGAACTGGAAAAGCAGATCAAGGATGCCCTCGGCGTCATCGAGGAAACACCGGCTGACAGCAAGACAGACACAACCGACACAACGGACACAACCGAAAAAACAGACACCACGGAAACGGAAAGCAATAACTGAGGAGGCAGAAAAATGAAAAAGATCAATACTGTATTCGCGTCTGCCCTTCTTGTCTCCATCCTGGCAGGATGCACAGATGCCACCGCGAAACTTCCCGACAGCAATACCGCGCTGTTCTCGGTCGGCAACAAGACCGTAACCAAAGGTGACGTATACGCGGCCATGGCCGGCACCAACGGTGCTTCCCAGGCAGTCAATGACGTCAACCGCTATATTGCCCAGAATGAAATCGAGCTGACGGACGAGATGAAGTCCCAGGCGGAAGAATCTCTGAACAGCTACAAGACCTACTACGGCGATACCTTCATCAAGCATCTCGAACAGATCGGCATGAATGAAGAAGAATATCTGCAGAACTATCTGATTCCGTCTCTGCAGGCGGAACAGCTGACACCGAAATACATCACGGAAAACTTCGCCACCGTCGCCGCCAACTACGCGCCGGTCAAGGCCACCCTGCTGGAATTCAGCAGCCAGGACGACGCCAACGCCGCCCTCAGCGAACTGAAGGACGGATCCAAGGACGCTGCCACAGCTGCCCACGATCACAATTCCGCATCCAAGGGAACTTCCTCGATCTACACGATCGAATCCACCGACCTGGATTCCACGGTCAGAACCATGCTGCACAGTGCCAAACCGGATGACGGCTGGTTCATCGTTCCGGAAACGGACGGCGCCACCTTCATTGTCATGCGCATCGACGACAACGATCCGAACAGCTTCAAGGACGAAGCCGTATCTGTGCTGCAGAACGTATCTGCCATCCAGAACGATGCCACGACCTACTGGTTCAAGAAGTACGAATTCCATATCTACGACAAGACACTGTACGACACAGTCGCTTCCGACTATCCGCACAACTTCGTTCAGAACCTGCCGGCCGAAGACGAAACAGCCGCTCCGGCTGCAACGGAAAATACGGAAGAATCCGGCAACTGAGTATAACCGCGAAAGACCATGCATGATCATGGTCTTTTTTTCATCCTCTTCTATAATGAAACTGTCAGGAGATTTAACTATTTATGAACGTATATGAAGCAATTATGACCCGCCGCAGCACCCGCCGTTTTCAGAAGCGGATACCGGATGAGGAAACGATCCTCAGGATCGTCGAAGCCGGCCGCTATGCCCCTTCCGGCGGCAACAGCCAGACATCCCGCTTTTTCGTGATCCGCGATGCGGCCGTGCTGGACCGGCTGGCCGGCATGGCAAAGGACGCCTTCGCAAAAATGGAAGTCACGGAAGGCATGTACCCTTCTCTGGTTTCTTCCATCACCCGCTCCAAAAGCGGCAGCTACCGTTTTCATTATGACGCGCCGGTGCTGATCGTCCTGGCCAACAAAAAGGACTACGGCAACAATATCGCCGACTGCGCCTGCGCCCTGGAGAACATGATGATCCTCGCCAACGACATGGATCTTGGCAGCTGCTGGATCAACCAGCTGAAGTGGCTCAACGAAGACGAAGACCTGCTGGCATACTTCCGTTCGGCCGGCCTGAAGGAAGATGAGCGCGTCTACGGCGCCCTCGCCCTTGGCTATCCCGACAGCGAGAGCGGTCTGCCGGAAAGAAACCCCTTGCCGCGCAAAGGCAACGAAGTCGTCATGATCGGCTGATCCGTCTGCTTTTTTACGCCCGGCAGTGCTATAATTTTTGACAGGAGGTAACATCCGTTATGTGTATTTTCTGCAAGATCATCAATCATGAAATTCCTTCGTCTGTCATTTATGAAGACGATGACGTACTGGCCATCCTCGACATCTCCCAGGTGACCCGCGGCCATACCCTTGTCATGCCGAAGAAACATGTCCGCAACGTTCTGGAAGCCGACGAGGAAACCGTTCAGAAGTGCATTCTGACCGCCAGAAAACTGGCCGCACAGATCGTCACGAACCTGCATGCGTCCGGTGTCAATATTCTGACCAACTGCGGTGAATCCGCCGGCCAGTCCGTCGACCACCTGCACTTCCATATCATCCCCCGCTATGACAGCAGCGATGCCATCCAGATCACCTTCGGTGAAACCGAGCAGGATCTTGAAAGCGTCCGCAGAGATATCCTCGGCTGAAAACGGAAATAAACCATACGTAAAAAGGTGCCAGTTCATCACAGGCACCTTTTTTTCATGTTTCTGATCAGATCACTTTCAGCCGCTTCAGCATGACTTCCTGGGCTTTCAGTTCCAGGGTGTCGTCGAGCGGTGCCAGTTCTGTTTCTCCATAGTTGCGTTTCAGAGCTCTTTTAATGATCTTGTCAGCCGCCATCGGATTCTTCGGCAGCAGCGGACCGTGCATGTATGTCGCGATCACCTGATCGTTCTGGAATCCCTCAAAGGAACTCTGATAGGTGTTGCCGTGGCCGGAAAGGACTTTGCCGAGCGGCGTCGCGACGTCATGCGTCTGGCCGCCGTGATTCTCAAAGCCGACCATCCGGAAGGTATCGCCGTCAATCGTCGCTTCCAGGGCGATATTGCCGATACAGCGGTGGTCACGGTCACTGGCGACTGTATAGTAGTCAAAGAAGCCGAGGCTTTCCAGCACGTTGCCGTCCTGGTCCTTGTAATACTTGCCGAAAAGCTGATAGCCGCCGCAGATCAGAAGGAACGCGGTGCCGCTGTCCATGGCTTCCTGAATGCCGGCCCGGCGTCCCAGGAGGTCTTTATAGATCAGCTGCTGTTCCCGATCGGCTCCGCCGCCCAGGAAGAACAGATCATAATCGCTGATCTTTTTTTCCTCGTTCAGTGTGCAGGTGTCGACAATGCACTCGATACCGCGCTTTTCCGCCCGGCGCCGCAGCACTTCGATATTCCCCTTGTCACCGTACAGATCCATCAGATCGTGATACATCCATAAGATCTTCAGTTTCATTTCTTCGCCTCCTTGCGCAGGATCGCTCTGGTTCTGTGCAGGGCGGTATACGTCGCCATGATATAGGACGGCATGTTCTGCTCATTCAGCCAGTGGACAGCCGCCGTGTCTTCTTCGATGACCTTCACACGGTCTTCCAGTCCCTCATATTTCAGACGCAGCGCCATGTCATAAGCCCTCAGACCCGAGCATACGATCGTTTTGATCTCCGGTATGTTGAGACGTTCGAAATGCGCGTCCCAGATCCAGCTGACGTCATGGCCATCCTGATCGTTGTCATTCAGAAAGATGCATAGATTCCGGTCACCTTTCTGGGCGGTGATGTATTTCATGACTTCGTTGGCTCCGGTCGGATTCTTGATCAGATTGATCACGCAGGGCTGGGAGAGTTCAAAGACTTCGTTGCGGCCTTCCTTGATGATGAAATTCGCGAAGACGTCGTCGGCACAGGCCGGATCGAGCTTCAGCGTCTTAAGGACGGTCAGCACACCGGCGCAGTTGTATACACCGTAGATCGTGTTCATGAAGGAATGGAACGTTCTTCCTTCACAGACAAACACTTCCTTCTCATAATCGACGTCCGTTACCCGCACATCCGGTTCGATCACACCGAAGCCGTCATGGTCACAGTGGAATCTGCCGATATGGGAATACTGGTAATAGTCATAGATCAGCGGCCGGCCGCAGCGCGGACAGAACTTGCCTTCCGAAGCCTCGTCGGTCGTTTTGCGGCTGATCGGATTTTCATCGACGGTAAAGAAATGAATGCGGGCCTTTTTCGCCGTGTCGGCGATGCGGATGACATTGGGATCGTCGCCGTTCAGAATGATGTCGCCCGTGAAGTCTTCCGTGACTTCCTGGATGCGGCGGATAATGGTTTCCATTTCACCTGCCCTGTCCAGCTGGTCGCGGAAGAAATTGGTTACGATCAGATGGGTCGGATGCAGATTTCTGAACTGCCGGTAAAGGGTCAGTTCGTCAACTTCGATGACCGCGGCGTCCGCCTGGATCTTATAATTGCTGTCGGAATTGGCGGCAAGCAGAGACGCGATGCCGACGTTCAGGTTGTCACCGCGCCGGTTATTGATCGTTCTGATGCCGGCGGTGCGCAGCGATTCAGCGATCAGGTTATTGGTCGTCGTCTTGCCGTTGGTGCCGGTCACCAGAATGACTGTCTTCGGCATCTGAAAACGGCTGATGAAATCCGGATCCATCTTCAGACCGAGAACCCCGGGAAAGGATCCGCCCCTTCCCGCCTTCTGCAGAAGCCTGTGGGCAAGCTGCACGATTTTCAAACGTATATCCATAACGAATCAGATCATCCTTTCGGTTTGTAGAACTGCCGGTTGTCCATCGAGAACAGGCGCTGTGTCCAGCCGCCCGGCTTGACGCCTTCCATGGCCGCCTTCAGGGTGTTCATGCGGGCATCGAGGTTGTCGATCATGGCAAGTGCCTCCGCTTCCATCAGCATCGGCAGAACCGGTGAGCCGTATTCGTAATGGCCGTGGTGGGACAGGATCATATGATGCAGAAGAATCGCTTCTTCGGTATCTTCCAGACCAAGTTCAGCCGCCACTTCGCTCAGCCATCCGTTGGCCAGGGAAATATGCCCTTCCAGCCGGCCGGCCAGTGTGTATTCCGTCGTCACGGCGCCGCTCATCTCGGCTGTCTTGCCGATATCATGGATCAGGGCACCGGCGATCATCAGATCGGGATTGAGCTGCGGATAATGACGGCAGACCATCTCACTCATTTCCGCCATGCTGAGGGAATGTTCGGACAGACCGCCCAGGAAGCTGTGGTGAATGCGGGACGCGGCCGGATAGGTAAAGTATTTCTCACCGGTCTTGGCCAGCAGTCCTTCGGTCATTTTCCGCAGATTCTCATTTTGGATCATGCCGAGGAAATGATTCAGACGGTCGCGGCGTTCTTTTTCCGAAACCTCGCTGGCAATGACGAAGTTGGCAAGATCGACGTCGCTTTCGCTGATCTCCTCGACCCGGTTGATGCGCAGCTGCAGATTCTGATTGTACAGCAGAACTTCAAAACTGAACAAAGCGATGCGGCCGACATGGACCTTTTCGGCATCCTGCGGCTTGACGTCCCAGAACTTGCCGTCGATCGTTCCGCTGCTGTCCTGCAGAACCAGATTCAGATAAGGAGCGCCTTTGGATGTCGTTCCGTTTTTGCATTCCTTCACGAGCAGCGGTTGCTGCAGACGGTCTTTTTCCGCGAACTCTTTAATCTTCTTCATACTCAGACTCCATTTCATCCAGAACGGCATTGATCACATCTGCCGCGTATCCCTGCTGCATGCCCCAGCGGTACAGACGGCTGCGCAGTTCATAGCCGCTGTATTTGCGGCTCAGTCTCTTTCTTGTTTTCCGCATGCCGGCCTGCAGGTTTTCGTCCTGCTTTTCCACCAGGCGGCTATAATCCATCCGCTCGGCTGTTTCGGCAGCCAGCGATGCGGAATAGCCGCGCTGCATCAGCTTTGTGCGGATCTCCTCCCGCGTCTTTTTCAGGGAACCGCCCGAACGGCTGCGGAGGATCTTTTCCGCGCAGCGGCGGGCGTTGTCAGCCTCGTCGTCAAACGACTGCAGGCACTCATCCACCAGCCGTACGGAAAGTCCTTTCCGCAATAAGGTATCACGGATCAGTTTCTCCCCTTTCAGGCTGTTCTTCATCGCCGTGATCTGCTCACGGCAGTATCTTTCATCATCCAGCCAGCCCAGCTTCTCGAGCCGCTGGATCATCTCGTCACGCAGTGCGTCGGTGATCTTCAGCTGCGTGCTGAGCCAGTCTTTCATTTCCTGAACGCTGCGGTCACGGGCGGTCAGCTTATGCAGACATTTCGCAAAGACAGCGGTCTTTTCCGCCGCTGCTTTGATTTCCCTGTATCTGTCGGTGCTGATTTCCATGCCGCTGCGCAGACGGAAGGCATAAAAATCATCCGTGCTCAGTGTGATCTTTTCCTCTTCCTCACCGTCTTTCAGCTTCAGGATGACATTGTTACCGCGGACTTCCGTTTCCTTCAGGAACATACTTACTGTTCTCAAATACCCGCTGATAAACAGCGATCATCCGTTCATAGAATACTTCGTTGCTGTAAGGTCTCACGCGCGCCAGGCAGTCGTCCTTCATGCCGTCGAGCTGTTCTTTCGTCATTTCCGAGAAACGCGTCAGTTTCTCCTTAAGATCTGCGGCACTGTCAAAGAACCAGCCGGTCTTTTCCGGAAGCAGCAGGTCGTCCAGCACGTCGTCCGGACGGGCGAACAGCGGCAGGCCGCTGGCCAGTGCTTCAATAAAGGTCATGCCCTGCGTTTCGCTCAGGGAAGCGGAAACAAAGGCATCAGCACAGGCATAGATGGCCGGCACTTCGTCGATCGGTTTCGGTCCGGTCAGCTGAATGTAGGAGGTCAGGCCGTTTTGCTGCACGAGGTTCTGCAGACGTTCCAGATCCGGTCCGCCGCCGACGATCAGAAGCTTCAGGTCAGCGCCGCCCTCCACGGCCATGCGGACACCGCTGATGACCATGTCGAGATCCTTTTCCTCCGCCAGACGGCCGACATAGATCAGGATCCTGTCTTCCGGGCTGTAGCCGAGTTCTTTCCGTCTGGCATTGACAGCCTCCTCTTCCCGCAGTTCAGCCGCGAACTTGCTGAGGTTCAGGCCGGTCGGGATCACGTTGATCGGTTTCCTGATACCATAGTGTTCCAGAAGCTGCTTCGTCTTGCTGGAAGGCGCGACGACTTCCTTCACCGGATCCGTCACGAGCTTGGAGTACCAGGCAATGCCGCGGCGGCCGCCTTTCTCGACGGCTTTCAGGTGCAGCGGGTTGAAATAATGCGTATAGTCCTCCCATGTCGTATGGTAGGTACTGACAAGCGGAATCGCCAGCTGCTTTGCACAGGTGCGGGCAAACAGACCGACGCCGAATTCCGTCTGCACGTGGATCAGATCCAGACGCAGACGGGCGATTTCCCGGATCAGGCGGCGGTGGAACGGTGAAGCCATTACATAGCCGTATAAAAAAGGCAGTTCGACACCGGGAATATACAGGACTGTACCATCCTCGTTCCACTGGACTTTCTTATTCTTGCCCGGGCAGACGACATAAACGGTATGTCCGTGTTCTTTCAGAACGCTGCAGAGAATACCGGTGCTGTTGGCGACACCGTTGATCTCCGGCAGATATGTATCCGTAAATAATCCGATTCTCATAGTTTGTCTTCTCCTTCTGTCTGGTTTTCAATTTCCTGCATGGCTTCCGGAGCGTAGGTACGCGGCAGATGCTCCTCTTCCGTGCTGATCGGCACGTTCGGACGGGTCTTCGCATAGAGGAAGACAATACCGCCGATGATCAGAGTCTGATAGAACGTGACAAGCCGCCACAGCAACATAATCGACGTCGCGTCGACCTTGCCGAAGATCGTCGAGAACATCAGAATGAACGTTGCCTCAGTGCCGCCGGCACTGCCCGGCATCGGCAGAAAGGCATTGATCATCGCCACAAAGGAACTCAGTGCTATGATGTTCAGCAACATCGATGGCGTCACGGGAATATTCAGTGCCAAGGCGCAGAAATATGGAATGCTGTAATAGATCGTCAGACGGCCGGCGTTTTCAAGCGCCAGCAGCGCGATCATTTTCTTATGGGTACGCAGAACGACGATTTCCTTGGCAAAAGCGGTCAGCTGCTTGTCCAGATTGGCCAGTGTCGCTTCCCGGTCCTTGACGATATGCAGCTTCGCGCCGATGTTGATGCCGGTCGTCGTCAGCCAGGTATAGAAGCGCGGCGATGTCGCCAGCATCCACAGGAATACGATGATGCCGGAACTGACCGCGAAACCGAGCAGCACGATCAGGAAGAACTGCGAATAGTTGGCATAGAAATAATGGAATTTCAGAAGGATCAGGATCAGAACGTAAACCGTCATGACCGACTGATACACAATGAAATCCAGCCAGAGAATGCCGACCGAATGCGATACCGGAATACCCTGCTTTTTAAAGAGATAGCCCTGAGCCACCTGGCCGCCGGAAGCACCCGGTGTGATATTGCAGAAAAGTCCGGACGTATAGGCATTCTGAAAACCCTGCCACAGTGTGTAGCGGGGATGCGTCTGACGGCATTCGTACATCAGTCCCCAGCCAAGCATCAGCCTTTCAAACATCATCAGGCCGATCAGCAGGACGACACCCCATACATTGACACGGGAAATGATTTCCAGAACCTGTTCGCCGTCGTCTTTCAAAGTAAACCAGAGCACAAGACCGGCCAGGGCAACGATCAGAAACACGTTGAAGGCCGTACTCTGAAACAGTTTTTTAATCTTGTTCCACATACATATAAAGTATACTCTCAAATCGCTCCTATCTCAATCACGGCCGGATTCCTCAGGAAGGAGAACCAGTAAAAAAGACAGCGCCCTCTCAGCGGGTCCGCTGTCTGTTCTCTGTGATGGTCCGATACAGACTGATCCATTTTTCGTAGATGATCTCATCCGTGTAGTTCTCTCTGATCTTCCGGCTTTTTTCCTCCTGCTGAAGATAGAAAGCGGGATCGTCTTTCAGTTTGCGGATATAGCGGATGAAATCCTCGTTGTTACGGCCGTACAGCACATTGTCGAAGTAGATCTTCTTGAAGGTATCCAGGTCACGCAGAATAACCGGTTTGTCGGTCAGTGACGCTTCCAGCGCGACAAGCGCGAACGATTCGTAATAGGACGGCAGGAAGAAGACATTGGAGATGTTGCAGAGGATGTTGACCTCGTCGCGGCCGATGACGCCGGTAAAGCGCAGGTTGGCGGGCGGATCGTCATAGACCTTCCGGATCTTCTTGTAGCCTTCGATATACTTGCCGAAATTGAAGCCGCCGATCCACAGGAACTGGATGTCGGGATTCTGCTTCGCCAGTTCGATAAAATCAAGAACGCCTTTTCCCCGGTGCAGCTGGCCGATACTGACGACGATGAAGTCGTCCTTATCATACCCGTACTTTTCACGGTATTCCTGTTTCTTTTCATCCGGCAGGACGAAAAAGCTTTCTTCGGAAACATAATTGGGAATATGGAAAACCCGTTCCCCGTCAAAGCCCATTCTGACCATTTCATCCTTATAATCAGGATTCACGACGACCAGATAATCGGATTTCAGATAGCACCTTTTGACCCACCAGGCGTATATCTTCATGAATACTTCCGGGATCCTCAGAGCGCCGACCAGCGTGTCCGGCAGAAAATGAACGTATGTGAGGGCGACTCCCCGGCTCAGTCTCTGCTTGATATAACTGGCGACATTCACGGTGTGCATGTGCAGAACATCGTAGTTCAGGCCTTTATTCTTAACGATCTCAAGATCGTCTTTTCCGTATTTTTTCAGTAAAGCAATCAGCTCGTTGTATGCTGTTTCGACGCCCTGGCCTTTGACCGAATCAGCGATCGACAGCATATTGACAGTAATTTTTCTCATAAAGTACACCGTTAGCATTATAACATCTTTATCCTGTTTTCCATCCCCGAACTGAAGAACATGGACATAATGCCGGCCCAGGCAGAAAAAACCGTGATCGGCCTTCCTTTTCAAGCCGCGTTTTTTCACAGTCCCCTTTTCGTTCGCAAAGAAAAACCCGGTCTTTGCAGGACCGGGCACAGGAATCATAATGTGCAGGCGAAGCTATAGGTGCCGGAGCCTTTTTCAAAAGACTGGCCGTCCGGCAGGATGATCTCTGCCGTGGTGTTCGCCGGAACAGTCACCTTCAGAGTGAAGGCGCTGCCTTCCTTCTGCCAGTTGCTTTCGATCATTCCGTATTCACTGCGGAAAGTGCGGGAAGCGGAAGTGATGCGTTCATCCGGAAGAGGCTGAACGCGGAATCTGCGGTAGCCGGCTTCCGTCGGGACAATGCCGGTGATTGTCCGGAACATCCAGTCGTCGACGCAGCCGAAGGCGTAGTGGTTGAGGCTGAGCGACATCGGTGTGCCGTCCGGATTTTCCGCGATCCAGCTTTCCCAGATCGTCGTCGCGCCATGGTCAACCTCATACAGCCAGGACGGACATTTGTCCTGGAACAGCAGGTCATAGGCATTCTTCACATAGCCGTTTTCAGAAAGCGCGTCGAGAATGAACGGTGTGCCGAGGAAACCGGTGTCAAGGCAGCCGTTATTCTCTTCGATCAGCCGCAGGATTTCCTGCATGAACGGTGCCCGCAGTTCTTCAGGCACAAGACCGTGGTGCAGCGGGATGATATAGGCGCCCATTACCGGCACCGGCATCTTTCCGTCTTCCGTGATAACGCCGCGGACGAACGCGTCACGCATTTTTTCAGCCATGGCGGTATAATATGCCGCGTTTTCTTTTTCACCGAGCAGTTCAGAGACGCGCGCGAAGTTCTTCATGGCAAGATAGCCATACGTTTCCGGGATGTATTTCTTTCCTTCTTTCACACTTTCAGCGATAGAAGAGGAATCGGACAGTCCGTTTTTTGTCCGGCTCGGAATGAGCCATTCCCCATAATGGAAACCGGTATTCCAGAGATATCTGTCGGTCTCCTTGGGCAGCCTGCGGTCGCCGCGGTAAGCGGCAGCGCAGTGGATGATGAAGTCGCACCAGCGCTTCATGGTCTGATAATGTTCCTTCAGAACTTCGGTATTTCCGGTCTGCTCATACATGGCAAGAGGAACAAGGATGCAGGCGTCTCCCCAGCCGGCAGGGCCGACATTTCCCTTCAGTCCGCCAACGATTTTCAGCATCTTGGCAATGTCCTGATAGGTCTGGTTGTTCGGAACGACCATCGGGACGGCACCGTCCTTCATCTGGTCTGCCGCGACGTTTTTCAGCCAGCGCTCCAGCAGACCGGTCGTGTCCTCATTCTGCAGAGAAGTCGCGGCATAGATGCCGATATCACCGGTCCATCCGGCTTTTTCACGCTGCGGACAGTCGGTCGGAATTGAAAGCATATTGGATCTCTGCGACCAGCGGGTATTTTCATACAGGCGGTTCAGCCTCGCGTCAGAGGTGACGAATGTGCCGGTTTCCTCCTTGTCCGTGGAGACTGCCACAGCCGTAAAGTCTGCCGGATCAACCGTATCCAGGCCGCTGACTCGGATATAGCGGAATCCCTGGAACGAGAATTTCGCTGCATAAACAGCTTCGCTGTCATTGGAAATATAGACGACCTTCTGGTCGACTCCCTGCCCTACGCCGGCAGCGCCGAGAATATTGTTGAAATAGGAGCCGTCCTTGTCGGTAACCTCAAAGTGTTCCAGAGTGATTGCGGTTCCTTCCGGCGCGTGGATATGAAAGCGGACATGGCCGGCAAGCACCTGGCCGAAGTCAATGATCTGTTCCCCTTTCGGTGACACATAGCCGCTCACGGCCGGAACTTCCCTGACTTCACGCACCGGTCTGCCGGTCTGCACAGCCAGGCTGCGGGTGTCTTTTCTACCCGCTTCCGCACAGCGCCATGCGCTGTCATCAAAGTCCGGAGTATCCCAGCCGGGGATTTCCCTTCTCGCGTCATACTGCTCGCCGCTGAAGAGATCACTGAAGCATACCGGACCTTCACCGCATTTCTCGCTTCCGTCGGAAGCGAAGCACTCCCGGCTGCCGTCCGCGTATACCGCTTCGATCTGGTACAGAACGGCATACGGCTGGTCCGCGGTCTTTTTGTTCATCGTCGTGACTGGACAGAAATACCATCCGTCCGCGACATACATGCCGAGAACGTTTTTTCCGGCTTTCAGAAGTCCGGTAATGTCATAGACCTGGTAGCACAGGTATTTTTCATAGGAGGTGTATTCCGGCGCGAAAAGACGGTCATCGGTCCTTCTGCCGTTGATGCTTGCTTCATAGATGCCGTGGCAGGTCGCATACAGACGGGCGGAGACCGGAGCTTCCTTCAGGGCAAAAGCACGGCGGAACATGACCGGTGCCGGCTGGAGTCCGAAGCCTTTTTTCCGCTTTGCCGGTTTCTTCGGATCTGTGACCCAGACTGCCTTCCAGTCTTCCGGATACAGGAACGCGGTCTCAAACCAGGTGCTTTCTTCAGCCGTGTTGCCATGGCTGTCCCTGACACGGACGGTCCAGGTATAGCGGGTACGCGAACGGAGCGGAATGCCGCCATACGGGACAAACGTGCTCTGGCTGCTTTCCCTGACACCGGTGTCCCATACCGTTGCGACGCCGTCCTTCAGAATCAGACGGTAGGATGTCTGCATTGTGTTTTCTTCATCACTGGCAATCTTCCAGGAGAAATAAGGTCTTGTGTCAATTCCGAGCAATTCCGTTTCATGGTTCGTTTTCAGGTCGAATAGTTTCATCATTTCCTCCGATTGATTTATTATGCTGAGCATTTTTGCTTTGTCATTTATAATATAATCAGTAAAATAAAGCATGAAAATGCAGAAACGTGCGTTATTTATTGCACAATCGTGCGGAGGCTTCTTATGTACGAAAAGTATTCCTTGATCCATTATGAGTTTGTCGGCACCGGCAGAGGCCTGCCGGACACGCCGGAAGCGGCAGCGATGCTTGAAAACACCGGCGGTGAGGTTTATGCGGAAGTTCTCAAAGCGGACTATCTGCTGCGGGGCTGGGTGGACGTGCTGCCTGTTTTTCCGCAGGCGGACGACGCGTTCCGCCGCCGCATACATCTGCAGTCGTTTTCCCACATGTATTCAGGCCGGGGTTACTATACGAGCCGCAAAGACGCGCAGTCGTACCTGCTGATCCGTACCGGGAAAGGCCGGGGAATCCTGGAATACCGTGATCATACCTGGGCCCTTGAGGAAGGAGACCTGTTCTGGATCGACTGCCGGAAACCGAACAGCTATCGTACGGACGGAGATTTCTGGGAACATACGGATATCCATATCAACGGCAGTGACGCCGAAGATCTCTACGCGGCGTTTGAAAAAAACGGATCCATTGTGCTGAAAGCCAGAAGTATTCCGTATTTCCACCATGACACGGAACGCCTGCTGGACGCTTATGTGAGCATGGACCCGCACCGCAGCATCAAAGTCATGTACGCGATCGAAACGATGCTGGTGCATCTGATCACCGCGGAAAAGAGCGGCCAGCAGAACATGCCGGAAAATACTGTCCGGCTGCAGGAGCTTGCCCGGTATATGCACGAACACTACCGTGAGCCGCTGACAATGGAGCAGCTGTCCGAATACTGCGGCTTCTCCCGCTATCACCTCTCCCGTGAATTTAAAAAACTCACCGGCTTTGCGCCGAATGAGTATCTGATACGCCTGCGTCTGGAACAGGCGAAATTCCTGCTGGCCAACACGGACCTGCCGGTGCGCAGCGCCGCTGCCATGTCGGGTATCGAAAACGAAGCCTACTTTTCCCGGCTGTTTCATCAGCGTACAGGCATGACGCCGGCTGAATACAGACGCGCCATGCGGCGGCAGGATTATACTCCCGGCGGAAAACAGAAAGACTTAAGGTGAAGAACCCTTAAGTCTTTTTTTCAGCCGCTTATACAACGGATCAACCGGAACAGCACTTTGCCAGACGACGAAAAAGACCCGGGACTTTTGTCCCGGATCTTGATCATTCATTCAGATGGGAAAAATCAGTTTTCTTCCTGGATCTTGGCCTTGTTGACAAGCTTGTTGTAGCGTGTCTGAGCGTCGGAGAGTGTCTTCGCGAACATCTTCTCGGCAGCTTCCTGGCCCTTCAGCTTCGGCAGGTTGAAGTAACGTGCTTCATTCATCAGGAAGTCATGGAACTTGTCCCAGTTCGGAGCCTTGGAATCGATCGTCAGCGGTTTTTCGTTGCGCGGATCGAAACGGTACAGTGTGACATAACCGCATTCAACGGCTGCTTTCTGTACAAGCGGAGCCTTGACCAGACCGCCCTTGATACCCTGTTCTGCGCATGGGCAGTAAGCGATAATGATGGATGGTCCGTCATAGCTTTCAGCTTCTTTCAGAGCCTTGATGGTCTGCATCTGGTTAGCGCCCATGGATACGGAAGCGACATATGCGTGACCGTATTCCATAACGATCTGACCCAGATCCTTCTTGGCCAGCGGTTTGCCGCCGGCTGCGAACTTGGCGATGGATGCAGCCTGGGAAGACTTGGAGGACTGACCGCCGGTGTTGGAGTAAACTTCGGTATCCATAACCAGAACGTTGACGTTCAGGTTGTTGGCCATAACGTGATCGAGTCCGCCGTAACCGATGTCATATGCCCAGCCGTCGCCGCCGACGATCCATACGGACTTGCCGACGAGATCTCTTTCCAGATCGAGCAGTTCCTTGACAGCTTCGTTGGAGGAAGCCTTGATGCCGGCAACCAGCTTGTCCTTGAGAGCACGCTGGGTGTCGCGGTTATCCTTGGCAGCGATGTAGGCTTCGAAGCATTCCTTGAGTTCCGGTTCAACCTTGTCGAGGTTTTCTTCCATCAGACGCAGGATCTTGGCAGCCTTTGTTGTCTGTGCGACAGCCATACCGAAACCGAATTCGGCATTGTCTTCGAACAGTGAGTTAGCCCATGCGACACCGTTGTTGTCCTTGTCTGTGACGAACGGAGTGGACGGTGTGGAGGAGCAGTAGATCATTGTACAGCCGGTTGCGTTGGCAACGATCATGTCCTTGCCGAACAGCTGGGTAGCCAGTCTGTAGTACGGAGCTTCACCGCATCCCGGGCAGCATCCGGATACTTCGAAGTAAGGCATCATCAGAGATACGCCTGCTTCGGTGTTCGGGTTGCCGTACTGCGGCTTGTATTCTGTTTCCTTGTACAGGTAATCAGCCAGCGGTTCCTGGTTGACCTGGGTGGAGACTTCCGCGGCACCGAGAGCCTTGACCGGACATACGGTCAGACATACGCCACAGCCTACGCAGTTCATCGGGGAGAGCTGGATTCTGTACTTCAGGCCAGCTTCCTTGGCGCCCTTGTAAGCCGGTGTCGGATCCTTGTATGTGAATTCGACGCCGTTTTCCTTGGCGATCTCTTCCGCTTTCGCCAGTTCTTCCGGTGTCATCAGGAACGGACGGATGGTTGCGTGCGGGCACGCGAACGCGCACTTGCCGCACTCGATGCACTTATTGGCATCCCATGTCGGAACCTGAGCGGCGATATTTCTCTTTTCACGGAAGGAAACGTTCTCCGGAATGGATCCGTCGAGGACGCCGTACTTCAGGAAAGAGGATACCGGCATGTCATAACCTTCCAGAGCGTTGATTCTCTGCAGGTTGTTGTCGAAGTATTCGTCACCTGTCTTGACGATCAGGCTCTTGTCATAGGTCAGATCTGCCCATTCCGGCTTGACGGTGACTTCAACCAGACCGCTCTTGCCTTTGTCGATGGCGGCGATGTTGTTGTTGACAACGTCTTCACCCTTACGGGCATATGTGTGTCTTGCCGAATCCTTCATCAGGTCCATGGACTTGCTGTACGGCATGATCTGCTCGTTGAGGGCGAAGAACGCACTCTGCAGGATCGTGTTGGTATGACGGCCCATGTGGGTTTCCTGAGCGATGGCGTTGGCGTTGATGATGTAGAACTTGGCATGTTTCTTGGCCAGTCCCGCCAGCATTCTATTCGGCAGTCTGTTTTCGATTTCTTCCGCCGGGATCGTTGTATTCAGCAGGAATGTTCCGCCTTCCTTGAGGTCGCGGACCATGTCGAACTTGAAGCAGTAGGATTCCAGTGAGCAGGAGATGAAGTCAGCCTTGTCGATGTAGTACGGGCTGTGGATCGGGCTCTTGCCGAAACGCAGATGGGAACGGGTAACGCCGCCTGCTTTTCTGGAGTCATATGCGAAATATGCCTGGGAATACAGATCGGTGTTGTTGCCGATGATCTTGACGGTGCTCTTGTTGGCACCGACGGTACCGTCGGAACCGAGACCGTAGAACAGGCAGCTTGTGTAATCGGCGTCGACTGTGATGTCAACCGGAGCGATGGACAGATTCGTTACGTCGTCATCGATACCGATCGTGAATTCTTCCTTCGGATCGTCCTTCTTCAGTTCTTCGAAGACACCGTTGATATGGGACGGGTTGGTGTCCTTGGAAGACAGACCATAACGGCCGCCGACGATCGTCAGATCCTTGTGCTTTCTGAGTGCGTAGCAGACATCCAGGAACAGCGGTTCTCTGGCGCCCTGTTCTTTCGCTCTGTCGAGAACGGCAATCTTCTTGACGGTTGCCGGCAGAACGTCTTCCAGATACTTCTGGGAGAACGGACGATACAGATAAACCTTGATCAGACCGACTTTTTCGCCTCTGGCGACCAGAGTGTTGATCGTTTCTGTAACGGTATCCGTTACGGAACCCATGGCGACGATAACGCGTTCAGCATCCGGAGCGCCGACATAGACAAACGGTCTGTAGTCGCGGCCGGTGTGCTCGCTGATCGCCTTGAAGTACTTGGCGGCGATATCCGGAACGGCGTTGTAGTGTTCGTTCTGGGCTTCGGCAGCCTGGAAGTAAATGTCATCATTCTGGGAACCGCCGCGGGTAATGGCATTGCCGTGCGGGTTCAGAGCAGCAGCGCGGAAAGCCTCGAGCTTGTCCATCGGCAGCAGGCTCTTGAGGAAGTCATAGTCCATGACTTCGATCTTGTCGATTTCGTGCGATGTACGGAAACCGTCAAAGAAATGCATAATCGGAACAGCACCGTCGATGGCGATCAGGTGTGCGGCACCGGCCAGGTCCATACAGTCCTGAACGGAGTGCGAGCACATCATGACCATACCGGTCTGACGGCATGCGTAAACGTCCTGATGATCACCGAAAATCGAAAGTGTGTGGGTGGCCAGGGAACGGGCAGCGACGTGTACGACACCCGGCAGTAATTCACCCTTCAGTTTATACAGGTTTGGAATCATCAGCAGAAGACCCTGGGATGCTGTGAATGTAGCAGCCAGAGAACCTGCCTGCAGAGCACCGTGCACTGCACCGGCGGCTCCGCCTTCAGCCTGCATTTCGACAACTTTTACCTTGTCGCCAAACACATTGGTACGGCCGGCGGTTGCCCAGTCGTCGATGTGTTCTGCCATCGGGGAAGATGGCGTAATAGGATAGATGCCGGCTACTTCCGTAAACGCATATGCGGAATGGGCAGTAGCGGTATTACCATCCATGGCTTCGAAAACTCTTTTGTTTTCTGTACTCATTATGTCCTCCTGTTTTTTGCCTGTTTTATTATACTCCTTCAGGCGCTAAAAATATACTGCCTGGGTGATGAAAGTTGCCCTTTCTTCCCTCTCTGCCGGATATGAAAAAGAGCGGTGTATGAAAAAAGGATCCTTGTATCAGGACCCTTTATTTCTGCATCTGTTTCATGACCTGACGGATCTGCGCCTCGGAAGGCTTACGGCCCATCTGCATGAACATGGCACGAATCATCTTCTCGTTGATCGGAGGATTCTCTTTCAGCTGTTTTTCGAAATATCTCTTGGTTAAGAAGAAGGTGACGATCGCCGATACGATAGCGCCGCCGATAAACCATAAGAGAGATGCCCAGAATTCTGTCATATTAACACCACCTTTTTTACAACGTGTATATTTTATCCTCTTTTCCGGCAGGTTTCAATAACCATACCGTCTTGAGAGCGTAAATAAAAGCCGAAGGGGTGATATGTTCCCTCTTATGTAGAGGTGGGTATTCTTGGTCGTCCGTCAGGATTCCCGGCCGTACCGGGCGTTCAACACGGGAGTCGCCAGTCAGAATTCCCTTATATCAAAATGTAGGAAAAATATGTGGTCCTCCGGCAACTTCATTATAAAACAAAGGTGTCAGACATTTACAGTCTTGACACCTCATATATTATTCGTTATCTTTTTTGGTTATTTCGATACCGAGGATATCCAGCTGGGCCTTGTCGACGACGTTGGGCGCTTCGCTCATCATGTCGAAGGAACTGTTGGTGGTCGGGAAAGCGACGACATCGCGGATGTTGTCGGTGCCGGCCAGCACCATGACGAGACGTTCCAGACCGATGCCCACGCCGCCGTGCGGCGGTGTGCCGTATCTGAACGCGTCAAGGAAGAAGCCGAAGCGCTGTCTGGCCGCTTCCATGGTCAGGCCGATCGCCTCGAAGACCTTCTCCTGCAGATCCTGATCGTGGATACGGATCGAGCCGGAAAGCAGTTCATAACCGTTGATGACCAGGTCATAGGCGCGCGAACTGACATGTTCGGGATCGCTGAAGAGCTTGTCGACGTCTTCCGCCTTCGGGGCTGTGAACGGATGGTGGCATGCCACCCATCTGCCCTCTTCCTCGCTGTATTCGAACATCGGGAAATCCGCGACCCACAGGAATTTATAGACATCCTTGGGAATGATATCCAGTTCTCTGGCAAGTCTGACACGCAGGGCGCCAAGCGCGCTCAGGGCGATCTTCGGCTGATCGGCGATGATCAGAACCAGATCGTTGTCATGCATATCCAGTTCCTTTACGATGGCTTCCCTTTCCGCTTCACTCAGCGGTTTATAGACCGAGCCGCTCAATGTGCCGTTTTCCATCTTCAGATACGCCAGCGCCTTAGCCTTGAAGCCGTGTTTGACGAAATCCTGCAGTTTGTCGAGACCCTTGCGGCTGTACTTGTCGGCGGCGTTTTCAAAACGTAAAGCGCCGATGACGCCGTTGCTGTCGAGGACATTGCGGAAGACCTGGAATTCGGTCTCTTTAAACAAGCCGGAGAGATCCCGGATCTCGTTGCCGTAGCGCAGATCCGGCTTGTCGGTGCCAAAGCGGCGGATGCATTCGGCGTACGGAATGCGCACGAAGTGTTCTTCGAGATCGACGTTGATCGTGCCCTTGAAGATATCGCGCATCAGTTTTTCGACGACGGCGAATACCGTGTCTTCGTCACCGAAGCTCATCTCGATGTCGATCTGGGTGAATTCCGGCTGGCGATCGGAACGCAGGTCCTCATCACGGAAGCATCTGGCGATCTGGAAGTATTTTTCCATGCCGGCGATCATCAGCAGCTGCTTGTAGATCTGCGGTGACTGCGGCAGAGCCCAGAATTTGCCGTTGTAGATACGGGAAGGAACCAGATAGTCTCTTGCCCCTTCCGGTGTGGAGCGGGCCAGGATCGGTGTCTCGACTTCCACGAAGCCCTCCGCGTCGAGCGTATTGCGGGCGATCATGCAGACCTTGTGTCGGAGCATCAGGATCTGCTGCAGGACCGGTCTTCTCAGATCGAGATATCTGTATTTCAGTCTTGTATCCTCGCTGGTGTCGGTATCGTCGGCGATCGTGATCGGCGCTGTTTCAGCGCGGTTGACGATCGTGACGTCTTCCGCCAGGACTTCGATCTCGCCGGTCTTCATCTTCGGATTGGCGGCGCCGCGCATCTGCACCGTGCCGCTGACCTGGAGGATGAATTCACTGCGCACTTCCTGCACTTTGCCGGCCATCGTTTCGTCGAAGGTGATCTGGCAGATACCGGAACGGTCGCGCAGGTCGATAAATACCAGTGAGCCGAGATTTCTGCGTTTTGCCACCCAGCCGATCAGGGTGACTTTTTCATTGACGTTTTCGCGGCGCAGCTCGCCGCATCCATGGGTGCGTTTCATTCGTTGTTTCCTCCCTGTTCTTTAATGTATGCCGGCAGCTCACGCAGGCTGACGCTGACCTGGCTGCGGTCCGGCAGCTTGACGTTGCAGGTGCCGTTTCTGACTTCATCTTCACCGATGATCACGGTGAACTTCGCGCCGCTGCGGTCGGCGCTTTTGAACTGGGCCTTCAGTGACCGGGGAACCATGTTGCCTTCCGCCACGATGCCGGCCCTGCGCAGATCCTGCACCGTCTTCAGCACAGTGCTGCCTACCTGGCCAAGACCGATGACATAAGCAGCGCAGGCAGGTTCTTCTTTAAAGGCGTGTCCTTCTTCTTTCGCCAGAGCGATCAGCCGCTCCATGCCGATGGCGAAGCCGATGCCGGAAAGATCCGGACCGCCGTAATAGGAAACGAAGTGGTCGTATCTGCCGCCGGCGAAGACGGTCGCCTGGGCGCCGGAATCCGGCCGGGTGGAGACGACTTCGAATACGGTGTGGGTATAGTAGTCCAGGCCTCTGACCAGCCGCTCGTCGATCTCATAGGGAATGCCCAGCTCGTCAAGGCATCTGAGAACCTGATCGAAATAGGCGCGCGATTCCTCGTTGAGATATTCGCTGAGCTTCGGCGCTGTCTTCATGCAGTCCTTATCATGGTCGACCTTGCAGTCGAGAATGCGCAGCGGGTTCTGTTCGTATCTTCTCTGACAGTCACCGCACAGTTCGGAAAGATACGGTGCGAAGTGCTGCTTGAGTGCTTCCCGGTAGGCGGCTCTGGATTCGTCGTCGCCCAGCGTGTTGATCAACACCTTGACGGAAGAAATGTCCATGGCCTTGACGATGTCATAGCCAAGGGCGATCGTCTCGGCGTCGAGTTCCGGTGATTTGGCACCGATGTTTTCGATGCCGAACTGGGTGAACTGACGCTGTCTGCCCTTCTGCGGACGCTCGTGGCGGAACATCGCGCCAAGATACCAGAAACGGGCCGGCAGTTCCATGGCGCCGTAGAGTTTGTGCTGATCGAAGGCGCGGATGACACCGGCGGTGCCTTCCGGCCGCAGCGTATAGGATTCCTGCCCCATCGCGAAGGTGTACATTTCCTTGTTGACCATGTCGGAACTGTCATTTTCACGCTTGAAGACTTTCGTGTCTTCAAAATACGGGGTGCGGATCTCACGGTAGCGGTAAAGTTCGGTAATGCGGCGGATCTTTTCCTCGGCATCATGCCAGGCGGCGATCTCCTCCGGCAGGATGTCGTATGTGCCCCTTGGTGTCTGATAGTTCATGTTTCCTTCCTCCTTACATAAAAAAGCGTCCTCATCCAAGGACGCTGTGCGCGCGGTACCACCTTAGTTCATGCCCTCTGGCATGCCCTTTCTCCTTAACGCGGAATACGTACGTTCCTACTGAATTCAGAACATCTTCTCCGGAGTGTCTTTCCCGTCCGCTTCTGCCAATGCTTTCACCGTACCATTGTCGCTGTATCAGTCCTGAGCGGGATCTCTCCTTCACGGAATTTTGATAACGCAGTTATTATAGACCCATTTGCGGGTTTAAACAAGCGTCACTGCGCGGTGCGGACGACAGACTGCACCGATTCGACCTTGCGGACGTTGGCAATGACATTGTTGACATGTTCGAGATCGTGGACCCGTACCGTCATCTTGATCGTGCAGGTCAGGGTCTCGTGATCGACCGTCGCATTGACCGCCTCCATCGGCGCCTTGCACTGGGAGACGACTGTCACGATATCGGTCAGCAGGAAACTTCGGTCGAAGGCCCGCACCACCAGTTCCGAATCGTAGTATCTTTCCGTGTCGCCTTCGTCCCAGTAAACGTCGATCAGACGGGACTTGACGCCCTGGATATTGGCGCATTCGCGGCGGTGCACCTTGACGCCTTCGTTCTTGGTAATGTAGCCGACGATGTCGTCGCCGTAGACCGGCTTGCAGCAATGCGACAGCGACATCTTCATCGTGTCGATGCCGGGAATGACCAGACCGCTCTTGGAAGTACGTCTGGGTGCTTCACGGGCGAAGATGTGGCTCAGCGCCTCGTCTTCGGAAATGCGTGATTTCTGATTGGTCAGCCGTTCGATCACCTTGGTGGTGCTGATCGACTTGACGGCGATGCCGTACATCAGATCGGTATAATTGGAAACCCGGAATTCCTTGAAGACATGTTCGAGTTTCTTCTTGTCCATGTAGTCTTTCGGATCAAAACCGCGCCGCCGCAGTTCGTCCGTCAGCATTCTTTCCCCATCAGGCACCTTCGCCTCGTGCTTTTCCGTTTCCTTCTTGGCCAGATAGCTGCGGATCTTGTTGCGGGCCTGATTGGTTTTGACGAATTTCAGCCAGTCCTCACTCGGACCGGTACCCTTCATCGTCTTGATCTGCACGACGTCGCCAGTATGCAGTTCGGTATTCAGCGGCACCATCGCGTCGTTGACGATGGCACCGACCGTGGTATGGCCGACGTCGGTATGAATGCGGTATGCGAAGTCGATCGGCGTGGCGCCGCTCGGCAGGTCGATGACCCGGCCTTTCGGGGTCATGACATAGACATTGGCCGAGAAGACGTCCTTCTGCAGCGTCTCCATGTACTCGGAAGCTGTCTCGCTGCTTTCCTCTTCGCTGTAGACGGCGAAATTCTTGAACCAGGACAGTTTCTCCTCGATCTCGCGCTGCTCCGCCCGGGCGTCGTATTTGCGGCCTTCCTTGTAGCGCCAGTGCGCGGCGACACCGCGTTCGGCGATGTCGTCCATCTCCTCGGTGCGGATCTGTACTTCGAAGATACGCCCTTCGTCACCGATGATGGTCGTGTGCAGGGACTGGTACATGTTCGTTTTGGGAACGGCGATATAGTCCTTCAGACGGCCCGGGATCGGCTTGTATTTGGCGTGGATGTAACCGAGGATCTCATAGCAGTTCTGCTCGGTTTTCGTGACGATGCGGATCGCCAGCAGATCAAGGATCTCATCGAAGCGCTTGTGCTTGGTGATCATCTTGCGGTAGATCGAATACAGATGCTTGGAACGGCCGAAGATGCGGAATTCGATATTGTGCTCTTTCAGCATCTCGCTGATCTCGCGGATCATCGTGTTGACCGATTCGTCACGCTCCGTCTTTTTCGCTTCGACCAGATGGGCGATATGGTAGTATTCCTCACGGTTCAGATAATAGAAACTGAGGTCTTCGAGTTCGTTCTTGATGGCGCTGATACCAAGCCGGTGAGCGATCGGCGCGTAGACGTCCAGCGTCTCGGAAGCGATGCGCTTCTGTGATTTCTCCGGCTGATACTGCAGGGTGCGCATGTTGTGCAGACGGTCCACCAGCTTGATGAGAATGACGCGCACGTCTTTCGCCATGGCGATGAAGATCTTACGGTGATTGGCCGCCTGGTATTCGGGATCGTCCTTGCCCTTGTAGGTCAGGGTGCCGATCTTGGTGACCGCTTCGACCAGCTCGGCGATCTCCTCGTCAAAATCCTTCGCCAGCTCTTCACGGCTGATGCCGCAGTCCTCGATCGCGTCATGCAGAAAACCGGCCGCGATCGTCTGCGGACCGACCCGCAGCGTGGCAAGAATATAGGCAACGTTGATGAGATGAATGAAATACGGTTCGCCGCTGCGCCGGAACTGGCCGGCATGATGCTCGGCAGCGTAGTTCGCTGCCCGGCGGATCAGTTCCAGACTGTTGGCGTCATGAATATAACTGCCGGCTTCCTTCATCACATCTTCCACTCCGGGATTTACATGATCGGACATTCACCTCACCCCCTTTTCCTGTTCGTTTGAAAAAATCGAAGATTTCTCTTCGATTACTGGTCACTCATCTGAAGCAGCGACAGGACATTGTAGTCCGCCAGTACCTTGCGGCCTTCCATGCCGTTGCCGTACAGTTCGATGACGAAGGCAAAACCCGCTACCGTGCCGCCCAGTTTTTCAACCAGTTCGGCAGCTGCCTTGGCAGTGCCGCCTGTGGCAAGCAGATCGTCGATGATCAGAACTCTGTCACCAGGTTTGATGGCATCTTTATGCACATGAATTTCCGCTGTTCCATACTCAAGGGCATAGCTGACGCTGACCGTCTCACGCGGCAGTTTGCCGGGCTTTCTGGCCGGCACAAAGCTCAGGCCGAGATCCAGAGCGACCGGTGCGCCGAAAATGAAGCCGCGGCTTTCCGGACCGACGATAACATTCGCGTTGATCTTAGTCGCGAATTCCTTAAATCTGTCTGTAGCCTCACGGAACGCTTCCGGATGCTGAAGTACAGGTGTGACGTCACGGAACAGAATTCCCTTGATCGGAAAGTCTTTTACAGATGCGATATATTCTTCAAGATTGACAGCCATGGCTTTCATTCCTCCCTTGATTAAAGATAATCGTATTATACAACAATGCGGCTGAAATGGCGCATTTATTCCATATTTTCGATGTCAAACTGACAGCTGATCCGGCCCTTCCAGCGGTTGATCGTCAGATGGCCGAACAGATACCGGATATCGGCGGGAACGTTGATGTTTTTGCGGCGGTACAGCACGGCTTCCAGCCGGCCGGCCGCGCAGGGTATCTCGTACTTGACGACTTTGGCTGTCTCATAAACAGGCAGCGGATCTTTCACCGGCAGCACGAACGTCGTGTAGATCTCCTTGGAGAGCGGCTGCAGCCCTTCCAGATCCATGACGGCGTCGATGGTGATATCGTTTCCCGAAATCAGAATGGCCGGTGTCTCTTCACTGATTTCCGCCAGGCTGACTTCCTGCATCTTTTCTTTCACCCGCTTCAGAAACGCCGGCATGTCTTCTCTGCGCACGCTGAGACCGACCGCCTGCTCGTGGCCGCCGAAGGCACAGAGCTCGGGGAACGGCGCCAGGAAGGCAAACAGATCGAAACCCGGCACACTGCGGCCGCTGCCTTTGTAAAGGTCTTCGTTGCGGGTCATGATGAGCACCGGTTTATGAACTGTGGACGAGATCCGGCCGGCGATCAGTCCGCAGATGCCTTCGTGGAAATCCTCCCGGCAGATGACGGGCATGGCATCGTCGCTGATCAGTTCCTCGGCCAGCTTCGCCTGGGCGTCGGAAAGAGCTTTGCGGGCGTCGTTGACCTGGCTGATCTGCAAAGCATAGGAAGACAGCGTTCTTTCGTCCTTCGCCAGCAGATAGCGCGGCACGGTGTTGACGTTGGACAGATCGTTCATGCGGCCGACGCTGTTCAGCTTCGGAACGATCTGAAACGCGACGGTCCGCATCGTCACGGGGCTACCCGGATACAGCAGCGCGTACAGAGAACGCGGCTTTTTCTGCCTGAGAACGCTCAGACCCTTGAGAATGATCCGTCTGGTCTCATGCCATACCGGCATGACGTCGGCGATCGCGGCGACGGCCGCCATCGCTGTCAGCTCGTCGTCCTCGCCGATCAGACAGCGGCTGATCTCGAGCGCCACGCCGGCGCCGGAAAGATATTCATATTCCGGTTCCATGTAATCCGGATGAACGACGATATCCGCGTCGATCTCCTCCTCGATGCGGTGGTGGTCGGTGATGATCAGATCCAGGTTCAGCCTTCTCGCCTCTGCCATGGCTTCAAAGGCCTTGACCCCGTTGTCGACGGTCATGATCAGCGAATAGCCTTTTTCATAAGCCAGTCTGACCGTGGCAGCGGACAGGCCGTAACCTTCTTTGAAACGGTCGGGAATGTAATAGCCGTTTTCAATATGCAGAAGATCCAGCGTCTTCTTCATGATGGCGGTGCTGCAGATGCCGTCCGCGTCATAATCACCGCCGACAAAGACCTTCTCCCTGTTCTGCTTTGCCGCCAGGATCCTTTCACAGGCCGCCCGCACACACGGCGCATGGCTGGTATGGAGAACGTCGTCCCCGGCCAGCAGTTCTTCGATCTGATCCTCCCGCAGCCCGTTGGCGGCGAAGACTTTCTCACACAGCGGCGAAAGACCATATTTCTCATATTGTTCCGTGTTACGGATGTCAAGCAGCTGATACGTCATACTTCTTCCCTGTTTTCTTCCAGCAGTGCAATGACGTCAAGCAGCGAATCCCGCTGCAGATCGAGAGCCGCCTTCATCTCGTCATCCGGCACGATCGTATCGGGAATGAAGCAGGAACGCATGCCGGCTCTCTTGGCGGCCAGAATGCCCTGCTTGGAATCTTCCAGCACGAGGCAGTCTTTCGGACTGACGCCCAGTTCGGCAGCGCCGCGCAGAAAGATCTCGGGATCCGGTTTGGCATGGGTGACCATGTCGCCGCAGACGATAACGTCGTATTTCAGCTGTTTCGAACAGGTGTTGATCAGCGCTTCGACGTAGGCTCTCGCGCTGCTGGAGCAGATGGCGACTTTGTAATCGTGTTCTTCCAGATAGGTAAACAGTTCGATCAGGCCTTTCCGGTTCAGGCAGTCGGTGTTGATGCTGCGCCAGAATTCCAGATCAAAACGCTTGGCACGGATCTTCGGCAGGATGTCGCCGAGACCGGGAATCGAGGCGATATAGCGGGCGTTGTCACGGCCGCCGGCACCGGTGATCTTCTGGAAGAAATCCTCCGGATAGGTAATGCCGTATTTTTTTCCTTCGTCACGCCAGATCTGCTGAGCGACGATTTCGGTATCGAACATCAGGCCGTCGCAATCAAATATTACTGCGTCAATTTTCATATACTGTATTCTCCTTAGCAAAAGACAGCAGGCAAAAGCCCGCTGTCATAGTTTTACGCGTTGATTCCCTTGAAGGTGTATTCGTCCAGCGCTTCCTTCTTCGCCTTCTTCTTTTTGCCGCCCTTATCCTTCGGTGTGAAGTGCGTTCTGGCATAGCGCCATACCGCCGGAGCGATGAAGATGGATGAGAAAGTACCGGCGATCAGACCGACAAACATCGCGAAGATGAATGTGAAGATCGCATTGGAACCGATGGCCAGCATGACGACGACCGGCAGCATGGTCGAAATGGAACTGTAGATCGACATCTTGATCGTGGCATCCATGGAATCGTTGGTGATGCGCTTGTAGTCTTCATCCTTGAGACGGCCCTTGACGGTGCTCATCGTCTCACGGACACGGTCGAAGACAACGATCGAGTTGTTGATGGAATAACCGATGATCGTCAGCAGCACGGAGATCAGTTCCGTGTTGACTTCCAGACGCAGGATGCCGAAGACGGCAAGCACGATCAGAACGTCATGAACCAGAGCCACGATACAGCCGAGGGCATAATCCCATTCATAGCGTAACGTGACATACAGCATCATGGCGATCCAGGCGACCAGCGTCAGGATAACCGCGTTTCTGACCAGATCACGGCCGACGACCGGAGTGACGACGTTGTCGCCCGGCTCTTCACCGTATTTCTCAGCGAAAGCAGTCTTGATTTCCTTGAGCTGCTCGGTCGTGACGGAAGTCTTGGTTGTCGCATAGACGGCGTTTTCACCGCTTGCCTGATATTTGAAATCACCGTAGCCGAGTTCCTGGAAGGTCGCGTCGACATCTTCAACCGTTACCGGCTGCTCGGAGCTTACGGTGATACGGGTACCGGATGCGAAGTCGATGCCGAGGTTCAGGAAGCCTTCGCCTCTTGTCATGTTGACGATACCGAAGATCAGAGCAACCGCGATCACAGCGACGGAAACCTTCGCGAACAGCGGTGATTTCGAAGCATAATCGAAGTGATGCGTGCCGGTATAGAACTGTGACTCACCCTTGGAAACATCCGGAATCTGGTCTTTCTTGACGGAGAAGTATTCCGGTTTGCCGTCGGCGATGCCAGAGGAAACGATCAGTTTCAGCAGCCATCTGGACAGCGCGACGTTGACGACCAGCGTCATGACGACGGTGATGATCAGCATGGTCGCGAAACCCTTGACGGCGCCATTGCCCCAGATATACATGATCAGGGCAGCAATCAGGGTCGTGAACTGCGCGTCGAAGACAGCCGAGAAGGACTGTTTCTGACCTTCTTCAACAGCATTGCGGACATTTCTGCCCTTGTATAATTCCTGACGGATACGTTCGTAGCTGATGATGTTCGCGTCGACGGTCATACCGACACCAAGCACCAGCGCGCCGATGCCGCTCAGCGTGAAGATCGCGCCCATCGCAGTATAGAGACCGAATACGCACCAGATATAGAACACCAGCATGACAGCGGCGACGATACCCGGCAGTCTGTATTTAAAGATAATAAACAGCATGATCAGAGCGATGCCGATGGCGCCGGCCAGCGCTGTTTTGGCAAGCGCGTCCTGACCAAACTGGGCCGAAACGACGTTGGAGGAAATTTCGGTAAGTTTGACCGGCAGCGAACCGGAGTTGATCAGATTGGCCATCGTTCTGGCTTCCGCTTCGGTGAAGTTGCCCTGGATAATGCAGTCGTCGGAAAGAGTCTGACGGACGGTAGCGGCGGAAACGTACTTCGGCTCTTCACCGGCTGCCGCTTTCTGTGCTTCGGCGGCATAGGTGTCGCCTTCTTCCCAGTCGAGCCAGATGACCATCATGTTCTGGCCGTTACCGCGGGTCGAGATGTCGCCGGTGATCTCGGCGAATTTGTTGTTATCGGCAATGCCCAGGAAAACGATCGGCTGACCGTCCTGATAGGACAGAGAGGCGCCGCCTTCCTTCAGAATGCTGGCATCCGCGAGTTCCACGTCATTGATGTCACGGAATGTCAGGTTGGCTGTCGTGCCGATCATCTCACGGGCTGATTCCGGATCTTCGACACCGGCCAGCTGGATACGGATGCGGTTGTCGCCTTCGACGGCGATCATCGGCTCACTGACACCGAGAACGTTGATACGTTTGGAAATGCTGTTGGTGACAGCCGTCATATCGACTTCGGTGCTCTCACCGTTCAGCGGCGTTGCTTCATAGAGAATTTCGAATCCGCCCTGCAGATCCAGGCCCAGATTCAGGTTGTTTTTAATGGTGTTGAATGTTGTCGCAACCAGTACCATGATGGCTGCGGCGACAGCGAGGAATATTGCCAGATTCCCCTTTTTCGCACTGTTATTCATACTTCTATCCTCCAATGATATCCGAGAAATCTTCTATCGACTGATGCGCTCCCTCGATGACCGCCCGGCTTGACATGAAGCGGACGATATCATCAGCGGGCACCGATAATATTGCGTTCGCGGCATCATGGAGCGTAAGCGGCGCGCTTTTCTTCCACAGACTGCCGGCGAGATAATCCTCGAGATTTCCGTAGTTCAAGGAAGGCAGGCCGTTTCGTTTCAGTTGCTGAAGCTTGATCACCATCATCAGCTGCACCAGAGTATTGTTGATGTCATATTTCTCTGAATTCATGCCTTCCTCCTTGCAATTTATGTATTATAGCAAAAATCTTCGTGTTTTTTTAACAAAAGATATAAAAAAACTGCCCGCGGGCAGTTAATCATCTTTTTCAGTGCAGTCCGACCCAGAGACCCAGGGCTGCCATCACGGCTTCGGTGATCCAGAACATCTGCACGATATTCTGTTCGGCCATGCCGCGCAGGCGGAATGCGTAATGGATCGGCGTGTAGCTGAAGATGCGGCGGTGAATCGTTTTGACCGCCAGCACCTGCAGGATGACGCTCAGTGTTTCCAGAACCGGCACACCGGCGATCAGGATCAGCAGCAGTTCCGTCTTGGTCACCATCGCACAGGCGGCCAGCGCTCCGCCGAGAGCCAGCGCGCCGCTGTCACCCATGAACACTTTCGCCGGTTTCTTATTGTAATAAAGATAGCCGGCCAGCGCGCCCATCAGGGTGATGATGAACATCTGCAGTCCGTCCCTCGCCTGCAGAAAGGCGAAGACCAGATACGGAATAAAGGCGATGAAGGATACACCGGCCGCGAGTCCGTCCATGCCGTCCGTCAGATTGACAGCGTTGGAAGCGCCGGCGAACATGAACAGGATCAGCAGGAAGTACCACCAGCCGAGATGAATGACATGGCCGCTGAACGGAATGACCACTTCCAGTCTGGCGTGCGAACGGTACAGGAAGAAGAAAACGACAGCAAGCAGAATCTGCAGACCCAGCTTATGGGAAGCCTTGAGACCGTCATTGTTCTTCTTGATGGCGATCAGGTAGTCATCGATGAAGCCGATGATGCCGTAGCCGACAAAAGCGAGAATGACGATCCAGATATCAAGATCACCGCGGGCCTCGCGCGAGGTCAGCAGTGTGACGATGACCGGAACGATGATGAAGAGGATGCCGCCCATGATCGGGGTGCCGGCTTTCTTCTGATCTTCCGGCAGCGCGTATTCACTGACCGACTGCCTGAGGCTCTGCTGTTTTAAAAATTTTATAAAGGCGGGCATGATGATCAGCACCATGATCATGCTGACAAGAAAGCCCAATAAGAATTTTACTGGCATGGAACCCTCCGCGTACTACAATAACACATTATTTTTCTACTGAAAAACAACTTCTATCTGTGTTCCCCTGGAAACGGCGGTTCCGCCGGGTATATTCTGCGATACGACTTTGCCGTCGCCGCTTAATTTGAAGCCGAAACCGGTGACTGCCCACAAGGCGCTGACGTCCTTTCTGGTCCAGCCGGTCATGTCCGGCAGGATGAAGCCGCCGGTGTCTGTCAGCAGGAATACTTTCTGGCCGCTGGTGAGGATCCCCTCCTCGCGCGGATACTGGTCAATGACGTTGTTTCCTTCGCCGAGAACGATGATTTCCGCATCCGTTCCGGCCAGCCGGTTCGAAGCGAATGAGACGCTGTGGTTGAGCAGCGAAGGCATGCTGAAGGTCTTCACTTCATCGATCGGAGCCAGCGGCGAATCACCGGTGCCGGTGGAATCGTCACGGAAGCCGTATGTCATGGCGACTTTGCGGATAAAGGAAGTCGCCGCGTCGGTATTGTAATGCGCGTCGCTGTTGTAGGCGGCGTCAAATGCGAAATAGACGAGTACCTGGGGATTGTCAGCCGGCAGTGCCGCCATGACGGAATACAGATATTTGCTTTCCGTGTAATGACCGTTTTCCGCCATTTCAGCGGTACCTGTCTTGGCGATGATACGGCATTCGGGAATGCGGTACCAGCGAGCCACACCGTCGTCGTCGTTGACGCTGCGGTAAAGCAGACCCTGAACCTGGCGGGCGGTTTCTTCTGTGATCGGCTCCCCTACGACTTCCGTCTTGGCTTTGTAAATGACGGTATTGTCATAGGCGTCACGGATGGAATCGACGAAATGCGGCTTGATCATCTGGCCGTTGCCGAAGATGGCGCTGTAGGCCTGCATCATCTGCAGCATCGTCACGGTGGAACCCTGACCGAAGGAAAGCGCGACTTTTTCAGCCGGCCAGGTGAAGTTCAGGGTTCCCCAGGCTTCCGGTATGCCGTCGGTTTCGACCGGTTCGAAGAAATGGAATTTCTTCAGGTATTCGAGATGAATGTCGGGATTGATGACTTCGTTCTGGACGATGGCGGTTACTGTGTTCAGCGAGAAGATCAGACCGTGGTCGACGTCGATTTCGCCCCACATGCGCTCGTTCGCGTTGTAGACGCATCCGTAGTTGTCACCACTGTAGGTGCGCACCGGATTGTTGTTTTCGTCGGCGGTAAAGCAGTACTGGTTGCCGTCCGCGGTCATCGAAGGATCGTAGTTGCCTTCGTTGATGGCGGCCGCGTAGGTAAAGGATTTCAGTGTCGAGCCCGGCTCATAGGCCAGCTGGGCACCGATATTGTTGTATTCGGTAATGTTCTCGAGCGTGTTCGGATCGAAGGTCGGTGACTGGCCCCAGGCGATGATATTGCCGGTGGCGATTTCCATTGCCCCGCCCCAGACACGGGTCGAATTGAACTGTTCGGCAGCCGCGCTCATCGCTTCTTCCAGACTGGTCTGAATGCCGGCATCCAGCGTCAGGGTGACGTTGTTGCCATTGGTGGCGGAGACGACCGTTTCCTTCATGCCGGGCAGAACATAGCCGTTTTTATCGACCTGATAGGTACGGGTGCCGTCATGGCCGGCCAGGTAGTTCTCGAGATACAGTTCCAGTCCCATCTGACCGACGGTGCTGCCGTTTTCATCCGTCTGGGCATAGCCGATCAGATTGCTGGCGAAAACGGAATTCGGATACATGCGCTGGATCGAGTCAGTAAAGCCGATGCCGGGCAGATTGTAGCTTTCGATCTCATCCTTGACGGATTTCGAAAGACGGCGGCCGTTGTTGCCGAGCTCCGTCTGGAAGCGGCCGTCCACTTCGTACAGTTTCAGATAGCCGAGGACTTCCTCATATTCCATGTGCAGCAGCGGCGCGAGGATCTTGGCGGTCTTCTCCTTATCTTTTACATAGGCGATCTGACCTTCCAGGGCCACCCGGTTGGGATCGAGAATGCAGTAAATGTTGTAGGTCTTGCTGTCCTGGGCAATGACGTTGCCGCCGCGGTCGTAGATGGTGCCGCGCATGGCCTTCATGACTTCCGTTACCGTATTGGAATTGTCAACGTAAGGTGTCAGGTCGGAACCGGAACGCATATGACGGCGTCCGATAGAAACGACAAAAACATCGGAGGCAAGTAATACGAATGCCGCCAATGTTACGAAAGCGATCTCTCTTAATGAATGGTTACGCTTTCTGCGTACCATGGTTATTCTCCGTCTTCAGAACTGTCGCTGGTAATGGTGATAATTGCGTCCTGATTTCTGCTCATGCCGTTGTTGGCTGCGATGTCATCGACACGCTCGGCTGAGGCAAGCTGGGAGATTTCCACTTCAATGGCATCGTTCTGAGTCTCGAGAACGGCGATCTGGGATGTGATTTCCTGTTTTCTCGCGCTCAGTTCGTTGTTGTAGGAACGCAGAAACAGAGAGCTGGCAAGGTACAGCAAAGCTGAAAATAAAAACAGTGTTACGGAAAATGTCAGAATTCTTAAAGACTTCTTGCCCTTTTTGCGTTTAACGATCTTTGCCATATCTACGTCCCTTATACTCTTTCTATTACCCGCAGCTTGGCGCTGTGGGACCGGTTGTTCTCAGCAAGTTCTTCCGCCTGCGCCACCACCGGTTTCTTCGTCACCAGATGGAAGGAGGCCTGCTCCATTTGTTCAGCTTTGATCGGCAGTCGCGGCTCAACAAACGGAGCAGTGGAATAACTTTTATAAATATTCTTGACGATCCTGTCTTCCAGTGAGTGGAACGTAATAACGGCGCATCTGCCGCCCGGTGCGAGCAGATGCAGAGCATCGTCAAGACCCTTCGCAAGGGCTCCGAGTTCATCGTTCACTTCGATGCGCAGAGCCTGAAATGTCTGTTTTGCTGGATGACCTTTCTTGCGGAGCTCCTTTTCCGGCAATGCCGAACGGATGACATCCACCAGCTGAAAGGTCGTTTCGATCGGGGCTTTTTCCCTCTCTCTGACAATGGCCCGGGCGATGCCTGGGGCATAGCGCTCTTCGCCATAGTCCTTCAGGATCCGGATCAGATCCCCGAGTTCATAGCCGTTTACGACCTGGTATGCATCCTTTTCCTGCTGAAGATCCATGCGCATGTCCAGCCTGGCGTCGAAACGGTAGCTGAAGCCGCGCGAAGGATCGTCAAACTGAGGAGAACTGACACCAAGATCCAGCATGATTCCATCGACCCTTTCGATCCCGCGTTTATGAAGTTCCTCCTTCATAGACCGAAAGTCGTTATGGATCATGGTGATCCTGTCCAGGCAGTCCGCCAGGTTTACGGCGGATTCCTTTAATGCCTGCTCATCCTTATCGAATGCATACAGGTGTCCGGTTGTAAGTTTCGAGATCAGAGCACCGGCATGGCCGCCCCTTCCGAGGGTTCCGTCAACGTAGATGCCTTCCGGCTTTACATTGAGCAGATCGATCGTTTCATGGAGCAGAACGCTGGTATGCTGCATTACTGCAGAAACTCCGTCAGTGATTCGGCCACGGTTTCAAATGATTCGGATGCTTCCTCGTCATAGGAATCCCATGTTTCCTCCGGCCAGATCTCGACATGGTCGGCGACACCGACGATCACACAGCTCTTTTTTATATTTGCTGTGGCAATCAGAAACTGCGGGAGCTGGATACGGCCCTGATTGTCCAGAGAACATTCGACAGCTTTTGATGTCAGACTTCTCAGATACTGACGGGCTTCACGCTTCGTAGCCGGAATTCTTTCCAGCCTGCCGATCATTTCGGTCCATTTGTCAGCCGTGAAGATCGAAAGGCATCCATCAAGGCCTTTCGTTACAACGAATTCTTCGCCTAACCCGTCGCGGAACCTGGCAGGAACGATGATTCTGTTTTTGGCATCCAGATTATGTCTGTATTGACCGATAAACATTGTCATCTATCCTCCACTTCTCCCCACTTTCTACCACAATTCTACTACTTCACGGTCATTTTACAAGAAAAAACGTCAAAAAAGACAAAAAAAAGAAGACTTTTTCAGTCTTCCGTTTTTCTTCCGCTTGTCAAGATCGTCTTATTCAGCTTTTGCTTTGACCGGACCGACGTTGCCGCAGTTCGGGCAGGCATGATGAGGACGCTTCATTTCACCGCATACCGGGCACTTTACCAGTGTCGGAGCAGTCAGCTTGTAATGCGTTCTTCTCTTATCTCTTCTTGTGCTGGAATTTCTTCTCTGCTGTACAGCCATGTATCTGCCACCTCCTGTTATTCATTTTCATTGAATTGCTTCAGTTTCGCCAGACGCGGATCTAAGCGGTCTTTCCGGCTTTCCTGATACTCGGCCTCACTGTATACCTTCCAGCCGTCGCCTTCGGGATATTCGTCTTCAGCCGCAACCGTCACCTGTAACGGTACTTCCAGCAGAATGTCATCAATGACTGCAGGAAGTAAATCGATGACTTCGTCCGTAACGATACGAACGCCGTCCTCATCGCTGTTGATAAAGGAATAGACTTCCTGGCTTTCCGTGTCGAAGGGAACTTCGATTTCTTCACCGGTGATCGAATCCGGACAGATCATCACGCCTTCCACGTGCAGATCGCACCAGAAGACATTGCCGTCCGCATCCAGGCTGCCGGAACCGTCCGCATGCACGTCAGTGACACCGAGAATACCGCTGTTGCCCGCGAATACGGAATCGTCCAGAACGATGTCCTCGTCAAATGTTACAGTCTGCGCACCATGCAGAAGTTCAGATCTCGTCCACTTCAAGAAAGCCACCTCGCTCGTTAACGCTTATAAATTATACCAAAGCGTTTTTCAAAGTCAACGAAATACCGCATTCCAACAGGGATTTTGGCCATAGAAAAGCTGAATGATCCAGCTGTGAGGACCGATTCAGCTTACTGTTCTCTAAGGAATCCGATCAGCCGTAAACCTTTACGACCTTTTCCAGGATCCAGTCAGCCACTTCCTCGGATACCGCATCGGCCGCCTTCTCCTGCAGGATCTCATGGCGCATGCCCGGATATACCTTGCAGGTGATGCTGCGGTAGCCGGCCTTCTCCAGACGGCTCATGCTGTCTTTCAGACCTTTCGGACCGCCTGTGCAGGGGTCGTCTTCGCCGGCGATGAAACGGATCGGCAGATACGGGTTGCTGCAGTGATACCGTTTGACGTCCGCCATCATTTCCATTCCGTCGAACAGATCGTAATAGCCCTGGGCGGTAAACGGGAAGCCGCAGTCTTCGTCGGCGATATACCGGTCGACGTTTTCTTCGTTGTAGCTCAGCCAGTCAAGCTTGGTGCGCGGTTCTTTGATGGAACTGTTGAAGGAACCGGTCGCCAGTGCGTCAAGCAGTGTGGAATGGCTGCGTCCGCCTCTTCTTCTGACCCGCTGGGCGGCGATGCGACGGCCCAGTTTCGCGGCCGGATTATAATTCGGAGCTCCGCTGAGGATCAGGCCCTGTATCATGGCGTCATGAACCTGGAGGAACGTTCTTGCCAGCATCGCTCCCATGGAATGGCCGAAGCAGATGACCGGCACGTCCGGGAATTCCTTTTTGGCCATCAGACAGACTTCCGTCAGGGTCGCCGCCAGGACCCGCCAGCCGTTCTTTTCACCGAACCAGCCGCGGTCCTCTTTCGAAGATGTTTCTCCATGACCGGGCAGATCATAGGTAATGACGGCGATGCCGCGCGAAGCCATATACTCAGCGAATTTTACATAACGCTGCTGATGTTCCTGCATGCCGTGCACGACAAACATCACAGCCTTCACTTCCGTCTCGGGGCGGTAAATACGTGTAGCCAGTGTTTCACTCATTTTATTTTTTTTCACTCCTGTTATTCTGTATTTCATTGTATCATTACACCGGAAAGGACGGCACAGAAAATGAAAACTTGCGGAATTATCGCCGAATACAACCCCTTCCATAACGGCCATATGTATCAGATCCAGAAGACACGGGAAATCACCGGCTGCGATCTGATCATCGCTGTCATGTCCGGCAATTTCGTCCAGCGCGGCGAACCGGCTCTGATCGACAAATGGACACGGGCGTCTGCCGCGGCGGCCAACGGCGCTGACGTCGTGATTGAACTTCCTTATATTTATGCCACCCAGAGCGCCTCGCGCTTTGCGGCGGCCGGTGTGAAGCTGCTGCAGCTGGCCGGTGCTGATTTTATTTCCTTCGGCAGTGAATGCGGCAATCTGGAAAACCTTCAGGATATCGCCGACACGCCCATCAATCCCGATCATCTGCATGTCTCCATGGACACCGGCATGTCTTTTCCGAAAGCCTACAGCCTTCTGACTTCCCAGATGCAGCCGAACGACATTCTGGCCGTATCCTATCTGAAAGCCCTGAAGAATACTGACATTCAGCCGATCGTCATTCCCCGCACTTCCAATTATCAGAGTGCGGAATTAAGCGAAAACGCCAGTGCCCTGGCCATCCGCACTGCCATCCGCAATAACCGTGACGTATCGGAAGCGACCGTCATGGCGGATACCCTTCAGAAAGCCGAGACCGCCTCGATGGAGATGCTGTATCCCTATCTGCGGACACTGCTTCTGACGACGCCGAAAGAGCGGCTGGCGGAATTCTTCCTCTTTTCCGAAGGCATCGAGAACCATCTGAAGAAAAACGCCGCCGAAGCGGAAACCTGGGACAGCTTCCTGCATGCCTGCACGACTTACCGCTATACAGCCGGCCGGATCCGCCGCTGCTGTCTGCAGGCTGCCTGCCAGATCACCGGTCATGAGGTGGATCGGCTGCCGGAAATGGATACCCTGCGGATCCTCGCCTTCAACGAAAAAGGCCGTCTCTGGCTGCACGACATGCGCAAGACGGATGTCCGCACCGCCAGCAAATTCTCGGATATCCCCTATCCGTGGCGGCAGATGGAATACCGCACCAGTCTTCTGTATGCGTCGCTTTTTTCCGAAGCGGAACGAAAACGCATCATGGAAGCGGAAATCAAGGGGGCACGCTACATCAAAAGTGAGGAAACACGATGAACAAAAGCAGACAAATCAGAGAAATGGCATTGACCGGATTCTTCATCGCCCTGCAGGCCGTCATGACGATGACCCAGATCGGCTATATTCCGATCGGCCCGATCAATGTAACGACCATGCATATCCCGGTCATCCTGGCCGGCATCTTCCTGGGTGTGAAATACGGAGCGATCGTCGGCTTCGTGTTCGGCCTGACATCCATGCTGAGGGCGACTTTCATGCCCGGCGTCACATCCTTTATCTTCTCGCCTTTCATTACCGTCGGCGGTATCTCCGGCAACTTCTGGAGCCTTATCATCTGCTTCGTGCCGCGCATCCTGCTCGGTGTCATGAGCGGTTATCTCTTCCGCCTGCTGCGCCGCAGCGGCGTGCACGCGCTGCTCTCCTGCAGTATCAGCGCCGCGCTCAGCACGATCACTCATACCCTGCTGGTCATGGGCATGATCTGGCTGTTCTTCGCACCGTCGTACGCCCAGGCTCTGAATATCGCACCGGAAGGCATCGGAGCCGTTATTCTCGGCGTCATCACCTCCAACGGTCTGTTTGAGACGATTGCCGCGGCCATTATCGTCCCGGCGCTTGACAAAGCGCTGTGGCCGACCATCCGCCGCATGCGTCTTGGCGAATAAAACAAATAACAGCAGGCACTGGCCTTCAGGGAAGATCAGCGTCTGCTGTTTTCATTTTCTATAATAACGGTCTCGTATATTTTTTATAGCAGTCCGGGCAGAGGCAGCGGCCGTTTTCCAGATGGATATAGTTTTCCGCCGTTTTTTCATGACACTGGTCACAGACCACTGAACGGAAGATCCTTGCCTCGTCCGGCAGAGTGATCTTAGTCTCCATCACGGTAAAGAGATCATGGTGGTCGGTATGACGGTAGTAGTTCAGAGATTCTTCCCGGCTGCCGCTCTGATGCGGCTTCAGCAGCAGACGGAAGGATTTTCCGCTTTTTCTGCTGTAGAAAGAGAACGCCTGTTTGCCGGTCATATGGAAAATCAGATTTCCTTTGCCGGCGGTGCAGCTGAGAATGACCTGAATGGCATCGACGCCGCAGGCATCGTTCTCACTGACACATACGATTTCTTCATCGGCGGCTTTATCCTCCTGCAGCAGTTCTTTTGCATACAGGGCGGCTTTGAAGCCGATCGCCAGGCCGCCGCACGCATGGCCGTGGAATGCCTTGCACGCTTCCCATAATTCGTTTTCTGTTTTCATCATGTATTCCTCTGTTAACGGCTTCAGTGTAACGGAAAACAAAACGTTCCTGAAGCCCCCGGGAGGGTCAGGAACGGTTCCGGTTTTCGTCCGCCCAGAGAATGCGGCAGTCGTAATACTGTTCTTCGAAGCCGATCAGGGAAATGATCGACGCATGCGAGTAAACCGCCGCAGCCGGTGTGACGATCCACCGGGAAACTTCGTCGTCCTTCCGGTATACAATGCCGGCTACGATGCCGGTAAATTCTTCTACCGGTTCCTGCGGTCCGATGATATAAGCATCCTGAAACAGACCTTCGCTGATGGCAAGTTCCCTGACATAGCCGTAATTGACCGGATACAGAACGTCCGGCAGATGCGGATGGAAGCTGCCGTAGGGACGGTCGGTGATCACCGTCACCGTGCGGCCCAGCCATTCTTTCTGCAGCAGATACTCCATCGGGACAAAGCGCAGACCTTCGCTTTCGCTTTCTTCGCCGCATACTTCAAAGCCGTACGCTTCATAAAACGATCTGGCGGAAAGAGCGGCGTTCAGACGGATGCGCGGCAAATGCGCTGTTCTGCCCTGTTCCATGATCCTGTCCAGCAGAGAAACCGCGAGTTTTTCATGCCGGGCATTTTCTTCCGTGGCGAGGAAAACGATCCGCAGGCTTTCCGGCTCATAGATCAGAATTCCCTTCAAGGTTTCCTCAAAGGCTCCGAGCATCGCGAAATCTTCCGTGTATTCCCGCAGGAAGGCAAGGATCTTCTTCGCCCCTTCCTCACTCCAGCTGCCGCTTTCCTCAAAAAGGACTTTACCGGCAAGAATGAGCGCATCGCTGCGCTCATTTTCTGTCAGATTGCGGATTTCCATTACAGCTCCAGTTCTCTGTCATACAGAGCAACTGCTTCACCGATGACTTTCTTCATCAGCTCGTCATTGACAAACACGGCTTCCACCGGCACATCCTTGGCAAGCGGCAGAGCCGTTTCCAGAATGCCGTCAAGCAGAGCCTGATCCGTGCTGTCGGCTTCCACGACCAGGAAGAAGGAGATGGCACCGGCCATCAGCTTCTGCTTGAGCCAGACGCGGCTGATTTCCTTCACTTCGGCACAGTGGTCATATACAGCGTTGACCATCCGGGTCGGATATACGGCCGGCTCGCTGAATGTCGCATTGGCGGCCGCCAGGTTCTGGATCGGCGCGGCTGTCTGCTGCACCGGCTTGATACGGCCGGAGAGAATGCCGAGCAGCTGCTTGGGAATGACGATATTGTCGGTACCCGGATTGATCACGATGCCTTCGGCCTTGTTGTTCGGGTCTTTCAGCATATTGTCATAATCAATGATCGTGCGGATGATATTCTGCACTTTCGGATCGTTGTCGCCGGACACCTTGAACTTGCCGGCTTCCTCGAGATCAGTAAAGGCCGGGAAGAAGGTCTTTCCGTCATTGGTGTTGATCAGATAAAAACGGATCTGATTTGGTTTGATATTGGCAATTCTTCCGTCCGGACCTGGTTTGAGTTCGACGTCAAAGCCGACCGGTGCGAGCAGTCTGGCCTTCTTCAGACCATTCTGCAGCGCCTGCTGTTTTTCCGGTGAATTGCCGCTCTTCAGCGCTTCAATGGCGGATTTGAGGACCGGGTTGGAAACCGGGGCCGTCTTCACCTGCTGAGCCGCTGGATTCTGTACTTTCTTTTTCTTTTTTCCTTTTGCCATGTTCACCTCTTCATCTGCATCATTATATAGTTTCCGCTCCGTTTGCACAAATAAAACTCTGCTATATAATGATGGTCAGGAGATTTTGAAATATGAAAAAGATCGTATTCAATGCCCCGGTCGTGCTGTCCTTCGCGATTCTCAGTGCCCTCGCGCTGCTGCTGAACTACGTCACCGCCGGCTGGGCAAACACATATCTGTTCTCGGTATATAAAGGATCCTTTGCCGATCCGCTGTTTTACGTACGGCTGTTCTGCCATGTCCTCGGCCACGCCAGCATCAGTCATTACGCCAACAACATGATGCTGTTTCTTCTGGTGGGTCCGCTGCTGGAAGAGAAGTACGGCAGCCGGCAGCTGTTCTCGATCATCGCGGCGGTGGCACTGATCACCGGTCTGTTCCATGTCTTCATCGCCGGCCATACCGCCCTGCTCGGCGCCTCAGGTGTCGTCTTCGCCTTCATCCTGCTGTCATCCGTGACCGGCAGCGGCAAAGGCATTCCTCTGACGATGCTGATCGTGGCTCTGATCTATATATCCCAGCAGGTTTATGAAGGCATCACCAGTCCCGACAACATCTCACAGCTGACCCATATCATCGGCGGCACGATCGGTGCCGTCTACGGCATGATGATCCGCGGCAAAGGCCGCTGAAACGACAACAGACAGCGCATCCGGCGCTGTTTTTTATATCACTTAACAATCCCGGCAAACAGAAGTAAAATATTCCATGAATCGTTAACCTGAAATTCACCGATTGTTCACATTCGGATACTAGAATGCATATTGTATGCAAGGAGGTAAGAACATGTCTGAGTTTAATGAAAACAGATCCTATGACACTCAGTATGGAATGCCAAATAAAGAAAAGAAATCCCATCCCGTACTGCTGGTGCTGCTGTGCACCGTCCTCTCACTTCTGAGCGGCGCCCTCGGCGGCTGGTTTGCCATGACCCGCTTCGGCAGCGGCTCCACCGTCGTCGTGCAGTCCGAGGAAGCAGGCACATCACCGGCCACCACCGTGAATTCCGAAAGCGGAAACAAGACCATTTCCGAAGTCGCGGAAGAGATCTCCCCTTCCGTCGTCGAAATCTTCACGGAAATGACCGGAACAAGCTACGGCTTCTTCGGCGGCACCTATACTTCACGGGCAGCCGGCAGCGGCGTCATCATCAGCGCCGACGGCTACATCATCACCAACAACCATGTCGTTGAAAATGCCGAGAGCATTACCGTCAATACCTACGACGGCACCGAATACGAAGCGGTGCTGGTCGGCACCGACAGCAAATCCGATATCGCCGTTATCAAGGTCAATGCGGACAACCTGACCCCGGCTGTGATCGGTGATTCGTCCCTGATCAAGGCCGGTGACACCGCCATCGTCGTCGGCAATCCGCTCGGCACGCTGGGCGGCTCCGTCACCCACGGCATCATCTCGGCGGCCAGCCGTGAACTCGTGATTTCCAATGAGTCCATGGAACTGATCCAGACGGACGCGACGATCAACTCCGGCAACTCCGGCGGCGGTCTGTTCGACGGCAACGGTCATCTGATCGGTATTGTCAACGCCAAAGACTCCGGCACGACCACTTCCGGTTCCCTGATCGAAGGCATCGGCTTCGCGATTCCGATCAACTCCGCCATGGATGTGGCGCAGGAACTGATCGAATACGGCCGTGTCACCAACCGGCCGATGCTCGGCGTCTATATCCAGACGCTGCAGCAGGATACCCAGAAGTACAAAGCCGGCGTATACATCCAGGATACGATCAGCGGCGGCGGCGCGGAAAAAGCCGGCCTGAAGGCGCTGGACCGCATTATCTCGGTCGACGGACAGGAAATCACAAGCTATACCGATCTTTCAAAAGTCCTGCGCGGCAAGCAGATCGGTGACACCGTCAAAGTCGTCATTGAAAGAGACGGTGAACAGCATACCTTCGACGTCGTTCTGACCGGTTCGCTGGAAGATTCCAAAGAAGGCTGATCCATTCCGATCAAGAGGATCTTAAGGGCATGTTTCCCGTGTTCGCACGGGACATGCCTTTTTCTGTCTGTCCGCCCTTTCAGGCTTTATAATGTTTCTTAACAGATGCCGCTGCCGGCGGCGGAAAGGAATACAGATCATATGGTACAGAAAAATCTGGTGATTCATGATCTGGATCAGAATGAATGGGACAGGATCCAAATTGATTATGAAGGCTGGAACGTCATCACCGACAGCGGCACGATCCACCCCTGCATCGGCTGTTTTTCCTGCTGGAACAGAGATCCCGGCCGCTGTGTGATCAAAGACGGATATGAGAATATGGGTTCTCTGATTCATCAGGCCGGTGAAGTCGTCGTGATCAGCCGTTATACATACAGCGGTTTTTCCGGTTTTGTGAAGAACGTGTTTGACCGCTGTCTTGGCTATGTCCTGCCGCAGTTTGAAGTGATCGAAGGAGAAACGCATCATCAGAAACGCTATGACGAAGACAAACCATTCACATTCATTTTTTACGGCCATGACCTCAGCGAAGAAGAAAAAGAAAGCGCCCGCCGTTATGTCCATGCCGTATGCGCCAATATCCGCGGTCATGTGAAAGACGTCCTCTTCCGAAAGCGTCCGGCTGATCCGGTGCATCCGCGGCTGCTGCGGGCGGCTTCTTTCGGAAAAGTCGTTCTTCTGAACGGCAGTATGCGCTCAGCCAACGGCAATTCCGCAAAACTCGCCGGGAAACTGGCAGAGCAGCTGACCACCGAAACGGAGATCATTGCCCTCAGGGATTATCTGCATGATCCAGACGGACTGATGAAGATCCTGGCTGAGGTGCCTTCCATCGTCCTGTGCATGCCGTTGTATGTGGACGGTCTGCCTTCCCAGGTCATCCGGCTTCTGGAAACGTTCCGGGATACGTACCGGGGCGGTTCAAAGAAGATCTATGTTCTGGCGAATATGGGACTGTACGAAAGCAGCCAGCTGGTGAATCTGTTCGCATCTGTCCGGCAGTGGTGCGCTGAAATGGATTTTTCCTACTGCGGCGGCCTCGGCGTCAGTGCCGGTGAACTACTGGGCACGCTGATGGAATATCTTCCCTTCCGCTTCGGTCCGACCAGAACAGCCGCCGAAGGAATGACGCGGCTTCAGGAAGCAATCGATGCCGGCCGTAAGATGGAAGACTTCCTGGCGGAACCGTATCACTTTCCACGCTGGCTGTATATTTCCATTGCCAACACGAACTGGAACCGGACAGCAAAGAAAAACGGTATCAGACCGGAAGATCTGTACCGTCAGTTATAAAACAGACAGGTATACAGCAGTATGCCTGTCTTATTCCGCAATTACAGAAGCGATGTATTCCAGACCTTCCCGTTCTTTCGGTTCGATGACGATCCGGAAATCTTGGTTCTTTTCTTCCAGGCCCGCGCAGAACTGATACAGGGCAATTCCCAGGTCCACCCTCTGCATGTCGCATTCTTCCGTTTTCTTCAGACTGCGCTCCAGATAGAAATGAAAGCCTTCACTGTCATGGACGATGCGCCATGGCTGTTTGTTGACGGCTGAAGGTGCGAGCCGCACAGCCTCGAGAGCGGCGATATACAGGGCATCCTGCAAAGCCGGATGCAAACTGTCTTCCTCCTGGAAAATGGCCGGCATGGCAAACCGCCGGTCGCTTTTCACGCCTTTGCGCATCAGGTTCTCACGCAGGCTCATTTTCGCCGCCGGCACACCGACAGGTGTGATGCAGACCATCATTTCGTCTTCCGACAGAGCGGACGCCTTCGTGAATGCCTCACGATCCATCGTGCCGCCGATCCAGACGGTGCCAAGTCCCATGCCGCAGAGATGCAGGATCAGCTTTTCGCCGGCATAGCCGGCCGCCACGTCGCCGTACGGACCCTTCTTCGCGCAGATGGTGATATAAGCGGGTTCACCTTTCAGCACCGGTGCGGAAAGACCGTATTCTTCCCGGTTCAGAAAGCGGAAGAATACGCCGGCATGAAACGGCTCTTCCATGGCTTCTATGAACTGTCTGATCTCATCTGTCTGTTCTTTGCTGAGCGGCCGGTCTTCGAACGTGCGTACGCTTCTTCTTTTCCGGCACAGCTGCAGAATGCGGTTTTCTTCCATACATGTATCTCCTTTATTTCCGTTTGCGCTGATACTGCAGCAGATCACTGTCATTGCCGATCCGGACAAAACCGTTCTTTTCGGCAATGGCAATGGAAGCTTTCTGATCTTTGTCACATTCGATGATTAGGCTGTCAATGCCCTTCACTGCCGCCAGGCGGATGACGCCCTTTGTCAGCTGATCGGCATAGCCATGGTGCCAGGCATCCCGTCTGAGGATCCAGCCGAGTTCATAGTCATCGTCATTGAACGGATGAAAGATCAGATGGCCGATCAGACGGTTGTCCGTTTTCCGTTCCACGGCATAGACACGCGGTTCTTCAATCAGCGCGTTCGTGCGCAGAAATTCTTCACACGTTTCCGCGTCAAACGGTTCTTCGATATACCGCATGACGTCCGGATCAGCCAGCCATGTCAGACATTCCGCCGCATCACTGGCTTCAAACCGGCGGACAATAAGGTCTTCCGTCGTAAAGAAAACGCTCATTTCAGCAGTTCTTCCGGCACGGCGTCCGCCATGGCTTTGTAACCTTCCTCGGAAGGATGCAGGTTGTCGCCGCTGTTGTATTCCTTCCGGAAAGCGGCCGGATGATCCGGATCACGGACTGCCAGGTCGAAATCGACGCATCCGTCGAGAAGATCCGTCGTCCGCAGCCAGTCATTGAAACCGTTCTTCAGGTCTTCCCGGAACGGTTCATAGGTGCGCCAGCCGTAGATCGGAATCAGGGTGCCGCCCCAGACAGAGAGTCCCTTTTCCCTTGCAACTCTGATGTAATAGTCCGTAAAACCGCGGCACATGTCTTCGACAGTGGGCAGATCGCTCCAGGGCCGGAAAATGTTCACGTCCGTGCCGACCGGATGAATGATATCGTTGATGCCATGCTGGATCAGAACAGTATCCGCGCCAGCGGTGTTCATCTCCAGCGGGAAGCGTGTTTCTCCTTTAATGCCGTAGGCCTTATAGGTGATGCACTGATACTCCCGGAGGATGCGGGTGCCGCTGACCGCCCGGCGGATGATGGAAATGTCATGGAAACCGTTCTCCCATGCCCGTTTCGTCAGCCAGTCCGGCCAGGACTGGGCGGTGATGGAATCCCCGTAGCAGATCAGGGCATGATTCTTTTCCTCCGTCAGGATATCGACGGTATTCAGGAAATAGTACCAGTTGGTATGGCGGGCCAGGTCATCGTCGAAATCAGCGTCATACATCTGATTGCCATAGCCGTAGTAGCCACGGGAAAGCGGTCCGGTGATCAGCACGCCGGCATTCATATCGGTATAGCCGGAAAGATACAGAGACACGCTGATCCATGTGCCGGCCGTGACGTCCATTTCCAGAATGTCACTTTCCGTTTCCTCACCCGGAGCAATGACGATCTCCTTCTTTCCGTCTTTCAGAATGTCCCGGCACGACGCGGTATCGACCGTCCGCCGGCCGGAGCTCTTTGCCACACAGGCGGTAAACGATACGGGATCGTTTCCGGTCAGGTTGGAAAAACGGAAGCGCAGCGCGCCGCCGTCAAAGCACATGAAAAGCGGATAGCGGAATGTGACGTCCTTCGTATACCGCAGTTCTGTCTGCTCACGGATGGAAGTGGCATTGCCCCAGCAGGCCACCCATTTTGTATATTCTCTGTTCATTGTTCTGTTGTCCTTTGTCTTTCCCATTGTAACATCGCGCAAAGAAAAAGCGGTGAATTCCCCCTGGGTTTTTCACCGCATGTTTTTTTCTTTGAAACGGATTCAGGCAATGACTTCGTCGTCGCTGAGGTCGCTGGTCTTGCCGGTAATGGCCGCCTTGCCGACGTTGCAGCAGTGGTCGCCCATACGTTCAAGAGTACCGAGGATGTCACTGAATACCGATTCAGCGACCATCGAGGTGCAGATACCGGCTCTCATACGGTCAAAATGGTCATGCCGCAGAGCGATTTCCATCTGGTCAAGCTTTGATTCCATTTCCTGCAGCTGCCGGTACTGGTTTTCGTCACAGGTCACGAACACTTCGGCTGCCAGGTCGAACATGTCGATCATCACTGTGAACATGGCTTCGATATCCTTTTCCGCCTGCTCGGAGAAGCTTTCCTTCTTCTCCGTGACCATCAGGAAGAATTCCGCCAGGTTGATATCAAGGTCGCCGACACGTTCGAAGTTCTTGACGGCGTCAAGCTGGAAACGGACATCGTCGGTATCCTTGCGGGTCAGATTCGGCTTCTTGGAAAGCCGGATCAGATAGTCGGTGATCTTCTGGTCGAAGCGGTTGGCAATCGCTTCCGTCTTATCCAGTTCTTCCTTGGCCTCGGCATCGCCCTTCGCCCGGAAGAATTCCAGTGTCTGGGTCAGATTCAGACGGACGACGTCAACCAGTTTGAGAATGGCCTGACGGGATGCTTCAACAGCAGCGGAAGGCAGGACATTGGCGATCTCGCCGTCCATCTCGTCGATGTCGACTTCGACTTCCGCCGGTTCCTCGCCGGGAATGATCTTTCTGGCCAGGGCCACCAGCTGTTTCGTGAACGGCAGGAAGCACAGCGTCGTCACTGTCTTGAAAACGATATTGGCCATGGCGATCTGCATCATCGGATTCAGGCCGCCGAAGACACTCTGAATGAAGTTCGCAAACGGAACGAGCAGCAGCATACCGAAGAACGTGGAGATCACGTTCAGGGTCGTATGCAGGCAGGCTGTTCTCTTACCGGCTGTCGAGCCGCCGATGGCAGCCAGAACACCGGTCATCGTCGTACCGATATTGGCACCGAACATAAACGGCAGCGAAGCGGAGAACGTGATCGCGCCGGCCTGATACAGTTTCTGGGCAACACCGATCGTCGCGGCGGAGGACTGTACCAGCGCCGTCAGACCAACACCGGCCAGCATCGCCAGGACCGGATTGCTGCTCATGCTGAGGGCAAACGCCTCAAACTGCGGCAGTTCCTTCAGGGCGGCGAGCGCGTCACCCATGCTGGACATACCGAAGAAGATCAGACCGAAGCCGAGAATGACTTCGCCCATGTAGATCGTTTTCTGCTTTTTGAAGAAGCAGATCAGCAATGTTCCGAAGAAAATGATGAACATCGCATATTTTTCAATGTTGATGGAAATCAGGAACGACGTGACGGTTGTGCCGATCGTCGCACCGAGAATAATACCGGCGGCCTGATCCAGTGTCATCAGTCCGGCTCTGACCAGACCGATGGTGATGGCTGAAGTTGCCGATGAAGACTGCATGATGATTGTGATGACGATACCGATCATTAATGCGGAGATCGGATTTGACGTGTAGCGGTTGATGTAGTCACGCAGCTTGTCGCCCGCTACCGCCTTCAGACCGTTTCCCATGAACTTGATACCGAACATGAACAGTCCGAAGCCGCCCAGGATCATCCCCCAGTTCAATGAAGCAATTGACATTTGTTTTCCTCCCCAAGAGCGTTAAAAACGCAGTTCTCAGACTGCGCATGTTTTCTGTATCACCCCATGCACAGCCAAAAACAGATGCACATGAGTCTTACAAATTAAGACAGACCGGATATCTCTATCGTGATGACGATCTGCCCCTGCCTGTTCTTCCGGCAGGCTGTTACTCCCTCATTATGCTTATCATAACATGACGAACCTGTTTCAAAAAGAAAAAAGATGCTGTTCAGAAAAGCATCTCCATCTTCCTGACATTGTCAAGACAGTCATTTCTGACCATGTCAAACCACAGCGGTGTCAGGGCAACGTAGCCTTCACTGACCGCACCGCTGTCACCGGACGGAAGTCTGATGGATTCATATTTTTTCGGCGCCGGTGTTTCCATCGACAGTCTCAGGGTGTCGGCGTCAACCATCTCCTTCGTAATCGGCCGCCGGTAATCCACCGGTGTGTCAAAAATCGCTGCTTTGAATCCCTTCAGTTCCTCATACGGCAGATCAGGCACGTTGACATTCAGCATATAGTCAAGCCGGCGGGGATCTTCCAGAAAAGCAGGAAGAATGGTCTTCAGCACCTTCGCGGCGGTTTCATAATGGACCAGATCGCGGCCGCAGAGGGAAACGGCAATGGACGGCACAAAGGACAGCGTTCCTTCCGCCGCCGCCCCGACTGTCCCGGAATAAACGCAGTCGCTGCTCAGATTGCGGCCGTTGTTAATGCCGGAGATCACCGCGTCAAAGGTGACGTCGAACAGGCCGCACAGGCCGTAATAAACACAGTCCGCCGGTGTTCCGTCGATCGCGTACGCTTCCCGGATGCCGGGAATGGTTTTCCGGCAGGCGTGATTGACAGAATAAAAATAGGTCACGGAGTGGCTGTAGGCGCTGCGCTGGCCGCTTGGCGCGGCGATATACACGTCATGTTCTTTTTTCAGCGCATCGGCGAGAACCTGCAGTCCTTCGGCGTCGATGCCGTCATCGTTGCTGAGCAGAAGTTTCATGCGATGATTATAACACGCAAAGAAAAACACCGCATCTGCGGTGTTCTGCTCAGCGGATATGGAACATGTATTCAGCAACCAGCTTCTCGGTCCGGTTGGCGCCGATCATCTTTGTCATGCCGTCCACGGCCACCCCGCCTTCTTTGATCAGGCGCTGGGCATAGGCCGCCGTGGCTTCCCGCTTGGCCTTGGGATCACATGGCGCCGCTTCCTTCAGGACCCTGAGGTAGGTGTCGATGTATTCACGGCCGAACTTCGTCAGGTCTTCCGTCTGCTTCTTCCCCTTCTTGCATATCGTGGAAGAAAGATGGAAGCTGTCATACCAGCGCGGTTCCGCCTGATAATCTTCCAGATAGGCGTATTTTTCCTTCAGCGGCTCAAACGCCGAGAGGTCTTCCTCATGCAGGGCTGAACGGTCCATTTCCATGATCACGGTATCAGTGCCGCCCGCGTGAATGGCATCACAGCTGAGGAAGGAAAGATCCTTTTCCTCGGGACTGAGAACCAGCGTCTCCATCTCCATCAGTCCGAACAGCGTTTTCATCTTCAGGGAAAACAGGTTGCCGACCCCTTCCACATGCCACGCTTCGTTTTCAAAACCAAGAATAAACTTGTTGATCTTCGCATAATCGCCTAGATCTCTTTTCTGCAGTGTATAGTCTTTCTGCAGTTCACCCAGCAGGTATTCTTTCAGCATCTGAACTCATCTCCTTACATTTGTACTGCCCTTTCGGACCTGTCTGAACACATCCATCATAACGTTGTCTTTTTCCACGGTCAAATGCCGGATGGCGCAAGGGGAAATTGATATTGCAAAAGTGAAAACAAAACCTTATAATAAATGAGCACTGAAAAAAATACGGTTCCTTAGCCAAGCGGTAAGGCATCAGACTGCAACTCTGTGATCGCCGGTTCGATTCCGGCAGGAACCTCCATTTTTTTTGGGGATGTGGCGGAATCGGCAGACGCAACGGACTTAAAATCCGTTGGTGGAAACACCGTACGGGTTCAAGTCCCGTCATCCCCACGTTTCTCTCATACAGCACGGAAATGTGACTGTCATCCCGAAAGAGCCCGGCGGGCTTTTTTCTTTTTATCCGGGAAACAGAAAAAGACCTGCGGGAATTCGCAGGTCTTTCAGGTTATGATCAGTCGATCTTGACTTTGTTCCAGAGATCGCTCAGCTTCTGCACGAGGACTTCGTTGTAGCGGAAGACTTCATCCTTTTCATAATTGGAGCGCGGCAGATAGGCATTGATGCCATCGTAGTCGCCGTTTGCGATATCTTCCTTGACCTTGAGGTTGCTGGAAGTATAGCCGACTGTAATGGAGTTGTCGTAGGAAGAGTCATAGGTCAGAACGAAGTTGATGAATTCGTTGGCCAGAGCCGGGCAGCCGGCATTGTTCGGAATGACCATGCCGTCGCTCCAGATGTTCGTACCCTGCTTCGGTTCAAAATAACCCATATCCGGATTGATGCTTTCAATGTAAGCGGCATCGCCGGAGTAAACGACAGCCAGGTCCTTCGGATTGTTGGCATCCGGATAAGCCATGGCATCGATGACTTCATCGGTGACATAGGCCGGATGAACGTTGTTGTGAACCTTCTTCAGCCATTCGTAAGCTGCCTGGATCTCGTCATCGTTTTCGGTGTTCATGGAGTAACCGAGAGCCTTGAACGCGACCATGAAGGAGTCTCTCTGGCTGTCATACATGAACACTTTGTTGTCGTACTTCGTATCCCAGAGGATATCCCAGCCCTTTTCTTCCAGTTCTTTCTCGTCGACGGTTTTCCGGTTGTATACGATACCGACAGAACCGCGGAAATAAGGAACGGAATACATCAGTTCCGGATCATAGACTTTCTGCATTTCGACAACTTCCGGATCCAGTTCGCCGAGATTGGTCAGCGCTTCCTTGTCCAGCGGCTGCAGCATGTTTTCCTTGATCAGACGCTCGATCATGTAATCGGAAGGAACGAGAATGTCATAGGAGCTGCCGCCCATCAGTTTGGTGTACATGGTTTCGTTGGAATCGAACATGTCATAGTTGACTTTGGCGTTGTATGCCGCTTCGAAATTGCTGATGACATCCTCGCCGACGTATTCGCCCCAGTTGTAGATGTTGAGGACATTGCATCCGTAGACTTCCTTGGCATCGACACCTTCCGTTGTGCCGCCGGCGGAAGTCTGGCCGCAGCCTGCCAGTGAAATCGCTGCAGCGGCTGCCACAGCAGCTTTCAGAATTCTTTCAGTTTTCATTTTTCTTCAGTTTCCTTTCCCTGATCATTGGTATCACATTCACCAGAATCAAAACGATGGTGACTACATAAACGATAATTGCCGATAAGGCATTGATGGTCGGATTCACGCGCTTGACATTGGCATAGACGTAAATCGAGATGTTGTTGACGCCCGGGCCGGTCGTGAACAGTGAGATGACGAAGTCATCGAACGACATTGAGAAGGCAACCAGCGCGCCGGAGATAATGCCTGGCATGATCTGCGGAATGATGACCTTCCAGAGGGCCTGCAGCGGTGTGCAGCCCAGATCCAGCGCCGCTTCGGCGAGGTTCGGATCGAGGGTGCGCAGTTTCGGCATGACCGAGAGAATCACGTACGGAATGCAGAACGCGATATGCGCCAGCACCATGGTCGTGAAGCTTGTCTTGATGCGCAGGCTGGTGAAGAACAGCATGAAGCCGATGGCGGTGACGATGTCCGGGTTCAGCATCGGCAGGTTGTTGACCTGGTTGATGGCTTCCCGCAGCGCCTTGCTGCTCTTGGAGAGGCCGATGGCCGTGACGGTGCCGACGATCGTCGAGACGACGGTCGCGATCACCGCGCAGGAGACGGTATACCAGATCGATTCCATGATCGTCCGGTTGGCGAACATTTTCTCGTACCACTGCAGGGAGAAGCCTGTGAAGGTCGAGAGTGATTTTGAACTGTTGAAGCTGAAGATGACGACGTAGATGATCGGCAGATAGAAGAACAGCATGATCAGGCCGAGGAAGATTTTTTCATGAAGTTTCGTTTTCTGTTCCATCAGTCATCCTCCTCCTGTGCTGTATACCGGTCGATCTTTCTGGTCACGTACATGGAGACCAGGATAATCAGAGCCATGATCAGGCTGATCGCCGAACCGAAGTTCCAGTCACCGGTCGAGATGAAGTAGTCTTCGATCAGGTTGCCGATCAGAACGTACTGGCCGCCGCCGAGCAGCTTGGGAATAAAGAAGCTCGATACCGCCGGCAGGAACACCAGGGTAATGCCGCTGACCACGCCGGAGAGCGACAGCGGCAGGATGACCCGCTTGAACGTCTCGGTGTTGTTGGCGCCCAGGTCGTGGGCGGCGGTGATCAGATTGGGATCGATCTTCGAAAGTGATGTATAGATCTGCAGGATCATGAACGGCAGGAAGTTGTAGATCATGCCGACATAAACCTTGGCTTCACCGCTCATTCCGATATAGGACAGGATGCCGCGCCAGGCATAAGTTCTGACCAGCATGTTGATCCACATCGGAAGTGTGATCAGCAGTACCGCGACCGCCTGGCTGTTGGGCTTCAGTTTGGCCATGACATAGGCTGTCGGATAGCCGACCGCGATGCAGATCAGCGTCGTGATGACAGCCAGCTTCAGGCTGCGCCACAGGACGCCCGGGAACACCGGATCGGAGAAGAAGCGGATAAAGTTATCGAATGTGAACTGAAACGTCAGGACTGAATTGCCCTTCACCGTGCAGGCGTACAGGACGATCATGAGCATCGGAACGACGATCATGACAGCCGCCCATACGACGTACGGATAAACCATCTTGCTGAATGATTTCATCCGTCTTTACCTGGACTTTCTCATGACATGAATGTCTTCCGGATTCCACTTCAGACCGATGCGCTGACCCTCTTCGATGGCGTCCGTGGTTTCGACCTTGATTTCACGGCCCTGGGTGGAGAAGGTAACCGGATAGTCACCTTCGCTGATATTCTCGTCGTCGAAGTCGTATTTGACATCCCAGATCTCGACGCGGGATTCGTCTTCCGTGCTCCAGGCATAGGCATCCGCCCAGCGGATCAGATCGGTGTCGAGAGCGACGGATTCCTTGATTTCTTCCGCTGTCTTGTAGAAGTCAAACGCCTGAATGACTTCTTCGTTGGATTCGTCCTTGATGACCTGCGGTTTGACGACGTTGATATTGACGGTGATCTCGGTGCCGGCGTCGGTTCCGAACGTACACGGATACGTTCCGACTTCCGGCTTCAGGGAATATGCCACTTTGGTCAGGGAGACGAATTCGTCTTTGTCGTCCCAGGCCTGGGCGTTGGCACGGGCGATGACCTCGGAGTCCGTCAGACTCTCGACGTCTTCGAGATCCATATAGAACGAGGAAGCGCTGATCTTCTCATGGGCTTCGGCGTTTTCGACGTCACGGCTCTTGGTGACATGCATGGTAACTGTCTTGGACGTGCCGGAGCTGGTTTCCACCATCACTTCATAGTGGACACCCTTGAAGAGAACCGACTTGACTTCGCCGTTGAGCAGACCGCGGTTGCGGGGCACGATATCGACGTCCTCGGGACGGATCATGATATCGACTTCCTCATTCTCTTCAAAGCCGTAGTCCACGCATTCGTAATCCGCGTCGTCGAAGCTGACCAGACGGTCTTTCTTCATGATGCCATCGATGATATTGGAATCGCCGATGAAACGGGCGCAGTATTCGTTGGCCGGTTCGTTGTAAACCTGGGCCGGCGTGCCGATCTGCTCGATTTCACCGTCTTTCATGATAACGATCTTGTCGCTCATGGTCAGAGCTTCTTCCTGATCGTGGGTAACGAAAATAAAGGTGATGCCGACCTCGCGCTGGATCTCTTTCAGTTCCAGCTGCATTTCCTTGCGCAGGTTCTTGTCCAGCGCGGAAAGCGATTCGTCCAGCAGCAGGACACGCGGCTCATTGACCAGCGCTCTGGCGATGGCGACACGCTGCTGCTGACCGCCGGACATGCTGGTGACGTCACGGTGTTCAAATCCTTCCAGACCGACCAGCGAGATCATACGCATGACCTTCTGGTCGATGATATCCTTCGGCTGCTTTTTAATCTTCAGACCGAATGCAATGTTGTCATATACGTCCAGGTGCGGGAATAAGGCATAGTGCTGGAAAACGGTGTTGACGTCACGCTTGTATGCCGGAATGCGGGCGATATCCTCGCCGTCCATGATGACATGGCCTTCCGTCGGATCCAGGAAGCCGGCAATAATACGCAGAAGCGTCGTTTTGCCGCAGCCGGACGGACCAAGCAGTGTGACGAATTCGTTCTCGTAGATATCCAGCGAGATACCTTTCAGGACGACCTGGCTGTCAAATGTCTTGACTACATTTTTGACTTCTATCAGTTTTTTCATTCCGATATCCTCCCCTTCAGATCAGAATACTGGCGGCGTGCTGATCCACAGCACGCGGGCATTGCTGCTGCCTTTGTTGATGAGGCGATGCGCGACATCACCCCGGATGTAGAATGTTTCCCCCTTGCGGACCGCGATATCCTTGCTTTCCCGATCCCGGTGCAGAAAGATACGGCCGCTCAGCACGTAACCGAGTTCCTCGCCCTCATGCGGCTCGATCAGCTTGCTTTCACTGTTCGGCTTCAGTTCGATAATGACCGGCTCCATGAGATTTTTCTGGGCGTTGGGAACGATCCAGTGCAGTGTTCTGCCTTCCTGTTCGTCAACAAAGGCATCTTCGGCGGTAAAGACGATCTGCTCGTCCTTCTCCTCGGCAAAAAAGCGCGACATGGTCATGCCCAGTGCCTCGGCGATATCCTCGAGGGTGGAAATGGACGGAGAGGTCAGATTGCGTTCCAGCTGTGACAGAAACCCCTTTGTCAGTTCGGTGCGTGATGCCAGTTCTTCCAGCGTCAGACCGTTCTGTATCCGCAGCTGCCGGATGCGATGTCCGATATCATACATTTGCAGCCCTCCCTGTTTAGTTTTACTAAACATTTGATTTGAAATTATCAAACCCGAGATAATTATATAGAAACTGTGTTTATTTGCAATACATTTTCATGAAAAAACGGGATCTTTCGATCCCGCTGTTTCCAGGTGCTTTATTCGTCTTTTACAAAGACGAGCACGGCGTCCAGATCCTGCAGACGCAGTTTGCCGCCATCCATGGTATAAGGCTGCGGTTCACTGTCGGTCAGGGTGATCGTTTCCGCATCCCATTTCAGGCTGACCGACTTGCCGGCCATATACATGAACCCGCTGCCGTCTTCGTACAGCTGCATTGTATAATCGCCCATGGCAGCCAGATTTTCCTGGCTGATAAACATACCGCTGCTCTCGTCGCTCAACTCGATCAGCCGCCAGGAGCCGGCCGGTGAATCTTTCGCGCATCCGGCCAGGATCAGAAAGACTGCCAGAGACAGCGTGGCTGTGATCTTTTTCACCATAAAGAATGAAAAGCCGTCCGCGGACGGCCTTTTTCACTGTTATCTGGCAGCGTCGACGACTGCTTTCAGTGCACCCTTCGGCTGGAAGCCCAGTGACTGACCGGCAACCTCGCCGTTCTTGAAGACGAACAGGGCCGGAATGGACATGATGCCGTATTTCTGAGCGATTTCCGGCAGATCGTCAACATTGACCTTGACGAACGTGACATCCGGTGTTTCACCGGCCAGTTCTTCAACGACCGGTCCGAGCATCTTGCACGGTCCGCACCAGTCAGCGTAAAAATCAACAAATACCAGCGGATTTGTATTCAGTGTTTCATTAAATTCTTTTTCTGTTTCGACAATTTTCATCTGTTATTTACCTCCGGAATCATTATGACACAATTCAGATTATCCTCAAGCGGGATGATTTACAGCCGGGAAGCGGCGGCTTTGTCCAGGATCACCGTGACATGGCTGTGATCCTGCAGGATGCTGGCCGGACATTCTTCGCTCTGCGGGCCTTTGATCATGCCGTAGACGGCGTCGGCTTTGCTGGCACCGGTAGCCAGAACAATGATCTGTCTGGCCCGCATGATACTGGCAAGGCCCATGGTGATCGCCTTTTCGGGAACCTTCTCGATATCGCCGTCAAAGAAGCGGGCATTGTCACTGCGTGTCTGCTGCGTCAGTTCGGTGACATGGGTGACGCTGTCAAACGGCGTGCCCGGCTCGTTGAAGCCGATGTGTCCGTCCGAGCCGATGCCGAGAACCTGCAGGTCGATGACTCTTTCCTGCAGTTTTTCTTCATAACTGCGGCATTCTTCCTCCATATCCTCCGCGTCGCCGCGCGGGATGTGGATATTGGCTTCCGGTATGTTCAGACCGTCAAACAGATTCTCGTGCATGAATGTCCAGTAACTCTGATCGTGATCACGGGGAATGCCGATGTATTCATCCAGGTTGTATGTCACGACTTTTTTATAACTGGTTCCGTTGGTGTTGCGGTCGGCGATCATTTTCTTGTACAGGCCGATCGGACTGGAACCGGTCGCAAGTCCGAGAACCGGCTCGCCTTTCGTGACAACGGACTTCATGATCCGGAAGGCTTCGCTGGCAACCAGATCATAGTTTTCGGTGATGATGATGTTGAACATATTCTTCTCCCCTTCTCGCGTCAATTACCAGATGCGGATCGAATATGACGTGGTCCAGGTCTTTCCCGCTTCCAGGAAAAGCGTTCCTTCTCTTTCTTCGAAAGGAACCCTGACCTCTTCAAAGTCGGCATGGGAATGCCATGGCTCGATGCAGACAAACGGTGCCTGCGGTGACCAGAAGGCCAGCCATTCGTAGTTCTCATAGCCGACGCTGACACCGTGGACGCCGTCGGTCAGCGTGGATACGGTGCTCTTCGGATCGGTGATGATCACGGTCTCGGCCAGCGCGTCCTTGTTCAGCGGCAGTACCGTTTCGTTATTCAGTTCGGTAACTTTCCAGCGGAATGTTTCCGGTGTGTTGAATTCGATATGATAGTCAAAGAAATCCTTTTCCGGCTCGATCGGGCAGTTGAAAGCCGGATGCAGCCCGAAGTTGAACGGCATCGTGACATCGTTTTCGTTTGTGATGTCATAGCGGATGTCGAGTCTGTCACCATTCAGTGTATAGGTGATCTGCAGGGTAAAGCGGAACGGATATTCCTTAAGGGTCGCTTCGGAATCCTTCAGAACCATGACGACATGACTGTCATCATGCTCGCTGCAGGTAAACAGACTGTTGCGGGTGAAGCCGTGGTTGCCTGTCCTGTACTCTTTGCCGTTGATGTGCAGGATCTTGTCCCAGGTCGAACCGACCATCGGGAACAGCGTCGGATTTCTGCCTTTCCAGAACGCCGGATCGCCCTGCCACATGTATTCGATACCGGTCTTGTTATTCTTGAAACTGTGGATCTCGGAAGCCTGTTCGTCAATGACGACGGTCACTTTGTCATTCTGCATTGTGAATGAAGCCATGTCTTTCCTCCTTTACATTGCCTTAAACATCATGATTAAAGTGTTTTTCATACAGATGGGAATGATTTCTCGTACTGATTTTCTGCTGTTATTATACCATGCAGAGACACAAAAAAAGCAGGCATTCACGACGGAAATCCATGATTTCCGCATCCTGCCCGCTGTGGTTGTCAAACGGCCTTCGGTGTTTCCTGCCGGCAGCTGATAATATGCTTGAATTTGCCGCTGCCTTTGTCCTGACGGGGCGTCTCTTCCGTCAGAGTGATCTGCACATGATGAACGTTCTGGCTGGCCAGATAATCCGTCAGGGCTGTCTTCGCCGCTTCAAAAGCCGCCTGTCTGCCGGTGCCTTCCTTTTCCTCAAGCCGCACTTCGATCCGGTTTTCCGGATAAACCACCAGTTGGAAGCGGCGGATCCCGTGGATCTCCTTCAGCAGCGCGTAAAAGGACAGCGGCGCGATGCGCACGGTTTCTTCCCCCTCCCGGAATTCCGTCACGTCGTCGGTGCGGCCTTCCAGTTCAAGCCACGGCGAAGAATTGCCGCAGGGGCATGGTTCATGATGCATGATCACCCGGTCGGTTACTTCATAGCGGATATAAGGCTGCGTGTAATTGTACAGGTTCGTCAGCAGGATCTTCTCTGCCTGTACGCCGTCCGCTACCGGATCGCCATTGCCGTCCACCGCCTCGACGATCAGCCAGTCGTCGTTGACGTGGAAGTGACGGTGGGTGCACTCACAGGCGACCGTTCCGCCTTCCGTGCAGGAATAGGAAGTCTGCACATAGCAGTGAAACGTATCCGCCAGCTTTTGCCGCAGGGCATCGGAAAGATACTCGCCGCCGGTCATGATGATCACCGGATGAATGCGCAGACGGCCGGCCGCCGCTTCTTCGCTCAGCAGTTCCAGATGCGAGGGATAACCGCCCAGCATCGCCGGCTGAAATTCATTCAGCTGAGCGACGATCTTATCGACCGGCCACAGAGCGCTGGATACGGCCAGCTGTTTTTTCTTCCAGGGCATGGTTTTTAAACGGGAACGGATGCTGCTGTTGCCGAGGTAAAACCCTTCATCCGCGAAAACACCGATGCTTTTGCCGCCTTTCAGGATAAATGCCTTCAGGTCTTCTTTTCGCGCATAGCTGCGGCAGGCACTGATCGCACCCATGATGTTTTCCGCTGTTTTATCATAGACAGCCACCAGCGGATTGCCGGTCGATCCGGAGGTGGTAAATACCATATACTTCCCTTTCAGCCGTGATCCGATATTGTTTCTGTCCGTCATGAATTCTTCCGCGTCGGACAGTTTCAGGTCTCCGTCCGTGACCCATTCGTCCCAGTGGTCCATCAGTTCCCGTTTATTGACGGGCGGCAGATCGCTCAGCTGAAAATCGTCCGGAATGTCCTGGTACAGTTTCTGATAATACGGACTGTTTTCCCTTGCATAAGCGACAAGCTCCCTCAGTCTTGCCGTGCGGAGCTGCTCTCTTTCGCCATCGGTCATCTTCTGATAATCCAAGCAGAGTTTCATCGCTTTCAGAATGCCGGTTTTCTTCATATCGTCTCCTTTTCACAGATGCCGTACAGCATCAGGTCAATGTATTCCTTCCTCTTGCGGCGGATGCGTTTTTCATCCGCGAAAAACGCAGCGGGATCCTGCTGATACTGCCGCAGATAAGCATTCAGGATCGCGCTGATATAGAGCTGCAGGCCTTCGGCAGTGACTTTCATGTGATCGTTTTCCTTCAGGACAAGAAAGGACATGGCCTTCTTCAGGGTCTTCGCAGATCCGGCATGCACAGCCGTCATGTACTGCTCCATGAGTTCCGCCTTTTCGGCGGCGATCTCGGAAGACAGGTCGCGGGAAGCCATGTTGACCATGTGCATTTCTTTCCGGTACTTCCGGCAGAGATTCATCTTCTCTTCCATTTTATCAAACAGAACCGTGTAGAAATCATTCCCCTGCGGTGCCGGTGTTGCCGTCATAAGGCGGCTCAGCGCCGTCTTCAGACAATAGAGGTAAAAACCTTTCTTGGAACCGAAATAGTGAAACAGAATGCCTTTGGAAATACCGCACCGGGACGTGATGACATCCGTCTTCACATCCTGATAAGACTGACACGCGAATTCGCTTATGCCGGCGGCGATGATCCGTTCCCTTTTTTCTTCCGGCAGTTTCTCAAATGCGTCAATTGCCATGATCGCTCCTTTATATTGACTGGTGAGTCAATGATATCCGCACTCAGAATAGCATTGATTGACCCGCCGGTCAATCCGACCGGAAACACAGAAAAAACCGGCTGTTGCCAGCCGGCTTATCAGGCAGTATATCAATCAGCCGAGCGGAATCTCGACGACTTCCGCCATGTGCACAAGACACGTCTCGATCTGTTCGGAAATTTCCTTGGCCACCCGTTCCGAGATCTCGTCGTTCTTTTCCTGTTCCAGACTCTGGTACAGGTTTTTCTTCACTTCCTCACTGACGACATCCAGACGCGCCTTCAGATACATCTTCGGGATCAGACGTCTGAGGAAATGCGGAATATCGGCGTTGAGGATCGCCTCTTCCATCTTTTCCTTGCCGAGAGCGAGAACAAGAAGCGAAATGACAGCTCCGGCGACGATGCCCGGCAGACCGCTGGCAATGACAGCGATGCCGTTGCCGCCGCAAAGGAAGCCGATGATCAGTGACACGAGCGTATCGATCGTCCAGGTGATTTCCTTGATGGCGAAGACATCCTCCGCCGCCATCTGGATCTCGATGTCCTGAACGGCCAGGTAGGAATTCAGATTCAGAGCCGAATACGGCACGTTGTGTCTGGTACAGATCGGAATCGTGTATTCTTCCAGATCATAGGCGACGGTTTTCAGCCAGGAAGTAATCGGTTTGGTCAGAAGCGTTCTGGCTTTTTCGGAATGCAGGAAAAAGTCGATTTCCTTCTGCAGTTCGCCGTTGATATCGGAAAGCTTCTGCACGTGGCCGCTGCGCCATCTGTCGACGACCGGCCAGGCAGCTTCTTCGATGATCGGTTCGATCAGCGTTTTGACAGCCGCTTTGTACAGTTCCGGCATATGTTCGGAAACGATGCGTTCCACCACGGTCGAGGAGATCAGCAGATCCACCTCCTCCTTGAAGGCACGCAGCTCGTCATCGATGCGGCCGCAGTAGGCAAGACCTTTGGCGACCGAGAATTCCGGATCGGCGCCGCTGATCAGCACGGCATCCGGGAATACTTCCCGGCACCAGCCCTTCATGGCCGGCAGTTTGGAAACGCCGCCGGTCAGGAAGATCATTTCCGGCTGCTTTTCCGTCAGTGACGCTTTCGCGTCCCTGAGGGAATCGATAAACATTTCCTTGAAAGAACGGTTCTGCAGCTTCTCTACCTTCTGGTTCAGAAGCTTGTCCGCGATCGACCTGTTCATATGCAGCGTCAGACGCACCGGCAATGCGGTATGACGGATCGTCACGATCTGCGTGCATTCATTGTTCTGCCAGTATTCCTCGTCGCTGAAGTATTTCTCCTTCAGACGGCGGGCCGCGAATTCACAGTAGTTCTTCCACGGTTCACTTTCTTCAAAGATACGGCGGATCTTCTTGGCGTGCGGCGAGTCCGCCACACAGATTTCCAGCAGCACTTCGTCCATGATACCACCGCCGAAGAACACTTCGCCGCCGGTCTGCAGCTGGACTTCCTTGCCGCCCATGATATAGGCGAAATCCGTCGTCGAGGAGCCGACGTCAATGACCAGGACCGGCTTTTTGAGAATGTCATAGCCGACCTGCAGATGACGGGACTGACAGGCACTGACCAGCGCCGCTCTAGACTCGGATATGATCTTCGCCGGCGGATAGCCGATCTTCTCGAAGATTTCACGGTATTCTTCCCGGGCAGCCTTGTCCCATCCGGCCGGACAGCCGATGTAGAAACAGTCGTCGCCGCCCTTCAGCAGTGAAGCGTTGGTATACAGCTCGCCAAGCACACCGGCCGCGAAACCGGTGATGTCCTTTTTGACGGAAGGATCGGTCAGATAGCGGCTTTTGAAGCGGATCTTGCGGAGCACCGCGTCCGGTGCGTAGCAGGCTTTTTCACCGACCAGAAGCTGGCCGTCTTTCAGCTGGGCGAATGCCGTGATAAAACTCTTCTCATCCTGAACGGTGAGAACTTCCGGTTCGCTGTCTTCCTTTTCCAGACGGGCAACCGCACTTTCGGCGTCGCCCAGATCAAATCCGTAGTATCTGTCCATCTTTTACTGTCCTCCTGCCGCGAGTCCTTTCCGCAGGACATTGCCGTCCATGACAATGGCCGGCCGGATCGTTCCGGAACCGCCGCCGGACGGCATCATGTCAAACCATGGTTTATGATCGGCGGAATAATGCACGACTTCGGCACCCTTCCGGTGCAGATAGTAACTGATCTCCGAGACCGTCTGCTTCGCGCCGTCCCCTTCTTCCGCCAAAGCTGTTTCCAGCAGTGAGGAAAGCAGGTCAAGCTCGGCATCCGACAGATTGCCGCGGGTTTCAATACGCTGTTTCTTTTCAGCCATGGCGGTATCCATGCGGACGTCCTGCAGCTGCCGGTCAATGGCGACGACCGTCGTGAACAGTGAACGGTAGATCTTCATGGCGTCGAAAGTTGTCTTTGTCAGGTATTCTTCTTTCGGCCTGGCAGTGACTTTATGGGCACTGCGGCCGCTCAGGAAGGTAAAGAAGATCATCAGAACCAGCAGAGCCAGAATCAGCGGCAGTTCAATGACCGATGAGACCGGATTGCCTTTGAGAATATACATGGCCACGGCGCCGCCGCCACAGGCCACGGTCAGCATCACGTAGATCCAGAAACGGACCGGCAGATGGCCGTTGCTGTTGGTCTCCTGCTGCGTGCGGTGATATACGTCGGTGGCTCCGGCACTGTCCAGCAGCGAGGCGGAAGCCTGCACGGCGGTGATCATCTGCATGGCGGCTTTTTTGACAGCGTCGCTTTCGTCCTGCTCGTTGAAGACATAAAGGATGCGGCTCAGCTCACGGTTGACCTGTGCGGCTGCCCGCTCCGCGTCGTCTTCGCTGTTCAGCAGCTGCAGAAATTTCTCTTTATCTTTTTCCAGTATGGACTGCATCGTTTCCATAAAAAACAACCTCGTCTTTTTTATATTATATTTTCTTTTAGATAGGAACGCAAAATGTCCGTAACGGCGGCTGTGAACATATCGCTTGACGCTCTATGGCAAAGTGATACAGTTATAAAAAAGGAAACGAAAAATGGTTTCAGATCTGTATGACAATGCATGTTGTTGCCCTATACCGAGCTTACCCGGCACTGTTCAGGAACAGGATGTTTTGTAATGACGATCTGTATCACTGACAACTGACCGGGAGATGCCCGGTTTTTTCAATCAAGGAGGATAAGATGAGCAGAATTTATACTTCCGTGGAACAGCTGATCGGCGCCACGCCGCTTCTTGAGCTGCGGGCCATCGAAGAGAAGTACAGTCTTAAGGCGACCCTTTACGGCAAGATGGAATTCGTCAACGCGACCGGTTCGATCAAAGACCGCGTCGCCCTGCAGATGATCCTGGATGCCGAGGAAGACAGCCGCCTGCAGGCAGGTTCGGTGATCATTGAACCGACTTCCGGCAATACCGGCATCGGACTTGCGGCGGTCGGCGTATCGCATGGCTACCGGGTGATCATCGTCATGCCGGACACGATGTCGGCGGAACGCATCCGCATGATCCGGGCCTATGGCGCCGAGATCGTCCTGACCGACGGAACACTCGGCATGAAAGGCGCGATCGCCAAAGCCGAAGAACTCGCCGCCGGAATTCCCAACTCCTTCATCCCCGCCCAGTTCGACAACCCTTCCAACTGGAAAGCCCACTATAATACGACCGGTCCGGAAATCTGGCAGGATACCGGCGGAGAAGTCGACATGCTGGTGGCCGGCGTCGGCACCGGCGGCACCATCACCGGCACCGGAAAGTACCTGAAAGAAAAGAATCCGGCCGTCCGCATCATCGCCGTGGAGCCGGACAGTTCCGCGGTTTTATCCGGTGACAGACCCGGCCCGCATGCCATCCAGGGCATCGGTGCCGGCTTCATCCCTTCCGTGCTTGACACTTCCGTCTATGACGAAGTGATCCGGGTGAAAAACGACGACGCGATCCGCGACGGCGCGATGTTCGCCAGAACGCAGGGCATCCTGATCGGCATCTCCGGCGGTGCCGCTCTGCACGCGGCTATCGAACTGGCCAAAAAGCCGGAAAACGAAAACCGGAAAATCGTCGTGATCCTGCCGGATTCCGGCGACCGCTACCTTTCCACAAAGATGTTTGCCGAGGAGTGAAAATGAGAGTATATAACAACGAACTTCTGAAAGAAATCGAAGCGGAGCGTGATACGGGCATCGCGAAGCATAAACCGAAACCGGACCGCAAGCGCATTCTCAGTATCATCAAACGCCTGCAGCTGCTGTTACTGCCGGATTTCTACCGCTTCCAGGATTATACCCAGGAAACATCCCTGGCGACCCTGATCGGCGATCTGACCTATGAGATCGCCATCGCCCGTGATCTCGACGATCTCGACCCTTCCGTTTCGGAAGAACTGACGGAAGAATTCCTGAGCCGCATGCCGAAAGTCATGCATCTGATCTGCACGGATATCCAGGCCATCTATGACGGCGACCCGGCCGCCAAGTCAAAAGCGGAAGTCATCCTCTGCTATCCCGGCTTTTATGCCATCTGCATCTACCGTCTTGCTCACGAATTATATGACCTCAAGGTTCCCTATATCCCCCGTATCATGACGGAATACGCCCACGAGAAGACCGGCATCGACATCAACCCCGGCGCCACGATCGGTGAATACTTCTGCATCGACCACGGCACCGGCATCGTCATCGGTGAAACGGCCGTGCTCGGTCATCACGTCAAGCTTTATCAGGGTGTCACGATTGGTGCCAAGAGCTTCGATCTGGACGAAAACGGCCTGCCTGTCAAAGGCGGCAAGCGCCATCCGGATCTCGGCAACCATGTCATCGTTTACGCAAATGCCACGATTCTCGGCGGTACGACGGTCATCGGCGATCATTCCATCATCGGCGGTAACGTCTGGATCCTGAACTCGGTGCCGCCCCATACCACTGTCGTATATCAGAATTACGACCAGAAGGAGAACGCATGAGCAGACTGAAAGACCTGCGGGCGATCATTTTCCGCGAACTGCAGAAGATCAACGACGAAGAAAAGAAAACCTCCGCCATCATTCATCTCAACGGCGTCTCGCTGGCCGCCGTCCTGATCGCTGAAAAACGCGGCATGGATCCGGAACTGCCGGCCATGGCGGCGATGATGCACGATATGGCGGCCTATCTGTCCGGCAGTTATGAAGATCATGCCCACCGCGGTGCCGAGCTGGCGAAAACCTATCTGGCCGAACTGAACCAGACGAGTGAAGAGGAAAACGAACGGATCTGTTCGATGATCTATCACCACGATGACAAGCACGTCACGGACGGTCCGCTGGACGAAGTGCTGAAAGACGCCGATGTCATTCATCACTGTTTCCACGATCCTTCCAAGCCTGTCAAAGACAAAGAAAAACAGCGCCATCAGGCACTGTGTGAAGAATTTGGTCTGAAATGAAAAGCCATCAGTGATGGCTTTTCTTCTGTTTCTTATAATTTGATAATGGTTCCTTCGGCCGTGCCGGAAATGGCAGCCGCGTTTGCCTCGTCGGTGTCGATGTGCATGGCCAGAGCATACTTCTCGCTGACCCGGATAACGGTGTCGCCGAAGACAACGGAACGGCCGTCTGTGTCGATCTTGACGTTGACGATCTCGCCGTTTTCAACGCCGAATCTCTCCGCGTCTGCCGGTGTCATATGAACATGGCGCTTGGCTGCGATGACGCCGCAGGTAATTGCTTTTTCACCGGCCGGACCGACCAGTGTCAGATCGCCTGTCGTGCCTTCCAGATCGCCGGATTCGCGGATCATGGCCTTGACGCCGAGGCTTCTTGCGTCCGTCAGGGAAAGTTCGACCTGGGTTTCCGGACGCAGCGGTCCGAGAACGCGCACGCTGGATTTGCCCTTCGGACCGACCAGTGTGACTTTTTCTTCCGAAGCGTACTGACCCGGCTGGGAGAGTTCCTTCATCGGATGCAGTTCAGATCCCGCGCCGAACAGAATATCCATGTCTTCACGGTTGAGGTGAATATGACGGGCAGATACTTCAACTAAAAACTTGTCCATTATGTTTGTCCTCCAATATGTAATGTACATAAATATTATATACCATTTCCAGACAGGTTTCGCTCAACTCTTCGGCAAACATTGCCGCATCATTTCAGCAGCGTGTCCAGCGCGTCCATGCGGGAACGCAGTTCACGGGCCGACATGCGCAGCGCGCCCTGTGAGAATACCGCGTTCTGGATCAGACCGTCGGAAGAAACGACGGTCAGCGTGTATTTTTCATGCAGGTCATATGCCATTTTCTCGATCCGCTGATCGGCCGTTTCATCGGTTCTCGTATAAATGACCTCCACCCTGCCCATTTTCTGAACCGTGCCGAAATTGTCTTTGACTTTGTAGCCGTCGAAGACGATGGCCATCGGGATATCGGCATAGGCCTGATAATTCATCAGCCGGGTGATCAGTTTCTCTCTGGCGTTGTACAGATCTTCCTTTGCCAGTTCCTTGAGGTCTTCATATTCATAGATCATGTTGTAGCCGTCGACGATCATATACGGCGGCAGATTCGGTCTGGCTTTGACTTTCTTCAGTTCCTCGTCTTCCTTCTTCCGCGGTTTTCTGTTTTTATGCAGATTGCGGTTGTTGGAGGAAGCGGCATGAACCAGCTGCTGCATCTCGTCTTCCCCGACATGATAGCGACGGTGCTCATAAGAAGACGTGCTTTCTTCCCGGTCCATGATGATGTGCATATACCGGTCCGCTTCATCCCACGGCACGTAAAAGCCGGAGCCATGCGCGCAGAAGACGGAACCGGTCGGATGGCGGCGGTCCGTTTCACTGTCATAGCCTCTTTCCGCGATGACTTCTTCCTGATCGGTGCACGCTTCATAACCGCAGGTGCGGCAGGTGAATATGCCCTTGCCGCGGGTGTAGGCCGATACTTCCGCCTGATAGTTCATCAGTTTGCGGACCGGTCCGCGGCCGTGGATCAGCATGATCCCTTCCCCGAGGTCCTCCACTTCCACGGTGGCGGATCTGGTTTCCAAATCATATAATGCCCGGCTGAGAACTTCCGAGGACAGCTTCAGGGTGAATTCATAATATGGTTCAAGAACGATGCATTCCGCTTTTTTCAAAGCCTGTCGGACTGCCCGGCGGGCCGCCTCGCGGAAGTCACCGCCTTCGGTATGTTTAAGATGACCGCGGCCGGCTGTCAGGCTGATCTTCACATCGGTCAGCAGCGAACCGGTCAGAACCCCGCGGTGCCTTGTTTCTCTGAGCACGGAAAGAATCGAACGGCGCCAGTTTGCCGACAGCATGTCCCGCGGACATTCGTCAGCGACGACGATGCCTTCGCCTCTTGGCAGCGGATCGAGACGGACGTGAACCTCGGCATAGTGGCGGAGCGGTTCGAAGTGACCGGCGCCGTCCACGCTTTCGGCCACGGTTTCCGCGAACACGACCCGGCCTTCGGAAAAGCCGACCCGGATACCGGTCCGCTCATAGATCTTTTTCTGCACGACGTCCTTCTGCATTTCGCCCATGATGGAAAGCCGGATGACATGGGCTTCCGGATCGCTGGTGATCATCAGCTGGGGATCTTCCGATGCCAGCTGCTGCATGGTTTCGGAAAGAGCCAGTACGTCGGTGCCTTTCGGCAGGCTCAGCTGGTAATCCATATAGGCGTTCAGAAGCGGCTTTTCCGCATCTTCCTCAAAACCGAGACCCTGCCCCGCTTCCAGCGAAACCGGTCCTTTGAGGACACAGATCATGCCGGCCTCCGCCTCATTGACCGCCTGGTAGTCCTGGCCGTTGTAGATGCGGATCTGATCGACCTTCTCTTCTTCGTTCAGTTTCTGCTTTGTTTTCAGCACGCCGCCGGTGATGCGCACATGCGTCAGACGGCTGCCCTGGCTGTCCCGGGAGATCTTGTAGATGCGGGCGCCGAATTCGTCCGGATAGGTTTTTTCCGGACAGTACGCACTCACCGCGTCCAGCAGTTCCCGGATGCCGGTCTGCTTCAGGGCGGAGCCGAAAAGGACCGGGAAGCATTTTCTTTCTATAACGGCCTGGCGGATCATTTCATCGGGAATCTGTCCTTCCTCGAGATACTGATTCATCATCTCTTCACTGACCATGGCCAGTTCTTCGTCTCTGCTTTCATCCCAGCGCACACAGAAAGAGGAACAGTGTTTCTGCAGATCACCCAGCAGTTCTGCTTCGCTGCGGAAGGAAATGTCCATTTTGTTGACGAAGATCAGACACGGCACATGATAGGTTGCCAGACAGTTCCAGATCGTTTCGGTATGCGCCTGCACGCCGTCCTGGCCGTTGATCAGAATGACCGCCAGATCAAGCGCCTGCAGAGTGCGTTCCATTTCAGCGGAAAAATCGACGTGACCGGGTGTGTCGATGACAAAAACTTCTGTATCGCCATAGACAAAATGCGCCTCCTTGGCATAAATGGTGATGCCGTGATCCCTCTCCTGCTCGTCATAGTCAAGAAAGGCGTCTTTATGATCGACACGGCCCATTTTCCGGATCGCTCCGGAAAGATACAGCATGCTTTCGATACAGGTTGTCTTGCCGGCATCCACGTGTGCCAGGATGCCCAGTACTGTCCGTTTCATTGCCTGTCCATTGTATTACAAAAAACAGCCGCTTTGGAAGCAGCTGCCCTTTTTCAGAATTTCTGCCAGGGAAGAAGTCGGTCTCCCTTGACGACAAATGCCTTCTTTGCCAGTCTGGCAAGCGGCGTGTCGGAATAGGAATCCGAATAGAATTCTTCGATCTTCCCTTCCGGAAAGATTTCATAAAACCGTCTGACCTTCTCTTCGCCATGGCAGTTCAGACCGTCATAGATCCCGGTACGCATGTTGACTTTGCTGGCCATGCAGGTTCGGATGTTCACTTTTTCGCAGAAAGACGAGATGAGGAATTCCGGCGAGGCGGAAATGACCACATCGTCTTCCTTCTGGTTTTCCCGATACCACTGCTTGACGTGGTCAAGATGGGAAGACGTATAATCCTCCACCGCCTTTTCCATATCGTCGACGAACACAAACATGTGATACAGATTCTGTTTGAAGGTCAGCTTCGGCATGACCTTCAGGACATACAGCAGTCCGCACAGCGCCGTGCGGGGAATGCTGAGCAGTGTCTTCGGATATTTCACATACAGGTATTTCACGAATCCGAAGGTCGAATCACCCCGGTAGATCGTATCGTCCCAGTCATATACATTCATTCGAATTTCCCCTCCGTGATCAAGGCTCCGGTCGTATAGATAATGCCGCTCTCGGGCATTCTCGCGACAAAGGTAACATAGTCGCAGCCGGTCAGGTCAATATCGATTTCCGTCGGCTTCAGCGATCTTGACATGTCAATCGTCCAGACTTTCTGATCCGGATCGTTGTTCACCGCCGCATAGAAAAGATAACTGACATCGGAATCGGTATCTTCCGGTGCGGTAAGGATACCGGTAAAGCGGCTGTACTGACCGCCGATATAATAGGTCGCGTAACTGATACCGCCCCACTCAGACAGTTTCAGCGCCGCGCCGCATTCCCGTCCCAGCGCGTCTTCGACGTCATAGACAACCTCCGCGCCGGCGGATTCGGCAATCGTCCGGTTAACGAGCAGAGTCTCGTCATTGTGATCGATCACTTCATAGGTATGGCCCACGCCCGTATCCGTCCCGGGCATTTCTTCAGCGATGTCTTCTTCTTTCACGCCGAAGAGTGCGTTGCGTACGTCTTTGAACGTTCCCAGGCCGAAAAAAGCAAGGACGGCCAGAATGGCGGGAATCACCGTTGCCAGAAACAGGATCCGGTTCGTTCGCTTTTCTTTTCTGTCATTGTTTTCCATACGGCGTTCCTCTGTTCCTAACTGTAGCATATTTTCCGCTCACAGAAAAAGAAGACCCGAAGATCTTCTTATCGTCATTCTTTCCGCGGTGTGATCGATTCCGGACTCAGGAAACGGGAATCGAATTGCCGCGGCACGACGTCGCAGGTCGCCTGATACCATTTCAGCATTTCCAGTTTCATGCTGAGGATAACAGACGCGTATTCTGTTTCGTCAATGCGGTTGATCTTTTCCTGCGGATCCTTTTCAAGATCGTAGAATTCATCGTCACCGTTCAGGCGCAGGACATATTTATAACGGTCATCACGGATCATCGTGCCCTTGGCATGTGCCGCGTCATCCGCTTCGGCGTTCATCTTCGCCCAGTAGTCACTTGTTTTAGGCGGTCCGTCCTCCCCGTATTTGTGGTATTCGTCCGCCTGTTTTTCATGGGCGAGACGGCCGCCTTCACTGAAGACATACTTACGGCCGGCCGTCTTTCTGTTTTCAATAACAGGACGCAGGCTGACGCCGAACTGATCATGGGTCGGTGCGACACCGGCGTAATCCATGACCGTAGCATAGAAATCAACCAGTTCCGCCAGGGAAGAAGTCTTACCGGCATCGACCGGGCAGCCCTTCGGCGGCTTGATCAGCAGCGGTACTCTGGTCAGGACATCCTCAAAGGAATTCTGCGCCTTTTCCGGCAAACCGAAGTCAGCCGCGAAATCACCGTGGTCGGACAGGAAGACGATCAGGGAATCGTCGTAAATACCGGCGTCTTTCAGTGCGTCGATGATCATGCCGAACAGATCGTCGATATAAGAACACTGGGCAAGATACACCCGCTGGATTTCCTTCCATGTTTCTTCCGGCATTTCACCAAGGGCCGCGAAATCCCGCAGCCGGTGGATCATCTGCGACTTGCCGGAGCAGTCTTTCATATGCACGCGCTCGGGAATCTTCGTGGGATCGATCCGGTCATAGTGTTCCCTATCTGTCACATACGGCACGTGCGGGTTCATCCAGCCGATAAACAGGCAGAGCGGATCGTCGCCTTCCTTCACGGCCCGGATACGCTGGCAGGCGGCTTCTGTATCGGCCATATCGGTCGGCACTTTGTCAACCACACCGATATAGTGCGAATACGGGAATTCTTCTGAAACGGCATGGCCTTTGGCGGAATTGATGCCCTCACCCCGCTTGTATGTCTGCAGTTCGTCGAACTGGGTGGCCATCAGACCCGGCACATTGGCGGCGATGAAGTCATTGCGGGAATTCATCCAGACTTTATAACCGCTTTCGCGCAGCTCGGAAAACAGTGTGTCGCTGCCGTCATGTTTCAGATAATGCATGGTGCGGAATCCGTGCACATGCGGATAAAGGCCGGTCAGGAAACTGCAGCGGCTCGGCACACAGACCGGATTCTGACAGAAGGCGTTTTCAAACGATACGGCGTCTTCCATTGCGAAGGCGTCAAGACGCGGAGTGGAAGCGGCCGGATTTCCCATGTGGCCCATGGTATCCCAGCGCATTTCATCGGGATTGATGATGATAATATTAGGTCTTTTGCTCATAAAGGATCCTTTCGGCTTATTGATATACAATGCTATTTTAACAGTTTTTCCATCCTGTTATTTTCTTTATTCTGCCGTATGAAATGGCAGAATTGGGGGACAGTTATCCTGTAAAACAGAAGAAGAGCTGTCCTGAAGCAGGACATTTCTGTTTCAGAGAAAGCTCTTCTTTTTTCTTTGACCTTGTAAAGGGAGTTTCAAGGAACAAAGGTTTTCCTGTTTATTCAGCGGCTGTGCCGGCTTTTTCTTCTTCGAGAGCCTGGTTGTCAGCAGCCCGGAAGAACGGATAGTAGATAGCGACTGCGACAGCGATCAGAACCGCCTGCAGAAGGACACCGCGCCAGTCAGCCCAGGCTGTGAAAGCGGAGAGCAGAACCGGTGTGCCGGTGGAGACGTTGACACCGATCATATACGGTACCAGACCGATTGCCATGGCAGCATAGCCAAGCAGGAAGGTAACGAGCGGTGCTACCAGCATCGGGATCAGCATGATCGGATTCAGGACGAGCGGTACACCGAAGACCATCGGTTCGGAAATGCCGCAGAGACCGGACGGCAGAGAGATCTTGTTCAGTGCCTTGTATCTTTCCGACTTCGAGAACAGAGCCAGGCAGAGGCAGAGACCGATCGCGCAGCCGGAACCGCCGATGTTGCCCATGGCGAACCAGGCCGGCTGGATCAGAATGTTCGGAAGCGCCTGGCCGGCGCCGAAAGCAGCCAGGTTTTCCAGGGTCAGTTCAGTGTAGAGAACAGCCATAATGGATGTCGCGACCATGCCGCCGTGGATACCGAAGAACCACAGAACGTTGCAGACAAGCAGCAGGATCATGAACGTGAACGGGCTGGCGGCAAGCGCTGTCAGCGGAGCCTTGAGGATACCGTAGATCAGCATTGTGACGGAACCGTAGCTGGTCATGCCGGCCAGGAGTCTGAGAACGATGGCCAGAGCAGCCAGAGCAATCGCCGGAATCAGAGCGGAGAAAGACTTGGCAATCGCCGGCGGAACTGTATCCGGCATCTTGATGCCGATGTTCTTTGTAACGAAGATATTATGGATCCACGGGAAGATAATGCCGACAAGCATGGCGGTAAACAGACCGGCCGAACCGAGGAATGTCGTGTTGACTGCACCCGGAACCGCGACGGTAACACCGCTGTCCGCATCCGTGCCGGTTACGCCCAGCGGGATCATGATCAGGAATGCCATCAGAGCGATCACACCGGAAGCCTGGGATTCTCTTTCGTCCATACCGAGGACGGAAGCTTCCGCTTTGGCGATCAGATAGACAGCATAGAGAGAAATCATATTTGTCGTATAATCAGCAGGAATTGAGAAGAACTTCTTCAGGCCGCAGGCTGTGATGATGTCCTGATATGGTCCGATGTTAAGGTTTGCAAGAAGTGTGAAGATGGCACCGACCATGACGACCGGCAGCATTGCCGAGAAGCCGCCGCTGATTCCCTTCAGAATTTTGTTGTTGTTGACTTTCTGAGAAAACGGAACCAGGATCGTCTGCAGTTTTTCAATAAAACCGTTCATGTTTTAATCCCCTTTCTGAAACCAGTTTTAACTGTTGCAACCACAATATAGCATCTGTTAAAACTTGTTTCAAGTACTTTTTAAAACTTTTTTCTATTTTGTTTTAAAACTTGTTTTAATGTGGCGTTTGTGCCATATTATAGATAGAATCTATAAGAAAAGGAGTTTCCTTTATGAGTATCAATCCATTTGACAGGATCCAGTCCTGTTACGAAGATATGACCCCGACAGACCGGGAAATCGCTGTATATATCCTGAACAGCCCCCGGGAAGCAGCCCGGTTAAGTATCACGGAAGTCGCCAGGCAGACCGGTTCTTCCAAGTCGGCACTGGTGCGCTTCGCCAATCGCATCGGCTACAGCGGCTACGCGGAATTCAAGTTCGACCTTTCCCGTTTTCTCGTTTCCCGCAACGCCTCAGCCAATGACGGTGTGGAAACCGGTGACGCAATCAGAAACATTACCGAAACCTACAGCCGTTATATCCTGCAGATCCAGGAAGCCTGTAACGGGCAGGACCTCTCACGTCTCGCCAGCATGATCATTCAGGCAAACCGGATCAAGATCTTTGGCTACGACCGGACCTTCAACAGCGCCATGCAGCTGCGGCAGCGGCTTGCCAAGATCGGTATCGATGCCGAAGCCGTCAGCGACATAGCGATCATGAGCGATCTGCCGGACATTCTGAACGAAAAGGATCTCGTCATCGTGTTTACCATTTCCAATAACGGTGCCTATAACGATTACGTCACCCGTTTTGCCGACCGGAATGTTCCGGTCATCGTCCTGACCATGACACCGAACCTCCCCTATCAGAAATTCGCCCGGGAGTATATCGTACTGCCCCGTATCTCCCGTGACAGCAACATCTCTTTCCTCGACGATCAGGCGATCTACATGGTCTTCATCGAACTGCTGATGGATGCCGCGGCAGCCCGGCTGCAGAAACAGAACAGGGATCAATAAAAAAAGGACAGACAGACAGAAACCGAATGAGTTTCTGCCGGTCTGCCCTTTTTCATGCCGCTCAGTAATGGCAGAGTTCGATATGATGTTCTTCAATATATTCCATGACTTCCGGATCACAGAGCACGGCCAGTTCCTTCACCCTCTCCAGCGCGTAGCTGCTCTGCCGGTAAAGCTCCAGATCGCACCATCCCGGATGACACATCAGTTCAATGTCCCTCTCCCTGTTTTCTGCCAGGATCCCGAGCAGGCCGTCCTTTGTCGCTGAAGGGCCGCTGAAACTGCGGACAAACGCGAAGCTTCCATGTCCGCGCATCGCCAGACCATATTCGTCGGCAAGACGCATTGCAGCAGCCAGGGCCTGCGGCGTTTTTTCATATACGTGATGATGGGAATCCATGTGGGTCGGCTTCCGGCCTGCCACATCGATGAAGCGGTCGATCTGCGCCTTCCATTCCGCATAGACTTCATCATAGTCAATGTTCTGTTCCCAGAGTTTTTTCTGTTTGAAGAAGTTTCCGGTTTCCGGATCCCTCAGGGTTCTGCTGTCCCTCAGCGGCTTTCCCAGCGTCAGGGTCAGATGCACGCCGATGCCGAGCCCGGGATACTCGTTCTGAGCCGTCCGGATGGCGTCTTCAAAATACGGCGAATTGGCCAGGGCGGTCGTGGAGCGCAGAATACCTTCCCGGTATGCCTGAAAGATGCCGTATGTATTGCCTCTGGTATAGCCGAGGTCATCACCGTTAACGATCAGTTTCATATTGTCCCCCTCTGTTCTTATTTCTTTGTCAGCTGCGGAAGATCCCTGTCCGTATAATCGTTCCGGTCTTCTTCATGCTGGAAGATCTTCACTGTCTGGTAGGGATCCTCATCACCGGTGATCGGCCATACGGCGAAGAGATAACCTTTCAGGCCCTGTTCCGTCTGATGATCCTGATAGATCAGTTCACTGTATTCTTCCTGCGCGTGATCCAGCGTGATGACGTGATCGCTGCTGCGCAGTTCGCTGCCGTCTTCGATCTGATATGCGATATCCGCTTCCCTGCCGTCCACAGTGATCTGACGCACCGTGTCTTTGCGGAAAATCAGAGTTTCGCCGCGGCCCGGCCAGATCTCATGCCAGGTCCCTTTCAGATCATAGGAAAAGAAGTCGCGGATCATGCCGTCACCATCCATGACATCACCCGGTCTGAGCGTATCGGTGCAGGCGCAAAGGAGAAACGCGGTCAATGCTGCTGTCAGTTTTTTCCGTTTCATAAATACCTCTGCTCCTATCATAACACGCAAAAAAAGAACCGCAGGTTTTCTGCGGTTCCAAATGATTTATGATCGGATCAATACTGCGGCATGGCCGGTGCTGCCGGTTCCGGTGCCGGAATTTCGGCAACAGCCGCTTCGGTCGTGATGAACAGACCCGAGATGCTGGCGGCATTGAGCAGCGCGCTTCTTGTCACCTTGGTCGGATCGATGATGCCGGCCTCGAACATGTCGACCCATTCACCGCTTCTGGCATTGAAGCCGATGTTTTCCTTGGCGGCCAGCTGCTGTTCGAGGATCTCGTTGCCGTCATAGCCGGCATTGTCCGCGATCTGCATGATCGGCTGCTTGAGTGCTTCGAGAACGACGTTGATGCCTCTCTGCACGTCGACTGTATCGGACTTGACTTCATCCTTGATGGCGTTGTAAGCCTGGATCAGAGCCAGTCCGCCGCCGCATACGACACCCTCTTCAACGGCTGCCTTGGTAGCGTTCAGAGCGTCTTCGATGCGCAGTTTCTTGTCTTTCAGTTCTGTTTCCGTCATGGCGCCGACTTTGATCAGAGCGACACCGTTGGTCAGTTTGCCGAGTCTTTCCTGCAGCTTCTTCTTGTCATAATCCGAAGTTGTGTTTTCGATCGCGGCCTTGATCTCACTGACTCGGGCGGCGACTTCGGCCGGATTGCCTTCTCCGTCGATAATGGTTGTCTTGTCCTTGGAGACGACGACCTTCTTGGCAGAACCGAGATCAGCGACGGTCATATCAGCCAGGTTGGCGTTGAGATCCTTGGCGAAGAATCTCGCGCCGGTCATGGCGGCGATGTCACCGAGCTGGTTCTTGGCGTTGTCACCGAAGCCCGGAGCCTTGGTGGCGACGACGTTGAATGTGCCTCTCAGCTTGTTGATGATCAGGGTGCTCATGACTTCGTTGTCATAGTCGTCAGCGATGATCAGCAGCGGCTTGTTGGCCTTGACGACTTCCTCCAGTACCGGCAGGATGTCCTGAATGGTGTTGACCTTCTGATCGGTCACCATGATGAACGGATTGTCGAGAGATACTTCCATCTTGTCACGGTCGGAGACCATGTACGGAGAAACATAACCCTTGTCATACTGCATGCCTTCCGTCATTTCCAGAGTTGTCTCGAAGGAACGGGATTCATCGACGTTGATGACGCCGTCGTTGCCGACTTTGTCCATCGCTTCGGCGATGATCTTGCCGACTTCTTCACTGCCGGAAGAAATGGTGGCGATGTTTCTGACATCATCGTTGGTCGTTACCTGGTGAGACTGCTTGAGAAGCGCTTCGGCGGCTGCGTGAGCAGCCATTTCAATGCCCTCTCTCATCAGGACCGGATTGGCACCCTTGTCAACGGCCTTCAGACCGTGCGTGATCATGATCTGAGTCAGAATGGTAGCCGTGGTCGTACCGTCACCGGCTGTTTCGTTGGTGTTGTTGGCTGCTTCGTAAACCAGCTTGGCACCCATGTTCTCGAACTTGTCTTCCAGTTCGATCTCCTTGGCGATGGTGACACCGTCATTGGTGATGACCGGTGAACCGTATGTCTTTTCCAGAACGACGTTTCTGCCCTTCGGACCTAATGTGACTTTTACTGCGTCGGCCAGTGTGTTGACGCCGTCAAGCATCTTCTGTCTGGCATCCTTTGCATATCTGATTTCTTTTGCCATCGTAATTGCCTCCTGTTATTCAATGACCGCGAGGATATCCTCTGCCTTGATCAGCAGATAATCCTTTTTGTCTTCTGTGACTTCTGTGCCGGAATACTTTTTATAAATGACCTTCTGTCCTGCTTCAAGACCTGTCGGAACCAGTGTTCCGTCTTCTGTCTTTCCCGGACCCACAGCGATGACCAGACCTTTGCTCGGCTGATCCTTCGGCTTCTCGGTCAGAATGATACCGCTCTGTGTTTTTTCTTCTTCCTTGATTTTCTCAAGCACTACATAATCATGTAACGGTCTTAACATATTAAGCCTCCTTTTTAGCACTCTTTACATGTTTTTGCTAACCATGGACTATTGTATGCCGCCTTTAGCACTCAGTCAAGTGGTGTGCTAAATCTTTTTATATCTTTATATTTTAAAGATTCGGAAAAACATAAGAAAAGCGGTGACAGAATCCATTTCTCTTTCACCGCATATTTTTGTTTTCCCTGTAAGAAACGGTTCACTGACGGTTCTTCGACTGTGCTTCGGCGGTGAATAACCATGTCAGATCAGCAACTTCCGTCACGTCATCGCAGTGTTCTTCGATCCAGCCCGCAAAGCCTTCAACACCCTGGCTGATCGCTTCCAGGCCGTCGTCAAACACCCTGGCAGCCGGATTGTCACCCAGAATCAGTTTTGTCAGCGGCTTGGCCACATAGTTGACCGGATATTTCAGTACGGTCCGGTTGACGAGATCGGATCCGTTGCTGAAGACATCCGTTTTCTCCGTCGAAATCATTACCGGGGTGAACAGGGTGATCCAGAACAGAAAGAGAACGCCACCGAGGATCTCACCAAGCACACGATCCGCTTTGCTGAGGGGTTTCTTTTCGCTGCTTTTGCGAAATTTACGGTAAAAATGCATGATAATCCCGAAGATCAGTCCGACACCGACCAATGCAACAAAAAACCAGATGATTCCCGACCGGTAAAAGCGAAACTTGTTCACTTCCAGAAGTGATATAGACTCTGATATGCTTGACTGGCTTCTCAGCCCTTCCATATATTCATAGAATTTCTGTTCGTTGAACAGACTGTAGCGGGTCGTCAGAAAATACGTGACAAAAATTGTTGTGACGATCTGCAGAACCGTTCTGAAAATATCCGCCAGCATGTGCTTTCCGCCCTGCTGCCAGCCGAAGGCCATGCAGAACAGCAGAGTGATAATCAGGACGAAATTGAAAGCCAGGAATACCCAATCCGGAATCAACATATAAAATACCTCTTTTAAATAATATCATTTCCGGCTGTCCGCTGTATCGGGATACCGAACAGTTCCATATTCCCGGAAAAGAATGAAAAAGGCAGACCCTGTAATGATGTACAGAGCCTGCCCCTGAATGATACAGAGAAATCTGTTATCAGCCTCTCAGCTCGGCGTGCAGTTTTTCTTTCAGCAATGCCAGGATCCGCTCGTGAACGGAGGTGATTTCCTCTTCCTTGAGCGTATGATCCGGTGCCTGGTAAGTAATGCGCAGCGCGACGCTCTTCTTGCCTGCTTCGATATGCTCGCCTTCGTATACGTCGAAGACGTCGGTCTTGCGGACAAGTTTCGAGCTGACTCTGCGGATCGTGGACAGCAGCGCCTGGGCCGTGACATCACGGTCGACGACGAGGGCGATATCACGCTCGACAGCCGGATATCTGTCGATGGCAGTGAAGCGCAGTCTGGCAGCCTTGGCGGCGAAGATTGGGTCGAGGAAGAATTCGCCGTAGACGACTCTCTTCAGATCGAACTTCTTCGCATAGGCAGGATGAATCTCGCCGAAGACACCGATCAGGTTCTTGTCGAGACTGACAGCGGCGCTGCGGTAAGGATGGAACTTGTCGGTATCGATGGTATTCTCAGCAAACTGGATACGGTTTTCATTGAAACCGAGGCGGCTGAGAAGATTCATGATCAGACCCTTCATGGCATAGAAGTCGCCCTTTTCGACTGTCTTGTGCAGAGGATCCTGCTGCAGGACGCCGTCAAAGGCAACCGCCAGACGTTCCTCTTCTTTATCTTTTCCGTAAACCTTGGAAATCTCGAAGAAGGTGTTGTCGCTGTTCTGATGCGCTTCGTTGTACTGAACGCATTCGAGAACGGAATTGATCAGGGAACTGCGGATATATTTGCGGGCATCGCTCATCGGCATGGCCAGGGCGATCGCCTCGCCGGCCGGATGGAACGCGTTATCGATGTAGTCCTGTGACACCAGGGTATAGGTGACGATTTCATTGAGGCCGTAGGCACGCATGATCTCGCGGATGCGGCGGCGGGTGTTCTGCACCGGTGTCAGACGGCCGACGGTGGCGGCCATGTACGGCAGCGTGCTCTTCAGGGAATCAAAACCGATCAGACGGATGACTTCCTCGTCGATATCCGCCGGTCTTTCGATATCCGTGCGGTAGCTCGGGATATGGCAGATGATCTCGTCACCGCTGACTTCCGGTTTGAAATCCAGCCATTTCAGTGCTTCGGTGACCTGATCCATGGAGAAATCCGTGCCAAGCAGGTCATTGCAGTGGGACAGCGTCTCTTTGACGACGACCGGCTGATAGCTGTGGTCGCCGCAGAGGATCGTCTCTTCGAAACCGGACGCGTCGGCATATTTCTCCAGCAGCTGCACGGAGCGGTCGACCGCCTTCTTCATGCTGAGGGGTTCGATGCCCTTGGTGAAGCGCTGGGCCGCCTCGGTGATCAGATTGAGACGGATGGACGTGCGGCGGATGCTGACAGCGTTGAAGTTGGCCGCTTCGATGAAGATTCCTTCTGTCGTTTCATCGATCATCGATTCCTCGCCGCCCATGATACCGGCAATACCGGTCGCTTCGCCGCCGGTCGTGATCAGCAGGTCACCCTTTTTAATATCAAACTGTTCGCCATCCAGCGCTGTCATGGTCAGTTCCCTGTCGTCGACGACCGTGATGTCGCCGGCCGGCAGTTTGGCCAGGTTGTAGTAATGCAGCGGCTGTCCGGTTTCCAGCATGACGAAGTTGGAGATGTCGACGACGTTGTTGATGGAATTCATGCCTGCCGCATGCAGGTAATTGACCATCCACTTCGGGGAAGGTCCGACCTTGACATGGTTGACGACCTTGCCGGTGAAAGCCGGACATTTTTCGGTCTTGCTTGCCACCTTGAAGGAGGTCGGTGTGCCGACGTCTGCCTTGCCTTCATAATCCGGCCATCTGACTTCACGGTGCAGGATGGCGCCGACTTCCTTTGCCATGTTCCACATGGCAGAGCAGTCCGCCCGGTTGGGGGTCAGGGAAACGTCGAGGATCGTATCGTCCAGACCGAGATACTCAAAGACATTTCTTTCGCCGACCGGAGCATCGGCAGGAAGCTCCTCGATGCCGGACAGCTGGTATTCCGTCAGGTTTTTCTTATCCACGCCCAGTTCGTACAAGGCGCACAGCATGCCGTTGGATTCATATCCGCGCAGCGGCTTGGCGGTAATCGTGCCGCCCGGCAGTTCCGCACCCGGCAGAGCAGCAATGACCTTGAGGCCCTTGCGGCAGTTCGGGGCGCCGCAGACGATCTTCGTGACATCTTCCGGATTCGGTCCGATTCTTGTCACGGTCGCGTGCAGATGGGTTTCCGGAATGTCTTCGCATTCCATGACTTCACCGATCACCAGGTTGGAACCCTTAGCCATCGGTTCGATGCCTTCGACTTCAAGGCCGGCTGTCGTCATCTTTTCAGCCAGTTCTTCCGGAGTGATGCCGGAAAGATCGACATACTCGCTCAGCCATTTGTAACTTAATCTCATTTCCGTTTCCCTCCTCAGTCAAAGCGGTCAAAATTCTTCAGGAATCTGACGTCGTTGATATAGAAATTACGGATATCGTCGATACCGTATTTCAGCATGGCAATACGTTCAAGGCCGATACCGAAGGCAAAGCCGGTGCACTTTTCGGAATCGAAGCCGTTCATTTCCAGGACGTGGGGATGAACCATGCCGGCACCGAGGATCTCGATCCAGCCCGAGCCCTTGCAGACCGAGCAGCCCTTGCCGTTGCAGAACGGACAGGAGACATCAACTTCGACGGACGGTTCCGTGAACGGGAAGTAGGACGGACGGAAGCGGATCTGACGGCCGTTTCCGAACATCGTATTCGCCATGTGTTCCAGTGTTCCCTTCAAATCAGCCAGGGTGATATGCTCACCGACGACCAGGCCTTCGCACTGCATGAACTGATGGGAATGCGTCGCGTCGTCATCGTCTCTGCGGTACACCTTGCCGGGGCAGATCAGTTTGATCGGCGTCTTTCCTTCCGCCTTTTCCAGCTCGCGCATCTGCATCGCCGTCGTATGGGTGCGCAGCAGCGTATTCGGGTCGACATAGAAGGTATCCTGCATGTCACGGGCCGGATGGTCCTTCGGAATATTGGCAAGCTCGAAGTTGTAATGATCCAGTTCGACTTCCGGACCTTCCGCCACTTTATAGCCCATGCCGATAAAGAGGTCTTCGATTTCCTGCTGAATCATAAACAGCGGATGCATCGTGCCGAGCGTGTGCTTTGTGCCGGGCAGCGTGATATCGATCTTCTCTTCCACGAGCCGTGCCGCCAGCGCTTCTTCCTGCAGTTCTGCCTGCCGCTTCTCGAGCGCTTCGCTGACGACCTGTTTGCACACATTGACCTTCTGGCCGAAAGCCGGTTTTTCTTCCTTCGGCAGCGATTTCATTTCGCTCATCAGCGCCTGAATGTCGCCTTTCTTGCCAAGATAGCGGATCCTGGCCTGCTGCAGGGCATCCAGATCAGCGGCCGCCGCAATTGCTTCGAGGGCCTGATTCTGTACTTCTGTGATCTTGTCCATTTCTTTCTTTCCTCCAACAAAAAACGTTCCTGTAAAACACAGGAACGCATGACACGCGGTACCATCCTGATTCATGTCCATATATGGGACATGCACCTCAGTTGACTCGTAACGGGAGCATCCGGAGGGGATTGGCCTCACTGGAAAAGTGAATTCGCCGCCGCTCGGACAGGATCCTTTCAGCATCCGGATCCCTCTCTGTGACTTCGCACTGCGGGTACTGGTCTTTTCTTTATAGCGTTTTCAATATCTATGATTATAGAAGAATTAATGATTTTTTCAAGTTCTTCCGGCATTTTCAGCCGCTCACAGATAACGCAGATATTCGCAGGTTTCGTACAGCTCGTCAAGATGCCGGCTGTCGAGGATGAATGAGCCGCCCAACAGTTCAAAATGATCGCCGTCGATCAGCAGGCCGCCTTCGTTCGGCATGGCGATGACCGGAATGCCCTTTTCCTCGATGGTGCGGATGATCGCCTCCAGATGTCTTTCGTCCTCTTCATAATGAACTTCCAGATCGAAGCCCGACAGCATGCCCAGCCCGTACTGATACTGGAATTCGTAACCGTCTTCCGGGGTCAGATGATATTCCTCAAGCTGGATCAGGGCACCGGCCGAGGTTCCCATGATGACACCGTCAAAATCGTGCACTGCCTGCTCGATGCCGAAATCATACAGTCTCTGCAGCATCCAGTCCGGGTAGCCGCCGGTGAAAAAGAGTACGTCAGCCCAGGCCAGTTTCTTTCGGGCACTCACTTCGTCATCTTCATAGTAGTTGACCCAGCGGATGTTCTTTTCCCTGATACCATAGGAAAGAAACGGCCGGATCAGCATTTCATAGCCGTCTGTCCCCTTCCCGTATTCATGGTGCCATTCAAGATCGTCCGTGATCCAGTCCTCGTGGTAACTCAGCGGCAGGATCAGTACTTTTTTATCCGCCGTCAGATACTGTGACAGACTGGCATATGCCCACGGGGCGTCAAAGTTTGAAATATTCAGAAGTATGTTTGCCATATCGTTCTCCGCAATGCATTTATTATATTCTTCTTCTTTTAAAAAGAAAGCAGGAATTGCTATACTGTAACTATCAGGAGAATTTATGAAACGCTATCATGTGATCGTTGAAGGACAGGTTCAGGGTGTCGGTTTCCGCGGTTTTGTCACGCTGCAGGCGCAGAAACGCAAACTGACCGGCTCAGTGAAAAATATGAGCAACGGAATGGTCGAGATCTTCGTTCAGGGTGAAGAAGAAGACATCGACAGTTTTCTTGCGGCGGTTGCCAAAGGTGACGGCAGATTCATCCGCGTGGACGACATCACTGTCAAGCAGACGGAAGTCAAACCAGACGAAAAACGTTTTTCCTACGGCTGGTTCTGAACTCCCTTTTTTATCATCCGAATACTTGTCCGGTAATTTGTGATTTTTTTATCATATTTGTTGCATCTTGCCGGATATCATGATACCGTAAGTTCGTGAAAAAATTCACCAGGAGGAAAATGGAATGGCTGAACGTAGAAAAACAGCAAAAGCCCCAGCAAAACCCGCAGTTGAAGTTCCCGCCCCGACACCGGTCGCGGAAGTGAATGAAAAAGTCGCGAAAGCCCTGAAAGCACTGGACGAATACGCGCATTTCGATCAGGAAAAAATCGACTATATCGTCGCCAAATGCTCTGTCGCAGCCCTTGACAGACACGGCGAACTGGCCAAACTGGCCATCGAGGAAACCGGCCGCGGTGTCTTTGAAGACAAAGCTACAAAGAATCTGTTTGCCTGTGAATACGTCGTCAATCACATGCGCAATCAGAAAACGGTCGGCATCATTGACGAAGATCCGGTCAAAGGCCTGAAGTACGTGGCGGAACCGGTCGGTGTCGTCGCCGGCATCACACCGGTCACCAACCCGACATCGACTGCCATCTTCAAGTCGCTGATCTGCCTCAAGACCAGAAATCCGATCATCTTCGCCTTCCATCCGAATGCCCAGAAGTGTTCGGCGGCGGCTGCCAAAGTCATGTATGACGCGGCAGTGGCGGCCGGCGCTCCGGAAAACTGCATTCAGTGGATCGAAGTTCCGAGCATGGACGCGACCAGCGCCCTGATGAATCATCCGGGTGTCTCCACGATCCTCGCGACCGGCGGCAACGCCATGGTCAAAGCCGCCTACAGCTGCGGCAAACCGGCCCTCGGCGTCGGTGCCGGCAATGTCCCGGCCTATATCGAGACAACCGCTGACATTGCCCAGGCGGTATCTGACGTCGCCCTCTCCAAAGCGTTCGACCACGGTATGGTATGTGCTTCCGAGCAGGCCGTTATCGTCGATCAGGAGATCTATGAGGACGTCAAAAACGAATTCCGTCATTACAACGTCCACTATGTGACGAAAGAAGAAAAGAAGAAGCTGGAACGCTTCATGTTCAATGCCGAGGCTTATGGCGAAGGATGCCAGGAAGCCCGCCTGAACGGCAGCGTCGCCGGCAAGAGCGCCTTCTGGATCGCCCAGCAGGCCGGTTTCGAAGTGGATCCGGACACTTCCATCATCATCGCCGAATGCAAGGAAGTCGGACCGAACGAACCGCTGACGAGAGAAAAACTTTCGCCGGTTCTGGCCATGCTGAAAGCCAAGAGCGTCGAGGACGGTCTCGACAAGGCGGAAGCGATGGTCATGTTCAACGGCACCGGACATTCGGCTGCCATTCATACCGCCAACGAGAATCTGGTCCGTGAATACGGCCGCCGCATGAAGGCCTGCCGTATCATCTGGAATTCCCCTTCCACCTTCGGCGGCATCGGCAATATCTATAATTCCTTTATTCCGTCCATGACGCTGGGCTGCGGCTCCTATGGTCACAACAGTGTTTCAGACAATATCAGCACTGTGAATCTGCTGAACATCAAAAAGGTCGGTGAGAGGAGAAACAATATGCAGTGGTTCAAGATTCCATCCAAAATCTACATTGAAAAGAATTCCATCGAATACCTGCATGACATGCGGGAAATGAATAAAGTCTTCATCGTTACCGACCAGTCGATGGTCAAGCTCGGCTATGTCGACAAAGTCACCGATCAGCTTGCCCAGCGCATCAACAAAGTCACTTATGAACTCTTCTGCGACGTCGAACCGGATCCGTCCATCCAGACCGTCCGCAAGGGTCTCGAACTGATGAACTCCTTTGAGCCGGATACGATCATCGCCCTCGGCGGCGGCTCCGCGATGGACGCAGCCAAAGGCATGTGGCTGTACTACGAGCATCCGGAAGTCAACTTTGACGATCTGAAGCAGAAGTTCATGGATATCCGCAAGCGCGCCTTCCAGTATCCGGAACTCGGCAAGAAAGCCAATCTGGTATGCATTCCGACCACATCCGGAACCGGTTCGGAAGTCACTCCGTTCGCGGTCATTACCGATAAGGAAACGCATATCAAGTATCCGCTGACCGACTATTCACTGACCCCAACCGTCGCCATCATCGACCCGGCTCTGACGATGACCCTGCCGCCGGCGATCACCGCCAACACCGGCATGGACGTGCTGACGCACGCCGTCGAAGCCTATGTCTCCGTACTGGCGACCGACTTCACCGACGCCCTGGCTCTCAAAGCCGTGCAGATGGTCTTCGAATATCTGCCAAGAGCCGTTCATAACGGAGCCAATGATCCGGAAGCCCGTGAAAAGATGCACAACGCTTCGGCCATGGCCGGCATGGCCTTCGCCAACGCCTTCCTGGGCATGAACCATTCGATGGCTCACAAAGTCGGTGCCGAATTCCATGTTCCGCACGGACTGGCCAACGCCATCCTGCTGCCGTACACGATCCGCTATAACGGCACCAAGCCGGAAAAGCCAGGTATCTGGCCGAAGTACAAGCACTACATCGCTGATTTGCGCTATTGCGAACTGGCCCAGGCCATCGGTCTGAAGGTCGAAAGCCTGCAGCAGGGTGTCGAAGCGTTCGCAAAAGCAGTCGAAACGCTCGGCCGTGACAGCGGCATTGAAATGAAGTTCTCCAGTCTGCCGTACCTGAACGAGGAAGACTGGATGAAAGCGACTGAGAAACTCGCCTATCTCGCCTATGAAGACCAGTGCTCGCCAGCCAACCCACGCGTGCCGATGGTCCGCGATATGCAGGAGATCCTGACAAAAGCCTGGAGCGGTGAAGTCATCCGCTACAAGCAGCGCTGAATCTGATAAAAAAAAAGCATTGTCCGCAAATCTGCGGGCAATGTTTTTTTTAGGACCATAAATAACTTTGTTGTATGGATGACCTATAAACAGTTTGTGTTTATAGGGTGGCTGTCAAACTTGTGTTGACAGTCTTTTATTATTGTGTGGATGACCTATAAACGTTGTGTGTTTCAGCCCAGAAAAAAACTCCTGTCTTACAATGGTTCTACCACAAGCCACTGAAGAAAGGAGCGACTTAATTGTCTATAGAAAAGTTTATCACGGATACACTCAATATCGATCCTAATACGATCGATTCTATTGAATCTATCCGTTCTACTGATGAGTCAGTAGCTGTCCGTATCAAGCTAAAACCTGATCCTGATCCCAAATGCCCTTACTGCGGCACTCAATTGGTCTGTAATGGTTTTTACAACAAGAAGCTCATTCATTCTATTCTCATCAACAGGCCTTGTACTGTCTTCTTCGCCAGGAGGAGATACATCTGTCGTCATTGTGAATGCACTTTTTCTGAGCCGAACCGTTTTGCCGGCAAAGGAGAAAATGTGACTTATGAGACAAAGATCAATGTTTTAAAAGATCTTAAAGAGCCGTCAATGACTTATACATCAACAGCACGCAGAAACAACCTCTCTACCACTAAAGTGCTGCAGATCTTTGACAAGCATGTCTCCATCTCCAGGAAACCTTTGCCGGAAGTTCTGGCAATCGATGAGCACTACTTCCCGGCATCCGATTTCGATTCTCTTTATATATGTGTCCTCATGGATTTCAAAGATGGCACGATCATTGATATCCTTCCTGACAGGAAGAAAGATTATCTGATCTCCTACTTCGGGAATATCAGAAACGAAACCTTGAACAAGAAGAATGGTAGAAGTGAATTGTCTAACGTCAAATATGTCTCTATCGATCTATATGACACGTACAAAGACATTGCCCGGACATATTTCAGAAAAGCCATTATCTGTGCAGACAGCTTCCATGTCATAGAACATCTTACTAAAGGTTTTCGTGCCGTCCGTCTGCGTTGCCGCAGAAGCACACAGGACGAAGACTTACAATACCTCCTGACCAAATTCAAATACATATTTGATCATGATCACTTTCTTGATAATGAGCCAAAATACAACAAACGTTTCAACAGATACATGAATTACAGAGACATGATGAATATCCTGTTTGAGCGCTTTCCCGATTTAAAGAAAGCATATTATCTGAAAGAATCATATCTCCTCTTCAATGAGACCTGTACTCTGAAAGACGCACCAGAAAGACTGGCTGATCAGATCGGTGCCTTTGCGGACTCCGGCATCGATGAATACATTGAGTTCTATAACCTGCTTATCAACTGGTCCCAGGAGATCATCAACTCATTCACAGTTGTTTACTCCCGTCGCATAAACAACAGTTACATCGAATCCAGAAACAGGCAGATAGAGAGCCTTTTCGTTAACGCCAATGGATTTACAAATTTCCACAGGACCCGCACCAGGATTCTGTACTGCCTCAACAAGAAAGACACCTACAAAATCTGAATAATACAAAAGACCAGTGGCTGGGTACAGAAGGCGCGTTTAGCGCTTTTTCTGTTTCAACCACTGGTCCATTTGGTTCCTAAATAAACATTTCGTTTAGAGTCTGTCAACACTATGTTTACAGCACATCAACATATTGTGTACAGGTCGATCAACACAGTGTTTACAGCTCATCCACACGATTTTTTACGAACCCTTTTTTTTTACTGGAAACGATACATGATGATGCCGGCCGCCACCGCCACGTTGAGTGACTCGAAGCCGTCCATTTCAATACGGACGCGCTGATCGCTCAGCCGCTGGATCTCTTCACTGACCCCCTGTCCTTCATTGCCGAAGACAAAGGCCATCTTCTCAGAAGCGTCAATGCTCTGCAACGGCACGGAACTGTCCAGTGCTGTCGCGGAGATGACAAAGCCGTCCTTTTGCAGTTCCTTCAGAGCGTCCACGAGTTCAGTGCGAATCAGCGGGATATGGAAGAAAGCACCCTGGGTGGAGCGGATCGTCTTCTCATTGTAGAGATCGGCGCATGTCTTCGAACAGATGACAGCATCGTAGCCGAAGGAGACCGCGGTACGGATGATCGTGCCGAGATTGCCGGGATCCTGCACACCGTCGAGAAGCACCGCCCGGCGCCGGTACAGCGGTTCTTTCTGCGTCTGCGCGCAGACAGCGATCAGATGCACGTCGGAAACGTTGGCGGAAAGCTTCCGCATGATTTCCGGTGTCACCTGGATCAGATGCTCAAAGGCAAACGGACAGGTCTGATCGAACAGGATCGCCCGCACGCAGCCGGCTTTCAGCGCTTCTTCGATCAGGTGTTCCCCTTCCACCAGAAAAAGGCCGCTTTCGTCACGGTATTTCTTTTTGTGGAGAAGCGTCCATTTTTTGATCTTCTCATTGTGAACAGACGTGATTTTTTCCATGGTTCCATTTATTCCTTCGCCAGGCCTTCAATGATCCTGGCATTTGCCATTTCCTGAAACAGAGCAGACGGCAGACGCAGTTTGGACTTCGCCAGCCCGCCGCCGATGATGACGTTTTCCTGTTTCATCACTTCCGCGTCGATCAGCACCAGCCAGTCTTCCGGCAGGCCGACCGGCGTGATACTGCCGTATTCCATACCGGTTCGTTCCGTTACATAATGCAGATCCGCGAAAGATACCTTTTTGGCATCGAGCGGATTTCTGACCTTCGCGTTCATATTCGCCCTTTTGCCGTATGGCACGACAAGAGCGGCGTATTTCTTTGTCTCATTGCGGCTGCCTTCCACGACGAGACAGTTCAGTTCCTCTTCGTAAGCGACACCGTACTGTTCATGCATGTTTGCACCGTCGGCGAACGCCGGATCGATTTCGGCTGTCTGAATATCAAATCTGTCCGCATAAGGCATCAGAAAAGCGCATACCGAAGCCGGCAGAAGTTCATCGTTTTCATGGATCGTGCGAAATTCCAGGTTCATACGTTTTCCTTTCAAAGACTCCTCTGCCGCTGCACTTCAAAGGCCAGAACAGCCGTGGCAGCGGCCGCGTTGAGAGCGTTGCGGAAGTCATTGGCATAGGGAATATAAATGTTCTGATCGATCTCTTTCAGCAGTTTCGCGGAAAGGCCGCGCATTTCACCGCCAATGGCGATCAGAAGCGGCTTCGTCATATCCGCCTCATGATATACGACGGCGTCACGGCGCATGGCCGCATAGCAGACCACACCTTCCTTTTTCAGCGTCTTTACCGCTTCGATCAGGTCTTCACAGAGGACGACGTTGAGATATTCACTGGCACCGGCACTGGCCTTGATGATCGTGCTTTCCGCTTTCTGCCAGTCCCGCTTCCTTAACAGCAATGCCGTACATCCGGCACTGTAAAGGGTGCGCATGACATAACCGAGGTTGAAAGGATCCTCCACCCCTTCCACCAGGGCATAGAACGGCAGCTCCTCACGGAAGTCTTCCAGACACTGCCATTTTGCCGGTGTGACCTCGGCCAGAAGCCCGCCATGGGTGCGGCCGGATGCCATGGCATCAATTTCTTCTCTGGCCAGATATTCCACCGGCACGTTTCTGTCCATGGCCATATGAATGATGAAGGCGAGGTCACGGTCATGCTTGTCTTTGTCGGCATACAGTTTCAGCACCTCGCGCTGATGCCCGAGCAGTGCCGCCTTGACACTGACATTTCCTTCAATGATCATGGCCGGACCCTCCTCAGGATGTCTTCTTCATGCACTTCAAAGGGAACCGGGATCTCAACCGTGACCATCGGCCGGCGGCTGACATCCAGTTCACCGCCCTCCGCATCCTTGATGGACGTGATGCGGAAATCTTCATGGATCCCGTACGGCGAAAGAATCTGCACGGTTTCATTGAGCGAGAACAGATTTCTGGTCTCGATCAAGGCAGTGCCTTTTTCCCGGCTGTATTTCCGGACCGTGCCGAGGAAGTCATGATTGACGTCGGCATTGCTGGTCATATGAAAGATCAGTGATTTTTCATCCGCCCGGCCGGCGTAGAAGCCGTCACATGTCTGGCGGTTTTCCGCGAACATGATCTGCCGGCGGTGATACGCCATACGCTCGTCGGAAAGCGGCCCGCGGTTTTCATAGATCTCGTCGATCAGATGCCGGTAGGCACTGACGATCGAAGCGACATAGTATTCCGTCTTCATGCGGCCTTCGATCTTGAACGAGGACACCCCCGCCTCCATCAGCGGCCAGATCCATTCGGCGCACATCAGATCGCGGGATCCGATGGTCAGAAGATCTTCGTCACTGAGCTCCCTGTCCTTTTCGTAAAGGTGGTAGAGCCAGCGGCAGCTCTGGGCACAGCCGCCGCGGTTGGCATCCCGCAGGGTCATGCGGTTGGACAGTGTGCAGCGGCCCGAGTAATTGACGCACATGCCGCCGTGGATAAAAGCCTCCGTCTGCGCTTCACAGACAGCCGTGATTTTCCTTACGTCACTCATCGTGCATTCGCGGGCCAGAACGACGCGGTCGGCATGAAGCTGATCGCGGAAAAAACGGGCGGCATCGGCATTGGTTACGGACAGCTGCGTCGAACAGTGGATCTCCAGCTTCGGCGCTGCTTCACGGGCGAGTTTCATAATGGCCGGCGACGCCACGATCACGGCGTGCACGCCGGCATCCTGCAGATCGCGCAGGTATTCGCGAAGACCGTCGAAGTCCTCTTCATGCGGAATGATATTGACGGTCACGTGGATCACGGAGCCGTGCTCACGGGCGAACGCGCAGGCTTCGCGGATATCGTCCATCGTGAAATTGGAAGCCCGCGAGCGCAGGGAAAAAGAACGGCCGCCGATATACACGGCGTCGGCACCATAGCGGATAGCGGTCCTGCAGCGCTTCAGATCACCGGCCGGCGCCAGCAGTTCCGGTTTTTTCATGTTCTCACTTAATCGTCTTAATCCCATAGTATCCGTCCGACAGCGGCAGACCGCTGTATTTTTTTCTGAACGCTTCTTTGCCCGTCTGATCGCCGGCCAGGACTTTCTTTCCGGTCCTGATCGCATCCAGCAGCATCTCGTCCGGCAGGAAAACACCCTGATAGACCATGCGGCTGATGCCGTTTGCGGCAAAGGAAACAAGCTGATCGAAGGAATCCTGAATATAGTCACTGTAGATCATCGCCGCATAGTCATTCTCGTAAGCGGGCATCTTTTCTTCCCTTTTCTCTTCCTTCAGTAGAAGATCTTTCTTTCCCCGCAGGCTGTCTGTGCCTTTGCGCAGTGCATAGGCGTCCAGCAGCGGCCGGCCGGAGACGCTCATCAGCTGATGGCCGAAGACACAGAGCGAGCAGCCCGGCACGTTTTGAGCGATGCTGAGGATCTCCTCCTCACACAGCAGCTGGGAAATCATCACGGACGAAAGTCCGAGCTGACGGTAAAACAGAGCGTCGCGGGAATTGGTCATCAGGGTTTCCGGATCAAAGATCAGACGGTCAGCCACTCCTTTAGTCAGGGCATGATAAAGCAGACCGGGATCCGCAGCGATGATATGATCGATCCCTTCATTGAGAAGCCAGATCATCTGATTCTGAAAGGAAGCGGCCTCATCCTGGGGAAAGAGCCGGTTCATCAGGACGGAAAGCGTCATGCCTTCCGCGTGGACCCGGGTGGAAAGAGCGATGATTTCATCGGCCGCGAAAGGCTTCAGGGCGCTGAAGCAGCCGTTTTCAAGAGCCAGGATCACCTCGTCGGCACCGGCTTTCCGCAATGCCCCGATCAGGCGGGAATCTTCACATGTTACAGCAGTTTTTACCATGTCTTTCATTCTATCACGGACCGGACACGGCGCCAAACAGTTGACAGCGTTTATGTTTATGGTAATCTATGTCTCGTAATACTGCGTCAAGTGCCGCGGACATGGGAATTTCGCGGACGAAAAGCAAACAGCTTGCGGTTGTTATTACTTATCCCATTATGTGATCAGTGCCTTCCCGGACTTCATATGATGGAGAAAGGAGAAGGTTTTTATGTTCAGAAAAGAAATGTGGCTGAAATCAGCATCCAACCTCAAAAGCACAAAGTATCTGGCCATCATGGCCATCTTCATCGCCCTGCGCGTGGTCGTCAATTCGATGTTCATTCCGGTCGCCGAGAACCTGCGCATCAGCGTCAGCTTCATCGTATCCGCCATTGAGGGATCCATCATCGGTCCCGCCGCCGGGCTTGTCTCCGGCATGATCAGCGATCTGATCGGCGTCATGCTGTTTCCGACCGGACCGTTCTTCATCGGCTATACGATTACCGCCATGCTGGCGGCCATGATCTGGGGTCTTTTCCTCTACGATCAGAAGATCACCGTTCTGAAGCTGGCCGGCGCCAAGTTCGTCATCAACTATTTTGTCAATGTTCTGATGGGTTCACTCTGGTCTTCCATGCTGTATTCCAAAGGCTATATCTTCTATGCCACCAACAGCCTGATCAAGAATTCCGTCCTGCTGCCCATTGAGATCCTTATCCTGGTTGCGGTCTTCTCGGTCATGATTCCCATCCTGAAGCGCCGCAATCTGATCCGGGAGGAAAACTCCGTTCCGATTCCTTTCAAGTGAACCTTTGCGTTCACTTTTTTTCATCAAACCTGTCCGCGGCATCGATTGGTGCTATAATAACGCATATGATTCGGGAACATTACGATACCGTAAAACAGAATATCGGCAAGGATACTTCCCTCTGCATCGTCAGCAAGCACCGCACGCCGGAAGAGATCCTCTCCTATTACGAACAGGGAGAGCGGATCTTCGGCGAAAACCGTGCCGAGGAGCTGATCCGCAAAGCGGAAGTTCTGCCGTCTGACATCCAGTGGCATTTCATCGGCCATCTGCAGCGCAACAAGGTCCGCAGGATCCTGCCCTTTGTTTCAATGATCCAGTCACTCGATGGCATCGCTCTTGCCGATGTCATCGAAAAGGAAGCGGCCCGGGCCGGCCGGATCATACCGGTTCTGGCGGAATTCCATCTGGCCACGGAAGACACCGGCAAAAGCGGTCTTGACGTGAAGGATGCGGATGCCCTCTTCGCCCACTGCGCGAAACTGAAACACGTGCGCATCGACGGCATCATGGCCATGGGACCGCATACCGATAACCGGGACCGGATCCGGGAAGTATTCACACAGGGCAGAGAACTGTTCGACACCCTGAAGAAAACCTATGACATTCATATCCTTTCCATGGGTATGAGCGACGATTATACAGAAGCTCTCGCATGCGGATCGAACATGGTCCGCATCGGTACATATCTATTCGAAAAATAAAGGAGACAAACATTATGGCATTTACCAGGAAAAGCGCAGATCTGACACCAATGGTTGACGGTGTCTTCGCCATTGCCCAGCTGGCCAAGGAAGACAAGGCCGCCAACGGCGAAGAAAACGTGGTCGATGCGACGATCGGTTCCCTCTACGGGGAAGAAGGACAGCTTGTCGCACTGGATACCGTCTTCGATCACTACGATGCGATCGATCACCGTGTCAAAGCCCGCTATGCGTCCGGCATCATCGGCAATCCGTCCTACCGGAAAGCCGTCTATGACTGGGTCATCGGTCCGAGCCATGTCGATCTTTGTTCCAGCGTGATCGCCACCCCGGGCGGCAGCGGTGCCATTTCCACCGCCATCACGACGTTCCTCGACGCGGGTGAAACGCTGATCCTTCCCGACATCGCCTGGGGAAGCTATACGCTGATGGCGCATGAGAACGGTATCGATCATGTCAGCTATCATATGTTTGACGGCGATAAATTCAACCTGACCTCCATCAAGGAAACGGTTGAGGCTGTCATGGCGAAGCAGGACAAAGTCGTGCTGATTCTCAATGACCCGTGCCACAACCCGACCGGCTATTCGATGACGAAAGAGGAATGGCAGGAACTGATCAGCTTCCTCAAGAAGTGTTCGCTTACCCATCCCTGCGTGATCATCAATGACATTGCCTACATGGATTACTCCAACGATCTCGCTCATGTTCATGACTACATGGATGTCTTCAACGGCATCAGTGACAATATGCTGATCACCGTATGCTTCAGTTGTTCCAAGACACTGACTTCCTACGGTCTGCGCTGCGGTGCCGCCATTATTCTGGCTAAAAAGCAGGAAAGCGTCAGAGAAGTGGAAATCATCATGGAAAAGAAAGCCCGGGCAACCTGGTCGAACGTTCCCAACGCGGCCATGGAAAACTTTGTCTGGACCGTCACGGAAAACCGCCCGGCGTTCCTGCAGGAAAAACAGAAGTATATCGATCTGATGAAAGCCCGTTCCGACCTTTTCCTGAAAGAAGCGAAGGAATGCGGTCTTGATGTCTATCCGTACAAGGAAGGCTTCTTCGTTACCCTGCGCATCCCTGACAACAGAGTCCGTGACAGAATGCATCAGGCATTCATGGACAGCCATATCTATACCGTCAAAGTCAATCACGGTATCCGGGTCGCCGTCTGCTCACTGCCTCTCAAGAAGGCAGCCGGACTTGCGGCGATCATGAAACAGATCGAGAAAGAGGTCACTAAGGAGTAAAGCATGCCTGCCGCGACAACCCACGCTGAATTCGCAAAAGACGTATACCGCCTCCTGAAGCCGGAACTTCAGGATCTGATCACCAGCCGCAGTATGTATCTGATCGGCTCCCAGGGTCCCGATCTGCTGTTCTTCTCCAGAGCCTCACTGCTGCCCGGTTCCCTGAAAGAGTACGGCAACCTGATGCATGACACCGGTGTCGCTGAGACCGTCGCCTACTTTGACCGCCACAGTCTGAAGGATGACGACCTGCGCAGCTACTTCATGGGCTATCTCTGCCATTACGCTCTCGACAGCATCACGCATCCGCTGATCTGCGCCATAGCCAGAAAGAAACATGAGGAAACCGGCATACATGAGGGTGAGGCCCATGTCACCATGGAAGGTGACATCGATGCCTGGATGCTCAATCAGAAAAACCGCGACATCAATTCCTACAACGTTTATAAAGATCTCAAGACGGATAAGGAAGCGGCCCGCAAACTGGCCAACCTGTATCACGGCATGTTCCGCTCCGTCTACCATAAGGATGTCAGCACCCGCCTGCTGAAGGAAGCAATCGATCAGTTCTCTTTCTGGACATCGGTTCTCAAACCCGGTGTCCGAAAGCAGAAACTGTTCTACCGGACGGAAAACCTGCTGCATATCCCCCACTCTTTTACCGGCATGATGCTGAACGGCCGCACAGACCGGACCGTGATCAATCTGTCCCACACTGCATATCCGCTAACCTTTGACCCTTCCCGGACGATCAGCGATTCCTTCCCGGAACTCTATCAGAAGGCACTGGTCAGAGCCGTCCAGCTGATCGAGCATCATTCCGATCAGGATTTCACGCTCAACTTCTGCGGCGAACCATACTGATTGCCGGCATGTCCCCAGTGGACATGCTTTTTTATTCCTGCGTCGTTTTATATAAAACGTGGTACAATATTGCTCGAAATGACAAACACAAAGAAAAGAAGAAGAAAAATCAGGCTGCTGCCGCTGCTGCTGATCTGTGCAGCAATCGTGGCAAGTCTCACAGGGGGGTTTCTTCTCTTCAACCGGCATGAGATCGTGATCGAGCCAAACGGCGAAAATCCCGCTTATGTGGAATACGGCGATACCTATCAGGAAGAAGGCGCCGTCGCCTATTATCACGAGACGCTGATTCCGTTCCTGAAAAAAGAACTGGAAGTGAAGACATCCGGCACGGTCGACGCGAAAAAACTCGGTGAATATCCGGTGACTTACAGTGCTGAGTTTCATGATCTGAGTGAAACTCTCGAACGGAAAGTCATCGTCCGCGATACCGTCGCACCGGAAATCAAACTGACAGCGGATCCGGACGGATATACGACGATCGGCCATAAGTACGAGGAAGAAGGCTTCACTGCTACCGACAACTATGACGGTGATCTGACGGAGAAAGTCGTCCGCACCCAGTACAAGGACAGCGTGGTGTATGTCGTGAAGGATTCTTCCGGCAATACCGCCCGCGCGACCAGAACGATCGTCTATGACGACCGCCACGGTCCGGATATCAGTTTCCCGCAGGGTGCCCAGGAAGAAACCGCCTATATCGGCAGCCAGTGGATCAACGACTACTACGCGGAGGACGACGTCGACGGAGACGTTACGGCAAACGTTCAGGTCGACGGGTCGGTTGATACCGATACCGAAGGCGACTATGAACTTGTCTATACCGTAACGGATGCCCATGGCAACCGTTCGGAAATCACCCGCATCGTGCATGTCGTGCCGCGGCCCAGCAACAACGGCGCCGCCGGTGAAGACAGCAAGACGATCTATCTGACGTTTGACGACGGCCCCTATGCCTATACGGAAGAACTGCTCGACATCCTGGCAAGATATGACGTCAAGGCCACCTTCTTCACGACGTCCGCCTATCCGCAGTATGCCTACTGCATGGCTCTGGCAGCCCAGCAGGGACATACCGTTGCTGTCCATACGACAACCCACAACTACGCGTATATTTACGCCTCGGAAAGCAACTACTGGGAAGACTTCAACAACCAGAACGCGGTGATCGCGGCGCAGACCGGATCCTACACGAACATGTTCCGCTTCCCGGGCGGCAGTTCCAATACCGTTTCCGCCAACTACAACACCGGCATCATGTCGCGGCTCGTTGCCGAGGCAAATGCCCGCGGTTATATTTACTTTGACTGGAACGTTTCCAGCGGTGACGCCGGCGGCACGACGGATACCAATGATGTTTATCTGAATGTCATCAGCGGCATCGAAGCCTGCAGCAATGCCGGCGTTCCCTCCGTTGTCCTGCAGCACGACGTCAAGGCGTATTCCGTCAACGCTGTCGAGGACATTATCAAATGGGGTCTGGCGAACGGCTATCACTTCTCCGCCCTTTCGCCCGGCAGCTACGCCCCGCATCAGCGCATCGCCAACTGATCATAAAAAAGACCGTCATGCAATGAAATGACGGTTTTCTTATGCTTCCTCAAAATACAGCTTCCGGCACTGTTCCAGACAGGCGGCCGGATCGTCGCTGCACTGCATGTAGTTGCGGTGCTCGCCTTCCTTCGTCCATTCACACAGGTAGGTCAGCGTCTGGCCGAAGAACAGTGAAACGCTGTTTTCAACAGTATAATACGCGGTTTTTTCAAATTCTCTGTCAAAGAACATCAGGATGTACCGACATTCAGCTTCCGCTTCCGGTTCCGGCATTTTTATAAAAACACAGTAAACGTCACCTTTGACATGCAGGCCGTGCACGGCGAACTGGTCGTCGGTGAAGGGATATTCCTGATGATTGTCCTCATAGACACGGCGGACCATCTGCGGATAGAGTTCCCCTCTTTCGATCAGAACGGCCACAAACTGTTCGCCGTCCTGAAAAAACCAGTCTCTTGTAAGCTGATGTTCGATAAAGTACCTGATGTTCGTTTCATTCTGCATCGTGATTTCTCCTCGGAAACAAAAGAACAGCATAAACGCTGTTCGTGTGATCAGTTATCAGTAATACCCCAGGCCGGGATCTGACTGCCGCGGCGGATCAGGACGGTTTTCTGATAATCCGTCTGATTCAGAAAACGCAGAACGTCGTCTGTTTCCTGTTCGTTGCAGCCGACAAGAACCTTGACATCCAGTTCTTTGGCCAGGATATCGGCGGCGACAACCAGTGCCGTGATAATGCTGCGGTTGCCGGTTCCGGCATAAACGGAAACTCCGTCACCGCTGACACTGTTCGTGTCGTTGACATATCCGTAATCCGTCGGATAGATCAGATTTGCAAAAACAGGATGCACATCTCCTTTTTTGCGAAACAGCGTAACCCCGCTTGACAGAAAAAGCGTATCGACCTTCTGCCAGAAATATGCATTGTTTTCATACTCAGCCATAAATCAAAACCCCTTTAATAACTAACAGCAATTATATCCTGTAACAGGATTAATGTAAACTAATTTCAAAAAGAATGAAATTTTTTTCATTACAATGTAAATGTTTTAGTGCGACAGGCCGACAGCAGTTCATGAACATCATAGATGCCGGTCAGATTCATGACGTGGACAACGATCATCAGACAGCCGTAGGAGTCGCTTAAAGCGTTGTGATGCTCCAGTTCCACATGCAGATAGTCGCACATGTCATTGAGCCGGTGATGCTCCAGTTGCGGGAAAACACGGCGGGAAAGCGTCACGCTGTCAAAGTATTCCAGATGCGGCACCGGCAGGCCGTTATGCAGACAGGCGGCCCGCAGGCAGCTCATGTCGAAGCGGGCATTATGGGCCACGACGACGGCATCTTCCAGATACGACCGCATTTCGCTGTACACGGTTCTGAAATCGGGAGCGTCTCTGACGTCTTCCGGGCGGATGCCGTGTACGGCGATGTTCATCGGCGAGAAATAACCGATGTCCTTTTCCGGACGGATCAGGGAGTAATAGCTTTCCGCGACGGCACCGTCTTCCATGGTACTGATGCCGACGGCACAGACACTGGCCATGGAACGGTTGGCGGTCTCAAAATCAATCGCGCAGATCTTCATTCTTTGATATGCTCGTAGGCCATCCGGTATATGTTTTCAATGTGTTCATCCGCCATGGAATAGTAAACATTCTTGCCGATCTTGCGGGTGCGCACAAGTTTTGTCTTTTTCAGTGAGGCGAGCTGGTGGCTGACTGCGCTGGTGCTCATTTCCAGCAGTGCGGAAAGATCCGAAACACAGAGTTCATGCGTGAACAGCGCGCTCATGATCTTAAGTCTCGTACTGTCACCGAACATATCAAAGATCTGGCTCATATCGTCATAATCATTTTCACACAGCATGGCACTGCGGCACAGCTGTACAGCTTCCGGGTCGATCAGTTTCATGTCACATCCTCTTGATTGCGTTGTTTTTGACTTCCTTGCCTTTGGCATACTGATTCATGTAATACTGAATGCTCAGGCGCGAATACATTTCCTGCATCTGGGTGCTGCCGTCACTCAGCAGAATGACCAGCTGGTCATAGGACGCGTGCCACTCATAACGCCAGGATACGATATCCTCCCAGCAGACCATATAGCAGCGGCTGCGGTCCGGCTGGTTGTAAAGAACCAGATAGTCATCGGTAAAATCGCAGAGTTTCCTGTCCGGCATGATAAACAGAGAAAACAGGGCCAGCAGGATCATGGTCATCGCCGCCATCAGAAGATACGGCTTCATAAACAGCATCACTACACCGACCAGCAGAAAAACAACCATCAGTATCGTCGGTTTGACATGAACCGAATGACGGACGGTGATATCGGCAGGCAGATTGCGGATACGGATGACCTGGGATCTCATAAAGGTATTATAACATGTTCGGCAAACAGCGCATGCCGGACAAATCTTTGTTATACTGGAAGGCGGAAACGAGGAAACCATGAAGCCAGTCACATTTGAAATCACCCATATCTGCAAACAGTCCGGCGCCCGCACCGGTATTCTGCACACCCCGCACGGCGACGTCGAAACACCGATGTTCATGCCGGTCGGAACGCAGGCAACCGTCAAGTTCATTTCGCCGGAAGAATTATATGATCTCGGCGCCGGTGTCGTTCTTGCCAACACTTACCATCTCTGGCTACGGCCCGGTGAGGATATCGTGGCGAAGGCCGGCGGTGTTCATAAGTTCATGAATTACCACGGACCGATGCTGACGGACAGCGGCGGTTTTCAGGTTTTCTCGCTCGCGGATACCAGAAAGATCAGCGAGGAAGGCGTGACGTTCAAGAACATCCTGAACGGTGACATGCTGTTCCTCTCACCCGAGAAATCGATTCAGATCCAGAACAGCATCGGAGCGGACATCATCATGTCCTTTGACGAGTGCATCCCCTACCCGGCGGAACGTGACTACGCGGAAGCTTCCATGCTGCGCACCCTGCGCTGGGCAAAACGCGGCCTGGAAGCCAATCAGCGGCCTGACGAGCAGGCTGTCTTCGGTATCGTCCAGGGCGGCGATTACGAGGACCTGCGCAAATACTGCGCCGAAAAACTGGTCGAGATGGACTTCCCCGGCTATGCTATCGGCGGCACGTCCGTCGGTGAAGACAAAGAGACAATGTACCGCATGGTCCGCTGGTCACAGGAGAAACTGCCGTTTGACAAGCCACGTTATCTGATGGGTGTCGGTGCCGTCAACGACCTGCTGGAAGCTGTTTCCCTAAACATCGACATGTGCGACTGCGTCCTGCCGACCCGTATCGCCAGACACGGCACGCTGATGACTTCGCAGGGAAGGATCAATATCCGCAAGGCGATGTACAAAGACGATTTCACACCGCTCGATCCGGCCTGCGACTGCTACTGCTGCCGCAATTATACAAAAGCCTATCTGAACCACCTGCACCGGGCGGATGAAGGTTTCGGCACCAGACTGATGTCGATCCACAACACCCGCTTCCTGGTGAAACTGATGGAGGACGCCCGCCGCGCCATCCGTGAAGACCGTTATGACGACTTCAAAAAAGAGACCCTCCACAACATGAAATTCGACGAAAGAGGTTTCTGATGAAATATACAAAAACAAGCGATTTTGATTATGAACTGCCAAAGGAGCTGATTGCCCAGACACCTTTGAAAGACCGCACGGCATCCCGCATGCTGGTGCTGCACCGCAATACGAAAACCTATGAAGACCGGCACTTCTACGATATCGTTTCCTATCTTCGTGAAGGCGACGTGCTGGTCCGCAACAATACAAGAGTCATCCCGGCCAGACTCTTCGGCACCAAGGAAGAGACCGGCGCCCATGTCGAACTGCTGCTGCTCCGTCAGGAGGAAAACGATATCTGGGAATGCCTGGCCGGCAACGCCAAGGTCATCAAGCCCGGCACCGTCGTATCCTTCCACGACGGCCGGCTGCTGGCCCGGTGCACGGAAGTCGGCGAGAAAGGCCTGCGGAAAATGCAGATGCTGTATGACGGCATCTTCAACGAGATCCTCGACGAACTCGGCAACGTTCCCCTGCCCCCGTACATCCGCGAAAAACTGGACGATCCCGAACGTTATCAGACTGTCTATGCAAAGGTGCGCGGTTCCGCCGCGGCGCCGACCGCCGGTCTGCATTTCACCCCGGAAACATTTGCCGCCCTGAAGGAAAAAGGCGTCATCATTGCCGATGTCACCCTGCACGTGGGGCTTGGCACCTTCCGGCCGATGGACACTGAGAATATCGCCGAGCATGAAATGCATGCCGAAGTATATGAGATGTCACAGGAAACGGCAGACATCCTGAATCAGGCCAAGGCGGAAGGCAGAAGGATCTTCGCGGTCGGCACGACTTCGGTCAGGACCCTGGAATCGGTATGGAACCGGTTTGGTGAATTCCGCGCCTGTTCCGGCGAGACGAGACTGTTTATCTATCCCGGCTATGAGTGGCATACGATCGACGGCATGCTGACGAACTTCCATCTGCCGAAGTCGACGCTGATCATGATGATTGCCTCGTTTGCCGGCTATGATTTCACTTTTGAAGCCTACCGTCATGCGGTCGAAGAGAAATACCGCTTCTTCTCCTTCGGCGACTGCATGCTGATCACCGATGAATGACAGAGAAGAATACATTGCCTACATCCGGGGCCGCAAGTCTTCCGACAAGGTCAACTATCATCTGCAGGCTGTAAAGGAAATGACACGCCTGCGGCAGGAGAACAGAAAACCTTCGATCCTCCTGCACGCCTGCTGCGTGGTCTGCGCCTGCTGGCCGATGGATTTTCTCAGCGATGTATTCGACGTGACGCTGATCTACAACAATTCCAACATTTATCCTTCCGGGGAATACGACCTGCGGCTTTCCGAACTGAAGCGGTATCTGAAGGAAAGATGGAACGATCAGATCAGACTGATCGTCATGCCCTATGACAACGTGACTTACAATCTTTCCCTGCAGGAAAGAAAAGACGATCCGGAAGGCTGGAAACGGTGCTTCGCCTGCTACGAAAAACGGATGGACGAATGTTTCCGCTACGCGGACGAAAACGGCTATGACTATTTCACGACCGTCATGACCTTCTCGCGTCAGAAAGACTCCCAGATCCTGAACCAGATCGGTCTCAGACTGCAGGAGAAATACACCCACACCAGATACTTCTGCTCGGATTTCAAAAAAGCAGACGGCCAGAAAAAAGCAAACGCCATCTGTGATGCCTATGATCTTTACCGGCAGGACTACTGCGGCTGCATTTATTCCTATGCGGCCCGGCAGAAACAGAAACAGACGGAGGCAGACAATGGAAAAGAAACAGTATGATGAGGATCAGCTGAAAGATCCCTATCGCCAGGATCTCTGGAATGATTACATGAACTCGCTTGGCGAAGAAGGTCAGACAGAGCCGGAAGAGGAAGACAACGGCCTCAGCTACCGGGTCGAACAGGACCTCGATCATTACAGCAACGAGAAAAAAAGAAAGCGCACAGCCAAAGGCGTGATCATCGGCACACTGGTCGGCGTCACACTGCTGACCGCCGGCGCGGTCGGGGCGTTCATGACCATTTCCGACAGTAATGACGATGACTACGTCGAGCCATATACATACGACGATGACTATACATATGATGATGAAGATGACGCCTACAGCTATCTCAGCCGCGGCTTCCGGATACCGGATTTTGTCTTCAACAATCATTATTACAAACTGCCGGTTTCCTTCGGAGACTTCCAACTGGATGAATACACGATCAAAAAAGACGCCTTCAGTGACGAAATCACGGAAGTCGGTGCCGAACCGGTCCGGGTGGTTCTGCAGAATCAGTGGGGCGATACCGATACCGTGCTTCTCGTCGTTTCGCCCGACGGCAGCACCGTCCCGCTTTCCGAATCCGTAATCATCGGCATCTCATCGACTTCCTATAATCTGACGATCAGCGACTATTATTCACCAGGCAACAGTTCTTACTACTTCCTAGAAGACCTGGAGGACTATGGCTATGATGTCAGCACCTACACCTATTCCGATACGGAGGAACACCGTATCGTCAACGATGCGCCTGAGGGCAGCGGTTATGAGTATTACAATCTTGCCTTCCAGGAGAATGGCGGAAGAGTGAAGGATATTACCCTGCTGCTGAGCCAGGAAGATCTCCATTAAACGGAAAAAGCTCTGTGCAAATGACACAGAGCTTTCTTTTTGCCTATATATTCCGGAAAAGATAATCCTTGATCAGCGCGCAGCATTCGCGCAGGAAATTGTTGGGCAGATATATGACACGGGAGCGGCCGCTGATGCCGTATACATCCTTAAAGCCCGCTTTCCGGGCCAGTGCCATGCCGCGCCAGAGATGGAAGTCGTTGGTGACAATGGCCACCCTGTCCTTTTCCGGGTCGCAGAATTCCATGCTGAAGCGGATGTTTTCCACCGTGCTGCAGGATCTGTTTTCCATGAAGATCCGCTCTTCTTCAATCCCTTTGCCAACCAGGTACGCTTTCATCACTTCCCCTTCCGGACAGGGTTCGTTGCTTCCCTGGCCGCCGCTGACGATGCAGCGGGTGCGGGGATTGTCGCGCAGATAAGTGGCAGCTGCATCCAGGCGGTACTGCAGCACCTTGCTGGGTCCGCTTTTATACACAAGCGCGCCGAGAACGATCAGAACGTCGAGATCAGCCGGTGCTTTCCGATGAAACGCCGACAGGATCGTCACGCCCGCCGCACCAAGCAGAACGATCAGGATCACGAGCAGACAGATACCGCCGATCAGGAGCCAGCCGGGAATGATGCTCCAAAGATCATGGCGGCTCAGCCAGGCACAGCCGAAGAGAAAAGCGCTCAGGACATACCAGACTGCGAAAAACGGCGAACCCATCGCCGGATCACTGAGAAACACGGCATACAGCAATGTCACCCCGGCCAGCACATACAGGATCCAGACAGACATCAGACATCCTCTTCTTTCTGCAGATCCATCGTCATTTCATACCAGACTTCGCCACCCCACGCGGAAGCAGAAATACCGCGGTTTTCATAACCCATTTCCTCATAAAAAGTGAGCTTTTCCGGCAGGCAGGTCAGCAGGATCTCTTTGCGGCCTTTTTTCTTTTCCCTTTTGGCAAGTTCCTTCATCATCGCGTGAGCCAGGCCGCTGTGCCGATAATCCGGCAGTACTTCCACACCAGCCAGGAACATTCTTTCGCCATCCGGATCATACATGGCAAAGCCGGTGAAAGCGTCGTCGGAAAAAGCCGGCGCCGATGTCGGCAGGCCGTTGATCAGGCCGGCCAGACGGCCGGTCGAGACATCTTCGGCCACCAGGAACATATCCGGTGCTTTCGCAACCCGCTGCCGCATGATCTCAGGCCGGCATGCCTCATGCGGCGGAAAGCAGATCTGTTCCATTTCCGCTGCCTGGTCCGCTTCATCAGCCCGGATGTCCCGGAACAGGAACCTGTTTGTGAAATCTTCCATTTCCGCCTTCCTCCTTTCAAAAGCGCAGGGATGCCGGCGGCATCCCTGTATTGTGTTAACGGTTTACTGCAGTGAGATACGCAGCAGAATGGGATTGTGATCAGATGGGACAAACTGCATGTCGATCGCTTCCGCGCTGCTGACACCGATGTTCGGTGTTGTGACATAGCCGTCTGTCAGACTGAACTGGATCTGCTCGCGTGTGCCTTCCTTGTAGGGAAGATTCAGCGATCTTTCCGTCGGTATGCCACCGCCGGCACTTCCCCAGTGCCAGCCTTCTTCAAAGAGATCGGATGAGAACGGTTCCGCCTTCCATCTGCCTTCCACGATCGGGAAACTGTTTTCCTCGGTCGCGAACGACTGATGGAAATCACCACAGGCGATGACAAAGTTGCCTTTCTCGTATTCCGTTTTCATGAAATCGCGGAGTACCGTCATCTGTTTGCGGACTTCGGTCGGATCATCATATGTCATCAGACGGACATTGATAATGACCAGCTGCTGTTCAACACCGTAGATCGGGTATCTTGTCACCAGCATGCACGGTCTCACGGTAAACAGATTGTCCGGCTTCTTGGCCGTTACCGGCAGAGAAATGCGTTCCGCTCCAAGACTGTTGATACGGGAAAGCGTCAGGGAACCGCCCTTGATCTTGCCGATCATCGGCCATGGATACGGCACGAGATGGGCTTTCTGATCCAGAGCAAACGCGCTTTCCGTCTCTTCGAAGGCATCGCTGATCGCCTTTGTTTCGTCATAGTAGTAACTGCGGGTGGAATTGAAGTCCACCTGCTGCAGAAGAATGATATTCGGATCGGTTTCTTTCAGTTTCTCAATGATCGCCGCGGTGTTTTCCTTGACTCTCTCTTCAGTGGTTGCCAGTACCGACTGACCGCCGTCAAGAATATATTCCGCATCACTGCCGTTGGCGCCGTTGCCGATGTTCCAGGTCAGCAGTGTCAGCGACTGTCCCGGAGAAATAACCGTCTCCGAACGTCCGCTGGTTTCTATTTCCTCGAAATCTTCAGGATAATATGCCGTTTTAGTAACCAGCAGCCACAGACCCACAAGGACGATGACTGCCGTCACGACAATGAAAATCAGCAGATTCCTCAGTACCCTCAATAACCATTTCACCATATTTCTACCCCTGTAATGAACAGATCCATCATATATCATAGCATGACTGAAGATAAAAAAGCAGGTTATACCTGCTTCAGTTTCTTAATTCCTGCTTAATTTTCTTTTTCCAGCAGATCCAGTTTCTCATTGAGCAGTTCAATGACTTTTTCCTTGGAACGGATCAGGCTGAATGTCTCGTTGTTGGAACTGAGATCGTGGCCGGCCATCTTGGCTGTGTAGTAATCACGGCCCAGCTTCTCATACGCTTTGCTGAGATCACGGGAATTATGGCCGATCTCGGAACGGATCTCCGCCTTTTTCTTTTCCAGATCAAAGGTGTCCATGACCTTTTTGCCGGTGGTGCTGATCGTGTCCATCACGGTTTTACTGCCGTCCTCGACGATCTTGCTTATATTCTGTGTCAGTTCATTGATTTTCTTATTCAGATCTTCACTCATTTCAGTCTTTACCTGCCCTTTCAATCAGATCGTAAACGATGAATTCGATTTCATCGTCGGTCGCTTCGTTTTCGCTGATCAGTTCGACGATGCCGCTGACCAGTATGTTGGCGTAATATCTGGCATGGGTAATCGTCAGTTCCCCGATCGTGTTGCCCTCTTCCAGGAGTTCCTGAAGAGCGCGGATCGCTTCCTGCTTGGCGTCGTCAATGGAACGGGAGCTCAGAGCGGTCAGGTCCACTTCGCCGTTTTTACCCTGCAGTTTGTTGTTCAGTTCCCTGAACGAAAGAACGGAATTATGCACATACTGTTTCAGCCTGGATTCGTATGTATCCTGATCCATTGCCACATTCAGCATTTCCCGGAATACTTCATTGTATTTTTCACTGATCGCGTCGATTACGTCATCCTTGGATTTGAAATAGTAATAAAAGAGTCCTTTGGCAACATCCATTTCCTTGACGATGGAACTGATCGTCGTATCTACAATGCCGTTTTCCTGAAACAGTTTTTCAGCAGCATCGACAAATTCATTTCTGCGCACTTCACTGTCTTTGCTATCAGGCATGATGTCAATCCTCCTTCTGTATATCTTCATCATACCTACCGACTGACCACCAGTCAACAGTTTTGTGTGGTATACTTGGCATATGCTGTTACGCTGTCCGGTATGCCAGAAAGAACTGATCCGAAATGGCCGCACTGCCGTCTGTGCCGGCGGTCATTCCTTTGATTATGCCAAACAGGGCTATCTGAATCTGTATCTTTCCCGCGGCGGCAGTCATGGCGATTCCAAAGAAAGCGTTCTGGCCCGCACCCGTTTCCTGAGCCGCGGCTGTTATGGCTTTCTCAAAGACCGCCTGAAGGAACTGAGTGAACAGTACAATCATTCTGTCACTGTCGATCTGGCCTGCGGTGAAGGCTACTACACCGCCGCTCTGGCCGGTGACGACAAATACGGCTTCGATCTTTCCAAAGACGCGCTGAAACATGCCGCGAAAACAGATCCTTCCACCGCCTATACGGTCGCCTCGATCTTCGCCCTGCCCTTTGCGGACAGCTGCGCCGATCTTGTAACGACCTGTTTCGCGCCGATCGCGAAGGAGGAAATCATCCGCATTCTAAAACCGGGCGGTCTCTTCGTCGCCGTCAGTCCGGCCGAAGATCATCTGTTTGAACTGAAACAGGTTCTCTACGAACACCCTTACGAAAACACGGTCGATGAAATCGGTTTTCCTGTGAAAGAAGAGATCCGCATCTCGGAAGTCATGCATCTGGATCATGACGGTCTGATGGATCTTTTCGCGATGACGCCCTATTTCTATCACACCTCGGAAAAAGACCGCCGCAAACTGGACGGTCTGGACCATCTGGACGTGAAAGCTTCCTTTGTAATCAGAATCTGTCAACCAGGATAAAAATAGCCGGAGAGAAGCATCGCACGATTCTCGCCCGGGTAATTGTTACAAATGAAAAAGACATCCTTGCGGATGTCTTTGTTCAATATGGTTATTCCTGTTTGCTTCCATGGTGTTCGATCTGTTCCTCGAGTTCCTTGATCTCATGGCTGTTCTCCCATGTCAGGATGGCACGGAAGACAATGATGGCACCCAGGGCGATCAGTTCCTGGATCTCCTGGGCGACGATCGTATGAAGAATCTCACCGGCCATCAGAAATTCCAGAGCAAGCGATATACGCTCCGCCAGGATCAGCCGGACATTTTTGTCCCCTCTGAAGTGGGAATAAAGACATCTTGTCGCTCCGAACAGAAGAATGACGATACCCATCAGTTCCAGGATCATCTGGGAACAATGAACGATAATATGCAGAAACTCAGTGGCAATATGCATAGAGAATACCTCTTTATGTGAATAATTATACGCCTTCAGAGCGCATCTGTCATTTGCGGACCCAGCCTTCTTTCTCGGCCTGTTTCGCGACAGCACCTGCCACAGCCGGTACGACTCTGTCATCAAAGGCGGAAACGATGACGTTTTCCGGTGTCAGTTCCTCTTCCGGCAGCAGATCGGCAAGCGCCTGCGCGGCGGCAATCTTCATGCCTTCGCTGATGCGGGTCGCTCTGGCATCCAGCGCACCGCGGAAGATGCCCGGGAAAGCCAGAATGTTGTTGACCTGGTTCGGTGTGTCACTGCGGCCGGTGCCGATGATGTAGGCACCCGCTTCGGCTGCTTCCTGATAGGAGATTTCCGGTTCCGGATTCGCCATCGGGAAGACGATGCAGCCGGGATTCATACTGCGGACCATTTCCTTCGTGAGCAGCCGCGGCGCGCTGACACCGACAAAGATATCGGCGCCTTTGAGGCCTTCGGCAATGTTTTCGTAGTGCTGGTTGTCGAGGTTGACATACTGCAGCAGTTCCTTCTTCAGGGCATTGTAACTGTCCGCCTTGTCGGCCGAAACACATCCCTTGCTGTCAAAGGCATAGATACGTTTGAAACCGTAGTTGTACAGCATGCGGATGATCGAAGAGCCGGCGGCGCCGCAGCCGCTGATGACGACCTTCATGTCTTCCGGCTTTGTCTTCTTCAGACGCATGCAGTTGATCAGAGCGGCCAGAACGACGATCGCCGTTCCGTGCTGGTCATCATGGAAGACCGGGATCGGGCATTCCTCGATCAGTCTTCTCTCGATTTCGACACAGCGGGGCGCGCTGATGTCTTCCAGGTTGATTGCTCCGATGCCCGGCGCGATTGCCTTGCATATACGGACGATTTCATCCGGATCCTTGGTATCCAGACAGATCGGCCATGCGTCAAGACCGGCAAAACGCTTCATCAGCAATGCCTTGCCTTCCATGACCGGCAATGCGGCATCCGGACCGATATCGCCAAGACCGAGCACGGCAGTACCGTCAGTAACGACTGCTACGGTATTGCCGCGGCCGGTATAACGGTATGAGTTTTCCGGATCCTTGTGGATCTCGATACACGGCTGGGCGACACCCGGTGTATAAGCGATACTCAGATCATGACGATCCGCACACGGCACCTTGGCTTCCACACGCAGTTTTCCTCTGTGTTCTTCATGCAGAAGCAGTGATTCTTCATAGAGATTCATTGTTTTTTCCTCACAGTTTCTATTCTTCGTCATAAATATCGTTACCGTATCTGTCGATGCCGACATAACACGGGAAATCTTCGACATACAATTCCGTGACAGCTTCCGCCAGCAGGTCCTCGAAAGCGACCATGCGGCGTTTTTTGACGCAGTGGGAAAGCAGCGCGCCGGCCCCGCCGACGGTGACAAAATAGATGGCGTCATACTGGCGGATGGCTTCTTTCACTTCTTCACTGCGGCGGCCTTTGCCGATCATATAGCGCAGACCGTGATGGATCAGTTCCGGCGTATAAGGATCCATGCGGGAACTGGTCGTGGGACCGGCGGACCCGATGGGACGGCCCTGGGTGGCCGGTGTCGGTCCGACGTAGTAAATACATGCCTCATGCAGGTCGAACGGCAGTTCTTCCCCATTGAGGATCATTTCGTGCAGCCGTTTATGGGCGGCGTCTCTTGCGGTATATACGGTGCCGCTCAGCAGTACCCCTTCCCCTGCTCTTAACCCGCGGCGTTCTTCCATACTCAGGGGCAATGTCAGTTTTTTCATCAGATCACCACCTTTGCGTGCCGGCAGACATGGCAGCAGATATTGACGGCGCACGGCATGCCGGCGATATGGGTCGGCATCTGTTCGATCTGCACTTTCAGAGCCGTCGTCACACCATGCAGACCCTGAGGGCCGATGCCGAGAGCATTGACTTCCTGCAGCAGTCTGTCTTCCAGCGCGGCATAGCGGACATCACTGTTTTTTTCCTGCAGCGGCCGCAGCAGCGCTTTCTTGGACAGCAAAGCGCAGGCTTCAAACGTGCCGCCAATGCCGACGCCGATGATAAACGGCGGACAGGCATTGGGACCGGCTTTCTTCACGGTATCGAGCACGAAGCGGATGACGCCCTTCTCACCGTCCGCCGGTGTCAGCATCGCCACCGCTGATTTATTCTCCGATCCGAAGCCTTTGGCCATCAGACTGATCTGCACTTTGTCGCCTTCGGTGATCTCGGTATGGATCACAGCCGGTGTATTGTCTTTCGTATTGATTCGATCATACAGCGGATCCGCCACGACGGATGCCCGCAGGGCAAAGTCGTGATACCCCTGCCGGACACCTTCCTGAAGCGCTTGTTGAAAACTGCCGCCGGTAAAATGGACATCCTGGCCGACGGATGCGAATGCGATGATCATGCCGGTATCCTGACAGATGGGGATCTGCTCAGAAGTCGCGATTTCTGCGTTCTGAAGCAGCAGATCCAGAATCGAACGGGCCCGCTCGTTTTCCGTTTCCCGCGCCTGACGGATCGCATCACGAATATCACATCCGTATTCCATGGCCATCTCGCGGCAGGCGTTTCTGATCAGCGGTATCAGTTCAGATACATCGATTTCCCGGATCTTTCCCATAGCGGCTCCCTTCCCTTTACCGCCATTAATATAACATAAATTGATGGGCAGAAAATGCTCTGTTGCAATCCGCATTACTTAGTGCTAATATGATTTAGCAGTCAAGCGTATAGAGTGCTAAGGAGGTTAGCTGTATGGCAAAAAAGCAGTTTAAGGCAGAATCCAAGCGTTTGCTTGAATTGATGATCAATTCGATTTATACCAACAAGGAAATCTTTCTGAGAGAACTGATTTCCAATGCCAGTGATGCTCTGGACAAGCGTCACTATCTTTCCCTGACGGATCCGGATCATAAAGTCGCGAAGAAGGATCTGACGATCACGATCACCCGTGACAAGGAAAACCGTCAGCTTATCATTGAAGATACCGGTATCGGCATGAGCGCCGAAGAAATGGAAAAGAATCTCGGCACCATCGCCCGCAGCGGTTCCGCGGAATTTGTCGCCCAGATGGAAAAAGCGGCGAAGAACGTCGACATCATCGGCCAGTTCGGCGTCGGCTTCTACAGCGCCTTCATGGTTGCCAAAAAGATCACGGTGGAATCCCGTTCCGCCCTTTCCGATGAAGGCTTCTGCTGGGGCAGCAGCGGCCAGGACGGCTATACGATCACACCGATCGAAAAAGAACAGATCGGCACCCGCATCACGCTCGATCTGAAAGACGATACCGACGACGAGAAATATTCCGATTACCTGCAGGAATACAAGATCCGCGATCTCGTGAAGAAGTATTCCGACTATGTCAGATATCCGATCAACATGGAAGTCCTGAAATCCATTCCTGATCCGACCGACGAAAACGAAACGATCGACACGCCGGAAATGGAAACGCTGAATTCCATGATCCCGCTCTGGAAAAAGAACAAGTCGAAGATCAAGGACGAAGAATACAACGAGTTCTACAAGTCGAAGTTCGCCGACTGGGAAGATCCGGCCAAAGTCATTCATTACAATATCGAAGGAAACATTTCCTACACGGCTCTGATGTACATTCCTGCCAAGGCACCTTCCGATTTCTATTACCAGACCTATGAAAGCGGTCTGCAGTTATATACCAAAGGCGTCTTCATCATGGACAAGGCCAAGGACCTTCTGCCGGATCATTTCCGTTTTGTCAGAGGTCTGGTAGACAGTGATGATCTGAACCTGAACATCTCCCGTGAGATCCTCCAGCAGGACAGACAGGTCAAGGCGCTCGCCAAATCAATTGAAAAGAAGATCCAGTCCGCTCTCGAAGACATGCTGAAGAACGAGCGCGAAAAATACGAGAAGTTCTTTGACGAATTCGGACTGAATCTGAAATACGGCATTTACAAGGACTACGGTCTGCACAAAGACCAGCTGCAGGATCTGCTGATGTTCCGTTCCGACAAGGAAGGCAAATATGTCACTTTGAAAGAATACACGGAGAACATGAAGGATGATCAGAAAGTCATCTATTACGCCTGCGGCAAGTCTCTTGAAGAGATCAACAAGCTGCCGGCTCTGGAAAAGATCCATGACAAAGGCTATGAAGTCCTCTGCTTCCTGCATGATATCGACGAATTCTGCGTGCAGATGATGCGTGATTATGACGGCAAACAGTTCCAGTCCATCACCACGGCCGATCTCGACCTCGACAGTGAAGAGGAAAAGAAGGACAGAGAAGAAAAGACGGAAGCCAACAAGGACATGCTGAGTGCCATGAAGGACGCGCTCGGTGAAGCCGTCAAGGAAGTCAGGATCTCGTCCCGTCTGAAGGACGATCCGGTCTGCGTCGTCGCGGCGGAAGGCCCTTCCCTGGATATGGAGCGCTACATGGCCAATGAACAGAATGCCATGTTCGGCAAAATCAAGGCCAACAAGATCCTGGAAATCAATCCGGACCACGCCATTTTCGGCAAGCTACAGGAAATCTACCGTGATCATCCGGAACAGATCGGTGACTACGCGGACGTTCTCTTCCAGCAGGCCCTTCTGATTCAGGGACTGCCGATCGAAGATCCTGTTGCCTATACAAAAAAGATCACCGAACTGATGATCCGTTCCAATTAAGATTTATTCCGGCAGGCTGCCCTCTTCGGCAGTCTGCTTTTTTTCCGGCAGCTGAGCAAGAAGCACACCGGCAAAGACCAGACAGCAGCCCAGCAGTTCACGCGGCAGCAGCACCTGATGGAGAATGATGAAACCGCAAAGAGCCGCGAAAACACTTTCCAGCGACATGAGAATACTGGCTAAAGACGGCTCCAGATTTTTCTGGGAAACGATCTGCAGGGTATACGCCGCCCCGCTGGACATGACGCCGGCATACAAGATCGGCACGGCAGCCTGAAAGATCATGTTAACCGCCGGTCTTTCAAACACCAGCATCGGAATGAGACTGATCATGCCGCAGACAAGAAACTGCCAGGCGGAAAGCCGGACCGGATCGGTATGCGGCGAGAAATGATCAATCGTCAGGATATGACCGGTAAACAGAAACGCGCAGATCAGAAGCAGAATATCACCGAGAGCCAGCGCTTCCATACCGGAGAGACTCAGAAAATAGATACCGGCCATGGCCAAGAGGACCGCCAGCCAGACATTCCAGCGGATCTTCCGGCCGAGAAAAACGGAAAGCACCGGGACCAGGATCACATACAGGGTCGTGAGAAACCCGGCTTTGCCGACCGAGGTGTACTGAATGCCGGCCTGCTGAAAGATCGAGGCGGCGCATAACACCGCACCGCAGCAGAACGCCGCTTTGAAAAGATACTTTTTCTCTGTTTCTGTCCGTGGTTTTCCGGTATGTCTGATCCGGTCAAGAAACGGCATCAGAGCGGACAGTGCCGCGAAAGCGATGAAGGACCGCACGCAGAGAAACGTCCAGGGACCGATATAGTCCATGCCGGCTGACTGGGCGACAAAAGCCCCGCCCCAGATCAGAGCGCCGAGGATCAGAAGCAGCTGATCGCGCCAGTTGTTCATGCTTCGCCCTCCTCCGTGTAACCGTGTTCAAAGGTGATTTTCGCTTCAACCGGATTTGGACTGCCGGCAAGCGCTTCCTCCACCTTCGCCTTCAGAATATCCGTGTCCGTTTCAGCGGCAAACGGAAGCAGCACATCAAAACTGAGGGAATCGACACCGTTCTCCTCTTTGATGCGCAGATCGTGGATACTGATGTTTTCGTTGACCTGATGCAATACCGTCAGGATCAGCTGTTCATAGTAATCACGGCGGGGATCCTTCAGATCGACAGGATCCATATGCAGGCTCATGCGCACGCCGGTCTCGGCAAGGATCTCCTGCTCAGCCGCATCCGTGACCTCATGCGCTTCGGCAAACGGCATCCGCTGGTCCAGTTCGATGTGCGCGGAACCAAGTTTCATGCCGGAGCCGTAATCATGTATCACGACGTCATGAACACCGAGAACTTCCGGATGGCGGACAATGCGCTCGGTAATACGGTCGCACAGTTCCTTTTCCGCCGGTCTGCCGAGAATGCGGGAGATGATGTCCGATGCAATGCCAAATCCGGAATAGAAGATAAACAGAGCGACCAGAACGCCGGCAATTCCGTCAAACGGGAAGGATCCGACAAAAGCCGACAGCAGCATCGACAGTGCCGCGATGCCGGTTGCCAGAACGTCGTTGCGGGAATCTTCCGCTGTCGCCAGCATGGCCACGCTGTTGATCCGGGTTCCGAGGTTTCTGTTAAAACGGCTCATCCAGAGCTTCACGGCAATGGTCAAAAGCAGGATGCAAAAGACCACCGGATGAAAAACAGCCGGCCGCGGTGTGATGATCCGCTCAATACTGCTTTTCAGAAGATTGTATCCGACCAGGAAGATCATGAAGGCGATCCCCTGGGAGAAGATATATTCCATCCTTCCGTGTCCGAAAGGATGTTCCCGGTCAGCCGGTTTGGCAGACAGTTTATAGCCGGCGAACGTGACCAGACAGGCAGCCGCGTCAGAGAGATTATTGAAAGCGTCACCGGTGACGGCGATGGCGCCGCTGATCATACCGATGACAAACTTAATGATAAAAAGCAGTATATTGCATACAATGCCGGTTATACTGCTCAGTTTTCCATATGCCAGCCGGACGCTTTCGAGATGCACGTCGTCGGCGTTTTTGATAAAGCGGCGGATCAGATACTCTGTCATAACACAATGATTTTACCGCAACGAAGCGTCGGCTGCCACTGGTTTGATGATGTTGTTTTCAATCAGCAGGCCGCGCAGGTACATGCCTGTGCACGGACCGAAGATGATCAGCAGGAGGATCAGCATTTCTTTGACGGCAAACAGCGCGGCCGGCACCAGCAATGCCAGGATCACGAAGACAAGTCCCGCGCCCATCATGATGCGCAGCGCTCCTTCCGTTTCCTCCTGGTGGTAATACGGATGAATGACGGAGCAGTAAATACCCGCCATCATGACGATGCCCAGGGTCGGAAGATACGCCTTCAGATCACAGATATGGATCAGCAGCAGACCCGCCAGGGACAGCAGGCTGACATAAGGCAGAACACGCATCTGCTTTTCTTTTGTAAATGATACGGCGGTGCTTGCGGCTGCCCATACGGCGATGCCGGCAGCGGCTGCCTGATAGCCGCTGAGCAGGCAGGCATAAGCCCAGATCACCAAAGCTTCCGAAAATATGAATCTGACACGTTTCATCACAGTCACCTCTCTGTCTGACTGTATTCTAGAACTTTCCATGCAAACCACTGTTCATAATGGTGTACAATGATAAAAAAGGTAAAAAAATATGAAACATTCGGAAATGATCTGGCTGCCGCCGGTCCTTTACCGCATCCTGCAGCAGAATACCGACCGGGAGAACCGGCTGTCCATGCCGCAGCTGCTGGCCATGCTGGAGGAAGAGGGATTCCAGGCGGACCGCCGTTCAGTATATAAAGCGATCCATGTTCTGAAAGAAAACGGTGTTGAAGTGATCTTTGACAAAACCGGCGGGAAACAGGGATACCGGCTCGTTCACCTGTTCACACCGGCGGAGTCGATGTATCTGATCAGCGCTGTCCGGGACTCTTTTTCCCTGACCCCCGGCAAGGCGGACCTCTTCGCCGCCAAGATCAGGTCACTCATGAGCAGACAGGAGGAACTGCTGCTTCCCGAGATCCGCCAGGACGTGATCCACACGGATAACGAACAGGTCCTGGAAATCTCCCAGAAGCTGCTGGAAGCGATCCGCGACTGCGTCTTTGTCGACTTTCGTTATTACGACATGACTCTCAGCCGGCAGAAAAAATACCGCCGCAACAGCGAACGGTATCACCTCATTCCTTATGCCGTCGTATCCTCCGGCGGCCGGTTCTACTGTGTATTCTATTCACCCGTTCATCAGAACTTCGCCAATTACCGCATCGACAAGATGGACAATGTGACCCGCACCAGTCTGAAAGCGGACCCTGTCCCCTTCTCCCTGGCGGATCACATGCGATCTTCCTTTCAGATGTATCACGGTGACGCCCGTACCGTCACCGCCGAATTCGATCTTTCCCTGAGTAGTCAGGTCTTCGACTCTTTTGGCACCGACCTGATCATCAGCAAAGTCACTGACCGGACATTTACCGCCAGTTTCCGCACTGCCATCACGCCGCCGCTTATCAGCTGGCTGCTGCAGTATCCATCCTCCGTGCGGGTGATCAGACCGCAGGAGCTGATCGACCGACTGATGGAAACCGCGGACACCATTCATAACACATATCAGAAAGAAGGTAAAAAATGACTGACAAGATTCAGGAACTGCAGAGCATTATCGACAATGCCAGACACATCGTGTTCTTTACCGGCGCCGGTGTTTCCACCGACAGCGGCATTCCCGATTTCCGTTCCCAGGACGGTCTCTACAACATGGAATACAAATATCCGCCGGAAGAGATCATCTCGCATCATTTCTATGAAGAAAACCCGGAGGAGTTCTATCGCTTCTACCGCAACAAGATGCTGTTCCTCGATGCCGAGCCGAACGCCGTGCACAAATACATCGCCGATCTTGAAAAAGCCGGCAAATGCCTCGGTGTCGTCACCCAGAACATCGACGGTCTGCATCAGAAAGCCGGCTCCAGACGAGTCTATGAACTGCATGGCTCAGTGCTGCGCAATTACTGCACCCGCTGCAGCAAATTCTTCCCGGCCGAGTATATAAAAAACAGCACCGGTATCCCGTGCTGCGATAAATGCGGTGCGATCATCAAACCGGATGTCGTCCTGTACGAAGAAGGTCTTTCCTCCGCGGTCATCAACGGTGCCGTGGCGGCGATCCAGTCGGCCGATGTCATGATCGTGCTCGGCACTTCCCTGGTCGTTTATCCGGCCGCCGGTCTGATCCGTTATTTCGCCGGTAAAAAACTGGTGCTGATCAACCGTTCGGTAACACCGTATGACAGTTCCGCCGACCTGCTGATCCAGGACAGCTTTGATCAGGTCTTCCCGAAACTGCACATCTGATCAGATGCCGAAGAAACCGCGGACAAATATCTCAATACCGATGAAGATCAGGATACAGCCGCCCAGAACGGACGCTTTGGACGCGTATTTCATACCGGCAATACGGCCAAGCCGGACACCGACGACGCAGATCACGTAAGTGACGATGCCGATGATCAGGGAAGCTGCTAAAGCGGCGGCCAGGTCATATTCGGCGATCGTGAAACCGACGGAAAGCGCGTCGATCGACGTCGCGATTCCCTGCATGGCCAGCATCTTCAGCGATACCGGCACGGCCTCGCTCTCTTCATCCTGCTTTCCCGCTTCCCACAGCATCTTGCCGCCGATAAAGAGCAGCAGAACAAGCGCGATCCAGGGAATATAGGACTGCAGGGCGGTGAAATACTGAAGGATCGTGTGGACACAGATCCAGCCTAACAGCGGCATCAGAAACTGAAAGAAGGCGAAGGTTCCGGCAATCAGATTCATCCTTCCCGAACTCATCTTTGGTTCATTGAGACCGTTGGCCAGCGAGACCGAAAACGCGTCCATGGCCAGGCCGACACCCAGGGCAACACTGTTCGCGATAAAGAAAAACAGATCCGGACTTACCATGCATTACCTCCATCACACATAGAAGTATCATAAACCATAAATCCGAAAGGACAAAGAAAAAGCGAAGAATTCATGATTCTTCCCTTTTTTACTGTCCGGATATCTTCTTCACTTCGTTTTCGAAGAATTCCTTGGACTCATCATAGCTCAGTCCCAGAGCGACGGCGATTTCGGCATACAGGTATTTTTCTGCTTTCTGAAGGTATTCATCATCCACGGAAGCCATTTTCTTATTCTGCTCACGCCGCAGCCGATTGCGGTTATAGGATGTTTTGATGATACAGATCAGGTCAGTCAGATTATCCGTTTTCAGCAGTGAGGCATACTGGCTTTTCATATTGGCCGGTTTGTTCTCAAGCTGCTGGATATCCGGTGCTTCCGCAATCAGGCGGTCGATTTCTTCTCTGGTAATCAGGTTGCGCAGATGTCCGCCCCGGTTGGAAACAGGCACCTGCATTTTTACTGAACCGTCCTGCTTCTCATAGGGAACGAGGATGTAACATTGTTCTCCTGTAAAATCACTGCGGTGCTTGCCAATGATCTTGCAGACATCCCGTCGGTAGACGACAATATCATTCACCTTATACATTTCAAGCCACCTCTTTGGTAGATATATTATACCATTTTCACGAGGTGTTTTTTAAGCGGCAAAAGATGTGAAATAATGTTATTTTCCGGCCGTTCAGACGATCTGCAGAAGGACGAATTTCAGATATTCCGTCTCGGGAATGGCCGGCATGACCGGATGGTCGAAGGAGGCTCCCCTGACCTCGATCAGACGCAGCGAGACGCCCGCGTCACGGGCCGCGTCCTGCAGCATCTTCATGAATTCTTCCTTCGGCATGAAGTGGGAACATGAATTGGTGGCAAGATAGCCGCCGCGGGGCAGCAGTTTCATCGCGTCGGCATTGATTTCCCGATAGCCACCATAGGCGTTATGGAAAGTCCGGCGGCTCTTCGTGAAAGCCGGCGGATCAAGAATAATAAAGTCAAAAACGGCATGTTCACGGCGCAGTTCTTTCAGAACGGTGAAGACGTCACCCTGCCTGAAGCTGATAGCAAGATCGTTCTCCTCAGCGTTGCGTGCTGCCATCTGCAGGGCGGTTTCCGAAATGTCCATCGCGGTGACGGACGCGGCATTGCCTTTGGCGGCATTGAGGGCGAACGAGCCGGTATGGGTGCAGCAGTCCAGCACTTTTTTCCCTTCGGCGATGCGGCGCACGGCCAGGCGGTTGTATTTCTGATCCAGAAAGAAACCCGTCTTCTGACCGTTTTCCACGTCCACTTCATAGCGGATCCCGTTTTCCGTGATACTGACGATACAGCTTTCCGGATGGCCTTCGCCATACCAGCCTTTATACTGCCTCAGGCCTTCCTTGGCGCGCAGATCGTCTTCGTTGCGCTCATAAATACCGGCGATCGTGATGCCCAGTTCAGAAAACTGTTTCCGCAGTTCACGGTAGATGACGTCCTTGTGCTGTTCCATGCCGTAACTGGCGATCTCACTGACCAGGATGCTTTCGTAGCGGTCCACAGTCAGACCAGGCAGACCGTCCGCCTCACCGTGAATGATACGGCAGGCGCTGAAATCATCTTTCATCACATCGAGCCGGTACTGAATCGCATAGCGGACCTTGCGGGCAAAGAAAGCGTCGTCATATTTCTCGTTGGCGTTGGCCCCGAGGATGCGCACTCTGATTTTCGAGCGTTCGCTGTAAAAGCCGGTGCCGAGATAGTTCCCCTTCTGTCCGAAGACGTCGGTGAAGGCACCGTTTTCAATCGTTTCCGTCTGTTCCGTGATCTCATCCGCATAGACCCACGGATGGCCGTTCTTAATGCGGTTTTCCTGTTTCTTCGTAACCCGGATATACGGGAATGTTCTGTCCTGTTTCATGAGCATCATTTTAACATTGAAAAACCGGTTCATAAACCGGTTCTTAAGCAATCAGAGAGATTGATAGTATTCGTCATCGACCGGTTCGAGCCATTCGTGCGAACCTTCCGCCAGCCGTGACATGACGGAAAGATGAGCGAACCACGAGTCCTTCGCGGCACCGTGCCAGTGCTTGACGTCCAGGGGAATCTCAATGACGTCGCCCGGCTTCATTTTGACCGGCTCTTTGCCCCATTCCTGATACCATCCTTCGCCGCCGACACAGACGAGGATCTGCTGGCAGCCGTGATGCACGTGCCAGTTGTTGCGGCAGCCGGGTTCGAACGTAACGTTGCCGATATCGGTCTGCGCGTCCGGCGAAGTCAGCGAAGCATACCAGCACGCGCCGGAGAAGTACTGCCGGACGGGATTTTCACCGCCGAGCGGAAATGGTGACACGTTGTTTTTGTCCATAATTGTTTTCATCCTTTCAATGAACGGCCGAACTCATACAGTTCCTGTCGTTTCTTTTCCGATTTGTTTTCTTCACCGTTGGCGGTAAAGATACCGGCGTTTTCCACATTCCAGTATTCGACGATCGACTGGAAGTATTCGGTAATGGCGGCGCCGTAAACGAATTTACTGCCGGAACTCATGATCAGAGCGACCTTTTTCACGTTGGCCGGAATGTCCACTGCGTACGTGCGGTGAATGACCGCCTGCAGCTGGGCGGAAAGCGTGAAGTAATAGATTGGCGAGGCGAAGACGATCATATCGGAAGAGAGAATTTCCGGATAGATCTTCTGCATGTCGTCTTTCTGCACGCAGACACCCTTTTCTTTTTCACGGCAGTATTCACATGCCATACAGCCGCGCACCTGCATGTGCGCCACGTTCATGCACACTGTTTCGTGGCCGGCTTCCCGCGTCCCTTTCGCGAAGGCATTGACCATGTCGGAGGTCGCGCCGTTCAAATGGGGGCTGCCGTTGAGGACAAGTATCTTCATCGTCTCGCCTCACTCGAATGACAGCGTGATCTTCACGTCACCGTTGCTGAGCAGTTCGCTCATTTCCTCGGCGGATTTATCGGCCACATGACCGAGTCTGGTATACGGCCAGGAATTGGTGCCGTAAAAGACGACCATCATGTTGCTGTTGTAAAGGACGATGTCACCGGCTTCTGTTTCGGTATCCACGTCATTGCTGGGCAGTGTGACACCGAGCGGACCGACCTGTTCAAAGCCGCCGTACATTGTCATGGAAACGGTAAGCGGCGCTTCCTTCACGATTTCCCGCAGCGCGTCCACCGCTTCGTTTTCTTCCCATACAACCTGCACCCGGGTGCTGCCAATCTTCATTCGCATTTCTTTGTTCTCCTCAGTTTCCGTAGCCTGTTCTTCTGTTTCCTCTTTGCCGGTTTCTCCATGCACCGCTTCACTGGCACCGCAGCCGCTGCTCAGCAGCAGGAACAGCGTGAGAAACGCCATTGCTGTTTTCTTCATTTTCCATCCTCCATATATGCCCGGATCTCCTGCATGCGTTCGCTCTGCTTCACGCCGAACGGACAGCGGCTGTCACAATGGCCGCAGCCGATGCAGTCCGACGCATTGACGGCAAGCGTCCGGTAATGTTCCACCGCCATCGCGTCGCCGGCTCTGGCAAGGTCATAGTATTTGTTGACCAGACCGATATCGATGCCCATCGGACAGGGTTTGCAGTGGCCGCAGTAGACACATTTTCCGGCAGCCTGCGGCGGTGCGAAGGAAGCGATCACGGAATAGTCCGTTTCTTCTTCGCTCTTTTCTTCATAAGCCAGCAGCGCCTCGACTTCGCTGACGCTTTTCGCGCCCGGCAGTGCGACGAGAACACCCGGTTTATCAAGGACGTAGCGCAGACACTGATAAATGCTCAGCGGCTGACGGAACGGTGAAAGCGAGGCATCCAGAAGCTGGCCGCCGGAGAAAGGCTTCATGACGGAGATGCCGATGCCCTCTTTTTCGCAGCGCTGATAGACGGCGTCGCGCTCTTCGACCGTACCGTTGGCATAGGTTCCTTCGCCATAGTCATAAGCCGGATTGACGGAAAACATCAGCATGTCCACCTCCGCTTCATCCAGGATCTTCATGATGACTTCCGGGGTATGCGAGGACAGACCGATATGTCTGACTTTTCCTTCTTTTTTCAGCTGCTGAAGATAATCATAGACGCCGTTCTTTTTATAAGCCTCCCAGTCGGAGAATTCATCCTGGCAGTGAATGAAGCCGTAATCGATATAATCGGTGCGCAGCTCTTTCAGCATTTTCGCCACGGAATTTCTGACGGTATCCAGATCCAGCGTCCAGCCGTATTCACCGGCTGTATAATCGGCGCCGAAATGAATCTGATAAAAGATGTTCTTTCTGACATGATGCAGGGCTTCCCCATAGATCGGAAAGGAATCACCGTGGCCGGCAGCCAGATCAAAATAGTTGATCCCGCCTTCGTACGCACGCCGCAGCGCCTTCACGGCTTCTTCCCGGCCGGCTTCGTACATATACGAAGAACCGATGCCGATTTCACTGATCTTATCACCGGTCCGGCGGTTGATTCTGTATTTCATGCGTTGTCCTCCTTCTGCTGGTTTTACAGTTTAAAAATAACCTTTTTCAACAGTATTCACAAATAGTTGTTTCGCATATCGCATTATGCTCTGGACGAATAACGGAAGACCGCCCCTTTCCGGAAAAGGAGCGGTCATTTTTTCAGAGTTCCCTGCCGTTTGTGGCAATGACTTTCTGATACCAGTAATAACTGTCTTTCTTAATTCGCTGCAGGTCTTTGAGATCCATGTCCTCACGGTTGATATAGACAAAGCCGTAGCGCTTGCGGAATCCCTGATGGGAGGACAGCAGGTCTTCGAAGGACCAGGGTGAATAGCCGATCAGGTTCACGCCGTCTTCGATGGCCAGCGCGCATGCTTTGACATGTTCTCTGAGATAGTCGATACGGTAGTTGTCATGGACGCGGCCGTCTTCCGTCAGTGTATCCGCCATGCCCAGACCGTTTTCGGTGATGATCATCGGCAGATGATAGCGGCTCCAGTAGTCATTGAGAACGATGCGCAGACCCATCGGATCGATCTGAGCGCCGTACTCACTGGCTGCCAGGTTGTTGTTCCGCTCATCACGGCAGTATCCGTACTGATCGAAGTCGACTTCGTTGCCGCGGTAGACACGCATGCCGATGGGGTGTTCAGCGTCAGCCGGCAGATAGGACGCGCACAGCGTGCGGTAATAGTTGAAGGCAATGTAGTCAGGCCGGCCGTATTTCAGGATCTCCCTGTCTTCTTCCTGCATTTCCGGAACGATGTCTCGTTCTTTCAGATAGCGCATGTAAAGGCCGGAGTATTCGCCGTAGTAATGCATATCGAGACAGTAGACCGTCTTCATGTAGTCATTCATGCGGGCGGCCCAGACATCTTCCGGTTTATTGGTCAGCGGATAGGTACAGGTGGAGGAAACCGCCGGACCGATCCGGCCGTCTTCGACGAGTTCATGACATGCCTTTGTCGCCAGCGCGTGGGCCAGGAACATGTGATAGTCCATCTGAGCCCGCATCTTATCCGCCTTCCAGGCATCCGGTTCGTTGATGTTCATGCGTTCGTCGACGCGGATCATCAGGTTCTGTTCGTTGGTCACCTGCCAGTACTTTACCCTGTTACCGTAATGCTCAAAGCAGACTTTGGCATATTTTTCAAACGCGTAAACGCAGCGTCTGTCTTCCCAGCCATTGTATTTTTTCACCAGCGCGTATGGCAGATCGAAATGATAGAGCGTGACAAACGGCTGGATACCGTTTTCGATCAGCAGATCGATGACTTTGTCATAAAAGGCAACACCCTTCGGGTTGACCTCGCCGTCACCGTCCGGAATGATTCTCGCCCAGGCAATCGAGAAGCGGTAGATCTTCATGCCGAGTTCCTTCATCAGGGCAATGTCTTCTTCATAATGATGATAGAAATCACTGGCAACTTTGGAATCCGCCTGCTTATCAGAACGCTTGAAGGAATTGAAATCAGCGACGGTCATGCCCTTGCCGTCTTCGTCCCAGCCGCCTTCGATCTGGAATGCGGAGGAAGATGCTCCCCACAGGAAGCCTTCGGGAAAATGAGCCATAAATCAGAATATCCTTTCTATTGATGGAAAAAGCACGGAAACCGTGCTTTTGGTTATCTCTTGCTGGGGTCGTAGATCTCGCCGCTTGCTTTCGGTCCGACCTGCCTGCCCGAGAACAGTACAATGACTATGATCGTCAGCACGTACGGGAACATATTGACCAGTTCGGAAGGAATACTGGCAAGCATCGGAATACTCGATACATAGAACGACAGTGTCTGGGAGAAGCCGAACAGAATACCTGCGCCAAGGATTCCCCATGGATTCCATTTACCGAAGATCAGGGTTGCGATGGCAACGAAGCCAAGGCCGTGGATCGATCCGACATTGAAATATGTCTGGGTGGAAAGAACCAGCGCCGCGCCGCCCAGTCCGGCGAACGCGCCTGACAGCAGCACGCCGATCCATCTCGTCTTGACGACGCTGACGCCCATGGAAGCGGAAGCCTGCGGGAATTCGCCGCATGATCTCAGACGCAGTCCGAACGCGGTCTTGTAGATCACGAACCAGACGATGACGACCAGTACGTAAGCCATATAGGTAAACGGATAATTGCCGGTGAAGAACAGTTTGCCGATCACCGGAATGTCTTTGAGCAGCGGTACGGAAACACGGCTGAAGACATCACCGTTATTGAAGGACGCGGTGGACTTGGCATTGAAGAGGATCTCGCACAGATAGATGGTGAGACCGCCGGCCAGTACGTTCAGAGCCGTACCGGAAATCGTCTGGTCAGCACGCATGTGGATCGCTGCGAACGCATGGATGGACACGAATACGGTCGAAGCGACGATGGCGGCCAGGATCGCCCACCAGATGGCGTTTTTGACACCGGCTGCCGAGAGCAGCACCAGCACGGTGGCGGAAGTGAAACCGCCGATCTGCATACAGCCGTCCAGCGCGACGTTGACGACACCGGAGCGTTCCGAGAACAGACCGCCGAGCGCGGTGATGATCAGCGGCGAGGCAAGCATCAGGGCAATCGGAAACATTTCAACGATCAGTTTCATGCGTTCGCCTCCTTCTTTTTATCCCTGCGGGAATCAATTTTATTCAGCACGACGACAATGCCATACTGGATGGCAATGAAGATCAGGATGGAAGCCTGGATCAGCTGGGCGATCTCCTTGGAGATGCCAAGCAGTTGCAACGTCGTTCCGGCCGCCTTCAGCAGACCGATCAGCATACCGCCGAAGAGAATGCCGGTCGTCTTGCAGGCGCCGATCAGGGCAACCGAGATACCGTCGAAGCCGTAGTTGTCGAAACCGGTGAAGATACGTCCGTAACTGTAGACGCCCAGGGCCACGATGGCTCCGGCGATACCGGTGAAAGCGCCGGCGATCATCATCGAGAGAATGGTGTTCAGGTTGGTCGACATGCCGGCATAGCGGGCGCCTTCCTTGTTGAAGCCGGTGGCGCGCAGCGAGAAGCCGAAGCTCGTCTTTTCAATGATGAACCAGAACAGCAAGAGACATACGATCACGACCAGGAAGCCGAAATGGAATTTGGAGGATGTCCCGAAATTCAGCGGTGTGAACGACGCGGAAGCCGGGAACTGGATCGTTCTCGCCAGCGTCTTCTGATCGACCGGCAGGAACGTGCGGACGACCCAGGAATTGAAATAGAGAGCGATGTAATTCATCATGATGCAGATGACGACTTCGTTGATATTCCTGGTCGCCTTGAGCAGACCGGGCAGAAAAGCCCAGCAGGCACCGGCCAGACCACCGGCGATGACACAGACGATCGGATGAATGACGGGCGGCAGCGGCACGAACAGCGCGACTGCGGAAGCAGCCAGCGAGCCGACGATAAACTGTCCCTCACCGCCGATATTGAACATGCCGGTGCGGTAAGCGAAGCCTACCGAGAGACCGGTCAGGATAACCGGCAGACAGTTCAGCAGCCAGTTCAGCGGATACATCAGATTGAAGCCTTTATGCGGAGCGGTAAGATCGAAGCCGGTCAGCGAGCACAGCAGCGCCGAGAACATGTCGAGCGGATTCTTGCCGGTCACGACCAGCAGCAGACTTGCCAGAAGAAGTCCCAGCACGACAGCCAGCAGTGAAATCGTTCTTGAACTATACTGTTTCATGCTTCTCCTCCTTCTTTCTTCAGGGCGCCGGACATCATCAGACCGAGTTCGTTTTCGGTAGCGTCCTTGCGGTCGATGATACCGGTCAGCTCACCGTCATGAATGACCGCGATGCGGTCTGACAGATTCATGATTTCATCCAGTTCCAGGGAAACCAGCAGAACAGCTCTGCCCTTGTCACGTTCCTGGACGATACGGGAATGAATGTATTCAATAGCGCCGACATCCAGACCGCGGGTCGGCTGAACGACCAGCAGCAGATCGGCGGAGCGGTCCAGCTCACGGGCGATGATGGCCTTCTGCTGGTTGCCGCCGGACATGTCACGGGTGATGGAATTCTTGCCGGAGCCGGAACGGACGTCAAACTCTTCGATCAGCCGGTCGGACTGGCGGTCGATCTCGGCATTCTGCAGGATACCGTTTTTGACATACGGTTCGATATTGTAGTCATGAATGACAATGTTTTCGCGCAGCTGGAAATCGAGGATCAGGCCATGCTTGTGACGGTCTTCCGGTACATGGGAAAGGCCTTTGCTGTAATGATCGTGAATGGAAAGATTCGTGATGTCTTCCCCGTTCAAAAGGATCGTTCCGCTTTCCGGTCGGATCAGGCCGCTCAGGGCATAGACCAGTTCTGTCTGGCCGTTGCCGTCAATACCGGCAAGACCGACGATTTCCCCTTCCCGGACAGTCAGCGAGAAGTCTTTGACAGCCGGCAGGCCCTTGACGTCCTTGACATTGAGGTGTTTGATCTCAAGCACGACTTTGCCGGGTGTGGCCTCTTTCTTTTCCGTCGTGAAACTGACGGCACGGCCGACCATCATTTCCGCCATCTGCTCTTCGGTGACGTCAGCGACTTTGTAAGTGCCGATGCACTTCCCTTTGCGCAGGACGGTGAACGTGTCGGCGACCGCCTTGATTTCCTTCAGCTTATGGGTGATCAGCAGGATCGTCTTGCCTTCCTTGATCAGGTTGCGCATGATGTCCATCAGTTCGGTGATTTCCTGCGGTGTCAGAACGGCCGTCGGTTCGTCAAAGATCAGAATGTCGGAATCACGGTAAAGCATCTTCAGGATCTCGACACGCTGCTGCATACCGACGCCGATGTCCTGGATCTTGGCCCGCGGATCGACCTTCAGGCCATACTGTTCACTTAATTCCGCGACTCTCTTCTCGGCGCTCTTGATGTCGACGGTTCCGAATTTCGTTTTCGGTTCCTTGCCGAGAATGATGTTTTCGGTAACCGTAAAATTATCAATCAGTTTAAAGTGCTGATGAACCATACCGATACCAAGATCATTGGCAATGTTCGGATCGGTGATCTTTACTTCCTTGCCATTGACTTTGATCGTTCCGCTGGTTGGCTGATACAGACCGAACAGGATCGACATCAGCGTCGATTTGCCGGCACCGTTTTCGCCCAGCAGCGCATGGACAGTATTTCTCTCAACCTGCAGAGTAATATTGTCATTCGCTCTGATACCAGGGAAGTCCTTGGTAATGTTCAGCATTTCGATTGCATAGTCCATGAAACCCCCTTTTATTATCTTTTTACATATATCTGTATTTATTCTAACAGTTTCCGGCCCGCTCAGGGCATTTCTCTTAAAAAAAACATACGGTTGACTGCCGTATGTTTCAGCGGGATAAATCAAGATCGAATTCAGCCGGATTGAAGCGCGGACACACGCTTTCTTTCGTGCAGATGACTGCCGATGCCAGCCGGGTGCCGATCACGCAGGCTTCCTCGAGGGTTTTTCCGTAGGTCAGACCGATTGCCACACCGGCGAAAAAAGCGTCGCCGGCACCGGTCGTGTCGATTACGTCGACTTTCTGCGGCGGCACATATCCACAGCTGCCGTTTTCTTCCGCGAAAACCGCGCCGTTTTCTCCCATCGTAACGACCATGGCGGGAATGTGCGCCTGCTGGATCCGCCGCAGCAGGATCTCCTGCAGTTCTTCCGGTGTTTTGTCGTCATAATTGCGGCTGAACAGCATGGCTGCTTCCTGCAGATTGCAGACGACACAGTCGGTTCTCTGCAGCAGGTCACGCCGTTCCATGGCAATCGACATGTTGGAGACGACCGCGTAGATCTTCTTTTCATACTTTTCAGCCAGCGCGAAGATCGGCTTCAGGATTTCGACGTCCATGTCGATCTCCACCGCGATACTGTCAGCCCGGCTGAAGATCTCGTCGCCAAAATCCTTCAGGATCTGAACGATCTCGGAAAGATCCGGACGCTTGGAAATGGATGCCGTCACGTCGCCGTTGTTGTCGAAGATGGCCAGCCAGGTGCCGAGGCCGTCTTCCGTGCGGCGGATATAATCCGTATTGACTTTATGCTTTTTCAGATTGTCGATGACGTCGGTGCTGAGACCGCTGTAGTCCGCCACCGAAACAAACGTCGGACGCAGCTCCACATTGGCGATGTCCTCCGCCACATTGCGGCTGACGCCGCCGTGCGTGTTGATGACATTGCCGACATTGCGGCCGCCCGGAATATACTGGGCTGAAGGATAGCCTTTGACATCCACGAAGATCGCTCCGAATACCGTGATTCCCATATGCTCGTTCCTCTCCTGCTGTTATGCTTTTCATTTTACCTTTCCCTTCGCGCATCGGAAAGAGAAATCATGATTCAAGAATCAGTTTTAAATAAAAATACCAGAAAGTACCGCCGCACCAGTCATGCCAGTCCCGCCAGATGGGGCTGCTCCGGTAAAACTCTTTATTGATGTTCCGGCCGGCAAAAAAGCGGGCGGACACTTCCGAGGCAAACCGGATCATTGCCGGCTGCTTTTCTTCCGGAACGCCGTTTCCCGTAAGCGCCGGCATGATCATCCGCCGCATGGTCTCATCAAAGCGCCGGCGGCTTTCTTTCTGAAGGATGTTCAGACTGCGGCTTTCATATGTGAACGTTGCCCGGGCAGGATCGACAAGCAGGTATCCGCAGGCAATCGGCCAGATGGTCAGGCTTTCCGTGCAGATATCGGACAGTTCACCGGAAACAGAGACATGCTGAAGATGGCAGTGGCCGCTGAGATTCAGAAAGACATGGTATTTCTTCAGCAGAGCTTCCACTTCTTCATGATTGTTCATGACAAACCCCTGATACATCATCTCGTTCTGTTTCAGAACATTCTGATGGCTCATGGAAATGACCCGCACGGCCGCTTCCTCCGCCTGTTTCAGAACCGCCGCTGCCCAGGCTAGGGTTTCCGGCCTGATCGTTCCGGGCTGTTCTGTGGTATTGGCATCCAGCACCAGCAGCCAGAGATCATCCCGCAGCACCGCCGCGTAGCTGCCGGAAAACGCATCGCGGGAAAACGCGTCGTCATAGCCGTACGGTGCCATAAGAGACATGAACTCTGCAGCAGATATGTTCGCTGCAGCGCTTACCTGATTCTTTCGGTATGCGGCGGCCATGCCATAAGCGATATCGTGATTGCCGCAGATGACAAACACCTTGCCGCAGGCTTCTTTCATCCGCCGGCAGAAGGAAGCCATGTCCTGAAGCGAAAGCAGTTCGCCGTTGAAGGTCAGATCGCCGCAGATCAGCACCGCGTCCGGTTTTTCTTCACAGACGTTCTGCACGAAGGCTTCCATGATCATCTGACAGCCTTCGGTGTATTTGCCGTCGCCTTCTGCCATCATTTTCTGAAAGGCCTCACCGCCGTCGTTAAGACGCTCTGAAAGATAATGGATGTCCGATGCGACAATGATCCGCACTGGTTCTGTCTGTTTATTCTGTATCCGACTCTTCCTGTTTTCTTCCGCCATCCGTCTGTCCTTTCCGGTTGTTTATCATCATTATATCAGGCAGTAAGCCGGCTGCCGGCAACTGTTCTGCCGCTGGTGCATATGCTAAAATACATTTGACATGATCCATGTGGAAAGAAGGTTTTTTATGGCGAAGAAAGAAGAACTCATGCAGCTGAGCGATCACGAACTGCTCTGCAATCTGGTGTATGCCCAGCGGCAGACCCGCACCCTTACCCTGATGACATGCGGCGCGATCTGGGCTCTGACTCTGGCGGTGGTCATCGGCATCGTGGTCATCGTTCCCAAGCTGAACGGGATGGTGCAGAGTATCGATCTGATGATCAAGCCGCTCGGTGATACCGTGCAGAAACTTTCGGAAATCGACGTCGAACAGTTCAACGAAGCCGTTCGCTCATTCTCCAATTTCATTAAAAACATCCCGTTCTTCGGCGGCTGATCATGGAAAAGCCAATTGTCCGTGATGTCTTTTTCCTGTCCCGGAAAAGCACGCCTGTTACGGCGGATGATCTTGCCTGTGTGCAGGATCTGATCGACACTTTCAACGCCCACCGTCACCACTGTGCCGGCATGGCGGCCAATATGATCGGCTGCGCGAAACGGGTGATCATCGCCGCCGGTGACAAAATGACACTGCTCATGCTGAATCCGGTGATCACCGCGAAGAAGCAGCCCTACGAAACTTCGGAAGGATGTCTTTCCCTGGACGGCCAGAGAAAAACGACACGTTACCGCGAGATCACGGTAACCTGGCAGGATCTTTCTTTTCACAAACACACTCATAAATACACCGGCTTTACCGCCCAGGTTCTGCAGCACGAGATCGATCATCTCGACGGCATCATCATCTGAATCAGACCGGCACGGCTGCCGGTATAGAAAAAAAGACAGAACAGCAGATATTGCTTTTCTGTCTTTTTCGTGTTACTCAGAACGTCACTTCTTCCGGTGCCGCCGTGAAGGATGCGAAGACCGCCTTCGCGTCTTTCAGCCAGTATACGGCGGTATTGCCGTCACCCGGCTTGTACATTCTGGCCAGGCTTGGATAAGCTTCCAGCATGGATTCCTGGGCTTCAATTCTTTCATCCAGGACTGCTTCACCTGAGACGCGTACCCAGACGCCGTCCTTGAAGGCGCAGATCTCGACTTTCGGATTGGCTGCCATCTGTTTGGCGACATCTTTGACAAGACCGGTCTGGAAATACAGTTTTCCTTCGAAAACATGGGCGGTTCCAAACGGACGGACGCGCGGCTGGTCACCATCGACCGTTGCCAGATAATAGGTTCCTGCTTCTTTCAGGAATGTGCATACTCTGTCAAGATTGCTCATGATATTCCTCCTGTTTCTATCATTGGACTTACTTTCATTATACGATTACAATGGTTTCTGTAAATCCGTCCGCCTCCGTTCGAGCCTGAAACACGGAGCGGCGAACCGAAGCCATGAGGGAGGATGAATTATGATCATCAAACAGGATTTCTGGTACTGGCCGGCAGAACAGAACCGCACCCTTCATATTTACCTGCCGGATGATTATCAGTATTCACCGGAGCGTTATCCGGTCATGTATTTCTTTGACGGCCACAATCTCTTCTATGATCAGGATGCCACCTACGGAACCTGCTGGGGTCTGAAGACATTCCTCGATCAGTGGCAGAAGAAATGCATCATCGTCGGTCTGGAATGCTCACATGAAGGCAACGAGCGCCTCAATGAATATTCCCCCTACCGTAAGCGGATGTTCGGCCATATTCTCGAAGGCCGCGGCAAAGAAACGATGGAATGGATCGTCAACGACGTCAAGCCGTATATTGACCGGACCTTCCGGACCTATTCGCACCGGGAAGCCACCGCCATCGGCGGCTCCAGCATGGGCGGACTGATGTCGATGTATGCCGTGATCGTCTATAACCATGTCTTTTCCAAAGCCGCCTGTGTTTCCACCGGTGTGTTCTGGAATCTCGCTAATTTCCGCCGTGACCTCAAACGCAGCCACATCGATCCCGACACCCGCATTTACATGTCCTGGGGTGAAATCGAAGCCGGCCATGCGGCCCATCACGGCGATCCCGAATATGACACAAGAGAAGCACGCAGTATCCGCCGGTTTGAAAGCGAACTGCAGGAAAGAGGCGTCTCCACCTATCTGTTCTTTCAGCGGCAGGGCCGCCACTGTGAAGCGGACTGGGCCAAGCAGGTACCTGTCTTCATGCCCTTCCTTTGGTATTGAGCAATGGAAATCTTCACTGACCTGTTCCGCAATTCCGAATACAGTTTTGAGATCCGTTTCTTCTTTCTGGCTCTGATTCTTTCCCTTCTGCTCTATCTGCTGTTTCCCGGCAAGGACCGCCGCAGCATTCAGAAGATCAGAAAGCTGGCCGCGCAGGAACTGGAAGTCACACCGGAAGAATTCTTCGCCATCCGCAATGACCGCGAAGGCCGGGAATATATCTCCTCCGGCTTCCGCTTCGAAGGTGTCTATATCATTCACAACAGGACGAAAAACAAGTACTACGTCGGTCAGGGCACCAGTGTCATGGACCGCATCAGCCAGCACTTCAGCGGCTACGGCAACGGCGACGTCTATGCCGACTATGTTCACGGCGACCGTTTCGGCATTCAGGCCCTCGCCCTTGAACACAGCGGTTTCAAAGATCTCAACGAACTGGAACGCTATACGATCAGAACCTATAAAGCCTATGAGAAAGGCTATAACCGGACAAGAGGAAACGGCATTTGATGACGCTTCCTCTTTTTCTTTTCGGTAAAAAGAAAACGCCTTCCGTAAGAAGGCATTCTCTCTGGGGTGGTATTTCAGGCTGAAGGCAGTTCCGTTTCAGCCTTGAAGTAATCGCCGTCGATGGTGATTTTCAGATCGCCCTTCTGCAGCAGTGCAAGCGATCTTGCGATATTGAGGCCAAGCCCGCTGCCTTCCGTGGAGCGGGAAGCGTCTCCCCTGACGAAGCGTTCCATCAGTTCGTCGGCGGAAATATTGAGCGGTTCCCGGCTGACGTTCTTGACGGCCAGCACCGTCTTTCCGTTTTGCCGGTAAGCGTCGATATAGATTCTGGTATGTGGCATCGCATATTTGACACAGTTGGCAAGCAGATTGTCGAGAATACGCCAGAGCAGTCTGCCGTCCGCCATCACCGTCATCCCTTCCGGGATACTGACAACTGGTGTCAGTTCCGCTTCCTTCAGTCTGTCGTCGAACTCGGCCAGAGACTGTTCCACCAGTTCTCCGACATCGGTCTCTTCCAGATTGACCGGAAGATTGCCGGTCGAAGCCTTGGAGGCTTCCACCAGATCTTCCGTCAGTTTCTTCAGGCGGCTGCTGTTGCGTTCCAGAACGTCCAGATATTCTTTTTCCTGTTCTTCCGTATGTTCCTTCTGCAGCAGGTCGACATAATTGATGATCGACGTCAGCGGTGTTTTGATATCATGCGAGACATTGGTGATCAGCTCCGTCTTCAGCCGTTCCGACTTCATTTCCTTTTCGACCGCGATCTGCATACCTTCGGCGATCTGGCCGAGATGTTCGCCATGCGTCCGGAAGAACCAGTGCATATGATGCAGCTGATCCTCACTGATGCGGTAATCCAGATCCCCGGCCGCCAGTCTCTCGCCGGCGATCAGCAGCTGATGACCGTTGACGAACATCAGCAGCAGAATGACGATCAGTATCAGATCCGTCATCAGCACGAGGAACGGCTCATGAACGGAAACGACCCGGAAGATCATATACAGGGCGCAAACGCCGAACACCTGGATTTTCAGCGGCACTTCCTTCAGCAGCCACCAGAACATGCCAAGCACACTGGTCGAGCTGAACGTCTTTGTCTTGATACGTCTGGCCAGACTCATCAGCACGACGAAGATGAACAGGGACGCGCTCATGGCAATCAGAACCGCGAAGACCATCCGCAAAAACTCGTCACCGATATTGCCGCCGACAAATTCCTTGCCCAGCAGCATATGGATAAACAGAACGACTCCAAGACACACCAGCAGGAATTCGAAGTTGATCCTATCGATCCAGTACAGTTTCAGCTCTTCACTGCGGCGGCTGTGGCCGGCCGACTGGAATGCCTTGATGAGAGCGATGATAAAGACGATCACGGAAACGATGCCGACCGGCAGATACAGGTTCCGGTAGCGGCCGAGCCTTTCGAACATCTGATACTCCTCGGCATAGCTGTCCGCCTTTGTCAGCGCTTCGTCAACGTAAAGGATGATACGGCCGTAGGTGCCGCCGGTCTGATCAACGATCTTCTGTGTCAGATACGGTTCCTCGTTCATCAGTTCGATATGTTCCGGTGTCCGCAGGAAATAGTATTCCTTTTTCCAGGCATGCGTCAGACCGGTCCAGTTCATCATCCTGTAGTCACTGCCGGCTGCATCATAGATATACAGGGCATAATCGACGTTCGTTCTTTTCCGCAGATAATCGTTCTGGTCGTCGAGGGTTTCTTCGAAGTAGCCATCGACGATCTGATATGCGTGATTGCGGCTGATCCATTCGGTGCGCTGGCTGTCCATGAAGGAAACTTCCTTGCCGAAAAGCTCATTGTTGTAATACATGGCGCCGAAGCCGCACCACATCACCAGCGCGCCGCTCAGACACAGCAGCAGAACAAGAATGCCTTTTATAAACGGATTGCTTTTCCAGTTGTTCATATTAACCTCCGAACCGGTATCCCTGGCCCCAGATCACCCGGATGTAGCGGGGATGGGCGGGATCGATTTCGATCTTTTCTCTTAAGTGACGGATATGCACGGCCACGGTTCCTTCCGATCTGATCGGATCGTCTTTCCAGACCAGCCGGTAGATTTCCTTCGTCGAATAGACTTTGCCGGGATGTTCCATCAGCAGTTTCAATATGCCGTATTCCATCGGTGTCAGAGTGACTTCCTCGCCGTCCGCCGTTACCATCTTCGCGGCGTCGTCGAGAACGATACCGCCGATGACGATCTTCTCTTCCGTCTGTTTCTGACCGCCAAGACTCTGATAACGCCGCAGCTGCGAGCGCACTCTGGCGATAACCTCCGCCGGATTGAACGGCTTGGTAATATAGTCGTCGGCGCCGATGTTGAGGCCGAGGATCTTGTCCGCGTCTTCGCTTTTGGCGGTCAGCAGAATGATCGGCACGTTGGATTCTTCGCGGATCTTCGCCACCGCCGTGATACCGTCCATTTCCGGCATCATGATGTCCATCAGGATCAGATCGATTCCATGTTCGTGAAGGCAGTCGATCGCCTCCTTGCCGGTGGCGGCTTCATACAGGGTATAATTCTCAGCCGAAAGATAGATTTTCAAAGCTGAGCGGATGTCTTTTTCATCATCCGCGATCAATACAGCTGTCATATGTTCCCTCTCCTGTTTCCGCTCTTATTGTACCCTTTGCGGTATTTAAGAAAAAAGCAGGCAATTCATTAAGAAATGCTTAAGAAAAAAAGAAGACTTTTTTACAGTCTTCTCAGGGATGACGGACCAGGCCGACCAGTTCTCTCGGTGTGTAGGTTTCTTCCAGATATTTCACATCCGCTTCGCTCAGTTCGAGATCGACCGAACGGACCGCTTGATCGAAGTGCGGTACTTTGGTGGCTCCGACGATCGGCGCCGCGACACTTTTGGCAAACTGCCAGGCCAGCGCGACTTCGCTCATCGAGACACCGTGCTTTTCGGCCAGTTCAGCGACCCTGTCAATAATGACGAGATCCGCTTCCATATAGTCGTCGTATTTGTGCTTCAGGATGGTGTCCGTGTCACTGCGTTTCGATCCGGAATGCCAGCCGCGGTGGGTCAGATGACCGCCGGCCAGCGGGCTGTAGGGAATGCGGGAGACATGGTACTGCTCGCAGACGGGAATCAGTTCCCTTTCGTCTTCCCGGTACAGCAGGTTGTAATGGTTCTGCATCGTCGAGAATTTCGTCCAGCCGTTTGTTTCGGCGACAATCTGCAGGTTGTGGAACTGGTAGCCGTACATGGCGGAAGCGCCCAGGGCTCTTACCTTGCCCTCTTTGACCAGTTCATGGAGGGTTTCCATGGTTTCCTCCATCGGTGTGTCATAGTCAAAGCGGTGGATCTGGTAGAGATCGAGATAATCGGTATCCAGTCTTGTCAGGGTGCCTTCGATCTCACGGCGGATCGCCTTGCGGGAAAGATGGCCTTCGTTGAAATAGACCTTGGAGGCAAGAACGACTCTGTCTCTTGGAATACTCAGTTTCTTCAGGGCTTTGCCGATGAACTCCTCACTGCTGCCTTCTGCGTACTGATTGGCGGTATCGATGAAATTGACGCCCAGGTCATAGGCATGGGCGATCATATCGCGTGTCGCATCTTCGTCAAGCGTCCACTGATGACCGCCTTCGATAATACGGCCGAACGACATGCCGCCCACACAGATGCGGGAGACTTTGATGCCGGTGCTGCCGAGTTCTGTATATTTCATGATCTGCTCCGTTTCTTTTTTTATCATTATAACAAGTCCGGTGCGTGCCAGGCACTGATCCGATGCGGTTTATCCGGCTTTACCGCCTTTTTCTTCGCAACAGCCCGGCGGTACTCGTCTTCTCTTTTGAGCACGCGTTCGATGCGCGCCAGCTCGCTTGGACCGCTGTATTCTGCTTCTTCCGCCGCCGGACAGATCCGGTACAGGAAGAACCGGGCCATCTGATCGCTTAACGCTCTGGCAAAAGGAATACCGTACTGGCGGGATTCTGCATCGAGGTGCCAGCTGCCGTCGCAGTGACGGTAAAGACATGACTCACTCTGAATGTTCCGGGACGGGAGCTTCCAGCAGATATGAACAGAACGTTCCGTCCAGTTCATGGATGTGATCGTGAAATCTTTGTAATACTCTTTTGCGCTGATCTTTTTCATCTTCATTTCCTCCTTGTCAGATGCGGGCATGTCTTCTTTCGTCTCCCTTCCATGGTATCCGTTCAGTCCCGCTGCGCTCCGGCGTGTCAGACCAACATTTTTTAACCAGGTTGTCTTTGGCGGGAAGCACCGTCCTGGGGTGAGATTCGGTTTTCGGGGAAAACAAAACGGACATGCCGTCAGGGCATACCAAGGGTATCTCCCTTGATAGTCACTGTTTTACATGTCCGTTTTCTTTTTTCAGATTCAGCGCTTTTATGCGCACACTTATATTAGCAACCCGCCTGTTTCGCGTCAATCCCGGATTATTTGAATTCTCTCAGAAAATACATCATTGCCGCCCAGGTCACCAGCGGATACGGGATGCCGGCATCGTCGGTTCCCCGTTTCAGGATTTCCTCGGCTTCCGTTCTGGTCACCAGCTGAAATCCATCGAAGACCTCACTTCCTTCCGCGCCGCTCTGGGAAAGATGATGGTTTTCATCCAGCACGGCGTGAACGGCGATCAGGGCCGTGCTTTCGTCACTGAGGCCGGGTGTGCAGAAAACAAACGGTGAGATCAGTTCCGCCCGGTCGCCTTCCTTCAGCACAAGACCTGTCTCTTCCCGCAGTTCCCGCAGGATCGCGTGCATGGCAGGATCCTCACTGTCCCTGTCTGCCGCGTCGATCAGTCCGGACGGGATGCTCAGGACATACTGACCGGTCGGATAGCGGTATTCATGGAACAGCAGCAGTCTTTCCTGTCCGTCCGGACAGCGCAGAATGACAAATGCCGATACGGCATCGGGCAGCTGCGGCTTGTCAGCGGCCGCGACGAGATCTTCCTTCTTTCTGCGGGACGCGTCGTAGTAATGTCTGCCGTCTTCGTAGCACAGGTCGTAGACACTGACATAACGGTTTTCAAATAAAGTATCGATTTTCTTCAGCTGTGGTTTTTTCATAGTAACTGCATTATAACACTTAAGCTTCCGGTCGATTTGCGTATGATAGTAGTTGAGGTGAATATCTATGGACAGGAACAGACTGCAGAAACAGATCGATTTCATTCTTGAGATCGATCAGGAGAAGGAAATATACCGGCAGACCCATTTAAGCCGGCACGGCCGGAATGAAAACGACGCCGAGCATGCCTGGCATATGGCCATATGCGCCTATCTTCTGAAAGAATATGCCAACGAAAAAATCGATATCGGAAAAGTCATGATCATGTGTCTGATCCATGACGTCGTGGAAATCGATGCCGGTGACACCTATGCCTATGATTCGGAAGGTCTTAAGACCCAGAAGGAACGGGAGGAAAAAGCGGCGGACCGCATCTTCGGCTTACTGCCGGACGATCAGCGTGACGAACTGCGGGCTCTGTTTGAGGAATTCGAAGCATACGAAACAGCGGAAGCGAAGTTCGCCCATGCCATGGACAACTTCCAGCCCTTCCTGCTCAATCACAGCAACGGCGGCGGTGACTGGCGCGAGCACAATGTATCGATCAGCCAGGTTCTCGGCCGGCAGACAAAGACCGGCCTGGGTTCGGAAGAACTCTGCGGCTACGTTCTGGAGAAACTGGAAGAACACGTAAAGAGCGGCGATATCCGAGAAGACAGAATAAAAACAGCGGAATGATCATGTTTCGCTGTTTTCACTTTCCGTTGCAGACAGCACTGCCGTTTTCATGATCATATATTCTCCGCTGATCAAATCAGTTGAACACGGAAACAGAACTGTTAGAATTTCTGTTGTATGGACGAAAAGCTTCTGATGACTTCCGGTGACTACCGGAAAAAAATCATATATTTCGCTCTGCCGATCTTTCTGGGCAACCTCTTCCAGCAGTTCTACAATACGGCGGACTCCCTGATCGTCGGCAATTTCCTGGGCAGCCATGCCCTGGCGGCGGTCAGTTCCACCGGTTCGCTGATTTTTCTGCTGATCGGTTTCTTCCTCGGTTTTTCTTCCGGTTCCGGCGTGATCATCGCCCGTGAGATCGGTGCCCGCAATGACGCGAACACGGAAAGAGCCGTGCATACGGCCGTCATGCTGGGTATCGGTTTTTCCATCCTGATGACGCTGGCCGGCATTTTCGGAGCGGATGCGATGCTGCGAATGATCGGCATTCCCGCCGAAGTATTCCACGACGCGTCTCTGTATGTCCGCATCTACTTTGCCGGATCGACGGGTCTTGTCATGTACAACATCTTCGTCGGTATTCTGCAGGCGTCCGGTGACAGCCGTCATCCGCTGTATTATCTGATCACTTCCTCGATCATCAATATCATTCTCGACCTGCTGTTCATTACCGTCTTCCATATGGGAGTGGACGGTGCCGCCCTGGCGACGATCATCTCCCAGCTCATCAGCATGGCTCTGGCCGGCTATCGTCTGATGAATATCGACAGCGCCTGCCGCATCATGTTTTCCAGGCTGAAGATCGATCCGTCATTTCTGAAGGAGATCTTCGCCTACGGTCTGCCGACTGCCATGCAGGGATGTGTCATTGACTTCGCCAATCTGATGATTCAGGCCTATGTCAATTCCTTCGGGCCAAATGCCATGGCCGGCATCGGTGCCTACTCGCGGATCGAAGGCTTCATGTTTCTGCCGGTTACCGCCTTCGGCATCGCCCTTACGACGTTCGTTTCTCAGAATATCGGTGCGAAGCAGGAAGACAGGGCCTTCCAGGGCATCCGCTTCGGCACCGTATGCACACTGGTGTCGATCGAGCTGATCGGCGTGGCCATCTATGTCTTCGCCCCGCAGCTCATCAGTATGTTCATTCAGGATCCCGACGTCATTTACTACGGCGTGCTGCGGGCCCGCATCTGTTCCCTGTTCTTCTTCCTGCTCGGCTTCTCGCACGTGACTTCCTCGGTCATGCGCGGTCTGGGCAAACCGGTCGTGCCGATGGCGGTCATGCTGATATGCTGGTGCGCGGTCCGAGTCATTGCCATTCTGCTGCTGGGTGATACCTTCCATTCCGTCGCCTTTGTCAGCTGGCTCTATCCGATCACCTGGTGCCTGAGCTCACTGGTCTATGTGTATCAGTATTACCGGATCTATCAGGACCGCAGAAAAACAGCGTGAAAAAGACCGGATCACTCCGGTCCAATGAATCACGAATCAGGAATCTGCTTCTTCTTCAGCAAGCAGATCCTTTTTCATTTTCAGATAAAGGTATATTGCCACAAAACACGCAGTGGCGTCGGCCAGCGGCACGGCACCCCAGACTTTCAGGACGTCATGGAAGACGGCAGAAAGCAGGAAGAAGGATGCGACCGGCATGAGGAAGCCACGCAGAACGTTGACGATCAGGGCATAGCGGGCATGCCGCAGGGCCTGCATGGCAGAACCGAGAATGACGCAGACACCGCCGAAGGTCAAAGATATGACACAGGTGCGGATGGCCACCAGACCAATCTCACGGAGCGTATCGGAAGCACTGAAGAGATCAAGCAGCGTGTTTGGAATGAATTCGAAGACAACGGTCAGGATCACCATTAACGACAGGATGATCGTCAAAGCATATCGGATCGTTCCCCAGACCCTGTCATAGCGGCGGGTGCCGTTATTATAGGACAGGATCGGAACCATGCCGTTATTCATACCGAAGGCCGGCATGAAGCAGAAGTTCTGCAGTTTCAGCCAGATGCCGTATACCGCTGTCGCCGTCGTGCTGTACTGCAGGAGGACCTGGTTGATGAAGAACGAACTCATGGAAGCAAGTCCCATTGTGATCATTGACGGGAAGCCGATCGTGAAGATCTCCTTCACAGCCCGCATGGCCGGATGGAAGATACCGCTCAGGCTGAAGCTGATCCAGTGATTCTTCCGGACATTGAACAGGAAGGCGACGATGGCCGCGAAGATCTGTCCCATGACCGTGGCCAGAGCGGCACCGGCAATGCCCATCTTCGGGAAAGGACCGAGACCGAAAATCAGCAGCGGATCGAAAATAATATTGAAGATGGCGCCGCTCGCCTGGGCAATCATCGCATAGGACGCAAAGCCGGAAGATGTCAGCATCTTTTCGAAGAGAACACCGAAGAACATGCCGAAGCACGTCATCCAGACGATCGACAGATACACCGTGCCGCCCTCGACGATTTCCGCGACGCTTGTCTGCATGGCATAGAAACGGTGCGCGAACGTCAGACCCAGCACGATAAATACCGCGACATAGCAAAGGCACAGAAAGATGCCAGTATCGGCCAGTTCATTCGCCCTCTCCGGCTGTTTCTTCGCCAGCCGGCGGGGAATGCTGGCACTGATGCCGACACCGGTACCGATGCCGATCGCGCTCATGATCTGCTGCATCGGAAAGGCCAGCGAGACAGCCGCCAGGGCGTTTTCGGAAATCCGGGCGACGAACATCGAATCGACAATGTTATATAAAGCCTGAATGAAGAATGACAGCATCATCGGGATGGCCATATTCATCAGAAGCGGCAGAACGGGCATGGTGCCCATTTTGTTTTCTGTCTGTCTTGTTTCGTTTTTTTCCATTGATAACCTTTGTTTAACGTCACTATTTTATCCAAAAAACAGAAAAAGTATATGCATTTGCCTGTGAAAAAAGAGCATCCCGGTTTACAGAATGCCCTGTTTTCTCAGCGGCTGAAGGTCAGTGTTCCGCCATCGGATGTGACAGTCACTTCCCCCTGCCATGTCAGGTAAGTCTGAATGCCCGCCGCATCGAGAAGCTGCAATGTTTTTTCTTCGCCGCCCTCTTCCGATGAACAGGTGATCACGGCCGCGGAAGGCTGGCTGACGGCCAGCAGTTCTTTCAGTTTTTTCTGATAATTGCCGTGATACGGCACTTTCAGAACGTCAAATGTCTGCGTATGGTCCTGCAGGTATTCTTCGATCCGTTCATTCTGCGCGTCACCGGCAAACAGAAATGACGTCTCACCGTAAACAGCGGAAATGATCAGCGAAGAATTGTTGGACGGATTCGACGCGTATGATTCCTGATCGGGACCGTCAACGGTATAGACCGTTCCGTCCAGGACGAAAGAGTATTCTGCCGTGCCGCTGACCGTCACGGCGGAAAGACCATGATCCGCGAGTGCCTGGGCAAAGGCTTTGTACTCGTCGCTGTCCTTGGGGTAATTGCTGACGAGGACTTCCGATACCTCCGTGCCGTTGAGGACCGCGGACGCGCCGCCGACATGATCCTTGTCAAAATGCGTGATGATCAGTTTGTCCAGATGATCGATACCGGCCTTTTTCATATATGCGAGTATGTCATCGCCGAAATCACTTTCACCGCAGTCGATCAGAACAGCGGAATCGTCCGTATACAGCAGGATTGCATCCGCCTTGCCGGCATTGAAGAAGCAGACCCGCAATTCGTTCGCAGATGCGGCCGGGCTGACTGTGCAGCCGCCAAACAGAAGCGACAGAAGCAGCGCGGACTTTCTGATAAGTTTTTTCATATAAACCTTGCCTCCTCAGTCCGCATCATATCCGCTCTATGTGAACACTCTGTGACATGCGGATGAATCCATGCGGAAACCGCATTGACATCTTTCACAATTGGCTGTACGATTCAGATAGATGTTGCGTATTATACGCAACTTGTGGGAGGCTTCAATGAATTTCAGCGAAAAGATCAAAACAGCCAGACTGGCCAGACAATGGTCCCAGAAAGACCTGGCGGAAAAAAGCGGGATTTCCCTTCGCACGATACAGAATTATGAACTGGGCACGCGGATGCCGAAAAAACAGGAGACCTACACCATGCTGGCGAACGTGCTTGGCATTGAGGAAAGCAGTCTTCTGGATGAGAATGTTTCCTTTGTCCTGCGGGCCAACGAACGATATGGCAGCAACGCCATGAAGCAGGCTCTCGATCTGGTGGCGGACGTGAGGGCGCTCTGGGCAGGCGGCGAGATGGCCGAAGAAGACATGGACGAAATAATGCGGGCCATGCAGGAAGCCTACTGGGAAGCGAAAAAGAACAACCGCCGCCGGCAGAAGGACGACCTATGAAAACAGTAACGGCCGGGCGCCTGATCCGGAAATACCATACCCGTGATCCTTTTCAGCTTGCCCGGATGCTCGGCATCCACGTGAAATTCATTGATACAAAACAGCAGAAAGGCTTCTGCAAGATCCTGCTGAAGAATTCTTTTATCTTTATCAACCGCAACATGAGCGAACAGATGCAGCGGATGGCATGCGCTCATGAACTCGGTCACCTGCTGCTGCACAGACATCTTCTGACGGACCGGCAGTGGCTGCTGGAAATGGAGCTGTTCGACATCCGCAGTGACACCGAATATGAAGCCAATGTTTTCGCATCCGAGCTGCTCATCGACGAAAAGGAACTGGAAGAACTGGCGCGGCAGGGTCATGACATGATATCAGCCGCGTCTGCGCTGGATGTCAATGTCAATCTGCTGATGATCCGCCTGCTGGAACTGCAGAAGAAAGGACATGCGATCCAGGTTCCCTTCCGGCCGGAGCAGAACTTTCTCGGTACGATCAAAGACAAGGCTGATTCCATCTGATCAGGGAGGATGTGATGCAAAGCATATCAGCGAAGAAACATACATATGTCTGCATCGATCTGAAATCCTACTACGCCTCGGTGGAATGTGTCGCCCGCGGTCTGGATCCTCTGAAAACCAATCTTGTGGTGGCTGATGAAAGCCGCTCTGACAAGACCATCTGTCTGGCGGTCTCGCCCTGCCTCAAACAACTGGGCATTCCCGGCCGGCCGCGCCTGTTCGAGGCAAAGCAGAAGATACGGGAATATGAACGGACACATCACACAAAGATTCCCTATATCATTGCCGTGCCGCGCATGGCCGAATACGAACGCGTTTCGGCACTGATCTATTCGATCTATCTGAAATACGCGGCAGCGGAGGACATCCATGTCTACAGCATTGACGAATGCTTTATCGATGTCACGGCTTATCTTCATTTTTATACTGCCAACGCTGAAAAAGAAGGCGTCAGTCCCGCTCATCTGATGACGATCACGATGATCCGGGAAGTACTCAGGACGACCGGCATTACCGCCACGGCCGGCATCGGCACCAACCTGTATCTTGCCAAAGTGGCCATGGATATCGTCGCCAAAAAAGCACCGGCGGACCGTGACGGCGTGCGCATTGCCGAACTGGACGAAATGTCTTACCGGCAGCTGCTCTGGGATCATCAGCCGCTGACCGATTTCTGGCAGATCGGCGCCGGCAAGATGCGCCGGCTGAACAAATTCGGCATGTTCACGATGCGGGAAATCGCGGCCATGTCCTATTATGACGAAGAATTCTTCTATAAGGTCTTCGGTATTGACGGCGAGATCCTGATCGATCATGCCTGGGGCATTGAGCCGGTGACCATGGCCGATATCAAGAATTATCATTCTTCGTCGAACAGTCTCAGCAGCGGCCAGGTCCTGCCCCGCCCCTATCATTTCGCGGAAGCGCGGCTGGTCTTCGCCGAGATGATCGACGGACTGTGCGCCGATCTCTGCGCGAAAAGTCTGACGACCAGATGTCTGAGTTTCTGGGTCAGTTATGATCCGCTTTCCCTGGAAGCAGTGCCGGATTACAGCGGCCCTCTCTGCGTGGACTTCTACGGCCGGCTGTATCCCGGTCATACGGTCGGCACGGTGCGCTTTGACAACCGCACGGACAGTCATACCCGGATTTCCGAAGCCCTGCTGGCCGCGTTTGATCTGAAGTGTGATCACCGGCTTCTGATCCGCCGGCTAGGTGTGTGCGCGGCTGACACGATCAGAGGAAGCGGCGTGATCCAGTTGGATTTCTTTACCGATTATGAAAGTCTGCGAAAAGAACATGACCTGCAGAACGCGCTGTATCAGATCCGCAGCCGCTATGGCGCCAACGCCGTCGTGCGGGCGATGAATATCCTGGAAGGCGGCACGGCCATGGCGCGAAATCTGCAGATCGGCGGTCACAAAGCCTGATAAGGAAAGGATAGTGCCATGAACGAAGAATCCGTGATCATGCTGAGTGAAGAGGAATATGCCCGGCTGGCAAAGCGCGGCCGGCCGCAGCATCGCGGTGATTATTTTTCCCTGCGTCATCCGCAGATGAGCACCGCCCGGCGGGCCAAGATCTTCGCGCCGTTCGCGGCACTGAAAGGCTTCGCCGAGGAAGTCAGCAGTCAGGACGCTGTCTATGAAATGCGGCCGCCGCTGGATGAGGACACCGTGCGGAAGCTGGATGAACAGCTGCGCCGTCTGTATGAGACGGTCCGTTTCCATCTGGAAGCGGAAGCGGTCTTCTTCCAGGTCTGTGACGATCCGCATCACGCGGCATGCGGCCGGCTCGGCAGCCGGGAAACCGTCCGTGGTTTCGTGCAGGAAATCAGTATTCCCCATCAGTATCTGCGGATCAGCGGGCAGATTATCGCCTTCGCGGATCTGCTGGAGATCAGAATAAAAGACCGCTGAGCACGCGGTCTTTGCGTATGTATTCTACAGGAGGCCGAGTTCTTTCAGAACCGCTTCCTTTTTTTCTTTCCAGCCGCCCAGGTAGTACTCACAGGTCACCATGTCTCTGGCCAGATAGTCGGTGCTGCCGTCACGGACAGCCTAGGCCCGGCAGCCGCCGCAGCAGTTGCTGCGATACTGGCATGCCTGACATTCCGGATTGTGACGCATATATTCACTGATGCGGGTGTCGGCCAGGATCATATACACGGACAGATGGCTGAGAATGTCCGGCAGCGGTGTTTCCAGCATGTTCGGGAACTTTTCTTCGACCGCGGTACCGACCATCGACATGCATGGCAGCACCCTTCCCTTTGGACTGACATACATTTCTCTTCTGACGTGCAGGCACATCGGGGCTTTGGAGAAGTTTTCCTCGGCGACGTTTCTTTCAAACAGGGCGCCGATTTTTCCGCTGTTTTTGTCATAGCGGAAGAAACCTTCCAGGGAAAGACTGAGCGGTGCACCGTCCGCAAAGTACTGCGGAATATAATCCAGGAAAACCTGATTGACTTCTTTCTGTGTCAGGAAGTGCTCCGGTTCGTTCAGCCATTCACCCTGCGGCATGGCATTGCCGATCTTCAGAGAACTGCAGCCGAGTTCGGCAAGCAGTTTGACCGATTCACGGATGCTTTCCCGGTTTTCCCGGAACAGCACCATGGAACAGGTTGTCATAAAGTGTCTGTCCTGACAGCGTTTCAGAGCGTCCCGGACATACTGTTCGGCGCCGTCAATGCCGCGCATCCAGTCATGATACCCGATACCGTCAAAGCTGAACTGAATGGTCGGCCAGAGATGTCTTTTTTCCAGTTCGTCCAGGAACTGGTCCGTGACCAGAAAACCGTTTGAATAAATATAGGGAATGACGATGCCGCGCTCCAGGATGGCATCAACGACCTGCCAGAAGTCCCGTCGGATGAGCGGCTCGCCGCCGGTCAGACTGACGGCCTTTATGCCGCATTCAACAAAGCCGTCCAGCATTTGCATCAGCTGCTCTAAAGTCGGTTCCCCTTCTGCCGCGTGTGGTGCCGACATGAAACAGTGGCGGCAGCGGAAGTTGCATTTGCCGGTGATCGACCACTGGACATGTTCCTTGAAGGCATTGCGGAAAAAGCGGTATTCCTGATCGCTCAGCAGTTTTTCTCCGCATTCGCAGGGCCAGATCAGTCCGTCCTTTTGCCACCTGGCCAAAAGATCCTTCTCTTCCTCACTGAGTTCCTCCAGGCGGATATGCGTATTGCCGTCGCACTTTTTCAGCAGTTCAAATTCCGGCTTTCGGAAAAAATACGTCTTTGTTGTCTGCAGTGACTGCAGCGCATACGGCAGAAAAGCCCATCCCCGCAGGGCATAATTCGGGGAAATAATGTAATATCCGGTTTTCTTATGCATATCCATGTCTGATCTCCGTCTCTTTTTCCATTATAGCCAAAGAAGGAAAAACTGCCTTACGGTTGTCTGTACAGAAGCGGACGCATGAAAAAAGAGGTCTGTCTGGAGAGACCTCTTTGTCACATATTCCTGTTTCCGGCTTTATTTGACAGATACCCCTTCGCCGTATTCTTTCAGAACAGAATCGGGAATCTTGGTGCCGCAGCCCACACAGAATTTACTGCTGTTTTCTTTGCCGCAGTTCGGGCAGAACCAGCGCAGCGGTCTTTCCTTGCCGCAGTTGCCGCAGAACCGGGTCGTGTTGATAGCTCCGCATTCGCACTTCCATTCGCCTTCTTTCAGCTGGCTGCCGGCATTGGTGAACACATCGTTCAGAGTATTGACCAGACCGGCCAGAGCAGCACCTGTACTCGTTCCCGAATCCAGCGGTGTGTCGGCTGTGACCACCAGCGGATACAGATCCGGACGCAGAGCGTTCTGAATCATATTGCAGAGTCTTTCGTGGCTCCGGTAGGAAGCGGACAGTTTGCTGGTCGGTCTGTCACCTTCCTTGACTTCAAAACGAATCGTGTCGATGTAAGGATGATCGACCGTCAGCTTCATGTTGAACGTGTATTCATAGTTGTAGCGCGGCGGATCATAGTGGGTGCGTTCCTTCTCATCCTTGTAGATCTCGTCACGGTCTTCATTCACGGTGTATTCGGCCGCTGTGACACGGGCACAGTCGATCAGATCCGGATTGTCTTTCTTGTAGTCTGTGGCTCTGGTGACGACAAACCTGCGGTTAATGTCATCCAGATAGATCTTCATGCCTTCGTTATAGACCTTGGTCGGTGTAAAGTGTTCCAGTTCTCTCTGGTTGGCTTCCCGGTAGGCAAGCTGTTCCTTGATCTGGGCCATGGTCGAAGCCTTGCGCTCATAGAAGAAAGGCGACAGTTTGGCAGCGCACTTGGAACACATATTGCCGTCCGCAAGTTTACGGTTTCCTAAAAAGCCGATGTCTTCGCCGCAGATGCAGCATTGTTTCTTATCGAATAATCCCATCTTTTTCCTCCTTGTCAGCAATGGTCTCAGTCATTTCACATTTCACAGTCAATGCATGCTCTTTCTTTCTTGCAGGTCAGAACAAGTTTGACAAACTCGACATGAACCGGATGATTCTGATAGGCATCCAGTGCCGCCAGATCATCGAAATCAAATACCAGGCCGAAATCATAGTTACTGCCGGCAGCACCCGGGGCGTTGGTGACGACGTCACCGCCCAGCAGACCGGGCAGTTCCTTCAGTCCTTCGGCAGCGGTCAGGATCTTTTTCAGGTTTTCTTCTTTTCCTTCTTCCTGAAGCTTGAACATAACGATATGACGTATCATGAAAAACTCCTCCAAATCTGTTCGATGATAAAATGCGTTCTTTTTTCTTTGATTATTATATCATGCATCAGCGGCCGGCTGCGCAGGCAATCGATTCCAATTCGCATCTATTTCAGCTGCTCATAGCCGCTCTGGATCAGTTCTTCCGTACTGCGGCGGACAAAGAAGCCGATGCAGTACCTTTCATTGCCCGAAAGATCAGCCGCGACGATGATCTCACCGGTTTTTTCGGCATAGCCGAGCGCGTTATGAGGAACATAAAGCACCGGTCTTGTGCCCTCCTGGGAAAGGTCAAGGATCTGCAGGGTGTTGCTGTCGGTAAGGACAGCTTCATGATCCTGGATACGGATCCGCAGATAGCCGTTCCGATACAGACTGCCGTTTTCAAAATTCAGATCAAAGGTTTTCATCACCCTGCCGTTTTCGTCATACAGCAGTGCCTTCTGATCGTCTGTGACAGTCAGAAGCTTTGTGCCATACCAGGCCGCCTGAATGGCCTGCGAAGACGCGTAGGAAATTTCCTGCCGCAGAGATCCGGCGTCATCATAGATCTGCACTGCCTTGCCAGAGAGAACAGCCAGACGGGAACCGTCCTGATTCCAGATGCCCTCCGGTGCCGCGGCACCGAGAGAGTCTTCCAGAATGACGGAAGAGCCGTCATCGGTTCTGACGATCACACCGCAGTAACCACCCCGGCTGTCGCGCATGACTGTGTACAGGCATTCACCCTGCGGATCCGGTATCAATGCGGAAAGATCGGCATCATATTCACCGTTTTTCAAAAGTCCGGAAACATTTACGTTAACGGTACGGTCAGTCCCTTCCAGATCCGTGATGTGAATCGTATTCGGATCCGCATAAGAATGGCTGAAGAGCAGATCGTGAGCGAGTGCAGCCGGTGGATTCCGGTGATAGACGATCTGCAGAAACTGCCGGATGGCAGCGGCTGGATCGTTACCGCCGTATATGCTTCCATATGCGGCAAGGACACCGTTATCCGCATTGTATTCCGTTACCGGCATGACAAAGCTGCAGATCAGACTGCCGTTTTCCGGATCCGTGATCTGTACTTCGATCTTCCCGGTTCTATCATCCAGCAGATAGGATACGGTCTTCTGATCCGATGTATAACCGGCCAGTATCCTGACTTTCTCCCCTTCCGGTTCTGTTCTGGAAATCACTTCATGGCTGTTCAGCCGGTAGGTGATCAGATCAGCACCGTCGCAGACAGTCAGACTGTCATCCTGCCAGACAGCCGCTTCCGGAAAGGAAGTCAGCATCAACCTGCTCAGCTGCAGGCTGGTATCATACGCGTTTTCAAAAACGGAAAGACAGCCGTTGGAGATCAGGCAGATCCGGTATCCGTTCGTGCTGCTGTCCGGTATTGTCAGTGCTTTGGTGATATTCTGCGGATAGGTCCGGCGGGTCAGACTCTGACCGTTTTCCCGCCAGGCCGTCACGTCATTGCCAGCCGCGGTTATCATGCGGACATGATCCGGAGTCAGCTCATAAACAGCCGCGACGGCACCGCCGGCATCGTACTGGGTCAGTACAGATCCGCTGTCCGGATCAAACACCGTCAGATGATCTTCGGCAGTGCAGACCAGAACATCTTTCCCGTCAAAAGACGTGATGAATTTCTGAACCGGCAGACTGAGATGGGAATACGGCAGTTCTGTCTGCCAGATCTCTTCCAGACTTGTGCTGAGACAGCGCAGGCGCAACGTGTTTTCATATGCGTAAAGTGTCTGTTCCAGTTCGGAATACGTCGTGTCGGGATTGACGGGTGATACGATCAGAAGATGTCCGGCATCGAGAAAGAAAATGTCACTGATGGAACCGCAGACTGTTTCATCAAGGGTGAAATGACCGGTTTCCTCATCAAAGAAGCCAACCTGTTCATGACCGCTTTCTTCGTGGTAGATCACAGCCAGTGTGCGGCCGTCCGGTGCCCAGCAGACATCCTTGATGTGTCCTTTCCGTTCGGACGGGATCCGGTAGCTGGCATAAGGTGTGCCGTCCTCGCGGTGCATGACCTGCACGGCGAATGCGTCAGCTGCCGCGATGAAGTTCTGATCATCCGACATATGGATACGGTTCAGCATCTGAAACTTCAGTGGTGTATGCCACAGCTGATGGCCGGTTAAGTCAAAGCAGCTGACCGCGCCGTTGTGGCAGACATACAGCAGGTTCTGATCGTCCATCATCAGATCGGCGGCAGTATCGCCGTCCAGATGCCATACGGCTGTCTTTTCTTTTGTTTTCAGATCGACGGCAGTGAGCATCATTGACGCATCCAGATATGCCATCCGGCTGCCGTCAGAAGTTATGACCATATCAAGGATCCCGGACGATTCCTGATATACATATGTCTGGCGGAGTGTTCCCGGCAGTTCATAGAAACCGGCCGCCCGCTGCAGAGCGTACAGAGCTTCCGGTGTGACAGGCCTGTCCAGGCTTTCCGAAGGCAGTGCCTCCAGGGCGTAAGCCAGCGCCTGCATGCGGTCTTTGTTATCGGAAGCCTGCAGCGACTGCACGGACAAAGTGTTGGATTCCTTGATCAGCGTCTGCCGGTAATGGCTGCGGATCACTGCGTTTGAATAAAGCAGATAGGAGATGGCGATGGCTGAGAGGACAGCGATGATACTGGTCAGGATCAGCATTCTCTGCCGGTTGTACTGTGCCCTTCGCATGATCAGCTCGTCATAGGAACAGCCGATCAGAGCGGCTGCCAGACGCGGCAGTTCCGTCTTATCCGCTTCTTTGAACGGCTGCCGGTAATCACAGGCCAGCGGTTCACACGGCCGTTTCACGATCATCGAAGATCCATCGGGTGCAATCAGTGTCTCCTCACAGGAACAGAGAAGCTCCGGGAAAACGGCCGGCGGCTCCCCTTCCGAAAGCACTGTCAGAATATGTGAGCGGTCATGCGTTCTTAAAAACTCTTCAATTTCATGAAGACACCATTTTGATTCATTGTAAGCCGGCGAGCAGATCACGATCAGATATTCCGAAGCAGCCAGCGCTTCGTCGATCTTTTGCGACAGGTCGCTGCCGATATCCAGCTCCGCCTGATCGAGGAAGAGCCGGTCAATACGCTCGATACCGGTCTGTTTGCGAATCGCGGAAGGTATATGAAAACGCTCCAGACGTTTCTGGATCTCATGCGCGACAGCGCTGTCACGCTCGTTGTGCCGGTAGGAAATAAAAGCGTTGTATTTCATGATTCACTGACGTTTCTACCATGAATCTTATCATGAAACAAAACAGCATTCCGGAAAAAGAGAGGATTTCCTGCTGTGCGGGAAAAAAAGAGAACCCTATCAGAAATGTACAGAGTTCTCTCAATATCAATTGTTTTCAGAACCGGCTGCCTATGCGGCTTTTATAATGTTCAGCCGCCTTCAGGCCCTTGGCAGAAAGATAGATGATACCGTAATGTTCTTTGTTCACAAAACCGCTGTCTGTCAGACGCTCGATCATGGCATGCACGCTTGGCCTTGAAACATTCAGTTTTCTGGCCAGGGCTATACTGCGGATTCCTCTCCCTTCCGGATCAAGTTCCCATAAGGCAATCAGGTATCTGATTCTGGCATTTGTCAGTTCATGTGCCATTTTGCTGACTTGCTTTCTATGATCAATTCAATCAGGCGGATACTGTCTTGAGATAATCCGCTTCCTTGTACGGACGTACCAGCAGCCAGACCACACCAGCTACTGCCGCAAGAGCAATGACAAAGCCGATGATATTCAGTGAGCCGGTGAAGGCACTGCCGATCTGATAGATGACGAAGGCGGTGACATAGGCAACCAGGCACTGCCAGCCGATGGCGAACCATGTCCAGCCGGCGTTGTTCATTTCACGCTTGATGGCACCGATGGCCGCGAAGCACGGAGCGCACAGCAGGTTGAAGGCCAGGAAGCTGTAACCGGCCAGCGGTGTGAGTCCTTCGAAGTCGAGGACACCGAAGACACCGACGACTTCTTCTTTGGCAACCAGACCCATGACTGTCGCAATCGTTGCCTTGATGTTGTCAAAGCCCAGAGGCGCGAAGATCCATTTGACGACATTGCCGATCGCACCGAGAACGCTTTCCTCCAGTTCGAGATCCGGATTCCAGCCGAATGCGCCGTCCGTCCAGCCGAATGTTTTGCCGAGCCAGATGACGATCGAAGAAAGCAGGATGACCGTGCCGGCCTTCTTGATGAAGGACCAGCCGCGCTCCCACATCGAACGCAGAACATTTGTCACGGTCGGCCAGTGATATGCCGGCAGTTCCATGACGAACGGTGCCGGTTCGCCGGCGAACATCTTCGTTTTCTTCAGAATGATACCGGAAATGATAATTGCGGCCATGCCAAGGAAGTATGAAGAAGTAGCGACCCATGAGGAACCATGGAACAGCGCCGTCGTAATCAGAGCGATGATCGGCAGTTTGGCGCCGCAGGGAATAAATGTCGTTGTCATGATCGTCATACGGCGGTCACGTTCGTTTTCGATCGTACGGGAAGCCATAACACCCGGAACGCCGCAGCCGGTACCGATCAGCACCGGAATAAACGACTTGCCGGAGAGACCGAACTTACGGAACAGACGGTCCATGACGAAGGCGATACGCGCCATATAGCCGCAGGATTCCAGGAATGCCAGGAAAAGGAAGAGTACGAGCATCTGCGGCACAAAGCCGAGAACCGCGCCGACGCCGCCGATAATACCGTCGATGACCAGTCCCTTGATAAAATCATTGACGCCGATACTGTCCAGGAAACCTTCGACAACGGCTGGAATACTGCTGATCCATGTACCGTAGTCAGCCTGATCAGGAATGTTTCCGTTTTCTTCATCGAGAGCGGCTTCAACAGTTTCCGTAATGGAATATTTTCCGCCCTCCTTATCGTCCAGTTCGGAGCCATAGAAGCCGTATGCTTCATCGAATGCGCTGTAGTCTTCATCAGCGATCGATGCCTGGATCTCGTCAGCACCGGGAATACCTGCTTCGACAGCCTTGTCGACATTGGCAACGACTTCGTCGGTCCAGATATTTTCGGCATAGTAGGAATTCATTGCTTCGTCATACTGCTCACGGCCGTTTCCAAACAGGAAGAAGCCGTCACCGAACAGGCCGTCATTGACCCAGTCGGTAGCTGCGGTACCGACCGTGGAAATGGACACATAGTATACCAGCCACATGACCAGTGCGAAGATCGGCAGTGCCAGCCAGCGGTTCGTGACGATCTTGTCGATCCTGTCGGATACAGACAGTTCGCCGGCACCCTTCTTGCTGTAGACGCCCTGCAGACTTCTGGTTATGAATTCATAACGTTCGTTGGTGATAATGGATTCAGAATCGTCATCCGCGGCGGTTTCCGCGGCTTTGATAATGTCGCTGATCCTGCTGTCTGGATTCAGCCGGGCCATGACTTTGTCATCTCGTTCGAAAACCTTGATCGTATACCAGCGCTTCAGGCTTTCCGGAACGTCTGGCAGAAGATCTGCGATTTTCTGCAGAACCGCTTCCGTGTCAGCGGAGAATGCCGCCGGTTTGGGAGCTTTGCCGCTGCGGGCAGCCGCGACGGCCTTTTCCGCTGCTTCCGCGACATTCGTTCCCTTCAGGGCGGAAATCGCCACGACCGGACAGCCGATCACACTGCTCAGTTTATCCAGGTTGATCGTGTCGCCGTTCTTTTCGACCAGGTCAAGCATGTTGACGGCCACGACCATCGGAATACCGAGTTCGGAAAGCTGGGTTGTCAGATACAGGTTTCTTTCCAGGTTGGTTCCATCGACGATATTCAGAATTCCGTCCGGTTTTTCGTCGATCAGGAAGTTTCGGGATACGACTTCCTCCATCGTATACGGAGACAGAGAGTAAATACCCGGAAGGTCTTCGATCATGACATCGTCATGTTTCTTCAGACGTCCTTCTTTCTTTTCAACTGTAACGCCCGGCCAGTTGCCGACAAACTGATTGGAGCCTGTCAGAGTGTTGAACAGCGTCGTCTTGCCGCTGTTCGGATTGCCGGCCAGCGCAATCGTTATCTTCTTATCAGCCATTTCATCCTCTTTTCTAAATCAGGCCACTTCTACCATGGCCGCATCCGCTTTACGGACAGACAGTTCATATCCGCGCACCGTAACCTCGATCGGGTCCCCTAACGGTGCGACTTTGCGGACATAGACTTCCACGCCTTTTGTAATTCCCATGTCCATGATCCGGCGCTTTACGGCACCTTCGCCGTGGAGTTTGACTACCTTTACGGTCGATCCGATTGCGGCATCTCTCAATGTGTTCATATTCCCCTCCTAAATCATGATTTTTAAAGCCATTTCCTTACCGATCGCCACCCGTGATTCTTTGATGTTGACGATCATATTGCCGTCTGCCTCAGAGATGACAGTTACATTGCCGCCGACAACAAATCCCATATCGGCTAGATGCTGTTTCACTTCGGCATTGCCGTTGATCTTCATGATCTGCACCGGTTCGCCTCTTCCTGCAAATGTTAATGGCATCATACTGTTTCTCCTTTCCTGTCTCATGACAGCATAAATGTTAGGCTCTTCTAACTATTAGTTAGTTTAGTCTCACTAACTGTGTTTGTCAATATTCAGATGTCGAACATATGAGGATACATTTCAGCCATAAGAAAAACCCGCTGCTTTTTCTCAGCGGGTTTGGTTATCGTGACTATTTTTTGCGGATCAGCCGGAATTGACGGTGGAAGACCATCTGCGGCACTTTCATGAAGTAAGTGATCAGCAGATAGACACCGAAGGTCAGAACCAGGTTGATAAAGACTTTGAGCAGGCCCAGCAGACGGCCGGTATTGACGGAATTCAGACCGATTGCCTTCAGGCCGAAGCATACCCCTGCCATGATGGCGACACCGATCGCCGTTCTGAGCAGAATGATGCCGACCTTGCGGAAACTGATGGAGAAGGATTTGCTGATCTCGTGCAGATTGAACAGCACCAGATAGCCATAGGAGATGACCGTTGCCAGAACGGTTCCCGGATAGCCCACCAGCATGATCAACGGGATCATGATCGCGGCTTTGATCACCAGGCAGATGGTCAGCCGCTTTAGGACGCTTTTCCTCAGTCCCAGCGTCATCATGATATTGGTGACGATCGGGGCGATCGTTCCCATGAACCCTTCCAGCCAGATCCAGCGGATGACGTTGCTGGAAGCCGCGACATCCTTTGTATAGAACAGCAGATGATAGGCATCTTCGGCATACAGGAAGATGGCGAACGCCACCGGCAGACCGACATACAGCACCGTATCCAGACAGTCATAGACATTGGAGGCGACTTTCCGGTTGTCTTTCTCAGCCAGCGATGACGCGATATGCGGAATCAGCGCCGAAGTGAAACCAGGCGCCAGGATCATCGGAATCGCTGTCAGTTTCGTGCCGACATAGTTGAACGCGGATAGAATGACATTCATATCCGACTGCGTATAGCCGTAGATCCTCAGGCCCAGCGGCAGGATCACGGAATTGAAGATATCGTCCGCATAGCCGAGGATCGCCACGAGAAGATACGGAATGGCCAGCGAGATAAACTCGCGGATCAGTTTGTTCTGCGCTCGGGTGGCTGTCGTCTGTCCTTCCGCCTCTTTGACGATTTCCGGATACTTCCGGCGGTCAAAGACAAAAATCTGCAGAAGTCCGGCTACGGCCGCGACCGACGTTGACAGAACGGCAAGATACAGGGCAAGTTTGCGTTCCCTGCCCATGACATAGACTGCCAGATAAGCCGTACTCAGCAGGAAAGCGACACGGAACAGCTGTTCAAACGCCTGCGAAAACGCGTATTCCTGCATTTCCTTGCGGCCCTGATAGAAGCCGCGGAAGGCCGACAGCAGCGGCACGAAGAAGATGGCGATGGCCAGCACTCTGAGTACCGTTGCCATGATCGTCACATCTTCACCCGGGGCGATCAGATTCGCCAGCATGCCGGAAAGCAGCAGCATCAGCAGCATTCCCGCCGTGCCGGTCACCAGCATCGCCATCAGGGAGATCTTCTTGATCGTCATTAAGGCTTTGCTGTCACTTTTGACCGTGTAACGGGCAACCAGTGTCGATATGGCAAACGGAAAGCCGGCTGTAAAGACATTCAGAATATAGCTGTAGATACGGTATGCCGTACCGTAATAGCTCATATACGCGTCTGACTGCAGGATCGCCGAAAACGGAATGGAGTAGACAAGACCCAGTGCCTTGGCCACAAACAGTCCGCCGGTTCCCACCAGACCGCTTAATATAATCGACTTTTTTACCTTGGAAGACTTTTCTTCACTCATAGCATGTTCTCCAAAACATTCCTATTATATTATTGAACAGACATTTAGAAAAGCAAAGAAAAAGCCCTGCCGGGCTTTTCCTTTTTCAGAGTTTGTAAAGCTTCGTGTATTTGTCTTCCAGATAATCCAGATAGTAATTCACGTTGAATGGTTCACCGGTCGCCATTTTCATGATCTCGTCCGCATCATAACGGCAGCCGTATTTATGGATGTGTTCCTTCAGCCAGTTCACGCAAATTTCGAAGTGTCCGCTGCGCAGTGCTTCGTCGACGTCGACTTCCTGGCGCATCTTCCGGACAAACTGAGCCGCGAAGGCACTGCCGAGGGCGTATGTCGGGAAATAGCCAAAGCTGCCGCCGGACCAGTGCACATCCTGCAGAATGCCGGCAGAGGCAGTTTTCGAACGGACGCCGAGATACTTCTCATACATGTCATCCCAGGTCCTGTCGAGGCCTTCCGTGGAAACGGAACCGTCGAAGAGTCCCTTCTCGATTTCATAACGGATCAGAATATGCATCGGATAGGTCAGTTCGTCCGCTTCCGTGCGGATCAGGGACGGCCGGGCGATGTTGAGGGCATTTACAAACTGTTCGCAGCTGACGTTTCCAAGCTGCTGCGGGAACTGTTTCTGCAGACCATCATAATTGGCTTCCCAGAAAGCACCGGTTCTGGCCAGGTAGTTTTCAAACAGACGTGACTGTGATTCATGCATACCGGAGGAAATACCGGCGGCCAGGATCGTGCCGTCATAGCGTTCATCGACGTCATGCTGGTAGGTCGCATGCCCTACTTCATGGACGGTGGAAAGAATGGCGGAAACGACATTGTCTTTCAGATACTTGGTCGTTGTACGCATGTCGTTGGAACATGTGCCGTCGGTAAACGGATGTTCCGTCTCGTTCTGATATCCCCAGGACGGATCGAAGTGCAGATAAGCGAGGATCTGATCCATGTATTTCTTCTGATCCGCTTTATCAAATTCCTGGTGCAGGAAAGACTCGTCGATCTGTTCTGCTTCCGTGACCTTTTTGATCAGCGGTACCAGCCGTTCTTTCAGCGCGCCGAAGAAAGCGTCGTATTTTTCCCGGTTCATGCCCGGCTCATAGTCATCCAGCATCTGATCATACAGAGGCATGTCACTGCCGCGGTATTCATACCGCTTTTTCATGATTTCAATGACCTGTTTCAGATACGGTTCGAAAATGCTGTAGTCGTTCTTCATCTTGGCTTCCAGCCAGGCGTTGTAGGAAGCGTTCATCAGTTCCTCGGAAGCGACGAATTCATCCTTCGGTATGCACACGGTATCATGGACCATCTTGGCATACAGTTCCACCGCTTTCTTTGTTTCCCCGTCCAGGCTTTCTTCCGTGCGCAGTTCGTTCAGAAGCTGTGCCATTTCCGGATCCGTCTGCACGGAGAACAGTTCACCGGCCAGAAATGCCGTGCGCTTGTCACGATAGTCGGCACCGGCTTCCGGAGCGACCGTCAGCTTGTCGATGGCGATGATGGAAAGAGCCATCCGGTATGCCGACATGCGGAAGACCCATTCGTTGTATTTCTGCAGTTTTTCGTTCAGATTCATTGTTTCCTTCTTTCTTAAGGCAGTCTGTTGCCGGCCGCCCGGTAGAGTGCGTACCATTCTTCACGGGTCAGTGAGATATCGCCGGCTTCCGCGGCTGAGCGCAGATGCTCCGGAGATGTCGTGCCGGTAATGACCTGCATGCGGCCCGGATAGCGGAGCAGCCAGGCATAAGCGATGGTATCGGCACCGACCCCGTACTCATCCGCCAGAGCCCGCAGTTCGCGGTTCAGATCGGCAAAGTTTTCATTGTTCAGGAATGTGCCGGTGAAATAGCCGACCTGCAGCGGTGACCAGGTCTGAATGACCATGTCATGGATCCGGCAGTATTCGAGAACGCTTCCGTCTCTGTTGATGGACGGATCGATATTCATATTGACATTGAAGCCGGCGTCAAGCATCGGTGTATGAGCAACGCTCATCTGCACCTGGTTGCATACCAGCGGATACGTCACCTTCGTCTTCAGCAGCTCCATCTGCATCGGATTCATGTTGGAGACACCGAAATTGCGAACCTTGCCGGCCTTATAAAGCTTATCAAAGGCAGATGCGACCTGTTCCGGTTCCATCAGCGCGTCCGGTCTGTGCAGCAGCAGCGAATCCAGATGGTCGGTCTGCAGACGGCTCAGAATACCGTCGACCGCGCTGAGAATATAGGTTTCCGAGAAATCAAAGAAACCCTGGCGGATGCCGCATTTGGACTGAATGAAGATCTTCTCACGCAGGGATGGCTCTTTGGCCAGAATGCGGCCAAGGACTTCCTCGCTCTTGCCGCCGCCGTAGATGTCGGCATGATCGAAGAAGTTAATACCGGCATCAAGAGCAGTCTTCATAAAGGTGTCGGCTGTCTGTTCGTCCATTCCCGCAATGCGCATGGACCCTGCGCCGATTACGGAAACACGCTGTGGAGATGAACCAAATTCAATGTAACGCATAAAGCCTCCTTATTATTTATATTTTTTCAGCGATGGCGATCGCTTCCGCCACGCTGTCGACTTCATGATCGGCATGTGCCCTCACTTCCGGTGGTGAAGAGCGGAAGGTAAAGGATACGTCAGCCGCATCCAGCATTGGAATATCATTGAAAGAATCGCCGATGCCGAAGATCATATCCGCGTGATACTGCTGTTTCGCGGCCTGGACGGCGGTGCCTTTGGACTGTCCGGACCGGATGATGTCAAGATATTCCACATTCTGAAAAGCCGTGACATATTCTCCGTAGACAGCGTTGATCAGAGCCGCTGTCTCCGCCGCTTTCTGAGCACTGGCGGTTCCGATGGAAAGACCGGTTATATGATCTGCCGGCAGCTGATCCACGTCCTTCACGGAAGCCTGGATCAGCGTGGGTTCTCCCCTGCCCCCCGATCCCATAGATCTTGCCTTCGTCGTGAAAATAGAACATGCCATGATCTTTAAACTGATTATATATCTTTTTGGCAACCGATAGCGGTATCGTGCTTTCCCGGATGATCTCTTTTCTGCCGTTTCTCACTTCGGCAAGGACAGCACCGGATGACACAAGATAAAAATCCGGTTCAAAACGGCTGTCCAGGACGGCCAGAATACCGTCCAGCGGCCGGCCGGTGCAGATACCGAACAGTCCGCCGTTCTGCTGAAAAGAGCGCACAGCGCTACTGTCCTCGTCATAGCTGAAAATACGGCCGTTCTCATAGAAACGCAATGTTCCGTCAAAATCACTCGCAAACACTTTCATGCCGCCCTCCTTGTTTCCATTATATGGGAAACTATCTTTATGAATCATGATATAATATGAAAAACAATAATAAACAACGGAGTTAAGCATCATGAGAATAGAAGATCTGGAAGTATTTGTCGCGACTGCACAGAGTGAAGTCTTTTTGACACCGAGTGGTGAAGCGCATCGTTTCAACTCTTCCGCCGCCAAAGAAATTCTGCGTCTGGAAGAAGAATTCGGTTCTTTGCTGTTTCTGAGGGAAGGTACCAACTCAGGTGTCCTGACGGAAGCCGGCAAAGCGCTGTTTCAGCAGTCCGCGCCATTGATCAAGCAGTACCACAAAGTTCTTCGCAGCATGGACCGTTTCCGTGACAAGGAACAGCAGATGCTGATCATCGGTACCCTGCCGATCATGAAACAGTACCGTCTGAACCGTGTATTCAACCGTTTTATCAGCGATCATGAAGGCATCAATCTGCGCATTGAGGAAACCGACGGACGCAACCTGATCGCCGGTCTGCAGGACGATTATTACGATGCCATCGTCATCCGTAAGAACATGCTGGCGGGAATGCGGACGGAAAACTACCGGCTGGCGTCAGATGAACTGATGGTCATTCTCTGGGAAGGCCATAAATACGCCAAGCAGAGTTCTGTCCATATCACCGACCTGAAGAATGAACTCTTCTACCTGAACAACCCGTATTCTTCCTCATACGGACTGAGCTGGAAACTTCTGAAAGACAATCATATTTCCACGGAGAACGTCCGTACCTCGACGGTCGATCAGATCCTTCCCATGGTGGCGGAAAAGAAAGGTGTCGCCCTTCTGCCGGTATCGACCCTGATGGTCGCCCAGCAGCCGGGTATCGTGGCGGTGCCGCTGAATCCGCGTGTCACCCTGGAAGTCGTATTCGCGATGCGGCGCGGTGAGGAACGGTCAAGCCAGATGAAAGAACTGGTGGAAATGATCAAAACAAGAGCCAAGAAGGTACCGCAGTAATGCGGTATTTTCTTTTTGCCTGTTATTTTTCGCATTGATATTGATTTTGAAACCTCTTATCCATTACAATGTTGACTGCTACGGTATTCCGTAACTTTGATGGAGGTAGTATGAAAGAATATGTGATCGCGACCGCATCGACATGTGATCTGGATCAGGCGTGGCTTCAGGAACATAATGTTCCGATGATTTCATATACCTTCGAAATTGACGGCGCTGTCCATGAGGACAATTGCACAGACGCGTCCAAGCGTGTTATTTACACGGCCATGCGCAGCGGCACAGTCCCGAACACTTCCCAGATTACGACGTATGGATACTATGAATTCTTCCGCAATCTGAGTGAAGACGGCAAAACCGTCATCTTCCTGGATATGGACAAAGCGATCTCCAGTTCCTACGGAAATTCGCTGAACGCTCTCGAACAGCTGAAGGAAGAAATGCCGGCGGCAGACGTCCGCATCATCGATACCCGCTGCATCACCATCGGCCTTGGCCTTCTGGTCCGCAAGGCGGTTGCCCTGAAAGAAGCAGGTGCTTCCGCGGATGAGGTTGTCCGCTGGGTGGAAGATAACAAAATGCATATCGCCCACCGCTTTATGATCGATGATCTGCAGTGGCTGCGGCATGGCGGAAGACTGTCGAACGCATCCGCGATCGTCGGCACCCTGCTGGCCATCAAACCGCTGATCTATATTCCCGACGACGGAACGCTGGTTGCCTACAGCAAGATCCACGGCCGCAAGAAAGCCATGCATCAGCTTCTCGAAGACGTTCTCAAAAATGCGCAGAGTGAAGGCAATGAATTCGTCCTCACCCACAGCGACTGCCCGGAAGACTGTGAAAAACTGATGGAATCGCTGAAGGAAAGACTGCCGGAGGGAACGCCCGTTTCCATGTATGAACTCGGACCGGTCATCGGCTGTCATGTCGGGCCCGGCTTCCTGGGCATCGTCTGCTTCACAGATGAAAGAAAAGCTTAAGGGACACCATCACACGGTGCCCCTTTTCATTTCGATTTTGGATCAAGGATCATTTCCATGACGGTTTTCTGCGTTTTCAGACCGCGCTTCTGATAGAAAGCCAGCGCGCTGCTGTTGCCGTCCCAGACATTGAGGGTCAGATGGTAACAGCCTCTTCTTTTCGCTTCCTCTTTCACGAAGTCAAACAGGTCAGCGCCGATATGTCTGCCGCGGCATGTTTCGTCCACGCACAGATCGTCGATATAAAGACCGCGATGGGGAACCATGTTTTCACTGATCACCGGTTCCTGGATCACACAGAAAGCATAGCCTCTGGTCACGTCATCCTCGTCTGTCCAGACGAAGATGGGCTTCTGATCATCCCGCATCAGTTCCTTCAGTTCTTCCGGAGAATACTTGGTGGTTCCGGGAATAAACAGGTCCGGCCGCAGCTTCGCGTGGACTTCCAGCACCTGATGCAGCAGATTCAGGATCTGTTCCAGATCTTTTTCGGCAGCTCTTCTGATCATAAAGACACCTCATTTCACTAAACATGATTTTACTTAAATGTATGCCAAAAGAAAAGACGGACCGCCCGGTCCGTCTGTATATTTTCTTAAATCACGAAGGAATCTTCCACCGTTGTATTGGTGTCGTAGATGACAAGGTCAATGTTCTTGCCGCCCATGCGGATCAGGTTTTCTTCCGCCGTCGGGAAGATGCGGGCGGAAACGACATACTCGCCGTCATTGACGAAGACTTCCACACTGCTTCTGTCCAGATAGATCTCCAGACTCTTCAGACCGTCTTCCAGCGTGATGGTGCGGGATGTGCCGAATTCCTCGTTGCACTGGTTGATCAGGTCGCCTTTGTCAAAGACGAGCTTGCGGCGGAATTTGTCATAACTGATGGCGAAACCGTTTTTGCGGCTGCGGGCGAACAGATTGAGCTGAATGGACTCGTTTTCCGGATCGTCCAGACGCATGATGGCCGTGCGCGGCATCAGGCCGTGCATGCTGTCGGAAACGATACTGCCGTTTCTCGCTTCGAAGAGTTTCCTGCCGCGCAGGTTGACCAGCGAGCGGGCCGGCTTCTGCAGCAGTCTTCCGTTTTCCACTGTCAGTTCTCTCGGCAGCGTCTGAAGACCCGCCCAGCCTTCTTCGTCCGTGATCGGATAGGTATAGTCACCGCAGCCGAACCAGCCGACCAGTACGGCGGTATCCGGGTACTCTTCCTGCATCGCGCACTGGGCTGCATAGAAATCGAAACCGCGGTCAAGCTCACGGAACGGTCCTTCCGGAACAAATTCAAGATTCTCGAAATCCATTTTGCCGACGAAATACACGTTGTTGTATTTGCAGTTGTACAGTTCGCCTTCCGCTTCCAGGCCCTGCGGCGAGAACAGCAGAACCCAGTCGTCGCCGACTTTTTCAAGATCCGGACATTCGACCATATAGCCGAAATGATCATAGCCACGGACTTTCAGTTCGCCTTCCATCTTCCAGCCCTGCTTCAGTTCCTCGGAAGAGAACAGCAGGAACTTGCCGTGTTCTTCCTTGTCCTGAGCGCCGAGCAGGATATAGTATCTGCCGTTGTGTCGGAACAGCTTCGGATCGCGGACATGTTCCGTGTAGTCTTCCAGCTGGCCGATCAGCGGATGATCCAGTTTTTCGTATTCACCCTTCTCGTTCAGCCAGGCAAGTACCTGATACGGGTGTCTTTTGCCGAAGACGTCCTTGTTGTTGCCGGTATAGGCCAGATACAGCGTGCCGTCTTCGATCAGAGCGCTGCCGCTGTAGCAGCCCTGGTTGTCATAAAGCAGATCCGGCTTCATGGCCAGGCCTTTGTTTTCCCAGGTCATGAGGTCTTCGCTTTCGACATGGTACCAGTGTTTCAGGCCATGGACGGCACCAAACGGGAACCACTGATAGAAAAGATGCCACTTGCCGTCAAAGAAACAGAAACCGTTCGGGTCGTTCATCAGACCGGTAACCGTCTGAATGTGGAATTTTTCCCGCCAGACCGACTGGGCGATCCGGTCATGAAGCTGCCGCAGTTCGTGATGATCATAGATCGATAAAGTTCTTTTTTTCTCTTTGTCTGTCCAGGTTTTCATTGCATGCCTCCTATCAGATACCAGGTCAGTGTTCCCGGTTTTCGTTCAGATGGAATCGGATATGATTGGTCATCACCGTGCCGGCTTTGACGATCGGCTTAGTGAAGGAGCTGTCATAGTTGATGGCATTGGGATAGTATTCCGCTTCGAAGCAGACACCGCTGCGCGGCGGATAGACATGGCCTTTTTTGCCGGTGTCACCGTACAGGAAGTTACCGGAATACAGATGGAAGCCTGGGAAATCGCTTTCCATCGTCAGTTCCAGACCGCCGGCCCGGCAGACAGCCATGCAGCGCATGCCGGTGCCTTCGATATCATAATAATGGTCATAACCGTTGGCGACGACGATCTGCTCATGATCAGAGACGATATCCTTGCCAAGCGGTTTTGGCGTGCGGAAATCGAACGGCGTGCCGCTGACATCCGCCAGCTGGTCCTTCATCATGCCGTTTTCATCCGAAAGCCCATAGCGCTCTGAGGGAATCTCGATCACATGATCCAGAACACTGTCTTTGCCTGTCAGATTGAAGTAGGAATGATTGGTATAGGCGAACAGTGTATCCTGATCGGTTTTACCGGTAGCGGTGATCTCAAAGCCGTCCGGCAGAAGCGTATAACGTATTTCGACCTGCAGATTGCCGGGATAGCCTTCTTCCATATCCGGCGAAAGCCGGCGGAAGACTACTTCCTGTTCGGTTTCTTCGGCAGTGAATACTTTTTTGTCAAATCCTTCCAGACCGCCGTGCAGGCTGTTGCCGTTGTTGTTGATGGCCAGATGATATGTTTTGCCGTTCAGGCTGAATACGCCTTTGCCGGTGCGGTTCGCCGTACGGCCGATGGAAGCGCCGATGCAGCTGCCCTGCTGGTTCACATAACCGGCCAGATCGTCATATCCGAGCACGGCGTCGGTACCGGTCCCCTTGTGTTCGAAAAGCACCAGAGTGGCGCCGTAGTCCAGCACGCCGATGCGGACCGCGTCATTCTCAATGATATGGAGATATACTTCCTCTCCCTTCGCTGTAGTTCCAAACAGTTTTTTCATGATGTTCACTCCTCAAGCAGGCCGTAATGCACAAAGACATTTTTCAGGCCGTCATTATCAATATCGGTACTGACGAAATCCGCCAGTTTTTTTATTTCTTCGACCGCGTTGCCCATGGCCGCTTTCCAGCCGCAGGCATTCAGAAGCGCTTCGTCATTCGGTCCGTCACCGACCGCCAGTGTCTCAGATTCATCCAGACCGTACAGCCGGCATGTCGCCCGGATCCCCTGATCCTTTCCGCACCTTTGCGAATACACATCCAGGGCCAGATTTGTCCAGCGGGTATCCTGCACATGCTTCAGTTTTTCCCTGACCGGCTGCCAGCGGCTGTCTTCCGCATACGGAACCAGCATATAGATTTCCTGTTCAAGGGCGGATTCGGCGGGTCTGATATCCGGCATCGGTGTATGGATCTTCGCCTGGGACGCTCGGACCCTGGCATCATCCATGTTGATAAAGATCTCCGTATCCGTCAGAAACATGCACGGAAACGGATCGGCTGAAAGCGCGACGACAAGCGTGCGGATATCCGCCGCATCGATCGGCTTACTGTAATACATTCCTTTATTATTATAACAATAAGCCCCGTTAACTGTAATCCACCCGTCCACAGGAAAATCGTCCAGTTTCAGCCATTTCAATTCCTGAATATGCCGGCCGGTGGCAATGAATACCAGAATGCCCTTTGTGCGCAGAGCGGCAATCGCCTTTTCAGCGGATGACGGAATCGTCCCGGACGTATGCGAAAAAACGGTTCCGTCCAGATCCAGGAAGACCGCTCTGATTGTCTTTTTGTCCGGTATGTTCATTATTCATATTTTCTCCCATATTATGTGATTTGTGAACGAAAACGTTTACAAATGTTGCGATTCAAACAGAAAATGCTATCCTAATAAATTATCAGGAGAATGTATGTTGTTTCAAAAAAAAGAAGTGCCTGATATGGAAGTCGAAACGGAAGAAGCGTCTGCGGATTCCGGTGCCCGTTATATTGTCCTGCCGGTGATCCTGCAGTTTGTTCTGGGAGCACTGGTTTTTGTGCATTCCCGCAGTGCCGCCATGACCTATCTTTACGCCATGGTGCCGATGCTGTTTCTGACCGCCGCTCTCGGCACGTACGCCTACAACCGCAGCAGTGACATGAAACTGTTCGCGGCCCTGACATGCCTGGCTTCGATCGGCGTCGCCCTGCAGATCACCATCGAGCACGTCTACGTGCCGGTCGGGGCTCCCTACAGTGCTTTGAAATATGCGATTTCGCTGTCTGTGGCCGTCGCGTTCGTGGCTTTTTATGAGCTGTTCCGGATCATTCTGAACAAATCATTCACGATCTGGCTGATGTTTCTGGTTACCGCCGCGGTATATATACTGCTGCTGGTGAACGGCATCGACGCCAACGGCAACGGCACGACCGCCTGGTTCAGTATCGGCCCGCTGACCCTCCAGCTGACTGATTTCGTCAAAGTCGCGGCCGTCATGTTTTACAGTGCTCTATTTTCTTCCCAGTCCCGTCACAATGACAAAACCGTCCTGCTGATCTCGACCGGTTTCTTCTTCCTGAATCTGATCGGTTCGGTGCTGATCCACGAACTGGGATCGTTCTTTATATTATATGGACTGCATCTGTCCGTGCTGTTTATCTTCATGCCGCACAGCAGCCTGAAGCGGACCTATCTGCTGACCGTGTTCATCACGACCATCCTGCTGCTGGCCGGTGCCTATGCCCTGTATAAGATCCTGCTGCCCTACGCGGAAGCGGGTACGCTGAATTCCTTTACAGCGCTGATCTGGCCGATCGTCAAAAAAGTATATCTGCGTTTTTCCATCACGGCCAATCTGGTCAATGATCCCTTTGGAGCCGGCTATCAGCTTCTGCAGGGCAAGCGGGCGCTGTGGATGTCGGGTCTGTTCGGCAATACGGTCAATTTCAATCAGATCCCGGTGCCGGATTCCGACATGGCTTTTATTTCACTGGTCAATTCGTTCGGTCTGCCGGCCGGCTTCCTGACCGTATTCCTGTTTCTGCGCATCCTGCTTTCCGGCGGTGAGCTGAGCATCTCCCTGCTGCCGAAAAGCCGCCAGGACGCGGTCGTTGTATACGGTGTCACCGTCATGCTGTTTGCTCAGGCGATGTTTGTCATCCTGGGATCCTGCAACGTGATTCCTCTGGCTGGTCTGCCGATACCGTTCCTGTCCCGCGGCTTTACCTATCAGACCATTGTCTTCTGCTTCAGCGGTCTGCTTCTGCACCTTTCCGAAAAGGATCCTGACGAAGAGGAAGGAGGCACGCTCTATGAGTGAGAAACCGAAGAGAAGCGTTTCGGCCACACGTATCCGCATGACCGAGATCGCCGGTGTGATCGTCTCTCTGCTGTTCGTGTTCTTCCTGGGCGGCAAGTATCTGGTGGGGCCGTATCTGAAACCGGACGCGGCGGCGACCAGGAATGCCATCACCTATGAAACGATTGAGCCATACGCCATTGAAGGAGATATTCTCGACCGCGGCGGCAGCCTGATCATGGGCGGCGGCGAACCGGGCATCGGCATATCCGCCGACTATCCGGAGAATTACAGTTTCGCCTGGCTGCTCGGTTATTATTCGGTCAGTGCCGACGGCGAGAACCGCTTCGGTATCCGCGGCAATACCAGTCCCTATACGACATTCATGCTCGACAAGAACAACCGCGGCGCGACGACCCGTCTGACCATCGACAGCAGCCTGCAGAACTACGCATGGGAAAGCCTGCTGGCCGGTCAGGAAGGCAGCGTCACGGTCATCGACAATAAGAGCGGCGCGATCCTGTGTCTGGCTTCCCAGAGCACGATCGATTACGACGTCAATGACGTCAGCACTCTGCTCTACAGTGACGTCCCCGATTCCCAGTTCCGCCGCGGCACGTTTGAAAACGATCCGCCGGGCAGTACCTTCAAGATCGTCACCGCCGCCGCGGCTCTGCAGAAAGCCGAGGAAGAAGGACTGGGTGAAGACTTCTTCTACTACTACGACGACGGGTCCTATACACCGGAAGGCGACGATTTCACGATCACCAATTACGGCTACTACAGTTACGGCGACCTCGATCTGGAAACGGCGATGAACAGTTCCGTCAATTGCTACTTCGCCAACCTCGGCATCAAGATCGGCCAGACAGCCCTGCATAACATGGCTGAGAATTTCCTGGTCGGTCAGGACATCGATATTCCGTTCCTCGGCCCCATCCATTCCCAGTTCAGTTACGGGGACGGTTCCCCCGCTTATCTGGCACAGGCTGCCTTCGGCCAGGGCAATACGGAAATCACGCCGCTGCATCTGGCACTGATCGCCCAGGCGATCGCCAACCGCGGCGAAATGATGCAGCCGTATATCGTCGAATCCATCCGGCTCGACAAACTGCCGCTGTATACACATATCCGTCATAAGCTGAATAACTGTATCACCGATTCGGTGGATGAAAAGCTGAAAGCCATCATGCACTCCACAGCAGAAGGATATGGTCTCGACGAAGCAACATACGGCTATGTCTGTGCCAAGACCGGCACGGCGGAATGCGCTGACGGCCGGATCCACACCTATCTGGTCGGTTTTACTGAGGACGCGTCTTTCTGTATCAGTATGAACAACGCGGATGACAGCAGCGTCCTGTATGGGGTCGCTCAGCTGCTGGTCGATTATCTGAACACGATCTACGCATAAAAAAAACAGTCTGATCCATGTGATACAGACTGTTTTCATTTCTGATTCTATTCCGTTTTCTGAAGAAGGCTCAGGATCTCGTCATTGTGGTCTTCGTGGAAACTGGCTGCGGTAATGCTTGCCGCGTTGCGTCCTTTGATCAGGAAGACCTGTTTTTCATAGAAATCCAGTCCGGTGTAGCGGCCGAAAATATTGATGCAGGGAACCTCTTCGCCAAGGAATGTCGTCGTGCCCTTTTCAACCGTCACGTCTTCAAAACTCTGTGACTCCAGTTCTTTCTTCACCGCGTTCATCGTACCGGTGATGATCATGTCAGCCGTGGCATTGGCCAGGCCGAGATCTTCCATATAAATATTCAGTGTCTGGGCACCGCGTGGATTCTGGGCATAGAAATCCATGACGGCATCCCCTTCCTCGATCTGCTTTTTCGCTGTTTCGTTGTTAATCGTCTCGCTTGTCTGAGCTGTCATCGTGGCGATCTCATCTTCGCTGGCGAGCACCCATTCATTGCCGAAATCAGCTTTAATACCGAAGAAGGAATTGACATACGACTGTCCCTCAACGGTTCCTCTTTCAAACAGCGGGCCAAGATCCGGCGCGGCGGTTTCCTGTTCCTTGTCTTCCGGCTTGTCAGCCGGCTGTGTATCCGTCGTATCTGTTTTGGAGCCGCAGCCGGCCAGCAGCAGGACAGCAGCCAGAACAGATGTCAGAAATCTTCTGTTTTTCATATTCTTTTTCTCCTTGAAACAATCATTATCATATCATGTTCCGAAAATCTGTGCAGTTTTCAACGATTGATTATGAATTAACATTTCCGTAAACGCTTTCATTCTGATTTACAGAAAAAACGCTGGACAATCCGTATCTCAAAATATATGATTTTGCACAATAAGGGGGTTTTTCTATGAAGCTGATTTACAACGTTTCAGACAGACCTGATTTCAGTCAGCTGGTCGTATTCGCATTCCAGCAGGTTCTTGCCATTATGGCCGCAACGATTGCCGTACCGATGATTATCGGCAATGGCATGAGTACAGCAGCGGCTCTTTTCGGAGCCGGTGTCGGCACACTGATCTATGTTTTCTTCACCCAGCGCAAGAGCCCTGTTTTCCTTGGCTCTTCTTTTGCGTTTATTGGTTCAATGTCAGCCGCATTTGCCGGCGCTGCAACCCTTTCAGCCGGATATGCCGGTCTGATCGTCGGTGCTGCTTTTGCCGGTCTCGTCTATGTATTCTTCTCACTGATCATCGAGTCAGTCGGTGTCAGCTGGGTCAACAAACTGATGCCGCCGGTCGTTATCGGTCCGACAGTTGCCATTATCGGTCTTTCACTGGCTGGCAACGCTGTCAGTGATCTGCAGACCAGCAGCGTCACCGGTGAAGCTACCCAGTGGGCAGTCCTCTGCGGACTGATCGCGCTTGTCACGACGATGCTGGCAAGCACTTACGGCAAAAGAAATGTCAAACTGATTCCGTTCATTATCGGTATCCTGGCCGGCTATGTCGCCGCCAGCATCCTGACCGTGATCGGCAACGCTACCGGCAACACAGCCATGCAGATCGTCAATTATTCTTCCATTACCGATCTGTTCGCAAACGGTGTTTCTTTGAAGACATTCTTCGCCGTTCCGGACTTCACCTTCCTGACAGCTCTGAAGGGCTTCTCGGATATCGATTTCTCATACATCGGCAGCGTGGCTGTCGCATACATCCCGGTCGCTCTGGTCGTCTTTGCCGAACATATTGCCGACCATAAGAACATTTCCACGATCATCCAGTCCGATCTGCTGCAGGATCCGGGTCTTGACAAGACACTGCTCGGTGACGGTATCGGTTCTGCTGTCGGCGCGTTCTTCGGCGGCTGCCCGAACACGACATACGGTGAATCCGTTGCCTGTGTGGCCATTACCAAGAACGCTTCCGTGGCAACCATTATCACCGCTGCCATTGAGTGCATCATCATCTCCTTCCTGAGTCCGTTCATCGCTTTCATCTCTTCCATTCCGTCCTGTGTCATGGGCGGCGTATGTATGGCTCTGTACGGCTTCATCGCCGTATCCGGTCTGAAGATGATTCAGCGTGTCGACCTGGATGTCAACAAGAACCTGTATGTCGTATCCACGATCCTGATCTCCGGTATCGGCGGTCTCTCCCTCACATTCGGAAAGATCACGATCACATCGATCGCATGTGCCCTGCTGCTCGGCATTCTTGTCAACAACCTGCTCAAGAACGATCCGAACAAGCTGCCGGAACGTCACGATTTCGACAACTGATCCGTACTCTGAAGCCATGCCGTGACGACGGCATGGCTTTTTTTCTGTTGTGGACCGGAAAGAAGCATTGCAAAGCCGGTTTTACATGTTAAAATATACCCGCTGAGTAAAGACGGAGAATGAAAACACGGGGTATCCCGAAGAGAGCTTCTGACGGTGGGAATGAGGCGGAAGGAACGTGTTTTGACAAGGACTCCCGAACGAAGCCGCAGAACCGGCGTTAACGGTGTAAATGAGGCAGTATTCTTACTGTGAATTAGGGTGGTACCACGAACAAGCTCTCGTCCCTATGGAGGAGAGCTTTTATATATTTAGGAGGATGAAAATGAGTGCTTTTGATCAACTGAAGGAAATGATAGAAAAACATTCCGACCTCATCACAGAAAACATGTCGGAAGATGATCTGGAACAGCTGAACGCCTTTCTGAACCGGATCAGCAGCAACGCCGAAAAACTGGGCGAAACGATTGCTGAAAACCTGCCGGAGGAAAACAGGGAAAACCTGAAAAAGAAAGCGAAGGATCAGCAGAAAAACAAACTGAACGACCAGGAGCTGGCCCGCCGCCAGAAGATGAATGCCCTGCAGGAAGCAGGCCTCGATCCGTTCGGCCAGGCTTACAGCCGCACAGCCCACTCTTCCGATATCCGCAGCGCTTATGCGGAAAAGAGCGCGGAAGAACTGGAAGCCCTCAAGGCGGAAGTTGCCATTGCCGGCCGTATCATGTCCAAGCGCCGCATGGGCAAGATCGGCTTTATGCACCTGCTTGATCGGGACGGACAGATCCAGGTCGTCGTCAAGAAACAGGTCGTCGGTGAAGAAGTCTATGAGCTCTTCAAGCAGAGCGACGTCGGCGACATCATCGGTATCAAGGGTTATGTCATCAAGACCCAGGCCGGTGAACTGTCCGTTGAAGTCCACGAATACACACACCTGACCAAGTCCCTGCGTCCCCTGCCGGAGAAGTTCCATGGTCTTACCGATAAGGAAGAACGTTACAGAAGAAGATATGTCGATCTGATCATGAACGAGGATTCCCGCCGGGTCGCTTTCCTGAGACCTGCTATCATCAGCTGCATCCGCAATTTCATGAGTGGCCAGGGATTCACGGAAGTGGAAACACCGATTCTTTCCACCCTTCTGACCGGCGCATCCGCCCGTCCGTTCGTGACACATCACAACACCCAGGACCTTGACATGTATCTGCGCATCGCCCTGGAACTGCCGTTAAAGAGACTGCTTGTCGGCGGCATGGAAGCGGTATATGAAATAGGCCGTGTCTTCCGCAACGAAGGTATGGACCCGAACCACAATCCGGAATTCACTCTGATGGAAGCATATCTCGCCTTCAGCAATCTGGAAGGCATGATGGATCTGACCGAAAACATGTACAAGACAATTGCCAGAGAAGTCATCGGCAAGATGGATTATCACTACAACGGCTATGACATCAGTCTTGACGGCACGTGGGCACGTGTCAGCATGACCGAGGCGATCAAGGAAAAGACCGGCATCGACTTCCGGGCCATCAACGATCTCGACGAATGTCTGAAACTGGCTGCCGAACATGAGATCGAACTGGAAGAACATGAAAAGCAGTACGGTCACATCATCAACAAGTTCTTCGAAAAGTATGTCGAGGATACACTGATCCAGCCTACTTTCCTCTATGGCCATCCGCTGGAGATCTCCCCGCTTACCAAGAAGAATCCGGAAGACCCGCGTTTCGTCGACCGCTTTGAACTGTTCATCGGCGGCAACGAATTCGCCAATGCCTATACTGAGCTGAATAATCCGATCGATCAGCTGGAACGTTTCCAGGAACAGCTGAAAGAAAAAGACCTCGGCAATGACGAGGCCAATGACATCGATATGGACTTTGTCGAAGCGCTGGAATACGGCATGCCCCCGGCGGGCGGTATTGGCTACGGCATCGACAGACTCTGCATGCTGTTCCTTGAACAGGAATCCATCAGAGACGTCCTGCTCTTCCCGACAATGAAACAGCGCGGTGAGTAAACAGGTCAAAAATCTTTGCAAAGTAGTGAAAAAGTACACTTTTGAAGGGTTTTGAAGGCATTTGGTACGGTAAATTTGCACATTTACAATGTCAATTTACCCCCGCTTACCCCCAGCTTACCCCCGCAGCATGAAGATTTGTTACTGCTGGTGAAGACTTTTGTAACAAACTATTCATGTATTAAGTACTGAACAAGCTCCTGACCAGGGAGCTTTTCTAAACCTTACATACAGCCATCTGACGGGTACTTAAGACAATCCCCGGGCTGTATAATTATCTTGGGTATACGGGAAAGGAGGAGCTTCTCATGGATGGTAAATACAAACCGGGACAGAAAGTATTCTTATCCGGATCTGCATTGCATCTGGTAAAAGAAGCTACTGTCATCAAGTATGCCGGAGGTTTTTATACGATCCGCTTTGAAAATGGCGGTGGTACAAAAGTAAGAGAATCCAGGCTTTTCCCTACCAAGGAAGAAGCTGTAGTGACAAAGAGATAAATCGGAGTTTGTCGGGATATCGCGAAATCTGGATTTATCAGGAAGGAAAGAGATTATGTCGCATGAGCAAGAGAAAAAAGTAATCGAACAATATACCGGTTTCCCCGAGAAGAATCGTCTGACCTATACAAAGGCAAACGAAACCGAGTTTATCGTAACCATGCACTACTTGCACAAATTCCTTCGTCCAAACGCTAAAATTGCTGATATCGGAGCGGGCGGTGGAACTTACGCGAAAGCACTAGCTGATGAAGGCTACCTTGTGGATGCAGTAGAACTCACCCCTCGCTATGTTGAAGAAATGAAGTCTTTGTTTGCCGGCAACAGTAAAGTGAGCGTATTTGAGGGAAATGCCAAAGATCTATCTTTCCTGAACGAGGATGCC
>JAFRCE010000025.1 GCA_017404505.1 Solobacterium sp. | reverse complement strand
TTGTTTTAAGTGCGTCAGTTACAATCCATATTCACAATTTCAAAGAACTAGTATTTCTTCTTCAGCTAACACATCAGGTAATTCGTTCATTTTCAAACTTTTTCATAAGAACTACTTGATTTTTATATAGTTAGCTTTCTATTTCTTTTCAGCGGCCCTGCGGTATTGGCGCAGTTCCTGTTTCAGCCGCGCGAAAGCGGCGTCTTCACCGTTTTCCGCGATGTCCTTCAGCACGGCTTCCAGTTTCGCGGCTGTCTTTTCATGCATATAGAAGCGGTCGTTACGGCTGTAATAGTACTCGAGGGCGCTTCTCTGTGTGTAATTCTCTTTCTGGTAGATGCGGCAGGCAGCTACCCGGTCGCAGACCATTTCGATGAAGAAGGGCAGCGGCATTTCCAGCGGCACCCATTCGCCTTTGATCATATCATACCAGTATTCCCAGTGATGACGGTTGCGGCCCTTATGATGCAGCCAGCCGTAGGAAAAACCGTACTTTTCCTTTTCGTACATATAAGGCGAACGGTCGCCCTGAAAGTACTTCACACTGACGAGAAATTCCGGCGGTGAGTACTTGGACAGATCATGGCTGAGACCCTGGCTGTACAGGCCGCATTTAAAACAGTTCTTCATCACTTCATAACGGTGCGTATCGACGGTATGAAGATGCTGGAAGAAACGTTTCCAAAGAGGATTTTTCGCGGGATCTCTGCTCATCACGAAAATGATAAGTCACAATTTGAAGCGGTGCAAGCATTCTGTTTTTTCATGCGCTTTCATGTTAAAATTAACAACAGGAGACAACGAATGAAACGATCTGAACTGCGTGAAAAATCAATGATTACCATTTACCAGAATCTGCTGGTAAATACCGATATCGACGAACTGATCCGTGATCAGTTTGAAATGGAACCGGAGAAGCTGGATCCTTATTTTCATGATGTGATCAATACGGCGATCAGCCACAAGGATGAATATGCCGGCTATATTGACAGAGTCCTGGAAGGATGGACATTCGACCGGCTCGGTTATATTGAAAAAGCGATCCTGCTGCTCGGCTGCTCGGAGTTTGCCCAGAAGAAAGTGGAAGCGGCGGTCATTATTGACGAATGCGTCGAACTGAGCAAGAAATACTGTGACGAGGATACCTACAAACTGATCAACCGGGTACTGGACATCATATGAGCGAAAGAAAACCGGCAAAAGTCAGTGCGCTCGTCCGTTATCTGAAAAACCGGCTGGAAGGCGATCCCATCCTGCACGGCGTGCTGGTTGAAGGGGAAATCTCCAATCTGCGTATGCCGCAGGGAAGACACTGGTACTTTTCCCTGAAGGATGAACATGCCAGCATCAGCTGCGTCATGTTCGCTTCCAGCAACCAGCGGGTGAATTTCCGGCCCAAGGACGGTGATAAAGTACTGCTGCGCGGTGATGTCAGCATTTATGAAGCAGGCGGTCAGGTACAGATCATCGTGTCCGCGATGAAAGCGAGCGGTATCGGCGATCTCTATCAGCAGCTGGAGCTTCTGAAGAAAAAGCTGTATGCCGAAGGTCTTTTTGATCCGGCACACAAGAAACCGCTGCCAAAGTATCCGATGGATATCGCGCTTGTCACCGGCAACAACACCGCGGCCCGCAAGGACGTTCTGATCACGCTGCAGAAAAGATGGCCTCTGGCACAGCTGCATGAATATCCGACGCCGGTTCAGGGCAGGGAAGCCGCCGGAAAGATCCTGGAAGCCATGATGAAGGCGGAAGCGGGAAATCATGATGTGATCCTGCTGGCCCGCGGCGGCGGATCGATCGAAGACCTCTGGTGTTTCAACGACGAGACACTGGCCCGTTATATCTACATTATGAATACACCGGTCGTCACCGGGATCGGTCATGAGATCGATTTCACACTGTGTGACTACACGGCTGACGTACGGGCCAATACGCCGACCGGCGCGGTCGAAAAGGCGGTCCCCGATCTGCGGGAAACAGAAGCGATCCTGAACCAGTATGAAAAACGTCTGACGAATACGGTACTGCAGTATCTTGAAGCAGACAAAGCACAGCTGCGTCATTATGCCGAGCATCCATATCTGAAAAGACCGGAACGTCTCTATGCGGAAAAAGCGATGCGTCTTGCCGCTCTGCAGGATAAACTGATGCATCAGAAAGATACCGTCCTGCAGCGTCAGAAGAAACTGCAGGAAGTGCTGCAGCGTTTCTATACGGCAGTCCATAGGGAAAGCATGGAGATCAGCGCCACATTGCAGACATCGGCGCAGAGAATGCGCATGGCGGTGCAGAAAACACTGCTGGATGAGAAGGCTCTGCTGCAGAGCGATAACGAAAAACTCTCATTTCTGATGGCGAAGGATCTGCAGCTGAAACAGCAGGAACTTGCTCAGAGAATACAGCTGCTGGATGCTTATTCACCGCTGAAGGTCATGGAAAGGGGATATTCCGTGGTTTACAAAGGTGAGCATGTCGTCAGCAGTATCGAAGAGGTAAATGAAAAAGACAGACTGAACGTGCGGATGCGCGACGGTCTGGTATATACGGAAGTCATATCGAAGGAGAAACTGCATGGCTGAAAAGAAACTGACATTTGAACAGTCGATGGAACGCCTCAATGAAATCGTTTCACTGCTGGAGGAAAACGAAAAACCTCTTGATGAAACGATTGCCCTGTTTGAAGAAGGACTGAAGCTTGTCCGTTCCTGTGATCAGAAACTGAAACAGTTTGAGAACAGGATCAATGATATTATTCAGAAAAACGGCGGTGATGAAGATGCGGATTGAACGTCTGCTTGAAGAAAAGATCATGGCTCTGCCGGAGAGCAGAGTCAGAGACGCCATGGCATATTCACTGCTCGCCGGCGGCAAACGGATCCGTCCGCTGCTGCTTTACGCGGCTGTGAAAGGGTATGGCAAAGAAGAGTCTCTGGCGGATGAATTCGCCTGCGCGATCGAAATGATCCATACCTATTCACTGATCCATGACGATCTGCCGGCCATGGATAACGACGATCTGCGGAGGGGACGCCCGACCTGTCATAAACAGTTTGACGAAGCGACCGCCATCCTGGCCGGTGACGGACTGCTTACCTATGCGTTCGAAGTAGCCGCATCCGCTAAATGCGGCGGCGAAGCGAAAGCGGCCGGCATGAAGTATCTTGCCGAAATGGCCGGACCGTCCGGCATGGTATTGGGACAATGCCTGGACATCTTTGAGGAACAGGGGAAAACCTCATGGGATGACGTGCAGACGATCCAGAAGTATAAGACAGGCTGCCTGCTCAGTGTGCCGATGATGATCGGCAGCGTGCTGGCCGGCCATCCGGAAGACGCCGAAAAGTGGCACCGCATCGGTGATATGATCGGCCTGGCTTTCCAGATCCAGGACGATATTCTCGATGTCCGCCTGACACCGGAGGAATTCGGCAAAAGCACTTCCGACAGTGACAATGAAAAAGTCACGTGCGTATCAATTTATGGGATAGAAACCGCTGAAAGAATGATGAACAGCCTTTATGATGAAGCAATCCGGCTTGTTCTCTCATTCGGAGCGTTCGATGCGGCTGGGATCATTGCGATGATCGAACAGATCCGCGGCAGAACGATGTAGGAGGTTTTATGATCAATCTGAATGAAATTCATGACCCTTCGTTTCTGAAGTCAATGAATGTTCATGAAATGGAAGAACTGGCTGCTGAGATCAGGGAATTTCTGATTCACAGCATTGCCCGCACGGGCGGCCATCTTGCCAGCAATCTTGGTGTCGTTGAACTGACGATTGCCCTTCATTATGCCTTTTCCTCGCCGCGGGATAAGATCTTTTTTGACGTCGGACATCAGTGTTATACGCACAAGATCCTGACCGGAAGAGCATCCCGCTTTTCCACGTTGCGGCAGTTCCACGGTCTGAGCGGATTTGAGAAGAGATGCGAAAGCGAACATGATGTCTGGGAAGCCGGCCACAGTTCCACCTCGCTGAGCGCCGCCCTCGGCATGGCGGCAGCCCGGGATATCGATCCGGGCAATCAGTATTACCACATCGTTCCGGTCATCGGCGACGGTGCGCTGGGCAGCGGCATGGCCCTCGAAGCGCTGAACCAGATCGGTGCCGAGAAGAAGAATATCATTATCGTCTTCAATGACAACAATATGTCGATTTCCCGCAACGTCGGAGCCATGAGCCAGGGATTTTCCCGTCTGCGCACGTCCAAGACCTACACCGGCCTGAAAGAGGGCGTCAAGCGTTCCCTGCGGTCCAACGGCATCGGCCAGACCATTTATACCGGCCTGAAAACCTTCAAGGACGGCGTGAAATATGCCATTATTCACGGCGGTATCTTCGAGGAATTCGGCCTCGATTATATCGGACCGGTCGACGGACACGATTTGAAGGAACTGATCCGTGTGTTCCAGATGGCCAAGACCCATGAAGGTCCGATCGTCATTCATGTGATTACCCAGAAAGGCAGAGGCTATCTGCCCTGTGAAGTCGATAGGGAAGGCAGATGGCACGGCGTCGGCGCGTTCGACGTCACGACCGGCAAACCGCTTTATGAAGTACCGGAAGGATATCAGAGCTGGAGCGGTCTGATGAGCAACACCGTCAAAGAACTGGCAGAAGAGAATCCTGACATCATTGCCCTGACACCGGCCATGATCAACGGTTCTTCCCTGCGCAGCTTCTTCGCGGAATTCCCGGAAAGAAGCTATGACTGCGGCATTGCCGAAGAACATGCAGCGACCATGGCGGCCGGCATCGCAATCAGCGGCAAACGTCCGTATCTGACGATTTACAGTTCCTTTCTGCAGAGAGCGTATGATCAGATCAATCACGATATCGCCCGCATGGATCTGCCGGTCGTGATCGGCATTGACCGGGCCGGTCTGGTCGGCGAAGACGGCGAGACGCATCACGGTATCTTTGACATCGGTCTGCTTGCGCCGCTGCCGAATATCATCCTCGCCCAGCCAAGGAATGCCGAAGAGGCAAGAAATCTCCTTTATACCGCATTTCAGCAGGAACATCCGTATTTCATCCGTTTCCCGAAGGGAATCCAGAAGAATCCGGAAAACCGGGAATTCAAATTGATTCCGGCCGGTACCTGGGAGATGATCAATCATTCCGATAACAACCGTGTCGTTCTGCTGACTTACGGCGATATGGTGGATGCCGTACTTGAAAAAGTGCAGGCCAACGGTCTGCCGATCACCGTCGTCAACTGCCGTTTCTTCAAACCGCTGGACGAAGTGATGCTTGACCGGATCGCTTCCTTCGGCAAAAAGATCGTTGTCTATGAGACAGATCTTCTGACCGGCGGTCTCGGTTCGCTGATTCTCGATTATTACAACCGCAAAAAGATCCAGGCCGACGTGCGGCGATTCGGTCTCGGCGATCTATATATAAAGCAGGGAAGCATTGGCCAGCTGCGCCGCGAAAACGGCATTGATATCAATACCGTTCTGGAGGCTTCACTGGAGGAATAAAACTCTTATGATCAAAAATCTCTTCATACAGAACTTTGTTTTGATCGATCAGCTGAATCTGGAATTTCATTCCGGATTCAGTGTTTTTACCGGCGAAACAGGCGCCGGAAAATCCATTCTGATCGATGCCATATCCATGCTGGGGGCGGAAAGGGCAAGCGCCTCTTTTGTCATGCACGGCAAGGAAAAAGCCATCATCGAAGGTACATTTGACCTGACGGATGACGCGCACGCCAAAACAGTTCTGCAGGAAGCGGGTTTTGAATGTGCGGATGAAGTCACTTTTACCAGAGAGATTCAGGCCGGCGGCAAGTCCACCGCCCGGATCGACCACCGGATCGTTTCCCTCAGCCTGATGCGGGACTGCCTGCGGGATGAGATCGACATTCACGGCCAGCGGGACAACGCTTATCTGTTGAACACAGCCTCACATATCCATCTGCTTGATGAATACGCCCAGGATAACGAAGCGCTGTCGGCTGTACAGGAAGCTTACCGGATCTATGACGGACTGCTGAAGGAAAGAGAAGCTGCCCTGCAGGAAACCTATAACGAAAACGATCTGGAATTCTTTACCTATCAGGCCAATGAAATCGAAGCGGCGGATCTGAAACCGCAGGAAGAAGCAGAACTGCTCGAAAAGGAAAAGCAGTTCAAAGCAGTCCGTGATTCTTTTGATAAATTCAATCAGATCTTTTCTCTGTATGACGAAGAACTTTCCGGAAATCTGTACGAACTGAACCGGACGGTTCAGACACTGCATGGTTCGGAAAAGATCGAAGCGCTGCAGGAAACCCTGAACGACGCGTACTATACCGTCACCGATGTCATGGATCAGCTGCATGACATGGCCTCTGAAATGGAAATGAGCGAAGAAGACGTCAACGCCATGGAAGAGAGACTTTATACCATCCAGCGGCTGAAAAGGAAATACGGAAATTCCATTGAGCGAATTCTTGCGAAGAAGGAAGAACTGCTTGCTCAGATTGAGATGATCACTCACCGCCGCGAATACCTGGAAAAGAAGGACCGGGAAATCGAACAGGCACGTAAGATCTATGATCAGAAAGCGGCTGTTCTGCGCGATATCAGAAAAACGAAGGCACCCGAGCTGGATGCCGCGATTGCCCGTCATCTGCAGGATCTGATGCTGGAACATGCCCGTTTTCAGACGGTGATCAAAGAAGGAACGCCATCCGCTTACGGCAGTGACAAAGTCGAATTCATGATTTCCATGAATCCCGGTGAAGAACTGAAGTCTCTTAGCCGGACGGCGAGCGGCGGCGAGCTTTCCCGTCTGATGCTGGGTCTGAAGGTGATCTTTACCCGTCTGCAGGGTATCCAGACAGTCATCTTCGACGAAATCGATACCGGTGTATCCGGACCGGTAGCGACCGCAATCGGCCGCAAGATGAAGTCGCTTGCCGAATACTCACAGGTCTTCGCGGTGACCCATCTGGCCCAGGTGGCAGCCTGTGCCGACCGGCATTATCTGGTCGCCAAAGCCTCCGCTGAGGATGAGACAAGAACCAGTGTGCAGCAGCTGGACGAAAAGGGCAGATATGAACAGCTGGCCCTGATCGCCAGCGGCGAGATCACGAAGAACTCGCTGTCCGCCGCCCGTGAACTGTACCGGAGGAATCAGTCCTGATGGCCCGCGTCATCTTTCATATTGATCTGAATGCCTTCTTCGCCAACGCGGAAGTACTGCTCGATCCGTCCCTGAAAGGCAAACCGCTCGTCGTATCCGGCAATACCCGCCGCAGCGTCGTGTCGACAGCCAGTTATGAAGCAAGAAAGTACGGCATTCACAGTGCCATGCCTCTGGCGGAAGCGGAAAAGCTGTGCCGTGATCTGATCATCATTCCCGGCCATTACCGCTGGTACGGGGAACTGTCGCACCAGTTCATGCAGATCATCCGTTCTTATACGGATCTGGTGGAACAGGCATCCATCGATGAATGCTATGCGGACGTGACGGAAGAGATCATGAAATATGAAAAACCCCTGGATCTCGCCTGGCAGATGCAGCAGCGGGTTTTGAAAGAGACCGGTCTTTCCTGTTCGATCGGTGTCGGACCGAATATGTTTCTGGCCAAGATGGCTTCCGACATGAAGAAGCCGATGGGCATCACGGTGCTCAGGATCCGTGACGTGGAAGACAAGATGTGGCCGCTGCCGATCGGTGAAATGCGCGGGGTCGGCCGCCGCACTGTGCCGCTTCTGGAAGACATGGGCATCCATACGATCGGTGATCTTGCCCGTTATCCGAATCTGGACGAACTGCGGCTGATCTTCGGGAAAAACACCGAGGACGTCATCGCCCGCACCCATGGCCATGACAGCCGCACCATCACGCTGGAATATGACGCCAAATCGATCGGCGTATCGGAAACAATGCTGGAAGATATCACGGATTATGACGAAATCCGAGGACTTTTGCGGACCCTGTCCCGCCGTCTTTCCAAACGTCTGCACGACGCGCACAAAGCCGCCTTCCGGATTTCCCTGCGGATCTGCTATTACAATTTCCGCAATGCCGACCGCTCGATGTCGCTCGATCAGCCCGTCTGGCAGGCGGACGATCTGTTTGTCAATGCTCTGACGCTGTTTGATGAAAACTGGGATGAAGGGGAGGCGGTCCGGCTGCTCGGTATCAGCACCTCGGATTTCGCCAGTGAAGAGGAACTGGCATCCCAGATCGATCTCTTCGATATGAAAGAAGCGGACGAAAAAGAAACCAGAAGCATTCTGAAGGATCTGAACGAACAGTTCGGCAGCAAAGCCTTTGTCAGGGCAAGCACCCTGCTGAAGGAGAAGACGGAATGAAACTGGACGACGCTCTGAAAGAATACCTGATGCATATCCGCATCAACGAAGGCAAAAGCAGACGTACCGGCATTTCTTACGAAGAAGACCTGAAACAGTATATTGCCTGGCTGAAGGAAGAAGGAATCAAGGATACCAGGAAGATCACGTCTGACATGGTCGAGGACTTCATCGTCGAACAGCAGAACAGCAAGGCTTCTTCTTCCGTTGTCCGCATGGCTTCCAGCATCCGTTCGTTCCACCGTGACCTGGCTTTCATGCATGATGAAAACGATCCCAGTCTGAACCTGGAAGTACATAAGGACACCAAGACACTTCCCGTCTTCTGCACGGTCGATGAAATCGAGAAACTGATGTCGTCGTTCAATGATGAGAATCCCCGTGAATACCTCGATCACGCGATCTTGGAAATGATCTACTGCTGCGGACTGCGGGTTTCCGAAGTTACCACGCTGACGCTGAACAGAGTCGACCTGGACGCGGGCAAATGCCGCGTTTTAGGCAAAGGTGACAAAGAACGGATCGTTCCCATACCCGACGGTGCGATCGCGCTTCTGAAGGGCTACAGGGACGTCGTACGGCCTGTTTATCTCAAGGGCCGCTCCAATCTGTTCTTCCTGAACCGTTTCGGCCGGAAAATCACTTCCAAATATGTCGAGAATCTGCTGGCGGAAAAATGCAATGAGCTGAATTTCCACAAGCATATCACGCCGCATAAGCTGCGCCATTCCTACGCGACGCATATGCTGCAGGGCGGCGCGGATCTGCGCAGCATTCAGGAGATCCTCGGTCACGCCAACATCGCCACGACCGAGATCTACACGCATGTGCAGAACCGGCAGCTGTTTGACAGTTATGATAAATATCATCCCGGCGGTGACCTGAATCAGCTGAAAAGAAAAAAGAAAGGTGAATGAGGCATTCTGAGAATGCCTTTCTTTTCATCACAAACTCATACTGACAGTATATTTACTAGTATCTTATTGATATGAGCAGTATCTTCATTTCGTGAGCTGAAGATCCTACAATATAGATGAACCAGGGAAAGGAGAACTCTATGAAACTGAAACTGTCGGAAAATATACGCCTGTTCCGAAAGGAGAGACATCTTACACAGGAGGGTCTTTCCGAGATTCTGGGTGTCACCCCAGGCGCGGTATATAAATGGGAGTCCGGACTGTCCGTGCCGGAACTGTCCATGATCGTGGAAATGGCAGATTTCTTCGATGTGTCGGTTGACACGCTGCTTGGCTATCAGCTGAAAGACAACCGGATCAGCCCTGTGATGGAACGGCTTGTCACGTACTGCCGCACAAATGATCCGGCTGCTATTCCGGAAGCGGAAAAGGCTCTGAAGAAATATCCTTATTCATTCGAAGTGGTTCATGAATGCGCGTTGGTTTATATGATATTTGCCTATGGCGAACAGAAAGAGTACCTTCAGAAAGCGAAAGAACTGCTGGAAAGATCGCTTCTTCTTGTCCGCCAGAATTCCGATCCGCGGATCGGTGAACTGACTCTGTACGGTGAACTTGCCCATGTGCTGATTCTCAGCGGCGAAGAAGAAAAGGGCATCGAAATGATGAAACAGCACAATATCGGCGGTATTTTCGATGACCTGATCGGCATCAACCTGGCGATCCGAATGAAAAAACATGAGGAAGGTGAGAAGTATCTGATCAACGCGCTGCTCAGCAATATCGCTTCTTTGACGGACAGCATGTTCGGTATGGTCAGCGTACTCTGTAAAAGAAATGATCTGGACGCCGCCATGGAAATGATCCAGTGGAATCAGAATCTGATCAGCGGTCTGAAGAAGGAGGAACAGAAAGACTTCACTCTTAAGATAACCGCGGCAATCGAAATCCTGAAATCGCATATCCTGATCCTGAAGGGCAGAAACAAAGAGGCGGAAAAACAGCTGGACATTGCTGCTGACATGGTAAAGAACTTTGACGCGTCGCCGGATTACAGTATCAATACCCTGCGGTTTATCAATGTGCCGGATAACGTCATTCTTCACGATACCCTCGGAGCGACCGCGGCGGATAGCATGGACAGTATTGTAAATATGCTGGAAAATCCGCAGCTGAGGCAACTCTGGAAGGAAAGAAAACAATGACCACGAAAAAGAAAAACGACAGCCTGTTCCACAGCCGCAATTTCAATCTGGTCTTCCTGGGTTCGTTTGTTTCCGAACTGGGAGCGGTGCTGTACAGTTTCGCAGTCAGTTTCTATATCCTTGAAATATCCGGAAGCAATGCTTTCCTGCAGGGTCTGTACCTGGCAGTCTGCGGTGTGGTCATGCTGGTGTTCACGCCGCTGGGCGGGGTGCTTGGCGACCGTTACAGCAAGGCCAGGATCATGTATCTCTGCGATTATGGCAAAGGCGGTACCATTCTCGCGTCCGTTGTGATGATGCTGATGCTGCGGGAAAATGTCCATCATATCGTGATCCTGTTTGTTTCCGGCATTCTCGGCAATATCATCAGCGGCATCTTCTCACCGGCCGCCGGAGCGCTTCTGCCATATATTGTCAGGGATGATCAGCTGCAGAAAGCCAATGCCTTTTTCTCCGTCAAGAATTCCCTGCAGAGCATCTTCGGCGTCGTGCTTGCCGGTATTCTCTATACGGCACTGCCGATCACCACACTGTTTCTGATCGTGGGTGTCTGTTATCTGATTTCCGGTGTTTCGGAAATGTTCATCCGCTATGAATACACACCACCCAAAGACAGACTGACTCTGCAAACAGTCCTGTCCGACATGGAGGAAGGCTATCGTTATCTGCGAAGCAGAAAAGCCGTTATTGTTCTGATGATTGCGGCTCTGTTTATCAATTTTTTCATCACACCTCTGTTTGGCAATTTCGTTCCGTATTTCATCAAGACCGATCTGATTTCGTCACCAGCGTATCTATTTGACTCATTCATGAAACCGGAACTGTGGTCGTCAATCCTGAGCATGCTGGTGGGAATCAGTTCTCTGCTTGGAGCGCTGTTAATGACGATGAAGGAAGAACAGGGGAAATACGGTATGAAAATCGCCATCCGTTTCTGTGTGATGGCTCTGACTGTGAGCGTAATGGCAGCCGCATACTGGCTTCTGGTCGCTCGGGGAGTGTCATTGAACCTTTTCCTGATCCTGTGCTCGCTTTGCGCCTTTTCGATTGGATTTATCATTCCGCTGGTCAACATACCGATCAATACGCTGATGATGCGTATCATTGACCGCAGCCAGCTCAGCAAGGTGAACGGCATGATCAGCATCGTTTCCCAGGCGCTGATCCCGCTGGCATCCGTCCTGGCCGGCTCCGTGCTGCAGATATGGGGCTCATCCGTGCTGCTGTTCTTCTGTGCGGTGGGCCTGACCGTATCCGCTGTCTATTTCCTGCTGCAGCCGGAAACAAGGACATTCTGACATGAAAAAACACTGACAGTATGGTCAGTGTTTTCATGTTATCCGATGACGTTCAGGAATTCTCTGGTTCTCTCACTGTCCGGATTGGTGAACAGTTTTTCCGGTGTTCCTTCTTCCTCAATGACGCCTTTATCCATGAAGACGACCCGGTCAGCGACTTCTCTTGCGAAGCCCATCTCATGGGTGACGACGATCATGGTCAGACCGTCAGAGGCCAGCTGCTTCATGACATTGAGAACTTCCGATACCATTTCCGGATCCAGAGCCGACGTCGGTTCGTCGAACAGCATCAGCTTCGGCTCCATACAGAGGCTTCGGGCAATCGCCACACGCTGTTTCTGACCGCCGGAGATCGTCTGCACGGAAGCGCCGGCAAAGTCCGCCATACCGACTTTATTGAGGTAGTAGAGGGCGGTTTTCACCGCTTCTTCCTTGTTTTTCTTTAATACCTTCATCTGCGGCATGACGCAGTTCTGCAGAACGTCCAGATTGCTGAAAAGGTTGAACTGCTGGAAACACATGCCGACCTTGGCCCGGTAGGCGTTGACGTCTTTCGTGTGCAGGATATCCTCACCGAAGACGCGGATCACGCCGTCATCCGGTTTTTCCAGAAGGTTGATACAGCGCAGAAGGGTGGATTTGCCGGAACCGGAGCGGCCGATCAGACAGACGACTTCTCCTTCGTTGACGTGGAAATCAACACCTTTGAGTACTTCCAGCGATCCAAAGCGCTTATGGATGTTTTCGATCTCAACGAGCGGCATAATCGCTGTTTCCTCCTTTCTGTTCGCTTTCCTTGATGTAGTTTACGTTTTTCGGATCCGTCACGCTCTGCGGCAGTGACATCTTCGGACGGTTCATTCTCTTTTCAATGTAGTTCAGTATCAGCGAAGCGACAGTTGTCAGAAAGAGATAGATCATCGCTTCGATGAAATACGTTTCCGTAAACAGAAAGGTCGATCCGGCAATCGATTTGGACTGGAACATCAGTTCGGTGATCGAGATGATCATCAATACGGAAGAGTCCTTGATATTGACGATAAACTCATTGCCAATCGCCGGAAAGGCATTGCGGATGGCCTGCGGCAGAACGACCTGCATCATCGTCTGGGTATTGGAAAGACCCAGCGAGCGGGCCGCTTCCGTCTGGCCGATATCGACGGCCTGGATGCCGGAACGGACGATTTCCGCCATATAGGCACCGGTATTGATCGAAATGACGAAGATCGCCGCGACCATCGGTGACCAGTGAATGACATCCAGCAGCGCGTAATAGAAGAAGACTGCCTGTACCATCATCGGCGTACCGCGGAAAACCGTGATATAGATGTTGGCCAGAATGTCAAACAGTTTCTTCAGGATACGGGCGGCAGGGGAGGCGGTATAGTCGAGTCTCGCGGCTCGCAGTCCGCCTACGGCAAGCCCCAGGATCAGGCCGAGTATCGTACCGGTCAGAGATACGATCAGCGTCGTGCGCACACCCAGCAGAAGGCTGGGACCATATCTCTCCAGGATGCTGAGAATGCCCTGCCAGAAGGAGGCCATTATTCTCCGGCAGGCTGACGCTCAACAGCCGCCTGCATCATGGCATTGCGGTCATCTTCAGAGATCTTGTCGAGGGCTGTCTGCAGCTGGGCCAGAAGTTCCGGCTTGTCCTTGGAAACAGCGATGGAAACCGTAGCGTCACCGTTTTCGTCGGTGAAGCCTTTGCCTGCTTCGAAGCGGATATAGGTCAGATCAGGATTGGCCGCAACGACACCGATGGCAACCGGCAGTTCGGATGTGACAGCGTCTACGCCGCCGGCCTGCAGTGCCTGAATGGAAGCCGGGAATGTTTCGGCTGCCGGCATATGCTGTACACCGTCGATCTGATCGATGATATCGTCATAGATCGTATTCATCTGGCCCTGTACCTTCTTTCCGGACAGTTCCTGGACGTTTTTGATGTTGGCAAGGTCAGAATCCTTTCTGACGATGATGACCTCTTCAGAGACGTAATACGGCGTCGTGAAGTCGACCTGCTTCATACGTTCTTCTGTAGCAGTCATACCGGCGATGACAGCATCGATCTGATCTTTCTGAAGGGAAAGGATCAGGCTGTCCCAGTCAAGCTTGACGATCTGCAGTTCCATACCGAGATCGTCGGCCAGTTTTCTGGCGATCTGCACGTCATAACCGTCCGCGTAATCGACACCGGAAATCTGAACTGTCATGTCCGTCTGGGTCGTCGTTGTCCAGTTGAATGGTGCGTAATTGCATTCCATACCGACCCGCAGAACATTGGATGCGGCAGCCGTATCCGTTGTTTCAGTTTCCGCCGGTGCGGCAGGCTGAGAAGAACAGCCAGTCAGCATGGCCAGCGCCATGGCGGCGCTCAGAATGTTTTTTGAAGCTTTCATTTCTATATTTTCCTCCCGAAATAATAAAACCGCATGCTATTACATACGGTCAGGTGATCATTGTAATAGCTCCACTTCACAAATGAAGGAGTGATACGGGTGTTTCCCGCATCCCCACAGATGACTCATGCCTGAATCATCCGTTCGGCGGCGATTACCTTTCGTCTGTTTCTTCATCTGCCGACTCCGCAGACTACTCATTTGCGCCGCTACCTCTATCGGTTTTACAACGACTATTATTGAAAAAATGTAAAGCAATGTCAATAGTAATGAAAACCTGCAGAGCTTATGATATTGATTTTCAACAGTTTGCAAGTACCGAACAAACTTCTTATAATACCTATGTAAGATTACTTACGAAAAAGGTGGACGAAATTGAGCAAACATACAGTTACATGTATTGATGATATCCGGGATCTCGCGGCCAAGTATGGCATGCCGCTGGAAAAGATGCGCTTTTTTATCGGTGTCAATAACACGGAACCGAAGTGTTTTGGTATTTTCCAGGATGAGGCGGGCTACTGGGTCGTATATAAGAATAAGGCGAACGGCGAAAGGGCAGTGCACTACCGCGGCCGTAACGAAAAAGAAGCGTGCCAGATCATCTGGGACAAGATCGAGGAAGAGATCCGGATTCGTAAAAAGGATGCCGACTGGTGGCAGCACCAGCAGGATATGGCAAATGATCCGGTCTATGCCGAAGAATATGACAAGGAACTGGAAAGACGTGTTCTGAAGCCGAATTACGGCACCAGCAAACCGGCGAAAAAGCGTCATCCGGTCCGCAACGCGCTTCTGACATCGGTGGCCGTTGCCGGTATCGTGACACTGATGTACAGCGGCATCAGGAATTACGCCGCGTCGCATCCGCACAGCGGTTATTATTCCAACGGCAACACACTGTATTATTATCAGGCACCGTCCTGGTATTACTGGAACGATACATACAATGACTGGGTCTTCTATGATTATGACGCTTATGAAGACAACTGGCATGACTGGAACTACGACGGCACCTATTATGACTATAACGCCGGCGGAAATGATTACATTTCTTTCGAGGATACGGATTACTATCATGACAGTTCTTCTTCCGGCAGTTACACATATGATGACGACTACGACAGTGACTGGTCATCTGACTGGGACGACTACTGGGATTCCAGTGATGACTATGACTACGATTTCAGTGACTGGGACTCCGATTTCTCAGACTGGGATTCTGACTGGTAAAACAGAAAAAACTCATCGTCGGATGAGTTTTTTATTTTATCCTGTCTTTAACTTATCAGCATACCCGGACGGCTCATGTCACCATAAACGGCTATGCAGGCTTTGCTGATAGAATGACAGGTATCCGGTCTGCCCGGGACGCCCTGAAGCAGACAGACCGTTTTACAGCCGCACTCCGGGCAAATACTGTCCATGGCCAGCCTCCGTAACCAGGCTCATTGTATTCTGAAAACCGGTTCATATCACGCCAATTTGCATGCATGTATATCTGCCGGCCAGGATGTATGAGAAATATTTGAACAATGCTTTGTGAACAAGTGGAAATACAGGTATGATATATATAACAGCTGAAAAGCGGATGATGCGTAAACGTTAAAGGAGATGACTATGAACACAACTCTGGAATACTATGACGAGAATGCGGAGAAATATGTAAAGGAATCCTTTGCCTTAACTGCCAGAGACAACCAGGATATGTTTCTTTCCTTTGTGAAAAGGGGTGGTCATATCCTTGATTTCGGCTGCGGTTCCGGCCGCGATACTGCGTTTTTCCTGATGAAAGGTTTCACAGTCGTTCCGACGGACGGCTCGGAATGCATCTGCAGACTTGCATCGGAATATCTGAAAATGCCGGTAAAAGTTCTGGAATTCAATGAACTGGATGAAGAAAATGAATATGATGCCATTTATGCCAGTGCTTCGATCATGCATCTGGAGCACGACGAACTGATGAAACTTTATCCGAAGATCATCAAGGCGCTCAAGAAAGACGGCATTCTGTATGCTTCGTTTGAATACGGCGAAGAAGACGGATATGTAGATATGTGCTATTACACCAGAATGACCGAAAATAAATACACGGACTTCATCGGACAGTTCCCGCAGCTGAAGATGGTCATGCAGAATACGTTTCATCAAAAGTCCGGCGGTTCGGATCTGGTCTGGTACCAGTCGATCGTCAGAAAAACAGGGGAGTAATTCTTTCCGGTTCTGTTCGTTTCAAACAGGTGATTCCCTATACGGATCACCTGTTTTTATTTACATCTGGTTATCAGATATTCAGCAGCACCAGAGAAATCAGAATCAGAAAGAGGCCGATCGTCTGCCGGCGGGTGAGATGTTCTCTGAACAGAAACAGACTGACAGCGCTCACGATCATGATGGTTCCTGCCGAGAAAACAGGATAGGCAATGACTGCCGGAATCGTACGCAGTGATCTGAGCAAAAGAACCGAAGAGAAGTAATTCGGAATGCCGATGCATATGCCGGCGGAAAGATCCGTAAGATCCGCTTTTTTGCCGGTGCGGCGTGTTTCCAGGACCATCAGGACATACGTCAGCATTGCGGCAAAAAGAAACAGAATAAACATATATACGGTTTCTTCACTCTGATAGCCAATGGAACTGTAGATCTTGGCCATTGAATCCGACATGCCGTTGGTGAGCAGTACGATAAGCAGAAACAGCAAACTGAAGCTGGTATTCTGCTTCGTGGTACCGTTCATGATCAGAATGGAAGCAACTACCAGTAACAGTCCGGCCGCCTGCAGAAGCGATGGTATTTCATGAAAGAACAGAACGCTTAGCAGCAAGGGCACCAGAAGGCCTAGTTTGGAAAAGGCAGAAGACAGGATCGTGCCATTGGAGGAAATGCTGCTCTGCATACAGACCAGCGACAGGACAAACAGCAAGCCGCCGATCAGACCGCATACATAAGTCGCAGGATGAGCCTGAAACAGCAGCGGCTTATCAGCGATCATCAGGAAACCGATCAGTGTGCAGGTCAGATAGTTGCCGAGGATCATACCATATCTGTTATTCTGCGACGTCCTGAAAAAACGCAGGGCAATGGCCATTGACGCACTGCATATCATGGCCAGAAGCAGAAATAAACCGTCAGAAAAGCGCATGAACGATCCTCCTTTATCACATGTGTTCTATTATGGCACACTGCGCATAGCATGTGCACAGAAATAACCATTGCGAATTGCATGTCTGATATGAAACGTTTTTTTATTTACAGCCGACAGGGGATGTTCATTTCGCAACGCCTAAATCCGCCTGCAGAAACCGCCTGTAATCGGAAAACAAAATAATCGTATAACATACATTATGCGAAGTAATAGATTCCAATATGGGATGTATGGGCTGTTTTAAATGCATTCTAAATGTTTCTGAAATATTTATGTCTTCTTATGGATCGTTTCCGGATGTTTGAACTGCATGTAATACTGTCTTTTTTCATTACGTTGTATTCGTTCTTTTTGTCTTTGTTCTTAATCATTTACTGGCATTAATTTCTTTTTCTATAAGCCGCTGATTTGCACGCTAATTGGTAATTACCCGTAAATTCATTTCCCGATGCAAATCAGACGCTCAATATTTATCTGCCTGATCTGGCTGTCAGTATTATACGACCGTATTTCAGCTTTTCATTGATCTTTATATTCGCGTCAGATCTGATGCGATTGATTTCGTTGTTATGTTTTCGGATGTTTGAATCTATAACCGATACAGTTTGAATCATCTTATAAAATCTTTCACAATACAGTAATATTTCACAAATGAAAAGATTTTCACAAATCGATATGAATGTGTAATTGTGAAATTATCACAAATTGTGGAAAACTGACATTTTTGAAAAGATTTTCATTCTTGTGAAATTGTATAAATCGTCTAATAACATAATTCAATAGATGAACGGATTAGTAAAAGCTTACAATAATAACAAAAAAAGAACTGCCGGTAATAAACTGGCAGCATTATGAAAAAGTGATCTTTCTCTTTACTTTGCGCACTGTAATTCAGCCATTTCAGTACATGTTGGATATAGGTATCCCAGAAATAACAGTCATGAAAACCTTCCCCTTCTTCATAAGTAACATCAGCACCGGCTTCTTCCAGTGCCTTGGCAATTGAGCGGTTTGCTTCCAGCAGTACATCCTGCAAACCGCATGCTACATAGAATTCAGGGAATTTTTTTTCCGGATCTTTTTTGATCATATCTATCAGATAATGAATAGTAATATCAATATAAATTTTATAATATAATTAAATGCAACCAGGAGATTAATATAGGGAAAAAGAAGATCTTAGCCAGCAGTTGATGAATGCTGAAACAGCAGAAGAAATAAAACAGATTCTTATACAAAACGGATATGAAATCAGCGATGAGAGATTTGAAATTATTAAGGCAGTTGTCAAAGACAGTTCTGAATACAAAAGCCTATCCATGGACGAACTCTCTTCTGTCAGCGGTGGTGCCACCGAACGTGACTATGCAACGGCAGGATGTGCTGCAACCGTCGAACCCGACAGCCATTGCTGGGGAACTGACGGCGGATGCTTCGCCGTATATATCGACTATGATCATTATCCGCTTGGCTGTCCCTGTCCCAGATGTGGAGCTCATACATTTTATATTGCAAAAAAAGATCCGCATAATGACATTCATTCAATGTATGCATGCCGCACCTGCGGTCTTTATGCCTCTGGTTTTGATGTATATGTTTCACGTTCCTGGTAAATATTGAAAAACCTTTATTCTGTCTGCATGCTGACATTTGCTCATTGATTTGATATATTGAAATAGGCAGTTATTTCAACTGATTTGGAGGGAAATAACATGAAAAAACTTATGTCTGTTCTCTGCAGTTTCGTGCTGGTCATGACATGCTTCGTTCTTGTTGGCTGCAAAAAGGAAAATAAAGATGTAGCAAACAGCAAGTACTTAGGCACATGGCAGGCTGTCAATGCTGAAGCATTCGGCCAGATCGTCTCTGCTGATGAAGTATTCGAAGGCAAGGAAGTTGTTCTCGTGCTTAAAGGTGACGGTACAGGTACATTTACCGACACAGAAGACAAAAACAACACATTTACCTGGGTTGAACTGGAAGATGGTGTTAAAACCGAAGGCGACGTCAATATGACTTTCACAGAAAAAGACGGCCAGCTTGTCGGTGACGTTCTGATGGTCAAGCTCTATTTCGAAAAGAAGTAATAAGGTGCAGAAAAAACTTTCTGATGCAATCGCTCAGGAAGTTTTTTTCTCCCCTATTTATATGATCACTCTAAATGAAAAGCCCCTGCTGTATTTCACCGTCACGGTGCTGCATGGGCTTTTGTTATTTATAGATATGTCAATCCGCACATTCACGGAAATCAGCCAATCGGTATGTCTTGCTCGTTCAGAATACGAATGACTTCTTCGTTCAGAACTCTCTGTACTTTATGGAAATCTTTTTCCTTATACTCGGCGATGATCGTAACTGTCAGCTTTGCACCCTGAATCGCGGTAACGCCTTTATACTGAGGACTGTTGATGATTTCTGGAAACTTGTCACCGATTTTCGGCAGTTCTTCATTGAATATCTTTTCAATATCCGCCAGTTTGATGGAAGAAGGAATATTGACTGTCATGATATACCAGGAGTTCATTGAAGTACGGTTGATGACATTCTTGATATCCTTGTTCGGAATGCTCTTGATATTGTTTCCGTCACCGATCAGCTTGGTGGTTCTGACACCAATTTCCATTACAGTGCCTCGGTAATTGCCGACTTCGATGATGTCGCCAACCTTGAAATCTCTTTCAAATACCAGCATGATGCCGGCCACCATATCGGTGACGATATCCTTCGAACCCAGTGATACGGTGAATGCAATCAGACTCGCAGAAGCCAATACCGCACCTGGATTGAAGCCAAGGTAAGCAGCCGTATAGTAAATGAAGACCGTGATTGCGACATAACGCAGGAAATTCATCATCAGACGCGCAATTGTTGCTGTCCGGATACTCATCAGATTCATCAGCATACTGATCAGCATTTTTACACTTGATACGCCGACAAATACGATCAGACCCATGATCACAATACTGGAATACGCAAACATATTGAAACCGCGTGTCCAGTTGCCATAAAGCAGATAATTGAAGATATTGCCCGTTTCGGATGTATTCCTCGTGACAACGAAACCGGCAAACAGCAGTAGTGCAATGGCTAAACTCTGGAATACGAGCTTCGCTTTCTGATCAGGCATTCTTTCATTCCATTTCAGAGGCGTGTACATCATTGATTTGACTTCATTCTTCGCATTACTTGTCAGCAGTTCAGGATTAAATGACAGATCATCCCGCCTTGTGATCGAATCACCGATGTTACAGTGCTTTTCAAACTCTGCATCGGTGTAACCATGCAGAAGATACAGATACAGACATAACATCACGACAAAGCACTGCACCGCTCCATTCCATCCGTCTCTTACGATATCCTTGAAAATGAACGCTGACTTTGTCATATAGAACCAGAAATCATGCTCACCGACTCCGGACAGACCGTAGTAGTTAATGTTGTTGATTTTATAGAAGTTGCCGTTTTTTTCGGACAGCTTGTCCATTTTGATATTCAGTGAGTCGGGATTCAGATACAGAATTTCAGAATCGCTGGAATGCATTACAAGATTCATTTCCTTGTCAATCTGGAACATCAGAGCTTCAGATGGTGTCGTGTCCTTGATGATCTGATTCAGATGGTTTTCAACTTCCTCCGGATCATCCTGATCGGGCAGTCCAAACAGCATCAATCCATATTTTCCATCCGGAAGAGTCATCCGGATACCTAGAAGATCCTGCGCCTCAGCGTAATATGGTTCTTTCACATTACCGGCATATATGGTTTCAACACCATTCAGAATTGTTTTGAATACCGCGGTATTATTGTCACCGTTATTGCTCAGGGAAAGATTGATCAGATCATTGCTCGAACAGATTTCATTGCCATTGCTGTCGTATAAGGTTATAAATTCAAGCGTCGATTCTGCGGTACAGCTTTCAAGCAGCTCATGGGTCCGTTTTTCAGGATAAGCAGCAAAGAAGTCATTCAGTCTGTTTGCCAGATCAATATAGAACAGCTGGTTGTTATGGTTGATGAATTCTATGCTTGACTTGGAAGTTTTTGTCTGATAGGACATCAGGTCGAGAACCCTCGAATTTGATTCATCCGCCCGTTGCAGAGAAATAGCTGCCTGTATGAACATGGAGATCAGGAAAATACAGATACTGCAGCAGATAACGACGATCCGCGCTGATTTATGCACACGTTTCGGATTATATTGCTGTGCCTGAAGCTCCGTCAGTTTATGGTTTAAAACGAATTCATAGATGGAAACGACCCAGACAATAAACACTATTGCCAGCACAAAGATAATTGCGTACTGGATGGCATATTGCAGAAACAGATCAAACAGACTGTTTGTTACAGGTTTTTCCAGAATCACGAACAGATTGCCCTCATCGATTTCGTGATAGGAAAACAGACCGTTATCCGTAACAGTACCCTTGAGGGCTTTCAGGTCACCGATCGTCTTGCAATTCTTTACATTCTCGTTAACCATCAATGTGGGAGTCGAATAATAAATGGATAACTCTTCATCGAGCGGAACTTCGTCATCCATGTTGAAGGCAACGATCATTCTGATATCGTAAATATATTCCAGGTTGCTGAAGGCTTCCCTGATGTTGCTCTGATCATGCAGAAAGGAATAGTATTCGTTATAGGAATGCAGTTCAAGATAGTAATAAGTGCCACGGATATGGAAATAGGAAACAAAGCCTGACGCATCCTTATTCTCCGCGTCGGTGTAATTCGTTTGGAAGGTACCGGATTCGGAATCTGTGGCAATTTCCGCCGCAAGCGAATCTACATTGAATGGCAGAGTGCCATTTGTGACCAGCTGTCCATGATCCAGTCTAACGACAAATCCACGGTCAAAAGGACCGAGAATATCGTCTTCTTCCTCGGTTTCCTGCTCGCCGACAAGGATTGCCGTGATATTTACATTCGCAAGAATGCGCTCAGAGTAGCTTTCAAGAGACGTATAGTTATTTTCACTCAATGTATCACAGGTGCGTTCAATACTGGCAATCAGCTCATTCGTTTCCGCATCGTACTCATTGCCGATTGAAAAAATGGATTGCACCAAAAAGCCAATTCCGGCACAGCCGCAAATCACAAACAGGAGTATCAGTAGACTGACAATCAGTTTCTTTTTATAGTTCTCCACAATAGCAACCTCATCATTGTTACTATTATACCTAAAAAGCAGTCATATTGACATGACTGCTTTTCATCTCAGACAGTTGGAATCTTTTCAAATAAACGGCTGATCAGATCATGCATCTGTGATTCGCTCAGCCCTTTGACACCAGCCGCGTTTTTGTGACCGCCGCCGCCGAATTTCTGCATGACCTCATTCACAGTCACCGTTTTGGAACGCACCGATCCGTCATAATAGGATACGCCGTCTTCAATACGCTCCGTAAACATCGCCCAGATTTCAAAGTCGATGACATCACCGAACAGATCGACATGATTTCTCGCTTCGCTGCCAGTCAGATGATATTCCTTCAGGATATCGTCCGTGACAATGGCATATGCCATTCTCCCCTCTTTGATGTGTGCCAGCCGATGCAGGCAGCCGTCAAAGGCAAACCAGGAATACGGATGGTCGAACAGCAGCCGGTTGATGACCGGAATATCAATGCTGAAACCGGCCAGATAAGCAGCGGCTTTCAGCGTATTCGCGGTGGTGTTGCTGGTTTTGAAACAGAGCGTGTCAGTCAGAAGTCCCATATAGAGATATTCGGCTGTCTGCAGCGATACGATACCGGATGTTTCCTGAAAACAGAAAGCCAGGATCTCGCATGTCGCGGCAGCGACAGGATCTACCAGGTTGATATCGGCATACTGCGTGACAGGCGGATGATGATCTACCTTGATGGTTTTGCGGGACATGCTGAAACGGGTGTCATCCACCCTCTCCGCATTGGACGTATCAAGAATGATCGCCAGACTGTCTCTGATCACATCATCGCTGACATGATCAGAGGCCGGGAATCTGCCCTGGGTCGGTTTTTCATAACCGAGGGCATATACTTTTTTGGATGGATAGTTATCGTTGATCCACTGCTTCAGGCCAAACTGGGCGCCAAGGGCGTCACAGTCCGGCCGCTGATGACGGTAAATGGTTATGATCTCTGCTTCCGCGATGGCTTCAGTTAGCGCACGGAAATCCATTATAACCCCAGAAGTCTCACTGTATCGCGGGCAATCACGATCTCTTCGTTCGTCGGAATGACATAGACGGCAATGCGGGAGTCTTCCTTGGAGATGAGGCATTCCTTGCCGCGGATCGTCTTGTTGAGATCATAGTCAATGCTCAGGCCCATCGCTTCTTCCATGTGCTTCAGGATGCGTTCACGGGTCATCGCGTCATTTTCACCGAGACCGGCTGTGAAGACGATCGCATCGACATGGCCCAGCTGCATGTAGTAACCGCCGACAACGTTGATGACGCGGTTGGTATACAGATTGGTTGTCAGGATCGCTCTTTCGTCGCCCTTGTCAACAGCTGCCTGGATATCACGGGCATCGGAAGAGATGCCGGAGACACCCAGCATACCGGAACGCTTGTTCAGGAATGTGTCCATTTCATCCGGTGTGCACTGCAGCTTCTTCATCATGTAGAAGACGACAGTCGGATCGATGTCACCGGAACGGGTTCCCATCATGATGCCGCCGAGCGGTGTCAGACCCATGGAGGTGTTGATGACTTTGCCGCCTTTGATTGCGGAAATGGACGCGCCGTTGCCGAGATGGCAGGTGATCATATTCAGATCATCGACGTTTTTGCCCATCAGTTCCGCAGCCCGTCTGTTGACATACCAGTGGCTTGTGCCATGCGCACCGTATCTTCTGATCTTGTACTGTGTGTACCAGTCATACGGTACCGGGAACAGATAGGATTCCGGACCCATGGTCTGATGGAATGCTGTATCAAATACGAATACATGGCCGATCTTCGGCAGAGCTTCCTTGAATGCGCGGTAGCATACCAGATGTGCGTGGTTGTGAAGCGGAGCGAGTTCGCAGAGCTCATCTACCTTGGCGACAGCGTCTTCATCAACTTTCACGGATTCGCTGAAGTAAGCGCCGCCCTGGACGATACGGTGGCCGGCACCCTTGATTTCGTCGAGATCCTTGACGATTCCGAGTTCTGTCAGATCCTTCAGCAGAATGTCGACAGCGACTTTATGATTCTTGATCGGCAGGTTGTCAACTTTCTTCTCACCGTTGTACTTGATGGTGAAGATACCCATATCCAGACCGATACGTTCTGCCTGACCGCTGCAGAGAATCGTCTCGCTCGGCATGTCATACAGAGTGAACTTTAATGATGATGAACCAGAATTTACGGCAATTACCTTACTCATGATTTTTAATTTGTCCTCCTAATCGTTTTCGGTATCAATGCACAGATCCAGAAGACGGCTGATTTCATCATCACCTCTGGCTCTGATTTGTCCATATAGTTTCAGGCGTTTCTGATAGGAAGCGGACAGATGAAGTTTGTCTTCATATGTCTGAAGTTCCTTTTCGCATCTGCGGATCGTGTCGTGCACGGCACTGCGTGAAACACCGGACATTTCCGCGATTTCCTGCAGGGAAAGATCTTCCCGGAAGTACAGATCACAGATCGACTGCTGCTTCTCGGTCAGAAGACACGCGTAGAAGTCCAGCAGACGGTCAGCCTCGATCTTATTCATGGGTATCGAGACCCTCCGAGATACTGTAGAGATAGCCGTCCAGATCGAACGGACGGAAATCGTCAGGCTGTTCGCCCAGACCGATAAAATAGACCGGCAGATGCAGCTTGTTCTTGATTGCCAGGACGATGCCGCCTTTGGCGGTGCCGTCCATCTTGGTCAGTATGATGCCGGACAATGTCGTCGATTCGGCAAACACCTCAGCCTGGGAAAGACCGTTCTGACCGGTCGTGGCATCCAGGACAAGCCATGTGTTGTGCGGCGCCCCTTCGATCTCCCGGGCACTGACACGGTTCATTTTGGCCAGTTCGTTCATCAGATTGGCTTTGTTCTGCAGACGGCCGGCGGTGTCACACAGCAGGATATCGATATTGTTTTCCTTGGCATAGCGGCAGCCGTCCACGATGGCAGCGCTCGGATCGCCGTTTTCCCGTCCTTTGATGCAAGGCACGTTAAGGCGTTCACCCCATTTGGCAAGCTGCTCGATCGCACCGGCCCGGAACGTATCGGCGGCCACAAAGGCAACGGTCTTGCCCTGCTGCTGATACATGTGGGCAAGCTTGGCGGCAGTCGTCGTCTTGCCGGAACCATTGACGCCTTCCAGAAGAATGACGGTCGTCCCCTCTTCATTATAGACGATTGGTTCGTCCGGATACTCCTCATAAACTTCTTTCATGGTTTCAATCAGGAAGTTCATGGCCCAGTGGAACGTAATGGAAGGATATGCGTCGCATTTTTCCTTCAGTTTTTCACAGATCAGGTCAGCCGTGGAAATGCCGACGTCACTTTCGAGAAGAATGATCGTCAGCTGTTCAAGAAAGTCATCGTCGACCCCTTTGAACTCATATTCCATCTGACTGAGCTGATCGCCGAATGTCTGCTTGGCTTTTTTGAAACCGCTCAGATAAACGGCTTTGTCTTCTTTCTTATTAAAGATTTCTTTCAGTTTACTCAGAAAACTCATGCGGCCTCCAGAGCCGGTTCAGCCATGTTGATGGCTTCACGCAGCTGTACTTTCAGCATCTGGGATACACCCTGATGCTGCATCGTGACACCATAGAGCACATCGGTGTTCTCCATCGTGCCGGGACGGTGGGTCACAACGATGAACTGGGTGCGGTCGGTATAGTTATGCAGATACTGGGCAAAACGTTCGACGTTGCCCGGATCAAGCGCCGCTTCCACCTCGTCCAGGATAACCAGCGGCACGGGTTTTACCTTCAGGATCGCAAACAGGACACATAACGCGATCAGTGACTTTTCACCGCCCGAGAACAGCATGTTGTTCTGGACGGCCTTGCCCGGCGGCTGGGCGTCGATGTCGATGCCGGTGTTCAGCAGATCGTCCGGCTCCTGCAGAATCAGGCGGGCTTTGCCGCCGCCGTAGAGGTTGCGGAAGATATCATTGAACTGCACGTTGATCTTGTCAAACATCTCCTTGAACTGCTTTTTCATGACGGTATCCATTTCGTCGATGGCGGCCAGGATCTTGTCACGGCTTAACGTCAGTTCTTCGATCTGCTGTTTCATCGTTTCATAGCGTTCATTGACTTCGTTGTATTCTTCCGGCGCGTTCATGTTGATGTTGCCGAGACGCTCGATATCGGAACGCAGCTGAGCGACTTCTTCCCGGGCATTGTCGACCGGTGTGTCGGAAGCTCTGGTGCGGGCGAATTCAAAGGTCAGCTGGTATTCACTTGCCAGTCTTTCCAGACTGTTTTCCATTCTGGTTTCAAGACGGCCCTGATCAATCCGGATGGCATTGGCAGCCGCTTCCGCTGTCTGCAGTTCCTTGCGGATCTGCTTCAGCTGGGCGTCTTTCCTGTCAGCGTCCTGATTGATCTGCATGCGCAGGTCACGCTTGGCCTTGATGTCGTTGGTGATCTCGTCACGGCGTGAATACGCGGCATTCAGACGGACGACCAGTTCATCCACATGGGAGTCAGTTTCTTCCGTGCCTTCCTGCGGCTGCAGCAGTGAATAATCATTCTGCAGTTTTTCGTACTTGGCCTGCTTGGCGTCGACGATCGGTTCCAGAGCGGCTGCCGCGAAACGTTTTTCCTGCAGACTCCGCGCCGCGTCTTCCCGGGCGCCGGTCGCTTTGTCATAGGCTTTGCGGGCCATTTCATAGCGGGCTCTTTCCGCATCGAGGGATACGGCCAGTTCTTCCGCTTCTTTCTTCATCGTGACGATATTGGTATCGTGGCGTGTCTTGCCGCCGGTCATGGAGCCGCCGCGGTGAATGACTTCACCGTCCAGCGTTACGATCTTGTAGCTCCGTTTGGTCAGAGCGGACAGTTCGTTGCCGGCTTCCATGCTTTCAACGACCAGAACGTTCTGTAGAAGGCTGGCGACGACCGGATCGAATTTCGGATCGTTGCTGACAAAATCCGAGGCAATACCGAGGAACCCTTTGGTATTTTCACAGATGATCTGATTCTCTCTGCTGACATAACGGGGCTGGCAGACGTTGATCGGCAGGAACGTGGCACGGCCGGATAGATTTCTCTTCAGGAAGCGGATCGCATCGCGGGCTGCCTGTTCGTCCGATGTGACGATATTGTTCATCGCACCGCCCAGAGCTGTCGAGATAGCTTCTTCGTAACCGGCTTCGACCTGCAGTACCTGTCCGACAACACCGAGGATGCCGTTCAGGGCATGCCGGTTGTCCATGATGGAACGGATACCGGCCTGGTTGTTGAACGGATTGCGCATCAGCTGATCGAGCACGTTCTTGCGGTTTTCCAGATTACGGAGTCTGGCATTTGACTGTTCCAGGGCTGAGGACCTGTCTACGATTTCCTGGGCCGCCAGATTCAGCTTTTCGGCAAACAGGCGGATTTCCCTGTTCAGGGTATCAAGACGTTCCTTACGGTCCTCATATTCGATTCTGGCCGCGTCCAGAAGGTCACGGAGTTCCTTCGCCTTCTGTTCGTTCGTGCCGGTTTCGACGATATATTTTCTTCTTTCATCCAGTTCGGTTCTTCTTGCTTCAAGAGCCTGTACGTCACTGATGTTGCGCATCAGTTCATCCTGCAGCAGGTTGATCTCCTGATCCAGTTTCTGCACCGTGCGGCGGTTTTCCTGGATCCTTGTTTCACTGATCTGGATGCTGGTGTTGTACATCGTGGTATTTGTTTCAATATCAAACAGTGTCTTTTTGGCAGATTCGATTTCACTCTGGATCTGTTCAATATCCTGAACGAGAACCGAGATCTCGATTTCTTCCAGACGCTTTTTCTTTTCCCGGTAAATTTCCGCTTTATGGGCCTGCCGCTTCAGCGGTGAGACCTGCTTTTCCAGTTCGGCGAGAATGTCCTGGGAACGCTCCAGATTGGCGGCGGTACGTTCCAGTTTGGACAATGATTCCAGTTTTCTCTTCTTGTACTTGGCGACCCCTGCCGCTTCTTCAAAGATACCGCGGCGGTCATGCGGTTTGGCTTCCGCGAAAGAGACGACATTGCCCTGGGAAATGATACTCAGCGAATCACGGCCGAGACCGGTATCCAGGAACAGTTCGACGACGTCACGCAAACGTACGTTGTTCCGGTTGATCAGATACTCGGCATCACCGGAATCCCGGTAAAGCCTTCTCGTTACTTCCAGTTCGTCCCGTTCGTCGTTGAGGATATGATTGGCATTGTCAAAAACCAGTGTGACTTCTGCCATGTTTACTTTGCGGCGGTCTTCACTGCCGGCAAAGATAACGTCATTCATCTTTTCACCGCGCATGCTTTTGGCGCTCTGTTCGCCAAGCACCCATCTGACTGCGTCTGCTATATTCGATTTGCCGCACCCGTTCGGACCGACGACACCGGTGATCGGATGCTCAAATGAAATGACTGTTCGATCTGCAAAAGACTTGAATCCCTGCATTTCTATGCGCTTTAAAAACATTGATTTCTCCTTAAACCTCAAATATTATATCAAAATCCCTACGCCAGTAAAAGGTTTGGAAAAGGCATGCGAAGCCATAATCCACGGCTTTCTGTTTCTTTCCTGCCATGAATGAGATGCGAAAGGAATATCTGTCCTGTTCCGCTGCCGACAGCCGGTGTACATTCCCTGAAACCGTTCATCAGAAAAGAAAGAAAAACAGCGGAAGCCATCTGTTTCCGCTGTCTTATCCCTTTGCGAATGATCCGTGATTATTTGTTTTTCAGAAGTTCGACGATTTCTTCCAGAGCCTTGAGTTCGTCACTCTTCTCCGGTTCCGGTGCCGGTTCTTCTTCCTTCGGCTTTTCCGCCAGGGCCATCATCTTGTTAACAGCCTTGATGATCGTAAACAGTACGAACGCCAGGATGATGAAGTTAATGATGGCAGAAATGAAATTACCGATACCGAGATCAACAGAACCCATGTGAATCACGACATGGCTCAGATCCATCTGGAATAAGAGACCGATGATCGGGTTGATGATGTTTTCTGTCAATGCTGTGACAATGTTTGAGAAGGCACCGGCAATAATGACGCCGACTGCCATGTTCATGACATTGCCCTTTAAAGCGAACGCTTTAAACTCTTCCATGAATTTCTTCATATGCTTCCTCCACTATCTCCTTATAATCCGCTGATGCGTCCGGAATCAGATAACTTCCCCAGCAGTACGGGTTGCTGCTGACATAGGCTTCCGGTTCCAGAATCTCAGCTTGCTTATTATTATAGACCACTTTGTAATTATTTCCATGCAAATCATTGATGGCATTCAGAGTCGTGTCTTTCCGGAAATGGTTTTTGATATACATCAGCACTCGCCGGCCATAGACAAGCCGGTAGACTTTCGGTTCAAATCCATACCGTTTTTCAAATGCCTGCAGTGTCATGCGGATCTGATCGTTGTTCATCTCCGAAGAAAGGATCACGGAAGACAGTCCTTTCTGCATCGCATAGGCAATACTGTAGGAATTGGCGATGTTCAGTGTCATGCCGCCGATACAGCCGTCCTTGATATGATACAGATCACCGATTTCGGAAAGAACCATGTTTTCCTTCCGGCAGCCATCCGCAAGGTCCTCGTCGACGACCGCTGTTTCTTCAGCCACTGTCCAGCGCGGATCTTCCGGAATATCCATATCCCTCTGAGAAATCAGCAGTCGTTGATACCGGACTTCCGGTTCGCTAACCGATACCTGGTATGGCAGCGGTTCACCGCGGCCGCCGTGCAGGATCGCTCTGATATCGGAAAGCTGCTGCAGGATGGCTCTTCTTGCCTCGTTGAGCACGGAAACCGGCAGGAAAATGTCATCCATATCACCTTCTGCGAATATTACTTCATAAGGTTCTTCACCGGTCTTCATCAAAGCTTCGGCAATACGCTCTCTGCTCAGCGGCGCATTCTTTGCTTTCTGGGTGATAAAACTGCTTTCGTACCAGACCGAATTGCCGCGGTCATCTTCCGCCTGCAGAGCAAACGGACGGTTGATCTTCGCGGTATAGGTCATGCGGATGGGACTTCTGCGTACGGTGCCGATCTGTCTGCGGATCTTTTCCAGAAGCACGGCATCGGTCGTTTTCTGCAATTTCTGCCCTTTGCGCGGTTTTGGTTTCGCGGTGCACTCAAGCCACACGACATCCCCTTTTTCAGCCTTTGACACAAGTTTTCCGTTCAGCGTGATCTTGACGGCCGTCAGACCGGTGTCATGCGGTACGTTCAGAATGCGCAGTCCGTCATGCTGATAAAGCGTGTCGGTGAGTTTTACCTGAACCTGCCCGTCTTTATACTGCAGGACAGTGCCGATATTGATACCGACGTGATTCGGCCGGTAATGACTCATTCTTTCTTCTGTGCCGGCATGGAACAGATGGCCTTTGCTGAAGCCGCGGTTGAACATCAGCAAAAGTTCTTTTGTCCGTTGGGCGGATACCTTGTAATGTTTTCCTTCGTAATAGGCATCGATCGCCTCACGGAAGGTTCTGGTGACGAGATAGACATACTCGGGACGCTTCATGCGGCCTTCAATCTTCAGACTGCATACACCGGTATCAAGAAGTTGCGGCAGTTCGTTGATGACATTGAGATCTTTCGGGGAAAGGATATACTCCCCTTCCGGGAAAGAACCGCTATCGGGATAGTACTTCAGACGGCAGCACTGAGCGCACATGCCGCGGTTGGCCGAACGGTTTTTTACCGAGGCACTCATCAGGCACTGACCGCTATAGCTGATGCAGATGGCGCCGTAAACAAACGCTTCGACTTCCATGCCGGTCGCGCAGGCTTCACGGATCAGTTCGAGCGGTGATTCTCGGGCGATCACCGCCCTGGCCGCACCCTCTTCCTGCATGAAGCGTACACCGGCCAGATTGTGCACGTGCATCTGGGTACTGCAGTGGACATCGAAGTCCGGATAGCAGGTCCTGACGTAATGAAACAGTCCGAGATCCTGGATCAGCAGCGCGTCGACATCAATTCGGTACAGAAAATCGATTTCCTTTTTCGCGTTTTCGATTTCCGTTTCAAACAGCATCGTATTGACCGTCACATAAACGCGCACATCGCGGATATGGCAGTAACGGACAGCCTCCTGTAGTTCTTCATGACTGAAATTGCCGGCAAAGGCACGTGCTGAAAAAATCTGCATGCCAAGATATACGGCATCACAGCCTGCTGCCACCGCTGCTTTGAGGGCATCCATATTTCCGGCCGGAGCCAGTAGTTCAGCTTTCTTCATATAGTTTCTCCAGAATAATATGGTATTTCTCTTTCAGTACCGCAAATGACATCGCCGCATTTGCCCCGGAAGTACTCGGCAGTGCAATATGCTCAGCGTCGCAGCGGACCAGCTTCTGATAGAGATCCGCCGCTTTCTTTCCGGTCGTAAAGACGGTTCTGATCTGCGACTGATCGACGATGCTCTGAATGTCATTGACAATGACATCCGTGATGCTGGCATCGCTCGAACCATGGATACGGCATGAGGCAATGACATCCCACAGGGCGATATGATGATCCAGACAGAACTGTTTCCGGTCGGTGATTTCCTCTTCAAACAGATCCGCAAGCAGCCGCCAGAACCGGTTGCCGGGATTGGCATAATAGAAATTCATTTTACGGGAAACAACGGACGGAAACGAACCGAGAATCAGAATTCTTGAGGTATCGTCATAAACCGGTCCGAAAGTGTGGAACACACGCTCAGTGCTCATGCATGAACTCCCTTGCCAGACCGCCTTCCGCGGTTTCCTTCAGTTCGATCGGAATCTGCTTGCCGGTTTCGTTCATCGTTTCCACGACCATGTCGAATGATACCAGATGTCTTCTGACCCGGCTCATGTATTTGGCAAGAACTGCCGCGTCGATGGCTCTCAGCACACCGACCGCATTTCTTTCAATGCACGGAATCATGACATAGCCCATGACCGGATCGCAGGTCAGGCCGAGATGATGCTCCATGCCGATCTCCGCCGCATATTCGATCTGATCGATATTCAGATTCATTAAAAACGCGTAGGAAGCCGCGGCCATCGATACCGCCGCGCCGACTTCCGCCTGACAGCCGCCGACCGCACCGGAAATGGTCGCGTTCTGTTTGATCAGATTGCCGAACAGCCCGCCTACCGCCAGAGCATCCGCAAGTCTTTCTTTTTCCACGGAAAGATCATGCAGACAATAGTACATCAGGGCACTCATCACACCGCAGGCCCCCAATGTCGGAGCCGTGATGCAGGCATGTCCGGCGGCGTATTCCTCACCGGCCGCATGGGTATAAGACATCAGTCTCAGTTCCTTACGTTCCGCAACCGATATATCCATCGATTCATGATACAGCTTGGCGGCGCTTCTCTGCATGTTCAGCCGGCCCGGCAGCACACCTTCGCTTTTCAGACCGTTTTCGACACACGCTGTCATGCCGTCCAGCATTTCCAGCAGGTAGTCTTTCAGGCCCGGTTCATGGCCGTACAGATAGTCGAGAACAGTGATGTTCTCACTGCGCAGCAGTTCCTTGATTTCCGTCAGACTTTTTTCGTGATAGATCTCATCCTGGATGGAAAGCGGGTATTCCTTGATCTCGATCGTACCGCCGCCGACGGAAAATACCGTCCATCGGTGCGTTTCCTGATGATTCTCATCAAATGCCTGCAGATAAAAACCGTTTGGGAAGGATTCGTCCCAGTCCAGTGAAAAGAAAACTTCGCATTCACCCGGCAGTGTTTCTTTGATAATGGTATCGGTATGATGACCTTTGCCGGTCAATGAAAGCGAACCGAACAGTTCAGCCCGGTAATAAGGATAAGCACCAAAGACTTCCGTGAACAGACGGCATGCCCTCTCCGGTGCCAGTGTATGTGAACTGCTTGGGCCGCGGCCCATCTTATATAACTCTCTGATTCCCTGCATTATCGTTTTCCGTTCCTTAACAAAAACATTTCAAATCCGTTGCCCGGTTCCGTCTTGCCGGCTTTGATATTCTGATCCAGCTCCGCCAGTTCCGCCAGCCAGTTCAAAAGATCAATGCTGCGGATCCGCTCAGCTGTCTCCAGAGAGATCCGCACGGCATATTCGTTGACATGTGTACGGACGGCGATTTCCTGGCTGGAAAGACCTCTTTCATACAGCAGTTTATAACTGTAATAAGCCCGCAGCCGTCCGGCGAGCATCATGATCAGGGAAGGATAATCATAGCTATTGGCCAGCATTTCATCTCTCGCCCGGATCACTTCGGCGAATTCACCGCGGATAAAGGCATTGGACATCTGGAAGACATTTGTTTCCGGATTCAGAGAAACGAGATGTTGGATATCATTCAAGTCCAGGTTTTTCTCGCCGTACAAAACCATCTTGTCAATGGCGTTGTGGAGCAGCAGTGTGTCCGTATCCACCCGGCTGAGCAGCTCACTGCGGGCATCCCTGCTCAGGCGCAGCTGATGCAGAGAAAGCTGTTTGTCCGTATAGTTTTCAAACTCCCACTTCTTCATTTTCTGCAGACGGATGATCTGGGCGGCATGCTTCTGAAGAAGTTTATATTCCTTGCGGCGGCTGTCCGCTTCAAAACCGATGCAGCAGAAGATCAGCACCGATGTCGGACTGGGTTTCTTCAAATACTGTTCCAGTATCGACATGCGCAGTTCGGCGTCCTTGTCCGTTTTCTTTTTGGCATTGCTTTCGGAAGCCTTGGCGGCATTCAGAAAAAAAGGATTGCGGATGACCACGGCTTTGGCACTCTCGTCAAACAATGAGTAGCTGTCACATTCCATGATGGCCAGATCAAAACGGAATCCTTTTTTGTCAGACGCGTCAAAAACAGAAGTATGTTCCTTGTCAATTCTGTGATTGTTCAGAATATGACGCAGATTCTCTTCCACCCGGTAGATATCTTTTCCTGAAAGCACATATACGTTCATCACGGAATCATTATAGCAATTTTCCCATGTGAGGTAACGAGCAAATTGACCAGCGGCAGACACAGGATCGTGATATCCCCTTCGTCTTTTGTATCGAGCCAGGGAATATGCCTTCTTTCCAGACGGCGGATGGTTTCCGGAGATGGATGATGATAGATGGAAAAGGCCCCGCTGGAGATAATGGCCAGCTCCGGTTTCAGGGCGTTCAGAAACGTCTCGCAAGAACCGCTGGCGGAACCGTGATGGCTCAGTTTCAGGACATCGCAGTTAAGGTCACCATATCGTTGAACAATACTTTCCTCCGTGATCTGATCGGCATCCCCAGGCAGGACGATATCCATCCCGTTCAGCCGGAAATACAGAACGATGGATGACTGGTTCGCGTCTTCATTTGTGATCTGGTTCAGGTCATAGAACTGCAGTCGGCCGCTGGAAAAAGATTCCTTATGTTGCGTGATGATCTGTTCCGGACTGAAATCCTCTGTAACGGCTTCCTGATTGCCGGAATGATCGTCATCCGAATGGGTGATCAGCAGCGTTGAAAGATGATGTATGCCTTTGCCATGCAGAAAGGAATACAGACGTTCCTGCATCTGCGGCTTGCCGGTATCCACCAGCATGTTCATCTGACCGAATGGTTCACGGATCAGAATGCTGTCACCCTGTCCGACATTGATAAAACTGATTTCAGCACAGGGATGAAACAGACCGGTGATCTGAAACAGCAAGGTCAGAATAAAGATACGGATCTGTCTTTTTCGCTGAAAACCATTGCTGATCACAAGGAACAGATATGCAAACATGCCGATGCCGAAACAGGAGCCATATAGCGTCCCCTGCTCTTTCAGAAGCAGAAGATGGTCGAGCGACAGGAACACGCCGCTCAGATCGATAAACGGCATGCACAGCTGAAACAAAGCCAGCAGATAACAGAAACCGCTGATCCGGATAAAGAACGGAAACAGCATGGAATCAAGAAGATTCATTTTCTGATAGGCAAAGCTCTGATACAGCATCAGCATACTTATTCTGAGCCAGCCGCTGATATTTTCCGTCAGGGACGAGACACGGAACAGAAACGGAATCAGAAAGGCTGCCGTTACGGCATCCTGCGGCCGAATCAGTAGCGTTATCATGACCGTCAGAATCACCTGCTCTCTTCTTTTCAGATTGCAAAGTCTGAGAAAACGGATCAGGGTATGCTGCAGGAGGGAAAAAGGCGCGTGATAGAAAAGACAGAGACTGACTGAGAGAAGAAAGGAAAGCAGTTTCTCTTTCTTTTCCCGCAGGAAAAACCGCAGAACGCTTTCGTACAGAAGGAGAAACCCAACCGCGGTAAAGCCCTGCTGAAACAGAAAGGAGCCGGCATATTCACGGCTGGAAATATGCAGCAGGATCCGGCGCAGAAAGACTTTGTTTTCCGCCGTGAACGTCTTTTCGATATATCTCTGCAGAACAGCCCGCGGTGTATGGCCTTCTTCCTTGAGGCAGATCATGCTTTCATCGCAGCTGTAACTGACTCCCTGACGGCGCATATGTGCGGCGAAGTCATAGGCAAAGAAACCTTTCATCGATGTGATTTCCGCGTAATGAGGATGATCAAAAGTGACGAAGGCATCCAGGGGAAGCGGCTGTTCGGAATAGACAAGCACCTTTTCGTTCCCGCTTTTTACAACCGCGTATCTTTCATGCACTTCAACGATCCTGCCTTCTTCGATCTGGGGCAGCTTTACAGTATACCGCGGCCAGCTGTAAGCCAGCAGCAGCGGCAGCAGAAGAAAGATCTTGATGTCCTTCGCACGAAGCCACAGCAGAACCGCTCCAAACAGCAGTGACAGCCAGGGCCGGCCATACAGAATGGAAGCTAGCACCGCCGCGAACATCAGGAAGTACGCATTGTCACGGATCCGTCTCATAAGGTGATCAGATCTTTGATCTTTTCATATTTCGCCGGTCCGATTCCTTTGATGCGCATCAGATCTTCCAGATTCTGAAACAGTCCGTTTTCATCCCGGTACAGAACGATCTTTTCCGCTGTCGAAGGTCCGATCCCGGGCAGCTGCACCAGTTCCTCCGCTGTTGCTGTATTGATGGACACTTTTTTCACTTCGCTTTTTTCCGGAATGACAATACAGTCTTTATCCTTCAGCACCATCTGCGGATTCAGGGTATTCAGATCCGCGTCACTTTGCAGGTCCACTTCGTCGAGGGCATCCTGCAAAGTTGCATAACGGTTCAGCTGCAGTGTTTTTTCTTCGTCGACCGCCCCTTCCACGGTCACCGTGATATAATCGTCCGACTCGTCTTTCAGGGCGACGGGATCCATGGTCACCGTTGCGTACATCAGAAAGAAAAACAAAAAGACAAGCAGCAGTTTCATAGAGAACCTCCTACCTGTCTTATAGTGTCTGAATTCCGGTTTCCCGTTTATTTGATATCTACAATAATGACCTGATACGGATTTGCGACATTGACGTTGACCGTCTGGCCGACTTTGGAATCAAGAATGGCAAGAGCCAGCGGTGTTTCATTGGAAAGTTTGCCGTTGAGCGGATCGGCTTCCGTCGAACCGACGATCGTGTAAGTTGCTTCTTCTTTTGTATCGAGGAATTCCAGTGTGACTGTGGAGCCGATACGGACGATCTTTTTGGAACCATGCTTTGTGTCGATCAGCACATAATGCTGCAGCATGTTTTCCAGTTCGACGATGCGTGATTCTACCTGGGACTGCTTGTCACGGGCTGCATCATAGTCGGCGTTTTCGGAAAGGTCACCAAGTGATCTTGCTTCTTTCAGTTCGCTCTTGACTTCCTCACGGACAACATGTACGAGATGATGATACTCATCCTGAAGCTTTTTCAAACCGTCTTCCGTCACATAAATCTTATTTTCATCAGACATATTTCAATACTCCTTTTTTTGCATCGCTAATTATAGCATTGCCCTAGGAAAAATCAAATACCTGCGATATTCAATTATCCCGAATGAACTGAGCGATATCGTCGATGACCTGAGACGGAATATGACGTTCTTTGCTGAACTCTTTCCCAGCCTTGGCGGGATTGGTTGAGAGCGAAGAAACAAAACAGTGATTCAGTCCTTCATAGAAACGGAACGTGACGTTTTCATGATCCCCCAGCAGATCCTGATAGGATTTGTAATCCGACGCCGGCGTTGCCTGCAGATCGTCCGATCCCTGCATGATCAGCATCGGTTTCGGATTGTCACGCAGATAATCGGCAGCCGGATGGTCCGCCATTTCCTTAAAGTAATACAGTGTTGTTCCGTTGCCGATTTTGGTTTTTTTCGCCTCTTCATCGGACATTGTTCTCATGGCGGCGAACTGCTTTTCAAATTTGCCGATCAGTTTTCCGAGAACCAGTCTGGCCAGGAATCCGCCTGTCTCCTGCTGTTCCCGCAGCTGCCGCAGCAGGATTTCATCCAGTGAATGCAGCGAACCGGCCATCATGATCAGACCTTTGAAATCTCCGCCTTCCGCATCAATTCTGCCGCTCAGCATCGCTCCCATACTGTGACCGATGACAAAGACTCTCTCGGGATCGATACGCGGATCATTCTTCAGAATATCAGCGGCCATGATCGCGTCCTGTATCGTTTCCTCTTCCATTGTTATTGTTCCGGATCCTTTTATCATTTTCCTGCCATGGACAAAGGACCGTTTGTCATAACGCAGTGACGCAATACCCCTGGCGCAGAGACCTTCCGCCAGATCTTTGAACGGTGTCAGTTTGCCGGCTTTCTCATCCCTGTTGCTGGAACCGGAGCCATGGACAAACACGCAGGCAGGAAGCTTCCCTTCATACGCATCCGGTATGGACAGAATTCCTTCCAATGGATATTCAGTATCTTTTCCGATGATTACTTTTTCTTCTGACATATGCATTACCTCTTTGCATTACTTACAATAATGCAGTATATGCAATTTGTCAATCCGTTATCAGAAAGAAAAAAGGTAAACCCTGTTTTTCTGACAAGGTTTACCCTCTGATGGTTAATGTTATTATTTACGGATAATGCTGGAGATCTTGGTGGTCAGAAGATCGATCGCGACTTCATTGTGACCGCCTTCCGGTATGATGACATCCGCATAGCGTTTGCTCGGTTCGATAAACTGCTCATGCATCGGTCTGACAGTATCCAGATACTGGGAGACGATGGAATCCACCGAACGCCCTCTTTCATTGACGTCTCTGATCAGACGGCGGATAAAACGCACGTCCGCGTCGGTATCCACGAAGATCTTGATATCGAGAAGATCACGGATGTTTTCGTCTTCCAGAACAAACAGTCCTTCCAGAATCAGCACGTCGCACGGATAACATGTTTCCGTGACATCGCTGCGGGTATGATGGACGTAATCATAGGTCGGCTTTTCAACCGTCCGGCCTTCCGACAGTTCATGAACCTGCTGAAGAAGCAGATCGTTGTCAAAGGCGAACGGATGGTCATAGTTGGTCTTGACTCTTTCTTCCATCGGTTTGTCTGACTGATCTTTGTAATAGTCATCCTGGCGGATGATCAGGACGGATCCCTCATTTTCAAAATGCTGTTTCAGTCTGCGGGAAATCGATGTCTTGCCGGACGCGCTGCCGCCGGCAATGCCGATAATGATAGGTTTGCTCATGGTTTAAGCCTCCAGATTTTGAAAGGATACCAGTTCGTCTTCTGCGTTGTAGACCAGTTCATAGCAGAACGGACCGGTCTGTTTCTGCAGTATGTGTTTCAGAAAGATCCTGTCGCCTTCCCAAAGATTCAGGGAAAGAATGTCTTCCTCCCTGATCCAGGCAAGGGTTCCCTCGCTGCATGGCTGCAGTTCGCCGTGAAAGGCGTCACAGGTGTAGATCCAGATCTTTTCTTCTTCTTTGTGCGGATAGCGGAAATAAATCAGTCCTTCATATTTCAGCCGGTCGGCTGTAAGTCCGGTTTCTTCCAGCAGTTCACGCTTCATACATGTTTCCGCGTCTTCCCCTGCCTCGAATTTGCCGCCCGGACCGATCCATTTTCCCTGGTTGACGTCATTTTCTTTCCGGTTTCTCAGCAGCATCAGCCATTGGCCGTCTTTTCTGAGATAGCCGCAGGTGCTTCTGATCATTCGCCGAGATACTTCGCCACGTTGGCGTAATGCTCGTCTTCGGTCACGGCATAATGGATGCCGGTGCCGCCGTAGATATCAGCCATGAAATACATATAGTCCGTATCGATCGGACTGAGAACAGCTTCCAGTGCGAGGACACCGGCATTCTCGATCGGACCAGGTGTCAGACCGTTGTATTTGTATGTGTTATACGGGGATTCCACTTCGACGTTGACTTCACAGTCCTGCCAGTCGTTGATGTTGCGGTCATAGTCGATGGCATAGCATACGGTTACACTGGACTGCAGAGCCATGTCACTGTGCATGCGGTTGTAGAAGACACCGGCGATCGTTTTCATGTCATCCATGGATGTGCCGCCGCCTTCATACTGAACGATGGAAGCCAGCGTGTAGATCTGATGGGTGCTTAGTTCACTGGCAGCGAACTGCGGCTGGAACTGGTTATAGATCTTGAGTGTCTGATCCAGCATCCGGGTCGTGATTTCTTCCGCGGTCGTCGTCTTCATGAACTGATAGGTATCAGGAGCCAGGTAGCCTTCCAGGAAAATGCGGACACCGTTCTGGAACATTTCATCTGTCAGGAACGGATACTTTTCCTTCTGTGACTCGATCCAGCTGCGGTTGGACCACAGAGCGATCAGATCATCATAGGAAACATTGGTCACCGCGCTGATCTTTTCAGCGATATGTTTCGCCCAGTCGCCTTCGACGACCGTGACCATGACAACATCCTGGTTGGCGGAAAGCGGATCACCAAGATATTTCAGGATCTTATCGACGTCCCAGCTCTTGTCCAGGAAGTATTCGCCGGCATAGAGATCTGTCAGATGGTTCAGACGGGCGTAAATATAAGCGGTGCGTGAGTCGGCGATCAGGCCTTCACTTTCCAGCTTGGCTGTGACATCGCGGACGGTCGCGTCGCTGTCAACCTTGAAGATCACCGCTTCCGACTTTTCCTGCATGGCACCGAGCGAACGGTTGTAGTACTTATATGCCATAAACCCGAAAACACCTGCGAAAGTCAGAAGGAACAGCAGCAGATACAGTAAGAAATGGCTTCTTGGCCGATCGTAATATTCACTCATAAATTTTCACCTTCCCATGCTTCAAGCACTTCTGAGACCATCTCGGTTTCTTCATCATCCAGCGGTAACAGTTCACCGTCCGCTGTGTAGCGGAATCCGTAGACATCTTTCTTATTATCCTGGTCCTGTATGACCACATACTGTCTGTCGTTTTCATCAACCTCAAAGGTAAAGAGAATTGTGAATTCTTTTTCATTCCCATTATCATCGGTAATGATGATGGTATTCTTTTCTTCCATATTGCTTACCTGCTTTCATAACAAAAGGCGTTAGGCGCCTTCATGGTTGCGATGAGAGTCCAGCCAGGTCTGCAGGATCTGTACGGCCGCCAGCTGGTCAATCTTCTTTTTTCTTTTTTTGCGGGAAACGTCTGCTTCGAGCAGAATCGATTCCGCCGCCTTGGTGGTAAAACGCTCATCCTGCAGAACAACCGGGATGCCGCATTCTTTTTCCAGTTCTTCACCGAATTCACGGCAGAGCTGGGCTCTCGGACCTTCGTCATCATTCAGCAGAAGCGGATATCCCATCACGATGAGATCCGGTTTTTCCCGTTCAATGACGAGGAGTACTTTATCCATCGCTTCGTTGTAGTCATCCGGTTTAAAGCGGATCGTCTCTACCGTTTTCGCAATAAAACCAGTGTCGCTCTCACTGACACCGCATGTCACTGAACCCAGATCAAGCCCGAGATAACGGGTCATCTGTGTTCCTCAAGATAGAATCTGACAAGTTCCTCGATGATTTCGTGCCGTTCAACAGACTGAATAATGCTGCGGGCATTATTGTGCGAGGAAATGTAGGCCGGATCATTGGAAATCAGATAACCTGCCAGCTGGTTGATGGCATTGTACCCTCTTTCATCCAGGGCGGTCTGAACATGTTTCAGAACCTCGCGGATATTCTCACGGCGAATTTCTTCGGAATTGAAGCTGACTGTTTCCGTCATGTCGTAATTTCTACCATTCATAGCCTTATCCACCTTTCCTAATATTTTACTCTAAAATACTTAATAAATACATAGTGTGCGGGATATTTTCCGCTGGAAGACACGGTCTTTTTTCCGTCCGGGAAAACGGCTGCCGCTCATCCGGTTTTCGTTTTCTCAGGAAACATAATTATAGCATCATTTTTAATAAAAAACGGTATGGACATCCCTTCAGCAGATATCCATACCGGTATATTTTCGTGAAAGGCAGACTCAGAGGCTGGCAAGCGTGTCTCTGACAGACTGCAGAGCGTCGTCGATACGGCTCGCGTCACGGCCGCCGGCCTGGGCCATATCAGGACGGCCGCCGCCGTTGCCGCCGGTGATCTGGGCAGCCTTCTTGACGATGTCGCCGGCTTTGAGGCCTTTGGCGATCGCTTCTTTGGAAGAAGCGCAGACAAATGTGACTTTGCCGTTTGCTTCATTGGAGATGAAGACAAAACCGTTCTGCAGATCGTTGCGCAGTTTTTCCGCGTAGGCCTTCAGAGAGCCGCTGTCCTTGTCCTTCAGTTTCAGGATCAGCGCCTGCGTGTCGCCGTAGGTTTCAGCACCGGAGGCAAGTGACTGGGCTTCCATTGCCATCGCCTTTTCATGCTGGAGAGCGACTTCCTTCTTAAGAGCCGCGTTCTCATTGATCAGCTGTTCGAGTCTTTCCTTCAGACCGACAGAAGAATTCATCTTCAGCATGGCAGCTGTTTCTTCCAGATAATTCTCAGCCGCTTTGAATTCGTCATAGGACTTCATCTTCGTAACGCTGGTGATACGGCGGATGCCGGAACCGATCGATTCCTCGGAAAGGATTTTGAAGGAGCCGAGTTCGGCTGTATTGGACACGTGCGTGCCGCCGCAGAATTCCTTGGAGAAATCACTCATCGAAACGACTCTGACGGTGTCGCCGTATTTTTCATCGAACAGCGCGGTCGCGCCTGTCTTTTTGGCATCGTCGAGACTCATGACGTCGGTCGTGACGGGAATCGCGGCGGTGATCTTTTCGTTGACGATGCGCTCCACTTCCTTCAGCTGCTCGGCGGTCGGCTTCTCATAATGGGTAAAGTCGAAACGTCCGTAATCCGGTCCGTTGAAGGAACCGGCCTGGGCGACATGGCTTCCCAGTACCTGTTTCAGGGCAGCCTGCAGAAGATGCAGGGAGGAATGGTTCGCACGGGTGCGGGTCCTGGCCGCCAGGTCATATTCGCCTTCGAGGATGTCGCCGGTTTTCAGAGTGCCTTCGACATTCTGAATATGATGCATCGGCTGCTGGTGCGGTGCTTTTCTGACATCTGTCACATCCGCCCGGAACGTATCGCTCCACAGTTTACCCGTATCTGCGCACTGGCCGCCGCTTTCCGCGTAGAAACATGTCTGATCGAGGATGACATCACCCTCGTCTTCCAGCTCGTCCACCTTGACGCCGTTGCGGAAGAGACCGATGACTTTACCCTTGCAGTGTGTGTCAGTATAACCGGTGAAGACGGATTCTTCGACGAAATCCATCAGGTCAGCGGACTGGCCGTGCATGGACTGCTGATCGCCGCGGGCATCCTGCGCGCGTTTTCTCTGGGCAGCCATTTCTTTGTCGAACCCGGCAAGATCAACTTCATAACCGGCGTCACCGGCGATTTCAACCGTCAGTTCTTTCGGGAATCCGTATGTGTCATACAGCTTGAAGACGACTTCACCCGGCAGGACTTTTGTATCCTCATGAGACTTCAGCGCGTCATTGAGCAGGTTTTCACCATTGGCCAGTGTCTTGTGGAAGGATTCTTCCTCGGTCTTGACGAGACGTTCGATCAGGGAAACCTTATCCTGCAGATACGGATAATAAGCTTCCATGTTGTCCGCAACGATCTTGACCAGTCTGTACATGAAGGCGCCTTTGATACCAAGCTTGATGCCATAACGGACCGCCCGGCGCAGAACACGTCTCAGGACATAGCCGCGGCCGGCATTGGCGAACATGGCACCATCAGCGATCGCGAATGTCACGGTTCTGATATGGTCGGCGATGACCCGGTATGCCATCTTGTATTCCGGTTCGTCATAGCTGTGAACCGCCATCTTTTCGGTTGCGTGGATGACCGGCAGGAACAGATCGGTGTCAAAGTTGGTTTCACCGTCCTGGATCAGGCAGGTCAGACGTTCCAGACCCATACCGGTATCGATGTTCTTCTGCGGCAGTTCCTTGTATTCACTGCGCGGGATTTCGCCCGGACGGCAGTCATACTGCGAGAAGACGATATTCCAGACTTCGATATAACGGTCGTTTTCAATATCTTCAAAGAACAGTTTTTCACCTAAATGCTGGGGATCGTATTTTTCACCGCGGTCATAGAACAGTTCGGTGTCCGGTCCGCCCGGACCGCGGCCGATTTCCCAGAAGTTGTCGGCTGTCTTGCGGATATGTTCCGGAATCATGCCGACTTTGATCCATGTCTGCATGGCGACATCGTCATCCGGATAAACCGTGACATAGAGCTTCTCTCTGTCAAAGCCGATCCATTCCGGACTGGTCAGGAATTCCCAGGCCCAGGTAATCGCCTCTTCTTTAAAATAATCACCGATCGAGAAGTTACCGAGCATTTCAAAGAACGTATGATGTCTCGCTGTCTTGCCGACATTCTCGATATCGTTGGTACGGATCGATTTCTGCGCGTTGGCGATCCGGTTGCAGGCCGGCTTCTCCGTGCCGTCAAAATACTTCTTCAGGGCCGATACACCGGCATTGATCCACAGCAGTGTCGGATCATCATGCGGAATCAGACTGGCACCCGGTTCGATCATGCAGCCTTTTGTCTTCCAGAAGTCAAGGAACATCTGTCTGATCTCATTGCCGCTCAGCTGTTTGTTTGCCATAGAACATATCCTCCTAGTTCAATAAAAAAACATTTTCACATCCAGGAACGATCTCTCGCGGTACCATCCTGGTTCACATGAAAATGTGCACCTTAATTTCCCATAACGCCGGTTCGCGTCGCTGATTAAGCGCTCTGCTGGAGACAGCTTCAGTCATTCTTCCACAAAGGCTCGCACCGGCCGCCTTCTCTCTTGCGTTTCCCAATGACTTACTTACTCTCCGTCATAAATTTCTTAACTATAATAACACATGGCAGTGGCAAGGACAAAACGAATTTATGAAAACATTTTCATATTATAATGAAAAAGAACGCATTGACTGTGAAAATACGATGAAATATAATCTATTTGTTCTATTTTCAGGAGGAAAGAAAAATGAAAAAGACCACATCTTCCCTGTTGGCCTCCATACTGTGTCTCACTCTGGCAGGATGCTCAACCGGTGGATCTGCTGGCACAGAACCTTCCGGCGAGCCAGAATCTGATAAGATTTCCGTCGGTATTGTCCAGCTGGTAGCTCATCCGGCTCTGGATGAAGCGACCCGCGGTTTCCGCGAAGTACTGGAAGCTGAATTCGGCGACGGTATCGAGATCCATTATCAGGAAGCTGCCGGTGATTCCACGACATGTGTCACCATCGCCAGCACCTTCGTCAACGAAAAGGTTGACCTGATCATGGCAAACGCAACACCTGCCCTGCAGGCTGCCGCTTCCGCAACAAATGAAATCCCGATCCTCGGCACATCGATTACCGAATACGGTGTAGCTCTTGATCTCACGGATTTCAACGGCACTGTCGGCGGCAACATCTCCGGCACATCCGATCTGGCACCGCTTGATCAGCAGGCCGCCATGTTCGACGAACTGCTTCCGGACGCCAAGAAGATCGGCATTCTCTACTGCAACGCCGAAGCGAACTCTGTTTATCAGGCAGAAGTCGTCAAGGCAGAACTGGAAAAGGCAGGCAAAACGGTTACCGTATACCGCTTCACTGATACAAACGACGTCGCCGCTGTAACCCAGCAGGCTGTCACAGAAAATGACGCCCTGTATATTCCGACTGACAACACAGCCGCTTCCTGCACCGAAGCAATCAACAATGTGGCCCAGCCGGCCGGCATTCCGATCATCTGCGGTGAAGAAGGCATCACAAAAGGCTGCGGCATCGCCACCCTTTCCATCAACTACTATGATCTCGGCAGAACCACTGGTGAGATGGCTGTGCGTATTCTGAAAGGCGAAAGCATTTCAGATATGCCGATCGAATACTTCCAGAACCCGGTCAAGAAATATGATGTCGAACGCTGCAAGGAACTCGGCATCAAGATCCCGGACGGATACGAGCCGATCGAATAACAACAGCGTCAATTTCAAAGGTGCTTGCAAGAGCACCTTTTTCACTTCTAAGAACATCCTGGCTGTGATATAATCTCGAACATATCAAAGCTTCAGAAACTACGATCCGGAGGAGACAATATGAATCCACTTATTTCATTGACCATTAACCTGGACCTGAACTTTGGTTCCCTGCTCGGCAGTATGCCTTCCGGCATCGCCCAGGGAATCATCTGGGGCATCATGGCCCTTGGTCTGTATATTACATTCCGGCTTCTCGATGTTGCCGACCTGTCGGTCGACGGCACCTTCACGACCGGCGGCGCCGTGACAGTCATGCTGCTGCTGGCAGGATGGAATCCATGGGCTGCGATGTTCATCGCCTTTCTGGCCGGTATGGTTGCCGGCACAGTCACCGGCCTGCTGCATACCAAACTCGGAATTCCTTCCATACTGTCCGGTATACTGACCCAGTTCGCTCTGTATTCGGTAAACCTCGCTATCATGGGCTTCACTGCCAACAAGGCGATCAGCGTTGACAAGTATCAGATGGCGATCACCTCACGCAATATACCGATGGCGCTGATTACCGGCGTTCTGATCGCAGCTGTCCTGATTGCCCTGATGTACTGGTTCTTCGGAACGGAAATCGGTTCCTCAATGCGTGCGACCGGCTGCAATCCGGAAATGTCGAAAGCTCAGGGTATCAACATCGACGTGATGAAAGTCCTGGGTCTGGCAGTTTCGAATGCGATCGTTGCCTTCTCCGGCGGTCTGATGGCACAGTATCAGGGTTTCGCTGATATCAACATGGGCCGCGGTGCCATCGTCATCGGTCTGGCTGCCGTGATTATCGGTGAAGTCATCGGTGACGCCCTGCTTGGCAAACATCTGAACTTTGCCGGCAAACTGAGCTTTGTCGTCGTTGGCGGCATTATCTACTATCTGGTTGTTGTTCTCGTTCTCTGGCTCAAGCTTAACAGCAATCTGCTGAGACTGTTCACCGCGATCATCGTCGCTGTTTTCCTGGCTGTGCCGAATCTTCAGCAGCATGCCAAGACGTCGTTCCGCAAAGCCGGCAAGAATTCCGTGAAACCGCAGGAGGTAAAGTAATATGTCCGAAATGCTGAAAGTCGATCATATTTCCAAAACCTTCAATCCCGGCACGATCAACGAAAAGATCGCCCTGAGGGACATTACACTGCACATGGAGGAAGGTGACTTCATTACCGTCATCGGCGGCAACGGTGCCGGTAAATCCACCCTTCTGAATGCCATCGCCGGTGTCTGGCCGGTCGATACCGGTTCCATTATCATCGGTGACGAAAACGTCACCGGTATGGCGGATTTCCAGCGCGCACATCTGATCGGACGTGTTTTCCAGGATCCGATGATGGGCACCGCGCCAACCATGCAGATCGACGAGAATCTCGCCCTGGCGGCAAGACGCGGTAAAAAGCGCACGCTGAAATGGCACATTTCCAAAAGCGAACGGGAAAAGTACCATGAACAGCTGAAGACTCTGAATCTTGGTCTTGAAGACCGGTTGACCCAGAAGGTCGGACTTCTGTCCGGCGGCCAGCGGCAGGCGCTTACCCTGCTGATGGCTTCCATTCAGAAACCGAAACTTCTGCTGCTGGACGAACACACAGCCGCGCTGGATCCGCAGACCGCCAAGAAGGTTCTCGGTCTGACCAGGGAAATCGTCGAACGCGATCACCTGACCGCCCTGATGGTAACTCACAACATGCGTGATGCCATCGCGACCGGCAACCGGCTGATCATGATGTACGAAGGCCGCATCCTGCTGGACGTAGCCGGCGAAGAAAAACAAAAACTGACCGTGGATGACCTCATGCATAAATTCGAAGAGGCCAGCGGCGAAGAGTTCGCCGACGATCAGTCACTGCTTTCCAAATAAAGACAAGGTTCATTTCGAACCTTGTTTTTTTTCTTGATTGAAATATTCGATCATGTCCTGGAAGAAACCGATCTTCAATATGATCATCTCCCGCTTAAGACGGTCTTCTTTTATTTCGTCAAGCTTGCTGAGATCCAGCAGGAAGCACAGCACTTCCGCCTTTTCGTCCATATTAAGCCGGAAATGATCATTCACTTCCCTGCCATTGACGAGGTAGATCGTATGCTTTTCATCTTTCTGCCAGAAGCCGCGGCTGATCAGCCAGCAATAGAGGAAATACTGATAATCCCGGCTGTGCGGCATTACCGCGCACAACGCCTTCTCCTGATACAGCATGTCCAGAATCTCCGGTGTGGCTTCCTTCATCAGCTGCACGTTCATCTCGGCTTCACTGACACACCAGAAGTCGGAAAAGATCGACTGGCGTTTTCGCAGTCCGACAAAGAAACCGGCTGCTATCGAGCATACCGCAATCAGCACACCGATCAGTTTGTGCTGTAATACCGTGGCGAGAACGCCGCCGAGGATCGGCAGCAGCAGAAACAGAACACCCAGCAGAATGGCATAGCGTATGTCCGCTTTCTTTTCTTTTTCATCCATGCGGCGGAACGCGTTCATCTGCATGATCAGGTCTTTAAACTCTCGGTTGTTCATTCCTCTTCCTCCAGATCAAAGGGATCTTTCATCGTCCGGTATTCCAGGATCCGCTTCTTCAGAGTCGTTTCCCTCGGGTGTCTTTCGAGAATGGCGATGCCCTTGCGGAAAGCGCCAAGTTCACCCAGCAGAATGATGGAACGGCGGGCTCTCGTCACGCCGGTATAGATCAGCTTCCGCTGCAGCATGACGGACATCTGATAGGTAAACGGCATGATGACGATGGGATATTCGGCACCCTGTGATTTATGCACGCTGATGCAGTATGCCAGAGTGATATTGTTCCAGTTTTCCTGGTCATATTCGACAAAGACTCCCTGAAAGTCAACGACAATGACGGTCTTGTGATCAATCGACTCCTTGGCGTCGATGATTTCCTCAAGCACCCCGATGTCACCGTTGTAGACGTCGTCGTCCGGCTGATTCTTCAGCTGCAGGATCTTGTCTCCCTCCCGGAATGTCGTATAGCCGATGCGGATCTGCCGTTTGTTCTCTTCCGGCGGATTGAATACTTCCTGCAGGGTATTGTTCAGCACGTCGATGCCGGCCGCGCCGTTGTACATCGGCGAAAGAACCTGCACGTCGTCAAGGGAATACCCCTTCTCAAGAGCGTTCTGAACGATGCTGACGATCCCGCTGCGGATATCCTGCCGGCGGCATTCGTAAAACCCTACGTCCTGGGGATAGGATTCCTGCAGCGTGCCGCTGTTGATGTCGTGCGCCAGAGCGATGACACCGCTGCCGTTCTGCTGCCGGTAGATGCGGTTCAGACGGATCAGCGGAAAACTTTCGGAAGCGATCAGATCCCGCAACACACAGCCCGGTCCGACACTCGGCAGCTGGTCTTCGTCACCGATGATGCAGATCTTGCGGATATGACGGGAGGCTTTCAGCAGATGGCTGAACAGAAAAGCATCCACCATGGAAAACTCGTCGACGATCAGGAAGTCACCCATCAGCGGTTCCTTATCATCTTTACCGAACGTATTGCTTTCCAGATCCCATTGCAGCAGTGAGTGGATCGTGGATGCGGCTGTCTCGCTGAGCTGGGAAAGCCGTTTGGCAGCCCGGCCGGTCGGGGCGCATAAAATGACTTCCCCTTGCGGATAGATCTTTCTGAGCAGATGCACCATCGCCCGGATAATGGTTGTCTTGCCGGTGCCGGGGCCGCCGGTAACGATCATGCAGTCACTTGCAAAAAAGGTCCGGATCGCTTCGATCTGTTTTTCGTCATAGACGATACCGGTATCTTCCTGCAGCTGCTCAAGGCATTCCTGCAGTCTGTCTTCCTCAGCCGGTTCCGTTTCCTCATATGGAAAAGCTGCCAGAAAAGAAGCGATTTCCCGTTCACTTTCATACTGCACGGTCGGATAGATCCGGTTATCTTCCCGGATCAGTTGTCCCTGAAAAACAGCCTCGTTCAGCAGTTCTTCAAAATCACATTCAACATGATCACTAACCCGGCCGAAGTATCCTTCCAGCGCTTCCAGCCGGATATAGGAATTGCCGCTTGCCATACAGGCATCGGAACAGGCGGATACCAGCATGGCCAGAAGCCTTCTTTCGTCATCGGCGCTGATGCCGAGACTCATCCCGATCTTGTCCGCGGTCGCGAATCCGAAACCGTCGCATTCCTGAATGACCCGGTACGGATTCTCCTTCAGCCGATTCAGCGCTTCCTTGCCGTATGCCTTGTTCAGTCTGACAAGATTCCGCATGCCGATGCCGTGCACATTGAGAAAGCGCACGAGTTCCTCCATGCCGTCGTCACTCTGATGAATGCCTTCGCGGATTGCCTGGATCTGTTTTTCACTCAGTCCCGGCACGGTATAAAGAACCGCGTCATCGGCCCGGATCATGGCCAGACACTCTTCGCCGAGGGAAGAAACGACCTTTTCCGCCGTCTTTTTGCCGATGCCGGTAAACTGAATACCGGAAAGATAACGGATGATCCCTTCTCTCTCATTCGGCAGCGGCCGCTCATAGGAATCGATCCGAAACTGCATGCCGTAGCGAGGATGTTCTGTATAGGATCCGTGAATGTTGTAAAGCTGATCCATATTCACTTCCGCGAGACTCCCTGTCACGGTGATCACTTTTTCTCTTTCGTCATTGATGCGGAACTTCGCGACAGTATAAAAATTCTCTTCATTTCTGAAAAGAATATAAGTGAATTTGCCATTTAAGCTGATCTGATTGTCGTCCATACTATTCATATAAACCGATTCAGGATCATTTCCTGAAGATCTTCGCCGTTTCGGAAAACTTTTTCGATCTGGCCGCCGCAGATAACAGTGTCACCGTCATAGATCACGGCTTCCTGGCCCGGTGTCACAGAGCGGATCGTCTGCGGATAGGATGCCGTCAGAGTGCCGTCGTCATTCCTTGAAATAAGGACCGGATTATCCTGCTGGCGGTAACGGAATTTCGCCGTGCAGGAAAGCGGCAGTTCTCTGTCTGCCAGCCAGTTGACACCGGTGATGAGGCAGCTGTCACTGTAAAGGTATTCCTCATGAGCGGCGTCCGTGACATACAATTCGTTCTTTTCGACATTCTTGCCGATGACAAAGAACGGTCCGATACCGCCGATATCGAGGCCTTTGCGCTGGCCGATCGTATAATACATGACACCCTGATGACGGCCGACTTCTCTGCCGTCCGCGATATTCAGGATACGGCCCGGTTTCATCGGCAGATAATTGCTCAGGAACGCGCGGAAATGCCGCTCGCCGATAAAGCAGATACCGGTCGAGTCTTTTTTATGAGCAATCGAAAGATCCAGTTCTTCCGCGATCTTCCTGACTTCTGTCTTATCAATGCTGCCAAGCGGAAAGACGACATGGTCAAGAACGTCACGGCTGATTTCCGCCAGAAAATACGACTGGTCCTTGTTACGATCATCCGCTTTCAGCAATACTGCCCGGCCGTTTTCCCAGCCGTTTTTGGCATAGTGACCGGTGGCGACCGTATCAAAACCCTGTTCCTGGGCAAACTTCATGAAACTGTCGAATTTGATATATTTATTGCAAAGAATATCCGGATTGGGCGTGCGGCCGCGCCGGTATTCGGAAAGGAAGGTTTTAAAGACATCATCCCAGTATTCTTTGATGAAGTCGATCCGCAGTAGCGGCAGACCCAGCTTTTCGGCTGTCGCAAGTGCGTCATTATAATCCGCTTCCTGCGGGCAGACCGGATCGTTGACGGTCGGATTGCCGTTAAAATCGTCATTGGCCAGTGAATCCCAGTTGCGCATGAAAGCGCAGGTCACGTCATAGCCCTGCTCTTTTAAAAGATATGCGGCGACGGCACTGTCAACGCCGCCAGATAAACCTACCAGAATTTTCATACCCAACTATTATACAGAAAAAAGAAGAATCCTTCAGCATTTCCTTCATGCTTCGGCAGATTCTTCTCTTTCTCTGATACTTTCGCATGCTTTGTAACTCGGACAGCTCCGGCAGTAGTTGCCTTCCGCGACCTTGCGCAGTTCCTGCGGTACGAATACGGCAATTTCCTCTTCGTCATAACCAACCTGGAAACTGGTTTCATTCAGAATGATCGGACGCTTGAGGACACTGGGATTCTGTTTGATGAAATTGATCAGTTCATCCGTTGTCATGGCATCGATATCAATGCTGCTTTCCTGGATGATCTTTGACCGCTTGGAGATAATATCATCGCTGCCGTTCTCACTGCGCATCAGAAGATGTTTGATTTCATTGGTATTCAACAGTGTTTTGAAGATGTTCTTTTCTATGAACGGGAGGTCTCTGTCTTTCAGCCACTGCTTGACTTTGCGGCAGCTCGCACAGCCCGGAGAAGTATATACAACGATCATAGTCTCCTCCTTTCTCTAGCATTATAGCATAGCCGTCAATAGCCTCTTATCTTGAAAAGAAACAGCAAGTATGTTTAAATAAAAAAAGCGATGATCAGGTGCATGCATCCAACCGGGTCCCTGTTCAGAAAGACGGCGTCTGATGCGAGCCGTTCATACCTCTGCGATGCGCTGGAACCTGTGAGCACTGATTTCCCCTGCGGGAATCCGGACGGTCCGTTATCCCGGCAAGTGACTGGCAGAAACTGCCGGTAAGTCGGGTGGCACCGCGCTCAGCAAGCGTCCCTTCATGGAAGGGTTTTTTATTTTTACTGAAGGAGAAATGGACAGTATGAAAAGAATGTTATCAGGCATCAAGCCTACCGGACAGCTTCATTTAGGCAATTATATCGGCGCTCTCAAGCATTTTGTCGAATACCAGGACGAATATGAAATGTATGCCTTCATTGCCAATCTGCACTGCATTACCGTACCGCAGGATCCTCAGGAACTGCACGCCAACCTGCGTGACTGCGTGGCCCTGTATCTGGCCTGCGGACTGGATCCGAAGAAGGCAACGATCTTCCTGCAGACCGACGTGCGCGCCCATGCCCAGCTCGGTTATATCATGTGCTGCCATACATATATGGGTGAACTGAACCGCATGACGCAGTTCAAGGACAAACAGGCTAAAGGTGAAAGAAATCTGTCAGGCGGACTGTATACATATCCGGCTCTGATGGCGGCTGATATCCTTCTTTATGATTCGGATTACGTACCGGTCGGTGAAGATCAGAAACAGCATGTCGAACTGACCCGTGATGTTGCCGAACGCATGAACAACCGTTACGGCGATCTCTTCAAGGTACCGGAACCGCTGATTGCCAAGGTCGGCGCCCGCATCATGTCCCTTTCCGATCCTTCGAAGAAGATGTCAAAATCCGATGAAACAAACAAGGGATGCATCTATCTGCTCGACGATCTGAAGACAGCCCGCAAGAAAGTCATGTCGGCCGTGACCGATTCGCTCGGTCAGGTGAAATTCGACCCGGAAAACCAGCCCGGTATTTCCAATCTGATGCAGATCCTCTCCTCCCTCAGCAACGACCGTCCGATGGCTGACATCGAAGCTGAATTCGCCGGTAAGGGTTACGGCGACTTCAAGCGTGCGGTCGCGGACAAGGTATGCGAGACACTGGAAATGATCCAGGGAAGATATCAGGAGATTCTTGCCAGTGGTGAAATCAACGAAGCGCTTGCCATCGGTTCTGACCGGGCAAACAAAATTGCTGATGCCAAACTGGCGAAAGTCCAGAAAGCCATCGGCATGGAAATTATCTGATCCATCAGGTCTGAAGAAAGGAATCACACCGAATGAAGAAAACAGGAAAGATGCTGCTGGCAGCAGTCATGAGTCTTACACTCGCATCCGCCTGCAGCACGCAGAACAGCAATACGGACACCGATGCATTCGACCCGGCGAGTATCAAAACAGTTGCCGATGCATTCGCCGTGGAAGCCGGCACGACAGAATGGTCCCAGTCAGAGAACAAATTCGTCTATGCGATCGACAAGGACGGTGAATGCTACCGCTTCTTTGTGGAGCTGCCAAAAGAAACTGCCGAAGCGGTTGACCAGCTCTCCATTATGGATGAGGATCATGACGAGAAACTCTATAAACTGATTTCCGCTCTTCCGATTGCCAGAACAGAACATCTCAATGAAACCGCAATGAGCCAGGATGAACTTGGCAAGCTGATCGGGAAAACCGGCGGTGATCTTCTGGATGCAGGATGGATCGTCTGGATCAGCGACCTGAATACGATGGAATACAATTTCCATTACGGTCCCCACAGCTACAACGTTGCATTCGACGGCAAAGTCGATAACTTCGACGTCGATCCGGAAGAAGCAATCCGGACAATGAAGATCAAATCCGTGATCTTTGCAGGTCTTGGTGATATTCTCGCCGAATAATCCGTATTCAGTTTCAGATAAAAGGATGTCTGCTTCCCCTTACGGGAAACGGACATCCTGTTTTTTTATATTTGTAATTCCTGTCAGATATGCAGGATGATCTTCGCGAACTGGAAGTAGATCAGCAGTGAGATCGCGTCGACGATCGTCGTGATAAACGGTGAAGCCATGACAGCCGGATCAAAGCCCAGTGCCTTGGCCAGGATCGGCAGTGAGCAGCCGACCAGTTTGGCCGCGAAAACGGTAAACACCAGAGTCAGACAGATAACTGCTGCGACAGTGACGGTGATCGGATTGCCGAACAGCATCTTGTCGACCAGCATCAGCTTGGCGAAGTTGCATATCGCAAGGATCATACCGATGATCACGGCGACCCGGATCTCTTTCCAGATGACGGCACCCAGATCTTTCAGTTTGATTTCATCCAGGGAAATACCGCGGATAACGGTGACACTGGCCTGCGAACCGCAGTTACCACCGGTGTCCATCAGCATCGGGATATAGGCGGTCAGTACCGTGAAGGCAGCCAGAGCGTCTTCAAAAGATGAAATGATCTGACCGGTGAAAGTCGCGGAAACCATCAGCAGAAGCAGCCAGGGAATACGGGATTTCACGGTGTCGATAATGCCGGTGTTCAGATAGGAATCGTCGGTCGGCGTAATAGCGGCCATTCGTTCGATGTCTTCCGTCGTCTCTTCAACCAGGACGTCCAGAGCATCGTCGACGGTAACGATACCGACCAGACGCTTTTCCTTGTCGACGACCGGCATGGTCAGGAAGTCGTACTTGCCGAACTTACGGGCTGTTTCTTCCTGGTCGTCCATGGTGGACGCGGAAATGATGCTGTCATCCATGATTTCTTCCATGGTGTCATTTTCATCAGCGAGCAGCAGGTCGCGGATGGTGACATAACCGAGAAGATGACGGGCGGGATCCGTGACGTACATGACGTTGATCGTCTCCATATCCTGACCGACACGGCGGATCTTTTTCAGAGCGTCAGCGACGGTCATATTGGTCTTAAGGTCGATATACTCGGTCGTCATGATCGAGCCAGTGGAAGATTCAGGATAACGCAGGATATTGTTGATATCCCTTCTCGTATCGGCATCGGCGGAAGCGATGATGCGCTTTACCACGTTGGCCGGCATCTCTTCAATAATGTCGACGACGTCATCCAGATACAGTTCGTCAACGACTTCTTTCAGTTCGGATTTGGAGAATCCCTTGATCAGTTTTTCCTGGGAGTCGGTATCGAGTTCGACAAAGACTTCGGCGGCGAGTTCTTTCGGCAGTAAACGGAAAACGACCGGGATCGTATCTTCCGGCAGGCTTTCCATGATAAAAGCAATGTCAACAGGTTCAAGATCGACCAGTGTTTCCCTTGCCTGAACGTACTTCTTCTGAGAGAGGTATTCGCTCATCCGTTCGACAAGGGCATCAAAGCTTTCTTTCTGATACGTCATATGATCTTCCCCTTTCCGTGAATCCTACCCTTACAGTTTACCATCCCTGTTGATTCAGGTAACCTTAAATTTAAATGAAAAAGCCGAAATACATCCGGCTCTTTACATTCATGAATATCTGTCAGAGAAACTTCAGCGGATGTCCGAAATCTTCTTCTTTTGTCCGGCTAAGATAATCCAGCAGCTGCTGGCATCGTTTCATCTGCATGCGCACTGTCCTCACGTTGCAGGCGATAACGCATTCCGTTCCGTTGATCAGCCGGATCAGCGTTTCATATTCATTTTTCTTATGGAAGGAAAAGACGCCTTCATAGCGCACCCAGGTATTCTTTTCGGCCTTTTCACCGGCGGTCGGAAACCAGATCTCCTGACTGTTTTCAGATATCAGCACGGGGATCTTCTGATGCCAGCCAAACAGTGTCCGGGCGGCATCCTGACGGCCTTTCATCGTTGCAGCATTCCTGAGACACCATGTACGGATCAGCTGTTGGGCGGGCATATCAAAAGTGTGAATGTTTCCTTCTTCATCCACACCTTTTCCTTTATTTCTGTCTGTTTCAAGTATCAGATAGTTTTTCATTGCGGTGTTACAGTTCACATACACTGCCGTCACAGCATTCCTCTTCCTCACCGGCACACAGCACTTCCAGAGCGCGGCAGTCGATGCAGTAGGCCTCGATCTGGATCTTGGCGCCAAAAGGAAGGGAAGCGGCACCGACGACGGTACGGGTCGGCAGCGGTTCGACGAGGAACTCGGCATATACGTCATCGAGGTCTTCGAGGCGGTCCATTTCGGTTAAGTATACCGTTGTCTGCAGGACATAGTTCAGCGGCAGATCACACCGCTGCAGAAGCGCTTTGATATTGCGGAAACACTGTCTCGCCTGTTCTTTGAAGTCTTCACAGATCAGTTTGCCTGTTTCCGGATCCAGCGGCAGCTGGGCGGAAAGAAAAATGAAATCACCGATGCACAAAGCATCCGAGAAGCGGCTGTTCAGGTCTTTCTTAAAATTAACGAACCGTTAAAGCAAAGTGTTGGTAGCTTAGTTGCTATCTAAGCCACTTTTCGTTTGTTCACACATCAGTTTTAACAGTTTAATAGTTACTTTATAGAGATCTCCATCCGTTTTTTTCTCGTTATTAATGAATATGAAAAGGTTCAAATAATCCTGAAGCAGTTCTTTTTTAAACCCTCTATGTTTGTCCATAAAAAATTTCAGACGGGCACATAGCGGATCAACAGGCTCCAAATTTCTGTACGCTTCCTCAGTATTTGATTTATACATTGTTCTTGTAAGACTCAATTTATTCGCTGCATATGTGAGTGAAGTGTCCTCATCACCGACCAAATGAGATCCAGCTGTTATATGTTTTT
>JAFRCE010000024.1 GCA_017404505.1 Solobacterium sp. | reverse complement strand
TGGACTGGCATCTCTGATCCAGAACCAGTTTGATCTGGATCCGTTCGATGAGGGCACACTGTTCCTGTTCTGCGGAAGAAGGACGGACAGGATAAAGGGACTGTTATGGGAAGGTGACGGTTTCCTTCTTGTCTATAAGAGGCTGGCAAACGGCAGATTCCGCTGGCCCAAGACACAGGAAGAGATGAGGCAGATGACGTCAGAACAGTATAAACGACTGATGGACGGCTTTACGATCGAACCATCTATCAGAAGGTCGGATGCCAGATATATCCTGTAAAAAAGTTTTCAACAACTTTATCCTGAAAATGACTTCCACAGAACGTATATAAGCGCTCGTACAAGCAGAACAACTTTGGATCCATTCCTGATATGTTCTGTTTTCCAGAGCGCTTTTAATGTGCTGTCAAGACAGAAACGGCAGACGAGGTGAGACTGTTTGAAAGGATAGATTTCCTCTGAGTTTTCCACATTCCGGGACTCTTGAAACCCTTCTCTTTATCGGTTATACATAAGTCATGAGTGATGTCCGTTTCAATAAAAAGGATCTTGAGAATACACCGAAGGAAGTACTGATCACTTTGATCATGAGCCTGCAGTCCAGTGTTGATGAACTGAACAAGACCGTCAGGATCCTGAACGAACAGATACAGATCATGAATCAGAGATCCTATGGCAGAAAGAGCGAACAGGTATCCGGTCTTCAGATGGAACTGGATCTTGGCTTCAATGAGATCGAAGCGGTCGCTGATCCGAAAGAAGAAGAACCCCTGCTGGAGAAAGCGGCACCGAAGAAACGTCCGAAAGGAAAACGTGCAGCGGATATCAAAAAGATCACGAATCACAGAGAAGAATATATCGAATTATCTGACGAAGAACTGAATGAAAAGTTCGGAACTGACAAATGGAAGAGACTGCCATATCAGATCATAACGAAGCTGGAACACATTCCTGCATCTTTCGAAGCGGTCACATATAAGATCGGTGTCTATGCCTCAGACAATAATGAAACGATCATCAGAGCTGCTAAGCCTCTGGAACTTTGGCCGAACAGTATCGCCACACCTTCTCTCGTGGCATCGATCATGTACGGCAAGTATATCAATGCCGTTCCGCTGTACAGACAGGAAAAGACATATGCGGAAAACAATGTGAATATCTCCAGAACAACGATGGCGAACTGGATGATCATGGCATCCGATAAATATCTGAAGTATTACTTCGAAGGCCTGAAGAAGAAACTGCTTGAGCAGAAGTATATACACGCAGATGAAACGCCGCTGCAGGTCAATAAAGATGGCAGAGCGACAGGCACGAAATCCTATATGTGGGTATATACGACACCAGTAAAGGAAGGAATACCGAAGATCGTCCTGTATGATTATCAGAAGACGAGGTCACATGAACATCCCCGGAACTTCCTGAATGGATTCATCGGAACGATGACAACAGACGGATTCCAGGTATATCACCTGCTGGAGAAACTGGAACCGGAGTCTTTTAAGGTTGCCGGGTGCTGGGTCCATGCGAAAAGGAAATACAGCGAAGCAGTCAAGGCGACCGGCAATAAGCCATTAGCCAACGAAGCGATAAAGAAGATAAGCAATATCTTCCGTGAAAACAATAAACTTGATGAACTGGAGCCTGAAGAAAGGCTGAAAGAACGACAGAAGAAGATCAAGCCTCTCGTAGATAAATATTTCGAATGGATCAGACAGAACCAGGGCATCATAGACCCGGGATTCCAGACAGGGAAAGCTTTTACCTATTCCCTGAATCAGGAGAAATATCTTCGCACGTTCCTGGAAGATCCGAATCTTTCCATGGATAATAACACAGCGGAAAGAGCGATAAGGCCGTTTACATTAGGCAGAAAGAACTGGGTGATGATCGACACTCTGAAAGGAGCAGATGCCAGTGCGGTATTATACAGTATCGCCGAGACATCGCGTGCCAATGGGTTGAAATCATACGACTACTTCCGTTATCTGCTTACAGAATTGCCAAAGTACATACATGATCTGGAAACAGACATTCCTGAACATCTGTATCCATGGTCAGAAGACTTCCCAAAAGAGTTATTCAGAAAATAAGCCAGAACAGGAGAACGATAACCACAATCGATCATCGTATCCGATCTGGCTTTTCATTTACAGGTACAGCTTATTTGGCGCTTACGCAGCGGCAGCGTGAAACTCAACTGAAAAAGAGAAGCATTTAAAAATACAGCGTCCTGAAACATGGGCGCTGTACATATTTTCAAGCTCGGTACCAGCATTTCCGCTGCATCGGTACCATATATCCGTCGGGGTGGTACCAACTATTTCCGCCGAGGCAGGTCCGCCTTACCGCCGTACGCATATTGCCATACAATCTACTCTTCTGATTAAAGGAGAACGTGCTCGACTACAGCGAAAGTGCATATTTTAGCACTTTTCTACAGTCTTTCAGTTTTCAAGATCATTAGGCAGAAAATATAAGTGAGGTCAACAGAAACCAAAAAAATAAGTCATTTCTTATTTACGCAGTTCACCGAATGTCAATTGATTTGAGTTATAAACTCTATTAGAGTAAATCTTACACATTATCGTGATGGGGGCCAAGAAAGCCAAGATACAACTCATAAATATCTTCTAAACTATGAATACCATAAGCACCAAGATCAAGACAATTTGTATCCCCTGTAACTTTTCTATACCAATCCATTGTATTTTTGATATTAGGTGCATTGTAGTTAAGCACAGTAGCTAGTTCTTCAATAATTGCAAGACCATATGGGAAGTCTGCCGTGAAGTATCGTGAGTTAAAGTCCGGAAGCCAACCACCCTCTGTTTGTTTCATTGGAGAGGCAAGGTTGTGAAGGCTTTTAATGCTGGATAGTTTCTTCGTCATAGCCTCTACAGTTTCGCTCTCGTAATGCAACTTAAGAGACTGGACATTATGTAGATCCAACTTGTTCATAATCTTCAGCATCTCTTGAAGTTCACCATCACAAGCAATCAGCAGTTCTGAAGACTCATCGCTCCATTCACCGTAAAATAGCGGGTTCCGATCATATACTTTTCCTACCTCGTAATCTGCGAAGAGCGTACGAAGGCGCGTCGTATGAAGAATCGGGTTGCTTGGCGTAAGGGTAACACTCAAATAATTCGGAAGTACGGAGCAAGGTATTCCCCAAAGGTTACTCATGAACGAAGCCAGATCTTCCGCCTTATTACTAGGAATAGATGCCAAAAATAGTTCACTTCTTAACCCTTCGCATCTAACACGCTTTCCGTATTTCTCAAGTCTTGCAACAGTTGGAACACGTTGTAACCCAAATAGTGTCGCTCCTGCTTTTAAACACTCCCGAAATGCAAACTCTGCGCCACCAGTTCCTGGAAGAACACACAAATTCATATCCTTCTTGATATATGGAAGCAGTTGATCTGCAACACTTTTGAGGCGGAAAGCAGGATGTGTGATTATGATGATTTGGCACCCTTCTACAGCTTCACCAATATCTGCGGTCACCTTATTCAGCTTAGCAACTGTCACATTCTCAAATTCATCAACAACTTCAACCGTCCCATCATATAACTCTGGTTTAGAACTGAAAACATGTACATCATATCCCTTTGCTGAACAAACACATGCAAATTGCGTGCCGATGTTACCACCTCCAATTACTGCAATATTTGTATTCTCTGGTGTGTATTTCATCTTAACCTTCCTTTCCTAAAACTTTAACTCTAAAGGTTGGTGTTTGCACACTCTATCTTCTTCTGGTGGCAATTCCATATAATCACCATACAGTGAACGCAATAGTTCATCATAGTTTTTGTTTATCATAAATTCCTTGCCATTAAAAAGAATAGTCGTGTATTCCCCTATAGAATCCATTGGGAATCGTTTATTTAGCATGCCATACATGGACATACTTTCCCACACAAAATCTGTATCCAGATCTTTATAGTTCTTTTCAAAGTAAGATGTGATTTTTTTAATTCGTTTTAGCCTTAACGTATATGGAACAATTCTAATCAGAAATCGAACCATCTTCTTAGCAAAATCATCACTTTTTTTTACAACATTTGCTCTTGTCAATAATATAAGTTGTTTAGCCATATTAATGGCTTTTTGCCTTTTCCTAGGATTTTCACTCACTTTGTCTATAGGAAAAATATCTATAAATATTCCTTGATGACCTTTGCTATCTTCTTCACCTGCTTGGATAAATATTGTGTTATTTTTTTTGATTTTTCCATGACACGTTTGGCAAATTCGATCATCATATGGATTTTCAAAATAATAGCCCTGCATAGGGTGTTTTTTCCATTCTTGGTAAAACTTTGTATATTGATCACGTGTCATCGCTATATCTATATCATCATCCCAAGGGATAAACCCTCCATGCCTAACTGCACCTAATGCGGTTCCGCTATAAAGGAAATACTTTATGTTATGTTTGACACAATAAGAATGAACATCGCATAGAATTCCAAATTCAGTTTCATGCAGTTTTTTTAAACACTCATTATTCATAACAAACCTCTTAATAATACAAATCTTAAATAAGTATGAGTCTATAAGAAATCAACTATTTCGAACTATATTATCCTTGCACTTCTCTAGATGTATGCTGTTATTATGTACTCTTCGCCCAAACAAATGAAGTCTTATCAAAAAATGTACTTTGCTTCAACTATGACCTTTCACTCACTGTTCAGTATCAACTATACTATGCCAGCCCAGTAAAAATCTGATCATTCGATTTTTCGAAATTGCTACTGAACTTGCTGCAACACTTGACAATACAAGGTGACATATGTAATACATAAGCAAAATCGCACTTACATAATGAACGTATTTATTCTCCACAGGTGCGAGTCTATCCATGCATTAAACTATAAAAACTAGCCCCACAGTATTTGAAATTTACTACTATAACAAACGCCCAATGATTTTTATAATACGCTCTTTCTTTAACTGCTAACATTGTTTCTAGAAGTGATAGTTTTTAATATCTTCATTCTTCTTATCAATCAGATAATTAGCACGTTGTTTTTTGATTCAACCCGTTGCTATCTTTCACTATTTATTTAATGAATAAAAACGCTTAAAAGGAATTATTGATTGGCTTTTTTCAATAATAATTTGAACGTATTTTGATTAATAACGAAATACAACACAATTGTAATCGAGCTAACTAATAGAATATTCCAATCCAGTGACACTAAAATTGCGTGGCACAACATAATCAGCGTATTTAAACCATATTTACGCAAATCTGTTTTGAACGTCATATAATTATGTATATCAAACAACCGAATTGTAGAAATCACAAGATATGCTGTCACTGTTCCTATAATTGCCCCCCAAATTCCAACCGTTTTAATCCCAATATAATTTACAATGACATTAATCAATGCACAAACAAGAGATGTCCACATATCATTTCTAGTTTTTTGTAAGGCGGCATACAACGAGCCAATGAAAGCCGAAACAGAATAGAAAACTGCAGCTGATAATAATAGTGGTGTATACTGCCAAGCATCTCTAAAGGATTCGCCTACATAAATGCCCATAAATGGCTTAATTACTGAAGTGAAGAGAATACTCGCTCCAAATAGAAGGCTACAGAAGACATTGAATACAAATCCGTAAAAATTCTCATCATTTGTTGATTCTACTTCCCTAATAGTAGACAACCCCCACGCTTGATTAAACACTCCTATAATTACATTAATCAATGAAGGAATCTTTGTTGCTGCGGTATATATTCCTAGCGCCGATGCTCCAATCATCCACTCAATCATAATCTTGTCTGAAGAATGAACCACCCACCAAGAAACGTTACTGAAAATCAAAGGGAATGAATAGGCCAACATCTTTTTTGTTAATGATAAACTAAATATCCCTATCCCTAAATCACGCTGGAAACCTGCAGCAAAGAAAGTTACAATAGTTGTAAATAGTAGAGCGAGGATGTTTGCCAGTAAATATCCCTGTACTCCAAGGTGTAAAATAGTTAATAGAACAATATTAGCAACAGCAAGAATCGTGGTCTGTAAAATGCTTATTATTGCGAATGTTCGATTCCTGTTTTTAACCTTAAGATATGATCTTTCAACTTCTGAAAAGTTTGTAAGAATAACTTGCATTGCTAGATACCACTTCCACGGGGAAATAGGTCTGTATATCCCAACACCAGGCAAAAAAGCAAGTGTAATAAAAACAGAAAACAAGAGGACGACGAATGCAGATTTTGCCACATCCTCAGGCTTCTCTGTCTTCTTCATTCCAAAGCGAATAAGTGCCTGATTAACTACTATTGCGGAAAAAGGTACAATTAATTGCGCAAATGTTGACACAAGATCCGCAGTTCCATATTCTTCTGTCGTTAAATAATTAGTATACAAAGGAACAAGAAAAAAAAGAATCACTTTGGATCCAAGACTTCCAAAAGCAAATATGATTGTGTCTTTGGCTAGTATTTTATATTTACTGTTCATGAATTAAACCCCATAGTATTTCCATTTCCAATAGATATATAGTAACCACCCAAAAATATAATACTTTTTTGCTAAATCTCTACGATTACACTTTGATAGTATTTCTTTTTTTGAAAAGCCAGCAAATTTTCCATAGCAAACAAAAAGCATTGCTTCTTTTCGTAAAGTCTTAGAATTTACTTCTCTTCCATCTCCTGTATCAAAGAAAGAATCTGAATTATCCATGCCTCCAAGAGGACATGATATCCGAAGTTTTCTTCCCGATTTTGTTAATCCTCCCTCTAAATATTCACAAACATATATTATTTCCGGAATATAAACAGTATCATATTTGAAACCTGATTTATTCCATAGATAGCCCTCTCCCAAAAATCGTTCACCCTCATGTTCAGGAAACGGAAATTCTTTTAGCACATCTGCCGCTATTATTTCACAGCAATCACCAACTCGATGTCCATTGACTCTGAAACTTATATGGTTAGAGATTACAGGATGTTCTAAAAAACTTGTATTTATAGCCTCTTCCTTGTTTTTTCCTCTCAAAAATGTCAAAAGTCTAATGTTTTCGAAAGAAAAATACTTTTCCCCATTCTCAACTATTCTTTCTACAGCTTCCGGCAACAACCAATCATCACTATCAACAATGCAAACCATCTCTCCTTTGATATATGGATGAGAATAATTTATAGCTGTGTGCTTCCCTCCATTTTTTTTCTTGTGATACTCCAATAGAAAGTCCTGCCCTTCAAACCGATCTATTACTTTTTTAGTGTTATCTGTACTTCCATCATCTATAATTAGCCATTGAAAGTTCTGATTCGTTTGTTTTTTTAAACTATCATAGAGTACCGTCAAATACTTCTCTCGGTTATATGTCGGAGTCAATATAGTTAAAGGATATTTATACAGCATAAGTATCTCCCCCTCATCAATATATAAAATCAGAATCCTCCCCAAAGTGCATACACAAGATATAAGAATCTATATGTCTCTATTGCAAGCGACACGAACATAAAGCCTTTATATATGGTTCTATTAGACGGAATACGCACTTCTTTCATTAATAATCCAAAAAAAACGAATGACACAAAACTAAACAGATGTACAAATCGGCTTAGCCAACCACTATAAATACTAACAAAGTATAGAAACGATCCTGTTGCAATCACAAGTAAATAGTTATCATAATTATTAATGCGATCTTTCAAAGTATTTCGCTTGAAGACTGCGTATATAGTTATGAAATAGTATGGTAGTCCTTTAATAAAACTTATTGCTATCCCATCACTGGCATTTCCTGAAGTATCAGAAAAATATGCTGTTAGTTGTCCTCCTAAGCGAGGAATTATAGGAGTAACGATGCGAGCTAACGCTAACATCGCTGGCTCAAATGCAAAAACTAAAATCAGGAGTACTATTCCATATATAAAAAGATTATATCTATTTTTTGGTGACTTAACCATAATGTACAGAGGTATCAAAACATATCCTGTGGTATGGAATAAACAGGCAAGAATAATGCAGGCAATGGCAAGAAAACTCGCTTTTTTCGACTTATATTCGAGAATTAAAACAAAAAATAACACCGCAAATGCAGAAGTATAACTCTGTTTTATGGCTGTTAATGTAATCAAAAAGTACTGTGTTACACAGAGTAGCACAAAACTTAGAGGCGTCGCATCTTTCGATCGTCGATATGCTATTAATGTTAAAAACACGCAAAAGAAAGTAGTAAAATAGAATAATGTTTCTATTGACCCATTTACTCTGTGAATTATGTGCATAAGAAACATCAACGATATACTTGGAGAGGTTCGCAACCCATTGAAGTTGGCAACATAATTCAGTCTATCAGAACCCATCACCACGCTGGTGCTTGTAACAAATACGTTGTAAAGAGTAAAAAGACCAGCAATACATATAACTGCTACTATTGACAATTTCTTTTTTGCATACAAACCAGATCTTATATCATAGAGACTGCTTTTTTTTTCTCGGTGCACATATTGATATAATACAATTAATGAGGCAACTATCCAGATTATCGTATATAAACCTATTGAAGTTGTCATTTCTTCACCATTTCATCATATAAAAGTTTTCCAACCACTTTGCTAAGTCAATTACATCATATCCTGCAGCGACAACCGCTTGATATGTGTTTGGCCGCTTGTAATTCTCTTCGTTAATCTCGTTTGATATCATTTCAACTTCTGTGCACCAACGATTAGTATCATTTAGTTTCAAGAACTTCGCAAGGTTTGTAACCTTAGCCTCTATCGGAATTGTATCACTGCAAAGTGTAGGAAGTCCCGCAGCTTGTGCTTCTACACAAGAGATACCAAGACCTTCAAATATGGAAGGGAATATAAATATATCCATAGCTTGTAAAGCGTTGTAAATATCCAACCGTGTTCCGCACAAATAAACTATATCATTCAAATTTTTCTCTTTAAGTTCTTTTGTTATATCTTCTTTCAATTCTCCGACACCATACCACAGGAATCTATAATCAACTCCTTTACGCTTTAGATAGTCACATATCCGAACAATTTCATAGGGATTTTTCTGAGCGGAAAGTCTACCAACAGTTCCAAGAACCAGTTTTTTTTCTGGTAGTTTCAATTTTGCACGTTCCTGTTTTCTTACTTCATCATTAAAAATAAATTTTTGTGCATCTATCGCATTGTTTAATACCTTAGATTTTTCTTTATCATTTGCAATCCTTAGTCCATATCTATCAATTAGAGCCCGTCGAGAGCATCCAAAATAAAAGTCTGCAACATACCTTGTAGGAAAAGAAAACAGTTTATAAATTATATGCTGTACACTTGCTACTGCATTTGTTGAGTGGCTATGCGCTATAGTATATCTACCTTTTTTTCTCGCAATACTCAAGTATATAGCAGCAGTGCTTCCTATATGACCATGCACTATATGATATTCGGGGTGTTCATCAAAAAAAGATTCCCACCACTTTTTATAAGCAAAATGATTTTTTCCTCTATAGCGGGGATAATGAAAGATACGGCCACCAAGCTCTTCTATTTCTTTGTCGTATGCGCACTCTGCAATTGCCGAAACAGCGAAATCAAATTGCACCTTCTCTCTATTGATGTTTCGATAGAAGTTCATTAATAGCGTTTCTGTACCAGCTAAATCCATCGCTGCCAGCACATGCAATATTCGAATCGGTGTATCCATGTTGATAATTCCTCTATTTTTATATCGTCCTAAGTATTTATAATATTTGGCGTTCATATCACCAAATAAACATTTCTAATATAATTCTTGACACTTATAAAGATCAAACATTTGCAATTTATCCTGAATTATCTTTTTTGCACATTTCACTTTCTCTACTATTGCATACTTATAATGCAAGCAGTATAAGCGTGCAATCGGTCAAAAAAAGAATGATAAATTATATCTGTAATACATTTGTGCTTTTTTACAGATCAGACATCACGGTAACTTTAGTCAGTTTGAAATCTAAAACAAATATTTTATAGTCTCTTTAACTACCTTTCTTTTATCGAAAGTTTCTTTTATATGCTGGCGTCCAATTATACCCATTTTTTCCCTGTTATCAGTCTCAATCATCCTCTTCATCGCTTGATACAAACTATCAACGTTCATTGGTTCACAGAGAAGTCCTGAGCCTTCCACAACCGCCTCTTTACAACCGGGTATGTTAGACGTAATAATCGGTCTTCCAGAACTAGCGCATTCTAGATTTGTATTCGCCATTCCTTCATGATAAGAAGGAAGCACAAAACAGTCACATGCTCTGATGAATGGCTTTACATCCTCTTGATATCCGTGATAATTCAACCAACCTTCTTTTTCATACTTATCCAGTTTATCTTTATAGTCTTCTTCAAATGGACCAACCACATCCAAGAAGCACTTCTGACCATTTCTTATTAATTTCTTCATGGCCTCAAAAAGTTCGTCAATACCTTTTTCTTTCATAACACGACCAACAAAGAGAAACCTGACTATTTCATTATTTGGATAAGGTTGGTAACTATAGATTTCTGTATTTACACCAGCACCGTTTAATACGACGGTCTTTTCCTTCTTACAGCAACCAAATGAAATAAGTTTGCTTCTATCACCACTATTTTCAAAAAAAACAACTTTAGCGCTGTTCAATGCAAACTTATAAAGAATAATAACAAGAGTTCTAATTAACCCAGCTTTTTCAAATGCTGTGCCCAACCCTGTGATATTTATGGCATACTGCTTCTTCGCAAATCGGGCAGCGATACCACCATAAATGTTTGGTTTTATAGTATAGGTAATAATAAGATCAGGATTGATCTCTTTTATCATTATCCTGTAATTCCTAAAAAGGGCAAAATCATTCATAGGATTGATTCCTCTGCGATCAACAGGCGTATTGATAAATGTACATCCCATCTTCTCGAAAGGTCTGACTAAATCACCATCTGGAAGCGAAATAAATATTTTGTGACCTTTGGCTAGCAGTTCCTCAATTAACTCTTTTCGAAATTTGTATAAACCAAGGTCAAAGTTTGCAAGAATCAATATTCTCATTTAATCTTCCTCGCCGGTACTCCAACATATGTACCTGGTTCATCTATATCCTTAATCACAACTGCACCAGCACCAACCATGCATCCTCCACAGATATTGATGTTATTGCTTACCGTAGCACCGGCACCAATCCATGTTCCTTCACAAACAATCACCGTCCCAGACAGATGAGCACCAACAGAAATGTGAACATAATTCCCTACTATGCAATCATGATCTACAGATGAACTTGTGTTGATAATACAACCTTCCCCGATTTGCGCTCCAGGGTTAATCACGGCGCCTGCCATAACTACAGACCCTGCACCCACTTCAGCACCTTCAGCTACTACAGCACTTGGATGGATTAAAGGAGGAAATGATCTCTCGCTATTCCTATTCATCAGCCTTTTTCTAGTTTCTGCATTACCAACGGCTATAACCACATCGCCATCAAGTTCAGAAATTAACGTATCTGGACCAAGAACCGAATAACCTGCACATTCCGTAACACTTAGACTATTATCTAAAAAGACAATATCTTTATATCCGTTTAATACTGCAATATCGGCGACAACCTTTCCGTGACCAGATGCACCGATAATTATTAATTTCTTCATACTTCTCCTCATGCATATGCAGCATACGCCAATCTGATCACCTAACTCACATCCAATCGATCAAAGGAAGCACCTATGAATGATATCAATTACAATAATCTGCTGCTCTTCTGTCATCTTATTATCCGAGGGCAAACACAACCCTCTTCTGAAAATATCAGCTCCCACATCAATTCCAGAGCCTTTTATATAGGCATTTGTGCGGCCTCTGCCGTTTCCCTCAACCGTAACGAACGGGTTGGTCCTATATATCGGCTGCATATGCATGGGCTTCCAAATTGGTCTGCCTTCTGCTCCGAATGCTGAAATGGCTTCCAATATTTCATGAGGAGAACTCTTTCCAGTTTCGCTTTTAAACAAAAAGTCTTGCTCTCCACGAACCATAGGTGCCATCGCATCATCATTTATGGTTATGCAGCTTAACCAGAAATTAGGTCTGCTAAAATCACGATTCCACGGATTCATTCTAACTGGTAGATCAGCCAGGCCTTTTTCATATCTCATCCAGATTGCCTTTTTTTGTTCAATATGTTCATTGAGATATGGAATCTGTCCACGAATAATACCTGCAATGATATTACTCATGCGGTAGTTATAACCAATTTCTTCATGCTGATACCAAGGAGCGGCTTCTCGAGATTGTGTTGACCATTTTCTAACTTTATTTGCATCTTCAAGAGAATTTGTCAGGAACATACCTCCGCAACTTCCGGTAATTATCTTATTGCCATTAAAAGAAATACAATTGTAGTTTCCAATGTTACCTGTCTCCACCCATTCTCCATTTAACTTATATTGAGCTCCAAGACTTTCTGCAGCGTCTTCTATAATTAACGCATGGTGTCTTTCACAGACTGCTTTTATTTCTTCAACCTTCCCCGGTGTACCATAAAGATGTGCGATAACAACTAATCGTACCTCCGGATACAGTTCGAATGCTTTTTCCAAAGCAACCGGATCCATATTCCATGTATCATACTCGGTATCAATAAAAACTGCTTCACCATCTTCGTAAGCAACCGGATTAATCGAGGCATCAAATGTCAGATCTGAGCAAAACACTTTATGACCGGCTAATGTACCTTTATTAGGCTTGGCTTGTCCATATAAAGTCTCTCCAGCCAGTTTTGTCGCCAAGTGAAGCGCACCAGTCCCCGCACTTAATGCAACTGCATATTTACATCCTATTAGTTCAGCAATCTGTCTTTCAATTTCAACAAGATTTTTACCGGCAGTAGTAACCCAGTTGGTTTGCATTGCTTCATCTACCCAACGCTGCTCATCACCATGCATTGTAGGACTGGCAAGCATCACTTTTTCTTCAAATCTCTTTATACCTTCAAAACGAGGATCATTTAGAAAGTCCATAGCTTTATCCTCTCTTCTTATTCATCTCTACAAATTCTACTACTGTAATCTCAAGATATTTATCCTTTACACAATAAGAAACAATATTGTAATGCTTATCAAACACTGCCGATGCCAATGCTTTTCCATCTGAGAAATCTGCAGAAGTACCATCTTCAAAAACCAACTTTATTGGAGATAATATTTTTTCAACTTCAGGATTAATCTTATATGTCATTTCTCTTATTCCTTTTATCTTAGTTAATACAGCAACTGATACATAATCACATCTTATTGTCTAAGAATTTTCCTGTTTCTTTATGATTAAAATTAGGAATCATCCAGTTAAAGAGGTCTATCAAATCTTTTCTGTCCCATTTTCCAGATTCTTTCAGTTTGCTGATTTCAGCATCAAATCTGTTCAACTTCTCTTCATCATAATCAACTTTATTCTTTATGATTCCGATATCTTCAAATCTTGCCATATTCAGCACTTCTGAATCTGTATAGAATTCTTCAAAATCCTTTTCTCCTGTTGTATCACTCTTAAAAAAATACACCGGATATTTATGCTGTGCTTTTAATTCCCGGACTCTGTCTCTTGCTTCCTGCTCTGTTGCACACTGAACTGGTTCATATCCCAAGTCCATCAAGTATTTCTCTGCAATCGAACTGAATGTAACAAGATTCAGATCATGATCTAATTTAGGAAAATAAATATCTCGATTATCACCTGTTAAGCAAGATAACATGCATAACTCTCCTGCTTCTTTCGGTGTGACAAAATATCTTCTGACATCATTAGGTGCAGACAATGGCTGTCCTTTTTCAATCCTTCGATTAAACCCATACAAAAGACTTCCATCCGAGAAAGCCACATTTGCAAATCTTGCAGTCGAAACCGGCATTGTTACACTTCTTCTGTTGAGATACATTTCCATGATTCGCTTGGAAGCGCCCATCATATTAACAGGATTTGCTGCTTTATCCGTAGAAACACAGAAATACTTCTTAGCGCCCATTTCCTCTGCCATTTTCATAGTACTTTCAGTATTATAAATATTCGTATCAATCATTCTCATTAATGTATACGGATCTTTCTCTGAACGTACATGTTTTAGTGCAGAAGTATTGAAGATGTAATCATATCCACCAATACGTTCTTTCTGCCCTTCAATAAAGGCCTTAAAAATATCGCTCCCGCAGTCTAACGCAAATGTGGCAAATTCTCCATCGCCATATCCTTTTGAAGATCTGATATCACGTACCAGTTCTACCATGTTGTTCTCACTAATATCTACTACATGAAGAACTTTTGGATTTCTGGCAAACAGTTCTCTGCAAATAGCAGAGCCAATCGTTCCTGCTCCACCAATAACTAAAAAACGGCCATTTCGGACGACTTCAGAAATAACAGTTTCATTGTTCTGAATATCTTTTTCGAATAACGGCTTGGTTCTACCGACCAACGATAAAATACTATCTTTCATACAGACTGCTCTCCTTTATTAAATATATGGTTTAAGTTCTTCAGGAACAGGTGGGAGATCTTTAAAAGCTGTTTTCCATTTCTTTGATTCTGGATGAAGAACAGCTTCTACAGTCATAAATATCAGTTTGAAATATAAATTTACATTTTTATGATTAATATACCAGACTTCCAATGCACCTTTATACGGTTTAATGTAATTGTTATGAAACTCATCTTTTTTCTCAAATTCTGCAAAATGTTGTAGTATTTCTTCTTCGTTTCGAAAAACGATAGAACCGATACCAGAAAGGCCTGGCCGAGAAGTTTTCAATACTTCTTTAACTTCATCTGAATACCTTTCGAAATGAAAAGGAACGACAGGTCGATAACCAATAATACTCATATCACCCTTAAATATATTTATAAGTTGAGGAAGCTCGTTGATCTTGGTTTTTCTTAAGAATTTTCCCATTGGTAAAATTCTTGGATCATTTTCTGCTGTATATAATCCACCCGCAAGATTAGGAGAATTCCGAAGCATTGTCGCAAACTTAAGCATCTTGAATGGTTTTCCACCTTTTCCAGCCCTATCTTGCATATAAAAAATATCATGTTCCCCAGTAAGCTTTAACCCAATCATAATTGGAATCATAAATGGTAATAAAACAACAATAGCACCACCAGAAAATAACACATCAAAGAATCTCGTAAACTCTATGTTCTTTTTATTCATTAGTATTCTCCACATTATGCATTTCTGCTATTCTATCCTCTGAAAATCCTTCCGTGCTTTCTTTCTGGAATAGTATTTTTACTGTTTCGAAAATAATCTGTACATCAAGTAGCAGACTATAGTTCATAATATAAATCAAATCTAATTTCAGTTTATCCAAAGCAGTTGTGTTGTACTTGCCATACACTTGAGCATAACCTGTCAATCCACCTTTAACTTTCGACCTAAACGTAAATTCCGGAATCTTCTCAGTATATTTTTCAACATGTTCAATTCTCTCTGGACGGGGACCGACTATTGACATATCTCCTCGAAGAATATTTATTAACTGAGGCAGCTCATCTATTCTGGTCGCTCTGATTATATTACCAACTTTTGTTATACGGTCATCTTTCTCCCCTGCCGGATGCGGTCTTCCATCTTTCTCAGCATCTACTATCATGGACCTGAACTTTATAATCATGAATTTTTTATTATTGATCGTGCATCGTTCCTGTTTGAAGAATACCGGACCTCCGTCTTCGAGTTTGATTGCAATTGCAGTTACCAACAGAATCGGGCTTAGCACAACTAATGCCATGCCGCTGAGGATAACATCACAAGTTCTCTTGATAACTTTCTGATATGTGCTCATGCCTATGTTGCGGCAGAGAAATAACGGCGTATCTATCAGGTTTAATTCTTCAGCGGATTTGACGATAATATCCGAAATCTTCGGAACAAGATATACACGCTTATCCATGCTGACACACATTTTCAGGATAATATTTTTGTAATGGGATGGTACGTCACTGATTAACACAGCATCATATTTTTTGACTTTTTCATGCAGTAACGCATTCGAAACACTATAGTGAACCATCTCTGACACACGGTATTTATAAAAAACACTATTGATCTTATTGTGTATGCCATGATGGTAGTCTCCATATATTTCCAGAATTTTGAGTGGGGGATACCTCTTTCGATACAGATTAATCATTGGTATGGCAATTAAGCAGAGAACTATAACTTGCGCAATACATAACAATATATATCTCCACATAAAAGCCCAAAAGAACCTGAATTGTCCAGTAATAGCCATTGACAGCAAAACTTCAATCGCATCAGTGACAAAGGCAGTCAAGCCTACGGAAGCCATAATATTGGCTTTTCTCTCGACACCAATTTTAAAAGCTCGAAGTCCATAGCCCATGAAACCAAATAATATCGCATAGATCATCAATGCCATACCAATATTACCTCTGCCCATCAGGTTTCTAGTAACATTGTGATCTTTTACAAAAAGAACCCATACCACCGCGAACATACCTGTTGCCACACAAATCAACAACAAGGCACAGATTCTTCTATATAGATATTTGCCTTTACCTTTTTTCATACAACCCCGAGAACTTTCTATCCCTTACGTAACAACTGCAGAAATGAAAAAGCCCTGTTTTTTCAACAAGGCTTTCAATGTCTGATACTTAATCTAAATTAAGCGTTTGTTTTTCTCATTGCGAATGCAGCACCACCGCATACCAGTGCGATTACCAGAGCGCTGATCCAAAGAATGTTGTTGTTGCTGTCGCCAGTGTTCGGAACCTTAGATTCAGAAACTTTCTTCAGTACGATAACCGGAGACATGTCTTTGGAACTGATCGTTACTGTGGCACCCTGATCAACACCGTGTGTTCCGTAATGAGCAATAATATCGCCCTTATAGTCAGAAGCAGAGAATGTTCCAGCAACTGCCGGATCAAGAGTAGATGGATTCAGAACTACTTTCCCTTCATTGTCGATAACTCTTGCATCACCAACGAATACAACTTCATAATCTGCACCAAAAGTAACCGGCCAGCTTGTAAGCTCGTTACCTTTCATGCCAACTTTAGCACCAGCTGCAATCTCAACCGGAGTAATGACAACTTGATATGTCTTTTCTGCAGACTCTGTAGTTGTCTCACCGTCAACAGCAAGTACTGTGAGCGGAGCTGTTAATGCGAATGTCAGTGCAGCAACTGCTGCTACGAGTAAACCCTTCTTCATGTTATTTCCCCCTATCCTTTTCCAGTAGTATCAAATAAATAATACCATTTTTTCTAAAATTGCAAAATATTTTTCATTAAAATGTTTGAATTTTAGCTAATAATCACAACTATTTAAACGGATTTTCTGTAAATCCTTTCATTTTTGACTATTTTCCGTACTGGCCATAGTTGCCATAACTGCCGTAACGGTAGTAATAGCCATATCCGAAGCTCTTTCTGGATGTGTCAGCACGGTTCAGGACAATACCCAGCAATGGCTTTTCTGTTCTTTTTAAGGACCCCATGACTTCATTGATGACTTTTCTTGGAGTGGCATTGCTTGCTACCACAAGAAGACTGCCATCGCAGTATTTGGCAATATTCAACGCATCGGCAACACTCGCAAGCGGCGGCGTATCAACGATGACAGTGTCAAACTGATCACGACAGCCTTTGATCAACTGCTCAAATCTAGAACTTTCCAGAAGTGTTGTCGGATCAATGACATTGGTGGATACCGGAACAAGATAGCCGTTTCTGATATTTGTTGAATACAGAGCATCATTGACTCCCATCTTGCCGGACAAGTAATGCTCGATGCCCATCAGACCGCCCTGTGCTTCAAAGCCGTATCTGTCTCTCATTTCTGAGTTTCTGATATCGGCATCGATCAGAACCACTTTACTGCCAACATTGGCGAAGTTCTTCCATAACTGCATAGCCACAAAGCTCTTGCCTTCGTTTGGTGTGGAAGAGGTCACCATAATAACTTTAATAGACTCGCCCGTAAAACCGAGATTGATACGCAGCTGGTTAACTGCTTCCTGCACATCAAAGGGGATCTCAGGCATATTTGTAATATTCAACGTTTTCATATGTCTTTACTTCCCTTTCTTATTAGCAGGATTTTTTCTTTTTTTGTTGAAATTGCCAAGGTCACCTTCCGGAATAACCGCCAAAGGCTGTACACCAAGGTACTTCATGGCATCATCCGGAGTGACGATAGTATCGTTCATTAAGTGCTTCACGATTAAGTATGCACAGAACAGGAACGCACCAACCAATCCCCCTAACAATGTGTTCCTTGAATAGGAAGGACTGCTCTTTCTTACCGGAACAAGTGCGCTCTCATACACGACTGGTTCTTCAGATTTCATGATCTCAGGCAAATAAACCTTTGATTTATTTACCAGTTCATTGGCTACGTCAGCAGCTTCCTGGGGAGAAGCACTGGTGACTGTAACAGTAATGATACGTGTGTCGGTAGGATTACCTACTGCTATCATCTTATTTAAATCAGACGGTTCATATTCGAGACGAAGACTCTTGATGACTGTTTCCAGAAGTTCCCGGCTGGTAATCAGTTCTTTATAATCACTTCTCAGATTGGAACTGATCTGCAGGTCTGCCATATCAACAACTGATTTCGTAGATGAGTTGATATACATTTTGGCAGTTGCTTTGTACATTGGTGTAATCAGGAAAAAAGAATAACCAAATGCAATAACTGCCCCCAGCACAAAGCAAAGGAGAATCTTCAGAAAGTTATTCCATAACAGATAGAATATTTCTACCAGATCGATTTCTTCTTCTGTTGTATTGTTTACTGTCGTTTGAAACTCACTCATTACTCAGCCTCCTGGCTCTCAAAGAACAGTTCAAGTATAACACGGTTCACACTGTCTTCATCCATGTGAAATTCCATGTGATTATTATTTACTACATGCTCACCGTCAATCTGGATATTATCCAGTCTGGTATATTCTTTTGTCATTTCGGCAAGGTCAACGAAATCACCGCTGCCGATATTGGTCACGCTGTTTGAAGCAATCTTGTCATAGATATCCAGGATCTGGCTTTCACCCAATCCGGAGACCTGTTTCAGCAGGCCATTGAAGTAGGCATCCTGTCTGGCCATACGTGCCTCATTCGTTCCGTTATCAACCGACATGCGGCTCCGAACAAAGGTTTCAGCCTGTTTTCCCTGCAGGACGATTTCTTCACCTAATACCAGAGAATCATCGATTACTGTGAAGTCAGTGGTCACAGTCACCGGAACACCGCCAACAGCGTCATTGACAATTTCAATAGATTCCATATTTGTTGAAAGGTAGCCATTTATTTTCTGTCCGCCAAGGATGTCAGATACGGTTTTTACTGTATTCTTGGCACCGGTGTCCCAGGTACCATAAGCATGTACCAGACAGATCTGTCCGTTGGTTGTTCCGACCACCTGATCATCGTCATCTATCGCTTCAAAGAAAACCATCGTATCTCTATCGATCGGCATGAGTCGCCATGTCTTATTTGCATCATCCACGACTACCAGGACCTGCATATCCGCCTGACCGCCATGTGCGTGTGTAACCGGCTCATTGCCGTTGTCACAGCCCATGATCAGATAAGATCTGATGTTTTTCTTTTTTGTATAAGTTTTACCATCTATCGTGATTGTTTCCTGTGAGAAAACCGATCCGGACTGCACTCCGCCTGTACCACCTTCTGTTGCGTAGCGGGCGTTTTCCCATCGGGAGATGAAAAAACCCCCTACACCAACTAACAAAGCTACACAGGCTATGGCAATCAGTGCTTTCTGAATATCGGATTTTCTGATTTTTCTGCGTCTGCTCATATAATTCTATCCCTTTTGTGCTGCTTTTTTCTGGAACTTATAAATTGTTTTGATACGGCTGGCCAGAAGTCTGACCTGGCTCTTGATTCTTCTTTCTGTAATGCCGGTAATGACCTGTGTCTCTTTCATGGCATCATAGTAGTACTGCAGAATGTCTTTCAGAGATTTGAAGTCATATCTGGAGAGATCCTTGATCAGATACGCCGATACGTTATCTGGTATTTTGTTGGAGTTGAACAATTTGTAATTATATACCTCTGTCCAGCCTTCTACTTCTTCGTCTGCTCTTAAGCAAGCCAATCCGGTACCCGTATCAAAGATTGGTGCAACCTTTTCCCATTGCATTGTATCCGCATTGATGATGACACCCAGGTTCTGGTTATGTCTGTCAGTATTCATCATAATGAAGTCCAAAACCAGCATGTCATCCAATGCTTTCTGAGCATTGGCAATGCCTTTTTCTTCCAGGATCTTCACATATGAATAATACTCAAATTCATCTTTTCCTGCTTTTTTGAAGCTGAGAACTTCATCAGCGGTAATCAGATCATGGTGTTCATCAAGCATATTCTTGCATACGGATACGACCTGGTTTTCATAGATCGTTGTTGTATACGGAATAACATCCATTCCTAACCGTTTGCCAATCTCAGAAGCAAGCTTTTCGTGGATCGGTTCCAGCTGACAGGGAAATGTACCACCCTTATATAAATATAGATCAGCATTCTTATGGAACCAGGCTTTCTTCTGATAGCCGGCTAATGTGTTGTTCGGAGTTTTTAATGCGGACTCTTCCGGTTCCGCTCTGCCCAGGGCAAACATGGCTTTGCCAAAACCATCCTGATCAAAACGATGGGTGAAGTAGGAAATATCTTCGTAAGTCTTTGTGTTGCTTTCTTCCTTCAGCCAGTAGTGATCAGAAACTGACAGTGCATAATGTTTGCTTAAGAGTTCTCTTGGGTCTTCGATATCAAGTCTGTTTAACAGTCTGTCCAGACCGAGACGGTAGTCAGGGATACCGCGCCAGCGGTACCAGTGATTCAGTTTCTTCAGATTGATTGTGTTATCTTCTCTTGCGGAATATGGTACATGTTCAAAATTGCTCACTTCCAGAAGTTTGGTAAACTCCGCCTTGTCCATATCATATTCGGCACTGAGAACAGGAATGTTCTTATGCATTAACAGATATGTCTTAGGCTTGCGAAAACTGAAATTAAACGGCATACATCCCTTTCTCTGACAAGATACAGAAAAACCCCGGGATCCGAAAGCAAGTTTGTTCTATCCCGGGGTCACTCACTGCTATTGTTTGCGGCCATCCTTCTGAGCCCGGAAGTTTCGGCATCGATCATTTCCATCTGGATCTGATCGTGCGTTTTCATCTTCTCATCTGTAAGCACCTTCAGAAGGCATTTCCTTCTGGTGGTGCCGATGTGTTTCTGACTCACATCATACTTGGTGGCCATGGCGGACAGTTTATACCCCTGAATAAAAGTCTGCCATATGAGAATACGGTAGGAAGGAAGCGGAACTTTGTCAATGCACGACTCGATCCAGTCCAGCATTCTCTGATAAACATCGATTCGTTTGTCCAGTTTTGTCTTAGCATCCATGTACTGGATCACCCGGTCCCGCTCAGACGGTGTACCGGATGTTCCAACACGGTCAAGTACTGGTGAATGCACATTCTCATACCGGTTTGTCAGAGATTCCAGCTGTTCCTGTAAATCCTTGATCCGGTTCTGGTAGCGGAAGTAGTTCTGACACTCCTCACGGAATGTCTCGATTCGTTCGTCGTCACTGTACACCAGGCACCTCGTCAAACAATGCTTTGGTCCATTTGCCCAGCGAGTATTGCAGCTGTCTTCTTGTCATGTGATACTCTTCGGCAACATCTGACTGGGTCTTGCCTTCCACGTACAGTTTGTAGATAATCAACCCGGCTCCGGGTCCGAACAAGTCCACCACTTTCTGCAGTGTTTTCTCTACAAAAGAGATATCATCATGCAGATAGTTTAGAACCTGACTGTCTTTTGTATTCGTTGATGTACTTTTCAATGTTTCATATTGAGATTTGTTCTCAAGATAAAACCTGGCAGATGATCTGAATGCATTCAGACGGTCTTTATACTCCAGCATTTCTCTTCCTTTCTGCAAAAGCAAAGGCTAAAAGTGCCTTTTGTGCAAGAATGTCCTTTTACCATTATACGCTCTAAAAACCCAAAGTAAACGAAAAGATGAACAAATATTGCAATTTGCACAATATGCACAATATGCACACAAAAACTCTAAGATTGTTTGCTGGTGTTTATCTTTAATTGCCCCTACTAAAAAAATCCCGTATGCACGGGATTATCAGATTGGTTTTGATTTATTCTTCCTGCAGTTTCTGTACCATCTTCCAGAGCGCTTCTGCACTGTTGAAGTTCTCCGGAACGATCTCAGATGCCGGAATCGAAATATCGAATGTATCATTCAGAGAACTGATCAGCTGCAGGATATCAAATGAATCCAGTATATGATCATCGATCAGTGTCGTACATGTCTCAAAATCTACATCATCCTTGATGTCCTGTAATACTTCCAAAAGTTCTTCCATTCTTATAGCCTCCCAATATCTCTTCTATTCTACCACAGGTGTATTGAAGTTACTTGTCTCCAATGCGTCTCTGACAAGTTTGTATTCTCCTTCACCATAGCGTAGGATCACCTTCGGCATGGTTCTGCTTAAGAACAGATAAATACCTTCTGTCACTGAATAGGCACCGATATTCTCAAAGGACAGGGTATCACCAATTGCTAAGCCTTCCAGTGTGATTTTTCGCACCATGACGTCGTTGGTCGTGCATAAGGAACCGCACAATGTCCATTCCTTTGGATCACGGTTCTCCGCTGTATGAATATGTCTGATAATTGGATTTTTCATACCCATCATCTGACCGACATAATTGACATGGTTCATACCACCATCAAGAATACAGTATTCCGATTTCAGATCAGCCACACCGGTAATATACGTGCCGCACTCGGTCGCAATGAAGCGGCCCATTTCCACGGTCAGTTCCGCCCACTCTGTGACTTCAGACAATGCTTCCTGCAGTTCATTCATCGGCTGTAAGGTATCGGAGAAGTCTTCTCCTTCAAACAGCGGCACCGGCAGACCCGGTCCGTATTCAAGTTTCTTCAGTTCAACCTTGTATGTATCTCTTAACTCCGCAAAGAGTTCTTTTAACATGGCCAGTTCTTTTCTCTGTCTGTCCAGTTTCTTTCTCTGGGTGCCGACAAAGTAATGAATGCCTTCGATCTGTACATGCGGATACTGATCTCTGTTCTCAATTAAGTAAACAAGGTCTTCTTTGGACATCCCGAACTGCGTTCCGGATGTCAGTCTTGGCAGAATGCAGACGTCTCTGCCTTTTTCTTTCGCCACTCTGCTTACCAGTTCCATATGATGGATGGATTCCGCTGTGAAGTGAATGACACCATAGTCAAAGGCTTCCGATACATCTTTGTATCCTTTGTTCACACCGGAGTAAATGATCATCTCTGCTGGAACATGCAGTGCTTCACAGATAGCCAGTTCGCCGGGGCTGCATACTTCCAGGTTATCCACCAGTTCCGTCATCGTCGGAATCAGGAACGGGTTGGCTTTGATGGAATAACAGAGATGGTATTTGCCTTCCGTGATTTCCCGCATCTTTGTAACTCTGTTCTTCAATACTTCCAGATCAAAGATAAAGGACGGTGTACCAAACGCAGCTGCGATTTTCTTTACTTCATTCAGTTCAATCATTTGATACCTCCCAGCTCCTTTAACTTGTTGCGGTCGATTTTGCCGTTCTTCGTCATCGGCATTTCTTCCACCTGGATCATTTTGTTAGGAATCATGAAGGCAGGTACCTTTTCCTTCAGAGCTTCCTGCAGATCCTTCTTGTCAATACTTCCGGCATAGAACAGGAAGATTCTCTTTTTCTTGAAGTCATAGATGGCACAGGCTCTTTCCGCCCCATCAATTCCCTGCACCTGGCTTTCGATTTCGCCAAGTTCGATTCTGTGTCCCAGATGTTTGATCTGAAAATCTTTACGGGAGCGATAAACAAGATTTCCGTCTGCCATGTATTCACCAAGATCGCCGGTCCTGTATATCGTTTCTTTTTCTTCTGTTAACGGGTTCTGGACAAACACTTCCTTCGTCCGTTCCGGATTATGGTAATAGCCCAAGGCAAGGCAGTCGCCGGCCACACAGATTTCACCGGAAATACCCGGCTCAGTAACCAGATGATCGTTCTCATCCAGCAGGAATACTTTTTCGTTCGGGAAGGCTTTGCCAATCGGAATCACTTCATCAAGTTCGTACGGTCTGTCTTCCAGTTCATAGTATGTGCAGTTACATGTGATTTCCGTCGGTCCATACAGATTGACATACCTCACATCCGGAAGATACTTCTTCCAGATATTGAACTGCTTGATCGGCATGACTTCACCACTGAACATGACCATCCGAATCGTTTCCGGTACTTTATATCCAAAGCCGTTCATGATCGATACAAAGCACATGGCGGATACTGCCCATACCAGTACGGTTACTTCATGGTCGCACAAATAGTCCATCAGTTTTGTCGGATTGGAGAAATAACTTCTCGGAATGATCTGTACCTTGGCACCGGTATAGATACCGCTGAAGATATCTTTGACCGACACGTCAAAATCAAACGGTGCCTGATTGCCCATGATATCTGTTTCCTGAATGCCAAAGATATTCGTGAAATGGGGAATGAAGTCAATGATGGAACGATGGCAGATGGTCACACCTTTCGGAGCACCAGTCGAACCGCTCGTGAAATTGACATAAACCGGATCTTCCACGTCTGCCTCTTCCCGGATTCTGTTTAACAGTTCTTCATTAATCTCATTTCCGGACAAGATATCCTCGATCAGGACCAGCCGGTAATCCGCGAAGATTTCCTTTGCCTGTTCCTGAAACTGCTCGTCCGTGACAATGATCTTCGGCTCCAGTACTTCCAGGATCTTATGAATTCTTTCAGCCGGCTGTCTGGTATCGATCAGTGAATAGAAACCGCCGGCATACACCGCGCCGAACATGCCTCTGATCGCCAGATTACTTTTCTCCAGATAGAAGACAACCGGATCTTTCCGATCAATATACTGCGCAAAGTATGTACCGCATACTCTGGCACCGTCGTATAATTCCCTGAATGTGAGATCGCCGTTTTCATCACCGAAGGCAATCTTTTCAGGTACTCTTTTTTCACTGGCTTCCAGCCATTCCAATATATTCTTTGTCATATTCTCAGAACCCCGCATATAACATCGCTACCGCATCATACCCGGGACCATAGGCGCCAAATAATATGACCGCCATGATCACCGCATATAAGAAACTCCATCTGACAGGTGTCGACAGTTTTTCAAACTTCTCTCGTAACGGATAGTTTGTTTCTTTCAGCACGCCCCAGATAAAGATCATGATATAGCCAACTGCGACAATGATATAGTCATGTACTCCAATGCTCAGACTCAGATAGTTTTCCGCAACGGAACTGATGTGGAAATTGGTAAAGATACTGACAAACATCTGCCAGCCGGTCGCGAAGTCAGGTGCCATGAAGAACATTTCACCGATGATGACAAGGAAGAACAGCTTGATAAAGCGGAACAGTCTCCATCCCCATCCGTTCTCATCCAGATGGAACTTCTCATTGAACCTCTTAACAGGATCTTCCATTAACAGTTCAATAAAGATAATGACAAAGTAATACATGCCATAAAGGATATATGTCCAGTATGGTCCATGCCACAGACCATTGCAGATCCAGACGCAAAACAAGGCAATCAGCGGGCCGACAAAACGGGCTGCTTTTTTACCCAGATGATTCTTTGTCCACTTGGTGATCTTCTGTACCGGCTTGGATAAAGATACCGGATAGAAGATATATGTACGCAGGAAAACACCAAGTGTCATATGCCAACGGCGCCAGAACTCAGACGCATTCTTGGCGAAGAAGGGCTGCCGGAAGTTTTCCGCCAATGTCACACCGAAGATCTTTCCGGAACCAATCGCAATATCAATTGTTCCGGCAAAGTCCATATACAGCTGTAAGGTGCACAATACCGCAGCCATCAGTGCCATGGCACCGTCATTGGTATAATTCATGAACAATACCTTAACGGCAGGTGCCAGATGATCGGCGATCATGACCTTCTTGAACATACCCAAAAGAATTCTCTCAAAGCCGACTGCCAGATTGCTGTAGGTGATATCGTGGCCGGCACACAGGTCTTCACCAACGTCTCCATAAGCGGTGATCGGTCCCTGCATAATCGTCGCAAAGAAACTCATATACAGTGCCAGTTTATAGATTTTGTCCGCCGGTTCCAGTTTCCGGTTCTTCACGTCAACCAGATAGGAAATCGACTGCAGTGTGTAATAGGAGATTCCGATCGGTATCACCCAGCTGACCTTTTCAAACTCGAAAGAGAATAATGCCGCAAGATTCGTACCGATGAAGTTTGTATACTTCAATACGACAAGAATGCCCAGATTCAGCAGAATCCCCAAAGTCATGATTCTGTTTTTCTTTTTCTTGAAGGCTTTCTTGTCCACACCTTCCGGGGCTTTCTTCATATTGCCCAGGATCCTGCCGAAGACAAACGTGATCACGACAGAAATCAGGTTATAGACCAGCAGCCATTTGCTCCAGATGAAGAAGAAGGCATAATTGGCCAGCAGTAAAACCAGCCAGCGGAATTTCTTCGGGCAGAACTGATAAACAAATACGACAGCAGGCAGAAAACCAGCAAAGTATAACGGTTCATTATATGCGAAGGTCATGACTTGCCACCTCCGTATTCTTTATTCCAATCTCGGAAATAAGGATTGTTCCGAAAGTCGTTCATATTAAACTTTTCTTTCAGATACTTACTGAGATGAATGCATACTTTGTAAGATCCGCTGTTGTTCAAGTGTTCTCCGCCGTCTCTGGTGTCGGTATTCCAGTCAATGCCTATTTCATCGAGCATCAGATTGTAATCAACGAATTCCACACCATGGCTGTCACACCACTCCTGTACGGCCTTATGTCTGCCCATATTCCAGGCATACGGATTCGGCGAGCAGGTCATCACCAGAGTAATATGGTGATCCTTGCAGATCTGATAGATCTCTTCCAGTTTCTCTTCGGCAAGCGAAGTAAATGGCTGTAATGGCATGTCATACATATAATCCGGTGTGCCTGTATAAGGATTTACAGCATCACTGCTGTTAAAACCTCTGAGAGCATCTTTCTCACGCGGATAACTCTTTGAAAGATAGGCAAAATGGTAATGGAAGACAGATACATACTTTGCCAGGTAATACTTTGCCCGACTGATATTGGTATAAATGGAATTGGCGTCCCAGACGGCAATGATCGGTGTCTGCTTCTCAATGACATTACTCAGAATAACCCTTCCGTCTCCCAGCCACTGGCCGCTGGTCGCACAGTTATATGAGGGAATGCCGTTTGTTTCCCAGAATATTTTCGGACGATACGCAGCCCAGGCAATACTGTCTCCGAAAAAGAGAACTTCTTTCGGATCATCCAGATAGATCAGTTCGTCCTGTTTGACCCGCACATCTTTATATTGATAGCCATGTTCTGTATAACCATGGAAGAAGAACGAAGAAACCATAATCAAAACGGCAGCGATTGCCGCAAACAATACGACTCTGCCAAAGTTGCCATATTTCTTTTGGTTCGTGATGCTTCCTGTCGTCTTTTGATATTCCATCTATGAAAATATACCACATTCTTCCGGAAAAGAATGTGGTATATTCAACTCTTAATTCTCTTTTAAAGTTTATTTACTGAAATACTCCGGATCGACATACATGACATTTCTGTCAAGCGGCTGGCTGGTAAACTGATGCATCGGCGCATAATCCGACAGATTGATATTCCAGTTGCCGTTATTGCTGCCCCAGTGAGCTACCCATTTATCCCAGCGGTCACAGCCGGTAATATAGTTTTCAAACCAGCTGTAAGAAGCGTAGATACCAACATGATATCCTGCCGCTTCGATCTTCCGGCAGTAAGCCTGACATAATTTGGAAATATTCGGATGATCCGGCGCGACGCCGTTTCTTGCCCGCCAGCCGTCATCTTCCATATCAAACCAGACACCGCAGCGGACATTTCTGCCGGCAATCATTCTTAGTGTGAAGTCAGCTTCTTCTTCCGCACCTTCCGGATCTGTCGTGTAGTCATACAGATAAACACCATAAGGAATATTATATTTGTCACAGAGGTCCATATTGCGGATCGCTTTTTTATCCGGAACAGTCCAGTAACCGATACGGATAATGACAAAGCCATTCTGATACTGTGTCAGGTCAATATTACCGTTATGTTCACTGATATCAATGCCTTCCATATAAATGGCATCCGAGAACAGCGGCTGTTCATGAATGATCGCGCCGGTGCTTTCGTCCACCTGATAATATGTCTGGTTCAGTTTGAAGCCATGCTTCATGATCTGGCCATTGTCATAATAGACTTTGATCCAGTTTCCGTTTGCGTCCTTGATTTCCTGGAATGAATCCATCACTGCTCCTGTTTTACTGTCAAAATGATACAATACACCGTCCACATAGTGATCGCCATACAGCATGTGGCCGTTTTCGTCGAGATATACTGTCTTTCGCGCGACAGCGATGGTTGCCCATCCCGTCTGCATGGCACCGGTACCCGGCAGAAGATAATAGGTATAGCCGTCGATCTTCTGTTCGCCATACAGCATATGACCATATTCATTGTAATAAACACGCTTTTTCTGAGACGGGATATCTTTCCAGCCGGTGATCATCGCACCCGTCTCATCATCGAAGTAATACCAGTAGCCGTCTTTCTTGATCTGGCCTTTGATGACTCCACCGCTGTTGGCTCTGTCCAGGAAGTATGTCTTGCCGTCAATGACCTGCATGTCATACAGCATATGGCCGTTTTCGTCATAGTAAACGGTCTTATGCTGGGAAGGTATCTCCTTCCAGCCGGTGATCATCGCACCCGTCTCATCGTCGAAGTAATACCAGTAGCCATCTTTCTTCAGCTGACCTTTGATGACACCGCCGCTGTTGGCACGGTCGAGGAAATATATCTTACCGTCAATTTCCTGCATGCCATACAGCATATGGCCGTTTTCGTCATAATAAACGGTCTTATGCTGGGAAGGAATATCCTTCCAGCCGGTGATCATCGCGCCGGTAATATCGTCGAAATAGTACCAGTAGCCATTCATATTCTTCTGGCCTTTGATGACGCCGCCGCTGCTGGCACGATCAAGGAAGTATGTCCTGCCGTCAATGACCTGCATGCCATACAGCATATGACCGTATCGGTCATAATAGACCATTTTGTTCTGGTAGGTGATTTCTTTCCAGCCGGTGATCATCGCACCGGTCTCATCGTCGAAGTAATACCAGTAGCCGTCTTTCTTGATCTGGCCTTTGATGACGCCGCCGCTGTTGGCTCTGTCGAGGAAGTATGTCTGACCGTCAATGACCTGCATGCCATACAGCATATGGCCGTTCGCGTCATAATAGACCGTCTTGTTCTGGGAAGGAATATCCTTCCAGCCGGTGATCATGACACCGGTTGTTTCATCAAAGTAATACCAGTAACCGTCGATTTTCTTCTGACCCCTGACAACTGTGCTTGTCAGCGGATCGACATAGATCATTCCCTGCGGTGTTGAAGAGAAACCGGTAACAGACTGGGTAAAGAAAGCAGTTCTCATCATCACCTGCGGAACTTCTTTCTCCTCTTCCGCTTCTTCTGTTTCAACTGTCACTTTTTCTTCAGCCGGTTTTTCTTCCGCCTCTTTCAGTTCTTCTGTCTCTTTTGGCTCTTCGACAGTTTTTTCAAGGCCTTCTTCCGCTGTCAGGAGTTCTGTTTCCAGAACCGTTGCTTCAGCGTCTTCCTTCCTTTCTTCTTTTTCTGTTTCCGTCTGTTTTGGAAGGAGCACGTAAATGACATATGTGCCTTCCTCATTGACATCAACGTACAGACCGATATCCTGTTTCAGATCTTCGGAAAGGATCCATTCTGACTCTTTGAATAACTCTTTCAGTTTCTCGGAAGTATACTCCTCTGTCTCTTCCTTGATGAGCGTATATTCTTCTTTCAGAGCTTCAAGGTCTTCTTTCTTCTCTTCCATGAGCTGCCCGAGTTTTTCGTCAAAAACACATTCCGCAAGCTCATTGTCTTTTCGGATCTCATTGATCACCTGCTTCAGCAGATCGAGCATCTCATTATCTTCTGAGACAGCGATTTCTTCCGTTTCCTGAGGTGTATCCGCAGGTGTTTCTTCGTTTTCCGCAAATACAAGCAAGGAACTCTGGGTAATCATTGTCAGAGCCATCAATGCAGTTATCAGTTTCTTCATGCTTGAAATCCCCTCCTGTTGTATCAATTTCCCCTTATGGCAAAAAAAGCCTCATTAAAAATGAGACTTATTCTTCTGTAACTTTCTGCAGGTCGTTGTAGGCGATATCCGTCGGTGTTTCACGGCCAAACAGCATGGTTAAAACATTGGCTGTCTGGGTCTGATCGTTCATCGTGGATACGGTTCCTTCCATACCGGAGAACGGTCCGGTCAGGATTCTTACCGTATCGCCGACCTGGAAGTCGACGACCACTTTCTTATCAGACTGACCCATTCTTCTTAAGATGGATTCCATCTCGTCCGGAGATACCGGGAACGGCTTGGCGCCGCCGCCGGAGGATCCGATAAAGCCTGTGACACCAGGTGTGTTACGGACAACGTACCATGCTTCGTCTGTCATCTTCATTTCTACGAAGACATAGCCCGGGAACATGTTCTTCATCTTTTCGACCTGTTTGCCGTTTTTGATTTCGATTTCCGGTTCTTCCGCAACCAGAATTCTGAACAGCTGTTCCTGAATACCCATGGTTTCAAGACGCTTTTCCAGATTGTCCTTGACTCTGTTCTCATGTCCGGAATAGGTATTAACTACATACCATCTTTTTTCATGTTCATCGTCGATGATCGGGTTGATTTTCTCTTCTGCCATATTCCTTACGCTCCAATACCGATAAACTTCAGTAAGAATGTGATGATGAAATCACAGAATACAAAGAATGCTGCGAAGAAGCCGGTAAAGCCAAGCACTTCAGCCAGGTTCTGACCAATGCCGGGTGTATTGCCTTCACTCTTCCACTTAGGCCAGCGGACACGCTTCGCTTCTTTTCTGATACCATCGATCGTTAACCAATGGTCTTTTTCCGGTTTTGTTGTTTTCTTGTTATCAGCCATGTTGGAAACCTCCTTACTTCGTTTCCTTATGGAGTGTCATCTTGCCGCATTTGGGACAAAACTTCTTTAACTCCAGTCTCTCTTTTTTCGTTTTGGATCTGTGCGTCGTGTAATTTCTGGATAAACAGATTTCGCACGCCAGAATCACTTTGTCATCTTTTGCCATTACAAAAAAATCCTTTAAATGCCTAATAACAGTAACACATACCCCAATAAACATGCAAACATTTTTAAAAGAACCGGACTTTTTCAGCCCGGTTCTAGTTCAGTATTCTGTGAATGCTTCGTGTGTTTTCGATGTTCCGGTCGATTTCCGTGATCATGTTAATGATCTCCTGATTGTTGACATTCTCGGAAACAAGTATGGACTTCAGTTTCTTCAGCAGTCTTTCAACGATATCTTCCGTCACGATTTCTTCCGGTTCGGCAATATAGATCAGATTGTTCTGCGTCTTATTGCAGGTCTTCGGATCGATCAGCAATTCCTCATAGAGTTTTTCACCCGGTCTTAAGCCGGTATATTTGATTTCGATATCCACATCGGGAATCAGACCCGATAACTGGATCAGATTTCTGGCCAGATCGGCGATCTTGACCGGCTTGCCCATATCGAGAATAAAGATTTCTCCGGTTTCCGCGAAGGCACCCGCCTGCAATACCAGCTGGGCAGCTTCCGGGATGGTCATGAAGTAACGGATGATATTCGGGTCGGTTACGGTAACCGGTCCGCCGTTTTCAATCTGCTTTTCAAATAACGGAATGACAGAACCATGTGATCCTAATACATTACCGAAACGAACCGCGCAAAGCTTGGTCACACCGTTATGCTTATATCCTTCGACGAGCAGTTCACACATGCGCTTGGTAGCGCCCATGACGTTGGTCGTACGGACCGCTTTGTCTGTCGAGATCAATACCAGTTTCTCTGCTCCGTTGGCAATGCAGCAGTCAATAACATTCTTGGTGCCGAAGACATTGTTCTTAATTGCTTCATATGGTGAATCTTCGACCAGTGGCACATGTTTGTGAGCTGCCGCATGGAAGACGACATTCGGCCGGTATTTCTCAAAGATCTCATTCATTCTCTGTTTGTCACGAACCGATCCGATCAGACAGATAATTTCCGTTTCCTGCTGATCTTTGCCGGTACGTCTGGCAATATTGATTTCCTGCTGCAGGTCATACATCGTATTTTCATAGATATCCACCAGTACCAGACAGCTTGGCGTATATTCCATGATCTGACGGACAAGTTCGGAACCAATCGATCCGCCGGCACCGGTTACCATAATGGTCTTGCCGGTCAGATAGGCGCCGATCTGGCTGTTATCCAGATTCAGTTCACCCCTGCCGAGAAGGTCATCCATATTGACGTTACGTACGGAAGCAGTGGCTGCCGCATTGGGATTGTCATGCAGTTCAAAAGAAATGATACGTGTCTTCAGATGCAGATCACGGCATTTCTCGATCAGATCTTTCAGTTCTGCCCGGGAAATATTCTTGATGGCAATAAACGCACTGTCAACATCATACTTTTGAACGATTTCTTCCAGATCATCATCCGTACCCAGGACAGTGACACCATTCAGTGTTTTGTTGAGTTTGCGTTTGTCCTTATCGATAAAGCCAACGATCTTTGTGTCATATTTATCGGAATACGTGATTTCTCGCAAAGTAGTCGCACCGGCTGATCCGGCACCGAGAATAACACCGCGGTGATGACGCTTGTTGATCTGGGCATCGGTACGCAGCTTACGGTAAAGAAGACGCAACGCCAGCATGCCGAACAGCTGCAGCATCGCCGCAATCACCGGAGTACTTCTGATATAACCGGGGAAACGTGCGAACATGACAATCAGCCACCAGACAAAGTTGCCGGTGAATACCGCCATGACAACTCTCAGCACCTCATCAACGGAGACATACATCCAAAGCGATCTGTTGATCCGGAACAGCAGGATGGATATCAGATTGATCGCGATTGTAAACGGCATATAACGGAAAAGAGCTGCCATATCCGCTTCATATGCCAGCCTTCCGAAATCGGTTCTCAGATAGTATGCAGCGATATAAGAAAGAAGCACCAGGGCGGTATCGACAAACGCCATGATGATCTCTCTGTATCTGCTGATTTGACGGTAAAAGTTCTTCATTTCTCTATTATTCTATCAGTCCTGTCCGGATGTGTCACCTTCGCCGGTCTGACCGTTCTCCTGTGCAGGTTCCTGTACAGTATTATCCTGTGTTGTTGGTTCTTCCGTATTTGTCTGCGGTTCTTGCGAATATGTCTGCGGCTCTTCATAAACCGGCTCTTCATTTGCCGGTTCCGCATTTGGATTATAGCCGAAGAAGGTCTGGAAGAATTCGTCATCATAGTCGCCTTCCGGCATTTCTTCCTGTTCCACTTCTTCGCCGTTCAATACCTTCTGAATGACGTCAGACACAAAGTCCACATGCGTTGTATACGGATATACGATTGACAGTAACTGTCCCGGTGCGGTAGCCACTTCGTTCATGTCCACGTCACCAAGCACATGATAATTGACAATATTCCAGTGAATGTTCTCCTCCAGCTGCTTACGGCAGAAGGCATACAGGGAATCACTGGTGATATTGGTCAGGAAGGTTCCCTTTAAGGATTCCAGAAGTGTGTCAAAATGCAGGATCACAGACGGACTGGTCACTTTTTCAATAATGGCACGCATGACCTGCTGCTGGTGATAGTTTCTGCCGAAGTCGCCATCCGGCAATGCATAACGTTCTCTGACGAACATCAAGGCATATTCACCTTCCAGATGAATTTCTCCCTCCGGGAAATATTCATCGTCCAGAGCGACAAATTCATATTCGTTATAGACGTCCACACCGCCGATCGCATCAATGATGTTCCGGTAAGTACGGAAGTTCAGTAATACATAGTTTTCAATTGTGCAGCCAAGATATCTGCCCAGACCATCCAGTGTATTCTGGATACCGTGCATGCCCAGATGCGTCAGTTTATCATAGCCGCTCAATGCCGGATTGAAGACATAGGAGTCTCTTGGCAGGGACACCATGGCAATCTGATGGGTATTCGGATTGACTGCCAGTACCATATCAACGTCTGTCTTACCTTCGAGATACAGATCACCTTCTTCATCGTTACCGCCGAAGAAGACAACAAACGGTTCTTCCGTGATCTTGGCGGTACTTAAAGCAATATTGTTTTCTGCCGGTCTTACATAATAGGAAAGAACAGTAACATCTTTCTTAAAGGATTCAAATCTCTCATCTTCCATGATCATGGATTCATAGGAGTTGGAAAGAATCAAAACATCGGCGGTATTGCCGTACAATGCCTTGACCGCATCCATGACGGACTCCTGGTCCTTGATTGTTACCTGTTTGTCAAACTCATCATGTAACTGACCAAGCGCATAATTGTCATTCATGCCGTCCATGGCCGCACAGGTCAGATAGACAGCGTCTTTATAGTCGTTCAGATCGGTTGATACCTTACTGTCCGGGAAGTCATCACTGTGCTTCTTCCGGTAATTCTCCGACATCACATACAGATTGATGCGGGCACCGCCTCCCTGGAAGGTGGAGAACAGATCAGATACCTTATTCTTATATACCGGCAGTAAAACCGAGGCAATCAACATTGCCGCAGACAGAACCACATCAATACCCTTTACAAACTTGTTTCTGTCAAACCGGAAAGACAGCTGATACGTCAGATACAGAATGATCAGCAGCACAGCCAGGACGATAAAACTCCAGAACCTGGGAAACATCGGCATGGCAAAAAAGGTAATAAAGAATGCCAGGCATGCCAGTACCAGTATCAGCCAGAGGAACCTGGCGCTTAAATATCTTTTTTTCGTTCTTCTTTTTCTCGTCATAGTATATCCTATCCCAAAGAATCAAACAGATTATTGTTCTGTTTCGTCCTTTGTATCATTGTTCTTTTTTTCGTAGATCGTCAGATTCTGGGTAAGTTCCTTGATCTTGTTATCCAGTTGCGAAATGCGGATGGACTGACGGAAAGAGCGATAGATCAAAATGGCGAACATAAACAGAAAGAGAAGATTTACCGGCGATTCGATCTGCAGTACGTTCGCAAAGAAGAAGGTGATCTGTGGAAACAGCGCCAGTAATAACAGAAGGACTGCGAAAAAGAACCAGAACAGCGAATCGTTGATCTGCAGTTTCTGATCTCTGATATTACGCAGTACATAATAGAATGCCCATGCTGAGGCAAGCACCAGTATGATACGGAGTGTCGCTGTCATGCTGTTTCCTCCTGCAGTATTGTCTTCTTACGGAAGAAGCCGATCAGAAGAATACTGGTAAACATCGTTGTCATGTATTTCGCACTGCGGGAAAGATTCAGATAGCTTTCTCCGGCAATTCTTTCATCCATCTTCACCTGTATTTCCGTCACTTTGGCACCGCTGCGGATCAGGTGGGTAACCGTGTCCGGTTCCGGTCCCATGTTGATCTGTTCGGCCAGCACTTTAATGACTTTCCGGTTATACATTCTCATACCACTGGTCGGATCCTGGATATTCACATGGGCGGTCAGCCTGATAATGCCCTGAATCAGATTGGAGCCGAACATACGGAGTGTGTTCGGTTTCTTCTCTGTGACAAAGCGGCTGCCGATTACGATATCATACCCTTCCTGAATCTTTTCATACATGGTGCTGATAAATTCGGGACGATGCTGTCCGTCACCATCAAACTGAATGGCTGCTTTATAGCCATTCTCATAAGCGTATTTCATGCCTGTCTGCACAGCTCCGGCCAGACCTAAGTTGATTGGCTGGTCCAGAAGGTTATATCCGTTTCGCTTGCAGATGTCGGCTGTGGTGTCTTTACTGCCGTCATTCACTACCACGTAATCGAACTGCGGGTAGTTCTGAACCAGGTTGGACACCACTCTTTCAATATTTCCTTCTTCGTTGTAGGCAGGAATAATAATCAGTACGTTTCTTTCCATATGCCTAATATTTTACCCTGTTTTGCATTCCATAAACAACGAAAAAAGGGAATTCCTTCCCTTTTATCTGTTTTTATACATCTTTTCGTAGTAATCCTGGTATTCACCGGATACGATCGGCTGCCACCAGTCTTCGTTGTCCAGATACCACTGAATGGTCTTCTTGATGCCGTCCGCGAACTTCGTTTCCGGCAGCCATCCGAGATCGTTGTGGATCTTGGTCGGATCAATGGCATATCTCATGTCATGACCCTTACGGTCTGTAACATGCGTGATCAGTGTCTCCGGCTTGCCCAGTTCCTTGCAGATGAGCTTGACGATGTCGATGTTCTTCATTTCGTTATGACCGCCGACATTGTATACTTCACCGACTTTGCCGTTATGGATGATCAGATCAATGGCACGGCAGTGGTCTTCCACGTACAGCCAGTCACGGACATTCAGGCCTTCGCCATAAACAGGCAGCGGCTTGTCATGCAGGCAGTTGATGATCATTAACGGAATCAGTTTTTCCGGGAAATGATACGGGCCATAGTTATTGGAGCATCTGCTGATGGTTACCGGCAGGCCATATGTTCTGTTATATGCCAGCACCAGTAAGTCCGCACCCGCCTTGGAGGAACTGTATGGTGAAGAAGTATGAATCGGTGTTTCCTCCGTGAAGAAGAGGTCCGGTCTGTCCAGCGGCAGATCGCCGTATACTTCGTCAGTAGATACCTGATGGTATCTCTTGATGCCATACTTGCGGCAGGCATCCATCAGTGTGGCTGTGCCGATAATGTTTGTCTGCAGGAATACTTCCGGATTCTCAATGGAACGGTCAACATGGGATTCCGCCGCGAAGTTGACAACCATGTCCGGATGTTCTTCTTCAAACAGCTTATAGACACCTTCTCGATCACAGATATCCAGCTTCACGAAACGGAAGTTCGGATTGTCCATGACCGGTTCCAGTGTCGACAGATTGCCGGCATAGGTTAACTTGTCCAGGCATACGATCCGGTAATCCGGATGTTCCTTCAACATGTGGAAGATAAAGTTGCTTCCGATAAATCCGGCACCGCCGGTCACAATAATGTTCATATTTGTATATTCTCCTTGATCAATGCAGAGGATCTCTGTATTTGCCGTCGATGACGTCTTTCAGGTACTGGCCATACTGATTCTTCTTCAGAACTTCATATGTCTTCAGTACTTCCTCTTTGGAAATCCATCCATTAAGATACGCTATTTCTTCCAGGCATGCAATCTTGCGGTGCTGGTGGTCTTCCATCGTTTTGACGAAATTGGTCGCTTCGACAAGGGACTCATGGGTGCCGGTATCCAGCCAGGTGAAGCCCTGACCAAGGATTTCAACGTCGAGTGTGCCGTCTTCCAGATAGATCCGGTTCAGATCGGTGATTTCCAGTTCGCCTCTTTTACTCGGCTTCAGGTTCTTGGCATATTCCACAACTCTCGTGTCATAGAAGTAGAGACCTGTCACGCAGTAATTGGACTTTGGCTGCTGCGGTTTTTCTTCGATGGAAATCGCCTTGCCATTCTCATCGAATTCAACAATTCCGAAACGTTCCGGATCATCTACATAATAGCCGAATACAGTTGCTTTTCCGTTCTTGGCATTTTCCACCGCATTCTTCAGCCTCTTGTTCAGACCATGGCCGGCAAAAATGTTGTCGCCAAGAATCATCGCGCATGTATCATCACCGATAAATTCTTCGCCGATGATAAAGGCCTGCGCCAGTCCGTCCGGTGAAGGCTGAACCGCATAGGACAGTTTGATACCAAACTGACTTCCGTCTTTTAACAGATCCTGGAATCTTGGTGTATCCTGCGGCGTGCTGATGATCAGAATATCTTTGATTCCGGCATTCATTAACACGCTCAACGGATAATAAATCATCGGTTTATCATAAATCGGCAGCAGCTGCTTACTTGTCACTGTCGTCAAAGGATACAGTCTTGTGCCGGATCCGCCGGCTAAAATAATACCTTTCATACTAGTCTCCTGTTTATTCACATTCAGTTTATCATACGGATTCATTAATTGCTTCCCGTTCCGGCTTTTAACTTGTAGTCATAATTCTTATCGAAGTTATCACTGTAGAACGGATCATGTTCAATGTACTTTCCGTATGTTTCCTTGGCCCAGTTCACTTCCTGGAAGAAGCGCTCAACCGCTTCTTTCTTTTTATCGATGCCTCTGGATTTGGATTCATAATGGATCAGTTCCACGTCCGGAAGGAAGACATTGAAGTATCCCGCTTCATACAGACGGATGCCGTAATCCACGTCATTGAACTGCACGGTCAGATCTTCATTCAGACCGTTCATCTCATTCCAGCATCTTCTGCTGGTCATCAGGCAGGCAGCCGTGCAGCACATGACATCATTCGGCACATCCAATGTATGCAAATAACCCTTTTCATTATGTTCACAGCGGTAATACCGGTGGGCAGCCGCGCCGCCCTTGCCGACAATGACACCACCATGCTGGATGGAGCCATCCGGATACCAGAGCTTAACACCGACGGAACCAACATTCTCCCTTTGGGCATAGCCAAGCATCCGCTCCAGCCAATCTTCTGTCACGACGGAAGTATCATTGTTCAAAAGAACGATATAGTCGCCACTTGACTGTTCCACTGCTCTGTTATTGATATATGAGAAGTTAAACGGGCAGTCCAGACGTACGACTTTGATATTGTCATGAGCCTTTTCCATTTCCCGGAAATATGTCAGTGTTTCTTCCTTTATACTGCCATTATCCGCAATGATAATTTCGAAGTTCGGCCAGGTCGTCTTTTCATAAATGGAATCAATACACACCTTCAGTACATCTTTGCCGTCTCTGGTTGGAATGATCAATGATACTTTGGGATTACCTTCTACAGAATAGCGGACAGTATGAGAAATGCCATCCGGATTCCGGTACACCTGCGCATCGATCTGATGCTCCTGAAGATAACTTTCTAATGTTTCTGCCTGTGAAGTCTCAGCTCCACGATCGCAGTAAACAACTTTCTGCACATTGCCGAAACGGACCTTCTGATCTGACAGTTCGAGTAACCACCTGTATATATTCCACTTCTGTCCTTCAAACTGTTTCATCAATTCTGTTTTCACGACTACACAGTTACCAATGTAATTGAATCCCCGCAATGTGTTATATGAGAAATCCGGTTTGATCTCAGGATCACATCTGTTGCCATCCGCATCCTGATGATCGTGATCAAAATACAGAACGTCATAGTCTTTGCAGAAAGACAGGCAGCCCTTGAATGTGTCATAGAAAGTCACGTCTTTTCCATACAGACAGACATAACCCGTTTCAACGGATGACAGATTCAGGATATCCTGCTCCGAAAGAAAAGCAATGTCATCAAAATCCGTCTTGGGATATTCCTGGTAGGACAGCCACTGATTGTATTCTTCTTTGCTGGCAGGATCAAAATAGCGGTTGGCGTATTTGGAAATATTCTCACTTTCATGCGTGAATTTCCGGATATACATCTTCAGGATGTCTTTGGGAATGACAAAATGGTATTGTACAGCCCATATGTACAATGCCTTTTTAACTAATTCCAGTTTTGCCAGGAGTTTTGATTTCGCCATATTGATTAACTGGTATCTCAACCGTTTCCTATTGTATCATTATTATGTTTAAATATTCAGTGTTACAAAGACTTAAACATACGAATGGCGAGGTTCATACCATGATAGATAAGATCAACGCATACTTCAGTCAGCCGCTCATGAAAACGCTGCTGATTCACATTATATTCTACTGTCTCTCTGTGCTGGCTGTCGTGCTGCTTCATTTCAGTTTCGCGGCAACCGCTCTGGCCGGCATACTGTTTGTCGTCTGTGAAGCAGTGATCATCTTCCTGCAGAAATACACATGGGAGAAGATCAAAAATGCCATATGGCAGAACAAGGTCCTCTTTATTACCGCCGGGTTGTTTCTTGCCCGTACCGCACTGACCATGCTGCAATGCTACGCCAAGCTTGACCATGCACAGTCCTATGCGAGGATGGGATCGATCTTGACCCTTCTGATCCTGTACGGCGGCTCCATGTTTGTCCACTATATGCTTTCGGAAGATCATTCCCTGGAAAAGCTGTTCCTTCTGGAAGCTTCCGTGTTTGGCATCGTACTGATGATGATCTTCCCGCTGTACGGAGTCGCGGATGAGCCGAAGCATATGCGGACCGCTTATGATCTGTCCAACACGATGCTGATGATTCCCAAGACACCGGAAGGCATCTATATGCGAAAAGACGATGCTGACTTCGATATGAATTATGTCGGATACAATACCGAGCAGATCGTTGACTATGTGAATCAGATGGCTGCGCCACTGGAAAGTGACGAACTGGTTCTGGTAACAGACAAAACAGAATTCTCCTATACGCTGGAATATACACGAAGACCAAGCGTTATCCGCGGCGAGTCCTATCAATATCTGTTCACTGCTTTGGGCATTACCCTGGGCCGACTGATGGGTGTCAACACGGTCACCATGTATCTGATGGGCCGCTTCTTCAATATGCTGTTCTACATCATTGTGATGTACTTCTGCATCAAGCTGGTGCCGATCGGCAAGATTCTGTTCTATTCCATTGCCCTGCTGCCGATGCCCATGCATATGGCCGCCTCCACCTCAAGAGACGCCTTCCGGATTGCCTGTCCGGCGTTGTTGATCGCTCTGACGCTGTATCTTCTGTTCAATGAGGATATCAGTGACAAAAAGAAAAAGATCCTGTCTGCCGTGCTGGTTGTCACCGGGCTTCTTCTGTTCCCGCTGCGTCGTTATGCCTATGCATTTATTGCCCTGTTCCCGCCGGTTGTCTATGTATATAAGAAGGAAATCATCAGCCGTAAAGTGCTGCATCGCATCTTCTTCGGACTGTGTGGACTGGTTGTATTGTTCATCATCTTCAAAGGCTTCATATACCGCGGCAATCTGATACCCGAGCCGCAGCTGCTTGTTTCCAAGAGCGGTGAACCAGGATATACGAAAGAGTTCTTCTTCAATCATCCGCTTACCCTGATCAGGCTGTTCAAAAACTCCCTGATGATCGACGGTTACTGGTATATCACGACCATGATCGGTGAATACCTGGGCTGGCTCGATGTATCTTATCCGGATATCTTCGTCTTCTCCCTGCTGCTGGTACTGATCCTGAATACCATTCCCAGATCGTATGAAACCGTCGAGATGCCCGCCATCTTCAAGTTCGCACTGTTTACCATGTCAGTGCTTACCATTCTTCTTTCTCTGACCGGTATGGCCATGACCTATACAGCCATGACAATGGATACCATTGACGGCATTCAGGGCAGATACTTCCTGCCTGTCGCCTATCCGTTATTGCTGTCATTCAACAACCGGTCTGTACTTGCCCACCGATCCATGGACATCTTCACGATCTGTCTGCAGTTCATTACGACCCAGTATATTCTGCAGTTCTTACTGATGAGACTGTTCTGATTCATTTAAAACCTGCCTGTGATGTATTACTGCAATACTTCACAGACAGGTTTTTTATGTACATTTCACCAAAAAAGCAATGTGCGCAGGCAGCCGGTTATCCCGGTGCTGTTTCACATTGCTTTGTTTTTTATAACCGCCAGAATCTCATTCCGGATGCTTTCAGCTCATCCATACGGTATAAGCTCTTGACATCCAGCAGTACTTTTTCACTGTCGTCCAGTTCGCTCTTGAACAGCTGTTTCAGATGCATCATGGACATGGAACGGAATTCTTTGTGTCCGACCGCGACAATCACACAGTCCGCCTTCGGCAGATCCTTGAAGTCTACCAGATCGACGCCATATTCCTTTTTGGCAACTTCAACGTCCGCCCATGGGTCTGCGACGACCGGCTGGATATCATATTCGTTCAGTCGTTTGATGATATCCACAACCTTGCTGTTGCGGGTATCCGGACAGTTCTCCTTGAAGGTAATGCCGAGAATGACGACCGTTGCCTTCTTCGGTGCCATGCCGGCTTCGATCATTTCCTTGATTGCCGCATCCGCGACGAAGCCGCCCATACTGTCATTGACCTGTCTGCCGTTCAGAATGATCTGGCTGTGATAGCCCAGTTTTTCTGCCGCATTGGTCAGATAATACGGATCAACACCGATGCAATGACCGCCGACCAGACCAGGCTTGAAGCCAAGGGCGTTCCATTTCGTGTTCATGCCGGCCAGCACTTCATCAGTATCGATATGCAGTTTATCGCAGATGATCGCGATTTCGTTCATGAATGCGATATTGATATCTCTCTGGCTGTTTTCGACAACCTTGACTGCTTCCGCTGTTTTGATATTGGAAACCATGAAGGTACCGGCTTTAATGACGATATTGTAGACCTTCTGAATTTCCCGTGCGGACTCTTCATCCATACCGGAAACGACCTTGCGGATCGTTGTCAGGGTATGCACTCTGTCACCCGGATTGATTCTTTCCGGTGAATAACCGATTTTCCAGTCGACACCGCATTTTAATCCGGATTCCTTTTCAATGATCGGGATGCAGATATCTTCCGTGACACCTGGGTATACCGTCGATTCGAATACGACGATCGTTCCCGGTGTCAGGTTCTGACCAACCGTTCTGGACGCGCCTTCTACCGGACGCAGATCCGGACTGTTGTCATCTTTGACCGGTGTCGGAACCGCCACGATAATAAACTTCGCTTCCTTTAAGCGGGTCGGATCAGCCGTGAAATCCACTGTCGTGTCTTTGATTGCTTCGCCGACTTCATTTGTCGCATCGATACCATTGCGGTATTCGTTGACTCTTTTCTCGTTAATGTCAAAACCGATTACCTGTACATGCTTGGCGAACTCGACCGCGATCGGCATGCCGACATAGCCAAGGCCAACCAGGGCCAGTTTTTCTTCTCCGGTAATCAAACCGTTATAGATTCCATCAAATTTCATCGTTTCACCTGTCTGTTCTAGGCAGCTGCCAGCTGTTCCTTCAGTTCTTTCACTACAAATTCAACATCTTCTCTGCTCATATACGGATGCATCGGCAGACTCAATACTGTCTGACACAGTTTTACGGTAACCGGGCAGTCCGCTTCCGCACTGACGGTGCCGGCGAAAGCACCCTGAAGATGCATCGGCTTTGCATAGTAGACCATGGTCGGGATGCCTTTTTCTTTCAGCACACTCTGTAAAGCTTTCCGGTCAACGTTTTCCGGAAGCTGCACGGTATACTGCGCCCAGCTGCTCCAGAAGCCTTCCTGAATCAGCGGCAGTACCAGATCGGTATCTTTCAAGGCTTCCGTATACCAGTCGGCAACCGTGTTGACATCCTTCAGTTCATATTCCTTAAAGGCATGGAATTTCGGAAGAAGGACAGCAGCCTGGATCGTATCCAGCCGGCTGTTCATGCCTAAACGGATATTGTTGTATTTGGCATTCGGGTCATTCGGATTGCTGGTGTCTTTGCCATGGACACAGATCGAACGAATCAGATCCGCCCATTCATCGTTGTCCGTGAAGATCGCACCGCCGTCCCCATAGCAGCCAAGCGGCTTGGCCGGGAAGAAAGAAGTTGTCGAAATATCGCCGAAACTGCAGGCCAGTTTACCATTGACGGAACCGCCGAATCCCTGGGCGCCGTCTTCCAGTAACAGCAAACCATATTTGTCACAGATCGGCCGGATCTTCGCATAATCTGCCGGCAGGCCAAACAGGTCAACCGTCACGACGACCTTGGGAACCAGTCTGCCTTCTTCTTTCACTTTCAAAATCGCTTCTTCCAGCTTCTGCGGATCGATGTTGTAGGTGTTCGCGTCCACATCCACATATACCGGTGTCGCCCCTTCATAAGCCGGGCATTCACCGGAAGAGAAGAATGTGAAGTCCGGGACAAATACCGCATCGCCTTCACCGATGTTCCATGCCATCAGGGCAATCGTCAGGGCATCTGTACCGTTGGCACAGGTAATGCAGTGCTTCACACCGACATACTCTGCCAGTTCTTGTTCAAGTCTGGCAACCTGCGGACCGGAAATGAATCTGCTTGACTGAATGACAGCCGAAATCTCTTCATCGATCTGCGGCTTCAGCACCTGATACTGTTTCTTTAAGTCTCTGAATTCCATATCAACTATTCCTCTTCAACGATCGTATCGTCGTTTGCTTTATAACGTCTGGCACAGCTTGGACAGACCAGGTCTTCACCCAATACGTCGCCGCATTCACACACCCAGCCGATCCGTTTTGCCGGCACGCCTGCCATTAAGGCATGCGGCACGACATTCTTCGTAACCACTGCGCCAGCTGCTATTGTAGCGTATTCACCGATGGTATGTCCACAGACGACCGTCGCATTCGCACCGATCGTCGCGTCATGTTTCACCAGTGTTTTCTTATATCCGGCATGTCCCTTCGGGAAACGGGAACGGGGTGTCAGATCATTCGTAAAGACCATAGAAGGTCCGCAGAATACATAGTCTTCCAGTTCCACGCCTTCATAGACGGATACGTTGTTCTGCACTTTGACGCCATTGCCGATCTTCACGTTGTTGGACACATTCACGTTCTGGCCAAACGAGCAGTTTTCACCGATCCTGGCGCCTTTCTGTATATGACAAAAATGCCAGATCTTAGTGCCCTGGCCTATTTGTACATCGTCATCGATATAACTGCTTTCATGAACAAAGAAATCATTCATGGCTGAAAGTACCTTCCATATCAGTGCTGGCAAAGTCACCCAGCGGCAGTTTGATCACTTCGCCGGTCTTCATGCTCTTGTAGATGGCAAGAATCACTTCCAGCGCATTGCGGCCTGCCACTGCGTCCACATACGGTGTACGGTCATTCTGAATGGCATCGATGACATCCGCATACAGACTGGTATGTCCATTACCATAAACGTTACTGGTGGCTTCCTGCAGTCCCTTGGCTTCCGCATCCTCAGCCGCTTCATCGGCGAAATCCCATACGTCGATATTGTTCGTTGAAGTGCCGCCGATCTTAACGGTTCCGGTTTCACCGAACAGATATAATGTTTCTTCCAGATTCTTCGGGAAGACGTTGGTCGTTCCTTCGATCGTCGCAACCGCGCCGTTCTTGAAGGTGACAACCGCCATGCCCAGATCTTCCGCTTCCAGATACGGATGTTCCTGCTGTCTGGTCACGCCGTATACAGTATCGATCTCATCGCCCATGAACCATCTCAGAAGATCAATACCGTGGATGCACTGATTCATCAGACAGCCGCCGTCTTCCGCCCAGGTTCCGCGCCACGGTGCCTGGTCATAGTAATTCTTATTGCGGTTCCATCTGACATGAATGGATCCATGCGACAGTTTTCCGAACCGGCCGGCATCCATCGCATGTCTTGTCTTCTGCACGGCAATATTGAAACGGTTCTGATGACAGGCACTGACTTTCACACCCTTTTCGTTGCTGCGGCGGATGATTTCTTCCGCATCTTTCATATTCATCGCCATCGGCTTTTCAATGATCAGATTGATGCCATGGTCAATGCAGTATAAAGCAATCTCGGCATGATTGCCGCTGGATGTGGCAATCGCGATCAGTTCCAGATCGGGATGTTTTGCGATCATCTCTTTGAAATCTGTATACTTCGCGACTTTATCACGGTCTTTATAGTCTGTTTTGTCAAACAGGAGTTCGATATTCTCCGGAACGATGTCACATGCCGCGACAAATTCCAGTCCGTTGTTTACGACTGCCTTCACATGGTTTACCGCAATACGGCCGCATCCGATCAATCCATACTTCATACTTTATTCCTCACTTTTTCTTCTATCTAGATTATACGACATCTCAATGTCGCAATTCTGCCATTCTCATTTATGATTCAGGGTTATTTTGCATTCTGGCTTTTCTGACCAGAATATATACAAGATAAGACGTGCTTAATATGCTTGAAACCAGCACCACCAGCAAAGTCGCATATGCGGCACCCAGAGACCCCCACCAGCTGATAAAGAAGTAGTCGGCTATGATGTTGGTCAGACTTGAAACCACCGCGACAAACAGATTGAATTTCAGTTTCCGCTGGGTAACCAGCAGATTGCCGGACAGTGTCCTGAACGTACCCGAGAAAAAGTAATTGACAGCCAGAACCCGGAATACCGGTACGGCGTCAAGATACTGTTCACCAAAGATGATCCGGACGATCAGCGGCGCACCGAGAAACAGAATACCGGAAATCAGCAGATTGAAGGCGCCAAGCCCTGTTACGATCTGCCGGTAATGCTGCAGACACCACTTTCCGTCATCCTTATGTTCTGCGAAATAAGGATACAGATATGTGATCAGCACGACCGGAATAAAGGTCAGTGCCGACGGAATCATCGTCGCAACTTTATAGCTGGCCAGCACGGTTTCCTGCGGGTCTACAATACCCAGAACAAACACATCGAGAAGATACATCAGCTGGGACAGACCGTTGTTGACCATCGTAATGAAGGCTAGTTTCAGCAGCGGATTCCTATCCGCTCCGATATCCGCTTTCGTCTTCTGAAAGAGATGAATATGGTATGCCGTCATACCGAACATACAGACGGCGATATACGCAACATAATGACCGATGACGAGACCCATCTGCCGGAACAGAAAGGCGCATAACGCGGATACAAAGAAAACAAGCGCGGTATGACTGACCTGCAGCTTCGCGTATTCCTGGTTCCGTTTCTGCGAACGCAGATACATCGTCATCAGGTTGTACAGAAGATGGAACATCGGCAGCAGGCACAGCGCACAAAGCAGAGGCCTTCCCGCTTCGATCTTCAAAGGCGCAAACAGCCCGATTCCCAGCAGAATCACCACCAGCAGGGCATTGAACCGCAGTCCGAAGCGGGCACCGAAATCCGTGATCTTGTTCGCATACTCCGTATCGCCGCTGTGTTCACTTGCCAGCTGTAATATGCCGGATTCAATTCCCATGCCGTTGAACAGCAGGACGATGCCGTAAATATTCCAGGCATAGGTAAACGTTCCGTATTCCGGTTTGGAAAGGATCCTGACCAGAACGACACTGCTCATAAAGGCAATGATCTTGTTGATAACGCCGCTTCCGAAAATATGAAAGAAGCCGGTCCGGAACAGTCTGCCGATCAATTCTTTCATCTTGTCCATACGCTTCTCCTTTCGTCTTTTCAGTTCTTACAGCTGTCTTAGTTCTTCATAGAATGACTTGAAGTTATGTACTGCGCTGAACTGTTCGTTCCATGTCTGATACGCATTTTTCCGATAGACCGCGTAACTGTCGGGGTCCATAGCCATGAATGCCCTGATCTGTTCAGCCAGTTCTTCCGCCGTGATATCTTCTGATAATAGTATGCCATTCCGGCCGGGATGTACAATTTCACCGGTGCCACCGACATTTGTCGCCATGACCGGGATACCGTATGACATCGCTTCCATGATGGAAACCGGAATTCCTTCCGATGCGCTGACATTGACAAGCAGAGATACGTCATTCTGACGATAATATGTCATGATCGCGTCGGAAGGCACGTTGCCCTTCAGCTGACAGATTCCGGAAATACCGGCATCTTTCACGATCTTCTGAATCTGCTCCATTTCCGGACCGTCACCGAAGTGCACCCATTCAATGGGCTGATCTTTCAGCAGGGCAATTGCCTTCGCCAAAAGAGGAATTCTTTTGACAGCGACCAGATACGCGCAGGATACGATCCGAAACGGTTTTCTGCTTTCCAGCTTATGAACGCCATCCGCATTGACCGTCCCCAGATGCCGGCACTTTACCTTATCGGCATAGCCATATCTTTCTGTCAGATATGCCACACCTTTTTGTGAAACCGGATATACCGCCGTCAGCTTTTCCAGCATGAATTTCCGCAGTGGCTGATAGCCGTTGTTTCTTTCGTCATACAGATCATAACCATGAGCCCGGCTGACTGCTTTGACACCATATTTCTCAGCAGCCAGTGCCGCCGCATAGGCAGACTGTGTCATCCAGTAAGAATAAACAATACTGTCTTTCTTCAGATCCGCACACTGTTCCAGTCTGCGGAAAATACACATGCCTCTTGACGCATAGGCAAGCAGATATTTCAGTCTCTGCCTGCTCAGTCTTCCCTGTGCTTTGAGGTCTTTGATTTCTGCCCGGATTTCCTTACGGAAAAGCACCCTGAAAAAACTCTCTGTCTTGAACAAACCGGAAGGCAGTGCTTCAAACAGACAGGATGCTTTCGTCCCTTCCGGAATCGGCTGCTGATATGTTGTCTTTCCGTAACTGTTAACCGAAAAGATTTCCACCTCATCAATGTGATCACGTTGAGACGCAATCTCCGGTATCAGAAAAGCCTCGCTGTTCTCCTGGAAAGGGAAATAGGATGTCAGTAAGTAAATCTTAGGCATATGTTTCCAATCTTTTTATTTCTGCAGCAGTTCGCAGATTTTTTCACCGGCGTGACCGTCACCGAACGGCTGATAAGAATGGTCAATGGACTGCGCCATAGCTAGTTTTCTCATGATTTCGTTACCGTTCGGCTTTGCCAGCTGATTCCGGTTATCCACCATCGTTTCCGGCCATACGACATGATCAAAAACTGTCACGCACTGCTTGCCGGCAAAGAAAGCTTCTCTCTGCAGGCCGCCGGAGTCTGTCACGATCTTTTCCGCATCGTTGACCAGTGAAATGGATGTCAGATAGCCGACCGGCTTTACCAGCAATACATTTGTCAGATTCTTTTCCGCGCAGATCCGGGCTGCCCGTTTCTGATTGCGCGGATGCACCGGATAAACGGTCGGATAATCCAGAGAATTGACAGCGGACAGTATTTCTTCCAGTTTCCAGTCCGTATCGGTATTCTCCTGGCGGTGACATGTCAGATAATAGAATTTCTGCGGTCTTTCCACGCTCTTGTCATCCAGTGAAACAAGGGCGTTTCTGTCCTTGTCCGTGATGCGGGCACCATAATACAGGAATGCGTCATACATCGGATCGCCGACCAGGCAGGCGCGGTCTGCCAGATTCTCTTTGGCCAGAAACTGCATCGCGGATTCCGTGCATGCCATTAACACGGATGAAACGTGGTCGGTGCAGACACGGTTGATTTCTTCCGGATTGGCAAGGGTTCCCAGACGGTTTCCTGCTTCGACATGATAAACAGGGATGTTCAGTTTCACGGCTGCCAGAGCGGCTGCCAGAGTCGAATTGGTATCACCATAAACAAGAAGCTTGTCCGGTGTTTCCTTCAAAAGAACCTCTTCGATCGCCATTAACATTTTCCCGGTCATACTGCCATGACTGCCGCCGGAAATACCGAGATTGTAATCCGGCTTGGGAATATTCAGTTCCTCAAAGAAAATGTCCGACATGTTGTAGTCATAATGCTGGCCGGTATGAACCAGCACTTCTTCAGCGGACTGTCTGAGTATACGGGACACGACAGCCGCTTTGATAAACTGCGGTCTGGCTCCCACCACGGTAAGAATCTTCATATTGCCTCCTTTTCGGCTTCCGGCTGTTTTTTCAGGATATCATGATACGCTTCGATGATTTGCGCAGCAATCTGTCTGCCTGAGAACTTCCGATGTGTCTCATCGCTGATGCTTTGCCTGTCATAACGGGAATACTGTTCGTACATTTCACACATGGCCTGCACGGCTTCCTCTTCCGTATGTCCGATCAGAAGACCGTTTGTCTCATTCACAAAGTCTTCCGGGCCGCCGCATCTTGTCGCGATTACCGGCAGTCCGGCTGCCATGGCTTCTATATAAACAACTCCGAATGTCTCGGTCCTGGACAGCAGAACAAACGCGTCCGCCCGATCAAACAGTCCGGAAATCGCCTGCCGGTTCTGATAGCCTTTCATTTCAACACAATCCTGCAGCTGCAGCTGAGAAATCAATGTCTGCGCATCCTTCATCTGTTCGCCGTCGCCGGCGATCCAAAGACAGCTGTCCTGATGGATTTTATGAAACTTCGCAAATGCCGCAATCAGCCCCAGCATGTTTTTGCGTTCGCTGACAGCCCCGACAGACACGAAGGTAAATACATCGTCTGTATGTTCTGCGCAGTGAAATACCGACGTATCCACAATATTGGGAATGACGGTGCATTCCACGGCGAAATTCTTTTTGATATTTTCAGCCAGCGGTTTCCCGACTGTTATCACTCTTGCGGCACGCGGATATACAGCGGTTCCCATTCTGATATTGTTAACTGAGAGCTTCTCATAATTCATATCACTGGAATGTTCTGTGATCACCAGCGGTATATTCAGTTTCTCTGCCAGTTTTTGGGCAATGTATCCCTGAAAGATAAAATGGGCATGGATCAGATCCGGTTTCCGCCGCTTGGCATATACGTGTTTATAAAGAATATTCAGTGCCTTTTCCGCAAGAAAGCTTTTGATGCCGAGGGGTACAGCTCCGATAGGAATACTGATGGTATAGCAGTCCACGCCGTCTCTGTTTTCATGTGAGATACCCCACTTCCGCTTTCTGCGGAGTGAACGGATATCGACCGCAAAGAAAGTGACCTGTATACCCTGGGATACAAGTGCTTTTGCCTGATCCAGTTCGAAGATCCCGAATAAGGGATACTTCTCCTGCGGCAGTCCTCTGCTGATCAATAAGACTTCCATAACAAACAGTGCTTCCTTTTACAGATTGCTCAGATCCCGGTCGACAGTTTCAACTCTGTGTTTCCAGAGATTTCTCTCCAGCAGCGACGCTTTCACATTTTCGTAATATTCCTGATAGGTTTCTTCATTCGCGGTCAGCTTACGAATGCCTTCCGCCAGCGCGTTCTTTTCGGAAGTTGTGACAATGCCCAGCTTCTCGCTTTCAATAAAGCGTGACAGCGCCTGAATCCGGACGGAAACGATTGGCAGACCATAGCTGATATATTCAAATGCCTTGACCGGAATTGAATATTTGTTATACCGGTTGTTCATATGAATGATCAGAGCCACGGAAGCCTGCCGGTACAGTTCGGCCAAAGCGTCTCCGGAAACATGATGCACTTCCAGCCAGTCCGCGTTTTTGGCAGGATGCTGAAGGGAATTCCATTCCTTGTCCCGGCAGACAAGAATCAGTTTATAAGACGGATCCTTTTTCACCAGTTCTTCAAAAGCATCCAGCAGCAGTTTTCCGTCATAATGACCGCTGATCCCGCCGACATAAATACATGTGTGGTTCAGTGAACGTCCTGCTTCCGGCAGCCTGTCAATACCGGCCGGCGGCAGTACTTTCATGTTTTTATAATGAAACAATTCCCAGCATTCTTCGGAAGGGAAATAAACGATATCACAGCAGTTCAGTACCCGGTCCGTCAGAACCTGCAGGAAGTCCAGTCCCTTATCTTTGACATATCTGCTGAAGGACCGTCTCTGGGCACCCAAAGGAAACTTCCGGTAGAAATCACGGTAGAAATAGCCGATCGGTATGCCCATCTGATGTATCATGCTGATCAGTTTCCGGTCGTTATGTCTGAGGATCGGATAGACCGGTGATTCAATATAGCAGAAATCCGGTCTTTTCTTTTTCACCGCCTCGATCGTTTCCCTGATACGCTCGTTTCTGTCTTTGTGGAACTGCTCGCCAGTGAGGAGAATGACATCATAACCGAGATCAAGAAAAGTATGGTACATCTTGTTTGGTCTGACATGAGAACCGGATGTAACATTGTTCAAAAAGTCCACATAGGTTATGTATAAGACGGTTTTTTTATTCTTCTCCATCACACACCTCACAATCCTGACTGTTTTGCGGTCTGCTGTTCTATTTCAGCTCCGCATACAGTTTCAGCAGTTTCTCTTCTTCGTTCTCCCATGTGAAATGGGAAAGGACATATTCATGGCCTCGTCTGCCCATTTCCTGGGCTTTTTCGCGATCAGCCAGCAGGCCGGCAATCGCTTTGCCGATTTCGTCCGGTCGGGACGGATCTACACAGATGCCTGACTGACTGTCTTCCACGATCTTTTTCCAGCCGGGAAAATCCGAGCAGACAAAGGGCAGTCCGGCCGCCATGTATTCATACATCTTGATCGGCTGGGAATAAAAATAGTTTTTGATCGGTTTCAGAATGCAGAGTCCGGCAACCGATTTTCCATACAGCGCGTTGACGCCGTTTCTGTCCTGCATGCCGATATATTCAACCTTGTCTCCGGCCTGCGTCTTCTCATGGCTGCCGGCGATGATCAGTCTGCCATCGACCTCTTTCATCGCGTCGATCATGATCTTTTCACCGCGGTCTTCACTGATGCCGCCGGCATAACAGACGATCGCCTCCCGCTGTGCAAACGGAGTTTCATGGAACTGAATGTCTCCCAGTTTGGGATAATTCTGAATCACGGTAATTTTACGGGCCCGACCTTTGAACTGATCGGCAATATGATCCGTCGCAGTAATTACCGCGTCCAGGTGTCTGACAACATGTGTCTCATATTTCTTGTATGCGGCAGATACCGTTTTTCTGAGCTTTTCGGGAATCCATTTCTTATCAAGGATCTGAGCCGGAACATCTTCATGACTGTCAAAGATGACGATTTTGCCTTTCTTCTTCAGTTTCAGGCCATACGGCAGTAATTCCGGATCATGAAAATGATAAATATCACAGTCCAGCTGCGCGGCCTTCTGATATACCTTGTCGGAAAAACTGACAAGTCTCTGCAGTTTGCCGGTGGCTTCGCCGCACCCGACAATGTGAATGCCTTCCTGTTCGCGGCTTTCTCCTTTACCGACAAGATATACATCGTAGCCGTTCTTCTGAAGAGACTGACATTCCTTCAGAAAGATTCTGTCATCAGCCGTATTATGAACACTTGTAAAGTGACAAACCTTCATTGCCAGCCCCTTTCTAGTTCTTATAACCAATCAGTTTCTTGATGCGCGGTTTCATGGCATCCATGAATTCATTGACAGCCGTCTTGCGGGTAACCCGGTAGTTCACGACCTGTTCACCGCCGAACTGCCGGAAGAAATTCTCAATGCCTTCCACCATGGATCCTTCAAAATCAAAGGACTTCGATACGCCTTTGGCGAATTCAATGCCTTCCGTCAGCAGCAGGTTCATTGACCCGTCGCTTCGGAAATCCGGATTCTGACCGCTCAGGAGATAATAACAGGTTTTTTCGTCATACAGGAAAAACGCGGCGGAATGGGCAATGCCGTTCTCGTCTTTGGCAACCATCAGCCGGCCGGCATGATTTTTAAAGGCATTCTCCATCACTCTTCTGGTCAGTTCTTCACTGTGCGGAGGCTTGCGGTTCTGTCTCGTGTATGTCATTTTCTGCAGTTCAATTAATGTATCGATTTCATCGGAATCCGTGCAGACAGTCAGTTTTTTACGGGCGGCTTTCACATTTTTGATTACGGTTTTGCCCATATTCTGCTTGAGCGCTTCCTCGTCACTGAGATCCAGGATGCGGTAGGAAAACGTCGGTTCAATATGAAAGCCATGCCAGCGGTAAGGAAGAATATAACTGTTCGCATGATCGAGGATCAGATCAATGTTGTTTGCCTTCGGCAGCTGGCTGATCAGTTCCGCGATGATTTCCTTCTGCTTATGCAGGTGTGAATTACCGCGGACAAATTCCCGCTGCTCCGGCTCCATCCAGACGCCCATGGTCTGTGTGTAAGGCGGATTCTTGATCGTGCCATGATCAAAAACATACGGCAGTCTGGCAATGACTCTGCCGTCTTCCCTGACAACCGCTTCACCCCATTTGCCGGGGGCGACCGTTTCCAGCCACCAGGGCTGTTCAAACACACTGTTGACGTACGTGCTTTCTTTTATTTCTGACATCTTTCCGCCTCTAATTCCTTTATTGCGTCTTCATAGGATATAAAACTGTCGGTTTCTGATGCGGCAATCATCTGAATCAGCCATTTGTACCAGTCACGGATCGCAGTATAGCCATCATTGAACTGATAATCATGGAACAGAACAGAAACATATTCCATTCCCTTCTCACGGCACACCTGCAGACGCTCCAGCGTTTCTTTTTTCGCCTTTTCAAGATCCTGAGTCAGATAGCCGTCCATGATCGTCAAAGGAAATTCCCAGATGTTTCCCTGTTTATACGGCGCTTTGATCGTTCCGTTTACCTTTTTGTCAAACTCAGATGAATCAAAGACGTAACCCGCTTCGTCTTCATAGCGCAGAGTATCCGCGCAGAAGCGGACATAATGCATACGTATTCCGCATGGTTCAAAGCCCATTAATTCATTAAACGTATGATGTTCCCGGTCAATTCCTTCGGCACTGTCATATTCGATGCCATGCACACCGACCGCGAAACCGCCGTCGTGTACCATCTGAATTGCCGGCTTTGCCTCTTCGGGATAATAGGACATACCCAGACCCTGGTTCATACCAAAGAAAAAAGCAGACGGAACACCATATTTCCTGTCAAATGACATTACCTGTTCCAGACAGTGTCTGTTTTTCTGAAAGCAGGAAGTTCCCCGCAGCCACGCTTCTTTGACGGTGATCTTCCGCTGGGCAATATGCAGAATATTCTTAACCCATAATTTGGGATAAATCAGATCCCGCAGCCAGTGATCACGGCCATACAGATGGTCGACATCGTGTGAAATAATGAATTTCATATATTACAAACTCTCTAACATCTCTATATATTTCCGGCCAATCGTATCTACCGCATAGTCTTTACGGATCAGTGCCTGTCCTTTTTCCTTCAGTTCCTCAAGCTCCTCTTCTGACAGAGTGCTGATCCGGACAATGGCATCCGCCATTTCCTGCGGATCTTCCGCGGAAACGGAGAAATGACCGGCATCTCTGACGATGTTCGGTTCGTCGCAGGCAAAAACAGTCGGTTTGCCGGAATACAGATAATCGTTCAGCTTATATTTGCTTAAACCGAATTCACCGACCTTGCCGAAACCCAGAGCGGCTGTGCAGCACTTCGCTTTCGCCAGGATCAGCGGCACTTCATCCGGCTTCACAGCCGGGAACATTATAATATTCGGAATCTGTTCTTCATCGATCCGCTGCTGGATATGGTCTCTTTCCGCACCTTCGCCGACGATTGCCATATACAGATCTTCCTGACCGACAAGTTTCCAGGCATCAATGATATAGTCCATGCATTCACTCTTGACGATACTGCCGACATAGACACAGCACCAGTGAGCAGACAGATAATCCTCCAGTTCCGGCGACAATTTCTGTCCGGACTGCAGAATATTGTCAACATTCTCTGTATTTATACCATTCGGCATCCAGTAATACTTCTCCGTCGAATAACCCAGATCCTCTAAATGTTTATAGGCAAACGGCATCGTACCGACAATCGCGTCAGCTCTCTTATATGCTCTTTTTTCAACAGCCGACATTAATAACACAAACGGATGGGTCGGTGAAACACCCTGAATCTGAACCAGGGAAAGCGGCCAGATATCCCGGAATTCGGCAATAAATTTCGCATTGTGCTTCTTCGCCAGCCGGTAAGCTGTTTCCCATACAAACGGGTGCGCGGAAGAACCGATAATAAAATCCGGCTTGCCGGTATCACGGCAGAGCTGTTCCTGATGCTTTTCCACGATGCGGCAGAAATTCAGCATATTCAGAACCCGCTTCGCACCGTTGCCGGCATATTCCGGCTTTGCCTTCAGATAAACAAAGAAAACGTTCTCCGCTCTTTTCTGCAGAACATATTCTCCGGCATACATGTACTCCCGTCTGCCATGGTGATAAGAAGAGGTAATGACAGCAGTTGTATAACCGTTTTCCGCAAACTGCCTGGCAAGTTCCAGATGCCGGGTTTCCAGATGTGACGCATAATTGTTGATGATCCAGATTACTTTCGATTGAGTCATATATCCGCCCCTTTACATCATTTCCTGTCCTGCACGTCTTTTTCCATGGCCGTCAGAGATCCTTCTTCAACACCTTCCGTACTTTCCGGCACGAAAAGGATCTTGACGGTTGCCAGGATGATTCTCAGATCCTCAAACACACTGGCGGACGCAATATACTGCAGATCCATCAGCAGTTTGTCATATGGTGTCGTATTGTATTTACCAAAGACCTGAGCCAGGCCGGTCAGACCGGCTTTGGTCTGCAAACGCAGGGCAAATTCAGGCATGACTTTTTCGTATTCGGCCGCAATTTCCGGACGTTCCGGACGCGGGCCGACAACCGACATCTCACCCTTGAAAATATTGATCAGCTGCGGCAGTTCGTCAATGCGGCAGGCTCGGATAAACTTGCCGATCGGTGTAATACGGTCATCATTTTCACCGGTTGAAAGTCTTGCTACACCATCTTTTTCGGCGTCCACTCGCATACTGCGGAACTTAATGATCTGAAACTGTCTGCCGTTCTTGGTCAGACGGGTCTGTTTATAAAACGCCGGACCGCCGTCCCGCTTGATCAGCAGGCCGACCACCAGCAGAAGCGGTGAAAGGATCAGCAGACCAAGACCGGACGAAACAATATCAAACACTCTTTTGACGAAAAAGTAGATAATTGACGGATTGTAACGCTCCAGATACAGCATCGGCAGATGAAACATGTGAACCGGCTTGGCATTGCTCATAATGACATCACCGATACGGGGGATGACATAAAGCGACAGGTCATGCTCCACACAGTACTTGGCAATCTGGTTTCTTTCATGACTGTGAATGCCGCACAGGAACACCACCTCAATATCTTTCAGAATATCCGCCAGGTTTTCCTGACACTCAGAGATATGCAGTGTCCTGACAATTTCAAAACGGATATTCAGACCGTAGGATTCCACCAGATCTTCCAGGCTTTTCCGGGTATCCCAGACAACCACAGCTTTAGCCGGCTTGACCAGCGAGAAATACAGCTTATGGGCAAGCAGTGTCCAAAGACAGGTCATCATTACCTGAATGACAAAAATGCCCAGTATCGGCAATACCGGCGGAAAGGTTTTCATTAACAGGAAGGTCACAAAGTACATGACAAAGTCAGAAAAAACCTCAGCCAGCATCTGGCTGTAGGCTATTTCCAATTTACGCGGCGTGTCGATCTTAAACCCTGAATAGGTGATGCAAAGCACGATATACAGCAGCGCAAATATAAGAATCAGTACGGCAATTCCCTTCTGGAAATATGGTGTGGAAAGCAGGCGCCAGTAATACTTCAGCCAGCCCACAGAAAAAACAGCGGTAATTAATATCACATTTAAAAGCTGCAATGCGCCGATCCACAACTTTCTGCTCTGTTTTTCTTTTTCACGTATGGAATTCATAAATGCATCCTTTCCTCAGTGACGAAAGCAACTATTAATAACCACTGTTTCTTTTGTTTTGTTTGTTTTTATTCTCCGCCGCCCTCTTCTACAGGCTCAGTCTGCGGCTCCGGTGTCGGTTCCGGTTCAACATATTCCGGTTCCGTATATTCCGGCTGCGGTTCAGGTTCCGGAACATATGTTTCTGTCGGTCCGCCAATCGTTGTAGCACCGCCTTCCGCATAGTAGTCAGCTGACATCGGCGGTTTCACGAAGTCTTCGTCTGATGCGGCCCAGCTGACAGATTCCGGTGTGTCATAAGAAGAATCCATATCAATGTTTCTCATGACATAGTCATATGTGTCCATCAGTGAACCATTATATACCTGATAGATATACAGGTACATATCCAGTCCATCGCTCCATAACTGGGCGCTGTAACCGGTAATACGGTTGTTTACGATATCCATGACACCAGCCGGATTGGTGCTGCCGCCATAATATCTCTTAGCTTTCTGCATCGCATAAGCCACGAAGTTGACCATCTGTTCGGTCGACAGGTTCGTACGGATGTTTTCACCCGCCGCATCCAGGATCTTCACATAAGTGTTCGGATCTCTGGTTGCCATGACTTTGGCAACGACCTGTTCAATGACCGCCTGCTGGTGTCTCTGTCTGGCAAAGTCACCATCCTCAAACGCATATCTTTCTCTGGCAAAGCCAAGTGCTCTCTGGCCGTCCAGATGTACATATCCTGCTTCGATCGGAAGGACGACAAGCTCATCTTCCTCGACATCCCAGCACTGACCTTCAAACTCTACTTCGTTATAGACGTCGACACCGCCCACGGCATCAACGACCTGAATGACAGAAGCGAAGTTGAATTCTACGAAGTAATCAATATGAATGCCGGTCAGGGCTTCGACCGTACTGATCATACATTCCTCACTGACTGTATGGGCATTGTTGATCTTGCTCAGACCGCCGCCCCAGCAGGTAATCGGAACATATGAGTCACGGGCAATCGACGTCATCGTGATCTTCATACTGATCGGATTGACTGACACAACAATGATCGTATCGGCCAGTGTTTCGTTTTCACCGGTAATCAGTACCGTGAATGGTTCTTTGGTCAGATCCTTGTCAGATCCGCCGGTATTCTCTGTTGTAACACTCTCTGAGAATGTCAGGAGTGCGGAGGTTTCCTCCAGATACGGCTCCAGTTCCGGTTCCGTACCGATCGTTGCCGCATAGCCGGCCGGCAAAGCGGCACAGTCAACTTTTCCGCCGATCAGGGCTGAGAATGTTTCGGCAAAGCTCAGGAACTCAACATATTCTGCGTTGACGCCTTCTGCCGCAAGTTTCGCTTTGGCAAGATCAGCGTTGCTGGTGCCCGGGACCAGGCCGACCTTACGGCCGTTCAGGTCATTGATATCCATGATTGGTTCGCCGGACGTGTTTTCATAAATAACCAGACTGGTTTTGACTTCCGTTGTCTTTTCACGGCTGGTGATCTTTTCCAGGTTCGCGTTTACTCTTGTCAGGACATAGTTGGCATAGCCGCCGCCTCCTACCGCCAGAACAAGACACAGGCAGGAAATAATGAATGCCCAGATCTTCTTGGAGCGGATCGCCACAAAGACCAAAATGTCGATGAGCAGCAATACAGCCAGCGCGACGATATTGATCAGAATGAATTTATCTGTGCCCAGAGCCGAGAATCTGGTGGTATGGAACAGCACATAAACAAGCAGGACATTCATGGCGATGGAAAGAATCGTCAGAATAATATACGCCGGTGTCATGTTGCCGCGGAAGACACCCTTCTTTGGCTTCTTTTTCGGCTCCTGCGGACCGCTGCTGCTTGGTGGCTGCGGTGCTCTTACCGGTTCCGGTTCCGGTACGGGAATGGAAGTTGGACTGCTCTGAAACTTTGGAACGTCTGTTGTTACTCCATCCGGATAGTTCGCATATCCGGGATCCTGCGGATCAATGATCGGGAGTTTTTCCGTATGATTCATGTTATTCATTGTCATATGTTTTCCTCCCTCAGTCTATCGCGGCAATTTCCATTCTGCCGTCATGATCAACTACTGTGAAAACCGCACTGTTCTGAACATCTGCCGTATCCATTGAGTTGGCTTTGTATGTCCAGCTCAGATCCACATCATAAGCAGTCGCTGTGGTTTCGTCATCAATATCATAACTGGTTTCGGTAACACCGTTTACCGTGACGCCGGTCACTTCGATCAGGTTCTCCGTGCCAAGTTGGCTGATGTAGAGATCCATGTCATGATAAAAACCATAACGGGAATAAACTTCAAAATCTCTCTGATCATTTGTATAGATATACTGCATGCCGCCAACATCATAGTTGCCGTCTTTGTTTGTCCAGGTATAATACTCTGTCACAAAGCACTTGGCGACCGCCTCCGCGACAGCCTTCTGATCCTGTGCTTCCAGGGCTGTGTTCAGTTCCCGGAAGTACTCTTTGTTCAGTTCTGTCGCGTTATGACCAATCGTATAGAAGTCATTGATAAACTCATTCTCAGGTTTTTCCACTTCAGCGGTCTTCACCTGTTCTTCTTCACTTTCCTTCGCAACGATCTTGAATATATTCATTCCGAATGCCACCAATGTGCCAAGCATTGTAACAATCAATAATACCAGAAGGAGGTTATTGACTTTCGCATTCGATTTCTTTCTGTGCTTGTTTTCGCTCATAAACACCTCATTTATATAAAGTAATCTGATAACCTAGTTATAATACCATAATAACTTTAAAACTTTATGTGATATTTGTGGGTTTCACTTAATTAGTACATTTCCGCAAGAATCACAGCCAGATCACCGATAAACAGCAATGACATGATCACCATCGGCACAGCCGCGAAGATCCGGCTGTCAATTCTGTTCTTCAGACGGTCAAAACCATTGACATACAGAGCCGGGAAAATAACCGGCATCAGATAACGGTGCTGACAGCCATAAACAGTCGTTTCCCTGACGTTTGTATAGGAGATATACAAAGCCGTCGGAATCAGAATGATCGCCAGAACGACAGCGATCATCGTACTGACGGTCACCGGCCAGGTTCTGCCTTTTGTGCCGTTCCGATCCAGCAGTCCGGTCACAAGCAGTGTCACCGGTGCCGCATAGAGGAAGCGGCCAAAGCCAAGATAGCCGTAATTGACACAGTACTGAGGTGATACAAGCGGATTGATATAGTCTTCCAGAATAAAGGAAGAAAGAATATGCAGGAAAGTCTTCGGTTCAGAGGCAATGAATCTGATCTGTTCCGCTGAATTGACTTCACTGCCGCCTCTGGTGTCCCCTTCGCCTGCCCCATGAAGGACCATCGGCAGCAACACCGAAGCCGAAAGCAGAATGGCAATCGCAAAGCCGCTGACCAGATACACTCTTCTCTGTTTGGCGGATGCGAACTTATCTTTCGGCATAAACAGCAGCGGCAGCATCAATACGACATAAAGCGCCTTGGGAATGCAGGCCAGTGTGAATGCCCCCAGCATAACTGCAATTTCCCCGTTTGTCAGTTTCTTATCCCGTTCCTGCAAAGCAGCGAAAAAATATGCATAACCAAGAACAGTCAGACAGATGATCCACGGATCATAGGAGAAACTGGTCGTCATAAAGAGGTTGGTCGGCACCAGGCCGATACAGGCAGCCAGGATCTTGCCGAATTTCAGTTTTCGTATTGCCAGCATGAAGATGCCGATATAAAACAGCAGGTTGAACAGTTTTTCCATCCGGAAGACTACTGTATAAGGAAGACCCAAACCACGGCCAAGATACAGACCGATTGCATAAGGTATATAGGCAATCGTATTGGTTCCAAAATTTCGGTGATTATACGGCATCATCGCTTCTTTGGCATAAAGCGAGTTGATCTTATCATCCCGCTCATTTCGTTCCTGCTCGGTATAGCCTTCTTTGTCCAAAGCGACACTGGCAACATTGTCAATGATTTCGGCATCTGACTGATAACAGGCGCCATTCACCGTCAGTAAAGCAATCGTACCGTCATAATGAAAGTTGTCATCCCAGCAGATACCTACTTCCGTCGGGGCCGTATGGATAAAAAACATGCCGGATATCAAGGCAACCGCCGCGAACAGTTTCTCCGGATGTTCATTGAGCGAAGAACGGAACACCCACACCGAAGCCAGCACCAGACAGCCGGAAATTAAACCAATCGTAATCATTTCGTTCTGATTAATGATCAGAGCCGCCGCCAGACCAAGCAATGCGGCACCGGCATAGACAGCCAGATCGATCAGCAGCGGCTTACGGTTTTCTTTCAGGTACCTGCCGAAGCTGCGCAGACCGTTTTCCGCTCCCTCATACAGTTTCTGCAGAAAAGTAAATCTTGGGTAAAGAAGCGGAATCGCGAAAACCAAAGTCGCTATCGCGGCGCCGTATACCACTTCGTGAAAGTATCCGTCATTGAAATTCCAGTGCTCCGCCCGGATCAGCAGGATGGAAAGAACCACATTGGTGATCAGGCAGATCAGCACATTTCTTTTATGATTCATTTGCTTTCCACCTCATCAATACATCATATACAGGCGACTGCCTAAAGAAAGAATCGTCATCAGAGCCATTGCCAGCATAGGCAGAACGTTGTAGAAGGACAGATTCATTCTGTTTTCAAAGCGGTCGATACTGTGCATATACAGAGCCGGGAATACCATGGGGATGAGATACCGGTGCTGACAGCCGTTGACTGTATTCAGGCCGACCGGCGTAAAGGAAATATACATCGCTGTGGCAATCAGTACTGCCATGCAGAAAAAGGCAAACATTGACGAAAGGAGCACCGGCAGGGTCTTGCCGGTTTTGCCGTTATGATCGGTAAACATGACTCCAAGCAATACCAGACCGGTCGGAACAGACATTTCATCCGCCATACCCATATAGGCATAATTGACGATGTACCGGTCGGCATGTGTCACGTTCAGGAATTCGGATGTCATGAAGCCGAACAGTGTTTTCGCATATTCCAGTGGATTGGCAAGAATGTATTTGATCTGGCCGGTGGCGTCAACTTCACTGCCGCCGCGGGCATCGCCGCTTCCGGCACCGCCTACCAGCATCGGCAGTAAGAAAGTTCCGGCCAGCAAGAATGCCGTCATAAAGACCAGGGTTATGTATTTACGCTGCTGCGATGTGCTTTTGAAGTGATCTTTCGGCATAAACAGCAGCGGGAACATCAGGACAAAATAGATTGCTTTCGGCAGACAGCCCAGAATAAATGCCCAAAGAATAATACCCATATCCCGGCCGCTCAATATCTTCCCCGGTTCCTGCAGATAGGAAAAGAAGTAAGCAAACGCCAGGGTGATCCAGGCGGTGATCCAGGGATCGTAAGAAAAGGACGTCACCATATACATATTGGTCGGAAACAGAGCAATCACGGCAATCAGGATCCGGCCGAATTTCAGTTTCGACATCGCCCAGGCCATCACCGCCGCATAGAACAGCAGATTGAAGAACAGGCCGCACTTCAAAGCTGAAATGTATTTTAAGCCAATTCCTCTTCCGAAAATGATGCCGGCCGCGTAGGGAATATAACTTTCAAGACTGATATGACGCAGGTTGCCGTGATTCAGATTGTCACGGACAACCTTGTTTTCAAATGACGTATTCAGGAATTCCGTCCGTTCTGCCCGTTCCGCTTCGGAAGCTTTGCTGGCGGGTTCCCAGGCATTGAGATAGAACGTCTCGTCCGCTTCATAATACGGTCCGTTCAGTGTCGCAAGGGAAACGGTGCGCTCAAAATGTTCCTGATCGTCCCAGGAATATCCCACTTCAACCGGACGCACTTCAATCATGTAAATGCCGAGGATCATCGTGATGACGAAGAACAGCAGTTCCGGTTTCGCGGCAGCCTGCTTTCTGAGCAGCCATACCGCAATCGCCAGGAAAACAACCGTCAGAACCGACCATTGCAGAATCATATTGTTTTCGATCTGCAGAAGCGTGGATACACCATAGGACATGCCCCATGAGACCGGGATGCCTGCGGCGCAGATGCCGGTATATTTTGCTATCTGAATACGGTTTCCCCACAGTTTCGAGATTGCTTCCCGCAGTTTATCCATTACCTGATTAAGCCAGGCACCAGCTTTCTTATTGAATAGAAAGAACAATGGCAGCAGCACGACAAGGAACAGATCGAACGCCAAAAAGAGAGCTTCTTTGACGATGCCGTCATTGAAGTTCCAGTTTTCAGCATTGCTGAAGATCAGTGCAAGTACGGCACTGACAATCAGCAGCGATATCAGATTTCGGCGCTGTAAACTGCCTGTCATTCCTGTTCTCTCCTTGCTTATTTAAAGATAAACGGTCCGGCGTCCGAATCAAAGTTCGGACTGTAATACGGATCGCCGTCTGTCAGTATCTGTGCCCACCTGCTTTGCAGCAGATGAACGCTGTCTTTATCTGCCTGCCGGTTATTCGCGCCCAGATTCGTCCAGGCCGCATACGGCAGATAAACAATTCTTTCTTTATTTGTCCGCATCTGCAGACACAGATCGATCATTGCCTCATCCAGTGTCAGATCTTCGACAAAGCCTTTTGTTCCGGCAAAACTTTCCTTCTTCAGGATGACGCACACACTGATTAAGGCTGAGCATTCACAAGCCACGACCGAACGGTTCAGATGTCCGGCATCGTTGCCGGCCAGACCAATAAAGGCATCAGCACTGAATTCGCCAAGCCCAACGACCCGGAAGGACGTGCACACTTCCCCAGTGGCAGTCAGAACCTTGCCGCCGACCGCAGCTGTGCCTTTCTGCACGCAGAAGCCCAGCATCCGCCGGATGTCATCCGCGTCTTTGCAGACGACATTGTCCAGGAAGAGGACATATTCGCCGCGTGTCTGGGAAAGAATCCGGTTCAGATCTTTGCCCCGCATCGTCTGATGATAACGGAACATACGGATATGGTCTTCTTCCGGTGTGAATTCCGCCGTGTCCGGCTGACACAGCAGGATTTCATAACCCGGCAGATCATTGACATTCTTCAGACAATCCAGCATCTGATCAAGCGATCCCTGATCTGCGCAGTTCAGAAGTACGACGGAAAGGAATGGTAATTCGTCCATCTCATACGTAACCTGATATGTTCCCCAGAGCGGTTCTTCCATGAATTTCGCATGTCCTCTCAGACCGACTCTCTTCAGGTGGTCACTGACCGCTCTTTCACCAGCCTGATAACAATACAGCTTGCTGGCGGGATCTTCCGCTGTCGATGCCGCGTGCATACGCCAGTGATAGAGAATCTTCGGAATATGATGCACACTTGCGGCATTTTCCACACATCGCAGAATGACATCCAGATCCTGGGATCCGTCGTATTCCGAGTGGAAGCCGCCCACGCCTTTCAATATCTCTGCTTTGACCGTGAAGAAATGGGTGATATAGTTTTCCGATCTCAGTAAAGTAATATCAAAATCAGGCTTGAAAGTCGGTGTCTCATACTGCCTGGTCTTGCTGTTGAGCTTGTCTTCATCGGTATAGATGGCATCGTGTCTGACATCCTGCAGTGATTCGACAATGTCAAACAGGATATCCGGTTCCAGCAGATCGTCATGATCGAACAGACCGATATATTCTCCGGTGGCCAATTCAAGTGCTTTGTTTGTGTTTCCGGATATACCGTAATTCTGATCCAGGAACGTGTACCGGATGCGGGGATCCGCGGCGGCATATTCCTGAATCAGCTGCTTGACGATGTGGCCTTCCTGACTGCCGTCCGCCAGACACAGTTCCCAGTTGGCATAGGACTGCTTCTGCACGGATTCGACCATTTCCCGGAAATACTCTTCCGGTGTATTGAAGACCGGCACCAGCAGACTGATCTTCGGAGCATAAGCAAAGACATGTTCCCTCTGCTTCTTCAGTTCCGCTTCTTTGATCCGGTGTTTCTTGAACCATTCGTGATAGAAGTTCTTCCCGCGGATCTTGCGGCTGATTGCCCGGAACGTCTGGGCAATGCCATAGGTCCGGAAATAATTGCCGACTTCCCGGACATTGTTCATATTCACAAATCCCAGAATACGTTTGAAGATATTCTGGTTTTCTTCTTCCACACCCTGTGAGAAAACAGCGAACGTTTCGGACGTTTTCTCGGTGCTGACGACCAGGAAATAATGGTTGTGGCGTTCGCCTTTGAAACTGAGGTTGAAGCCGAACTGCTCCTTGGTGTCTTTGGAATAATAAAGGTCGCTCATGTCCCTGCGGTAAAAGAAACGGTGTTCATTTCGGACTTCCTGTCCGGCACCGTCCAGAACCTTCAGGGAAATGGGCAGATGATCCAGAGAGACCGCCCAGCCGACCAGAGATATCGTATTGTCATTGGGATCAAAGGTATTATGTTCGACATAATAAAGCAGCGGACTGTGGTTGATTGCCTTTGTGACTTTTTCCCCTTCCGTCTTCCAGACTTCCGTTTTATCCGCATTGCTGAAGCGGACACTGATCTCATGCAGATCACTGACGGATGTCTTCACAACAAGACGAAAGCCACACATCAGTGCGGCTGGTTTTAACTGATATCGTGATACGATTTCCGGACGCTTGACGCGGCTGATCTCATAATGCTCTTCCGTGCCGTTGATACAGATCACGGTATCAGGAAAAGAGCTATCCGTATTTACGGCATAGCCGTCAACCGTTATATAGTATTCCTCATCAAACGCGTTGATGCGGTAACGTTCAATACTGTATCTGATATCCATATGTTTATAATTGTTCCGCGAAACCTCTTTCCAGTTTCTTAAAGACGAAGTAACCGACGAATATAACCACCAGGGCAAAGCAGCCGGCATAGGCAAGCTGGCCCAGATCAGGCATCTGATGATACAGGAAGCAGTCTCTGTAACTGGTGATGAATATGGTAATCGGATTCAAGCCGATCAGTTTGACAATGATATTGTCAGAGCCAAACTGAGAAAGCTGATAAACGATCGGTGAACCGTAGAACATCAGCTGCAGAATAAATGTGACTAAATACTCCAGGTCCTGATAATACGCGTCGGCCGCACCCAGTGCCATGCCGATACCGAGGCCGAACAGACCTTCCAGCACGGCAATCAACGGCACAAAGACGATATGCCAGCTGACACCGACACCATAGAATAAGCAGAAAGCCAGAATAATGACACAGGAAATCATGAAGTTGACCAGCGCACTGACCATGACGGAAATCGGCAGGATCACACGCGGGAAATAGACCTTCTTGATAATACCGTAGTTGTTACGGATACAGCCGGTGCACTGATTCAGGACAGTATGGAAATATGTCCAGGGAATGATACCGCATACCAGATAAACGATATAGTTATCCACCCGGTTACCCAGAATATGCGGGAATACCAGGGCATAGACAAGTGTCTGTAATAACGGGTTGATAAACGACCACAGCACACCAAGGGCAGACGCTTTGTATTTGCCGCGGATCTCTTTCTTGATATTCGTTTTCAGCAGTTCCCTGTACTGATATAGTTCTTTAAACATTAAGCATCCTCCTCAGAAGACACCATGAAGGTGACTGCTTTCTCACTGATGACAAAATCATTGGCATCTTTCAGAATGACCCGCAGGGTCATCGTTCCCATCTTGCTGATCTGATCTTTATAGTCTTTCACTTTGACGGTCTTGATCCAGCCGACGGTATTGACGTCAATGAACTGTCCGTATTTGACAAAATGTACATTGAAGACATCCTGCCGGCGTTTTGGCTCGGTTTCGATCAGCTTGTTGCCAAGCCATACTTCGATCTTGTTTTCAAAACTGTCACTGACCTTCCAGCCTTCCAGCGTCATCTCGCCGTTGATATCCACAAGATCCCCTTCCTGCGGAGAATCGATATACAGTTCGCCTTCATGCTTGATGCCCTGGGCTTTTTCTTCCGCCTTCTGCACCTTGTGATCTTCGGCGATCTGTTTCCGGTAGGCCGCGATGACCTCATCCGGTTTGCCGTCCATACGGATATGGCTCTTATAGATCCATACCGCGCGGGTACAAAGTTCACTGACCACTTCCAGATCATGCGAGACAAAGACGATCGTCTTGCCCTGATCCTTCAGTTCATACAGTTTGGCATAGCATTTCTCCTGGAAATGCTGATCACCGACGGCCAGGATCTCGTCAATCAGCAGAATGTCGGCTTCGACGTTAATAGCAACCGAGAATGCCAGACGCATATACATACCGGAAGAATAGGTTCTGACCGGTTCGTCAATGAAGTCTTCCAGTTCCGAGAAAGCGATAATGTCATCCAGACGGTCATTGATCTCTTTTTCCGTCAGTCCGAATACAGCCGCATTGAAATAGATATTTTCACGGCCGGTAAAGTCCTGATGGAAACCAGCGCCGAGTTCAAGCAGTGACGTGACTTTGCCATTGGTTTCAATCGTGCCGCTGTTTGGATAGATGATACGTGTCATCAGCTTTAAAAGCGTGGACTTACCGCTGCCATTGGTTCCGATCAGGGCAACCGTCTCACCTTTTTTGATATCCAGACTGACATCGTTTAAAACTTCAAGACGCTTCGGCTTCTTGCGGCCCCTGATGACCAGCAGGTCTTTCAGGGTTCCGGCACGGTCGGTGCTGATCTTGAAACTCTTATACATATTTCTGACTTCTATTGCATTCTCAGGATTCATCATATCTTAACCTTTATAAACGCTATGATTATATACTAAACTGGCAAATACACCAAATGCCCGTTTTTATAGCTCTTTCAGAGAGTAATCCGTTTTGGTGACCGACAGATTCGGGTTGTAGTACGGATCGCCGTTCTGAAAGATCTTCTTCCACCGTTCTGTGAACAATGTCAGTTCCTGCATATATCTCGCATTCTTTTCACTCGTCGCATCCTGTCCTCTCGATTTGGACTCATAGTGATAGAAACAGGCATTGGGATTATAAACCACTTTCAGACCGGCTTCATTCACCTTCAGACAGTAGTCAATATCATTGAAATTCACCGCCAGCTGTTCGTCAAAACCTCCCAGACGATCAAAGACACTTCGCTTTGTCAGCATCGCAGCTGCTGTGACAGCCGACACATCCTGCGGTGTCATGGCCCGGTTGAAATATGTGCCGTCACCGGAATAGGTTCCCTTGAAGGCATGATCCGCCACGCCGATACCGATAATCACACCGGCATGCTGGATGGTTTTATCCGGATATAACAGACGGCAGCCGACCGCTCCAACGTCGTGTCGCAATGCATAGCCCATCATTTCCTGGATGGACTCCGGCTCGATCATTTCCACATCGTTGTTTAAGAACAGCAGATATTCACCTTTGGCGTATGTCACACCGAAGTTATTGATCTTGGAATAATTGAAGATGTCGGGATACTTCACTACCCTGACATTTTCATATTCTGTCTGGATCTTGTCATAATATGCGAACGTTTCCGGTTCTGTGGAATTGTTTTCGACAATAATCACTTCGAGATTCGGCCAGGTACCGACATTAAATAAGGAACGTACCGCCTGATCCAGATCCTCTCTGTGATCCTTGTTTGGAATAATGACGGAAATCAGAGGATATTCGTCAAAGACAAAGTGCACATGATACAGACCGTAATGTGCCCCTTTGGTGATTTCACCGATCTTCACTTCCGGAACGGTACGCTCGTAATTGGCTCGGACTGCTCTTTCACCTGCTTCGATGGCATACATCTTGCTTTCCGGATTCAACGCGGTCGATCCTTCAATCGTACGCCAGTGATAGAGGATCTTCGGAACGTGAGCCACATGCCTAGCATGTTCTGTCATCCGGAAGATGAAGTCATGATCCTGCGAGCCGTCAAAAGCGGAATCAAATTTGCCATACTGATCCACCAGCGTTTTGCGGACTGCGAACAGATGGCAGATATAGTTATTGCTTCTGAGCATATCCACATTGAAATCCGGTTTGAAATGCGGCTCAAAGACGACGGTTCCGTTCTGATTGATCTTATCTTCATCTGAATAGATGCAGTCTGTTTCCGGATCATTCATGATCGCCATGGCAAATTCATATAAGGCATTCTCCGGCAGAAGATCGTCATGGTCGCATAAGACGATAAAGTCGCCGGATGCCATATCCACGGCAACATTTGTATTGCCGGAAATACCGCGATTTTCACCAATGAATGTATATTTGATTCTGTCGTCCGGATACTTTCTGACAATATGTTCAACCTTCTTGTCTTCCGGACTGCCGTCCGCAAGACACAGTTCAAACTTGCCGTAGGTCTGATGCAATATGGATTCGATCAGCTCACACAGATACTTTTCGGCTGTGCAGTATAAAGGAATGACAATTGAGAACGCTGGCATTTCTTCGGTGATGACCAGTTTTCTCTGTTCGTCCAGTTCTCTCTTAGTGATTTTCGTTTTCTGATACCAGTCGTTATATGTCAGTTCACCGGTTTTAACGTTTTTGATCTTATCTTTCAGATTACGCAGGAAGGCATTCTTGCGCAGCTTCATCAGACCGTTATAATAGGCGGCTGTCTTCTGATCGATTTTGAAAGCTTTCTGTTCCGTGCCGGTTTTGATCAAAAGAAGATACTTTTCATCCGGACGGCCGGAAAAGGAAATGGCGAAGCCATATTCATTCTCGACAATTCTGTGAAGATATTTGTTGCTGACGTCATTGCGCACCAGTTTCTTGATTTCGGCTTTCTGGACATTGTCGTGTTCGTCCATAACGACGTATGACAAAACAGCATCGGGATCATTTCCCAATGCAAATCCGCTGATCAGGCAGCGGCCGTCTTTATACGCAATGCTCTCAAAACGATATTTCATTTTCTCTTCAGTACTTCCTTCATGCAATAAACTCTGGTATAGATTCTTTCCCACATCGTGCGGGTACTGTATTCTCCGGCATTCAAAGCCGTTCCTTCATGTCTTCTGTAAAAAATCAAAGACTCATGCAAAACAATTGCTTCCTTGTAGTACAAACCTAAATAAGCCAGCCAGTAATCATACGGACAGTATTTCTGGCTTTTCGGGAACGGCAGGACCCGCTTTAACATGAAATTCCTGGTAAAGGCCATGCAGGCTCCGGTATATCTGGTTCGAAGGAAGGTCTTCCAGAAGCCATCTTCCACATGATATTTGGCAAAGTGGGAAGGAGCCGTGACTTTCAGGTTTTCGTCCGTCATCGCCGCATCATGAATGACAAGTTCATGATCCTTCAGAGCTTCAAGACAGCGTTCCACTTTATTCTCACGCCAGACGTCGTCCTGATCAGAAATGAAGATGTAGTCTCCTTCGGCATGATTCAGGGCATTCTCAAAATTCTTCGTATAGCCATGTTCACCCTGGTTTGTATATATCTTTATTCTGTCATCATGAAAAGAGCGTACAACATCCAGCGTGCAGTCTGTAGAACCGTCATCAGAGACAATGATTTCATCATTCTCCTTCAGCTGTTTCAGAATGGATGCTAACTGTTCGCGTATATATTTTTCTCCGTTGTAAGATGCCAGACATACAGATATTTTTTTATCCATCTCAATCACTCTGCTTTCCAAGCAGTCTCCATATCACATCATTGCGGAACAGAATCATGATCGCTCCATAAACCGCGACAGATACCGCAATCGTCGCAAACATATAGATCATCGAAGAAGCGATCAGCCGTTTCAGGATCATACTGACACCAACAATGGCCGCACATCCCACCACGGAAGATACGATGACGTTTTTAGAAATCGGAATCTTCAGATACTTTCTTGATTCCCGGTATGTTATTACCACCATGATCAGCTCAGCCAGAATCGTCGTACAGGCTGCCGCATTGACATGGTACTTCGGAATCAGGATCAGATTCAGCACGATATTGACAACAGCCGAAAGAATCGTGGCTTTCATATAGACCTTCTCCTGCTTATATGCTGTCAGGACACTCTGTCCATAGAAAACCGCCAGTACCGCAAACAACAAGGCGATTGACAGCAGCTGCAGCGGCTGATACGCATCATGGAAGGCTTCACCGGCAAACAGAATGACAATCGGTTCAGCAATCAGATAAATGCCTACCATCATCGGCAGTGCCAATGTGATCGTCGTATTGACGAGAAGACTGCCAAGTTTTTCCGCCTGCGCATGGTTCTCTTCGTAGCCGGCCCGGTCATTGTCATGAATGCATATCGCTTCCCGGCCGACATGATAAGCAATGCGCGGCAGCACAACCATATTCAGGGCATTCAGTACCTGCTTCAGAATCTTATAAATCGTGGACGCCGTACTGTACAGACCCGTCGCGTCATCGCCGTCGATCCAGCCAACCAGTATAATATCGGAATCCACGTAAACCGACATGCCAAGTTCCAGAAAGAAAATGATCATGATCGGTTTCAGATGAATCATGGAAGGTTTCCAGACAAATTTCAGATTCACATACTTCCGGGCATACAGAAAAGTCAGAAGTCCGTAGCCATTATAGGCAATGACGGCACTGACCGCGTAGATATACAGATCAGCCGGTGAATGCACAAACAGCAGCATCACACTGATGGAGATCACTTCCATTAATGCTGCGGTAATCGTCGGAAAGGAAAAGTCTTCAAAGATACTGTAGATCCAGTTCACATTGATCGTATTCAGTACAATGCGGACACTGAAGATCAGCAGCAGAATCGTATAGCCCTGCAGTTTGCCGACAAACAGTATCGACAAATACAGCAGGAACAAGGTAAACACCATCGAGTAAATATTGATCGAGAACACCTCATTGCAGAACTGATTGGTCTTCTCGGGATCATCTCTGTATTTACTGCCTTCCCTGACCGCATACATGGTAATGCCCAGTGCCGCCAGCATGGTGAAATAACTGACAACAGAGCTGGCAAAGTTATATTTGCCAACCGCGGTCAGACCTAAAACGCGGGTTGAATACGGAAAGGTAATCAACGGAAACGCCAGAGACATAATCGTCTTGACGACATTCAATACCGCATTTCTGGTAACAGATTTTTTTACTCGGACGTTGTTTTCAGACATATCTTATTTATAGTTTTTTGGATCAATATACAGATCCGGGTTCCTCAGATCCTCCAGAGGAATATCCGCGTACGGACCGAAATCCAGTTCGTGCGGATAATGATTCTTTCTCTTCTCCACCGGCGGCAGCTGCATATAATCTCCGAAGAAAGAACGCAGATATCTGTCCTGCTCTCGTGGGAATGCCAGGGTGATGTTTTCAAACGGCATTTCCTCTACCGGGAAGACTTCATCGTAATCAATGACATTCATGGCCGGAAGAGTGTCAAAGTAGAAACTCAGGCGCTTTGTCTTCGGTCCGTCATTGCACTTGGTCGCGGCTTCTTCCGCTTTTTTGGCAAGCCAGTATTTGGACACATGCAGCAGTGACATGCCGCCATAGGCAGCCGCCGTCGCCGCATGGACAAGTTTCCCTTTCCAGCCTGACATCGGCAGAATCGGAAAAGGAATGCTTCTGACCATCATCAGATGGGTCAGAAACCAGGCAATCTGACTCTGCCTCTGGAATTCTTTTTCATCGTCGCTGGCCTGATCAAACGGATACAGATCCAGGAAGATACCCAGCTCGCAGTTGACGTCCTTTAAAGGAACTTCACGGAACTTCGTATCCCTCAGCATCCATCTGGTTGTCATCAGCGGATAATTCTCGTCTGTCTTATAATTCATGACGATATACTTATCGCCCATTTCCTCGACTGCCACTTTCAGAAACTTCTCGTAATCAGCTCTTAAAAAGCCGATATCGATATCGTCATCCCAGGGAATAAAGCCCTTATGACGGATGGCACCGATTTCCGTGCCTGCCAGGGCAAAATACTGAATATTGTGTTTCTTACAGATCTTCTGAAAATCATTGACGATCATCAGTTCAATGCTCTGCAGCCGCTTCAGCGTAATGTCATCATATTCTTTCATTTTGTTTCTCCGATTACAGTTTGTTGGATTTCTCGCTCGCAGAATATGCTTTTGTCAGAAATCTCGCTACCGGTTCCGGCCAGAATTTCGCAAACATTTCATAATCCTCAGCGGATCTGCTGTTGTCACCGATAATGGCGGAGGTTTCCGAACCTTCGTGGATGCGGTGGTACATCAGGATCGTCGGGATATATACAAACGCCCCTTCCCGGCCGGCCAGTTTTTCCCATGCCTCCCAGTCTTCATTGCTGCGGAAATGATTGGCAAATACCTGTTCCGGCAGAAGTTCTTTATGGAAGGTCACCGCCGGACAGCAGATCGGATTGCCAAGCGACAGAACGGAACGCTTCACGGCATTCACCTTCTGCAATGCCTTCAGACGCAGCGGCGCCAGCAGGATACGCTTGATCTTCAGATTGGTATTGCTGCGGACTTCCTGCTCACTGCGCAGTTCCCCGTAATCCGTAAAGGCGATCAGTGCCTCAGACTTTTTTTTCAGTTCCTTCAGGACGTTCTGTGTATATGCCGCCGCATATACATCATCCTGGTGGGCAATCGTGACATATTTGGTCGTTGTTTTGCTGTAGCCGAAATTCCAGTCCTGCGTGATTCCGGATTCTCCTTCATTGACATACAGGGGAATGTGATATTTTTCAGCAAGCGAAGAAATATGGTCATTCGGCGTGGATGTCACCATTAGGATCTCAGAAGGAACGATCTGACCTTTCAAAGACCGGATGCAGTCTTCCAGATACGGGCTTTCCTTGTACGCGCATATCACAAATGAATGTTCCATTTTATACCTCAGAACTTGAACGTGTCCTTCAGCCCCAGCCACTTCTGGTCTTTTTCAGACAGGTTCAGCGGCGTGCCGTCAGCCATCGTATAGCCTTCCGCACTGGCTGTTCCGTTATACGTGCCTGTGACTTCCGGCCAGGTGACACCGATTTCCGGATCATTCCAGGCCATGCCGCCTTCGTCATTCGGATGATAGAAGTCGTCACATTTATAGCAGAATTCCGCTGTGTCTGTTAATACCAGGAAGCCATGCGCGAAACCGCGCGGAATCAGGAACTGCTTCTTGTTTTCTTCCGTCAGTTCCACTCCATACCATTTGCCGTATGTCGCAGAATCGGATCTCAAATCTACTGCAACATCAAAAACAGAACCTTTGATGACTCTGACCAGTTTTGTCTGCGGGAAGTTCTTCTGAAAGTGCAGACCTCTTAACACACCCTTGGTGCTCATTGACTGATTGTCCTGCACAAACGTAATATCGATACCCGCTTCTTCCATATCTCTCTGGCTGTAGGTTTCCATGAAATAACCACGGTTATCGCCATGCACAGCCGGGGTAATGACATAGAGGCCCTCAATGCCTCCCAAATTCTTTTCTACTTTGATCTGTCCCATATCAGTATTCAATCTCCTTCAGATATCTGGCCAATGCGTCCTGCCATGTCGGCAGCGGTTCAAATCCGTTCTTTACAAGTTTGGATTTATCCAGACGGCTGTTGGTCGGACGGGCCGCCTTGCTTAAACCGTATTCTTCGGTTGTGACCGGCACTACCTTTGTCGTATAGCCGGCCTGTTTAAAGATCTCACATGTGAAGTCATACCAGGAAATATAGCCGCCTTCATTGGTCGCGTGGTAATAACCATACTTATCCGTTTCGATCATATCGACCAGCAGTCTGGCAAGATCCAGTGTATAGGTCGGGGTGCCGAACTGATCGTTGACGACCCGTACCGTGTCGTATTTCTTGCCGACATTGAGCATCGTCTTGATGAAATTCTTGCCGTTCAGGCCGAACACCCAGGCAATACGGACAATGAAATACTTGTCCAGTGTATTGGCGACTGCCAGTTCACCTTCCAGTTTGGTCTGACCATAAACGTTCAATGGTTTATAGTCCTTGCAGTCGGGATCCCATGGGGTTTCTCCCTGGCCGTCAAAGACATAATCTGTCGAGATATAGACCATCTTGCAGTCCAGTTCCTTACAGACATTGGCAATATTCTGGGTGCCGCCGGCATTGATGGCCCGTACCTTTTCCACCTTGTCGTCATCTTCCGCCATATCGACAGCTGTCCAGGCTGCACAGTGAACGACAACGTCCGGATTAACTTCCCGGATTGTCTTCGCAACCGCCTCCTGATCCGTAATATCCAATGAGAAATACGGGGCAGTCGTCACGGCTGTGCCGTCCTGCACGCCGCTGTATTCCGGCTGAATATCACTGCCCACACCTTCATATCCTCTTTTATATAATTCATTGATTACATCGTGGCCCAATTGGCCTCCTACTCCTGTTACAAATACTTTCATAGGTTTGACTCCTTATCTTATATATCATAACAGACCGCGGAACGTTTCCAAACCTTCCCGCGGTCTGTATCCTGTTTAACGATTGAATTCTCTCCCGGTCGGAACCATCTTTTCATATTCCGAAGCATAGCCGTCCAGCGTGTATTCAATCATATGATTTTCCTGCAGCCAGGCTGACCAGATCAGACGTCTGACACGATGATCTCCTTCTTTCCAGTCAAAACATTCGGTTGACGGTTTATGATCCATCAGCCTTTCATAACACTCAATCAGATCTTCATATGAAAGCGGTGCTTTATCGACCTGATACGGATGCGTTTCACCGATTCCCTTGACCATGAAGATCGGATTGAACTTATACAGATCGTCTTCTCCTTCACCAAGGATCCTGGATCCGTGGTCCGCCATGATAATGATCGCCGAATTGTCATAGACACCGGCATCTTTCAGTTTCTGAAGATATGCGTTGGCAAGCGTCATACTGGCTTCGATGTTCTTATAATAAGAACCTTCATCTTCCGAGATCCAGTTCATGTCCTTATCATAACGGAACGGTACGTGCGCACCCTCCACGTGAATGAAACGGAAGTTGTTTTCATCGATGTATTCGACTTCCGCCGTCTTGATATCTTCATAGAAATCCCAGTTGTCCATGCGGAACGGCTGGGGCCAGATCATGCTGGCAAAACTGTTGGTATTGCTGCCGACATAAGGTTTCAGGAAATACGGCAGATACTTGAACAGCACCAGTTTGAACTGTTCCTTGATAAAGGTGTTCTTGGCGGCCATGTTCAGAGAAATGTCATCCGTGCGGAAGTTCTCAAACCTGTTCAGCTTGTTGCCGTTATAAGAGAATTCCGTTTCATAAATACCGATCCGGTAGTTATTTTCTTCCAGATGCCGGAAGAATTCCGCATTGTCCAATGCATCCGTGCTGTATTCCGTAAAATCCACTTCGTTTTCAAAAATCTTACCGGTCAGCATCTGCGGAACCGATCTTGTCGTAAACGGAAAGACGCTGGTCATGTTCGGAAAATACGTAAAGTCTTTAAACCATTCTTCGTATTCCGGATGCGCTTCTTTGACTTCGTCATAGGTATATGCATCCAGGGCATCCAAAACCAGAATAAGCAGGTTGTCTTTACGAGATGCCCGGAACTCGCCGTCTTTCGTTGAGACAAACAGCGACTTTTTGATAACGTTGCGTGAGCCGATACCGGTTGTAACCAGAGTAATGGAAAGAATCACCGCCATCAGTACACTGACAACTTTGATAACAGACACAAAACCTTTGTCCTTGACATATTTATAGATAAACAGAACCAAACCCGTTACAGCAAGCCAGATCAGCAGCGTAATGATATTCTCGCCCGTATATTTCGACCAGTCAGCCGCGGATCCATCCATCGGCGGCAGATTGCCGATCCGGAAATTACCCTGAATATAGGAACAGATAAAGGCTATCGTGGAAACGACCAGGGCGATATTGTATGCCTTTTTGTTGATCAGACGGATCAGCAGGAAGACCAGAAGCACCACCGGCGCGATCATGCACATCATGCGGATCAGCTGCGGCACCAGAATATCCGTATTGAACCAGAATTCATTCTTGTTGTTGAAATACAGATCCAGCGGCGCACAGATACACAGCATGAAGCAGCCCGAAAGCGTCAGATACAGGGCCGGGATCATATCCGAAAGGATCTGCCCCAACTTTCCCTTTTCCTTCCGGTCCGCATCAGAGGATTTATTATCCGCAGCCGGATGAATATGTCTTTCTTCCTTCATGACTGCCGGATCGTAATAGATCAGTTCATCAGCCTCTTCTTCTCTTCCGGCCGTTTCGTCCAGATTGAAGAATTTCAGGATCGGTTTACGGACCTTCCGCCAGTACAGACCGAAGAATGTACCCAGCGCAATCGCAATACCCGCCAGAGCCTGGATGGCATATGTCATGACGGAAGGATCAATATATGCATTTGCCTGAATCGTGAACAGAAACAGAAAGGCCGTCGAGAAATATACATATCGAAATCCGTTTTTCAGCAGTTTTCTCATTTTTATCCTCACTGTTCCCATCTGTATTCGTTGCCGGTCGGCTGCAGATTCAGATAATCTGACGCATAGCCGTCCTGAGTGTATTCAACGATATGTTCTTCTTTCAGCCACTGCAGCCATAATACCCTTCTGACTCTTTCGTCGCCTTCCTGCCAGTCAAAACACTCTTCGGCTTGTTTGTGGGCCAGCAGCCGGTTATACGCTTCCGGCAGATCCACATAAGAAAGCGGAGCCTGTGATACCGCATATGGATGTTTTTCACCAAAACTCTTGATCATCAGCAATGGATTGAAACGGTCCATGATACCGCCGACATCATCACTGTAACCATGGTCGGCCATGATAATGATCGTCGCGTTGTCATAAACACCGGCATCTCTCAGCTTGTTTACAAAAGTTCCGGCAATCTTCATACTGGCTTCGACATTCTGACGGTATGTACCTTCTTCTTCGGGAATCACATTGACATCCTTATCGTAAACAAACGGTACATGTCCGCCTTCTATATGGTAATAACGGTAAACCTTATCACCTGTATGTTCGACGTTGTCTTCCTGCAGGTCTTTATAGAAGTCGCTGTTATCCATCAGGAACGGCTGCGGCCAGATCATACTGGCGAAACTGTTCGTGTTGCAGTTGACGAATTTCTTAAAGTAATACGGCAGATATTTGAACAGCGTCAGTTTGAACTGTTCTTTAATAAATGTATTTCTGGCGGCCTGATTCAGCTCGACATTATCGGTTCTCATGTTCTCGAATCTGAGCAGCTGATCACCGTTATATGACAGTTCACCTTCATAGATACCCATCCGGAAGCCTTTGTTTTCCAATGTATGAAAGAACGGACTGTTATCCAGAGACTGGGTAACAAACTCCGTGAAATCCATTTCGTTCTCAAAGACTTCACCGGTCAGGATCTGAGGGATTGCCCTTGAAGTAAACGGATAAATGCTGGTGGTATTCTGGAAGAACGTGAAATCTTCAAACCACTCCTGATATTCCGGATGGCTGTTGAACACATCCGCATAACGGTCCGCATCCACAGCATCCACTACCAGAATAAAGAAATTCTCCGTATCCGACACTTCAAACTCGTGATCTTTGGTAGAAACAAACACATTCTTCTCCACGACATTGCGGGAACCGAGATAGGAAGTAAACAGGGAAACGGACAGTATCACAAACAACAGACAGCTGACCACCTCCACAACCGCTTTGAAGCCTTTGTCCCGGACATATCTGTATACATACAGAAGGGCCGCGATGACAATGACCCATATAATTACCGTAATCGCATTTTCCTTATCATAGATCGTCCAGTCAGCCGGAGTTCCATCCATCGGCGGCAGATTTTTGATTCGGAAGTTGCCCTGAATATATGAGCAGATAAAAGCAGCTGTCGAAACAAAGAGCGCACCGATATACAGTTTTCTGTTGATCAGCCGGCAGATCAGATATACCAGCAGTACCACCGGAGCGATCATACAGAACATGCGGAACAGCTGCGGCACCAGAATGCGGGCATTGAACCAGAATTCGTTCTTGTTGTTAAAGAACAGATCCAGCGGCGCATAAATGCACACCATAAAACAGCCGGACAAAGTAATAAACAATGCCGGTATCATATCTTCCATGATTTCCCGCAGTTTTCCTTTATTACCGCCTTCAGCAGTTTTTCCTACCGCCGTCTTCGGTAGATTGATCTGCCTTTCTTCCTTCATCACGGAAGGATCATAATAGACCAGTTCATCGGATTCTACCTCACGGCCGGCTGTTTCGTCCAGGTTAAAAAACTTCATTATCGGCTTGCGGATCTTTCGCCAATAGAGTCCGAAAAACGTACCCAAGGCAATCGCTATACCGGCCAAAGCCTGAATGGCATATGTCATGACCGAAGGATCAATATACGCATGAACGGGCAGAGTGAACAGGAACAGAAAGGCCAGCGAGAAATAAATGTATTTACATGTATTCTTAAGCAACCTGTACATTTTCCGACTTCACACCATTTCTTTCTTCCACTTTTCTGAATACAGCATCGATAATGTACTGCGCATCATACGGTGCACTTTCATCCAGATGATAGACATATTCATGAACCAGCTTGTCAATACGGTCATAGTACTCTTCCGTATGTGTTAACATGTATTCCACTTTCTCCGGAATCTCATTAAGCTTGTCCAGTTCCACGACCATACCGATTTCGTTTCTGACCCAGATATTGATCGGAACAGTATCAATGTTCTGATATTCCTGATTCATGATCTTCATCGGTGTATCGATGAAAAGAACCGGTTTATATGTCGTATAGGCAAATTCATGGGAAATATCCGACCAGTCCGTGATCATCAGATCCGCTTCAAAGACATTGCTGGTCTTGGAGAAGTCCGTCTGAATCTCGATATCATGATCGTTGGCAAACTTCTGCTTGAGCGCCTCCATCTTCTCCGGCATATGACGCACATGCTGGGGATGCGGACGGACGGTAATCTGATAGCCATGGCCCTTCAGCTGGTTCAGGATCTCATCCAGACAGCTGTCCACGATATTGTCCTTCTGCCAGGACGGCGCGATCAGAATCTGCTTCTTCTCATGAACGACCTTCTCGGAAGCCGCATAACTGGCACGCATATCATCGAGCAGCGGATAGCCGCCTTCGATGATTCTCTTCTTCGGCAGGTGGTAGAATTCCTCCTGCTTTTCGATTTCTTCCTTCTGATGTTTACCGGAAGCATAGACCGTATCAAAATGATCCAGCGCGCCTTTACGGAAGGTCAGGTTCAGGGAACCCATACCATGTGAAACGTTGATATACTCAATGTCTTTTCTGACATAGGAACGCTTGATCTGATAGGTTTCCAGATCCGGCATGGTCATGACGACAACGTCCGCGTCCATCTTCATCATCAATGTGATCAGCGTGATCGGATCAATGAAATACGGCTTGATCTGATCGTTCTCTTTCGCCAGTTCAAAAATCTGGTCGTTCGGATCACTGGTAATGTAATGAACCGGAATATTCGTATACTTCAGGATGTATTCGATCATACCCTTGAAATATTTATAGAAACCGTTGCTTTCCGAATAGAAGACAAGATGCTTGTTTTCAATCGAGAAGAAGCGTTTGTAGTCTGCCTTTGCCCGCTTCGCCAGCGGGTCATTGAATTTCAGTTTCTGATCACCGCCGGACAATGACTTCAGTTCATTTCTGGTTGATTCCAGTGCTTCATAATCAACATACTTCTGCGGATTGATGGCCTTGTTCATCAGCCACTGCTGAATAATAGCCATCAGGTTGCTGGCGACCCAGTACAGGGCGACACCGGCCGGAACAAACATGCCAAGATATACGGACAGAGCGACCGAGAAAGCCAGCATGCCGTATTTGTTGGCATTGGACTGTTCCGCCTGCAGCGGATTGATTTTGTTCTGGGCAATTGCCAGCAGCAGGGAAGAAAGACCAGCCAGCAGCGGTGCGATCAGAGCAATGCCGCCGACTTCGGACGCGATCCATCCCAGGTCGATGCCAAGGAATTTCATATTGAAATTCTTACAGGAGTCAATGATCGGCTGCATGTCTGTTTCCGGGAACTTCTCCTGCAGCTGCATATATTCCGCTTCATTGCCGGCCTGAATGTCTTCGACCGTGTAGATCTGAATCGAACTGGACTCTTCGTCAAGGAAGTCGACGTTATCCAGCGTGATCCTCATCATTTCCTGGGCAACCGGCTGCGGAACCCGCAGAACATAGTCCAGCGGATGATAAATGACTTCCACAACGCCCATTAACAAGACGATCTGGGCAATCAGCGGCACCAGAGAAGCCAGCGGATTATAATGTTCTTTCTTATATAATTTCTGCTGCTCTTCAGCAATTGCGTCTTTATCGCCAAAGTGTTTGATCTTGATCCGGTTGACCTCCGGTTCGATCTTGACCATGGTGATGGAATTCTTCTGTACCCATACCGAGATCGGCAACAGAATAAACTTACTGATCAACGTGAATAATATAATTGCAAGACCGTAATTCTTTGTCAGATTGTAACAAAAACTCATAAACGGTCCTAATATCGTTCCTAAAAATCCCATATTCGTCCCCTGCCTCAACCTATATATAATATATGATATTGCCAAAAAAGGCATGGATTATTGCGTATTTATACGTACCCATGCCTTTTCTGTTTACTTATACTGCATTGATTTCGTCTACCTGATGGATATAGAACATAATGCCAAGCACGATCCATACCACCAGCAGCACATAGGATTCACCGCCAAAGTGAACACCTTCGAGGCCCGGAATCGGCACCAGCTGCAGAACGATGAACGTCAAAGAGAACGTCGCGCCGAGAACCATGGCGATGGCCGTTACGGCCACACCGGAATTTGGCAGAAACTTCTTGCCCGGATTGACAAAAGATCACCAGCCGATAATACATCCGAAGGCAATTGCCCAGACATACATCGGGCTCAGTTGTCTCTGCAGACCCGGCTGTTGATTTTTGCTGTTGTTATTTGTACTCATACAGATCCTTCGCTCTTCAATCAGCCAAGAAGCTTGCTTTCGAACTCACGAAGTTCATCTACAGTATCAATTTCAATGATCTGCTTTCTTTCGATCGGACACACCGTCAGATTCAGAATATCCAGATTCCGGTCTACGACTTCATCCCAGAAAAGCTGCTCATGTCCTTCATGTTCATATTCTTTCAGAATGCAGTCACGCAGTGTTTCAATATCCTGCTGATTGAACCAGGAAACACCGCACATGTTGTATACGTCGTCACCGTATTTGCCGACCCGGGTGATCCGTCCGTTTTCATCCTGATCAAATACCCAGTCATCAGAGTGGCCCTTGACCATGACACCGTAATAGCAGGACTGCTTATGCGGAATTGCGAAGATGGAAGGATCCGATACATAGAGATCTGCTTCACAGATGAAGAAGTCATCACCGTGCATATGATCCGTTACCGCATGAATCGAAGAAATATTATTCTTAACGGTGTATTCGGTATTCTCCACAAGAACGATTTCCGGATACTTTTCCGCCAATGGCGCGAATTTCTCTTTCAGATAGCCAACCACGACATAGATCTGATCCACGCCGTTTGCCAGCAGTCCTTTTACGACAGTTTCCACCATCGGTGTGCCGTTGACCTCTACCATCGGCTTCGGCATGGTCTCTGTCAAAGGTCTCATTCTGGTGCCGAGTCCGGCAGCCATTAAAATTGCTTTTGCCATATTTTTTTATCCTCTCTTTATCTTTGCAAACATGTTCATAACTCTCACATTTTAGCATACTAATTGAACAATATCGGTTGAAAAAAAGGGACTTTAATGATTTGATACTTATATATTTGATGAACAGGCACTCTATGTTGAATAAAAAACAGTTTACAGTATTACAGATTCTCACATCTTCCGACAGGCAGCTGTCACAGCGGAAAATCGCTGCCCAGGCGCAGATGTCGGTTGGCAGTGTCAATCGCATTCTTGACGAATTCAAAACCGCCGGCCTTTATGACGGCAGTTCCATCACGGAGGCAGGATATCAGGCTCTCGAGCCATACCGCGTGAAAAGAGCCGTGATCCTTGCGGCAGGCTTCGGCGACCGGCTGATGCCGATCACTCTGAATACGCCAAAGCCTCTGATCAGAGTAAACGGAATGAGGATCATCGACACAATGCTGGATGCCCTGTATCAAAAGGACATCAGGGATATTTATATTGTCCGCGGTTATCTGAAAGAACAGTTTGATCAGCTTCTGTACAAATATCCGACGATTCATTTCATTGACAACGATGATTACAAAGAGACAAACAACATCTCTTCGATTCTGAAGGCACAAGACCTGCTGGCAAACTGCTATGTCATGGAAGGTGACCTGATCATCAAAAACCCCGATCTCATCCAGAAATACCAATATGAATCCAATTACCTTGGTGTTCCCGTCGAAAGGACGGATGACTGGTGCTTTACCGTCAACAATAAAAAGGTCATAACCGGTGTTGTGGTCGGCGGTATTAACTGCTATCACATGTACGGAATCTCATACTGGACGGAAGAGGACGGCGGAAAACTGTCACGGCACATTCAGGAAGTCTATGACGCGCCGGGCGGCAAGGAACGGTTCTGGGATCTTGTACCGCTGCAGTATCATTCTTCCGATTATTCCGTTCATATCAGAGAATGTTCGTTTGACGATATTATTGAAATCGATACATTCAAGGAACTGACGATGGTCGATTCCGCCTATCTTCGGTAAATAATCTCTCAAAGTTCAGGCCAGTCCGATTCAGAGACATGCATCATGTCTCTTTTTTATTCGCGGTCCGCGAAAACAATTGTATACCAGCACGTTCACATCGGTTTTCTGCCGTCAGAACCATTATTGACATGCGTCTGGCAGGCAGTATTATGTCCAAGCGTTCAAGAAATAATATTTTAGAAGCAAAAATGAACGCTATTGCATTGACATACACATGCCCGCACGTTATAATCGTGCTCAGTTCAATCCTTTTTGAACACAAAGAATGAACTGTTAGTATCCTGCGGCAATTCCTGTGCTGAAAACATTCATAAAAAAACGAAAAGCAGAGTTGAAGAGCCGCGGAAGAAAAAGTTAGGAGATTAATACTATGGGTAAAAAGACACTGCGTTTATTCACGATCCTGAGCTGCGCCGCCATGACACTGACCGGCTGCGGCAGCAGCAATGCATCTGACTCCACCACATCCTCATCTTCCAAAGATGACCGTGTCGTCATTTACACGGCTGCCGAAGATGAACGTATCGCATATATTCAGGAAGAACTGAACAAGAAGTTCCCGGAAACTGAAATCGTCATTCAGTCCCTCGGCACCGGCCAGCTGCTTTCCAAGCTTCAGGCAGAAGGCAAAAACGGCGACTGTGACATCTTCTACGATCTGGAAGTTGTCAATGCGGAAATCATTCTGAACGCGGATCCGGATCTGTTCGTCGATCTTTCTGATTATGACTTCTCAATCTATGATGCTTCTGTTACCGGCTATACTGACCGTCATCACAAGTATGCGGTCAACGGCAAGACAGCGGGCGCTTTCCTGGTAAATACAAAAATGCTGGAAGACCTTGGTCTGCCTGTTCCGGCAACATATGAAGACATGCTGAAGCCGGAATACAAAGAACTCATCGCGATGCCGAATCCGAAATCTTCCGGAACCGGCTACAGCTACTACAACGGTATGGTTACCGTCCTGGGCGAAGATGCCGGTATGGCTTACTTTGATACGATCAACCCGAACATCAAGGAATACACAACTTCCGGTTCTGCTCCGGCAAAGTCCGCTGTCCGCGGTGACGTCGCAATTGCTTACGGCCTGCTCTGGCAGTGTGTAAACTATGCCAACGAAAACGATGGCATGACGGTTATCGTTCCTGAACAGGGTCTTGCATTTGACCTCTTCACAATGGGAATGATTTCCGGTCACGAAACAAAGGGTTCTGTCAAAGCCGTATTCGATTATCTGTACAACGAACTGAACAAGCCGCAGTGCGCTAAGTTCAATCCGGATAAGATCTATGTAGACATGCCGGCTGCTGAAATTGCCAACTACCCGGCAAGCTACCAGGAAATCACAATGAACGGACTGTTTGACTTCGAATACAAACAGAACCTTCTGGATAAATGGAAGTATTAATCTTCTGATCAATTTAAAATAACAAGAAAGAATAGCAGGTTTATCCGCTATTCTTTCTTACTGTTTATCCGCCTGTCTCCCTGATGGTCAGGCGGCTGATTACATAGCAGGAAAACACCGGAGGAAATAAACATGGAAGACGCAATTATTCGCGCTGAAAACATTAATAAGAAGTTTAAAACCAAAACCGTACTGGAGGATGTCTCTTTTGATGTAAAGAGAGGAGAATTCCTTTCTTTGCTGGGTCCGTCCGGATGTGGAAAGACGACGATCCTCCGTATCCTGATCGGTATTGAAAAACCGAGTTCAGGCCATATATACAAGGACGGCAAAGACATTACCTATGCCGATCCCAAAGACAGAAATATCGGCATCGTATTCCAGAACTACTCTCTGTTCCCCAATATGGATGTTTATCACAACATCGCATATGCCCTGCAGAGCAGAAAAATGCCGAAAGAAGAGATCGATAAAAAGGTTCGTGAAATCATTGAAACTGTCGGTCTCGAAGAACATATCTATAAAAAACCGAAACAGCTTTCCGGCGGCCAGCAGCAGCGTGTGGCAATCGCCAGAACACTGGTTCTGAATCCGGATATCATCCTTTTTGACGAACCGATGTCCGCCCTTGACGCTGAAATCAAAGTCGTTCTTCGCCAGCAGCTGAAAGATATCCAGAAAAAACTGAAAATCACCATGATTTACGTAACGCATGACCAGGAAGAAGCTTTCGCACTTTCTGATCGGATCATGGTGCTGAACGATCTGCGGATTGCCCAGCTTGATACGCCGTATAACCTCTATCACAATCCGGCTGACTCCTTTGTCGAGCGCTTTGTCGTGAATCATCTGAACCTGAAAATGAAATCCATCGAGGACAGCATCCGATGAAGAGCCAGACATTCCGAACCGGCAGATTCATCAAACATGAATATCTGCGCCTGATTTCCGTAGGCTGCATACTCCTGTTTGCTGTCATGCCGCTGCTGACGCTCGCCTTCCATGTTACCGGTGAAGACTGGGCGTTTATATCAGGCGACAGCAACTTCTGGGAAGCAATCAGAAACTCCGTTCTTTACACGGCTGTTGCGGCAACGATCACGACCGGGCTAGCACTGCTTTCTGCTTATCTGCTGGAAACAGCTGATCTGCGAAAGAAGAATATCTACGTCGTTCTTCTGACCCTGGGCATGCTGGTACCGACGATTTCCGTCGGTCTGGGTCTGCGTATCCTTTTCGGTGCCAACGGCTTCCTGGATCTGATGACCGGCTGGGAATTTGAAGCTAGAGGCTTCCCGGGCCTGATACTCGGCTCGATCATGACATCGTTCCCGGCAACGTTCCTGATTCTGTATGACGCTCTGCATTATGAGGACAAAGGCCCCTACGACGCGGCAGAAATCATGGGAATCAAACGATCCAGCACATTCTTTAAACTGACGATTCCGTATCTGCGGATTGCTCTGATTTCCGCGTTCTGTGCCTGCTTTACTCTGATCTTCTCGGATTATGGTATGCCGATGGAAATCGCCGGCAAAGTCAAAACGCTTCCCATGTATCTTTACGATCAGTTCATGTCATCCTTCCAGTACGGAAGAGGAAGCATTGCCGGCTTTGTCCTGCTGGTGCCATCCATCATCTCATTTGCCTTTGATCTGTTCTTTAAAGATCAGAGTGTAAGTGAAAAGCAGAACCGGCTGATCAATCCGAAAAAAGGATTTAACAGAATGGCCGCAGCCGTCATCATCGTGCTGTGTGCGATCCTGTTTCTTCCTCAGCTCGCTTTCATCAGCCTGTCATTTACCAAATCATTCCCAAATGATCTGAGCTTCACGCTCGAGCACATCGCCAATATCTTTTCAAACACATACGGTGTCGGTCTGACCGCATATATCAAAAACTCTCTGCTCCTTGCCTTCCTCACGGCAACGATCGGTACCTGTTTCGCTTACATGCTTGGCTATATGAGCGTCAGAAAGAGCGGCAAATTGGCGAATGCCGTCGATCTGCTCGCACTGTTCACGATTGCGATTCCCGGTCTTGTCCTGGGTATCGGCTACATCTTCCTGTTCAAAGCGACCAACGGCACTTTCTACGGCACGATCCTGATTCTGATCACAGTCAATATCTTTCACTTCCTCGGTTCTCCGTATCTGCTCGCGAAAAACTGTCTGAGCAAGATCAATTCCGAGTACGAGGTCATCGGTGAAACACTTGGCATTTCCAAGGGCAAGATCATCACCCAGGTACTGATTCCAAACTCAGTATCGACTCTTGTGGAGATGTTCTCATACTTCTTCCTCAACAGTATGATCACCATTTCCGCGGTTGCCTTCCTGTGTACTTATGACAACCAGCCGCTGTCTATTCTGATCACGACATATGAGAAGAACAGCAACTATGAAATGCAGAGTGTCATTTCACTCATCATCCTGTTCCTGAACATTGCCGCCCGCGGCATCTTTACAGCCATCCGCACAGCAACCAGCCGGGCTGACAATAAAGTTCGTGATGACGGTATCGGCTTAAGCAGATATGAATTCGATTTCCTGACTTATCTGGAAAAGAACGGAAGAGGCGTATACAGCCTGAGAAAGCTGGCTGATGACCTGACATTCACCCTGGACAACACTTCGAAACTGGTGAATGATCTGAACGAGAAGGACTACATTAACATCCTCGTCGACGGCAGTATTGAAATCAGTGAAAAAGGTCTGAAAGCCCTGGAACCTTTCAAGGTCAGAAAAGCCATCATCCTGGCAGCCGGCTTCGGTTCCCGTCTTGCCCCGGTAACGCTTGACACGCCAAAACCGCTGATCAAGGTAAACGGTGTAAGAATTATCGATACACTGCTGGATGCTCTCTATGACAAAGGTATTACAAATATCATCATTGTCAGAGGATATAAAAAAGAACAGTTTGACCAGCTTCTGGAGAAATATCCGACGATCCGTTTCGTGGACAACCCTGAATTCAACCTGGCAAACAACATCAGCTCACTTGTACATGCTGTGGATATGATCGACCGCTGCTATATATGTGAAGCGGACCTGTATATCACGAATCCGGATATTATCAATAAATACGAATACACCTCCAATTATCTTGGCGCCAAGGTCAATGAAACAGATGACTGGTGTTTTAAGAAGAACAAAGGTTACATTTCCGATTATCAGATGGGCGGCACCGACTGCTATCAGGCGTTCGGTATCTCATACTGGAATGGCAAAGATTCCGAAAAACTGAAAGCCGATCTTACAAAAGTCTATAGCAGCCGCGGCGGCAAAGAGAACTTGTGGGAAATGGTCCCGCTGCGGATCATGCGGAAAAACTATCAGCTGGAAGTCCGCAAGTGCCATAAGAGCGATATTATCGAGATCGATAACTTTATTGAACTGATTGCGGCAGATGAAAGTTATGCGAAGTATCCGGGATACGAAGAATTCAAAGGCAACTGATCCCTGGATCTTATCAAAGCAATAAAACCTGATGTAACATAAAAAACCTCTTGTCAGATTGTCAATCCGGACATTCAGCAAGAGGTTTTTCTATATTCTTTTATCACACTTCATAGATTGTTTCAGCAACCGTATATGACCTTTTCAGTACCTGCAGAGCCTTGTCAAATTCTTCCTGTTTGACAAATACATAATCTGTATTGAACGTTGACAGGACAAAGACACTGATTTCATTATACGCCAATACGTTCAGTATCCCGGATAATATGCCGATCAATGAAAAGTCCAGTGTTCCTTTGATGCGGAATCCCCGCCAGCCATCTTCTCTGTCTGTGACATTCTGCGGCACAAGAGAAAGCGGACATACCAGCGACTTTTCTTCGTCTGTACTGACGGTAAAACAGAATGAATGTTCTAAATTCACCAGAGAAAAGTCCGGTACTTTACATACAGAGAATGTGTCGTGCAACGGTTCAATGATCAGATTCTTTTTGATTGATTTCATAACTGTCTGCCTCGTCTTTTCTGTTCCGGTCATTTTCATCATCGTATCATACTCTCCGATACCTCTGACAAAACAACCCTTCAATGGTAGAATTGAGTCGGAAAGAGATGATAAGAGTATGAAGAAGAATACTGTAAATAAACTCCTGTTCGGCGCTGCTTTCCTTGGCTGTACCTATGCGGTTCTTAAAGGTATCGCCAAAGCAGAGAACAAGAAGCAGGATGAAGAATACGACAATCACCCGATTGTCAGTGAAGAACCAAAGACAGCCTATGAGACAAAAGGGAAGAAGATCCTGGATTCCGTTCTTTCCTTCGGCGGACTGATTCTTTTAAGCCCCGTTCTTTTAGGTATCTCCGTCGCTGTTTATCTGGATGATCCGGGACCGGTGATCTTCACCCAGAAACGAGTCGGTGTTGGCAAGACTCATTTCAAATTACACAAATTCCGTTCCATGAAGATGTCCACCCCGCATGACACACCGACCCACCTTCTGGAAAATCCGGATCAGTATATTACCAGAGTCGGCAGATTCCTGCGTAAATACAGTCTTGATGAACTGCCGCAGATCTGGGATATCTTTATCGGCAATCTGTCCATTATCGGCCCAAGACCTGCTCTTTGGAACCAGGACGACCTGATTGCCGAAAGAGATAAGTACAACGCCAATGACGTCGTACCGGGTCTGACCGGCTGGGCACAGATCAACGGCCGTGACGAACTGGAAATCCCCGTCAAGGCAAAACTGGACGGCGATTATGTCAAAGAACTCCGCAAAGACAGCAGGAGCGGTTTCCTGATGGATGTGAAATGTTTCTTCGGCACCCTCTTCTCAGTTGCCAAAGCAGAAGGCGTCGTGGAAGGCGGCACCGGAGAAATGCATAAAGAAGAAAATGGAGAAGCAGAATGAATATCTGTATCATTACAGCATTTGATACCAACGAGCCGAGAGTGGAATTCCTGCAGCGGGCTTTCCTGGAAGCCGGACATTCTGTCATCGCCCTGGTATCTGACTGGAAACATATTGAAAAAGTAAAAAGAGTAGAAGCCAGAGAAGGCTTCCGCCTTTTCCATGCGCTGCCGTATTATAAGAATCTCTCCATCGACAGAATCCTGTCGCATATCAATCTGTCCAAAAAGATCTTTGCCTATGTTGACAAACACCATAAAGAAATTGATCTGCTGTGGGTCATCTTCCCGCCCAACACATTTGTCAAAGACGCAGCTAAGATTAAGGAGAAATATCCGGAAATCAAACTGGTTCTTGATGCCAACGACTATTGGCCGGAAACCATGCCGGTCGAAAAGACCAAGAATCTCTGGCCTTTGACGATCTGGCGTGATCTCAGAAACAACCACATCAACGCAGCTGATCAGGTTGTCACGGAATGCCAGCTGTTTGAAGACAACTTAAAACCGCTGCTGAACAATACCCCCTCTAAGACCATCTATCTGGCCAGAGACATTGAACGGCCTGTCCTTCCGGAGCAGCTGCCGGATGACAGAATTACCCTCTGCTATCTAGGAGCCATCAACAGTATCATTGACATTCCCAGAATCAAGGAAGTCATTGCCAATATTGCAAAATACAAACCTGTCACACTGCACATTATCGGTAACGGGGAAAACCTGGACCAACTGGTGGATGCTGCCAAAGCCGGCGGTGCTGCCGTACTGTACCACGGCCTTGTTTATGACCAGGCTGAAAAGAAACAGATCCTCGATCAGTGTCACTACGGCCTGAATATCATGAAAGATACTGTCGTTGTCGGTCTGACCATGAAGTCACTGGATTACTTCGCCTGCGGCCTGCCGATTCTGAATACCATCAAGGCAGACACCTGGAAGTTCACGGAAGAAGAAAAACTGGGATACAACATACAGCCTGAAACAGATTACGAACAGATCGTCAGCTATGACATGTCCATGCGAGAAAATACCGCCGACTTCTACATGAAGACATTCACATACGAAGTCTTCAAGGAGAATGTCTTGTCTTTGCCGGTTTTTAATAAATAACAAGAGTTAAAAAAGGATACCTTCCGTCGATTTATATCGTCTGAAGGTATCCAATTTTCATTTTATCCCATCATACTTGTTAGCAGACTCAGATCACCCATCATATATCCGGATTTTCTTTCAACAAATTCATAAATCACAATATCTGCAGTCGGAATCACGGAAGGACCGATGCTTTCCAGATAACCTCGGTTAATAAAAACCACATGTGCATAATCTTTGGGCAGATACTCCATCAGTGCAACCTGATATGAGTCGCCAACCATGACTACTGTCTTGTTGTTATCTGCGTTCGAATAGAATTCAGCCATTCCCATTTCAAAGAAGCCATGACCGCCATCACTGTCATCATATTCAGATGTAACTTCGACCTCCGGTTTATATACAGGTTTGTAGCAGGTTTCATTGCGGGGATTTCCCTGCATGATCGATAAGTCTCCGGCGTACAGATACTCCTCGTTCGGAAGCTTATTGATATCAATACTGTCCATACCGGTATAAGAATGAATCGCATTCAGTGCCACAATTGCCCCATAGTAATTCCAATGCGTATCATGCTTGTAATACGGACTGTGCGCCGGCTTTTCCGCCATCATTTCTTCATACAGATAAGAGAATGGAGAGGGATTTTCGTTTGTCAGATAATCTGAGAACATCTTCAAACGCCATGGATCGCCCTTATCAAGTGTCGGCATATACTCAGAGTACACTCTGCTCTTATTCGGGAAGGACAGACAGAAGAACTGTGCACCTCTTCCTTCCGCACTGGACTGGAGATTCTGCAGCAATGTAGCCGTCTGCTCCAATTCAGAACCATCCGGCATACCACTGCCTGTATAATCGCCTATTTCTTCATAGAAGAACAGCCAGTCATACCTTCCTTCAATCACTTCAGAATCCACATACGGGAAGTAACTGTCATCGATTGGTTTTTCAAGATACTCTATCTTTTCTTCGCCGCAGAGACAGCGATACTTATCATAGCCGTAATTTTCATAGTCCGGATCTTTATGCTCAGTCAGATGGAAGATATGGTCATGTTCAATTCCTGCTAAAGCATTGCTGCCGGCTTCTCCTGTCAGTGACAGAATCTTGTTCTGAACTTTCAGAATCAGATTCTTGTTTGCGGAAGAAGCAGTATCGGCTGTCTGCGTATTCCTGTTTGCTATCCAGAGCAGAATCGGTTCAATACCTTTTTTATACGGGAATTCCAAAATGTCATTCAAAGTTCTGTCAACGGACAATAACACTGCTCTGAAAGGCACTCTGTCGTTGTAATACGCTTCCGCTTCCGCTGTCAGATTCCCAAGCGTTGTATCTTCCGCAAACTCATGTTTGTTACGGTTTTCATACGTGTCAAAATCCAGATTGTCATTCAGCCCGATCAGCCCGGTAATACCCCATAAAATGGTTGGCATAATCAGCACCAGCACAAAAATCAGTATTCTTTTGATCAGTTTTGACTGCTTCATCGGCAGATCATCATATTTCGGATCCCGTCTCTTTTTTCTGCGGACAACTGACGGATCCGTTGTTTTCTTCACATTCGTCATAATATTCTCCTCAGAACTGGAAATAGATAAACGGATTATAAGTTCCGCCAATCAGACTTAAGACAGAAAGTACAAGCAGTGTAATCTGGAAAACGAAATCAATTCTCTGTACGGTCTGGTTTTTACGTTTTACCTCATACCAGTGCTGCCACTTGTGCTGCAAAGGTCCGCACAGCATGACACCAGCTATCAGGAACAGAATCAGTTTCATTGATAAATAGGACATAATCATCCAGCCATTGCCTGAGAAATCAAACAAGCCTTTCAGATAGGAAATTGCCAGATAAATGTTATCCGCCCGGAAGAATACCCATCCTATGACCACAATGATTAGAACATACACATGGTTGATGGCTTTAATGGGATTCTGATCCAGAAGTTTTCCAAGAAACACCCTTTCAATGACCAGAATGATTCCATAATATAGACCCCAGATAATGAAGGTGAAGTTGGCTCCATGCCAGATGCCTGTCAGAAGGAACACAGTAAACAGGTTGATATACGTACGCAGTTGCCCTTTGCGGTTGCCACCCAAAGGGATATATACATATTCTCTGAACCATGTTGAAAGAGATATATGCCATCTGCGCCAGAACTCACGGAGCGACATTGAAATATACGGGTAATTGAAATTCTCTTTGAAGTGGAAGCCAAACATTCTGCCCAGACCAATAGCCATATCTGAATATCCTGAGAAATCATAATAGATCTGTAAGGTATAGCAGATAATACCAAGCCATGCGACCAGACCTGTCTGCAAAGATGGTTCCAGGGCAAATATCTTATCTGCTGTTTCCGCGAAAACGTTTGCCAGAAGAACTTTTTTACCTAATCCATAGCAGAATCTTTTTATTCCGCTGACTCTTAAATAGCTTGTCTCTTTTCTTTCATTGATTTCCTTTGCGACATCCAGATATCGTACGATCGGACCGGCAATCAGCTGTGGAAAGAATGATACATATAAAGCGAACGAAAACAGATCATCCTGTACCGGAGCGTCTCCGCGGTATACATCAATCACATAGGACATCGCCTGAAAGGTAAAGAAGGAAATACCAATTGGCAGAACAATATACGGAAGATTCAATACGCCGGTTCCCTGCATGCCCAAGATCGATCCGCCGTCTGAAATCAGATTCTCTATTACGATTCCAACCATGTTGAAATACTTGAACACAAACAGAATGAACAGGTTCAGACATACGACAATCGTCAGACATTTCTTTCTGTCTGCTTCTTCTGTATAACGATGGGCAAGCAGCTGTCCGCCAACATAATTGATTCCAATACTTGTAAGCATGATCAGCAGATAATAGATTCCACCCCATGCATAAAAGATCAGGCTGGCAACCAGCAAAAATGTATTTTTCACTTTCGTGCGAATTACCCTGTTCTCAAAAGGAATCATATTGATGATGGCATCACCAATCAGAACACATGGCAGAAAAACCCATAGGAATATCATTGAACTGAATAACATATACTCACCTACTTATTCCTTTTCCTTGTCTTCCTGACTTCGTATAAAAACCATTGCCTGTGATGTTTCTTCATCTTTAATAATGATTTTGTTCTCATCGGCTTCATACGTTACAACTTCATCAGAATCAACATAATGGAAACCTTTATTATCCCAGGTAAAACGTTCTTCTGTACCATAGTTATCCAGCACGGCTGTTCCGTCTTCGTTCATATACAGATAACACGCCAGTTTAAATTCTTTCAGTTCCTTGACTTCTTCTTCCGAGATGCCATTATCCACGGAGCCTCCTTCAATTTTCTGCAGTTCATAAACACCTACCAGATTACTGTCTATTTTCTCGGAAGACGAACTGCAAGCGCAGAAGAATCCTGTAAAAAGGCATATCATAACTTTCTTTACTGTCTGTTTCATCTTTTCTCCAAATCAAATTTCATTTTACTGGAATTCACCACTGTTTTATAGACTCACTTTTTGTTATTTCTATAATCGCAATAATCAATAGTTTCCTAAACAGGGCATCTTATATTGACATACCTATAAAGTTTGAAACAGCCCGGCATTCCGATAACCTGAAATAATATGTTTCCTCAGACACATAACAAAAGGGTAAACCTTGTGTTTTATCACGAGATTTACCCTATTTTGTTTACGATCGATTACTCTTCTTCTTCCTTTTTGCGCAGTCTGTAAACACAATAACTGAGACCGATAAAGGAACTTGTCAGAGCAAACCACGGAGCTCTTCTGTCTACGTCGGCAGTATTAGGAATTCTGCTTACCGCAGCAGCGTTTCCGCTATCTGTATTATCTGCCGCTTTCTGTTCAATGACATTGATTGCGGCGGTCGCAGAACCGTTCGTATATTCGAAGTAGACACTGTGCCGTCCTAATACCAATGTATCCAGATATTTCGCCGGGAATGTGGCAATTGTACTGCCTTCCGTAATTTCGACATTGTCCGGAGCAATTCTCAGACCATCAATGGTCAGATACATATAGTCACCGATTTCCGCGTTGACACGGATCGCCACTGTTTTTCCGCTGCGAAGGATATAGGTTGCTTCACTGCCCTCAAGAATACTGTAGAGCCGGTGCCAGTCCTTATAATCCTCATATGCGAAATCCCATGCTTTCCTGGAAGCTTCATGATTGGCTTTGGCTTTCTCAACTGCAGCATTTGCGTCATCTAGGGCCTGCTTGGCTTCCTGGCATTCCTTCTCAGCTTCTTCCTCCTGATCATATGCCTTGTTCAGTTCAGCAATATAATCATTTAGATATTTGAAGTCATCGTCTGTGATTTCCGGTGTGTCAACTCCTTCATACTTGAGTTTCTTAGCTCTTTCCAGCTTGTCTTTCGCATCATTCAGCTTCTCTTCAGCTTTTCGCAAAGCTGTTTGTGCTTCAGCTGCCTTCTGATTGGCTTTTTCAAGATTCCGTCCTGCTTCCTCAGCTTTGGCATTCGCTTCACTCAAGGTGTTTTCTGCGTCCTTCAGTTTATCCAATACGTCCTGAACAGACTTCTCATCTGCCTTCGCCTGATCAAGAGCACTCTTTGCATCCGCAAGTGCCTGATCGGCTTTTGCTTTATCTGCCTTAGCAGTTTCTTCTGCATTCTTCGCTGTATCAAGAGCTGTCTTAGCATTATCCACTGCTGTTTCCGCGGCACTTAACTCATCTTCCGCTTTCTGCAGATCTTCTTTGGCTTTTGCCAGTTCAGCTTTCTTTTCCTCTACAGCTGCTTTTGCTTTGGCAACATTCGCATTGAGATCTGCCAGCTTGTCAGAAGCAGTTTTAACTGCTTCTTCGGCATCAGCAAGCGCCTGTTCAGCATCTGTAACTGCCTTTTCAGCATCTTCAACTGCGGTCTTCGCATTGGCAAAAGCCTCACAGGCACCATTACATGTGTCTGTGGCATTCTGCAAATTCTTCTTTGCTGCTGCAGCATCAGCATTTGCCTTTTCATACGCAGTTTTTGCTGTATCCGCAACAGCCTTGGCATCTGTCAGTGCTGCCTGCGCAGCTGTATTGGCTGCTGTCTTTTCATCCAGAGTCTTCTTAGCTTCTGCGATTACTTCATTTCCTTCTGCCATCGCTTCCTCAGCAGCCTGTAAAGCACGCTCAGCTTCTTCAACATTTGTCTCAGCTGCTGTTACGTCGTTCTGTGCTTCTACAGTATTGTCAGCAGCCTCGTCATATGCGGCCTTCGCTGAACCCTCAAGTGCCTTCTTTGCATCGTATTCATCCTTTGCGGAACTGACGCCGTTTTCCGCACCGGTCAGTGCATTTACAGCATTTGTCTTATTACTTTCAGCAGTTGTCAGCGCCGCGTCGGCATTGGATTTTTCCTGTTCCGCATCAGCGACTGCTTTCTGAGCCTCTTCGACAGCCTTTCGAGCTGCAGCTACATCCTCTTCTGTTGCTTTTTCAGAAATCGCCTTTTCCAGAGCGGCTTTAGCTACATCCAATTCGGCATTCGCGTTATCCAGAGACTGCTCAGCCTGTGCTACGTTTTCTTCGGCTTTTTTGATGGCATCGTTAATGCCATTTTCATAGTTGTCGAGCAGTTCAAGAGCCTGGCTGACAGTCATCACTCTGCCGTAGTCCTTGCTCCACCATCTTCCGTACTGGTCGAAGTTCTGGATCTGCGTGTTGCGGTACTGTGTCGTAGGATCTGTATTGACACCGTAACCGGTAATGTTGAAGTGTACCTTGTTGGAATACGGAATGCTGTCGGAATCAAGCGGATTAACGAGCACTCTGTAGTGACCTGTCTGTCTGTTATACTTGCTCTCCCATGCGTTGATCTGTTCTTCTGTCGGGTTTTCACCGATTTCAGCGATCATGTCCTCAAAGGCTTTACGTTCTTTGGTGTACCATCCGTCATAGCCATTCTTGTAACCCATGGACAGATTTTCGTACATGCCATTCAGATAATTACCATTACCATCATTGATGGCTGTCATGTAGGAACTGTGGTCCATCGTGCGGGAAGAGATATTCGCATTGACTTCCGCCAGCGCCATCAGGACTGTATGAACGTAGAGATCAGCCTTGTCCGCTTCGGTGTTATACGGATCGTTCTTACGGAGTTCATTTCCCTTGATGATCTGTTCGAGAGCCTTTCTCATGTTAGCAAGAGAAGTGGCATCATTTTCAGCACCAAGTACCGTGTATGTCTCATCGCTGTGACTTGCAGCGACATTCAGGATATGCATGGAAAGCTGGTCGTTCAGCGCGGAGAACAGACCATATGTTCCATAGCTCAATTGCTGGTTCAGAGTGGTGAGCTTATCGTTGGCGTCTTTCAGAGCAGTCGTTGCATCCGTAACTTTTGCGGCAGCAGCATCGATCGCGGCCTGCAGACCTTCTTCATCAATTGTTCCATTGAAGCTGTCTTCCGTTGCCTTCAGTTCAGCCTGCTTTTTTGCCAGATCTTCCTGCGCATCTGTGACAGCATTTGCTGCTTCAGCCTGTGCTGCAACTGCATCGTTATACGCTGTTTCAGCCGCAGTCAGATTAGCCTGGGCTGTTTCTTTTGCGGCAACCGCATTGTCATAAGCTGTTTTCGCATCCGCAGTATTCGCAACGGCTTGCTCATAAGCATCTTTTGCATTGCTTTCATCATTTACCGCTTTCGTATATGCATCATTGGCATCTGACAGTCCTTTATCCGCAGCAGCTTTATTCTGCTTTGCGTCTTCCAACGCCTGTCGGACTTCGTCAGAAACACCGCCTGTTGCAACAGCGTTATCATATGCCGCTTTCGCTTCATCATATTCAGTTTGTGCAGAATCTGCTGCAGACTGTGCTTCATTCAATTTACGATCCGCTTCGTCCTTAGCGATTACTGCCGCATTCAACGCATCTGCTGCCTCACTCATCGCCTTGGCAGCTGCTTCCTGTTCAGCAGATTTATCTGCGCAATTCTGATCTGCTGCTTCAAGATTACTCTGGGCTTCCACCAGATCACTTTCCGCTTTTGCCTTATTCTGTTCGGCGGCAGTCTTGTCCGCATTTGCTTTATCAAGAGCAGCCACAGCCGCTTTGTATTCCGGACTGTCTGTGTCAGTCATTGCCTCTGCTTCAGCAAGATCCGCTTCTGCTTTATCAAGCGCAGCCTGTTTATCATCGACAACATCCTGCTGATTATCAACTGCCGCCTGTTTGTCGGCTGCCTGTCCTTCCGCATCAGTAACTGCTGCAGATGCATTTTCTGTATTCGCGACGGCGTCTTCAACAGCAGTGGCAGCTTTATCTGCAGCATCACTCTTTTGTGAAACGTTTGTTTCCGCATCGGTTACAGCCTGCTTTGCTTTTTCAGCGTCTTCTTCTGTAACCGAAGTGTTCTGCTTTACAGTATCATAGTTATTCTGCGCTTCAGTTGCAGCACTGCGGGCGGCATCATCTGCACTCTGTGCATCTGTTACAGCACCGTCCGCATCATCTGCAGCTTTCGCAGCCGCATTCTTTTCTTCCTCAGCAGCATCCACTTCTTTTTGCGTGTTTGTTACCGCGTTTTCAAATGCTTCTGCCGCTTCCTGGTCCTTTTGGTCAAATGCTTCTTCTGCCTGCTGTTGCTGTTCAGCTGCTTCCGTTTCATTTACCTGTGCTGACGCCGCATCTGACTGGGCGTTTTCCAATGCTGTACCTGATTGATTTAAGTTGTCAGTTGCCTGCTCCAGATTTTCTTCAGATTCTTGTTTAGAGGAGGCTTTTTTCAGGGTTTCTGTTGCTGTTTCTTCCGTTGTCGGCTGTACTTCTTCTGTTGCCAGAACAGGAGTAACTGCCGATGCAGTTGTGAAAGCAGCCGCCAGAACAGTGATTCCTTTGGCTATTTTTTTCATGAACTCTTTACCATCCTTCTAGTTGTAGTAGTAGGAATATTCTACCATCAGAAGTTGTGTTTTTGGCAATTAGTTTAATAAATCATCTATATTCTTGCTTATCCATTCAAAAAAACTATTCCAGATCATTCTGAAATAGTCTTTTCTTTATGATTCACATTATTTTCAATTTTGAATCCCAGTCATGATATTACCTGGGAAATCCTTTTCTTACGCCAGTTCCGCATCCCACCGTTTGAGAAATGCCAGTAATGTCGGTTCTTCATACATCAGATCATTTTCACTGAGTGAAACACAATCCACAGCTGAATACATGCCTGTTTTCTGACTGTAACCAAACAGCATCCCGCCAAGATCCGTTCCCCAGATAAAGTAGTCCGGCATGTATTTCTGTATTTCATATTCCTGATTGGCTTCTGCCAGTTCTTCTATTGTAAATATCTGAATGTATGCGTTTTTACCCATGTCTCCTTCCCCACCATTACAGCTGTGCATGAAGGCAAGATAATCCTCTGGCAGAGGAATGCCATTGACTTCCGTTAAGACAGTGTCTGACGCTCCGTTTAACAGGAAGTCCGCCAGCAGTTCTTCATATTCTTGTTCCATGGTTTATTTGCCTGATGAATCGGACGAACTGGATGAAGCGGAACTGCTGACTTCTCTGTCATTCATCATATGCTGTAAGGTAATCAGGATCGTCACGACGACTTCTTCATAATCCGGCTGATAGATGTCGATGCAGTATTTGTCATGCAGCGACAGCATCTTCTGAGAGATCAGAGCGACTACGTCTCCGTTCTGATCATACAGCTGGAAATTCAGACCGAGGATATTGCCGCGCAGCTGCCATGCCAGGCCTTCGATATTCATGATGTCCTTGATGATATGGAACCATTCGGTCGCCATTTCAAAGGACAGACCACTTTCCATTTCGATAAAGTGTCTTTCATGCAATGTAAAGAACTTTCGATATACATATGAAATCAGATGGCCATGCGCATCCGAGATATATGTTCTGTCATGCAATGAGGGGAACTTGGTTTCCGCATGATATTTCAGGATACCGTTCTCATCCGTGACATCGATCTTGTGATGCAGTGAGAATACCTTGGAGCTGGTAAACAGGGAATATGCCGGTTCGCCGAACTCTTCAAGATTGTTATAGTTCATGCCTTCGCCGGCTTCACGATAACGATGTATATCTGAAAAAATACCCATTGTTGATAACCTCCGGTTGTTTTCTGTCCGTTCAAAATTATCATAAACTGTTTTCTCAGACTGGAAAAGAGAGAACCCGAAGTCCTCTCTTTGATGGATTTGTCAATTGTCGTCGTTCTTACTGCGGCAGGCATATTTCTGCTTCTGCTTGCGGCGATCCACATATACCTGGGCTCTGTTTTTTCTTAAACGTTCCAGTTCTTCCGGTGTTTTCTTACCGCCGTAAAGAATGTATTTGCCATTGTCATCAATATACAGCTTCCGGTTACCGATCCGGTTCTTCTTTTTCTGGTTTTTCATACAGCCACCTCTGTCTGATCTGTTTCTTTTCTTCATGCGGGAGTCTTTTATACTTCTTCCATTCACGGATCCGCTTCAGCATGCCCTGGATATCCAAAACACCATAGGCAAAGCCTTTACGGATCAGTTCTTCCGGAATATATTCGTCATATTTCTCAAAGATCGGCACTTCCTTCGGATATACCAGTTCCAGCGGTTCGATCGGCTGCTCCGCTTCATCAAGAAGAATTTCGAAGAACTCTTCCGCACTGGCTTTCATCGTGAACTGCATATAATACGGTTTCGCGGAATCAAAGCCCTTCAGACCAAGCCGTTCCTTGCAGCGGATCTTCAAAAAGCGCTCCAGTGCCATAAAACTGTAGGTGCCAAGCCAGGGGAACAGTGCCCACATATTGCCGCCGAGTGAAATCAGCGGCTGTTTTGTCATGCCGCTTTCAAACGACGCGACTCTTTCCTTCATCAGTCTGTTCACCGCGTTCGGCAAAAGATACGGATAATAGATATCCTCATCCAGTACTTTCTTCATCCGTTCGAGAATATGGGTATGAATATCACCCGGACAGTCACCGAAGTAGGCCGGCACAATGCCCTTTACCAATGTACAGTAGACAATGTGATGGGGGTGATCGATCTCCTCCACCACCCATACCCGACCGGCAATCGCGATCTTGTCACCGACCGGCGGCGGAGCGACGATCGTACCCAGCTCGTTGGATTCACTGCGTACCGTATATTCTTCGTTATCAACAAAGACACCATAGAAACGGTAATTGTTCGTGACTCTTTCACCCGCCAATCCGAGGATAAGGCCGCCCTGATCGGTTTTCTGAATATGGTCGTTCTCCAATAAATGATTTAACAGGATCTTATAGTCTTCCTGGGAAATACGATGGAAAACGGACAACGACAGTACCCTAGCTGCCAGCTGAGCCGGACTCAGTTCGCCCGAGGATGCTAACGTCGCCATTGTCTGATGATACAGCAGAGAATACGGCATCCGGTCCAGACGCGGCGGTTCCACCCACTTCTCCTCCATATACAGCTGCACCAGGGAAATCGCCTGCAGCAGCTTCCAGGATATCGTTTCCGGCAACATCGCTCTTGGCTCCGGCTCTTCTTCCCGGATCACAAACCACATTTCCTGCGGCTGTGAACGCCGGCCGGTCCGTCCCATTCTCTGCAAAAAGGAAGATACCGTAAACGGAGCGTCGATCTGAAAAGCACGTTCCAGTTTGCCGATATCAATACCCAGTTCCAGGGTCGAAGTTGTCACGGTAGAAAGCGTCTGTTCCTCATCCTTCATCATCTCTTCGGCACTCTGCCGGTAGGAAACGGACAGATTGCCATGATGGATCAGGAACCGTTCCGGCTCATGCCGCAGTTCACAATACTGCCGCAATACCGCCGTCACTGTTTCCGCCTCTTCACGGGAATTACAGAAAATCAGACACTTCTTATGCGCGGTATGCTCAAAGATATAACCGATCCCGGCATCCGCCCCTTCCGGAGCTTCGTCACTTTTTTCTTCCATGGCAAAGGCACCTGTATCGGTCTGCATCTGCAGGTCAATGATGCCTTCTTCCTGTTTCTTTTCCGGTGAAATCTTATAGAAATGTTCCATGGAAAGGCGCCATTTCTGACCGCCTGCCGCGATCCTCGGAATGACGGTTTTCCTGCCGGTTCCAGCCGCCAGGAACGCACCGGCCGCTTCCGGATCGCCAATCGTCGCCGATAAGCCGATCCGGCGCGGTTTGACATCTGCCAGTCTGGATAACCGTTCGAGTAGGCACAGTGTCTGATAGCCGCGGTCTCCCCGCATCAGCGAATGCACTTCGTCAATGACAATGAAGCGCAGATCATGAAACAGCATCGGAATCAGAGAATGCTTATGCATTAACATCGCTTCCAGACTCTCCGGCGTGATCTGCAGAATCCCGGAAGGATGCTTGATCATTTTGTTCTTATGGGAGGAAGACACGTCCCCGTGCCAGTGCCAGACCGGAATACCCGCCTCTTCACAAAGGTCATTCAGACGCAGAAACTGATCGTTGATCAGTGCCTTCAAAGGACCGATATAAAGAGCACCGACCGAAGATGGCATGTCTTCATACATCAATGTGAGAATCGGAAAAAAGGCAGCTTCTGTCTTGCCGGATGCCGTGGAAGAAGTCAGTAATACATGATCTTCCGTATTGAAAATGGCATCCGCGGCGGCGACCTGCACAGCCCTGAGATTCTCCCACTCATGACTGTAAATATAATCTTGTATAAAAGGTGCGTAACGGGAAAAAATATCCATGTTTCCTCTCACAATGTAAATTCCGCAAAGGCTTCCGGAACTTCCTCACTGTCTTCCAGACTGCCTTTGGCATAAGAGAACTCGTCGCTGTTCATCAGCTGTTCCATGTTCATATCCGGATGCTGGTAAAGAATATCCAGCAGTTCTATGAAATCACGGATCACTTCTCTTGGCGTAATGGCGGAATCGGCTCCGATCCTGCCGTATTCGATTTTGATAAACACGGCCAGATCCTCATCTGTCAATGTACATGTATAGTCATACAAACGCTCATGCAGCTCGGCCAGCTTGCCGACCAGCACCAGCATTTCTTCGGCTGACAATGGTTCCAGACGGATCACCGGCGCCAGTAAATCCCTCGCGCCGTCGCGGGAGAACTTCCCTTCCGCCAGCCTGGAACGAAGGGCTTCGTAGCTGTAAATACCTCTTCTTCTGTCTTCAATTGCCTGTGGCGTACCGCTCATGATCACGCCAAGGTATCTTGCTTTACCCTGCATCGTATCGTTATACATCGTCAGGATCTTTTCATAGTTATACTGACGGGTAATACTGTTGGGAATCTTATAGATATTCACCAGCTCATCGATCAAAACCATCAGTCCGCTGTAACCGATCTGTTTCAGGAATAATGCGAACAGTTTCAGATAGTCATACCAGTCATCATCCGAGATGATATTGCGCACACCCAGTTCCGCCTTCGCTTCACTGCGGGTATTGTATTCGCCACGGAACCAGCGTACAGCCAGGGCTTTCTTTTCTTCATCCTGACTGCGGTCAGCCTGATAATAGATCTTCAGCATCTCAGCGAAATCATAGCCATGAACCAGTTCGTTCATGGTGTGCATCAGTTCGTTCAGACGGCGGGTCGCTTCTTCTTCAAAGGCGGTCTGGTTCTCTTTGCCGACAGCCGCAGTGATTTCCTCATTCAGGGCGCGCACCCAGCGGTCCAGCACCAGCATGATGGCACCGCCTTCCGGTCTTGTCTTGGTTGACATATTGCGGATCAGTTCCCGGTAAGTCGCCAGTCCCTGGCCTCTTGTGCCCTGCAGTCTTCTTTCCGGTGAAAGGTCGGCATCCATCACGACAAAACCACGGTCCATGACATACGTCCGGATCGTCTGCAGCATAAACGATTTGCCGCTGCCGTATTTGCCGACAATAAAGCGGAAAGACGCACCGCCTTCACTGACAATTTCCACATCATTCAGCAATGCCGCGATCTCATTCTTCCGGCCCACCGTAATATACGGCAATCCGATTCTCGGCACGACACCGCCCTTCAGGGAATTGATCACTGTCGCGGCGATTCTCTTTGGTGCTTTGCGTTCCGTCATCATTCCCTCCTCACAGTAACTCTCTGATCTCTTCCATATAGTCTTCTATCAGATACGGCTCATCCCCGTCAAAGGCAATGACCGTATCACCGATCTCATCCATCAGTTTTTCATTGATCTCATCACACAGCAAAGCGATGGACACACCCTGCAGCTGCGGAATCTCTGAAAGATTTCTTTCATCCAGCAGTGCTTTCAAAAGATAACGTTCCTCTTTAGTGAACAGTGTATCATCATTTTCCTCTTCCGGTATTTCTGTCGCTGTTTCTTCCGTCTCTTCTTCCTCTTCCTCCTCATCTTCAATGAGCAGGGAGTCTCTGGTCAACGCCGCGTCCTGGCGGATCGAAGAGAGGGCGTTCATGTCAATGTTGATTACCGGCTTCGCCGCTTCCGCTTTTTCTTTCAGGTATTCTCTGATCGCTTCTTCAAGGATCTTCAGATCAAAGTAAACACCTGTTTTTGGCTGCAGTTTTTTCGGACAGCCGCAGGCAATACGCATCAGCCGGTCGGCTTCCCCGATCATCTTGGTCCAGCTGTCGGTCATGATATACCGCTTTCTTGACCACGTTCCGTTTTCACAGCTGTAAATACAGTCACTTCTGATCCAGACTTCCTGATCTGCCGGCTTTTCTCTTTCGTAGAATACCGCTGAGGAAAACATCTTGTAGAACTCATTGATCGTGTTACAAAGCGAATCTTCAAAGAACGATCTGCCCTGCAATTGCGCTTCCTTGACATACATCTGATATGCCCTGACCAGCACATTGACAGCATCTTCCGCATTGTCCCTCAGAAAGACCGATCGTTCGATTCGTTCTTTCGCCAATGTCTGCACAGCATAACGCAGTTCTTCATCGGAATGACTGCTCGGATCCCGTGATGCATCCGCAAGGATCCTGTAAGCCTGCACGTCTTCCGCTTCAAACCGGCGGGAAACAGCCTTCTCATCCAGTTGATAGTAAATGACAAAGTCATTGATCCAGCGGTGCAATTCGATCATGAACAGGCGGTCAGAACCTTTATACAGTTCTTCAATGGCACACAGCTGCTCAAAGGTATCTGAGGCGTTGCTGTGGATCAGATGCAGCAGTTCATACACATACAGTTTCAGAAAAGCCGTTGGTGTTTTCTCACCCAGCTGGCCGTTCTCCATCAGATCCGTCCGCCAGCTGAAATACCCTCTTAACTGACTGTCTGTCATCATCCGGTAAACCGGATGGATATTGAAGAACGTCCCATGAAAATCATACTGTTCACGGTAGTTTTTCATAAAGACAGCCTGCTGGTAAAAACAGAACGCTTCGTCGTTCGGCAACGAACGTCTCGGCTTATACATGCGCCGCATCTCGGCGATCTGGGCCGGTACGTTCTCGTGGCGGATCGCCGTCCGGCCGGGAATTGCCTGATCCTGATAAACCATATCCCGGTGGGAAGCCATCCTTTTCTGCACCGGATGAATCCGGCGGAATCTGTCATAGCCTTCCTGCATCAATGTCCGGTATGTATCAATACGGATCTTTTCATTGATCACCAGCATCAGCCATTGCTCAGGATCCATTTCCCGGGCAGCCGAACAATATTCATAACCTGTCATCAGCGGAATCAGATCCGGATCAAAAGGAATCTCAATGGCATAATGCATACTTGCGTCTTCCAAACTGACAAGCTTGCCGATGGCACACCAGGAGCCGTCTGCCGGTTCATACAAAGCCAGTTTCTGCCCGGCACCGGAACCCTGTGCAGCCTGTTTCAGACCATGTTTCAGACGAAAATCCTCCATCAGAAACTGATACATCTCATATTCTCTTTTCATCTGTTTACTCTGCGTCTGACTGTACATACAAGTATTATAACGAACTGACATGCAAAATTATGTATCAGCCTGCAGAAAAAAAAGAACCCTGTAAAGGGCCGGAAGAATCATTCTTCTGTCCGTTTCTCAGGGTCCGTCTGACTGTCTTTTAATACTTTCCGGACGAGTCTTAATCTTCTCACCTGCTTTGGAATCGTTATGATGCCTCTGGTAAGGATACGTCCCAGCCAGAAAGCCGGTAATAATACCGGATACTTTCTTAAAACCGGACGGCTGACTCTCATAACCTCCAGACTGGGAAACAGTCTTTTTTTAATATAGTGGAAATAATAATTCTGTTTCTTCTGGCTGCTTTGAAATTTTTCGATCTCATGCCGAATACTTCTTTCCTGATTTCCATAACTGCCGGAAGAAAAGACATCCTGTTCCAGTTCCGTGGTATGTTCATCGGCTTCCGCTTCACCAAACCATGCCAGTACCATCTTTTCCGTTGTATGACAGAAGTCCTTCAGGCCATACAGTTCCAGCTGCTCATCTACATACTGTCGGTCAATATTGAGATTCTTCATCAGATAATAGATATCCAGAAACTGCCGGATACCGGATCCGGAACCGCTGTAATGCTTGGCAAGATGGACAAGCATATAGAGATAGAAATCACTGTCGCTGAAATGATATCGATATGAATCCCCACGCTCCAATTTCTGCCAGGGCTCGACAAAGAACTGCATATACTCCTGTGTCCATTCATAGGTCACAAAATGGACATCAGAAAGCAGGCGGTAATGGATTTCAATATCCATGAACGGTTTCTTTTCATAGATATCATGGACTTCCTGTCCGAACTGTTTGCAGGTATATCCCGCATCTTCCAATACACTCTTTACTTTCGCATTATCTTCTTCATGAACCAGGATATCGAGGTCTGCCATCTGCCGGTATTCAGGATCCGGATACATTTCTTTGACAATACAGCCTTTTAAAGGCAGATAGGGAATCTGGTGTTCTTCGAACAGCTGATAGATCATGTCTCTTTCATGAAGCTGCACGACACTCTGAGCGGAAGCCAGTTCCGCTCTCCTTTCCCACTTCTCTTTCAAAGCAGGATCCATTTCCTGGCCTGTCTTTTTGATTGCTGCTAAGGTCATGACTGTGACATTATGAAAGATCGCCATCCGATAGATGTCTTCAAAAGTAATCTGTTCCGGTTTATTCTGGGGAATCTCGCCTTTTAACAGGGAACAGATCAGATGTACGGTATACTGTCCTGTCAATGTTTTGTCCATGTTATTCCGTTATCCTTCCGTCTTTCAGATCAAGCTGTCTTGTGCAGATGGAAAGTGCCGCTTTTCTGTGTGTGACGATCAGGATCGTCTTATCTTTCAGATTCTTCAAGTTCCGCAGAACTTCCATCTCTGTCTTTTCGTCCAGGGCACTGGTCGCTTCATCGAGCAGAAGCACCGGTGCGTCATAATAAACAGCTCTGGCAATGGCAATTCTCTGCATCTGACCTTCTGACAGGCCGGCTCCGTTTTCACCCAATACTGTATGAACTCCTTCCGGCAGTTCCTTGATAAAATCAGCCGCGGCAACATTTAACGCTTTATTTACTTTTTCTTCGCTGTATGTGTCACTCAGGGCAATGTTTTCGGCAATCGTACCGGAGAACAGACAATTACCCTGCGGCACATAGGCAAACAGTGATCTTGGGTGCCTGCTGTATCGCTCACCGTTTTCATCATAGATATTCACAGCGCCGTCCTGTACCGGATAAATACCCATCATTAACAGGAATATCGTGCTTTTTCCGCTTCCCGAAATACCCGTCAGAGCAATGACGTCTCTGTTATTAATTTCAAATGACACATGATCCAGCACATTTTCCCGGTTATAGCGGAACGAAACGTCATCGAAGGCACATCTGGAAAAGGACATATTCTCTTCTGCGCATACAGTATCATCCGCATATGTTTCCGCTTCAATGATCCGCTCGGTACTGGCCGTCACTTCATAGACTCTTGTTAGCACACCGGACAGCTGGGCAACCGGCGCCTGGATCTGATTGACGAGCTGCAGAACAGCCATCAACGTTCCATATGTCGTCAGACCATATAACAGATTCCGGCCGCCATAGATCAGCGCCAGAACATAACCTAACCGGAACGTCATGGAAAATGCCGAATTCGCACTTACGACATATGCCTGCCGTTTCATTCGGGCCGCCCGGTAAGCATCCTGCGCATCGTCTGTTTTCCCCGTCAGATAGTTTTCCGCATCAAACACCTTGGTGATCAGAATCTTTTCCGTGACTTCCTGGAACAGAGAATGCATTTTGTCTTCTTTTGTCTGGGCATCCTTGTGCAGGACTTTCACTCTTCTTCTCAGAATACTGATAAAGAATATCATGGCAATGCCGATGATCAGATAAATACCGGCAAACAGAGGCTCAAGAAACAGCAGGGCAATACAGGCAGCCAACAGCCGCACAGCCATGCCGATGGCGGAAGGAATAATACGGGTAAAACCAGCCGCGATGATCTTCACATCCGAAAACATCCGGTTGATCCATTCTCCGCTGTGCAGTTTCCTGACGCTGGCATAGTCTTTCCGGATCAGGTTTTTCAGTACATAACTTCTTAACTGCAGGGAAACTCTTGTAATGACTGCCTCATCCAGATAATTGATACCGGCCCGGATCAGATACTGTAAGCATACAGCAACCGTCAGTAATATCGCATATCTGACAAACTGACCGTCATTGACTGTCGCGGAATCGATCAGTTCCTTTGTCAGCAACGCAAACCAGACACCAAGCAGAGAAATACAAATATCCCCAACCGCCAGAACATACATTCTGACATGCTGGGGTTTTGTTTTGTTCCATAACCATTTCAAGGCTGTTTCATTCATGACGAATCTTTCTTCTGATCATTGCTCTGGTTCTGATGAGTTCGTTTCTTACGGGTCGCAATATACCGCACCATAATGTGATATATGCTTTATATCTTTTATCATCTACCGGTATCTTTTTGCCGTCTCTGACAAAAGACGTAAGAACACCGATAATTTCTTCTTCCTTTACATCTTTCTCTTCCCACCAGTTATGATCGCCGGCAATATCATAACTGTTCTCGTTGACTCGCACGATACGATGCAGAATATATTTTCCGTTGCGCTTGAAAAGCACGACATCGTTCTTCTTCAGTCTTTCTTCCGGTTTTCTGGAAATGACCAGCAGATCTTTATGCTGGCGAAGCATCGGATACATACTGTATCCCTTATTCGTGTAAACCAGATATCCGTCTTTTTCTATGATTTCCTCAAAAGACAATGTTTCAGACATCCAGTGCTCCGATTTCCTGCAGCTTAACTATCACCTTCTGAACATCTTTGGCGATCACTTCTCTTGGCGCGTCGTATTCCTGCAGCATCTTTTCAACGATACTGTCCGCGTCTGTTTCTTCTTTCAGACAGTTAATGATGAAGGCGGCAGTTTCATTGCTTTTAACCATTCCGGAAAACCGTTTTGTATCAACAGAAACCATGATCTGTTTTCCGTCTGTATCATATGTCACAAACTCTTTCTTCAGTTTCATACTTCCTCCTGCATTCCTTCATATGCTATAACGGCTGCTTCATGGGATATATTGCATCCCAGAGCATACATCGGAACCTTCTTCGCCAGCTGATCCAGCATCGCCAGACTTCTGGCAATACGTGATGGATCCTTACTGCGATAACTGTATTTTAACAGATATTGCATCGTCATATCTTTATCAATCATTTCTATATGATTCTCCGTATCCCGACTGAGAATACATACAGCTTTTACCGGCGCACTGGTATTTGTATCCAGATGATGTTTGCCTGACCATGGACTGCCATAACAGATAATGCCGGTTTCATCGATTCTGATCAGCGGCTTGTCATCATTGATCATAACCACTCTGTCACCAAAGCATTCCCGCCACATCCGTGCATGTGTACTCTTTCCGGTGCCGCTGTCCGCACAGAACAGATAAACCTGTCCATCCATACATACTGCCGACCCATGAAACAGCATCGTATTATAATCGATCAGATTCTCAGCAATTGCTCTTAACAGCGCGGAAAACTCAAGCAATTCGCTGCCGATCATTTCAGACTCTTTGCCATTTCGTGATACAAAATAATTCCGTTCCTCTTCCAGATCCAGATCCGTTATATCCACACGGAAAGATGGCTCCCCGGAGTATTCATATTTCTTAACTTTTTCATAGAGGCTGTCGGACAGATGCTCTACAAGAACAACAGTATCAGCCAGTTTAATGCATTTATCCATATTCTGTCGTTTTCTTATAATACTATACAGTTTTTATGTGTTGCTTGTGTTTTTATTGGTCCATATGTATTTTCATGCATACCGCTCTGTGATGCAAGAATAAAACTGACAGATTGACAGAGGATCCTATATACCAAAAAACCGGATTTCTCCGGTTTAAAGTTCTTCTCCGTTGGAGGCAATCACTTTCTTCAGCCAGTGATAGCTCTTTTTCGGCACTCTCTTCATGTCTCTTAAGTCATGGTTGGTGCGGTTGACATAGACAACGCCATAACGTTTGCGCATGTCACCCTGGGAAGAAAGGATATCGATCAGGCCCCAGCCCAGATAGCCCAGCACTTCCACACCGTCAATGTTCATGGCATCCTTCATGGCCTGAATATGACGGCGGTGATAGTCAATGCGGTAATCGTCTTCGATCTCATGGACACCGTCCCATTCTTCCTGCACACCAATACCGTTTTCAATCGGGAAGACAGGCATATGGTACTTCTGGTAGATCTTGTTCAGCACATCCCGGAAGCCATCCGGATCGATCTGCCAGTTCCATTCGGTCGTTTCCAGATATGGATTATCCTTCTTGCCGTAATGCAGGTAATAGTTCGGTGTCGTGTTGTCCGGAATGTCTTTGGCACTGACTGTCGTCGAACTGTAATAAGAGAAGGCAATATAGTCTTCCGCATGTTCCCTGAACAGTTTCAGATCTTCTTCTCTCAGATCCATGTCAATTCCCTTGTATTTCACCCACTGCATCATTTCCCGGGAATATTCACCTCTGGCATAGACATCCAGCAGTGTATGATTCAGGAATTCATCCGCTTTCCTGGCTGCCTGGATATCTTTCGGATCACAGGTAGCCGGATAGGTTTCCGCATAGGCAAGCATGCCGCCAATTTTAGCATTGGTATGTTCATGGAGGTACTGAACGACTTTGACATGGGCAACCATGACATGATGACCAATCTGATACAGTTCGTCTTCTGTCTTCTCACCATTCAGATAACCGGCGATCCGAAATGCGATATCCGGATTCCAGTACAGGTTCTGTTCATTGAACGTCAGCCAGTAATGTACCTTATGGGCAAAGCGGTCGATGACTTCCTTGCTGAAGCGGACAAAGTAATCCACGACTGCTCTGGAAAGGAAGCCGTTATACATCTCGGCAAGATACAGAGGCATGTCAAAATGATACAGACACACCATCGGCTCCAGTCCCCGTTCGATCATTGCATCGATCAATTTGTCATAGTATGCGAAACCTTCTTCGTTGAATTCCCCGCAGCCGTCTTTGACACATCTTGACCAGGAGATCTGAATCCGGTACATATTCATGCCAAGATCCTTCATCAGATCGAGGTCTTCTTCATAATGATGATAATTGTCATTGGCAAAATGCCAGTCACTGCGGTTCTCTCCCGGTTCGACGATGTCATAGACAGAAAGAGATTTTCCGCCTTCGTTCCAGCCGCCTTCCGTCTGCATGCTTGATACACTGTTTCCCCAATAAAACATATTCTGCCTTCTTTCTATTTATCTATATCAGTCCGTATTTCCTATACAGGTCCAGCATCTTTTTATAGAACAGCCGGTTGCCGAAATACTGACGGTATGTCGCTGTCTTCTCTTTTCCGGCCGCTTTCAGTTCGGCCATTTTCTGATTTTCTGCCTCTGCCTGTTCCTGCAGGTCGACCAGCATTTTTTCAAAAGCTTCGATGCGTTCCATTCTGTATCTCCCGTTTTACCGGATGTCACGGTAATCTACCAGTTCCACATCATGTTCCATAAGCCATTTTCGCATCGCGGGATCACACAGCATTTCCACTTCCTTCGTGCGGTTGATCGTCAATGAAGAGTTGTTCAGCAGATAGGCATCCAGATAGCCCGGATGCATGACCGCGATACTCGACATGTCTTCTTTCGCAACCTGAAGTACTCCATCCTTCAGACACTGGTATGCGTCATAGTCCGGCTTCATGGATCCCATCGGCAGGATGCGGACCGGCTTGTTGTTAAATGTCGTCGGCTGACCGTCAAAGCGGGCCTTCTGTTCAGGTAAGCCGTATTTTTCCGCGACGATGGAAAGCGCCGCAAACAGGTTTTTGCTCATGACTGCATGCGCTTCAAAGTAATCCGGTTCCCGGCCGGTCAGTTCTTTAAACCTTTCATACTGGGCTTCGATTTCGATCACCGCCTCTTCGATGGTAATGATCTCCTCACCCTTCTGAAAGGCCTCCCGGTACATCCGGGAAGACTTCAGATTGCCGTTTTCATCCAGCAGGGAAGGAATCAATGCCGGATCGGCGCACGGTCTGCCGAGACACATATTGGTATGCTGGCCAAGGGCGATATCGAATTCCTTTAACAAATCAATGCCGTGCTTCGCATACGGCATATTCGGCATCAGGCCGGCACTTCTGATGAGCCCGTCCTTTACTGCTTTATAGATTCCATAATTGACCGCTTCACTGTAGCCGATATCATCGGCGCGGATCACCAGTTTTTTCATGACTGTTTCCTCCGTCTGATCATAGTATACATGTGGACGCCGCTCTTCAGGATCTCATCCTTCTCAATTTCCATACCGCAGGCCTGATATTTCGCCGCTTTGACTTCTGAGTCGGTATCCAGGATCACCGGAATATCCCGTTCGTCCGCGATCCGGAACGGCTCCGCCAGCAGTTTTCTGAGATACCCCTGGTGCTGGTATTCCCGGCGGACACAGACCAGACAGACATCGACGAAATCCACCGTCCGGGCATGATAGACCGGATAGTCCACCCAGCCGTTGCGGCACATCAGCATCTTCTGCAAGCCTTCCAGGGAAAGACGCATGAAATACCGCCAGGTCAAAAGCAGCTCCCGGTACCAGGGCAGTCCTTTGTCCTTGCGGTAAAAGACGATATAGCCTTCTTCGTTTTCCGATGTCGTGTACAGACAGCCGCATTTCACAAATTCCCCCAGAGTCAGATAAAAATACTGATAGGCGTCATTCTTCTTCAGACTATGGGATACAACGCCCTCTTCGGCGAGAAATGCATCCGCAAAGGCTTCGCTGATGTCCTGCAGATGGCTGTCCGTGATGTCTTTCAGCTGGATCATACATCCATTGTAATACGCAAACGAAAAGCTGTGTTTCCACAGCTCTCAAAGTTGATTGACTTCTCTGACCGCGTCACGCATGGCACTGTCGATACCCTGGCGGATCATCGTACTCGGCGCGCCGAAACAGATATTGAAGCCGGCCCTGTTTTCGTAGGTCCGATAGGAACCCAGCCGCTTCAGTCTCTGCAGGTCGACTTTGGATGGATCATAGACACTGAGCGTCAGTTTGGCGATGGAGGAGTGTGTCATCTTGATGTTCTCAATGCCGCCGGCTGCTTTGATGACGGCGTTGATGACAAGATCCTTACTGCCGGTCTTGAAGAGATCCATGGCCATGAAGCGGAAATACGCCCGGGTCGTCAGGAAATACAGCAGGCCAGTGATAATGCCGGCAATCGCGACCCCGATCAGGCTTCTGGCCAAAGCCGGATACTGCAGATAACTGATAAACTCCGGCAGGGATCCCGGTCTTGCGGTCAGGGTCAGAGTATCCAATGCCTGATAGCCCAGATAGATATGCAATGACTGCAGAATCATATAGAGAATGCCGGTATACGCGACATGGAAGACAAACAGAAGCGGACACAGGAACACCATCAGCAGTTCGAGCGGCAGCAGCGTTCCCCAAAGCAGGGAAGCGGCCGTGCCGAGAATACATAACAGGATCATGCGGCGCTTTTCCATCGGATTGGTATCCAGGGTGAAGGCCGCCCAGATCACCGCCGGCATCGCGAAGATGTTCAGAATGTAATACGGCGTGAAGAAACGGCCGGCCATGCCGGTCACCGCATTGGCGGAAAGCTGCGCGGTCCAGATATTGACGTCGCCGGATACGGAGATACCGGCCGCGTTGACCCAGGAGCCGCCGCTCATTTCATACCAGAACGGCTGCCGGATCATCGTGCCAAGTCCCATGACGCCGAGAATTCTTTCGGTAATGCCGTACAGGGTCAGATTGATCGGGTTGTTCGTATCCACCGCGATAAAGTGCACGACGCGCTGAATAAAAACCACGGCCAGCGGCCACAGATAGGAAACGATCATGCCGGCCACGACACAGAAGAAGACAGTGCGGATGACACAGGCCATTTCCTTCGACACGAAGGAGAAGAAGCCGTATTCCGTCTTTTTACGGGTGCTGCTGAATGACCACAGGGTAATTGCCGAAACGATGACCGTCGCGATGACACCGGTCTGCAGCGGATAGTGGGTCGAGCCGACCAGGGAAACGATATTCGTCCGGTTCAGGCTCAGACCGAGAATACTGCTGTAGGCTGTGGAAGGCAGATTCGGGTTGGCGAAGAACATCGTCGTGGAAAGATATGCCACATAACCGGCCAGCGCGGAAAGGATCGTCGCAGCTGAACCGCCACGTCTCGTACAGAGACGGACGATAAACAGCAGCGGAAAATTGACCACCAGGAACTGGCCGATCTTGATCAGCAGTTCGCCCAGTGAGATCACTGTTTCATTGTCAAAAAGGCCGGCGACACCGTAGACCGAATTGGTCAGCAGATTACCGCTGCCGATCAGACATACCGCAAAAAAGATCACACAGAGCGGAAACTTCAATATTTCATAAAAAGACTGCCAGCTGCGCATAACTACCTACTCTTTCAGAACAGTGTCTTCAGACGATGGAAATAAGATACCTCCCGGCCACTCAGAACTCTGACATTGATGTCCTTGGCGGAAGATACCGTAATATGATGCAGATCATCCAATGGATAAACATCCTGATCACAGGCCAGGATCGCACCTTTGAAATTCTCGGACCGGAATTCGATGACGGTCTCCGGCTTCAGAATGATCGAAGACTGCAGGGAACGGAACAGACTGTGATGAATGACACTCATTTCCGTCAGTTCGATAAAGTCCAGCCCTTCCTGGATCACCGCCCCGCCCAGGGAACGGTTAAAGGCGGACGAGCCAAGCTGCGTGCAGACACAGACGCCGCTGCCGCGCAGTGTTTCAAACTTCTCGCCGTTGATCCAGACGTCAATGATCTGGGTCCGGTTGGGATTTTCGATACGCACTTCGTTGATGGCATGGTGCTTCATACCCTCGGCTGTCATCTGCAGCAGACGGTATCTTTTTTCTTTCAGCTGATCATTCAGGAAAGCATCCATGAATTCCCGGTAATCGGTGTCCCGGTAGTCGGTATAAAAACCCAAAGTGCCGGTATGAATGCCGTAAAAACGGACATTGGCAAATTGCTTCCCCACCTTGCGCAGGACTTCGTGCACGGCGTGAATATATGTGCCGTCGCCGCCAATGACGAAAACGGTATCGGGACAGCTGTCATCCCGGATATAGCCATGTTCCAGCAGTTCCGCCTCAGCTGTGCGTCCCAGTTCCGCCGATACCGGATCCGGTCTTGTGATAATTGTAAATTTCTTCATCTCATTGTTGTTCATGTTACCTATTATATACGAAAACAGACTTCTTCGCATCTGAGGCAGAAGAGATGAAAAAAGGAATATCCGAAGATACTCCTTTATGCCAATATTCCTTTGTCCGCGTTCTGCACGGTCGGGATTTCCTCCGTATCAATATCGGTGATATGTTCACCGCTGTATTTCTCTGTCTCATTGGCAATGACCTTATGCAGCAACAATACCGCAATGATGTTCGGAATCGCCATCAGACCGTTGAGAATATCGGCGATGTTCCAGACGACGTTGAGTTCCACCAGGGATCCGACAAGAACGAAGATGACCCACAGGATCTTATAAGGTTTGATCGCTTTTTCGCCAAACAGATAGACGCAGGCTCTTTCACCATAGTAATACCAGCCGAGAATCGTCGAGAAGGCAAAGGTGATCAGACCGAAAACCAGTACCGGCACACCAACATAGGGAATGACAGAGAAAGCACCGGTCGCAACAAGGGCACCGTTGCCGCTCAGTCCGTCAACAGCAGGATATTTGATGATGCTGGAAACCATGACCAGACCGCTCATCAGACAGATCACGACAGTATCCCAGAAAACCCCGGTCATGGAAACCAGAGCCTGACGCTTCGGATTGGCTGTCTGGGCAGCAGCGCCGACCAGCGGAGCCGAACCCATACCCGCTTCATTGGAGAACAGACCTCTGGCAAAACCATAACGGCAGGCAACTGCGACACTTACCCCGACAAAGCCGCCGGCAATTGATTTCGGCGAGAAAGCCGAAGTCAGAATCAGGGAAATTGTCTCCGGCAGGACATCCGCATTGACGAACAGGATCCAGAGACAGCCGAGAAAATAGAACAGAGCCATAAACGGCACCAGTTTCTCCGCCACTCTGGTAATGGATTTGATACCGCCGAGAATGACAAGCGCGACAACCGCCGTCAGAACAATAGCCACCGGCAGCGGCGAAATACTGAAGTTCTGCGTGATATTGGTCACAACGGCATTCGCCTGTACCATATTGCCGATGCCAAAGGCGCATACCGATGCCAGAAGCGCGAAGACAATACCCAGCCAGCGCATGTTCAGTCCCCTGTCCAGGGCATACATGGCGCCGCCGATCATCGTTCCGTTCTCCGAACGGACACGGTATTTGACGGCAATCAGGTTTTCCGCGTACTTCGTGGCAATGCCGAAGATACCGGTCAGCCACATCCATAGAATGGCTCCCGGACCGCCCAGAGCAATTGCCGTTCCGACGCCGATGATATTGCCGGTGCCGATTGTCGAAGAAAGCGCGGTTGTCAGAGCGCCGAACTGAGAAACATCCCCCTCGGCGTTCTCGTCTTTTGTCACTGACATTTTGATTGCCTTGAGAATATCTTTCTGGATAAAGCCGGTGCGGACGGTCATGAAGATATGTGTCCCGAACAGCAGCAGGATCAGCGGCCATCCCCAGACAAACGAATCTATCTTATCAATGATTTCAGCGAACATAAACTATCTCCCATAAACAACGATAAGTGTACCACACCGCCATAAAAAAAGAAGTCCGCGCGCTCAGACTTCCCAGACATTCTGATATTCCACCAGATAGCCGTCCGGATCCTTCAGGAAGAAGGAAAAGACGGGAAAATCCGGATGTTTCAAAGGCTCCCGGAACACTTCACAGCAATCCTTCAGTTCTTCGTAGCGCTGCAGCACGGCCTGATCGTCTTTCAGATTCAGAGAAAGACAGACGCCCTGCGGCCCGCTCAGCGGTGCACGGCCGTCCCGGTACTGCACAAAGCCCCAGTAGCCATAGCCGGTATCGAAGATATACAGGTTTTCTCCCTGTTTCTGCTCGATCGAAAGACCAAGTATTTCATGATAGAAATGCCGTGTCTTTTCAATGTCACGGCAGGGCAGAAAAATCACCGACGTGCCAGCTTTCATAGATATCCTCTTTCGTTTTTATCACTGTCATTCTAACAGAAAAAACAGCCGCGAATTCGTATTCACAGCTGTTTCCTGCTTCTTAGTAGTTTTCCTTCTTGATTTCGAAGAATGACTCTTTGTATCCGCACAGCGGGCACATCTTCGGTGCCTTCTTGCCGGTTACTGTGAAACCGCAGATCTCGCACTGCCATACGACGTCTTCATCTTTGGCGAAGACAGTGCCGGCTTTGAGGTTGTCCAGCAGCTTCTGGTATCTTTCCTCATGTTCCTTTTCGACTTTGGCAACCATGTCCATCTGGGCGGCGATGCGGGTGAAGCCTTCTTCACGTGCTTCGGCAGCCATTCTGACATACATGTCGGTCCATTCGCCGTTTTCACCGTCGATACCGGCCTGCAGATTCTCAGCGGTTGTCGGAACAGCTCCGCCATGGAGAGCTTCGAACCATTTCTTGGCGTGTTCCTGTTCGTTGCGGGCTGTTTCGAGGAAGATATTGGCAATCTGTTCGTAACCTTCCTCACGTGCTTTTTCAGCAAAATATGTGTACTTGTTGCGGGCCTGGCTTTCACCGGCAAATGCTTCCTGCAGATTCTTTTCGGTCTTTGATCCTTTTAATTCCATTGCTTTTTCTCCTCTTCGTCTTTTCGACAATTATGACAGATTCCTTCAAAGGCCGTGTGATGCGAGAGGATGACGGCACCGGTCAGGCGGGCGGCTTGTTCTTCGACTTCTTTCATTTCGGACAGGACAATGTCAAAGATTTCTCCGCAGCGCGCGCAGTACAGATGATCGTGCGGGGCGGGATTGCCGTCATAGAAACTGCGGCCCTGCACATTGATCTTCTGAATGACGCCCTCTTCACAGAGAAGATTGAGATTCCGGTAAACCGTGGCGATGCCGATGCCCGGCTCTTCCTGCTTTAAAACAGCCATGACTTCCTCGGCATTCATGTGTTTTCCCGGTCCTTCGATAATCTTCTGAATGATCTGTTTCTGGCGCGTATGTCTCCTCTGCATAACACTCCTTATTGAGAACTATTCTCATTATGACAGATATGAAAAAGGAATTCAAGCGGCACGCAGCCACTGAATTCCTTTGTTGATTCTGCCAGGCGGATCATTGAAGTGATTGCCAGGATTCATTTCCAGCTTCACCTCCGCGTATGCCGCGATCAGATCCCGGCTTCGTTCGGTATTTTCCTCCACGTTCGCCATCAGAGGATTGCGGGTATTCTTCTCGGTATCGCCCAGAGACAGATATACCCTGCGGCAATGCAGCGGATGATCTTTCAGGTATTCCAACCAGCCGGGAAACCACAACGATCCGGAGGCGGAAAGACAACGATCGAACAGCTCGCATTTCGTGCAGGTGTACAGAGCGAACAGACCGGCCAGAGAATAGCCGGCAATCGTCATAGTCCGGTATTTCCCCTGATACGGCTTCAGGATCTCCGTCAGTTCCTTTATGGTTTCCTCCGCTTCTCCGGCAAAGGGGTCTCCTTTTTTGAAGACCTTCTCCGCCGGCCAGGGAGAAAGCTGCCGGTTCCAGTCGTCCACCGCGATCAGCAGAAGACTTTCCTTCACTTCCGGCAATACGCTGCTGTCTTCTTCGCCGATCAGAACGATCAGATCATCGTTTCCCGGATGAAAACTACTCACTCTGATCATCGATGCGGATCTCCGTGAAATCTTCCGGCAATTCGCCGACCGTTTCTCTTGCGCCGATGACACAGACCGCCGTGTCTTCGCCGATCTGCTCAAACAGGTCGGCATAGGAGCGGAAGGTATCGACATTCATCTGAATGATCTTTCTGCGGCTGTCCAGCCGGTCTTCATAGGACACATGCCGGAAATACCGGGCATCGGAAAGACGGATTCGGGCGGCCGGTGAAAGTAACGGCTCGGTTGCCGCGATCGTGCCGATGATCAGCTGGGTGATATCCTGGCTTTCCCCGAAGGTGCGGATATATTCGGGAATCGCCAGGAAGGTTTCCAGTGTGGTGACCGGGTCGGGATCACGGTAGGAATAGGCGCCGCAGTTGCCGTTCGGATTGATGCTGAAGCCGGTACCATAGGCACCGCCCTTGACGCGCACTTCGCTCCAGAGATAGTCATAGGTCAGGGCCTGGGAAATGACATGCATTCCGGCGGAGAACTCCCCGCCCTGATCGAGCAGGTTGCCGGCCATGGCGCTGTAGGAGATACCAGCCGGAATCACGATGGCTTCTTTTGGTTCCTTCAATAACGGATAGTGCACCAGGGCCCGGTTGGCATCATAGCGGTGCAGCCTCTCGATCATGTTTTCCAGAAGTTCTTCGTGTTCGCCGGTGATACTGATCGTCAGCCGGTCGGACGAAAACAGCACGTCCGAATACATTTCACATTCGTTGATAAAGGCGGCGATCTTTTCTTCATAATTGGCTTCCAGATCGCGGTCATGCAGACCGGAAGCGATGCCGCCGACATATTCCCGGAACACACCTTCGGCACTGAAGTGGGCACTGGCCCGCCGCATGGCCATGGCATGACCGTTCATGATCAGGCCCTGCCGGAAGTCTTCGTTGTTCTGCTTCAGCAGCGGCAGGATCCGCTCTTTGTCAAAGACCGTCTCCTGCAACACTTCCAGAATCAGATCGATCGCTTTGTCGAGATTCTTTTCCAGCACCGAGCAGCTGACCCCAAGCAGCGGCAGAACCGCCTTGTTGTCCTGCTTCATCGAGAAAGAATCCAGGAAGACGTTCAGCCCGCCAAGATCACGGCGCACGGCTTCCTGCAGCTGTTCGACGGTTTTCCGTTTCGTCGGCAATGACATGAACATACCGGCATATAAACCGAGGGACGGCAGATAATCACGCTGCACACCGGCCAGATTGAAATAGAGATTGAGATAGACAATGCCCGACTTCTCAGCCGGATGTAAAATCACCGGCACGCCCCGGATCTTCTTTTCTTCAAACGGATCGTCTTCCGGCATGTCATTGAGATCGTCGAGGGTCAGCTTCGGCAGGGTAGCCAGCACTTCCGGACTGTCACCTGCCTCCTGCCATTCATCCAGCTTCCGGTTCAGGTCGATATAGGTCTGCACATCCGGCCAGCTTTTGCGGGCGGCCTGCAGCTTTTCCTTTTCGGCATTCAGGCGCGCTTCCGCAAGTTTGCCAGAAGGAATCACCACGACAGTGCAGAGATGTTCCGCATCGAGCAGGAACTCTCGCAGCAGTTCTTCAAAATAACCTTTCTCCGCTTTCTGACGCAGTTCTTCAAAGATATGTCCGAGGCGAAGATAGGTCAGCGGATCACCGTCATACAGCCAGGCGTCGAGCGAACGCTGCGCGTACATCAGGCCGGCCGGTTCGCGCTTTTCCTTATAACGGAATTCCATCTGGTTCAGCGAAGCCGTGATCTGCTCATGCGGCAGACCTTCCCGGACCAGTTTTTCAGCTGTTTCCAGAATCGTCTGAACGACTTCGTCATATTGTTCTTCATTGGTGTTTCGGACATTGAGAATGACCCAGGGCTGCTGGATGCCGTCAAAGAGCTCCAGCTCCACGTCCTGGCCGAGACCTTTGTCCAGGATCGCCTTCTTTAACGGTGATTCGTTGCTGGAGACAAGGATCGAAGCCAGGGCACTCCAGGCAATGTTCTTTTCATAATTGTCAAAGGTCGAAACGATGCGGCCCATGGCGATCTGCGTCTTGTCCTTTTCGCTTTCACTCGCGTCGATCTCGTATTCACAGACATATTTCTGCGCCTTGACTTCCTTCTGCATCGGGATGACGAAAGACATCTCTTCTTTTTCGTATTTTGAGAAGTATTCCTCATCCATGAACTTCAGAACGTCTTCCACTGCCATCGTGCCGTCCAGGAAGACTCTCGCATTGGATGGGTGGTAGTACTTCCGGTGGGTGGCCAGTGCCTGTTCATAGGAGAGATCCGTAATGTAAGCCGGATCGCCGCCGGACACATACTTATAGCAGTTGTCCGGAAAGAGAACGCGGTTGAACGCATCCACGAGGATCTCGTCGACGGAAGAGAACGCGCCTTTCATCTCATTCAGGACAACGCCTTTATAGACAGCCTCTTCTTTGGGATCGCGGATCTCGTAATGCCAGCCTTCCTGATAGAAGATATTCGGATTGTCATAGATGGCCGGGCAGAACACCGCGTCCATATAGACGGAAATCAGATTCATGAAATCCTTGTCGTTGCGGGAAGCGACCGGATATACCGTCTTGTCCGGATAGGTAAAGGCATTCAGGAACGTCTGCAGACTGCCCTTGAGCAGTTCCACGAACGGTTCCTGCAAGGGATATTTCTTTGAACCGTTCAGCACCGAATGCTCGAGAATATGAAAGACCCCGGTATCGTCCTGCGGCAGTGTCTTGAACGCGATCGCGAACGTTTTATTTGTATCAGCCCGGTCCAGCCACAATACTTCAGCACCGGTTTGATCATGTATGAATTCATACAGATCCCCGTCACAGTCATCCACATGGGTGACTTTTTTAAGGGTGAATCCGTGTATCGTATTACCCTGAACAAATCGCATAGAATTGTCCTCCAACTTTCCTATTATACCGACTTCCCGCTCAGTTGTCAGTTGATGAAAAACAGGCTATCCTATTCTATATGAGACTCGAAAAAGAATACCGGGAAGAAACCGTCATCAACCGCTCCCGCTTCATTGCCTGTGTCAACCGGGCCGTGAGCGAAGAAGAAGCGCGGGCATATATTGAAACGATCCGCAAGGAGTATCCCGACGCGTCGCATGTCTGTACGGCCTACATGCTGGGGGAAAACAACATGATCCAGCGTTCCTCCGACAACAAGGAACCTTCCGGCACGGCCGGTGTGCCGATGCTGGAAAGCATCCGCAAAAGCGGTCTGTCGGACGTCGTGGCCTGTGTGGTCCGCTACTTCGGCGGCGTCAAACTGGGAGCCGGCGGTCTGATCCGGGCCTATTCCGGCAGTGTGGCTTCCGCCCTGGCCAACGCTCCCAAGACGGAATCCGTGCCGATGGATATCTGGCAGGTGACGTATCCCTATGACATGTCCGGAACATTGGAAAACTGGCTGCGGCGCAATACCGAGATCCGTGATCTCAGCTATGACAGTGCCGTGACCTGCACGTTCGCGAGTGAAAAAAAGGATATTCCCGAGAATATCCGCAATCTTTCCAAAGGCGCTGTGGAAGCTGTCTTTCTTGAAACTGTATACATCGAAAAGAAAGTTTAATCTTTCTTTTCTTTTGGCACGAACATGATATCCATATCGGTTCTGCCTTCGATACCGTCAATATACGCGTCACTGGTATACTGCCAGATCGAGAAGCGGTACGGATACTGGGGAGCGTAATTGTAATCCGCCACCCAGATATCGAACTCCTGCAGATAATCCGCCATGAAGATCGTATCAAACAGCAGTGAACTGTTGTAGACCATGACGTCATAGCCGGCATTCTGCAGATGATGCAGGAAGGTAACGGCCGCCACCGTGCGATCAAAACGATCCACTTCCAGGATGCGGCTCGGATAGCCGTCGACCGAAGTTTCCATGTCGAAGACGACGGGCAGATCGATCTCATAGCCGCGCAGTATGCGGATGATAAAATCCGCTTCCTCACGGGCTTCTTCTTCATTGATGGCCTGCGAGAAGAAATAGACACCGATATCAATGTCATTCTCAATGGCACCCATCATATTGGCATGGAAATACGGATCTTCCCAGACATCGCCGTACAGATAGCCGCGGTAGCCGCAGCGGATAAAGGCGAAATCGATGCCCTGGGCCTTTACCGCCGCCCAGTCGATCTCCTCCTGGTGCATGGACACGTCGATACCCTGACGGGACGTGTAATTCTCGTCTTCATAACTGACCAGCCAGCCGTTCCACTGCAGGTTGGCAAAGTCATAGTCGTGTTCGATATAAGGAGCGCTTACGGTCTGACTCTCCGCCTCGCGCATTTCCCGCTCTCTTCTTGCGCAGCCGTACATACGGGCACATACGACAAACAGTACGAAAGTCATGAGCAGAATCGCTGAACCACTGATCCGTCTCTTCCGGTAAGCACGTTTCAGTTTTACCTTTTTTCCTGTCATGGTATCCATTATACATGAGTGCTTCTGTTTCCGTGCTTTCATTTTTGTGTATAATGTTCATTGTCTAAGAGAAAACCATTTTTATGAAAACGAGAAAAAGAAAACGTATCAAACCGCATCTGATCGTTCCGCTGCTGATCCTCGCTGCGGCGGCCGTGATCATATCCTTCGTGATCTATCAGAGATACCAGCTGGGCCAGGCCATGGCCGCCTCGCTGGAGAAAGAGATCGCGGCATTGGACCTGCAGGTGGACGAAAAACTGCTGGAAGTTGAATACGGCGCCAATATCAACCGCCTGATGCCGGTCGTGAAGTGCACCGGCAAGCTGTCCTATTACGGCAACGTCAACACGATGGAACCGGGCACCTACGACATCACCTACCGCCTCAGTTCCGTCGACGAATACGGCCAGCGAGCCTGGAAGGACTTTCCGTACAAATTCGTCATCAAGGATACCAAAGCGCCGGAGATCTCCTTTGAAACAGACGAAATCGAACTGACGGAAGGTGACGAATTCGATATTCTTTCCAACCTGACCGGTGTCAAAGACCCGATCGAAGGCAGTTTTTCGGAAAGCGAGGAACTGAAAAACAGTTCCTATACCGTGACCAGTGATCTCGACACTTCCGTGCCGGGCGATTACACCGTCACCGTCAAAGCCCGGGACAACCACGGCAACGAAACCGAGTCGTCCTATGTCGTCCACGTCGCCGAAAAACCGGCACCGGAACCGGATATTCCGGCTGCCCCGGCCGGTTCCAGCGACTATCCGTACTACATCCGCATCAACCGGGCCATGAATACCGTGACCGTCTATGTCCAGGATGAAGACGGCTATTATACACAGCCGTATGTGGCCTTTGTCTGCTCGACCGGTGCCGCCACACCGCTTGGCACCTACCGCACCTTCAACAAGAGTTACTGGCGTCTGCTGTACGGACCGTGCTACGGCCAGTATGTCACGGATATCGTCGGTGATATCCTCTTCCATTCGGTACCTTACTACACCCAGGACAAGGGTGATCTGGAATACGACGAATACAACAAGCTCGGCACCGCCGCCTCGATGGGCTGCATCAGACTGTGTGTCCGGGACGCCATGTGGATCTTCAACAACTGTCCGATCGGCACGACCGTCGAACTGTATGACGACTGGGATTCACCGGGACCGCTGGGCAAGCCGGGCTCGATCTGGATCGATCCGGACTCTCCCAACCGCGGCTGGGATCCGACCGATCCCGATCCGGAAAATCCCTGGCTAGGTTAATGAACGGTCCGTTGGAGCCTGCTCAGTATCTGCTTGATAATGTTTATATAACCCCCGGACACACACAAACACGATCCGGGGGTTTTACGGTCTTTATCAAAAATACAAAAAACCCTTGGATTTCACTTTCTTACGTGTCGCTTCCAAGGGTCAATTCAATGCTGATTACAGTCTTCTGCTGTTTACGTTGTAATTACTTAACGTTTGGTAACGTCTCTGTCGTTATTGATCTGCAGCAGCTTGTCAGTCAGCTGGTTCTCAATTCTTCTCAGTTCAAGCTCAGCAGCCTCACGCTTCTCGTGGCCTTCCTTCTGAATGGCGAGAACTTCGTCCAGGGTGCTGATCAGCTGTTCGTTGGTGTGCTGCAGAGTTTCGATATCGACGATGCCTCTTTCGCTTTCACGGGCTGTTTCAACCGTAGCCTGGTGCAGTGTCTCGGCGTTCTTCTTGAGCAGGTCGTTGGTCATGTTGGTGACTTCACGCTCCGCTTCGAGAGCTTCTTTGGAATGCTGGATACCGAGGGACAGAACGATCTGGTTCTTCCACAGCGGGATCGTGTTGACCAGTGTGCTCTGGATCTTTTCCGTCATCAGCGTGTCGTTGTTCTGGACCAGACGGATCTGCGGTGCCATCTGCAGGGCAACCTGTCTTGTCAGTTCCAGATCATACAGCTTCTTTTCAAAACGGACACATGCCTGTTCCAGGTCATTGGCAGCCTGGGCGTCTTCCGGCAGTCCGGATTCCTTGGCTTTGCGGATCAGCTCCGGCAGTTCGTTGGCACGGACATCCGCCAGCTTCTTACGGCCGGCCAGGATATACATGGTCAGTTCCTTAATGTTCTGGTTGTTTCTGTCATACAGTTCATCCAGCAGGGCAATGTCCTTCAGCAGAGTGATCTGATGATCTTCCAGAATCGCGGAGATCTTTTCGACGTTGGCTTCCGCCTTGTCATAACGGGCTTTGAATTCAGTGACTTTGTCTTTGCCTTTATCAAACAGACCGGCGAAGAAACCCTTCTTTTCCTCTTCGGCATCGGATGTCTTCAGTTCAACAACCAGGTTGCTCAGCAGTGTGCCGATTTCACCGAGGTCCTTTGTTCTGACGTTCTGCAGAGCGGTATTGGAGAAATCCGTGACCTTCTTCTGGGCAGCCGCGCCATACTGCAGGATCGTATTGGACTCTGTAATATCGATCTTTTTGGAGAATTCATTGACGGTCTTCTTCTCGGCCTCGCTCAGCTTGGATTCGCTGATCGGATCGGCGACCTTCTTGGCTTCCTCTTTGGCTTCCAGAGCCTGCAGCTGTTTGGCATTTTCTTCTTCCAGTTCAGCCGGTGTCAGTGTCAGATGAATTTCAGGTTCAGCAGCTTCCTGTGCCTGAGCTTCTACAGGTTTATTATTTTCGCTCATGATATTATCCTTCCTTTTTTTACACGTTTCTATCTGTCAGCATTATAACATGACTTATCTTGATTTTGCCTTCCAGTCATGGTTCAGCAGGAAAATGATGAGTTTCAATAGCAGCAGTCCGCCGATGACCCAGCCGGCAATGGAGAAGTACTTCTTCAGGGCAACTTTGCTGGGGTTCTTCAGGTAACTGATCAGATCGACGCTCTTGATCTCCTTCTTGGTCTTGCGGGCCGCCGCGTACTGTTTCTTCAGAGTCGGCGTGCCGGAACCGTTATGGCTCATTCTGGTAATATAGGCAACTACCGCAGTGGCCGGTTTGATTTCCTGACCATTGCTGGAGCGCAGGACCATGTTGTCGATGTTCTTGATGTCACGGCCGAAGGAATCGCGCACATGGCATTCCATTTCACCGCCGGACTTTTCGAAGAGACCCGGTAATCTTCTTAACAGCTGGTATTCCATGATGACCGGATACAACTTGTTTTTCGTCACCGGCACATAGTAGCCTTCCGCCGCGTCGACATAGACTTCGACGACCCGGTCATACGGCATTCTTTCGTCGGTGTATTCATAGCGCAGGTTGGCGAAGTAGAACTGGTTCTCCGGCTCGTCGCGGAAGACAGTGCAGTCCAGCTCACACAGATCGAACAGATCGGAGCCGTACATGTACACTCTGGCCAGCGGCGAGGACGGCGTACCGTCTTCACCGATGCCGCGGCCGATGATATTGAAGATCTCCTCCGCCCGGATCGAACCGGCGAACAGGCTGCCGGTCACGTCGCGGCGTGACACCATGCCGATCACCGGTGTTTCGTCACGTTCCGAAGGCTCATAGTATGCCGCATAGGCATCCGTGATCAGATCAGCGACGCTGTTGTTGGAAAGAATATCGGAATTGCGGTCAATATCGGTCAGATTGAAGTCCGTGACCGCGAAGGTTCTGTCAAAGTTGTAGCCGTACCGGTTCAGAGTATATTCCTGAACCTCCGCATGATAGCTGTTGATCCAGTCCTGGGCTGTGCCGTCGGCTTCATAGGTAGCCGGTGATACCGGCTGCATGAGAGTCCGCATGATCTCCAGGGTGTCCTTGTTGATATCGACGATGCCCAGATAGTCACCGTACTGGCCGCAGGACACGATCGTCGTGTCGTTGACAACGACCGGTTCCTCCGTCGGAGCGACCGTATGGCCGCTGATCAGCAGGTTGATGCCTTCGACGCTTGCCGCAAGATACCTGTCATGCGAACCGTTCTTTTCCGGCGCACCCTGGGAATGGTACAGGCAGATGATATAGTCACAGCCTTCTTCCTTCAGCGCGTCGACCATCCGCTGGGCGCAGACTTCCGGTTCTTCCAGACTGACACCGCCAAGCAGTGAGAATACCGTCACGCAGGCCGGATCGAATACCGAGAAGACACCGATCCGGTGGCCGCCCTTTTCAAACGTCTTGTATTCACGGCCGCCTCTTGCCTCATATGCTTCCTTGAACAGCGCCGTTTCCGCATCGTCCGCGAAGATCAGGTTCGAAGCGATGATGTCCGGTGAACCATACGCGACGTTCAGCATCTGGGTCAGAGCGCCAAGTCCGTTGGAGAATTCCCGTTCGCCGAACATCGTCGCGTCATACCCCATCATGCTGAGGAAGCTGAGGTCCGGCGCGCTCTTGACGAACAGCGTGTCATAAATGGAACCGGTCGAATAGTCGCCGCCGTCCAGCAGGATCGAATCCTCGGTGCGATAGCTGTCGATAGCCCGCTTCAGATAGGCATAGCCGCCGAAGCTTTCGACATTCGTCACTTCTTCCGTCGTGCCGTCTTCCTTTTCCACCGTCGACTTCACCAGCTTGCGGTGCGGCGTAATGGTGTCCTGAAGGTTTTCGGTAAACAGAATGCGGATCGAGTCGTCGTAGTTGATTTCTTCCGCTTCTTCGACTTCTTCCGTTTCTTCCGCTTCCCCTTCTTCACCTTCGGCATAAACCGGCATGGCGTATATATCACCGCTGCCTAAGAGAAAGACAGCAGACAGAATAAAAATAAGCAGTTTTTTCATATTCATTTTTACCTACCATATGATTATAACAAAGGATTGTCGAAACAGTATGAAAAGAGGACAGGAATTTCACCTGTTTTCCTCCGGTTCATCGGTATCTCCGGCGATGTAGCCTTTTTTATAGACGCGGAACGTCAGACAGTACAGAAGGTACAGGGTGATGACCGTCGTTGTTGCCGACATCAGCCGGCCGGCCCAGCTCCAGCCGGAAAAGAAATACACACACTTCAAAAGGGCGATCAGGCCCATGCCGCCGTAGCCGATTGCCTGAAAACGGTATTCCTTCTGTCTTTCCTTTTCACTTTTCAGCGGAACCACCGTCAACATCGGCGTCTTCCCCTGCATCGCCAGCAGCCCGTACCAGAGCAGCAGGATGCCGAGAAAACCGCTGAACATATGCACAAATGCCTGTAATCTCATTCTTTCTTCCTTTTATTTTGAGATCGCCATGATCGTTTCTCTCTGCTTCAGAGCCCGCTTCTTCCAGCCGCCCTGCAGATAATAGGCAAGGTAGAGAAGACTCGTCGTGACCCAGGAGACCGGATAGCACAGCAGTGTATCGAAGATCGTCGTGCCGGGATACAGCAGGATCCAGAGAATGCGCAGTGCCCCGATACCGAACGCCGTCATCAGCATCGGTGCCAGCGTATCCCCGCAGGCCCTCAGACTCTGTGACATGACTTCCGTGAAGCAGAAGGTCAGCCAGAACGGACACAGGAACCTCAGCATCGCCATGCCATTGTCAATGACCGCCTGATCCGGCGTGAACAGCCGGTAGAAGAAGCCGCCGAAGAAATAGCAGACCGCGGAAATCGTCGCCGAACCGATCACGTAGATCAGCAGCGCTTCGCGGATGCCCTTGCGCACCCGTTCCATATTGCCGGCTCCGAAATTCTGACCGGTGAAGGTCAGCACGGCGGTGCCGAGCGCGCCGGAAGAATTCCAGAAGATCGCGTCGATCTTGCCGAAGGCGGTATATGCAGCAACCACGTCAGTTCCGTGCTGGTTGACACCGGCCTGAATGACCAGATTGGCAAAGCCGTATAACGATGCCTGGATACCGGTCGGCAGACCTATCACGACGATCTGCTTCAGTACCTTCGCGTCAAAATGCAGCTTACGGAGATCGAATTTATAAATATCGTCGGTCCGGCCCAGCACCAGCAGGGTCAGAAGACAGCTGACGCTCTGGGAGATGACGGTCGCGGCGCCGACGCCGGCCACACCCCATCCCATGATCGCCACAAAGACGATATCGAGAACGATATTGGTAATGCAGGCGGCCATCAGGAAATACAAAGGCCGCTTCGAATCACCGATGGCACGCAGAATACCGGCTCCGGTATTGTAGATCATGACCGGGATCATACCGGACAGATAGATCCGTAAATAGAGCAGGGAATAGCCGTAGACGTCTTTTGGGACATTGAGCAGCCGCAGAACCGCCGGCGCGAAGACAAGTCCGAGAACCATCAGCACGGCCCCCAGGGAAATCGCCAGAAACATGCCGGAATAGACGCCTTTACGGACCCCTTCCTCTTCCCGGCGGCCGTAGTACTGAGCAATGATGACCGTCGCGCCGGAGGAAAGACCGACGGTGAAACCGACCAGAAGATTGATGATCGTGCCGGTCGAACCGCCGACCGCACCCAGTGCCTGTTTGCCGACGAAATTGCCGACGACCATCGCATCCACCGTGTTATACAGCTGCTGAAAGATCGATCCGACCATAATCGGAAAGAAGAACATCAGAAGCTGCTGCCAGATCACGCCATGAAGAAGATCCCGCGTCCCTTTTTTCATACCTGTGCCCCCTGTATGAAAGAAACTATATCACTTTCCGGCAGACAATCCATCTCTCTGACCGGAAACACGCATAACAGAAAAAAGTATCCGCCGCGGCGGATACTTTCCGGATTACTGATTCATCATTTTCATCAGGTCTTCAAGCGTCGTTTCGTCTTTTTTCACCGGCGGCTTGACCTTGACGGTAAAGTCGAAGTCTTCTTCCTTCAGCAGTGACATATCCGCTTCCGGATCTTTGACGACCCGTTCGGACTGCCTGAGGATCGCATCTTCGACGACGTTTCTCGCCAGACGGCCGTTGCCTGCTTCGGCGGCGTTGATCGACTGCACTTCGTTGAAGTAACTTTCCAGTCTGTCAAACACGGCTTCGTCAATGACGTAGCCCTTACCCTTGGCCTGCAGAGCCGCGATCTTGCGCAGTTCTTCGCCGGTGTAGTCCGGGAAGTTGATCAGGTTCGGGAAACGGGACTTCAGACCGGAGTTGGACTCCAGGAAGCCGGCCATTTCCTTCTTATATCCGGCCAGGATGACGATCAGGTCGTCACGGTGATCTTCCATTGCCTTGACCAGTGTGTCAATGCACTCAAGACCGAACGAATCGTCTTTTCCCCTATACAGGGAGTACGCTTCGTCGATGAAGAGCACCCCGCCGAGAGCGGACTTGATGACCGACATGGTCAGCGGCGCGGTCTGGCCGACATACTGGGCAACCAGATCGGCTCTTGTTACTTCGACCAGCTGGCCCTGGGAAAGGGCGCCGATGGCTTTCATATAACGGGAGATCAGACGGGCAATCGTCGTTTTGCCGGTACCGGGGTTGCCGGTAAAGATCATATGCTTGGAAACTTCGGCTGTCTTCATGCCCTGTTCACGGCGCTTCTGCTGCATGGCGATATGCGCCTGCAGGGAACGGATATAGTCCTTGACCATATTCAGACCGACGATCTCGTCCAGTTCGGCATTGACCGCGTCGATTTCCTCCTGGGAATTCTTGGAACGCGACAGTTTGACTTCCTGGCCATGGCATAACGCATAGGGCGCGTCGTCCCGGACGGAAAGCTCGATCGTGTCTGTTTCCTTATGATCGGAATGGAGTACCAGTTCCGACAGGGAAATATAGAAGTCATAGAAGATGGCGGAAATGGAATCGGCTCCCTGTGTCTTGTCATAGTGGGCGGCGATCCAGTCCTGCATCTCCTGCGGCATCTCAATATCGACCTGCAGGTTTTCCTTCGCCCGTTTCTTCAGTGTCTCGGCCTGCTGGGCGATGATCAGCTTGACGCTTTCCTCATCCAGCGGCTTGAGAACGACGGTATCGAGAACGTGATACATGAAGTCGGCACCGAAGGCGTCCTGTACCTTGGACGGCTTCTGGGTGGTGATGAAGATCAGATACTTTCCTTCGGCACTCAGGGAATCCACCGAACTGGTGACCAGACCGGTCTGATTCTCGACCAGAACGCCCTTGGAAAGAACATAACGCTTGTTCAGAACGACGCGGCCGGTCGTGGCCAGCGAATCAATCATCCGCAGGAAAGCCGGGAAGCCGTTTTCAAAATGCTCGAAGCAGATGACGGAACCCTTGCCCTGCAGCGCCTGATAGAGATCCTGCAGGAAGATCGTTTCCTGGGAACCGGATGTGTACCGGCTCATGTCGATCGTATAGACTTCGTCCGAGATGAAGACGCCTTTTTCATAAAGCGATCTTGCCATCTGGGTGACGGCTTCGTGACGGCCGGATCCTTCCGGTCCGCTGATCAGAATGACATTCTTCGGCTTGCCGTTTTCCTCGCCCATGACATACGGACGGCGGAACGCGTTGACCAGCAGCCGCATGGCATCCTTCTGGCCCATGATCTTGGAAATGATCACGTTGTAGATATCTTCAAAGACCGAATTCTCGACTTTTTTGTTTTCCTTGATTTCCTCTTTGTAGGAGTTCATCTCCTCGATGCCGTAATCGCGGCGGATGTCCTTCTCCAGCTGATCCAGATCCATCAGGGTCGGATCGATCTGGGAATTCTCCCGCTTCTTCATTTCGTTGCTGAGGTCTTCCAGATCCTTCTGCTGTTTCTTCAGGATCCGGTTCAGCTCGTCCATCGCCAGGTTGGCATTTTTCAGTGTTTCTTTGGAATTCTCGGCTTTTTCCTTGATCTTTTCGTTGGCGTTGATCGTCAGTTCGATCTCCTGCGAAGCGTCGGTCGACTCATAGGTACGGGGCCGGTTCAGAACCTCGTTCCAAAGACGCTCCTTTTCATTTCTTCTGCGGTCATCTTTTGACATCTTATTCGCCTCCGTTTCTTCTGGCGGTGATCTGTCCGTCACTGGTCAGACCGTCTTTCTGCAGTACGGCTTCCAGGGTCGAAATATCCGCTGCCAGGTTGATAAAGTCCTGATCGGTCAGACTGGAAATGATCGTCTTCATCGCGTCATTGATCAGACTGATCGTCCGGTTCAGTTTTTCTTTTGTTTCTTCATAGGCAGGATCCGTCTGGGCGGCCTGCAGATTGTCATACTGCTTGAGGATCCTCACGAGGATCGGCAGATAGTAATCATACAGCTTCTTCAGCTTGTCTTTCGATGTCGGGAAACGTTCTTCCAGCATCTGGATCTGCTTCAGCAGCGCGCAGGTCTCAAACAGACCGTTGGAAATCGCTTCGTCGGGAATGTCATCGTTCAGCTGACTGATCTGATTGATGTAATCCTGAGCGGACTTGCCGGCCGGCTTCTTTTCCTGCTTGGGAGTTTCCGGTTTCGCCTGTGTCTGAACCGGTTCTTCCTTCTTTTCGTAAACATCCACGTCAATGACTTCCTCGACGCGGCCCTGTTCGGAAAGACGCACCAGTTCCGAAAGGATCTCATTATAGGAATCCGGATAGCGGCGGCCGAAATCATTCAGCGAGCAGACATACCGGTTGTCACGGTATACGTCCAGCGAAGCCAGCGACGCATATCTCTGGCCATGGATACGCAGATCGATGTTCGACGCGATCGGCAGAGAACGGCGGCTGCGGAACCAGCTGCGCAGATAGACATTGATCTTGGCCATCTGGGCGGCCGTGTATTTCTGCTGTCTGGATCCGGTATTATAGTAGTTCTGTGTGCGGCGGTATCCCTGATCATAACTTGCGTCGCGGCGGTTGGACGCATTGACGGCCGCAAAGGTAATGGCCATGACAACGCCAAAAATAAGCACCAGCGGAATCAGCCCGCCGAAACCTCCGCCAAATATGATAAACAGGAAGAAAATCCAGCCCCAGTTAAAGTTATTCTGCTTTCTCATTTTATCCTCGCTATTCAAAGAAGATTATACCATTATATAGAACAAAAATAGATAGTCTCGTTTTCAACTCGGAAAAAAATGGACCGTTTCTCTTTTCCGGAAAAAGAAAAAGCTGCTTATTCAGCAGCTTCCGCTTCTGTTTCTTCCGGTGCTTCCGTTGTTTCCGCAGGAACTTCTTCCCCAGCGGTTTCCTGGGTCTGCGGCGTGATTCTCCACATTTCCGAGAAGCTCAGGAAAGCAACTTCGTCAGCGTTCAGTTTGGCCTGATTGCGCTGTCTCTTCACGTTGCCCTCATGGACACTGTTCAGAATGTTCTTGTTGACCATGTACTGAACATAGAGGACTTTCTTCAGCAGGAACCACTGAATGACATACTGACGGATCTGTTCGGTTTTTTCGCTCATCGATCCGAGGGTGCGGATCGCTTCGGCTTTCAGTGCTTCCGCTGCCTTCAGGGCAGCTTCCTTAAGTTCGTCATAGTTTCTGAAATGGACATTGTCGAGCGATCTCTGCAGAGCGCCGGCCCGCAGATTGAACATGTCACGGTAGGTTTTGGCGATCGTGGCCGGATCATTGGAACAGATGGCAACGATTTCATTCTTGCTGTCAATATATTCACTGCCCGGCTCGGTCATGCAGTAATACAGACCTTTGGCGATCATGAAGCCGTAGTCTGTATAAGGAACGACAAGCAGGGCTCTTTCATCTTCGTTTTTCTTGGTGTACAGGATGTACGGGAAAGTCATGGCTTTGCCTTCCAGTTTGAAAATGTCTTTGTAGCGGATGATCTGGTTGCTGATGGCGTTGCTGTTGATTTCGCTGCGCAGACCGACACAGATTCTTGTGTCAGGATCATCTTTCTGAATTTCTGTGAATGCTTCTCTTAATACAGGATCGAGTTCCGCATCTAGATTCAGATAATCCTCGAGATAACCATTGAAATTGCAGTCATCTCCATTTTTACGGCTGTCGAGTTTTTGGCTGAGTGTTGCAAAAATAGGCATGGAACGATCCTCCGGAATCACAATGTGATTCGATAAATATACTTAATTATATGCATGCATTCAAAAAATGCAAATAGATATGCATGTGAATTTTACATGAATTATTTTCTCCTTTTCACCGTGCAAATATACCGGCCGCCAACCTTTCCGTATTATATGCTTGCATGTTTTCCCTGCGGACTTCGGACCGTAAGCGCTTGCCGTTTTTCGCCGCAACAGCATGCCGCCGGACAGAGATTGGCAAAAAAAAGAAGGCTTCCGGAAAGGAAGCGCTTCTGTCAGGGTCTGATCCGAGCCAGGACAATATGCCATGGCTCGCGGGTGCCGATGTTGTACGCCTTCGAAAAATTGCCCTGGTTGAGAGCCAGGCCGACATATTCCAGGGAATTGATATACAAAAGCGGTTCGCCGATCTCGACATCCGCAAAGGTATGCTTGAACGGCACGAAGGAATGATACACACGGGTGCGGCCATGATAAACAGAAACGTCGAGACTGTCACCGTCGCCGATGCCCAGCTGTTCAAAATCCTGCCGGGAAATATTCGTCCAGAGACTGCCGAAGCGGACATCCAGCGTTTCAATCGTGCCGCGAATCTTTTCCGGTGAGATTTCCGGATGCAGACCGGGGAACAGAATCAGATCCTGCGGATCCATCTCTTCACCGATGTCTTCAAACGTGATTTTTCCCGACGCCAGCAGAGCGGCTGTGTAGGAGAAGACATCGCGGCCGTGGAATGTATAGGACGGCTGCGGATTCCGGCGGCCGACCGTCTCCGAGATCACCCGCACGCGGCGGATGCCCAACGCTCTGGATATATGGGACAGTGAGCCGTTGTCCGGTGTCACGATATACTGGCCGAGGTTGGTTTCCGCGACGACGCTTTTTCGCTTCGAGCCGACGCCGGGATCCACGACCGTCACGAAGACGGTGCCGGAAGGCCAGAAGGGAACCGCCTGCATCAGACGGTAGGATGCTTCAAAGGTATCAAACGGCGGAATGTCATGGGTCAGATGAAAGATCTTCAGATCCTCGTCCACCGACAGAGCCACACCGCACATCGCCGCCACGGCTCCGTCGCTCAGTCCGAAGTCGGACTGCATGACCAGCAGCCGGTTCATGATTCCGCCTTCCGGATCACGATCGTGTGATCGCTGCCGAAACCGCAGTGATATGCATTCATGAAACTGCCCTGAGAAACAGCGAGCGCCACGTTCATCAGTTCGTTGTTGTAAAGAATGACATCTCCCTTTTGCACGTCGCCGAAGGTTCTGTCAAAACGGACGTTCTGATCAAGCAGCACCTCATCGCCGCGCTTTAACAGGATATGAACGTCTTCGCCATAGGAGAAGCCGTTTTCCAACATGGCCCTCACCGGAATGTTTGTCCAGGCATTGCCGAAATTCGGATCGTCGATCTCAATGATGCCGCATGCCTCGTTTTCTTTAACTTCGGCATCAGCGATCGGCAGTCTGACGATCTCCCCGACCGGGTATTCTCGGCCGACTTCTTCATAGCGGATCACACCGGAGGCAAGTCTTGCCGCGCAGTAGCCGAACAGGTCACGGCCATGGAAGACGGACGTTCCTTCCGTCGTCTTCAGCCGGTTGACGCTTTCGTCGATTTCCCGGACACAGGCAATGCCGTGCTGATGCAGCACATGGGTCAAGGATCCGTTGTCCGGTGTCACGATATAATAGCCGTCTTCCGTCAAGGCACAGCAGGCCTTGCGGGCCGTACCGACACCCGGATCGACAACCGACACGAAAACCGTCCCTTTAGGCCAGAAGCGGACATACTGCATCAGCCGGTAGGACGCGCTCCAGATATCATACTGCGGCAGTTCGTGGGTCGCGGTAATGATCTCGACATCCCGGGACACCGAACGCACCACGCCGTACATCGAGGCAATCGCGCCTTCTTTATAAGTAAAATCGGTCTGGAAGACCAGGATCGGCAATACTTCCTGCATTTTGCATTCCTCCTTACACAAACGGATTATAGAAGAGACTGTGGTTGATGAAGAACCTGACATACAGCGAGATCAAGAGCGCGCAAAGACTCACGCCCATCGCCAGCCAGTCTTCCTTTTTCAGCGGCCTGGCGGCATACCAGGTACGCTTTTTATACTTGCCGAAACTGCGCAGGTCCATGGCATTGGAAATGATATCGATCCGGTCCATCGTCGTCATGATCAGCGGCACGAGAATGCCGGAGGTTCTTTTCAGACGGTCCATCATCTTCGCTTTGGAAGACATTTCCAGGCCTCTTGCCTGCTGGGCAAGGGAAATCGTATTGTAATCGTCCGCCACGTCCGGAAAATACCGGAGGGTCAGAGCCAGGGCGGTGCAGATGCGGTAGCTGACCCCGATGCTGTTGAGACTGGAGGCGAATTCGCTCGGATTGGTCGTCAGCACGAAGATAATGCCGAGCGGAATGACCGACAGGTACTTCAGCAGCTTGGTGATCTGATAGAACAGCTGTTCCAGCGTGACCGTATAGGGACCGCCGAAGGTATACAGAACATGTTTTGTTCCATAGATCTCACAGCCGTATTCTGGCGCGAACGCATAGGTCAGAAAGAAGTTGAAGATCAGGAAGGCGGCGACGTATATCAGCATCAGCCGGATCTGCGAAAAACGGATCTTCGCGATCAGGATCATGACATAGGAGAGCAGCAGGATGCCGAGGATGACCCGGATGTCATACGTCAACATGACCGCGCTGGTCAGCAGCAGGAAACATACCAGCTTGGAAAGGCCGGACAGCCGGTGCACGAAGGTATTCAGCTGGTCATAGGAAAAGAGTCTAAGCTTCATGTTCTCTGACCTCCCTGTCGTAATGGATAAAGCATTCGACAAAACCGGTCGGATCGCTGATACCGGCCCGCTGGGCCAGATCAAACAGCGACGTCTCCTTCAGATTGGCCGCGTTCACCAGTTTGGAATCGCATAACACTTCAAACGCCTTTTCATCCGCGATCAGTTTACTGTCACAAAGCACCAGAGCCCGCTCCGTATATTCCAGCATCAGATGCATGTCATGGGTGATCAGAATGATCGTCTGTCCGTTTTCGTTCAGTTTCCTGAGGAATTCCATGATTTCGGAATAATGCCGGTAATCCTGGCCGGCCGTCGGCTCGTCGAGGATCAGGATCTTCGGATTCAGCACCAGGATCGAAGCGATGGTCACGCGCTTTTTCTGCCCGAAGCTCAGGGCGCTGATCGGCCAGTTGCGGAATTCATACAGACCGCAGATCTTCAGCACGTCGTGGACCCGTTTTTCAATTTCTTCCTCCGGTACGTTGCGGATCCTGAGACCGAGGGAGACTTCCTCAAAGATCATCGTCTTGGAAATCATCTGGTTCGGGTTCTGCATGACGATGCCGATATATTCCGCCCGCTCCGAAACGGACAGCGGTGAGAGATCTTCCCCGTACATCCGGATTTCCCCTTTGTCGGGTTTCAGGAAACCGCACAGGATGGATGCGAGCGTCGTCTTGCCGGCGCCGTTCTTGCCGACAATACTGAGCATCTCCCCTTCGTGGATCATGATATTGATATTCTGCAGGGTCGGCCGCACCCCGTCATAGGAAAAACTGAGGTCGCGGATCTCCAGCATGTCTTTGCCGGTTTCTTCGGTCGGCCGTTTATAGTTGGCGTCATACCAGCGCTGCAGATCGTCACGGATCTCGTCAGTACGGAAAGCCGTCAGTGAAGCCGGCTTCATGTCAGCGGTGATCTGCGCACCGGCATAACGGGCGGCGGTCAGATACAGAGGCTCCCGCACGCCATAGCGCGTCAGGATACCGCTGGCCAGCACTTCATCCGGCGGAGCGTCCATGACGATACGGCCTTCTTCCAGCAGGATGATCCTATCAACCGGCCTATGCAGGACATCTTCCAGGCGGTGTTCGATAATGATCACGGTCCGATCATCTCTGGCAATGTCGTCGATCAGTTCGATCGCCGTCTTGCCGGTTTTCGGATCCAGATTGGCGAGCGGCTCGTCAAACAGCAGAATATCCGCGTCCTCCACCATGACGCCGGCCAGTGAAACCCGCTGCTTCTGGCCACCGGACAGATCATGGGGATTCTGCGTGATACTGCTTTCCATGTCGACGATCTGGGCGATCTTACGGACTCTTTCCTTCATTTCCGGCTGGGGAATCATGTCATTTTCCAGCGCGAAGGCGATATCCTCACCGACACTGAGGCCGATGAACTGCCCATCACTGTCCTGCAGGACGGTGCCGACCTTTTCGGACAGTTTGAAAAGACTGGCGGTCTTCGTCTCAATTCCATCAACAGTCAGAGATCCGGTGATCTCGCCTTTATAGGCAAAGGGTATCAGCCCGTTGATGCAGTTGCCGAGTGTGCTTTTGCCGCAGCCGGAAGGACCGGCAATCAGGATCTTCTCACCCCGGTAAACCGTCAGATCGATATCATGCAGGGTCTTTTCTTTCTGACTGAAATACTTGAACCCGAAATTTTTGAAAGTAATCACAGCTTCTTTTGTCATGCTCAGCTCCCAAAAAGAACAGGAGAAAGCAGAAACCTGCCTTCTCCCATCGAAATACTGCTTTTTATTCTTTGCTTAAGGATCCCTGCTTCACCTTTGTGGACGCATACGCCTTCAGCAAAAGACCGCCGACAACGACGGAAACGATCGCGTCGATCACAAAAGCCGTAATACCCTGCAGGAAGACCGTGCTGACCGGCTCGGCATACATCACGATATCCAGGATCGGAGCAACCAGCAGCCATGCCAAGGCGTTGCCGATCACAGCATAGAGCGCGAAATAGACCATTTCGCTTTTGCCGAATTCACCTGCCTCCACTTTCGGAGCGACCTTGGCAGCGCAAAGACCAGTCACAAGCGCGCCGGCGCCGGAAGCGAAGACCCAGCTCCACCATGGTGAACCGTAAGCGATGAAGTCATTCAGGGCGTGCCCGACGAAGGCTACCAGGAAACCGGCCAGCGGACCGAAGACAGCCGCGAAGAAACTGGAAACACCATACGCGATCTGCAGGTTTGTTTCCGGAACCGGTGACGGAATCTTGACATACATGAACAGAACGAGGAACACCGCCGCACCAAGACCTGTCGCAACAATTGTTTTTGTCGAAAACTTCGTATTCATTTTTTCCTCCTATAAATCCGGAACGCATGGCGAGAATACCCCTTATGCCAATGTGTTCTTTTGCCTATTATAAACCAAGGATCGTATTTTCTGAAAAGAAAGCATCTTTATCCTTATTTATTATTAGTGCTGTGTTAGTAATTGCCCGGCTGTTCCTCTGTCTTACAGCTCTGAAAAGGCCTGTCAGCCATAACCGATATTTCATGTTATTATATATTCGATAACTGTGAGGTTATGTATGACATTCCGCCATCTGGAGATTTTTCTGATCGTCTGCCGCACCCTGTCAATGACCAGAGCGGCTGAAATAATGCATATGAGCCAGCCGGCTGTATCCAAAGCCATCCGTGAACTGGAGGAATTTTATCATGCAGCTCTTTTTGAGCGGATCGGTAAGACTCTGCGGCTCAGCGAAGCGGGAATGACTCTGAAACAATATGCCGATACCATTTTGTCCCAGTATCAGGAATCGGTATCCTTTCTCAGGGAAGGAACCACGTCCGGTGCCTGTCGGATCTGCACAACCGAAACTGTCGCACAGACCGTTCTGCCCCAGCTGTATCAGAAGATCCGAAGCGAACTGCCATCGCTCTATCTTGCGATCGGTGTCTGCCACGCGAAAGATGCGGAAGAAAAACTGCGCAGGCATGACTGCGATCTAATCATTTCCGACCGCCAGGAAGACACATTCTTTGAAGTGATCCCGCTGTATAAGGATACCCTGGTTCTCGCGGTATCCGACCGCCTCTTTCCGCAGAGTCATATCATGAAAGAGGATCTTCGGAAGCAGAACCTGCTAGTCAGAGAAAAAGGCTCCGGCAGCCGTGATGTCATGGAAGCCTGGCTGAACCGCATTTCTTTTCCTGCCTCGCATCTGTTTGAATTCTCGTCCTATGAAGCAATGCTGGAAATGGCGGAAGCCGGTGCCGGCATCGCCGTCATCCCGCACTCAATCCTGCAGAAACAGAAAAAGCGGTCCCTGCACACGGTGGCAGTCGGTTCGGAGCCGCTGATCCGGCGTTTTTCTCTGATGTATGTGAAAGGCAGATATCTGCACGCGGACATCCGCACGTGCGTGGATATCATCCAGAAGATGACAAAAAGCATTTAAAAAGCTCCTGTCTGAACAGGAGCTTTCTGCTGTTTACTGAATTCTGGTGCCCGGTTCCAGACCGTTGACTTCAACAACGGCGATCTGGGTTCCGTCTTTGCCCGCCAGTAACATACCCTGGGATTCGACGCCGCGGATGACAGCCGGCTCCAGGTTGGCGATCACGACGATGTTCTTGCCGATGACCTGGCCAGGTGTGTAGCTCTGGGCCAGACCGGAAACGATGACGCGCTTTTCACCGCCGCCGAGATCGATCTTCAGAACGAACAGTTTGTCAGCCCGCGGATGTCTCTCACAGGAAAGCACCTTGGCAACCCGCAGTTCGATCTTTTCGAAGTCATCATAGGTGATGGCTTCTTTCTTTTCGCTGATCTTTTTGGCAATAGCCGCGTATCTCTTTTCGGTCTCCTCGACCTGGGTCATGATTTCTTTTTCGTTCAGTCTCTGGAAGAGGATCTCCGGCTTTTCAACGACCTGAATGCCGCTCTCCAGATATCCGAAGACATCCAGACTGTCGCGGTCGGTGTATTCCGTATTCAGGGAACGCAGGATCTTTTCCGCTGTTTCCGGCAGATACGGCTTCAGCAGGATCGCACCAACCCGGACGGATTCCAGCAGGTTGTACAGTACGGTCGCCAGACGGCCGATCTTTTCCGGATCCTTGGCCAGTGCCCATGGCATCGTCTCGTCGATGTACTTGTTGCATCTGGAGAAGAGATCCAGGATATCCTGAATGGCATCGGCTACCCGCAGTTCATCCATGTGGGCATCGACGTTCTGAACCGTCGCTTTGACCGTGTTCCGCAGATCGTCATCGACTGCTGCGTCTTCATGCGGGTTGGCGACGATGCCGTTGAAATACTTGTTCTGCATGGACAGCGTGCGGTTGACGAGGTTGCCGAGGTTGTTGGCCAGGTCGCTGTTGATCCGTTCGATCATCAGATCATAGGTGACATGACCGTCCTGGGCAAACGGCATCTCGTGCAGCATGATATAACGGACCGCGTCTACGCCGAACAGCTTGACAAGATCGTCGGCATAAATGACGTTGCCCTTCGACTTGGACATCTTGGCGTCGCCGGTCAGCAGCCACGGATGACCGAAGACCTGCTTCGGCAGCGGCTCACCAAGTGCCATTAACATGATCGGCCAGTAAATGGTATGGAAACGGACAATGTCCTTGCCGATCAGGTGCAGATCCGCCGGCCAGTACTTTTTGTACATTTCGTTATGATTGCCGTCCGCATCATAGCCAAGGCCGGTAATATAGTTGGACAGCGCGTCGATCCAGACATAGACGACATGGCCCGGGTCAAAATCGACCGGGATACCCCACTTGAAGGAGGTACGAGAAACGCACAGATCCTGCAGACCGGGTCTCAGGAAGTTGTTCAGCATTTCGTTCTTGCGGCTTTCCGGCTGAATGAAGTGCGGATGTTCTTCGATATACTTGATGAGTTCCGGCGCATATTTGGTCATTCTGAAGAAATATGCCTCTTCGTTGGTCGGCTTGACCTCACCGCCGCAGATCGGGCATTTGCCGTCTTCGGTCAGCTGGCTCTTCGTATAGAACGCTTCGCATTCATGGCAGTAAAGGCCTTCGTATTTTCCCTTATAGATATCGCCCTTGTCGTACAGTCTTTTAAAGATCTTCTGAACCTGGCGCTCATGATAATCGTCGGTCGTACGGATAAAGTGATCATAGGAAATATTCATGCAGTCGAACTGCTCCTTGATCACACCGGACACTTCATCAACGAATTCCTTCGGTGTCTTGCCGGCTTTCTTGGCTCTTTCCTCGACCTTCTGACCATGTTCGTCCGTGCCGGTCTGGAAACGGACGTCATAGCCGGTCTCTCGCTTGTGTCTGGCAATCGCGTCGGCCAGCACGATTTCGTAAACGTTGCCGATATGCGGCTTGCCGGCAGCGTATGCGATCGCTGTCGTAATATAATACGGTCCCTTATTCTGCATTTTCATTCACCTCCTGAAAATAAAAGACATCCCAAATGAAAGGACGTCTTGCACGCGGTACCACCTTTATCTTGCCCGGAAATGATCGGGCCACTTGAACGGGATAACGGACGCTTCCGGATCCGACTCATATTGCCGGATCAGCTCCAAGACCATCTTCATTTACCTTCGGAAACAGGCTCGCATCACCCGCCTGCTTTCTGTATTCTTCCGGTTAACTACTCTTCTTTTCGTCGCTTATGAAAACATTATAATCACAGTCCTGCCTTTTTAAAAGCCTAAACAAAGAAAAAGAGCGGGGTTCCGCTCTCACGCGTGCATCAGTTTTCTAATGATTAGAGCTTAACGACGTTAGCTGCCTGAGGACCACGGTCACTCTCAGTTACATCGAAAGTTACAGACTGACCTTCGTCTAATGTCTTGAAACCTTCGCCCTGAATTGCAGAATAGTGTACGAATACATCGTTTCCTTCATCTGTCGTGATGAATCCATAGCCCTTCTCAGCGTTGAACCACTTTACTTTGCCTGTTGCCATCCTGGTTTTGAATCTCCTATTCTATGTACCCGGTGGGAACCCTCCCACTTATACAAAAATAAGTTTATACTTATTTAGTTTCAAATACAAGATATATACCCCCAATAATTTTCAGAAATATTTATGAAAACCCGCCGTTTCTGTTTCATAGGTTATGCGGCGGCTATATACCTAAAAAGAAGGAATCTGAATTCCTTCTTTCGGGGGTTAACGGGTTGTTTTTTCAATTATGCAAGGCCGAGCCTGCGGTATTCTTCTTCCGGCGCGCCGGCCTCCTTCAGAGCCTGACGGAGTTTTTCACGGAAAACGGAGCAGTCACTTTCTGCACAAAGATTATGCTCCTCTTCCGGATCAGCCTTCAGATCAAACAGCTGGTCGCCGAACTTACATGCCAGCGACATTGTCTTTGCCGGCATCTTCATTACCGGTACATTGTTGGAATAACGGCCGGGGTTGACGATCTGCGCTTCCTGCAGCTGTTCTTTTGCGAAGAAGCCGCGGATATTTGTCGGCATCATGGTATATTCATACACTTCCTGTTCTTCCCTGGCGTTCGCTTTCATATAGACGTGCTGTCCGTCTGTCCAGCAGGTATAGCTGCCGTGCATGCCGAACAGAACATGATCTTTGCCGGCTTCTCTGTTTTCGAGTACGGCTTTGATCGACCTTCCGTCTGTTTCCTGCAGGGCGCTGACATCACAGCCGTACAGATCCAGCAGGGTCGGCGCGATATCGACAGTGGAACAGAGCGCATCACATTCCCCGCCTTCGGCAAGCGAGGGAATATGAAGGAAGAACGGCAGATGAACGAGTTCGTCGTAACATGGCGGGAAATTCTTGCCGAGATATTCATGTTCGCCCAGCAGGAAACCGTGATCGGTATTAACGATCAGCACGGTATCCTTCCACATGTCATGCTCGTCCATGAAATCAAGGACTTTGCCGAGACTTTCGTCACACATACTGATGAGGGCGGCATACTCTTTCCGGCATAATTCCATATCGTTTTTGTATTCTTCCGGCAGACCGCCGTACCTTGGCCAGAACAGAGTTTCCTCTTCCGGCAGGCCGTACATCTTGCGGAATTTCCGGGGAACATAGAACGGTTCGTGCGGATCGAACGCTTCGATCTGAACAAACCAGTTATCCAGATCCTTGTGTTCACTCAGGAACGTGAGACCGGCATCGAACGTCCGGACGCTGGACATCTGTTCCTGGGTCTGCTGTCTGGTTCTGTTTCTGTAATGCTGGGTAACCGAGATTCCCTGCTTGTTGAGCGGGTGACTGTTTTCCGGGATATGGCACTGCACATCCCTAGCCACATAGCGGTCTCCTTCCTGGCCGCGGAAGCCTTCCCAGGAAGAATAACGGTTGTGATACGTCGCGCCGCCGTCTTCCCAGTAATGGGAATGATCGGTGATCAGGTGTGTGTAGATTCCGTTCTGCGACAGAATCTCAAACGACGAGCAGTCAAACGGTTCCAGAGGTCCCCAGCTGCGGTGCAGGAAATTGTACTTCCCGGTATGCAGTTCTCTTCTGGCCGGCATGCAGGGAAGGCTTCCGGAATAGAACTGGTTGAATTTCACGCAGCGGTTCTGCAGCCTCTGGAAATTCGGCGCATATACCCAGTCATTTCCGTAATTCGGAAGGTATTTCCTTGTCAGTGTGTCAAACATGACCATGATCGTTCTCATATTGTCATCTCCTCTTTCCGGCGTTATACAGCCGCATTGTCACCGAACGGTCGGTGACCGGCGCGTACAGTTTGATTGTTTCGTTTCTGGTTTCAACATACAATGTCATAAACTTTGTGTAAACCCTGCGGATATCGGACTGTTCGATCATTTTCGACCCAAGCAGCGCTTTATGGTCGCCTGCGATCATCAGTCTTAATTTCAGAAACCACACCATGACGACAGTTAAGAGAATCAGGCAGGCAGTAAATACATACGTGCTGCTCTCAATGACTGCAAACAGGGCGACCAGTGTCAGACCGATGGTTCCGGAAATGTTGATATAGGATAACCAGTCAAATACCATTTTCACGCCGGTATCCGCCCGGTACAGCTTCACAACATCCAGAACGGTGAGGCACCAGCTCAGGATCAATACGATTTTAAGACCAATGATCAGCAGGTTCATAATGTTTTTCCTTTAATGATTACAGAGCTGCTTCTGCTTCATTTGCTTCAGCATGTTCCTGAGCGAGAAGCTTTGCGTCGTACTTCTTGATTGCCGGAATCATGATGAGGATGCAGGCAACGGCGTTAACAAGATAGACAAGGATCGCACGGAAGTCCATCGACATGACAAATACCTTAATGATGGCAGGAACCGTGAACGGAACGTCGATATACGGGATGTTCATGAAACCGAACTTGCAAGCCAGATAAGGAATCAGACCATTGAGTGCGAATACGATCAGGTAAGGAACAAAGATATCGAAGTTCAGGATCAGCGGCAGACCGAAGGTTGTCGGTTCACCGATATTGAAGAGCGCCGGTGCCAGAGATACTTTGGAGACAGCCTTGAGCTGTTCGGACTTGGCGACAAGGATCACGGCGAGGACGATGAACAGAATGCCCTGAGTTGTCCACTGCTGGAATGCTGAGTTGAAGATATATGTCGGCTGGCCGCCGGATGCGACTGCTTCGGCGTTGGCAACAAAGTTCTGCATCAGAACAGCATTTACCACAGCACCGGCAATGTTATTGCCATGCAGACCGAAGAACCAGAGGATACGGACCAGGATGCAGTAAATCAGAACGGCTGTCAGGGAGTCTGTAGCACTGAACAGCGGGCTGAACAGACTGTTCACAAATGCGCCCAGTGTTGTTCCGAAAGCCGCGAAGATCAGTTTGACCGCAAAGACGATGGCAACAGTGCCGAAGGACGAGAAGATTTCCTCGATCGGGTCAGCGATAAACGGCGGTACGGAATCCGGCATCTTGATTTTGATACCGTGTTTTCTCAGCCACATATTGAGTTCCGGTACAAAATAACCGACGAGCAGCGCGGCCATCATGCCTTTGGCGCCCCAGAAACCGATATCAAGTCCGCCGCCTTCGAGGAAGGAGCACTGCAGACAGATATAAGAGAAGATAGCAAGAACCATGTTGTTGACCAGCGGAGCCTTATCATGTTTACAGACAGCGTTGACCATACCGATCAGGATGTAGAAGCCGGCTGCGTTCAGACCAATCTGATAACCCATGTTCAGCCAGCCGGCGTTTGCGGCTGAGAAAGCTCTCCAGGCGTCTACGATACCGCCGGATGCTGTGGCAGGAAACGGAGGAATCATCATTAACATGAAGATCGAACCGATCATGGTTGCGTTCATACATGCGACGACACCCTCCTGCATACATTTGACAAATTTGAAGCTGGTGAATTTGGCAATCGCAGGTATCAGTTTTTCCTGAACCCAGTTGCTTATGGACTCTCTGTTCATAACTATCCCCTTTCTTCTCATCGTGAGATTTCATCCACAATTTCAGTATAGCAGTGGTGTTCGTTTTTGCAACACTATATTAACAATTATTGTTCGTTTTTGCGCTTTTGTTTCATATTTTACTTGAATTGGCACGATTTTTCTGTCCAAAACCAAATAATTCGTTCGTTTTTGAAACGTTTTGGTGATGCGGTGATATAATGAAGTCAGAAATACGGAGGATTGCCATGACTGTTTTGGAACAAATGCGGGAAATGCTGTCTGATTTCTCCAAAAACGAAAGAAGGATCGCGGATCATATTCTGAAATATCCATATGATCTGCAGCGTTACTCCAGTACCAATATCGCCGACGTATGCAATGTATCCAGAAGCGCCGTGATCCGCTTCTGTCAGAAACTCGGGTTTACCGGCTTCTCCGATTTTCAGCGGGCCGTGCTCAGCGAGTATGAAACCGAGAAGAAGGATTCGCCCGCTTCCGGAATCACGGCCCTGGATGTATACCAGACATGTATTGAACAGTTAAAACAGAATATTGATCCCGCTGAACTGTCTGCTGTCGGAGACCTGATGGCGCATGCCCGGCGTGTTCTCTGTTACGGCCTGGATCATTCCTGCTATTCCGCTCAGCAGATGGCGTTCCGGCTGGGCAGAAACCAGATCGACGCCAGTTATACAGGCGACAGCAGTGTTCTTGGCAACTATAAACATATTCTCGGCTCCGGCGACATGTTCATCGTCTTCTCGATATCCGGAAGAAAATCTCTTGCCGAATATCTGGACGTATTCCGGGCGAAAAGAGTCAGTGTGATTCTGTTTACCATGAATGCAGGCAGCGCATTGAGCGCTCACGCTGATCATGTTTTATGTCTGCCCAGCGCCGCCAATTCGAACAGTCCCTATCTGCTGGACGACGCCATCTGTTTCTTCCTGGCAATTGAGATGGTGATCGAAAGTATTCAGAAAAAACTGAAACAGGGATGAGAAAAGCGTTCGCTTTCCGCACCCCTGTCGTCATATGAGCGTAAAAAAATCCTCGTTATGAACTGAGGATTTTTTATGATTACTTATAGCTGTCGTAGTTATAGAGATTATATACACGGGAAACCGGCGAATGGTTCTCAATTGAATCAATCGTTCTGGCAATCATTTCCGATACGGACAGAACGGTGATCTTGCTTGATTTGGCTGCCTGTTCCGGTGTCAGAGCGATGGTATCAGTGATGACCATTTCCTTGATCGTCGATCTTTCGATCTTGTCGAGCGCGTCACGGGAGAATACGCCGTGGGTAATTCCGGTGTAAATGTCCTTGGCACCATGATCCTTCAGGATCTGGCAGCCGGCAACCAGCGAACCTGCTGTATCGCAGATATCGTCAATGACGATGCAGTTCTTGCCTTCGACATCACCGATGACATTCTGGGCTTCGACCATGTTCGGCTTCGGACGGCGCTTGTCGATAATTGCGATCGGCGCGTCAAGAATATCGGCCAGCCTTCTGGCTCTGGTAACGCCGCCGTGATCCGGTGATACGACAACCAGTTCTTCCTTGTCGAGATTCTTTTCCTTGAAATACTGTCCGATCATCGGCACAGCTGTCAGATCATCGATCGGAATATCGAAGTATCCCTGAATCTGGGCGGCGTGCAGATCGAATGTCAGGATACGGTCAGCCCCGGCAACCTGCAGCAGGTTGGCGACCAGCTTGGATGTGATCGGCTGACGCGGCTTTGCTTTTCTGTCCTGACGGGCATAACCGTAATACGGCATGATGATGTTGATCGATCCGGCACTTGCCCGTTTGCAGGCATCGATGCAGATCAGAACTTCCATCAGTCTTTCCGTGACCGGATTACATGTGGACTGGATGATAAATACGTTTCTGCCGCGTACAGATTCCTGCGGTTCAACGAGAATTTCCCCATCCGCGAAATGTTCTACTTTAATTTTACCTAAAGGGATTTCCAGCTTGCGGCATACTTCCGCCGCAAGGTCAACACTTGATGTCAATGCGAATACTACCGTTTCTTTGACCATGATTTCCTCTCTTCCATCAGTTCCCGTTTTTAGTAAATCACTTTTCCTTTTCGTCCGTCAAGTAGAGGACATCATCAACTGCGCTCTTTCAGATACGCTTCCGCTCTGGCAAGCTCCTGTACGTCGTTGATCCCCTGTACTTCCTGGTTGTCATCGGTTTTCACGGCTTTGACGACTTTCCCCTGGCCTTTCAGGATTTCGACAAGGTCGGTAATGTAGTATTCCTGCTGGGCATTGTCGTTTTTCAGCAGTTTGAGGCCGGCAAAGAGAGCTTTGTTATTGAAGCAGTAAATACCGGTATTGACTTCTCTGACCGCTTTTTCTTCATCGCTGGCGTCCTTGAATTCGACGATCTTCTTCACCGTGCCGTCGGCGTTCCGGATCACCCGGCCATACGATGCCGCATCTTCCGGTTCTGTCGTCAGAACGACCATGTCGGCATCGGCGCAGGCGTCATAGAGAGCCGTGTAGGTTGCCGGTCTGACACACGGGCAGTCACCGTTGGCGACCAGTGTCAGGCCGTCTTCGTTTTCCAGCTGTCTTGCCTGCATGACAGCGTGACCGGTGCCGAGCTGCGGTTCCTGTACGGCGGTTTCACAGCGGCCAGCCAGCACTTCCTCGACCATTTCATGCTTGTAGCCGACAATGGCGACGATCCGTTCGGCGCCGGCTTCCTTCAGGTTGTCATAATCACGTTCGATCATCGTTCTGCCCAGTACCTTATGCAGTACCTTCGGCAGATCGGACTTCATGCGGGTGCCTTTGCCGGCCGCCATAATAATTGCATTCTTCTTCATCAGTATCCTCCCAGTATTCTTGTCCTGCGGACAAAATAATGTTCCTCTTTCAGTTTCTCCATGGCTCTTTCCAGTATTTCCCGATTGCGGGTAATACCGAACACGGTGGAGCCGCTGCCGCTCATCAGCACGCCGTCAAAACCTTCTTCCTTCAGACGTGTCTTGACGGTGCGGATTTCTTTCACCAGTGACATGGCCGCTTCTTCCAGACTGTTGCCAAGCGAAGCCACCACTCCGTCATAATCGTTCTCGATCAGGGCCCGCATCATCTTCTGGCAGTCCGGATGTTCGTTTTCCTGGGCGTCCACGATGGCAAACGCGTCCTTGGTGGAAACGCCGCGGCGCGGTTTCACGAGCAGGATCTCAAAATCCGGATGGCAGACGAAAGGTGTCAGCACCTCACCGATACCCTGCACGAGGGAAGGCCGGTTCATCAGACAGAACGGCACATCGGCGCCGACTTTCTTCGCCAGCATGATCAGCTCCTCTTCGGTGGCCGAAAGCTGCAGCAGCCGGCAGATCAGCCGGATCGCCGCTGCCGCGTCGGCACTGCCGCCGGCCAGCCCGGCCCGGGTCGGAATGTGCTTCTGCAGGATACATTCAAATTCTTCTTTGAAGCCAAAGTATTCCTGCATGACACGGATAGCCTTGATGATCGTGTTCTTCTCGTTGACCGGCAGATAACTGCGGTTCAGACTCAGGGTTGTTTCCCGGGAAATATTCATCTCCAGTACGTCATAGAAATCGATCGGCACCATGATCATCTTCAGTTCATGATAACCGTCGTCCCGCTTGCCGGCCACGTCCAGGCACAGATTGATTTTTGCGTATGCTCTTTCTTTCATTTCTGCAGTTCCTCAAAGACACTGACCAGCTGATCCACGTCCGCTTCCTGCGCCCGCATCGTCAGCGGCAGGCCGCAGGCTTCCAGCACTGCTCTTGCCTTGTCCACATCCTGCAGATATTCCCGCAGGTTGTTGTACAGCGTCTTGCGGCGCTGCTTGAAACAGGCGCGGACCAGTTCAAAGAACGCCCGGATCTCAGCAATGTCTTTTTCCACTTCTTTTCTGGTAAACTGTATGATCACGCTGTCGACGTTCGGCGACGGATTGAACGACCGGCCGGGAACGGTGAACAGCTTTTTCACATCATATAGATAGGCGGCTTCTACTGACAGCGCGCTGTATTCACTGTCCTTCGGCTTCGCCGCGAAACGGTCGCCGACTTCTTTCTGCACCATGACGGTGATATAGGGAATCTCGCCGTGTTCGAACAGCCGGAACAGAACCGGCGTCGTGATATAGTACGGCAGATTCGCGCAGACGGAAACGCTGCCGTATTTTTCCCGCAGTTCCTGAATCTTGCCTTCCAGGTCACAGGTCAGAAAATCCTGCAGGATGATCTCGACATTGTCATAGGCAGCCAGCGTGTCATGCAGCACCGGGATGAGATCCGCGTCCACTTCATACGCGGTCACATGTTTGGAGTGTCTGGCCAGCTGTTCGGTCAGGCCGCCGATGCCGGGACCGATCTCGATCACCGCGTTCTCGCAATGGGCAGCCAGCGCGCAGCGTTCGACAATGATCGGGTCGACAAGAAAATTCTGTCCGAAACCCTTGCGGGCCTTCAGACCGTATGTCTGCAAAATTTCCTTCGTCCTTGACGGTGTTGAGATAAATCGTGTCATAGTGTTTCCAGTATCTTTCGTATTTCTTCCTTATCGATACAGAGGACATTCAGCCGGCTGCGCATGGTCCGGGCATTGCCGAAACCGATATGCAAAGCCTTCCCCAGCTTCTCACGCCGGGCAGCACTGTCTTTCTGACCGGAAAGTCCCAGTTCATACATATCTTCCGCGCGGATCCTCTCCTGACTGTTATCCTGTACGGTCAGAAGATGTTCCAGCGCTTCCTTGAGCACTTCATAGCCGGCGTGTTCGACCCCCACCTTTTTCTTTGTGCGGGCTTCCTGTTTGGCGACAAAGGCGTTGGCACAGCCGGGCACCGCCTGATTCAGGGCGCTGCGGATACGGTTGCCGGGGGAATCCGGATCGGTGAAGATGATCACGCCGCGCTTTGCCTGCGCCCGCCGGATCAGTTCGATCGTTTCTTCCGTGAAGCCGGTGCCGCCGGTTTCGATCGTGTCACAGTCATAGTACTTCTTCAGATTCTCGGAATCGTGCCGGCCTTCCACGACGATCAGTTCCCTGATCCGTGGCTTCACTTTGTTCCCTCCAGGAATCTCTGCCAGTTGCGGAAGATGACATCCGCCATATATGCCTCACTGACGCCGCGTACTTCCGCCATCTTTCGGACAATGCAGGGAATATAGGACGGTTCGTTCCGCTTGCCGCGGTACGGTACCGGCGCCATATACGGACAGTCGGTTTCCGTCAAAAGATAATTCTCGTCGATGTCGGCGCAGACTTCCACGGAATGCCGGGCGTTCTTGAACGTCAGTGCCCCGCCCAAAGCGATATAGTAGCCGAGTTTGACAAACTCCCGGGCCATTTCCTTCGTGCCGGCAAAGCAGTGCATCAGACCATGGCCGTGATGTTCCTTCATGATGTCAAACGTGTCCTGAATGGCATCGCGGGAGTGAACGAGAAACGGTTTGTTCAGCTGCTTCGCCAGTTCGATCTGGCGAATGAAGAATTCTCTCTGCAACGCCCGGACTTCCGGGTCTTTCTCCCAGTAATAATCCAGACCGATTTCGCCGATGCAGGCAACCCCCGGATCGGCGGCCGTCTCGGTAAAGATGCGCCAGTCTTCTTCCGTTACGTCTTTGACGTCTTCCGGGAAGATGCCGGCGGCGACGAGATATTTCTTGGGATCCCGTTTTGCGAAGGCAAGCGCCTTCATAGTTTCTTCGTGGGAAAGTGTAATGATCATGATGCTGTAAAGGCCGGCTTCGTCCGCCCGTTGCAGCACCGCTTCAAAATCTTCCTGAAATTCCTCCGCCATGATATGAGCATGGCTGTCCACATACTGTAATCGTTCCATACTATTTGCCCAGGCAGAAACGGGAGAAGATCTCATCGAGAAGGTCTTCCTTGCCTGCCTTTCCTGTGATTTCCTTCAATGCGGTCCAGCTGTTTTCCAGATCGATCGTCACGATGTCCAGTTCCATGCCCGCTTCCAGTGAAGCGATCGCATCCTGCATCGACTGCTCCGCCTGCATCGCCAGACCGATCTGCCGTTCGTTGTTCAGCGTATCGGTATTGGCCAGCCGCAGGCCTTTTTCATAACGTCTGCGGATTTCATCCACCAGATCGTCGATCTGATTGTGAATGGCGGAAATGGACAGTCCGTCCACATCTTCGTTCAGATCGCTCTTGTTGTAAACGATGATCCTCTCCTTGTCCTTCGTCAGTTCCAGCAGCCGCTCGTCTTCTTCGTTCGGCTCACTGGACGCATCCAGAACAAGAATGACCAGTTCCGCTTTTTCCACCGCGGCCAGTGAGCGCTCGATACCGATCTTTTCGACCACGTCGGCGCTTTCCCGGATACCGGCGGTATCGATCAGGTTCAATGTCATGCCGCCCAGCCGCACACTACCTTCGACCAGATCGCGGGTCGTGCCGGCAATATCCGTAACGATCGCCTTGTCTTCTTCCAGCAGCGCGTTCAGAAGCGAAGACTTGCCGACATTGGGCCGGCCGAGAATGACCGTGTCGATGCCGTCCCGCACCTGGACAGCCTGTTCGGCTGCTTCGATGATCTGCCGGATCTCCTTCGCCCATTTCCGGGCAGCCGGCAGGATCTCCTCTTCCGTCAGCTGACGGACGTCGTCGTATTCCGGATAGTCGATATTGACTTCGATATTGGCAATGATCTGGGTCAGTTCTTCTTCCAGCGGCGCGATCAGCCGGGTGACGGAACCTTTCAGGGAATGCACGGCACTGCGGGCGTTCAGCGCGTCTTTGGCGGTGATCAGATCATTGACCGCTTCCGCCTGGGAAAGGTCCATCTTGCCGTTCAGGAATGCCCGTTCGGTAAATTCCCCGCGGCGGGCCAGCCGGGCACCGTTGCCCAGCACCAGACGCAGAACTCTTCTGGTAATATAAACGCCGCCATGGCAGCTGATTTCCGCGACGTCTTCACCGGTATAGGACCGCGGCGCGCGGAAAATGCTGATCAGCACTTCATCGACCGGTTCTTTCTGATCATAAACCGTCGCGTAATGGATGGTATATCCTTGGGCATCGGAAAAATCCTTTCCGGTCAGTCTGTTCAGTACCGCAAAGGTATCATCGCCGCTGATGCGGATCACCGAGATCGCACCCATGGCATCGGCAGTGGAAATAGCCGCAATTGTTTCCTGGTTCATCTCTGTAAGTTTAACATAAAACAGAAAGTGCTATGATATCCACATGGAAATCCATCTGAAAAAAGAACTGACAAGTGTGCTGGAAGATCTGAACTGGCTGCCTTTAAAGCCGGTTCAAAGCGAAACCATTCCGCGGATCCTGGCCGGTGACAGCCTGCTGGTTCAGGCGGAAACCGGCGCCGGCAAGACCGCCGCCTATCTGCTTGCCATCCTCGAACAGTGCAGACCGTTCGAAGATGCCGGATACGCCCTGATCATCGCACCGACAAGAGAACTTGCGCTGCAGATCCGGGAAAACGCGGACCTGCTGTCATCCCGTCTTTCCATTCATACCGCCCTGCTGATCGGCGGCGTGGATCCGGACGTTCAGGAAACCGAACTGAAACGCTATCCGCAGATCATCGTCGGCACCCCCGGCCGTGTTCTTTATATGCTGGAAAATGAATTACTCGATCTTTCGTCTCTGAAGATCCTGATCGCCGATGAAGCGGATCTGATCTTCGCGACCGGCCAGATGCAGGAGTTTCAGAAGATCCTTGACTATATCCATCCGAACGTGCAGACCGTCTGTTTTTCGGCAACGATCAGTGATACGGTGCGTTCCTTTCTCAAAGAACCGTATCAGGAACTGACGCTGGATCAGACAGCCGTCAGCCAGCGCATCACTTCCTTCTATCTCATTACCGACGATCCGTTCATGTCCTTACTGCGGATATTGAAAGAACAGCCCGTCGAAAACGCGGTTGTCTTTGTCAATCACCGCTCCGATACCGAAGTGCTGGCCGCGAAGCTGAAAAAGCACGGATATCTTGCCGAAGCCTTCTCCGCCTATCAGGACGAAAAAACCAGACTGCGCATGATCCGCCGGTTCAAAACCGGAACCATCCGTATCCTGACAGCGACCGACGCGGCAGCCCGCGGTCTTGATATCCGTCATCTTACCCACAGCATTCATTATGATCTGCCGGCGGACAGTGATACTCTGATCCACCGCTCGGGAAGAAGCGGCCATCAGGGACAGACCGGCACCAGTATCCTGCTGATCCGCGAAGAAGAAGCCAGCCTGCCGCTCATGCGGGAAATCCGGCAGACAGCCAGACCACTGCCGGAAGGAAGCGGCAATCCTTATGACCTGACAGTACCGATGAAAAAAGAAGCGGAACCGGCCGCTGACGTCATCACTCTGCGGATCAACGCCGGCAAAGACGATAAACTGCGGCCAAAGGATATCGCCGGTGCATTTTCCCAGTTACTGCCGTTTGAAAAGATCGGCCGTATTGTCATCCGCGATCACGACAGCACGGTGATCCTGCTGGAACCGATCGATCTGCAGGAAATCACGATCAAAGGAAAGAAACGAAAAATCAGGCAGCTGTAAGCTGTCTGATTTTTTACTCTGCGCTCAGTTCTTTCAATGTGCCGTTTCCCTTCGGCTCGATGCCGTTGAGAACGATCTGCGGATTGTTTTTCCGCAGGTATGCGGCGAAGCGTTCCGCCTCGGCGCGGTCGATCGTCTGCACGTCGAAACTGTCATCTTTTCCTTCGATATGCAGGATCACCTTCCGGCCTTTTTCCGTTGCTGTAGCCGACTGCAGATTCAATGTGCTGTGTTCCGATACCTTCAGGCCGATGCCCGCCAGGATCCTGTCTTCCAGAACGAAGGACCTGTCCAGCATGCCGCCCTTTTCATATTCCTGGATATTCTCGACATGATGCAGTGTCTTACTGATGCCGAGTTTGTTTTTATAGTAGAAGAACATGACGACGGCCAGGACAATGGCTGCCGCGGCCAGCGCCGGGATCATATTCCACTCCGGCTTGCGGTTGTTAATAAAAGCGATGGCGAAGACAATGAATGCCAGCATTGTCATCGGTCCGCTGAAATATAATGACAGAAGTCCCTGATAATATCGTTTTACCATTTCTTTCTCCCCCGATCTTTTAAACGTCTGTGTGCATCATATCACATTTCCGCCCACGTAAAAAACGCATCCTTTTCAGAATGCGTTTTCGGCATGTATTGATTACTGGCTGCCCCAGCCGATCATACCAAACGTCTTGTTGTAGGAAGCGTCGTCTGTGTAGTACAGCCACTGGGAATGGTCGTTGTTATACATCGTGACACGGTTGGCTTCGCCGTTCGGGTCGGTTTCGTCAATGACATTGATCTTGCCGTTGGAGTAGGAACCGTAGAAAGACATACCGTCTCTGATGATTTCGAAGTCACCGTTATAGATTCCTTCCGTTACCGGGCCGATTCTGACCTGGTCGATCACCAGTTCGTCACCGCTGTAGATCTTCTTGGTTTCTCTCATATTGCCATTCGGAGCGTCATTGTCCCAGTCACCGACAACATAGGTTCTGCACTTCAGGGTAAAGATGCCGCCGGAATCCGTCAGCAGATAAATACCTGTGCCGTCTCTTGAAGTTCCGTCATAGTCGCCGTAATAAACGGTGAAATATTCGTTTTCGTGATAGAGACCGATCTTCTTGTATTTCGATCCGGAAACATCGGTGATGACCGGTTTCGGCATGCCGTACTGGAGATAATCAAACTTCAGATCTGCCAGCTTACCGCTGATGGCATCAAGCGCGCCTTCATAGTCTTCCGCATCAAGCAGCGGAACCAGCGTCTTCAGGAAAGCGACTTCTTTTTCCTTCACGCCCTGATACTCTTTGAGTTTTTCCGCATCGCTGATATCATCGGCCAGATCGTATCCCTTATCCGCACCTTCCATCAGCAGGGCAATGGCACTGTCAAAGTCTTCCAGATCAAGCAGTTCGGTCGACATCTGCCGGTAGCTTTCCGCCGCCATCTCTTTCATGTAAGGTGTATATTCTTCCGCGACCAGCGGCAGCATTCTTTCCAGGATCTGCAGCGAGCCTTCCGCATCGCCATCACCCAGCAGCTGAGCGGACCGGTTGATGGCAACTTCACTGGCGGCTTCCGAGATCTCCGCATCCTGCGGACGGATCGTCAGCGCTTTGATGTATTCTTCCGCGGCTGATGCGTAATCGCTCTGTTCATAGAATGTTTCAGCTGCTTTTACGGCCCGGTTGAATTTGGTCGACGGCAGAATGTTATAAATACTGAAGCAGGCGACCAGCAGAGCCAGGACAATCCCGGCGATCATCAGCGGACTCAGCTTTTTCTTCTTCGGTTCCGGTGTCTTGACCGGTTCCGGTTCAGGCGCTCTGACTTCCGGTGCCGGTTCGCTGACAGGTTCTTCAACAGCCGGTGTTTCCGCCGGTTCCTCAACAACAGGCGTGACCGGTTCCTCCACAGGTGCTTCGACCGGCTCTTCGACAGCCGGTGCTGGTTCACTGACAACCGGCTCTTCGGTAACTGTTTCCGTTTGTACGGGTTCCGGATCAACTTCCGGGACTTCCGCGGTTCTGACGACTTCCTCTTCCACAGCAGGCTCTACCGCAACCGGTTCTTCCGTTTCAGCAGGAGCTGTAAACACCGGCTGGGCTACCTTGGCACCGCAGTTAGAACAAAACTTACTGCCCTCTTTCAGCAGCTGTCCGCAATTAGAACAAAACATGATTTTCCCTTTCTGTTGGCACGTCTGCCATGATTTCTATCATTATAACATTATGAACGCATGTTTTTTATTCGACTGCGTTAATCATTTCCATAATATCGGCTTTGATGGCGGCGTTGACTTCCTTTGCCTTTTCAGCGCTGTCCTGTCTGGTATAGAAATAGAATTTGATCTTCGGTTCGGTTCCCGACGGACGGATGGCAAACCAGCTGTCATTGTCCAGGAAGAAGCGAAGAACGTTGCTTGGCGGAATGTCTTCAAAACCTTCCCGGTAGTCGATGATCTTTGTCACTCTGGCACCGGCGACTTCCTGCGGCAGATGATTTCTTACATAGGTCATCATCCGGCTGATGCGCTGCGCCCCGGCAATGCCTTCCAGGATCAGATTCGGTTCGTCTTCCGCCCAGTAGCCGTATTTCTGATACAGTTCCTGCAGAACGTTCCACAATGTCTTTCCCTGCTTGCGGTAATAGGCCGCCGCTTCCGCCACCAGCATGCCGGCGCTGATGCCGTCTTTGTCCCGGATCAGGGGGCTGGCCGCGTAGCCGACCGATTCTTCATAGCCGAACAGGCAGGTGTAGCCTTCTTTCTGCAGGGAAGGAATGCGGCCGCAGATGTTCTTGAAGCCGGTCAGTGTCTCGAACATTTCCACACCATAGGCCTTCGCCATCTCGGTGCTCATCGTCGAAGTGACAATCGACTTGATCATGGCGCCCTTTTCCGGCAGGGTACCGGCATCCTTGTGTCCTTCCAGAATATAGTTGACCAGCAGATATCCGGTCTGGTTGCCGTTCAGCGGAATATAATTTCCTTCGTCATCTTTCAGTTCGATGGCGAAGCGGTCCGCATCCGGATCGGTCGCCATCAGCAGTTCCGCACCGACCTTGCGGCCCAGTTCCTCACTGAGACGGAAGGCTTTGGGATCTTCCGGATTCGGATAGCCGACCGTCGTGAAGTCAGGATCCGGCTCTCGCTGTTCCTCGACGATATGCCAGTTGGTAAAACCCCGGTCTTCCATCATGCGGGCAAACGGAATCGCGCCGCAGCCATTCAGCGGTGTATAGACAAGCGGGATATCCAGATCCAGCTCATCGCCTTCGTGAATCGCCAGGCTTTCAATATGATACAGATAATCCCGGTCATATTCATCGCCGAGCACGATAACCTTTCCTTCTTCAAGGGCCAGCTGCAGCGGCATGTAATTGATATCCGCCCAGAGATCCACCTTTTCGATCTCTTCCAGCATGCCATCGGCGATCTTGCTGGAGACCTGGCAGCCGTCCTCCCAGTAAGCCTTGTACCCATTATAGTTTTTCGGGTTGTGGGAGGCGGTGATGTTGATGCCGCTGATGGTATGCAGTTTCAGGATCATATACGCCAGTTCCGGGGTCGGTCTGAGATCCGGGAAAATATAGGCCTTAATGCCGGCAGCGGCGAAAATACCGGCCGCGAACTGAGAGAATTCCTTGGAGAAGTGACGCGGATCATGGGCGATGACAACGCCTCTGTCCATCGCTTCCTGACCGTGCTTTTTTATAAAGTTCGCAATACCCTGGGTCGCTTTGCCGACCATGTAGAAGTTCATGCGGTTCGTACCGGCGCCGATCTTGCCGCGCAGGCCGGCCGTGCCGAATGACAGATACTGATAAAATCTGTCTTCAATATCTTCGCTGTCGTTTTCGTCGATCTGGATCAGATCCTGATACAGAGGACTTCTCTGGCTCATGTTCTTCAGCCATTCTTCATAGCGTTTTCTCGCTTCCATAAATGATATTTCCTCCATGATTGCTGGTTACTATCATTATGGCATAAAAGAACTGACATGTTTCCGACAGGATTTCCTGTTTCCCCATCATTTTGTGTATATTAAATACAGAAACAGATTCAAGGAGGTCGTCCTTATGACGCATCTGATCAAAACAGCAGAATGTCCTTCCCTTGACAGCTGGCTGCAGGACGCGAAAGCAAATCCAAACGCTGAGAATGTCGGCATGTATCTGACCCATACCGGCGTTGTCAGAAAATCCGCCAAAGCAAAGGTCCGCTATGGCGAAGAAAACACCCGCGATGTTCAGGGCATGCGTTTTTCCTACGCCGAAGACAAAGTCAATGCGGTCATTGCCGAAACGATGAAAATGCCGGGAATTTACTGGCTGCGGGTCTGGCTGGCGGACGGCCAGCTGCATCTGGGTGATACGATCATGCTGGTGCAGATCGGCGGTGATATCCGTCCCCGGGTCATTGACGCACTCCAGTATCTTGTCGGCCGCATCAAAAACGAATGCGTCAAAGAAGAAGAAATCTACTGAAACATAAAAAAGGCGGTGAAGCGCCGGTTCATACCGACAGATTCACTGCCTTTTGCTTGTTCAGTCTTCGCTGATACAGCCGATGATTTCCAGGATCCGGTTCAGATCGTCGGTATCCGAATAGGAAATCTGCAGCTGTTTGCCGGAAATATTGACACGGGTGCCAAGTTTCTCCTGCATGCGCTGTTCCAGATCCCTGATCCAGGGGTCTTTTGTTTCAGCTTTTTTCTTCGGCTTCGGCTTTACTTCCGTACCGGAGAGTTCATGGACATACGCTTCGACTTCCCGCACTGACATTTTATTTTTCATGACCTGGCGGGCTGCTTCGTAAATCTGGTCTTCGTCGCCGAGACTGAGAAGCGGTCTGACATGGCTCATCGTCAGTTTCTTTTCCACGACCAGTTTCTGAACTTCGGAAGGAAGCTTCAGAAGACGCATGATATTGGCGCAGTATTCACGGCTCTTGCCGACCCGCTCTGCCAGTTTTTCCTGGGTGTAACCAAGCTTCTTGACCAGTGATTCATAGGCGGTCGCTTCTTCGATCGGGTTCAGGTCTTCACGCTGGACATTTTCGAGGATGGCGATTTCCATCATCTCTTCGTCGGTGAAGTCCACTTCGATGGCCGGAACTTCCGTAAGACCGGCGATTTCCGCCGCTCTTAAACGTCTTTCACCGGTGATCAGCACATAGCCCTGCACGCTCTTGCGTACCAGCAGCGGTGTGAAGATACCGTGGGTGCGGATGGAATCAGCCAGTTCGTTCAGTGCGGCCTGATCAAATTCCTTACGCGGCTGATAGGGATTGGGACGGATCTCGCGGATCGGGATCTGTACTTCCCGGCGGCCGCTGCCTTCTGTCTTGTTATTCTGGATCTCGTCCAGGAACTGTTCCACATTGGTTCCGAAAATGGCATCCAGGCCTCTGCCGCCAAGTCCAGAACGATTCTTCTTCTCGGCCATTACTTCCTCCGTCTTTCATTCTGCATGATGACTTCCTTTACCAGCTGGGCGTATGCCTTGGCACCTTCCGAGCGGGTATCGTATTCGAAAATGGATTCTTCCCGGGACGGTGCTTCGGAAAGCCTGACGTTACGGGGAATATAGCAGCGGTACACTTTTTCCTTGAAGTATTTGCGCACTTCCTGCTGCACTTCCACACTCAGCTTGGTGCGGACGTCGAACATCGTCAGCAGAACACCTTCAATGGAAAGGTTCGGATTCCACAGTTTCTGCACCAGACGGATCGTGCTGAGCAGCTGGGTCAGACCTTCCAGGGCAAAGTATTCACACTGCACCGGGATCATGACGGTATCCGCGGCGGTCAGCGCGTTGGTGTTGAGCAGACCAAGGGCCGGCGGACAGTCAATAATAATGTAATCATACTGGTCACGGACCGCGTCCAGTTTGTTTTTCAGCAGTTTTTCCCGGCCCATTTCATACGATGCCATGTCGACATCCGCGCCGGACAGGTCGATCGTCGAAGGAAGCACGTCCAGTGGCGGCATCTGCAGTGTCACCTTGCAGTCCTCCACGGAATCCATGCCCATCAGCACGTCATATACCGTCTTATGGTAACCTACCTTGTTGGCGCCGATGCCGTGGGTGGCATTGCCCTGAGGGTCAAAGTCAACCAGCAGCACCCGTTTATTCACATAGGACAGGCCGGCTGCCAGATTCATTGATGTCGTCGTTTTACCGACACCGCCTTTCTGATTGGCGATTGCAATTATCTTTCCCATAGTATTGATCCTCGTTTATTTTGGCAGACGGATGATCATCCGCAGTTCGTCGTCGCTGTCATCCATCTCCAGAACCGCCTTCACTCCCATCTTCTCGATCATCTGCACGCATTGATTGACGGAATTGACGGCGATCTGCATATTGCGGGTAAAGCCCCTGGTTGTGTGTTTCTTCTTTTTCGGCTTCGGCTTGATTTTGCCGGCGGTCAGATCCGCGATATATTCTTCGCTTTCCCTGACATTCAGCCCGGCCTTGACGATATGCCGGTAAGTGGGACGGATCTGTCCCTGCGGCACACTGAGCAGCGCCCTGGCATGCCGTTCGGTGATCTTGCCGGCCACGACCCCTTCCTGCACCTCGTCGGGCAGATTGAGCAGGCGGATCTTGTTGGCCACGGCGGACTGTGATTTGCCGATGGCTTTGGCAACCTGTTCCTGGGTCATGCTGGCCTGACGCATGATCTGCACGTAGCTTTTCGCTTCTTCGATCGCACTGAGATTTTCTCTCTGCACATTTTCCACCAGTGCCATCCGTGCCGCCTGTTCCTCGGTCGGCGACATGACATAGCACGGGATTTCATCATAGCCGGCTCTCAGACAGGCCCGGTAACGGCGTTCCCCGGCGATGATTTCATAGCCGCTGTCCGACTTGCGTACAGTGATCGGCTGAATCAGACCATTCTCGCGGATGGATTCCGTCAGTTCGGCAAGCGCTGTCTCATCGAAATGCAGACGCGGCTGATACCGGGACGGGTGAATATCACCGATCGGAACCCGGACGATTTTTTCCGTGTCATTGCGGTCAAATATGTCAAGAATATTGAGATTCATTGATTCTCCTTATCTTATAATGGCTTCTTTTTGATCTGTCCGTAATTGCGCGGATATTTCAGCGGTGTTGCGGATACCTTGCGGATCAGGATGTTGATCCGCTCTTCGTTTGCCAGCGAAACCGTATGGCTCGCTTCCTTGGAACCACCCAGGATGCGGATGGCATTGCCGGCTTCCTGCAGTTCCTCATGGCCGCGCGCGCCTTTCATGGCGAGAAAACTTCCACCCGGTTTCACGAGCGGCAGACACAGTTCGCAAAGCACTCTGAGGTTGGCGACAGCCCGGGCGGTTGCCACGTCATAGTATTCCCGGCGGTCCTTTACGTGTTCTTCACTGCGGACGTTAAAGATTTCCACGTTCTGCAGATGCAGGGCATTGACGGTTTCTTTTAAGAACGTACATCTTTTACCGGTCGGTTCGATCAGTGAGACGGACAGTTCCGGACGGACGATTTTCCATACCAGACCAGGAAATCCGGCACCGGTGCCGACGTCGGCAACTTTGCCTTCCACCGGAAAGAGCGTTAACGGAATGATACTGTCCCAGAAATGTTTGGCAATGATTTCTTCCGGTTCCGTGATGGCCGTCAGATTGAATTTCTCATTCCAGGCAATTAACAGATCCATATATGTGCGCAGCTGTTCCAGCATCTCCTCCGAAAGCAGGATGCCGTTTTCTTTTGCGGTTGTCTGCAGCTGCGTAAAATTCATAAAGCCTCCGTGTGTATCATTTTATCACCGTCGTCCGGCTGTGGATATATCTAATTTGTGGAAAGTTGAGTTATCCACAATTTGTTGTATTTAACTCTTCAATTGTGGAAAACTTCTTTTTCCGCATTTCAGGGTCTGTTTTTACATAATTGTGGAAATCTAAATTTTCCACATTATATTAAATTAACCTTTATTTATCGGTTATTTTAACTCTCAGGAAGGTTTCCTCCTGCCTTTTCCCTGTTTGATGGCAATGGCCAGTACGGCAATGTCCGCCGGGTTGACCCCGGAAATACGGGAGGCCTGGCCAATCGTCGCCGGCTGGTATTTCATCAGCTTCTGTCTTCCCTCCAGGGAAAGATTGTCAACTTCGTCATAATTGAACTCGGTGCCGAGCGGAATGTTTTCCATACCCTTCAGCCGCTGAGCTTCGCGTCTGGCTTTGTTGATATAGCCTTCATACTTGATGTCGATTTCGCACTTCTCAGCCAGTTCGCTGTCCGTTTCTTCACCGGCAAGTTCCAGCAGTTCCAAAGCGTGGATGTTCGGCCGCTTCAAAAGTTCAGCGCCATTGACACCGCGGTGCTCACCGATGCTGTAGCCTTTCGGCTGCAGATAGGCAATCACATCCGGATCATCCAGACTGTAGACCGTGTCACGCAGTTTCTCTTTCAGTTCCTGCACGGCCGCCATTTTCTTAAGATACTGTTCTCTTCTTTCCGGTGAGATCAGACCGACCTGATAGCCGGTTTCCAGCAGCCGTTCTTCCGCGTTGTCGTGTCTGAGCAGCAGCCGGAATTCCGCCCGTGAGGTCAGCAGCCGGTATGGCTCCAAAGTTCCTTTCGTCGTCAGATCGTCGACCAGCACTCCGATATAAGCTTCGTCTCGGCCAAAAACAATCGGTGCTTTTCCGTCCAGTTTCAGACAGGCGTTGATGCCGGCCATAATACCCTGACCGGCGGCTTCCTCATAACCGGAGGTCCCATTGACCTGGCCGGCGGTAAACAGATTCTCTATGATCTTCGACTCGAAAGACGGCTTCATCTGAATCGGATCGATTGCGTCATATTCGATCGCGTAAGCGTACTTTTTGATGACGCAGTTTTCAAAGCCCGGCAGGCTGTGGGTCATTCTTTCCTGAACGTCACGCGGCAGGGAAGTTGAGAAGCCCTGCACGTAGGTCGTATCCATCGAGAGCGATTCCGGTTCGAGGAACAGCAGATGTCTCGGTTTATCAGAAAAACGGACCAGTTTGTCTTCAATCGAAGGACAGTACCGCGGCCCGACACCCTTGACAACGCCGGAATACATCGAGGATCTGTTCAGGTTCGCCATGATGATTTCATGGGTCTCCGGTGTCGTATATGTCATATAGCACGGCACCTGCTGATCAAACGGAAGAATCGATTTTGTCAGAGCCGAAAAGCGCAGAAACGCATCGGTTCCCAGTTCCAGTTTCGTTTTGGAAAAGTCAATGGACTTCGTCAGTACGCGCGGCGGCGTGCCAGTCTTCAGACGGAATGTCCTCAGGCCGTTCTCCCGCAGGGATGCGGAAAGATCTTCCGTCGTTTCTTCGAGATCCGGACCGCCCTTTTTCACTTCATCGGAAATCATATTGACACCGGCCATGTATGTTCCGGTTGTCAGGATGATTATTTCCGAGGAAATAAATGAGCCGTCCCGCAGTCTGACGCCCCTGACTTTCTGGTTCTCACATACCAGTTCCGTCGCCATCGCCTCCAGGACAGTCAGATTTTCCTGATGCAGACAGACGTTCTGCATATCCCGGCTGTAGGCAATCTTGTCGGACTGCACTCTTAAAGCTCTGACACCCGGTCCTTTGGCGCTGTTCAGCATCTTGAACTGCAGGGCTGTACGGTCAGCCGTTACCGGCATCTGACCGCCCAGGGCGTCGATCTCCCGGACGACGATTCCTTTGGCCGGACCGCCGACGGAAGGATTGCATGGCATTTTGCCGATATTTTCTATACTCAGGGTCAGCAGACATGTTTTTTTATGCAAACGAGAAGCGGCCAACGCAGCTTCGATTCCTGCATGGCCGCCGCCGATGACAATAATATCAAAATCACTCATGATTCAGCTGTTCCACCATTTCTGTTATATATGCCGGAATATGATCTCCCAGCAGTTCAAAACGGATCTTTTTGCCAACCTGATACTGTCCGGACAAAAGCCGGTACATGGTCATCCGGCCAAACAGTTCACGGATCCTGAGATCTTTGTCGTTGGCCTGCACGGCATACGGCATGGCGATCCAGACGGTATCGTTTTCCACTTTCAGGCAGTCGGTGCGGGATCCGCGGATCATTTCCCACTCCGGATCCTCCGTTCTTTTTCTGGCCAGCCGGCTGCAGTTGTTGCGTTCTTTTTCACTGCCCGATTCTTTGCCGATTTCCTTATGCATGACAGCAAACTTATGACGGATCTCGTCGCGGGCGAAGATGACTTCCGGTTCGGTATTGTCCGCCGCGCTCCACAGATCGATTCCGCGTTTTTCCGCAAGATTCAGGATACTCACTGTGATCTTGGGATTGTTACGGTCAAGATAGCAGTAGCTTTCCAGATTCTTCGGTATCTCAATACCGATTTCTTCCGGATAGATCGGACTGACGAAGAACACGACATCCTTCAGATAGAGACAGCTCATCTGCTTGGGAATCGTACCCTTGGCAGCTTTGGCAATCGCTTCGCTGAGCAGCTCGCGGGAATCATAACCGGTCGAGGTTTCATACTGTTCCCACATCTGCCGCAAAGAAAGCCGTTTGACCGAATCAAAATGCGCATAACCGATGAGTCCCTTGCGGCGGGAATGCGACGGGCGCGCAAAAAAGAACAGCAGGTCTCCCTTGCGGAAGTCTGTGAACTTTTTGCGGCTGGAAAGACGCCAGAACAGAATATCCTTGTTTCTGCAGAGACGGTGATACTCCAGCATTTTTTCATCCGTTACATATGCAATCGAACTCATCGGTTATCCTTTAATCAATCAGAACAGACCATAGGTGTCGCCGTTTTCATCAACACCCATGTTAATGGCTGCCGGAACCTTCGGCAGACCCGGCATGGTCAGAATGTTTCCTGTATAGGCGACAACGAAGCCGGCACCGGCGGAAATGCTGATGTCCTTGACGTGGATCATGAAGCCGCGCGGTCTGCCTTTGAGCTTGTCGTCGTCCGTCAGTGACAGCGGGGTCTTGGCCATGCAGACCGGCAGTTTATCCCAGCCATTCTTAACGAAGTCGGCAATCTTTTCCTTTGCCAGATCGGTGTATTCAACACCGTCGGCACCATAAACAGTTTTAGAAATCTTTTCGATCTTGGCTTCGATCGATTCATCGGTATCGTAGAGGAATGAGAAATCATTCTCCTGATCTGTCAGACGTACTACTTCAGCAGCCAGTTCCTGCATGCCGTCGCCGCCTCTTGCCCAGCCGTCCGCTTCTGCGACCGGGTGACCATTTTCATGGCACCAGTCGAGCAGTGCCTTGACTTCAGCCGGTGTATCCTTGGCGAACTTGTTGACAGCTACGACATACGGCACATGGAATGCCTTGATGGATTCGATATGCTTAGCCAGGTTTTCCGTACCTGTGAGCAATGCTTCGATGTTTTCGGAATCCAGATCCGCTTGCTCAACGCCACCGTGCATCTTCAGGGCACGGACGGTCGCTACGATAACGACGGCGCTCGGTTTCAGAGCGGCACTGCGGCATTTAATATCAAGGAACTTTTCCGCACCAAGGTCAGCACCGAAGCCGGCTTCTGTAACGACATAATCTGCTAGTTTCAGAGCCAGTGTCGTTGCTGCGACAGAGTTGCAGCCATGGGCGATATTAGCGAATGGTCCGCCATGGACAAGAACCGGTGTATGTTCCAGTGTCTGAACAAGATTCGGCTTGATTGCTTCCTTCATAACGACTGTCGCTGCACCGGCTGCACCGATATCCTTAACCGTTACCGGCTGGTCGTCATATGTATAAGCAACCACACATCTGGAGATACGTTCTTCAAAGTCTTTCAGATCTTTGGAAAGGCACAGGATCGCCATGACTTCCGTGGCTACGGTAATGACGAAGTGATCTTCTCTTTCCACACCATTGGACTTTTTCTTCTGACCGATCGTAATATCACGCAGCGTACGGTCGTTCATATCCATGCATCTCTTCCAGACAACCTTATTCGGATCGATATTCAGCGGATTGCCCTGGAAAATGGAGTTATCCAGAACCGCCGCGATCAGGTTGTTGGCTGTCGTAATGGCGTGCATATCACCTGTGAAATGCAGGTTGATTGCTTCCATCGGTACAACCTGGGCATAACCGCCGCCGGTCGCACCGCCTTTTAAGCCGAATACCGGACCAAGGGACGGCTCTCTGAGACATGCCATGACATTCTTTCCGGCTTTGGCAAGACCGTCTGCGAGACCGATCGTCGTCGTTGATTTGCCTTCCCCTGCTTTTGTCGGGTTGATAGCTGTAACCAGAATCAGTTTTCCATCCGGATTGTCTTTTACCGTTTCTTTCAGCTCGTTGGATAATTTTGCCTTGTCATTTCCATAAGGTTCAAGGTATTTCTCATCAATTCCTGCTTTTGCCGCAATCGTCTTCATGTCTTCCAGAACGGCTGCCTGTGCGATCTTTAAATCATTGTTCATGTCTATCCATCCTCCTGTTATTTATCCCATGCGGCGACGGTCCGTCAGGGCATGCGCCAATGTGATTTCATCCGCATAATCCAGCATACCTCCGGAAGGAAGGCCGTGGGCTATACGGGTAACCAGTACATCCGGACACTGTTCCCGCAGCAGTTTGCTTAAATACATGGCAGTAGTTTCCCCATCCATTGTCGTGCTGGTGGCAAGAATGACTTCTTCAGCATCTTTCGCTCTCTTCAGCAGCGCGTCAATATTCAGGTCTTCCGGCATCATTCCCCTGGAGGAGGAAATCAGACCGTTCAATACATGGTATACACCATGGAATTCATTTGTTTTTTCCATTGCCAGTACGTCTTTGGCAGACTGTACCACAAATATTAGTTTCTTATTTCTACTGTTATCTGAACAGATATCACATTCTTCCGCTTCAGAAAGATTTCCGCAGATCCGGCAGCGGGTCAGCTTCTCTTTCACATTTACCAGGGCTGCCGCGAATTCCCGGACATCGAGGTCTTCCATATCCGTCACGGAAAGCGCGTATCTCTCGGCGGTTTTTTCACCGACACCCGGCAGAAGACGGAATCGTTCAATCAGTTCCTGCAGGCTTTTTGGATACATGCCTTACATCCCCGGCAGTTTCAGGCCGGCAGTAGCTGCACCGAGCTTTTCTTCTTTATCCGCGGCAGCTTTGCCAACCGCATCATTCTGGGCAATCAGAATCAGATCCTGCAGCATCTCTCTGTCATCCGGATTCATCATTTCTTCCGGAATCAGGACTTCCTGCATTTCACATTTGCCGTTGATCTTAACGATGACGCCCTGTGATTCACCTTCGTAGATCGTATCGTTGAGTTCATTTTCCATATCGGCCAGATCCTGCTGCATTTTCTTGGCCTGTTCCATTAATTTAGTCAGATCCATCGTCTTTTCTCCTATATGATTTCAACATTTTCCGCTCCGAAGAGCTCCTTGATTTTATCTTCCTGGGTTGCTTCTTTTTTTACTGCGTCACTGTAGCGTTCAATATGACAGGCTTCCGGCAGCTGGTTGCTGTGCATCAGCGTACGGAACTGACGGGAGGCGTCTTTGAATTCCTGTTCCGTGACGGCGAAGACCATTTTATCGATTTCCAGCCGTTTTTTCAGAAAACGGTAGATTTCTTCATTCATTTTGCGGTCATTGATCCGTTTTGCGATCGGATCATTCCGGCAGATCAGAATCAGACAGTCTTTACCGGAGGCACCGATCTTCGTATCCTGCAGCAAACTTGTATATTTGCGGCTGATCAGATCCATCATGGAATAGACATGGTCAAATGCCTCTTCATCCTGTTTTTTCTCATCTTTACGGCATTGAACCAGCAATTCCAGCAGATTGAATGTGATTTCGCCGGTTTGTGGTTCAATTTCCGGTGCCGGTTCCGCTGTGGCAGCCGGTTTTACCGGTTCTGGCACAGGCTTTGTTTCTTCCTCTTCCATCGGTACTGGAACCGGTTCAGGTTCCGGTATTTCACGTGATGGGACTTCCGGCACTGGCTGCGGTTTGCTCACCGGCTGAGGCTCAGTTACAGCTGCCGGTTTCTTCACCGTCTGTACGGTACTGCCGGATTTTCCGTATTCGGTTGCCAGTTTCAGACAGACGACTTCGAACACGGTTGTCATGGACTGGGCAAAACGGAATCTTTCTTTCGCGCTGATCAGTTCATCTGCAATATGCATGCATGTTTTACTGTCAGCCAGGCTGCCGATTTCTTCCGCTTCTTCTCTTGTTAATACCTTTAATAACGCGGTTTTATGCGTATTTGCATATACCACCGTATCTTTTACAACATCAAGAAGACCGTCTGTGAATCTCTGCAGATCAATACCGCGCTGTTCATACTGACGAATCCTGTCCAGAATGCTTTCCAGATTACAGGAGAGAATATCTTTGATCAGTTCTGTCTTTTCCGCTGTCGTTGTAAGACCATAGATTCTGTCGATTGCTTCTACTGTGATCTGATCACCTGTATAAGCCGCGCACTGGTCCATAATGCTTAACGCATCACGCATACCGCCTTCCGCCAGTACAGCAATCAGCTCCGCTGCTTCAAAATCCAGCAGAATATCCTCTTTCTGGGCTATATTCAGCAGATGATCGCGAATCTGGTCTTTTCTGACCTTCGTAAAATCAAATCTCTGACAGCGGGAGATGATCGTCGGCAATAATTTCTGCGGATCTGTCGTTGCCAGAATGAAGATTACATTCTCCGGCGGTTCTTCCAGTGTCTTCAGCAACGCGGATGAAGCTGCGCTGGAAAGCTGATGCACTTCGTCAATAATATAGATTTTATGCTTTCCCTGCATCGGAGCCAGACGGGAGCGTTCAATCAGATCACGGACGTCTTCCACGTGTGTCTCGTTTGCGGCATTTATCTCAATAATATCCGGATGCGTGCCGTTATTGGCAGCAACACAGTTATCACAAACTCCACAGGGAGCTTTTTCCGGGTTTTCACAGTTCACAGCCTTGGCCAGGAGACGGGCCATGGTCGTTTTTCCGGTTCCACGTGGACCGCAAAATAAATATGCATGTCCTACCTTATGGTTCTGAACTGCATTTTTGATCGATCTGACAATATATTCCTGTCCTACGACTTCTTCAAATGTGGCAGATCTGTATTTTTGATACAACGCAATCTTTGCCATTCGCTTTTCTCCTGATTTAAACATTATAACAAAAAACCTGCATTCCAATGCAGGTAAATCGATGGTTCAGCCCTTTTTAGGCTTATTCTTCTGGATCTTTCTCTTATTTCTGAAAAATTCCGACAAAATAGCCGCGCATTCCTCTTTCAGAATGCCGCTGTGTATTTCTTTTGGATAAGCTCTCAGATGCGGAAGGGTCTTAATTTGTATCAGAGAATCCACAGTTCCGGCCTTTTCATCACTTGTTCCATAGTAAAGTGCGTGTATTCTAGCATTTTCGATTGCGCCGGTGCACATCATACATGGTTCCAGTGTCACATACAGGTCACATTCATTCAGACACCATGTATTCAGCTTCTTATTTGCCTTCTGAATCGCCAGCAATTCCGCGTGTGCAGTCGCCGCCTGATTCTTTTCCCGCAGGTTATGTGCACGTGAAACAATCTTCCCGTCTTTGACGATTACACATCCGACCGGAACTTCATCCATATCTCTGGCCTTCTCCGCTTCTCTTAAGGCCTTTCTCATAAAGTATTCCGCATTCTTTTCCATAAAATAAAAGTGGCACACGCAGACAGAGGGTTGTATGGCTGCTACCTTCCGGTCCTGACCAGGTTCTATCCATGAGTGCTGTGCCATTGGTATTATAACCGAAAGTATTTCGGCATACAACTCACTATCTGCGATATTTTTTTGTTTCACGTGAAACAAAAACACAGATCCATGTGAAACAGATCTGTGTTTTGTATGATTTAGAACGATTTTTTCTTTTCCGGAGCTGTGATAACTTCCTGACCGCCCATATATGGACGAAGAGGTTCCGGAATACGGATAGATCCGTCTTCGTTCAGATTGTTTTCCAGGAAGGCAATCAGCATTCTCGGCGGAGCGACTACCGTATTATTTAAAGTATGTGCGAAGTAATTGCCGTTTTCTCCTTTGATACGAATACCAAGTCTTCTGGCCTGGGCATCTCCGAGATTACTGCAGCTGCCTACTTCAAAATACTTTTTCTGACGCGGAGACCACGCTTCAACGTCACAGCTCTTAACTTTCAGGTCAGCCAGGTCTCCGGAACAGCATTCCAGTGTTCTGACCGGAATATCCAGGGAACGGAAGAAATCAACACTGTTCTGCCATAACTGATCATACCAGTACGGAGAGTCTTCCGGTTCACAGACAACGACCATTTCCTGCTTTTCAAACTGATGGACGCGGTAAAGACCTCTTTCTTCAATACCATGAGCACCTACTTCTTTACGGAAACAGGGGCTGTAGCTGGTCAATGTATACGGAAGATCTTCTTTTTTCAGAATCTGTCCCATGAAACGTCCGATCATGGAGTGTTCTGATGTACCGATCAGATAGAGATCTTCTCCTTCAATCTTATACATCATATTCTGCATTTCCGCGAAACTCATGACACCATTCACAACACTGCCATGAATCATAAACGGCGGAATGAAGTATTCAAATCCACGGTTGATCATGAAATCACGGGCATAAGACAGAATGGAGGAATGAAGTCTGGCAATATCACCTTTCAGATAATAGAAACCATTTCCGGAAGTTCTGCCGGCGCTGTCCAGATCGATACCGGCAACTTTTTCAATAATATCGGTATGATAAGGAATTTCATAATCCGGAACGACCGGTTCTCCATACTTCTGGATTTCCACGTTCTCTGAATCATCTCTACCAATCGGAACAGACGGATCAATGATATTCGGAATGATCATCATTCTGTCTTTAATGTCACTCTCAAGCTTCGCTTCAAGAGCTTCCAGTTCTTCCAGCCTCTGACCGATATCTTTTACCTTCTGTTTGACTGCTTCAGCTTCATCTCGTTTTCCCTGCTTCATCAGTCCGCCGATTTCTTTGGACAGACGATTACGGTCAGCTCTGAGTCCGTCACCTTCTGTTTTGGCAGCACGATACTGCTTATCCATTTCAGCAACTTCATCAACAAGTACGAGTTTTTCATCCTGGAACTTCTTCCTGATGTTCTCCTTAACCACTTCAGGATTCTCACGAATCAATTTAATGTCTATCATATACCCCTCCAAATAAAAAACGCCCCGACAAAGGGACGAGATCAGTCGCGGTGCCACCCTTTTTGTATAAATTGTTTCCCGTGAAACAATTTATACCTCTTTGATCTGCGGATAACGGTCACAGCCGGAAATGATTAGTTTCACTCCAGGGCGGATTCGGTCATAACTGTACCGGTTTTCATCAGCCACCGGTTTTCTGTTTTCTACAGTATTTGCCTACTTTTCCCTTTCATCGCGTTACAAAAATTATAATCATTGCAAAAATGATTTGTCAATAATAGACAAAGGTGATAGAATAATTAGTGGAAATTCACAATTATTAGAAATGGGATACATCTAATGGCAAGGAAAAGTCAGTACAAAAAGAAATTAGAATACAACAATACTTATAACCGCAACAACTATCGCTCTTTTTCCGTGCGATTCAACAACAAAACAGAAACAGATATTATTGAATGGCTTGAAAAGAAAGAATTCGTAAAAGCTTATCTTACTTCACTGATCAAAGCAGATATGGAAGCAGAAGAGAAAAAGGCTGCTAAAAAAGCTGCTGCGAAAAAGACAGCTGAAAAAGCACCAGCTGCCAAAAAGAGTACAAAGAAGTAATTAAGCCGTCACATATACAGAATCGATGCATTCAGACACCGGCAAAACCGGTGTTTTTATTACATATACCACAACAGTTTATAAATGACTGATTACATAAAAAGGGCAGATTCCATTCCTCAGAATCTGTCCTTTATCGCGTTTAATTGTTGTTTTCCGGTTCTTCCGGCAAATCTTCTTCAAGGTCTTCTTCTTCCGGTTCCAGGATAGCGACTGTGGATACCTTCTGATCGTCCTTGACGTTGATCACCTTAACACCCTGAGCAGAACGGTTGTATACAGATACCTGTTTCAGTGTGATTCGGATGACAATGCCGGAATCGGTCATGATCATGCAGTCTTCGTCACCGTTGACAGCCTTCATGCATACAAGCTGGCCGGTCTTGAGTGTAACATTGACTGTCTTGACACCTTTGGCTCCGCGGGAAGTCATACGGTAATCATCCAGCGGAGATTTCTTACCGTAGCCGTTCTCGGTAATTGTCAGAATGTACTGTCCTTCCGAATCTGTCGCCATGCCGATGACTGTGCCGCCGTCAACATTGAAGCCTTTGACACCGCGGGCTGTACGGCCAAGAGGGCGGATGTAATCTTCTCTGAATCTGACGGCTTTGCCGTTGGATCCGGCAATGATGATTTCATTGTTACCGGTGGTTCCTTTGACAAATGCCAGTTCGTCGTCCTCTGACAGTTTGATGGCAATCTTACCGTTGCGGTTGATGTTGTAGAATTCCGCGATTTCCGTTCTCTTTACAATACCTTTCTTTGTTGCGAAGAAGAGATAGTGAATATTCTCATCTTCCGTATACGGTACCAGGGCTCTGACTTTTTCATTCCGGTTCATCTGCAGCAGATTCACAACCGGAATGCCTTTGCTAGTGCGGCTGAATTCCGGAACGTTATATCCCTTCATACGGAAGACACGGCCGCTGTCGGTAAATACCAGCAGGAAATCATGGGTGGACATGGAGATGAACTGATCGATTGCGTCGTCTTTATTCAGTTCCATACCCTTAATACCTTTACCGCCGCGGTTCTGCACATGATAGTTGTCCGTCGTCATGCGCTTGATATAACCATTGACAGAAAGACTGATAATGATTTTCTCAACCGGGATCAGATCTTCGTCTTCCATATCGGCAGGGGCGTCAATGATCTCGGAACGGCGCGGATTGTTGAACTTATCCTTAATGGCGAGCAGCTCATCACGGATAATATCCAGAACACGGCTGTGATTGGCAAGAATATCCTTATAATCGGAAATCTTAAACAGCAGATCCTGATATTCATTCTCGATTTTCTGACGTTCCAGACCGGTCAGTCTTCTGAACTGCATGTCAAGAATTGCCTTTGCCTGAATCTCATCCAGTCCGAATCCTTCCATCAGTCTTGGCATCGCTTCCGCTGCATCACGTGAATCTCTGATCGTATGAATGATCGCATCGAGATTATCGACTGCGATCCGCAGACCTTCCAGAATATGAGCTCTGTCTTCCGCTTTTTTCAGATCAAACTTTGTTCTTCTGACAATGACATCTTCCTGATGGGCTAGATATCCTTTCAGCATATCGATCATGCTGGCCTGACGGGGGATACCGTTGAAGAGAACGACATTGTTCACACCGAAATTTGACTGCAGCGGTGTCAGTTTATACAGCTGATTGAGAATGACTTCCGGCTGTACGTCCTTACGCAGTTCCATGACGACACGAATACCGTTCATATTACTGGATTCATCACGCAGATCGGTGATTCCTTCAATGACCTTATCTCTGGCCAGTGCGGCAATACGCTCGACCATACTGGCTTTATTGACCATATACGGGATTTCATAAACGACAATACGCTTCTTGCCGTTCGGCATATCCTCAATATTGGTCTTGGCCCGCATAATGACGGAGCCGCGGCCGGTTTCAAATGCCTGACGGATGCCGGAACGTCCGAGAATGTAGCCGCCGGTAGGGAAGTCAGGACCTTTGATATATTCCATCAGTTCCGTCGTTGTCATTTCCGGATTGTTCATCAGGGCAATGACACCGTCAATCGTTTCACCGAGATTGTGCGGTGCGACGTTGGTGGCCATACCGACTGCGATACCGGTCGAACCATTGACGATCAGATTCGGGAAACGGGCCGGCAGAACGGTCGGTTCCACTTCCTCATTGTCATAGTTCGGATCCATGTCGACAGTTTCCTTATCCAGATCCCGCAGCATTTCCACGGCGATTTTGGACATACGGGCTTCGGTATAACGCATGGCTGCGGCACCGTCGCCGTCCATGGAACCGAAGTTTCCGTGGCCGTCCACCAGTGTCTCACGCATATTCCATGACTGAGCCATGTATACCAGGGCACCATAGATAGAACTGTCACCATGCGGGTGATATTTACCCATCGTATCACCGACAATACGCGCGCATTTACGATGCGGCTTGTCAGGCCCGTTATTCATTTCATGCATGGCATAGAGAATTCTTCTCTGTACCGGTTTCAGACCGTCTCTGACATCCGGAAGAGCTCTGGCAACGATTACTGACATGGAATAATCGATGAAATCTATCTTCATTTCATCTGTCAGATTCGTTTCGGTAATATGACCGGGATCAAACTTTGATTCGTCAAATTCCATAAAATCATCTAAACCCATTTTTCGCTCCTCCTTTCTCAGACATCAAGTTTCGCATAACCGGCGTTTTCAACAATGAAATTCTTACGCGGCTCGACTTCTTCACCCATCATGATATTGAAATACTCGTCCGCTTTTTCCGCATCATCGATGGTTACCCGGATCAGTGTTCTGTTCTTCGGATCCATGGTTGTCTCCCAGAGCTGTTCGGCATCCATTTCACCAAGACCTTTGTATCTCTGAACGGAAATACGGTCACCGAGTTCTTCTCTGATTCTCGTCGCCATCTGTTCGGTATAGGCATATCTGACCGTGTTGCCTTTCTGCAGCTTATACAGCGGCGGCTGAGCGATATAGACATGGCCCTGTTCAACGATCGGCCTGAGATACCTGTAGAAGAAGGTGAGGAGCAGAATTCTGATATGCGATCCGTCAACATCGGCATCGGTCATGATGACGATCTTGTTGTAACGCAGTTTGGATGTATCCACTTCATCCAGAACACCGCAGCCGAAGGCGGTGATCATGGAACGGATCTCGGCATTTTCAAATACTCTGTGCTGTCTTGCTTTTTCAACATTCAGGATCTTGCCGCGAAGGGGAAGGATCGCCTGATAATGAGAGTCACGTCCGTTCTTGGCGGAACCGCCGGCGGAGTCACCCTCGACGATATAGATTTCGCAGATGCTTGCGTCTTTGGAAGAACAGTCAGACAGTTTGCCGGGCAGAGAGCTGATTTCCAGCGAGTTTTTGCGGCGGGTGGACTCTCGTGCCTTTTTTGCCGCCATGCGCGCCTGAGAGGCCAAAACGACCTTCTCCATGATGATTTTGGCCTGATCCGGGTTTTCCATCAGGAATCTTTCCAACTGAGTGCCGAAAATATCGGAAACGATCTTCCTGACTTCCGTATTGCCAAGCTTTGTCTTGGTCTGTCCTTCGTACTGCGGATCCTGATGCTTGACGCTGATGACGGCGGTGATGCCTTCCTTGCAGTCGTCACTGGTCAGGTTTTCATCCTTTTCCTTCAGGAAGTTATTTTTTCTGGCATAACGGTTGATAATACGGTTCAGAGCCATGCGGAAACCTTCCTCATGGGTACCGCCTTCAACTGTATTGATGTTGTTGCAGAACGTATAGACATTCGGATTGTATCCGTCGTTGTACTGGCAGGCGATTTCCACCTGGACACCGTTTTCGTATCCTTCACTGTAAATCACCGTATCCAGAATAGCCGTCTTGTTCTTATTCAGGAATTTCACATATTCCCTTAAGCCGCCTTCAAACATGAACTCGTAATGCTTTTTATGTTCATCTTCCATTCTTTCATCATCGAAGATCAGGCGGATGCCCTTATTCAGGAAAGCCAGCTGACGCAGACGGTCACGCAGTGTTTCATGATCATAGATCGTCGTTTCCGTAAAGATCGTCGGATCCGCCTTGAAACGGACTGTCGTGCCATGCTTATCCGCCGCACAGGGTCCGACTACCTTCAGCGGGGCAACCGGATGGCCGCCGTTTTCAAAACGGATAAAGCATTCTTCACCATTGTTGTAGACAGTGACCTCCATCCATTCGGAAAGGGCATTTACGACCGACGCACCAACACCGTGCAGACCGCCGGATACCTTATAAGCACCACCGCCGAATTTGCCGCCGGCATGAAGAACGGTAAAAATCGTTTCAATGGTGGATTTGCCGGTTTTCTCATTGGTTCCGGTCGGCATACCGCGGCCGTCGTCGGTTACGGTGATAATGTTGTCTTTATCCACTTTTACCGTGACTGTCGTAGCATAGCCAGCCATTGCCTCGTCAATACCGTTGTCCACGATTTCCCATACAAGATGGTGCAGACCTTTGGAAGAGGTGGAGGCAATATACATACCCGGACGCTTTCTGACAGCTTCCAGACCGTCCAGGACCTGAATATCCGAATCATCATACTTATGGGTTACTTTGATATCCATCTCTTCGCCGATCACGGCAGATGATTCCATTTCTTCGTTGATTAATTTATCTTCACTCATTCAATACCTCCGGGCATTTCCAGTCTGCCTTGATTGATATAAAACTCTTTATAAGGAACACGTTTCATGTGCTCGGGAATTTCCGTTGCCGTGATCAGGCACTGACAGGAATCCGTCACCATCTCCAGCAGTTTCTTCTGTCTGCTCAGATCCAATTCCGACAGAACATCATCCATCAGCAATACCGGACTTTTGCCTGTCTCGGACCGGATATAGCTGAGCAGCGCCATTTTGAACGCCAGCATGACCATTCGTTTCTGGCCCTGGCTGGCGGTCTGGGTCAGTTCTTTATCATTGATACGGAAGATGATGTCTTCCCGGTGAATGCCGGCTGTGGATACATGGTTTTCCAGATCCCTGGTGCGGCAGTTCTGATAAAGATCCTGCAGGTTTTCCTTCGTGCATTCCGCATCGTCGATACAGCATTTGTACTGAATCTTCACTTCGATATCGTCTTCTGACAGTTCTCTGTACAGACCGGTGATCTGATGATTGATCTTCTGCACGAAATTGCGCCGCATGGCGATGATCATCAGCTGTTCCTGGATCATCTGCTCATCAAGAATATCCAGATAGGTTTCATCCACCCGGTTATTCTTCAGCAGACTGTTTCTTTCCTTCAGGAAATTCTGATAGCGGTTCAGGGAAAGCAGATATTTCGGGGAAATCTTGGTGATTTCCTGATTCATCACTTTTCTTCTTTCCCGCGGCATGTCATTGAAGAGATACAGATCGTCCGGTGAAAAGATGACGACGTTGAGCAGACCGATGAAATCACTTGATTTCCGGACCGGATAACGGTTGACGATCAGTGTTTTTCCCTGCGGATGAATGATTGCCGCCAGTTCTTTCCGTTCTTCTTTATCCGAGAAGGTGCACCGGATCTCGGCAAACGGCATATCGTCACGGATCAGTTTCTTTTCGTTGAGAATACGGTGTGATCTGGTCAGGGAGAGATAAACGATGCTTTCCAGCAGATTCGTTTTTCCCTGGGCATTTCTTCCGGTTATGACGTTCAGTTTCGGATCAAAGGAAACAGACAGGTTTTCATAATTCCGGAAATTGCGGAGCCGCAGTGTCTCAATGATCATTCGGAAATCTCAAACTTTCTTCCTTTGACCGTCACGACATCACCGGGATACAGTTTTCTGCCTCTTCTTTTTTCCGTTTCACCGTTGACTCTGACATCGTTTTCAGCCAGAAAAAACTTCGCTTCGCCGCCGGAAGAGATGATGTCTTTCAGCTTCAGAAACTGCTGCAGAGTGATGTAGTTTTTCGTTTCAGTACTCATAAAAAAACTCCCTGTTTCAAACCGGTTAAACGTCTTCCTTATTATATTATAAAAGAGCGTTTTTCTCAACTTTTGAGACCATCAAAAAATGGCTTAAACAAGCCATTTTTTAAACATTTTGAATTGTTTTTTTCCGGCCTTTTCCAAATCATGGAAAGAGGGGTGTTTTCAGTGCTTAATTATAGGTTCTGACCGGCAGTACCAGCTGGATGACCGTATCGTCATCCGGATTGCTGAGAATGAACGGTTTCATGTCACCGGTGAAGCTGATGAGGATGGTTTCACCCTTGAGGGCTTTGGCTGCGTCCATGACATAATTGCCGGCGAAACTGATATCGAGAGGTTCGCCTTCGAATACAGCCGCTAAGCTTTCGTGTGACTCACCGATCTCCTGATTCTTATTGGTAATGATCACTTCGTCCGCGGACAGCTGCAGACGGTTGATTGTCATGTTTTCATTCTTGATAAAGGAGGTTCTGTCAATGGCCCGGATCAGATCATAACGGTTGATCCGCAGAGCATAGCTGAATTCCTTCGGAATCAGCCGGTCAGTTTCCGGATAACTGCCGTCCAGCAGTCTTGTCTGCAGGATCATATTGTCGGAAATAAACTGGGCTTTTTTATCATTAACGGCAATTTCGATTTCTTCTTTGTCATTGCCGAGCATCGTCGTTCTGACTTCATTGAGGCTCTTGGCCGGAATCGTAACGTTGAAGGATTCTTCTGAATCAAACGGAATGGTCTTCTTGGCAAGACGGTAGGAATCCGTGGCGGTGAAAACGAGATTGTGATCAGCCATCTTGATATTGACACCGGTCAGAACCGGACGTGTTTCCTTGGCGGAAGTCGCGAACACGGTCTGATCAATGATGAGATTCAGATCTGCCGCGTTGATTTTGATGGAAGATGCCGGCTTGCTGAAATCAATTGCCGGATAATCATCCGGACGCATACCGTTGATCTTGAACTGGGCGAGATTGCCGGAGAATCTTGTCAGAGCACCGTCAATGATTTCCACATGAATCGTATCCGCGTCGATTTTCTTGACGATTTCGTTCAGATAACGTGATTCAACCAGAATCGAACCTTCTTCCATAATGTTCAGATTGTTCTTTTCGTCTTTCTTCATTGTATAGAAGATTGAAACATCAGCGTCACTGCCCATCATCTGCAGGGTGTCATTGTAAGCGTCGATCTTGATGCCTCTTAATGACGGCTGCGGAGAATTGGAAGAAATCGCATGACTGACATTCTGCAGCGCGTTGCTCAGTTCTGTTTTGGATACTGTGAAATTCATAGCTGAAAGCCTCCCGTATATGTATTAAGTATTTATAAGTATTATTGTTATTAAGACTGTGGATAATGTGGAAAACCTGAAGATTCCCTTTATTCACCTGCTTATTTTAGCATTTTGGACTGTTATTCTGAAGTGGAGAAAAATGTGGAGAATCAGATGATGATCTGTTTTTCGATTTCTTCCACAGCGGTGGCGAAGACCTTGTCCTTGTGGATCTGGGCTTCTACCTTGGTACAGGCACTGATAATGGTGGAATGATCACGGCCGCCGAATTCGTCTCCGATCTTGATGTAAGGCAGATCCAGAAGCTTGCGGCACAGATAGATGGAAATATGCCGGGCATTGGCGATATTCTTGGTTCTGGTCTTGGAAGTGATCTGCTGTCTTGTCAGTCCGTAATAATCAGCAACGGTCTTGATGATCTTTTTCGGGGATAGACCGGTCTTGTCGGATACGACAGCCTGGTTTTTCAAAGCGTTCATGACCGTCTGGAACTGAATGACACCGCCGTCATGCTGGAACTGGATCGCATAGAACAGCACACGGTTCCAGGCTCCTTCCAGATCTCTGACATTGCCGGAGAAATTACTGGCAATATAGGCCAGGGCTTCCGGTTCGACGTCATCCATGCCGTAACTGTTCTGTTTGATCTTCATTTTCAGGATTGCCATGGACGTTTCAAATTCCGGTGAATCGATACCGACGGACAGACCGCTGGAGAAACGGCTGATCAGACGGTCTTCCAGACCTTTGATTTCCTTTGGCTGCCGATCGGAAGCAATACAGATCTGTTTACGGTTGTTGACAAGTTCATTGTAGATGGTAAAGAAGATCTCATGTGATTTTTCCTTACCGGCCAGGAACTGGATGTCATCCACCAGGAACAGGTCGATAGAATAAAGATATTGCTTGAAGGCGTCGATTTTGCCTTCATGGATCGCATTGACGACGTTTTCGACAAATTTCAGTGATTCCGTGTAATAAACTTTCTTGGTCGGATCTTCCTTGAGGACATAATTGGCGATGGCCATCAGCAGATGCGTCTTGCCGAGTCCGGAATTCCCGTAAATAAAGAGCGGATTAAAGAATTTGCCGGGATTGATGGCACAGGCAAGTGCGGCAGCCTGGCTTTCCCGGTTACAGTCACCGACGACGAAATTATCAAACGTTCTTTCTTTCTGGATCGGCATTGACTGGAATTCGGTTTCGTCAAAATGCTGGACCGGTGTGATGACAGGCGGAATATCCGATTTCTGATAGATTTCCACGATCATCGGTGTATCTTTCTTCAGAACATCAATAAAAGCAGCGTTAATAATATCAGACTGGCTCTGGATGATCTGTTTCGATACAATATTCGGAACCAGCAGGATGGCTTTCTCTTCCGTCAGTTCATATAATGAACATGTCGAATAGAAGTTATCCAGGATCACCGGTTCTATATTTCTGTTACTGTACAGATATTGAAGGATCTGATTCCATACTTCGATCAGATACTGTTCTCTCCCTTGAGACATGGTACGTAAAGCTCCTAACTAATTGATACATTTATGCATTATCATTTTAATGTGGATAACTATGAAAATCTATAATTAAAATGTTGATAACTTTTTTATCCACATAAGATACAATACAAGAAAAGGCCGATAAATAAAGGTTATTTAAGGTTTTCCACAATTATAAACAAAATGCAGAAGTGGAAAAAATGTGGAAATCTTATCCACGTGTTGATAACTCTGAAAATTGTTGGAAAACACAAAATGAAAGGATGTAACAAACAATTTATAAACAGTAAAAAAAGCTTATAAATAAAGGACATAATGAGTTTTTGACAGTTTTCAACAATTGTGGAAAAGTATAATTATCCGATTGTGAAAAACAAGTGGAAAAGTCACAATTTCCAATACTGGAAAAGAGACAGAAAAAAACATCGGAAAACCGGAAAAACAGGACTGTTTATTTTTCCACAATTGCCTGAATTCATATGAAAAGTGAACCTCTTTGTTGAATTGATTCACAACTTTGAGATTCACTTCAGACAGTATCTTCTTTTTTTTTACAGATACAGTTTTTTATGATATTTCTTTTCGAATTCCCGGATCAGTTCCTGGCGTTCTTTCTCCTTAAGAGGCTGAATGACCTTCTGGTAATATTCTTCTGCCTGTTTCTGACATTTAAGATAATTTACCTCACGATACCATCGGTATGCGGAAAACACTAGGCAAAGGATCAGAACAGCCAGTTGAAAGATCAGAAATTTCCGTCCGAACAGAAACAGTCCGAATATGATTGCTAATCCAAAACTGAGAAATATGTTGTCATCTGTCAGATGCGCAACCGTAAACAGTAGAGCGGTGCCATACACAAGAGCGAGAAGCGCTGCGAATAAACCATGCATTTTTGTTACGAACAGCATGATCAGAAGAACCAGCAGGGCAACAGCTGACATACACATACAGATGAACATATCATCCTTTGTGACATAGTCGTATTTCCTGCCAAGATCTTTGAGACGATCGTATTCCTCGGCTTGCGGATATTTTACGTAACTCAGAGAAGGATCTTTGATGCGATTAATTTCCTTCTGTTCTCTCTGTACCGCAAGTTCGGGATATTTTTCTTTTTCTTCCGCCCGTTCCATGCTTTCACTGGCTTTTTCCTGCATTTCATTGGTGTCGGAATATTTTAAAGCAATCATATACCATGATCGTGCTTCTTTATAATCACAGATGATACTGGGTCCGAATTCGTATAATTCACCGATTTCAAAAGCGGTCTGAGCATCGACAAAGTTATAGTTTTTCGGTTCGGCAGTTTCGCCCTTATTTTTCTTTTCCAGAGAGTCGATAAGATGATCCATTTGGACATCATTTATTATTGTTTTTGCTTTTCGGAACCATTCATCTGCCTGAGGCAGATCTTTTTGACAGCCATCCCCATCACGGTAACGTTTTCCCCGCATAATACTGTATCTGACATCAATTTCTGCTTTAGAGTTATTCTCGGCAAAAGATTCAAAATCCATGTTTTCCATGTTCTGTCTCTCGATTCTAATATGCATATATTATAATTTGCGCAGCCATACAGATACCAGTGCAAAACAGCATGATTATATTAAAAAAAACCCGTCTATATATTTCAGACGGGATCATATATTGGATTGTTTTGATCAGGCAGCTTCTTCCGGCTTGTCACTGACATAGCGGATCCAGACGTGACGGTTGGCTGCTTCACCTTCCGATTCTGTCTTGATGTTATGCCATTCATTCAGTGTCTTGTGAATGATCTTTCTTTCATCGTTCGGCATCGGATCGAGTTCAACGTCGACCTTGCTTCTCTGTACCTGCTTGGCAATGCGCTTGGCCATGGAACGGAGCTTGGCATAGCGGTCTTCCTTATAGTTGTTGATATCGATCAGCACGTCGATTCTCTTTTTGAATTCGGAGTTGACGGCGGCTCTGACGATCGTGTTGAAAGCGGCCAGGGTCTTGCCCATCTTGCCGATCAGAACGGCATTGTTGTCGGCGTTCAGATTGACAATAAAACTGTCTCTTTTTTCTTCGATGGCAACTTCGATATCCTGATCGATGCTGGTGAAGAAATTGCCGAGATAGTCGAAGAGGAATTCTTTGACATCGTCCATGCAGAAGACATCGGCGCTGACGGATTTGCCGATACCGAGAAGACCTTCTTTCTCTTCGGTAACGGTATACTGAAGATCTTCAACTGCGACACCTTTGTCGGCAGCCGCATTGGCGAGAAGTTCTTCCAGAGTTTTCGCTGTATAGTTTTTCATCTGCTATTTACCTCACTTTGCATTTTTATCATCAATAATCTTCTGAACGATCAGGGTCTTGCCAATCGTAACAAGTGAATTAATTGCCCAGTACAGGGACATAGCAGAAGGCCACATCAGACCGAATACAAGGATCATACCGACCATATAGTACTGCATGACCTGATTCTGTGTGCTCGGCTCGGCCGGTTTGCGGTGATGCTTCTTGGCTTCTTCCTCCGCTTTCTTCTTCTGGATCATCTGCGGCAGCTTCATCGCTAAGAACTGGCAGGCACCCATGAAGATGAACAGGAACAGATAGGGGAGACCGCCCATATCACCCTGCAGCAGAAGTTTCATACCGTTCAGCGGTGTTGTCTGCAGATTCATGCCCAGGAATGTACCGGACTGAACTGCCCAGGAACGATGCACCGCCATATACATGGCCATGATGATCGGGAACTGCAGGAAGCTGACAAGAATCGTGCTCAGCGGATTGATGTCGTATTTCTTATACAGAGCCTGGGTTTCCTGCGCCATGCGCATCTTGGAAGCCTCATCTTCACGGCCTTCGTATTTTCTCTGAATGCGGTCCATTTCCGGCTGAAGCAGCTGCATCTGCTGGGTAGCGATCGAGGATTTGATCGTCAGGGCAGCGAGCAGACCGTTCACGGTAATCGTGACAACGGCGATGGCGCCGCCGACGGAAATCACCGGAGCCAGTTTATTGATCAGCCAGGACAGGGGATAGACAAACAGAGCATTGAACCAGTTTTCGTTGGCGATTACGTCAGAGAAACTGGTGCGGAACGTAAATTCAGAACCAGGTACAGCCTCATTGGCAATATAGATGACATGGTTGTTCTCGTCCATCGGGACACGGCATCCTGTCAGAAATACCACCACGAGAACCACGGCTGATAACAGCAGCAGTTTCTTTGTACGGGAAGTTAGTTTCATAGAATCTCCTTAATTTTATATATAACTACTACATTGTAGCTTTACGGAACAGTTTTTCCAAGTTATTTTTGTTGGTTTCAAAGGTATGTTCCTTGTACCCGAAACGGACGATCAGCACGCAGTCATAAGGATATTCATCAAAACGGATCAGATCCTGACACATCATGCGTACCTGCCGTTTGATCAGATTCCGTTCAACCGCATTGCCGATTTTACGCGACAGGGTAATTCCGATCCTGGCTTCATCTTCCGCTTTCGGCTGATGATACATGACAAAGGAATGATTGGCATTCTTTGGACATGTCTTGATCATTTTCTGGAATTCCTGTGCTTTTCTGACTCGATTCTTCTTTTTCATAAGCTTTAAAAAAAACCACCTGTTGGTGGCTCTTAAGCAGATAATACCTTTCTTCCCTTGGCACGTCTTCTAGCCAGGACCTTACGGCCGCCGACAGTAGCCATACGGGCTCTAAAGCCATGAGTAGCTTTGGTCTTTTTCTTGCTCGGCTGGTATGTTCTCTTCATTCCTACCACCTCCAAAATTTATACATTAAGAAAACAACGCGTGTTTATAGTAAAGGTAATATCTGAAAAAGTCAATAAATAACATGAATTTGCGGGATAATTTCAGTTCTGTGATATCGTTGTATATGCATCAAAGAGGGAATTTATGAAAGAAAAGCAAAGATATGTGATGACGATGATTGCCGTGTGCGGTCTGGTGGGGGCTTCCCTGGGAATCAATCTCGGATCCTCCGGTCTGTTTTACAATGCGATCAGCGCCGATCTCGGTATTACCAAAGCGTCCATTTCCATGACATATACCATTGCCGCGATGGCGGCTGCCGTATCCGGACTTTTCATTGCCAGGATCCTGAAGAACGAGAAGAATCTGAAGCCGATGATCCTGACCGGTGTGATCCTGTCCGCCGCCGGCATGATTCTGATGACAACGACAAGCAGCGTGTTCGTCATGTATCTGCTCAGTGTGATCCGCGGTCTTGGTGCCGGGCTGCTCAGTTTTGTCATGGCGACCAATGTGATCAATCAGTGGTTCCTGGCCAGAAACGGTATCATGGTCAGTGTTGCCATGGCGTTCAGCGGCCTGCCCGGCGTGCTGCTGTCGGGCATGTTTTCTTCCGTTATCGATGCAAAGGGGTGGCGGTACGGTTATCTCTTCGTGGCGGCTGTCATGATTCTCTTCACACTGCCGGCCGTCATTTATCCGATCCGTCTGAAACCTTCCCAGGTGCAGATGAAGCCGTACGGCTATGAAGAATATATGGAATACCGGAAGAATCATCCGGATAAAGCGATCGTCAGTCAGAGTGATCAGCATATTGAACATCATTCCGAAGCGATGATCCTGATGATGCTCATGACGGTCATGGTCTATATCATCGCCAGTTTCCTGCAGCATCTTCCTTCCTTCGCCGCTTCCGTCGGTCTCAGTACGGCCGCTGGCGCGCTCATGGTATCCTTTGCCAGTGCCGCCAATATTACTTCCAAGATCGTTTACGGCGCCGCCAATGAAAAAATCGGCCCGTTCCGCACCAGTATCATTTACGCCGGTATCAGTGTCCTGGCTCTCTGCGTCATGATATTCATCCATCAGCCGTTTATTATGGCATGTGCTTCCTTCGTCTTCGGTTTTACCTTCGCCAACAGTTCAACGGCGATTTCCATTATGGTCCGTGAAGTGTTCGGCATGGAAAACTACACAAGAGTGTATCCGCTGATGTCCTTTGTCGGCTCGGCATCCAATGCCCTGGGTGTCAGTCTGCTGGGCTTTATGTATGATGTCAGCGGCAGCTATTATATTATTCTGATCATGTGCATTCTGATGCAGGCAGCCACGATCCTCTGTACGATGCGGCTGGCCGGCAAAAAGGCATGAAAAAAGTCAGCTGAATTTCGGCTGACTTATTTATTGGTATTGAAGTATTCTTCGAAGGTCAGATTCGGATCGACTGCGTACATCGCATTGGCCACGTCCTTACCGACATAGCGGTAATGCCAGGGCTGATAACTGTAGGAAGTGATTTCTTCCTTGCCTTCCGGATATCGCATGATGAAGCCGTATTCATGGGCATGTTCCTTCAGCCATTTGCCGGCTGCTGATTCCGCGAAGGCGGTCGTCGTGGCAGTGCCGTCGTCCTTGTCGGAGAAATCCACAGCCAGTCCCGTCTGATGTTCACTGAAGCCCGGCTTCGGAGTGATCTTGAGCGCTTCCGCCTCACCGACCATGGCGACCCGGTCGGTGAAATAGTCTTCCTGGGTCTCAAAGGAAACATATCCGGCTGTCAGGATCAGCGGAGCACCTGCTTCATTTGCGGCGTTGATCATCGCTTTCAGGTCTTCCGCGACGGCGGCTCTTACCTGAATGACTTCACCGGTGCTGCTGACATATGGCGTTTCCAGATCGGCAGGTATATAATCCGTCGGGACGGAATGATTCGGATCCACAAAGAAGGTCAGACTGTTGACATCCGTCAGTTCCGCCGGCAGCGGGTTTGCGGCGACGTCTGTGGGTGTATCGGAAGCCGGTATTGTCGCGGCTGCCCACTGCGGATTGGCATGGACAAGCAGGGCAATCACCAAAAGAACACAGTTGAAAACAAGCAGTATTTTCAGAATCGCATTGAGATTGAAGCGCCTGGAAGGCTGCAGTTTCCGCTGCGAAGCTGTATTTAACAGATTAATATCGACGATCCGCTCACCGGTCGCGGTCAGATCGAGCATCGGATCATAGTCTGTCGTGTTATTTCTGGTTCTGTCATTTGTCATAATCGCTACCTGAATACTGCCATCATTCTAACACAAACAAAAAATAAAGGACAATGCCGCGCCAAGAAGTAGGGTATAATACCATTGCCTGTGAAAGGAGAACGAATTATGAATATCGGACTTTTTAACATTATTTTATATATATTGATGTTTTACAGCATTTACAGACTGTTTACCGCTTCCCGCCGCAACAGCAAGGGAAAAGAACTGATCAGTATCGTATCCAACGTCAATCACAAAGAGGAATTCATGGAACAGATCGACGAACTGATCAGCACCTGCGGCGATCCGGTCTATGAAAACAAGGCAAGAGTCATCAAGCTCTGGGGCCAGGCATATCATAAGGATTATGCCGATTTCGCAAGCACCGCCGAAAGCCTGAATGTCAATGAACTGATCCAGGTCAACAAAAAAGGGGAGAAAACCATTACGGAAAACGAAGATTCCTTCTTTTATCTGTGCCTCGGCATTCCCAACCTGCTGTATGCCAACGACGCGATGGATTGTGTGAAGATCCTGCAGGATAAAATCAAGCCATTTGAAGAAGAGCTGTCTGATCAGCTGGTCGCCGCCCTCGGCGAAGCCAACCGTGATTTCTGTGAAAAGCGGAATGATCAGGGTGTCAGCTTCTTCCAGAAACTGCTGGAAGGCGATTATGCCGGATACAAGTATTCCAAGGGACTGATCGGCTTATATAAAATGATCGCCAACGCGATGCTGGCGAAATATTACGAAAACGAAGGAACGCTTGCCGAACATCCGGAAACGAAGGATCTTCTCGACCAGTTCGCCAAGACGGGTCTCGGTGAAAGATGGATGAAAGCCATTGATCTGAAAGTCGCAGCCGAAACAGAGGAAGGCGAAAGCGGCGATGCAAATGAACCGGAAGAACCGGCGGAAGAAACCGCGCCGACAGAAGAAGCGGAAGGAAACGCCGTAGAAGAAACAGCAGAGGAAGAAAAGAGCGAATGAAACTGATCGCAGGACTGGGAAATCCTGGCAAGGAATATGCCGAAACAAGGCATAACAGCGGCTTTATGGCAATTGACTGCCTGGCCGATAAAGCCGGTGTTTCCATTACAAGTGAAAAATGGAACGCTCTGACTGCCGTCTGCCGCATCGAAGGCCAGCCGGTGCTTCTGATGAAGCCGCTGACCTATATGAACAATTCCGGCAGTGCCGTTTCCCAGGCAGTAAACTTCTATAAGATCGAACCGGAAGACATTCTGATCCTTCACGACGATATGGATCTGCCGGTCGGTTCGGTGCGGATCCGCAAAAAGGGAAGCAGCGGCGGTCAGAAAGGAATGAAGTCCATTCTGCAGTGCCTCGGCACGGATGCCATTGCCCGTATCCGCATCGGTGTCGGTCATTCCCGGCACGGCGAACATGATCTCGTGCCGGACTGGGTTCTTTCTTCCGTTCCCAAAGCCGAGCGTGACATTTTCCAGAATTCCATCAGGACAGCCGCCGAAGCTGCCTATGCCTGGGTCTATGAGGATATGGACCAGGTCATGTCCAGATACAACATCAAGATCAAGGAAAGTGAGGATAAAGTATCACTCTGAACGATTCCGGCCTGATGTGGCTGCGGAAAGAACTGAAGGACAACAAAGCCGTCAGGGCATTGAATCAGAACCGGGACATTCCGCTGTCCTCGCTGATTTCCGAAGCACTGATCATCAGTGAGTCTTTCCTTCAGAAACCGCGGTCCATCCTGGTTGTCAAACAGAACCTTTATAACGCACAGCGCTTGTACGACAGAATCTCCACAGTACTGCCGGAAAGTGAATGTGCGCTTTTTGGCGCGGACGAATCGCTGCGAGTCGAGGCCATCGCGTCTTCCCCGCAGATGACCGCCCTGAAAGTGGAAACCCTGTCGGCGCTTCTGAAAAATCCCCATCAGGTGGTCATTACCTGTCCTTCCGCATTGCTGAGGTTCCTGCCGCATCCGGAAGATTTCCGCAATGGCTGCATTTATCTGAAAACAGGTGACGAAATCGACATGAAGGAACTGCAGAGAAGACTGCAGGCCGGCGGCTATCAGCCGACCGCCCATATCGATCAGCCGTTATGCTATGCCAGCCGCGGCGGTATCGTCGATGTCTTCTCCATCAATTATCCCAATCCGGTACGTATCGAATTCTTTGACACCGAGATCGAATCGATCCGTTTCTTTGACGTCGCCACGCAGAAAACCATTGAAACCGTTCCGGAAATCGAAATCGTGCCGGCCAGTGACGTTCTGTTCACGGAACGTCAGATCGCAGAGATCCGTGAAGAAGCGGAAAAGATCCTGGCGAAGGAAAACAACAGTATCCTTTCGGAAAATGTCGAAAGCGATCTGATCCTGATGGAAAGCGGCGTCTTTGAAAAGCAGATGTACCCTTATATGGCACTGCTGGACAGCGCCGCCGGCATCGTGGATTACATGGACCGGCCGCAGATCATCTGGTCGGACGAACAGCTGATCCAGGAAGCCGTCAAAACGTTCAATACGGAAACGATTTCCTATGTTCAGGAAATGGTGCAGGAAGGGAAGATGCTGCCGAAATACGCGCTGTGGCATGACATTCACCGGATCGCTCAGAATTATAAAGCGGTAAAGGAAGATCCTTTCGCGGACAATATCAGCGGCATCGAAGAAGTGCATCTGCCTTCCGATACCCTGGAAGCTCGTCTTAAAATGATCGATCCGAGCGGCCGCAACGTCCTTGTTCTGCCGGATAAGGAAATGCTGCGGACGGTTGACGCCTGTGTGGAAAACCGGATCCCTTACACGATCCTTGCCGATGACGGCAAAGCGGAAGAAGGCATCAGTCTGTATTATGGTGAACTGATGCAGGGTTTTCATATCCCGGAAACAAACCTGCATGTCTATACCGCTTCCGAACTGTTTGAGATCCACCGGCACAGCGGCCGTTATGAGAATAAATTCCGCAGCGCGGAAATCATTCACAGCTACAACGAACTGGAACCGGGCGATTTTATCGTCCACGCCCAGTACGGCGTCGGCCAGTATGTCGGTATTGAAAACCGGACGATCAATCAGGTCAGACGTGATTTCCTGAAGATCGTTTACCGCGGCAACGCCGAGCTGCTGGTGCCGCTGGAACAGTTCCGTCTGGTCCGTAAATTCGTTTCCCGGGAAGGGGTCGTGCCGCGCCTGAACAAACTCGGCTCCGGTGAATGGGAAAAGACCCGCAAAAAACTGCAGGAAAACGTCACCGATATCGCCGACCGCCTGCTTGCTCTGTACGCGACCCGCGAACAGCATATCGGCTATGCCTTTTCCAAAGACACCGAGATGAACAGCCGCTTTGAGGCCGCTTTCCCGTATGAACTGACAGCGGATCAGCAGAAAGCCGTGGAAGATATTAAAAAGGATATGGAAAGCAGTAAGCCGATGGACCGTCTGGTCTGCGGCGACGTCGGTTTCGGCAAGACGGAAGTGGCTGTCATAGCCTCCTTCAAAGCGGTTTCCGACAACAAACAGGTCGCCGTGCTGTGTCCGACGACGATCCTTTCTTCCCAGCATTACAAAACATTCTCGGAACGGTATAAAGGCTTTGCCGTCAATATCAAGCTGCTGAACCGTTTTGTCTCAGCGGCGGAACAGAAACAGATCCTGCGGCAGGTGAAGGAAGGAAAAGTCGATATCCTGATCGGCACCCACCGGCTGCTGTCCAAGGACGTGAAATTCAAGGACCTCGGTCTGCTGGTCGTCGATGAAGAACAGCGTTTCGGGGTGGAACATAAAGAAAAGATCAAGGAAATGAAGACCGGTATCGACGTGCTTTCCTTAAGCGCGACACCGATTCCGCGTACTCTGCAGATGAGTCTGGTCGGTATCCGTTCTCTTTCTCAGCTGGAAACACCGCCGATGAACCGCTACAGCGTGCAGACCTATGTCGTCGAGAAAAAACCGTCCCTGGTCATCGACGCCATTCAGAAGGAACTGGCCCGGGACGGACAGGTCTTCTATCTTTATAACAATATCGAACGGATCTACAACATTGCCCGCACTCTGCAGAACGAACTGCTGGAGGCGCGGATCGGCATCGTTCACGGCCGTATGGACCGCAACGATATCGAAGATACGATGATGAAGGTCACCAACCACGAACTGGACGTGCTGGTCTGTACGACGATCGTGGAAAACGGCATTGACATCCCCAACGTCAACACGATCCTGATCGACAACGCCCAGGATTTCGGCCTTGCCCAGATCTATCAGATCAAAGGCCGGGTGGGCCGCAGCGATAGGATCGCTTATGCCTATCTGCTGGTGCCGCCGCGCCGGCAGCTCAGCGAAGTGGCTCAGAAACGTCTGCAGGCCGTGAAGGAATTCGCCCGTCTTGGCAGCGGCTACAAGATCGCCATGCGTGATCTGACGATCCGCGGCGCCGGAGATCTTTTAGGACCCGAACAGTCCGGCTTTATCGATACGGTCGGTATCGATATGTATATTGAAATGCTGGAAGAAGCGATCGAATCGCGCCGCACCGGCAAACCGATGGTTCTCGAATTGCCGGAAGCCAAAGCCAATGTGCAGAAGACCAGCTACATTCCCGACGGCTTTACTTCCAACGACTACGACAAGCTGGAAATGTACCAGAAGATCGACGCGGCGGAAACCGAGGACGAACTCGATCTTTACCAGCAGGACATCATCGACCAGTATGGCAGACTGCCTTCCGAAGTCAGTGCCCTGTTTATGAAAAAGAAGCTGGATCTGAAACTGAACGATCCCAACGTCCAGAGCTACCGGGAAGTCAAAGGCGGCATGGAAATCACCTTCTCACCGCTCTATTCCCAGCACGTGGACGGAGTGCGGCTGTTTGAGAGCTTTACAAAACTGTCCCGGGATATCACGATCCGCTATAAAAACGGCACGATCATTGCCGAACTGCCGGCCATGAAGGACAACCTCGCCCTGGCCATCAAAGTGATCGATACCGCAAGGGAGGCGAAGAAAAATGAGAATTGACAAATTTCTGAAAGCATCGAGGATCCTGAAAAGAAGGACCGTTTCCAAAGAACTCGCGATGAATGAACGAGTGGAAATCAACGGCCGCGTCGTCAAGCCTTCCCACGAAGTGAAAGCCGGTGACGTCGTGGCGATCACCTTTGGCACGAGAAGACTGGAAATCCGGGTATTATCGACAGCCGAGGTCAAAAAGAAACAGGACGCGGCGGATATGTATGAGATCATCTCGGAAAGCCGTCTGGAGACAAAGCCGCTTGCGGGAACCACCCAAGAGTGATATATCTTATATACCGGAAGACTGAATTATGACTGTTAACAGAAATACACCGAAAAAGAAAAAACGCCGCCTGGCGCCGATCACCAAATTCTTCTGTCTGATCCTGGTGCTGATGTCCGCGTATATGCTGTATTCCGTCGGCAGTGAGGTACTGACGACGTTCCGTCTCCATAAGGAACTCTCAGAGGTACAGGAAAAACTGCAGGAAGTTCAGGATGAAAACACGTATCTGACCAACGAAAAGACCAAACTGCAGGACCCGGATTATGTGCAAAGCTATGCCCGTGGCAATTATATGCTGACAAAGGACGGCGAACAGATTTTCTATCTGCCGGAAAATACGAACAAATAAGCAGGAAATCCTGCTTTTTTCATCTGAGGGAGTGTGACAAATGTTTAACAAAAGCGATCTGAAAAGGAACGGCTTCATGCTGGACGGACCTTTTGCCAAAAAGGGCTATGACTGGTGGTGGCATTCCTTCACGGCCATTGATGCCGAAACCGGGGAAGAAAAATCGTTCTTCATCGAATTCTATACGTGCAATCCCGCCCTTGGCGGCAAAGAACCGATCTTCGGCCAGCTGCCGGAAAATCAGGCAAAGGGCATCCGGCCTTCCTACCTGATGGTCAAAGCCGGCTGCTGGGGGGAAGACGCCTGTCAGCTGCACCGCTTTTTTGGCTGGAAGGACGTGACGGTTCATGCCAAGGCACCTTACTATATTTCCGCTGACGACTGCTATGCGTCTGACAACCTGCTCAAAGGCCATATCCGTCTCAGTGAAGAGGAAGTGAAAGCCCATCCCGAATACATGAGCGATGCCGGTGAGATTTCCTGGGAAATGACCGTGGACAAGCAGATCGCCTTCAACGTCGGCTATGGGGCGTCGTCCTTTTTCCGGCTGATCAAGGCGTTTGAAATGTACTGGCATGCGGAAGGAATGAAGACGGTATATGCCGGTGAGATCCGTTTCAACGGCCGCAAATATATCGTATTGCCGGAACTGAGTTACGGATATGCCGACAAGAACTGGGGCAGAGACTTTACCAGTCCCTGGGTATGGCTGTCTTCCAATGCCCTGTTTTCCGCCCGGGAAAACCGGATGCTGGCGAACAGTGTCTTCGATATCGGCGGCGGCTGTCCGAAAGTCTACTTTGTGCCGTTAAAAAGAAAACTGCTCGGCGCCCTGTACTACGAAGGCCGGGAATTTGAATTCAACTTCTCCAAGTTCTGGACAGGACCGAAGACGCAGTTTGAAAGTCACCAGGATGAGGAAAAGGTGTACTGGCATGTCGTGCAGGAAAACCGTACCCATATCATGGAAACGGATATTGAATGCCTGAAAAAGGACATGCTGAAGATCAATTATGAAGCACCGGATGGCAAAAAGCGCCACAACGATCTGTATAACGGCGGAACCGGCACGGGAACGGTGCGGCTGTATGTCAAGACAGCGGAAGGCAGGGAACTGGTCGACGGTTTTACCGTGAGCCACTGCGGCTGTGAATACGGGGAATACAGCGACTGAATAAAACCTGTTGTGAAGTCTCATATTTTGATGGCGTGATCATTGACAGATACGCGGAAAAAAGATAGACTCATTCGCAGGAGTAAAGCAAGAAATTGCCTGATCCAAAGCAGACAGGAGCGCAATATGAGAGTACTTGAAAAACATGTAAATCATATTCCGGACCAGAATGGCTTTTACCGGTTCTGCAATGTATTTCTACATTGTTAAGAGCCGGTTTTTCTTTTGTATGCGAAATCCTGAGGAGAGCAGCTATGGCAAAGAGAACAGACATTAAAAAAGTATTGATCATCGGCTCCGGCCCGATCGTTATCGGTCAGGCCGCCGAATTCGACTATGCCGGCACACAGGCCTGCATCGCCCTGAAAGAAGAGGGTTATGAGGTCGTTCTGTGCAATTCCAATCCGGCAACGATCATGACGGATACCCAGATGGCGGACAAGGTTTACATGGAACCGCTGACCCTGGAATACATTGCCAAGATCCTGCGTTATGAAAGACCGGACGCGATCGTTCCCGGTATCGGCGGCCAGACCGGTCTGAATCTGGCGGTACAGCTGGATAAGAAAGGTGTTCTGAAAGAATGCGGCGTGGAACTGCTGGGCACACCGAGAGAAAGCATCGAGCGGGCGGAAGACCGTCAGATGTTCAAGGAAATGTGCCAGAAGATCGGCGAACCGGTCATTCCTTCAGAAATCACCTACAGTCTTGAAGAAGCCAAGGAAGCCGCGAAGCACATCGGTTATCCGGTCGTTCTGCGGCCGGCCTTCACACTGGGCGGCACCGGCGGCGGCTTTGCCTATAACGAAGAGGAACTGGAAGAGATCGGCGTCAATGCCTTCCAGCTTTCCCCGGTTCATCAGGTCCTGATCGAAAAGAGCGTGAAGGGCTTTAAGGAAATCGAATTTGAAGTCATGCGTGACTCCTATGACAAGGCAATCACGATCTGCGGTATGGAAAACGTCGACCCGGTCGGTGTCCATACCGGTGACTCGATCGTCGTCGCGCCGATCCTGTCGCTCAACGATCATGATCTCAAGATGCTCAACGACAGTGCCATCAAGATCATCCGTGAACTGAAGATCGAAGGCGGCTGCAACGTTCAGTTCGCTCTCCATCCGGAAACCAGCGAATACTACCTGATCGAAGTCAATCCGCGTGTTTCCCGTTCTTCCGCTTTGGCTTCCAAGGCCAGCGGCTATCCGATCGCCAGAGTATCCGCCAAGATCGCCATGGGCATGGCGCTGGAAGATATCGAAGTCGCCGGAACGACCGCCGACAAAGAGCCGAAGCTCGATTATATCGTCGCCAAGTTCCCGCGTTTCCCGTTTGACAAATTCCCGAACACCCCGAACCGCCTCGGCACCCAGATGAAGGCGACCGGTGAAGTCATGGGTATCGGCGCCAACCTGGAAGAATGCATTCTGAAGTCGGTCCGTTCCCTGGAAACCGGCGTATACCATCTCCACCTGGCGAAATTTGACACGTATACGACGGAAGATCTGCTGAAATATGTGGAAGAATTCCGTTATGACAATATCTTCGCTGTCGCTGAACTGATCAGAAGACACGTGTCGCTGGATCAGATCCATGAAGCGACGATGATCACGAAGCTCTTCCTCGAATCGATCCGCAAGATCACCGATATGGAAGAAAAACTCGCCGCGCATGTCAATGACCTGGAAGTACTGAAGGAAGCCAAAAAGATGGGCTTCGGCGACCGCTATATCGCGAAATTATGGAACCAGGATGAACTGAGCGTCTTCAACTTAAGAAAAGAGAATGACATCTTCCCGGTCTTCCGGATGGTGGACACGCTCTATTCCGGCAAGTACATCGCCTATCACTATTCCAGTTATACAGGTGAAAACCAGTCACAGCTTTCCGGCCGCAAGAAGATCGTCGTGCTGGGTGCCGGACCGATCCGTATCGGCCAGGGTGTGGAATTCGACTATTCCACCGTCCATGCCGTGCAGACCATCCGCAAAGCCGGCTATGAGGCGATCATCATCAACAGCAACCCGGAAACCGTTTCGACCGACTATACAACCTCCGACAAACTTTACTTCGAACCGCTGACACCGGAAGACGTCATGAACGTCGTGCTCTTTGAAAAGCCGGTCGGCGTCATTGCCTCGCTGGGCGGCCAGACCGCCATCAACCTGGCGGAGCCGATCATGAAACGCGGCGTGAAGATCATCGGCACCAGTGTCGAAGCCATTGACCGGGCGGAAAACAGAGACAGTTTTGAAAAGGTTCTGCAGGACCTTGATATTCCCCAGCCGGACGGCCGGGCGGTCACCAAGATCGAAGACGGCATCGCCGCGGCGGAAGAAATCGGCTATCCGGTGCTTGTCCGTCCGAGTTTCGTCCTCGGCGGCCGGGCCATGCAGATCGTCGCCAACGAGGAACAGCTGCGGCATTACCTCAAGACAGCCGTTGAAATCGATGAAGAAAAACCGGTACTTGTCGACCAATATATCGCCGGCAAGGAAGTGGAAGTCGATGCCGTATGCGACGGCCGGAATGTCTTCGTGCCGGGTATCATGGAACTGGTGGAACGTACCGGTATCCATTCCGGTGACTCGATTTCCGTCTATCCGGCCTTCAGTATTTCCGACAAGGTCAAGGGAACGATCCTGCAGTATACCAAGAAACTCGGTCTCGGTATCGGCATCGTCGGTATCTATAACATTCAGTTCATCGTCGACAAAAACGAGAACGTCTATGTCATCGAAGTCAATCCGCGTTCTTCCCGCACCGTGCCGTTCCTTTCCAAGGCGACCGGCTATTCCCTGGCTGACATCGCCACGGAAGTCATTCTCGGCATGAGTCTGAAGGAACTTGGCTTCTTCGATATCTATCCGGAAGAAAAGAAACGTTATTACGTCAAGGTTCCGGTCTTCTCCTTCAGCAAGATCAGAGGTCTGGATGCCTATCTGTCACCGGAAATGAAATCGACCGGTGAAGCGATCGGCTACGATACCCGTCTGAACAGGGCACTGTATAAAGCCCTGCAGGCTTCCGGTATGAATCTGAGAAACTACGGTACTGTCTTCGTGACCGTCGCGGATTCCGACAAGGACGAAGCGCTGCCGCTGATCCGCCGCTTCTATGATCTCGGCTTCAATATCGAAGCGACCAAAGGAACGGCCGAATTCCTCAAGAAGAACGGCATCCGCACCCATGTCCGCAAGAAGATCAGCGAGGATCCCAACGACATTCCTTCCGCGATCCGCCAGGGTCATATCGCCTATCTGATCAATACCCGGAACATCAGTTCCGACGGCGACAACAAGGACGGCGCGCTGATCCGCATGTGCGCGGTTGAAAACAACACGACGATCTTCACGTCGCTTGACACCGTCAAGGCACTGCTCGACGTGCTGGAGGAAATCACCCTGCGTATTTCCACCATCGACGCCTGATCCGCAAATATCCATCACCTTATCAGAAGCGTACGGTCAAAAAGACACGGCGCTTCTTTTTCGTTACGGAAGAGAAACGAAAAGCCGCCGGACAAACAACTTTGCGGCAGAAAAACATAAAGTCACACACTGATTGAATCCGGAACTATGGTATATTTAATAAAGAGAATAAAGGAGAAAAAATAATTATGGCTAAACCAGTAGTACTTGTGGTTATGGACGGTGTCGGCTGGACAGAAAAAGACATGGGCAACGCTGTTCTGCACGCTTACAAACCACAGATTGAAGAATTAATGACAAAGTGGCCGCATACGACAATCAAGGCGCACGGCACAGCCGTCGGTCTGCCGGATGACACAGATATGGGCAACTCCGAAGTAGGACACAACGCACTCGGCTGCGGCCAGGTTTACTCGCAGGGCGCCAAGCTGGTCAACGAATCCATCGAAAGCGGCAGTATCTATGAGTCTGCTGCCTGGAAGGGCGCTGTTGATTTCGCCAAGACACATAACGGAAAGATGCATTTCCTCGGCCTGCTGTCCGACGGTAATGTTCACTCCAACATTTCCCACCTGCTGGCCATGCTCAGACAGTGCAAGAAGGAAGGCCTCAAGGAAGTCAGAGTACACGTTCTCCTCGACGGACGTGACGTACCGGAAGGATCCGCTCCGAAATATGTCAAGCAGCTCGAAGACGTCATGGCTGAGCTGAACGACGACACATTCAACAGCCGCATCGCATCCGGCGGCGGCCGTATGGTCATCACCATGGACCGTTACGAAGCTGACTGGTCCATGGTTGAAAGAGGCTGGCACATCCATGTCATGGGCGACGGCAGAAAGTTCCCGTCTGCGCAGGAAGCGATCCAGGCTCTCTATCCGGAAAGCGAAGGAACCGACCAGTTCCTGCCGGGCTTTGTCGTAGCTGACGGTGATACACCGGTAGGTACTGTCGACGACGGCGACTCCGTGATTCTGTTCAACTTCAGAGGCGACCGCGCGGTTGAAATCTCCAAGGCATTTGACTACATGAACAAGGGCTTTGACGCATTTGATCAGGTCAAAAAGCCGGACGTATTCTATGCCGGTATGCTGCAGTACGACGGCGACCTCAAACTGCCGGCCAACTTCCTAGTTGAACCGCCGCATATTGAACACACACTGAGTGAATTCCTGCTCGACAAGGGTCTGCAGTGCTATGCATGCTCCGAAACACAGAAGTTCGGTCACGTTACATACTTCTGGAACGGCAACAGATCCGAGAAGTTTGCCAACGAAACATGGGAAGAAATCCCGTCCGATATCATTCCGTTCGAGCTGAAGCCATGGATGAAGGCGACGGAAATCACCGACAAGATGGTTGAAGCAATCGAATCTGGCAAATACCAGTTCCTGCGCTGCAACTATCCGAACGGCGACATGGTCGGCCATACCGGCAACTATGAAGCTACTCTGATCGGTGTCGAGTCCGTTGACCTGATGCTGAAGAGAGTCATGGATGCCTGCCGCAAGATGGACTGCTCACTGGTCGTCACTGCTGACCACGGCAACTCCGACCAGATGTATGACAAGGGCCGCAACGAAGACGGCACACCGAAGGCAAAGACAAGCCACACTCTGGCACCTGTACCGTTCGCGATCTTCAACGGACCGGAAGGCACGGAAGTCAAGGAAGGCGGCGACTTTGGTCTGGCGAATGTTGCTTCGACAGTCGTCAAGCTGCTCGGCTTTGAACCGGATCCGAACTGGCTCGAATCCATCACCAAATAAGCAGTAAAACAGTGATCATGAGCTCCTTGCAAAAGGGGCTCTTTTCTTTTTTCCGGGGCAATCCGTGATAAGATGCAGGATATCGTGATATGCGGTCGTGCACAAAGCGCAGAACGTTTTACGATATAAGTATGAAAACAGCGATTGTTACAGGAAGAAGTGCCGAGCACAGCCGGCTGAGACTGCTTATGGAACAATCTCAGACAAATGTGGAATGCACTTCGTATTATGATGCCCGCTCATTTATCAAGGCGGCAAAACGGGAGGCGTATCAGGCGGTCTTTCTGACAGACGGAATTCCGGACATGGACTTTCTGAAACTGGCAGAACTCCTGCATCGTCTGTCCCTTCGGACACTGATCGTTCTGGTCGGTACGGATACCGGCCGGATCCGGGAAGCATTCGGAACCAATGTGCTGGCGTATGTATTGTTAGAAAGGCTGGAAAAGGAATTCGCCGGCGTCTGGTCAATGATCCGGAAGGAAATCAGTCTGCGGGGAACCGTTACCGTGCAGCTGGTCAGCAGAAGGTATGCGCAGATCCCGGTTGACAGTATTCTGTATGTGGAAACGTCACACCGCCGTCTGTACATGCATCTGAAGGGAAACCGGACGGTATGCCTGAAACCGCAGACCCTGCGGTCCGTTTATCCGCGGTTTGCGAAATGGGGCTTTGTATATATCAACCGTAACTGTATCGTGAACATCTGCCAGATCAGACTGCTTGAATCCGCACAGCTGCAGCTGCCGGGCCGGCAGAAACTGCCCATCGGCCGCAAATGGCAGAAAAAGATCCGTATTCAGATAGCAGGTGCCTGAAACATGCATGCGCAACCGTGGGTTGCGCGTGTATTCTTTCCGGACGGCCCGGGGAACATATACTTTCTGTAAAGGAAGGATATGAAAAAGAAAAAGGAACTGCCTCCGGTGGAGGAAAGGAAAACGGAACCAGCTTACGAAGAAGAATCCGGCAACAGGATCCGCTTTTTTCGTGAGACCAAAAATGTGACCCAGCAGCAGCTGGCGAATGCGGTTGGTGTCAGCCGGCAGGAAATTTCCAACTACGAAACGGGAAACCATGAAATCAAGATGGATAAAGCCAAACTGATTTCCGAGTATCTTAAAGTTGATCTGAATACACTCTTCTGTTCAGATGAATACGAAAATGATATTCTGATTATAAACAGCAGAATACCCGCTTATCAGCGCCGGCTTTTTCAGGAACTGCTTGAAAGTATGGGAGTACAAACAACTTACAGCCATGGAAAATACAAAAATAACGATCATCATCCTGAGTAACAGACCAACACAATTTATTGACGTACTGAACAGAAGCGTTCAGTCTTTAAAAGAAGAAATCGATCTGCAGATCACGAAGAAACCCTACAGTTATATAAACTGCAGGAAGAATTGTGATCTGTTTTTTATGGACGGCATAATGGCGGAAAACCGCTGCCTGGAGAAAATACATCTGCTTCCTTTCAGAAACCACCAGATGATACTCGTCGGTCTGAATGAACCGGCCGGATCGGAAATCTTACTGCCGGCAGAGGAATACATGATGTACAGGGAGGAGTTTCAGTCCGTCCTGCGGCAGATGATCATCCTCTGCCTGGAAGAGAAAAACGACTGCCTGACCTTCGTGTCCGACCGCTGTAAGAATATGCTCAGAAGCAGGCAGATTTGCACGATCACGGTTAAAGGCAACCGTTCAATCATCCAGGCCGGCAACCGGATCTATCCTGTCTACTGCTCGCTGTGCCGGATGATTGCCTATCATAATCTGTATCGGTGGATGATCAGAGCCAGCCGCGCGGTACTCATCAATCCGATATATATTGACTATGTTTACAGAGACGAAGTGCATATGAAAAACGGAACCGTCTATTATATTTCCCGCTATTACAAGTCTGCCTTTATGGAGGAATACAACCGGCAGTCCTGAAAACAGGAGAAACCTTCCCGGGAGCCATTGCGGGCAAAAAACAGTACCGTTTATAATTACAGCAGAACAGGAGACACCGCATATGGATGATATTGTACTTTATACGAAAAATCTGAAGAAAGTTTATAATGCTGATTCGCTGAACGCTGTAACCGCTCTGCACGACATCAACATCGAGGTGCATAAAGGGGATTTCCTCGGTGTCATGGGACCTTCCGGTTCCGGTAAATCCACATTCATCAATATGATCTCCACCATGGACTATCCGACGGACGGCCATGTGTATATTCAGGGAAAGAGTGTCATGAAAATGAGCGCCAACGAGATCGGCCGCTTCCGCTATGAAAATCTCGGCTTCATTTTCCAGAGTTTCAACCTTCTGGATACGCACACCATTTACGAAAACATTGCTTTGCCGCTGACCCTGGCCAAAGTGGATCCCAAAACAATTGAAGACAGAATCATTACGATTTCCAAACAGCTGAATATCGACACTCTGCTGAACAAAGTACCGCTGGAATGTTCCGGCGGCCAGCGGCAGAGAACGGCCATTGCCAGAGCCCTGATCAACAATCCGGGTATCATCGTCGCGGATGAGCCGACCGGCGCGCTGGACTCTGAGAATTCCGAAGAACTGATGGTATTGTTTGAAAAACTGAACCGGGAAAACGGCACGACGATCGTCATGGTCACCCACGATTCCTATGTCGCATCCTTCACTTCACGTCTGATCTTCATCCGTGACGGTGCCATCAGCACGGAGATCCGGCGGGAAGGCATGGATCAGGATGAATACTTCCAGAAAATCGTGGCCATCAGTTCGTCCGGCCGTAGCAGGAGAAAACGGGCATGATCTTCAAAGAAGCGATGCGCTCTCTGCGCAACAGCCGTTCCAAGGCCATCTTCTTTGCCCTGACGTTCTATATCACGACGACATTGCTGTTTGTGTATTTCAATATGGCAGCTGCGCTGACAGGCGGGCAGCCGGAAGTCTACATCACCTCCGCCAATCAGGCAGATCTGTTTCAGCTTCTCGAAAAAGGCAATGCCGGCAATCTGATGATGGTCTTTGTCGTCATCATGTGTTTTATCGATCTGCTTTTCTGCAATGATTTCTTTGTCAAAAACAAGGCCAAGGAACTGGCTGTGCGGCTGATCTGCGGCGCGACCTATATCCATCTGGCCATGTATCTTCTGATTCAGACAGTGCTTCTGCTGGTGATATCCATTCCGCTTGGCATCCTTACCGGATATGGTCTGATCGGACTGATGAATCATCTGCTGGCAATGCAGGGGGAAACGTTTGTCATTACGATTTCGACCTATGCCATGGTGGAATTCATCGCCGTGCTTGTATTTGTCGTATTCTGGACGATCCTGCTGAACTGCAGCTTTGCCTACAAAAGCGGTGCCGTGCTTCTGGCTGGCGGCAATATGGGAGCCATGAAGGACAACCGGGGTGCCTATGGTATGGGATCCAAACCGGCGGTGCAAATTTTGCTGAATGTTGCCGCGGTTGTTGCGGCGATCCTGCCGCTGTATAACTTCTTCAACGGTTCGGGTGCCCTGGCGATCAGTATGGTGATCGGCAGTGTCGGTCTGAACCGGGTCATGGGTTCGCTGTTTCTGCCGCTGCTGACCAGACAGAACCACAAGAGCGGTACAAAGAAAACCGTCGGACTGATTTCCAACGGTTTCCTGCGCCGTGACATGCAGTTCTGCAAAGTCACTGTGTTTCTGCTGATCTGTGATCTGCTGGTGGTCATGACGATGCTGTTCTCCCGCGAGTATTCCACGCTGGAATATCTGCTGGTCATCGTAACCTACATCAGTATCGCGATCCTGCAGTCGCTGACGATCATGTTCCGTCTGGAAACCGATCTGTCCGGCCGCATGCAGGATTATCACATTCTTTCCCAGGTCGGCGTGTCCGAAGCGGAAAAGAATAAAATCATGCACAGCGAAGTTTCGAAGTTCTATCTGCTGATCCTGGCACTGGTAGTCATCTATGCCGGCACGGCGTTCTTCTCGCTGTACAGAAGCGGACAGGCAAGCACGTCGCAGATCCTGCTGCTGTCGGCAGCCGCGATTCTGCCGCTGCTTGTCACGGATGTTCTGACCCGCATCTATTACAGTCAGATTATTAAAGAACCGTTAAGAGATTAAAGAAAAGAGCTTATTCTCTGATCTGATCGATGAGAGAGATAAGCTCTTCTTTAGTTGTATAGGGATGAATCATGAAATAGGGATTGCCCTTGAACATGGCGGAAAGGGAAGTCTCCCCCGGCCGGTAGAAGATATGCACCGGCTTGCTGTGGCGTTCCGCGTATGCAAGTTCATAGCCAACGCCGAGGGAAGGTGCCGTGCATTCGGCGATGACCATGTCGCATTCCCGCAGCCAGGCGGTATCTTTGGCATAGATCTGACCGTCGTCTTTGAAACTTCCTTCTTTGACAGAGTGGGACATGTCACCGACCTGTTCGGTCAGGACAATGTCCTTTTCTTTGATATGTTCAATGATGTCGTGATATAAAGCTGCGTCGCTGCGGCCGCCGCGGATCGATCCGGCAAAATAGATTTTCATAACGTTACCTCTGAACGTATTATATAATAATGAAAATATATGGGAGACCTGTTTATGGATCTGAAGGAAAAAACAATCAAGAAAGATTATGTCTACCGGGGTCTGATCCTGAATGTACGCAAGGATGAAGCCGAGACGGCAGACGGCCAGCGGGTGCCGCGGGAAGTCGTGGAACACCCGGGCGGCGTCGGTATTGCCATGGAGGATGACGAAGGGAAATTCTTCATGGTGACCCAGTACCGGTATGCGCAGGAAAAGGTAATGACCGAATATCCGGCCGGCAAGCGGGAGCCGGGCGAGGAACCGCTGCTTACCGCCCAGCGTGAGATCATCGAGGAAACCGGCTATGAAGGAAAGGATTTCTTCTTCCTGGGCCAGATGGCACCGACACCGGCGTACGACAGCGAGGTCATTTATCTGTATTATGCCCGGCAGGGTGAATTCAAAGGCCAGCATCTGGATGCGGATGAAGATCTGAATGTATCAAAGATGACATTGGATGAAATCACTGCCAAAATTGTAAGTGGTGAAATTACCGATGCGAAAACAATGGGTATGACATTCTTAGTCAAAGCATATAAGGAGGGAAAATATGACTAAAGCACCAGTAGAAATCAGAGATTTACTGAATTTCAGATTTCCGGAGAACCTGCAGTACAGCACGAAAGGCACCTATCTGGCTTTTCAGGTTGCCAAGGCAAACGAAAAGAAAAACAGTTACGACCGTGATGTCTGGCTCGTCAGAGACGGCAAGCCGCAGCAGCTGACAGCGACCCTGAACACATCCATCGTCTGCTGGGACGATGACACAACCCTCATCGTTACCAGAAGCACCCCGGAAGATGTGCCTGGTGTGACAAATCTTTATAAACTGGACGTGACCGGCGGCGAAGCCCAGAAGTGGATCACCCTGCCGTTCCCGCTCAAGAGTGTCAAAAAAGTCGCAAACGGAGTATATGCGGTTGCCGGTATGATCGACGCCAACGATCCGGACGCATATAAAGATAATGAAGAAACAAGAAAGCAGAAGCTCGAAGCGAAGAAAGCCGAAGAAGACTACCATGTCGTCGACGAAGTTCCGTACTGGTTCAACGGCGCCGGCTATATCAACAAGCTGAGAACCGCTCTGTTCCTTGTCAGAACCGGCAAAGAACTGGAAGTCAAACGCGTCACAGCCCCGAAGTTTGACCTGGGTGAAATGGTCGTGGACGGCAAGACCGTTTACTATAACGGCAATGTGCGCGATAACAAGCGCTCGATGTTCGACAAGCTCTATGCCCTGAACACGGAAACCGGCAAGAGCGAAACGCTCTATGGCCGCAACGACCACAGCATCGGCGGACTCTTTGTCCTCAAGGGCGAACTGTATTTCCAGGCAAGTGACATGAAGACCTACGGCATCAACGAAACCGGCAAGATCTCTCACCTTGTCGACAAGAAAATCGTCGCCGTAAAGGATCCGGAACGTCAGCTGCATGATGCCGGCGCGGTTGATATCTGCCTCGGCGGCGGCAGCCAGAGCAAGGTATGCGGCAATGCGTACTATACCCTGGCAACCAACGAAGATCATGTTGAGATCTGGAAGTTCGACAGCGCGATGCGCAAGACGGTACTGTTCGACGAGCAGGGTGTCGTCTTCTTCATGGACGCTGCCAACAAGAAGATCGCTTTCGCAAGAGCGACCGAAAGCAGTCTGATGGAAGTCTATGAAATGGATCTGGACGGCAAGAACGTCGTCCGTCTGACAAGCCTGAACGATGCCGCGCTGAAGGACAAGTACGTCGCCAAGCCGCACCGGGTTGACTATACCTCCCACGGCGATGAGCTGCACGGCTGGGTGCTCCTGCCGGAAGGCTTTGACAAGAAAAAGAAATATCCGGCTGTCCTGGATGTCCATGGCGGACCGCGCGCTGTCTACACCAACGCCTTCTTCCATGAAATGCAGGTATGGGCTTCCAAGGGTTATGTCGTCTTCTTCACGAACATCCGCGGTTCCGACGGACGCGGCGATGAATTCGCTGACATCCGTGACAAATACGGTTCGGTCGATTTCGACAACCTGATGGATTTCACGGACGCTGTTCTGGCTGCCTATCCGAATATCGACACGACGAAGATGTGTGAGACCGGCGGTTCCTATGGCGGCTTCATGACCAACTGGATCATCGGCCACACCGACAGATTCTGCTGCGCCGCTTCCCAGCGTTCGATCGCCAACTGGGTATCCTTCACGTTTATCAGTGACATCGGTCTGTATTTCGGACCGGATCAGTGCGGTGCGAAGGGTCTCTTCGGGGATGCCAACACAGAATTCCTGTGGAATCATTCACCGCTGAAGTATGCGGAAAACGTCAAGACTCCGACACTGTTCATCCACAGTGACGAAGACTTCCGCTGCCCGCTGCCGGAAGGCATGCAGATGATGCAGGCACTGGCTGTCCGCGATATTGAAACAAGACTGGTCATCTTCAAGGGTGAAAACCATGAACTGAGCCGCGGCGGCAAGCCGGTTCACAGAATCAGACGTCTGGATGAAATCACCGGCTGGTTTGACAAGCATACGAAATAACTATGAAAAAAGAACCGATTCAAATTGAAGATATTCTGACGTATAAATTCCCGTCCGGACTGCGCTACAGCCCGGATGGGAAGGTTCTTGTTTTCGAAGTGGCTTATACCAAAGCGGACAAAAGCGGCTACGGCCGGGATGTCTGGATGGTCAAAGACGGCAAGGCCAGACAGCTGACTGCCTCTTTGAATGCCAATATTCTCGCTTTTGAAGACAACGAACATCTGCTGATCCGCCGCATCAGCGACAGTCACGAAGAAGGAACGACGGAAATCTTCCGCATCAATGTCAACGGCGGCGAAGCACTGCCGTATCTGCAGCTGCCGCTGACTGTCTCCTCGCTGGAGCCGGCCGGGAAAAACCGCTTTGTGCTGAGTGCCGCCATTGAACGGGACGATCCGGATGCCTATAAGGATTCCGCCGAAGTGCGGAAAGAGAAGCAGGCCAAGAAAAAGGAAGACGCGGACTATCATGTCGTCGACGAGATTCCTTACTGGCTGAACAACGTCGGTTTTATCAACGGCCGCCGCAATGCCCTTTTCCTGCTGGAAAATGGCAGTCTGAAACGGCTGACCGGCAAGGATACCGCGGTGAACGAATATGTCATTGACGGTGACACGCTGTACTACACAGCGGAAACCTGGCACGGCAAGCGGTCCATGCGGGACGGTGTCTATACCGTTTCCCTTTCCGACGGAAAGAAAGGAACACTGATCAGCAAAAAGAACATGGCGATCAGTAACCTGTTCCTTATTGATCATCAGCTCTATGCCCAGGCAACCGACAAGAAAGCCTATGGCAGCAACGAGACCGGCATGATCGTCAAGGTCCTCAAAAACGAGCTGGCCTTTGTCAAAGACCCTGTGCTGAACCTGCATACATCCGTCGGTTCCGACTGCACAATGGGCGGCGGCATGCAGAATGTGGTGTTCAAAGACGAACTGTATTCCCTCGTCACGGATGACGACCATACCGCCATCTGGAAGTGGAATGCGGCTTTTGACCACACGGTTCTCTTCGACGAGCAGGGGGCGATCAACGCCATCGATGTCAGAAAAGACAAGATCGCGATGATCCGTTCCGACGCGAAACACCTGTTTGAAGTCTATGAACTGCAGAAGGGCAAACTCACGAAACTGACGTCGTTGAACGACGATGCCCTGAAAGGCAGATATATCGCTTCTCCGAAACGGCTTGACTATACCTCGAAAGAAGAACAGCTTCATGGCTGGGTACTTCTGCCGCAGGATTTCGACGCGAAAAAGAAATATCCGGCGATCCTGGATATTCACGGCGGCCCGCGGGTCGTCTACGGAACCAACTTCTTCCATGAGATGCAGCTGTGGGCATCCCGCGGCTTCATCGTTATGTTTACCAACATCCGGGGATCGGACGGCCGCGGTGACGAATTCGCGGATATCCGTGATCAGTACGGCTATGTCGATTATGACAACCTGATGGACTTCACCGACGCGGTTCTGGCCCAGGTACCGGCCGTGGACGAAACAAGACTCTGTGTGACCGGCGGCTCCTATGGCGGCTTCATGACCAACTGGATCATTGGCCATACACATCGTTTCTGCTGTGCCGTATCCCAGCGCTCGATTTCCAACTGGATCTCGAAGGCGCTGATCTCCGATATCGGCTACTATCACAACGCGGACCAGCACGGCGCGCCGCATATCTTTGACGGCTTCGACCACCTCTGGGATCATTCACCGCTGCGCTACGTGGAAGGCTGCACGACACCGACACTGTTTATTTACAGTGAGGAAGACTACCGCTGTCCGCTGCCGGAAGGCATGCAGATGATGCAGGCCCTGGCCGTGCAGAACGTGGAAACAAGAATGGTCATCTTCAAGGGTGAGAACCATGAACTGAGCCGCAGCGGCAAACCGTTGCACCGGATCCGGCGTCTGAAGGAAATGACCGACTGGTTTGAGAAGCATACCGGCCTGCAGTAACGGTTTTTCAGAAACGCTTGACAGGGTATTTGACTGCTGACTATCATATTTTCGTGAGGTATTGCATATGAGCTATCGAATTGTATCGGATTCTTCTTCCAATCTTCTGGAATTCAAAGGGAATGAGCATTATACGACCGTTCCGCTGAAAATCCTGGTTGACGGCGTTGAGTTTGTCGACCAGAAAGGTCTGGATACCAGCGCTCTTGTCAATGCATTTGAACACAGCACGAAAGACAGCACGTCCTGTCCGAATGCCGGTGAATGGATGGAAGCGTTCGGCGACGCGGACGAGGTCTATGCCGTTACGATCAGTTCCAACCTGTCCGGCAGCTATGCGGCCTGCGTTATGGCCAAGGAGCAGTTCGAGGCGGAAAAGCCGGAAGTCAAAGTTCACGTCTTCGATTCCAAGGCGACCGGCGGCAGTATGCAGCTGATCATCGAAAAGATCGCGGAATGCAAGGAAGCCGGCATGGGCTTTGAAGAGACGGTCGACGCGGTCAATGAATACTACAGGCACACGAAGATCCTCTTCCTGCTGGAATCCCTCGGCAATCTGTCCAAGAACGGCCGGGTCAATCCGGCGGTAGCCAAAGTGGCGTCCTTCCTGGGGATCCGTTTCCTCGGCAAAGCTTCCGAAGAGGGAACGATCCAGCAGGCCTCCATTGCCAGAGGTGCCAAAAAGGCGTTCTCCACACTTTATAACGAGATCCTGAAAATGGGCTACAACGGCGGCAAGATGAGACTGTCACACTGCCTGAATCCCGATCAGGCGCATAAGATGAAAGAAGAGCTGCTTGTGAAATTCCCCGGTGCGGATATCGTCGTCGATAACTGCACGGGCCTCTGCAGTTACTATGCGGAGCGCGGCGGCATGATCGTCTGCTTTGAAATCAAAGACTGAGGCAAAAACGCAAAGAGCCTTTTCCCATGCGGGATCAGGCTCTTTTTTACGTGTTTCTCTTTCCGTGTGCTTTGTGTTAACATAGGTAAACGGAGTTACCTTTTATGAAACTGACGAAGAAACTTTTTATAGCAGCGGTATGTCTGATGGCCATTTGCACCATCTTCATGGTGGTTTCCCATTATCGTACCCAGGGAGGGCAGAATATGACAGAAACAAAAGAAGAAACAGTTGATATGTATGCCGGCGAGAATGACCGGCAGTTCTTTGATACCGACAGCATTCTGGTTGTCGCCAACAAGAAACACGCCCTGCCGGCCGGCTATGAACCGTCCGATCTGGTGCATCCCAGTGTCGAGATGCTGAATGACTGCTATCTGCGCAGCCTGGCGGCAGCGGCCCTGGAAGAGATGTTCGCGGCGGCGGATGCCGAAGGCGTTCATCTGGTGCTCGGTTCGGCGTACCGCGCGGAAGCTCTGCAGCGTCAGCTGTATGACGGATATGTCGAGCAGTATGGCAAGGACGTGGCTGATTCGATCAGCTCCCGGCCCGGCTACTCGGATCATCAGACTGGTCTCGCCGTGGATATATCCGACCATGACGCCGCGACCTATCTGACCGAAGAATTCGGTGAAACACCGGAAGGACAGTGGCTGATGGCCCATGCGTATGAATACGGCTTCATCATGCGTTATCCGAAGGGAAAAGAAGCCATTACCGGCTACAGCTATGAACCATGGCATTACCGCTATATCGGTCCGGAAGCAGCTGCGGCGATTTACCACAACGGCGACTGGAACACGATGGAAGAGCACTATCACCTGAAAGGCGGCACCTATGCCGAATAAAAAGAAAAAGAGAAAACTGCGGCCATGGGCGTTTCTGACTCTCGTGTTCGGCGGCCTGGCATTGCTGGCGCTGCTGGTAACCACGCTTGCCGGCTCCCTCAGCAAACCCATTGAAGACGCCGCTCTGACACAGAAGGTCATTCAGGAAAGCGAAGAAGAAAAGACCGTTCTCGAACAGGGCATGATTCCGCCGGCGGAAGAGGAAAGCCGCGAGGATCTGGATGTCTTCCACGACACGGACAGCCTGCTTCTTCTGGCCAACAAAAAGCACCCGCTGCCGGACGGCTACGCGCCGTATGATCTTGTCGAACCGAATGTGCCGATGGTCTTCGGCAGTGCGCCGTTAAGAGCACAGGCCGCTTCCGCAATCGAAGAAATGTTTGCGGCAGCAGCCAATGACGGCATTACGTTACTGCTGGGATCCGGCTACCGTTCACAGGAATACCAGGATCAGCTGTACAGCGGCTATTCTGCCCAGTATGGCTGGGAAGTGGCGGATACGATCAGCTCACGGCCCGGTTATTCCGATCATCAGACCGGTCTGGCCGCGGATATTTCCGACCATGACGGAGCGACCTATCTTTCGGAAGAAATGGAAAACACACCGGAAGGTGCCTGGCTGAAGGATCACGCCCATGAATACGGCTTCATCATGCGCTACCCGAAAGGCAAACAGGAGATTACCGGCTACGCATATGAACCCTGGCATTTCCGCTATGTCGGCGTTGACTATGCCACGGCCATCTACAATATCGATCCGTTTTATTCCTTTGAGGAATACTTCGGAGTCGAAGGCGGTGATTATGAATGACGGACGCAGGTCCGTTTTTTCATTTAAAAAGTCTTCCCTTGCGGGAAGACTCCAGGTACTTATTCTTCTTCAAACAGGCAGGCGCCGTTTGTTTCGATGACCTTCTTGTACCACCAGAAGGACTTCTTGCGGTAACGGTCGAAGGTTCCGTTTCCGTAGTCGTCACAGTCTACATAGATAAAGCCGTAGCGCTTGGACATCTGCTTGGTGGATTCCGATACCAGGTCGATACATGCCCAGGTCGTGTAGCCGAGCAGTTCGACGCCGTCTTCGACGATGGCGTTGTACATTTCCCGGAAATGACCGTCATAGTATTCGATGTGGCCGTCGTCATTGACCGTGTAGGAACCGTTGCCGTCCGGAACCAGTTCTTCTTTTTCACCCAGACCGTTCTCAACGATGAAGAGCGGCTTTCTGTAGCGGTCATACAGATCGACGAGCGAGACGCGCAGACCGATCGGGTCGGACTGCCAGCCCCATTCACTGGCTTTCAGATACGGATTCTTGATCGCGGTCATCGTGTTGCCGGCGGTCGTCTGCAGACCTTCGGCGTTGGCGGCGACACAGCTGGAGGAATAATAGGAGAAGGAAATGAAGTCAACCGGATATTCCTTCATGACGCGCAGGTCATCCTCTTCCATGACGATGTTCAGACCATGGTTGCGGAATCTGGCCAGCAGGTAGGCCGGATATTCACCGAATACCTGGGTGTCACTGTAGCAGTATGTTTCACGCATTCTCTGCTGCGCTTCCAGAACGTCTTCCGGCCGGCAGCTGTACGGATAATACGTCAGCTTTGTCAGCATACAGCCGACTTTGGCCTCCGGATCCTTCTCATGGATGTATTGTGTGGCAAGCGCGGAAGCGACAAATTGGTGGTGCATGGACTGGAAGATGACTTCCTCCCAGTTTTTGTCATTGAAACGGTCTCTGATCAGGCCGCCGGTCGTATACGGGTGACGGATCATGGAGTCAACTTCATTGAAGGTCAGCCAGTATTTGACACGGTCGATATAGCGGTCGACGATGGTCTTCGTGAAGTTCATGAAGAAACCGATCGTTTTGCGGTTATACCAGCAGTCATACTTCAGGCACAGCTGCAGCGGCGGTTCGTAATGGGAAATCGTTACGAGCGGTTCGATATTGTTCTTCTTCAGTTCGTCAAAGACATTGTCATAGAACTTCAGACCTTCCTCGTTCGGTGTCTCTTCATCGCCTTCCGGGAAAATACGGCTCCAGGCAATGGACATACGGAAAACCTTGAAGCCCATTTCACCGAGCAGGGCGATGTCTTCCTTGTAATGATGATAGAAATCAGAACCGTGACGCTTCGGATAATGAACCAGATCTTCCGGATGCGCCATGGCTTCCTCGATATCCTTCATCAGCACTTCATTCTGTTTTTTATAGTCCTGAACGTCGACATCGAGATGGCTGCGGGCCGCGTCGGAGACCGACCAGCCTTTGCCGCCTTCGTTCCAGCCGCCTTCAAACTGGTTGGCCGCGGTGGCGCCGCCCCACAGGAAACCTTTCGGGAATTGTTTCGTCATATGATTTCGCTCCTATTCTTTCGTTACTTTTATTGTACGGGTTAATGGGAACAAGTGCGAGAGGTTTCGCGCATTATTCCGAAAGAGACAGATCGGTGATCTGCAGCTCATCGTGCAGGAAAGCGCAAAGCCGGCGCACTTCCTCGTCATACTGTTTCTTCTGCATGAGTGGATCGTCCGTATAACCGGCGAGGAACCTAGAGAAGTCTTTCTGATACCAGGTACCGGAGACACCCTGCGCATAGACAATGCCGGTTTCATCCAGATATACGCCCTGCAGCGGCTCTCTGATCAGGGAGCAGGAAGCGATCACAGCATCGTGACGGACGTCGCGGATCAAAAGCGTGCCCTGCGGCGTGGAGCTGACTTCCAGGCGGCCGTCACTGTATACCGGCACGATGGCTTTCTGAATGGCTTCGTCCGGTGTACAGAGCATCTCCTTGAACGGATTGTCCCAGATGAAGACGTCGCCGCTTTCGGTAATTGCACAGATGCGGCCCTGTCCGTCAAAACGCAGATCACGAACGTTCCGGCAGCATCCTTCCAGCAGGATCGCGTCTCTGGCCCGCGGCATGTCAAACAGGAAGACGTCCTGACCGTGGGAAACGCAAAGATAATCCCCCTGGACCGCCCAGGTATCGGGGTGGCCGCCGCACAGGAAGGCCGTGGATGTTTCATATTCCCGGTCTTTCGGCTGAACGACTTCCACCGACCCGGTATCTTCGGAAATCAGAACCTGATAGTCACCGGCATCCTGCTGGGGAGTGGAGGAAGCGAGCAGCTGCGCGTCCATGGACGCGGCGTTCAGGAAGGCGGAAGGGAAGATGGAATCAAGGGCGTCCGCATAATTCTCAAACAGCAGATAAATATAATCGCCGTAGTCATTATCGTCTTCCGCCATCATGATCAAAGCTTGCAAAGGATCACGGTTGAGCATGGTATGGATGGAATCAAGACTGCGCAAAGCGGCCAGATGCTGGCTGGTCTCTTTCCGCTGCCTGGCGGAAAGCAGATAGGAAACACCGCTCAAAGCCAGAAGCAGGGCAAGCATTCCGGCGGCCAGCGGCCGTTTGATCCGGTCCCAGCGGGTGATGCGGGCGGCCCGCTTCAGGAACTTCCGCATGTCTTTATAAAGCCTGGGCTGACGGCTGTCGAACTGTTTGTCCTTCGCCATTTTTTCACACTGCCGCAGCCGTTCGAGGAAGGCGTCGCTGTCTTCCTTTGTTTTATAGTGCGGAATACCGGTGTTGAGACTGCGGCGGTTCTGATGGGCATTCAGGGAGGAGAGCAGCCAGGTGCGCAGATCGTTTTCCGCATCACCGTAGACATCCGTTTCACACCAGGTGCGGATGTCCGCCAGCAGCTGTTCCGTTTCCGCTTCGTCATAGGTACGGTTTGTATCAACCTCAAAGCAGGGAATGGCCAGGTTTTCAACAATGGCGAATTCCTTACGGCACGGTACGGATTTTTCCCAGTTTTCCGAACGGAAGACCAGGGCGCCGGCGGAAGTATGCAGAGCCTCTTCAATGGCTGAGAACCATTTGGTGGAGAAGGGTATGCCGGAACTCTTTCCGGATATATCCTGCCAGACGGGAATTTCTTCTTTTCGGAGCAGATCGGCGATCCTGTTGACGAAAGCGGAATCCCGGCGGGAATAGGAAATAAAGATATGATTCATGTTATTCCCACTCCTTTCCGTCACCGCCCGGCATGAGCTGAATACCGAGGTCGCTGACTGTCTGCGGATCGACGCTGTCGAGAAGGTCCTGTTTGAAGTAGCCGTGCATCTGCATTTTTTCATTCATCAGATCCAGCAGTAACGTACTGCCTTCATCATGGGAAGGATACCGCTTGCCAGCATACCAGTAATGATGGCTTTCGTCTTCCAGCCAGTAGTTGTTTTCCGTTTCGTGGATGGCGATAATGGCTGAACGGGTGGGAATCTGGAAAGAACTGTCAGACAGCCAGAAACCGTTATACTCCATGGAGAATTCCCGGAATTGTCCGTCGGAAGTACCGACGACAAAACCGAGACCGCCGTCGGTCAGACCGATGACCGTGACTTCCTTGTTCCAGGCAAGCGGTTCGTTCTGATAGCCACGGGCATCCGCATCCGCCAGAACGCGGTCGCTGATGGCACTGCCGGCCGGCAGAAGCCGGGCGCCGTCCAGTACATAGGGCAGATGGAGAGACTGTCCGTCTTTGACGACATCCATTTCATAACGGATCAGACCGTCTTCGTAGCGGACATTGGACAGCAGGCCTTCATCCGCGGGGGAAGTCGTATTGTAGGTTTTCAGGACGGTTGTTTCGTCAATTTCCGTCTGCGGCAGGATCGTCGACAGCGGCTGACAGTGATACGCACCGTCGGCGTAACACATGATCGTGTATTCACCGGCGCCCAGCCAGGTGATATCCCGGAAGCCGGACAGAACTTCCCCGAGGTCCGCCTGCTGGCGGAAGTCGTACAGTCTCGTTCCGAGGACCGTGTCATGATAGGCAAGAACGGAATCGTTGATCAGAACCAGATACCTGACGTCGGGCAGTTTCAGACCGATGGCGTGAAATCCCCGCTTTTCGCGTTCAAACAGAAGAACGTTGCCGTCTTTGTCCGCGAAAATCATATTGTTTTGAGAAACACTCGCCGTGCAGTCCGGTTTGCCGGATATGCCGGTGCTGTAGCCGGTCATGCCGCCCTGATGATCCGAATAATAGACGGACATTTCACCTTCGATCTCAGTGGCGGAAACCGTCTCGTTTTCATACAGTTTAATGTCATGGATCGTGTAGTCGTCGGTGCCCATCGTGTCCGGCCGCAGATAAGAAGCCGGCCGGATACCGGTTTCTTCACTGACGACATAATAGAATTCGTTTTTGTCGTCGTAGATGACGATACCTCCCTTGCGGGCCAGGATCCGAACGTCGGAATTGCCGGTGAAGGGATATTCGTAGTTGTTGGTCAGCCACTGGCTGGTATCGGCATCGCCGAATAAGATCTGGTTTTCTTTGGTGACGACGATGACATAGCGGTTGTCGAGATCGACATAATAAGCTTTGACCGGCTGGCTGGAGCCGCCGAAATCCTGCGCGATCTTGCCGGTGTAAGTATCGAACACCAGGGTGTGGTTGTTTTCGTTTGTCAGCATCAGATACTGTTCGTTTCCGAGAAAGTGCGGATCATAGAGCCGGTATTTGTAGTTGTAACCGACCGGTGTCGTGGTCCAGTTAAGATCCAGATATGATGTCATTTCGTTGAACAGGGCAGCGCGGACGGATTCGTCGATATACGAGTTGTTGACACCGTCGGAAAGCAGGACGAAATTCTCCGCCGCGTTCGCTTCGGAAGGATCCTGGCCAAGCAGGGCGCTTTCCCGGGCCGCCCGCTGCAGATTGGAAATAACCGTGATACCGCCATAAACGACCGCGATCAGAACAGCCGCCGCCAGAACAAGTGTCAGCCGCTGCCGCAGGGTGCGGAAGAACAGCTTTTTCGCGACGGGCAGCGAGCGGTTCAGATAATCTTCCATGTCATGAAGCTGTTTCTGAAAGCGTTCGTCGGTCTCGGTGGCTGCCTTGTTCTGAACCATGCGCAGGCATTTTCTGACCTGCCGGTAATCGGTCATCAGAAAGGCGTCGGATTCTTCGGAAATCAGCCAGGAATTCATATTGACCAGAACAGCGTTGCGGACATTGTAGAAGTCCTGATCCAGATTCAGGGAATCCCAGAGATTCTGGTGCAGATCTTCGTCGATACGGATGAAATTGAGTTCTTCAATGCGGGAGGGAATGATGGCCGGATCGCTGTAGTCGGCATTGACGATCGCGCCGGCCGGCACCAGACGGACCGCCGGATTCAGTGAACGGACGTCTTTCTGCCATTGCGGATCGGCAGTCGCTTCGTCGGAAACGATAATGACGGCGGCGTCACTGGGAAGATGGCGGTTGCCGGTCTTCTCCTTTAGAAAAGAAAAGATGTTTTCTGCGATGGCGGCATCTGTTTCGGTGTAGATGATCTGTATGTTGTTCAGCAATTCTTTCATGGAAAAGAATCCTTTCTGAAGTAATTAAAACATGAATATCGGAAATTCTGAGAAACAAACTGACAAATTCTGCGGATTTGAAAACGTCAGTGAAATCCTGTGCTAAACTGAAATTAATAATAAGGAAGTGCAAGAATCATCATGGAGTATCTCAGAGAATTCAATATGGTGTCTGTAATCGTACGGCTGCTTTTGGCAATGACCGCCGGCGGCATTATTGGTTACGGACGATCCAAACGCAGAAAAACTGCGGGCCTTGTCATCTATATGATGGTCAGTGTCGGCGCGGCAATGGCGCTGCTGCTTTCGCTGTACCAGTTTGCCATGCTGAAAGAAGGTGCGTGGGCTGAAGTCGTCGCGGAAATCGGAATGAAATATGATGCGTCCCGGTTTGCCTCACAGGTCATCAGCGGCATCGGTTTCCTGGCCGCCGGATCGATCATTGTCGCCGAACACCAGCAGGTGGAAGGGCTGACGACCGCCACCGGTCTGTTCGCTTCCGCATGCATGGGCATCGCTGCCGGTGCCGGCTATTATGAATGCGTTCTGATCTCGTTTATCCTGATCCGCTTCGCCCTGAATGTCATGCAGCCGCTGGAAGCACTGTATAAACGCAGAACCAGAAACATCGATCTTTACGTGGAGTTCGATTCCATCGAAGACGTCAACAAGATCACCGAAGTCATCAACAGCTGCAAAGCTTCGATCCACGAAATCGAAGTGGAGCGTTCGGAACGCAGCGGTGAACTGAACCCGGCGGCTGTCTTCTCTCTAAGATTGGCGAAGGAAAAAATGTCTCATTCCGAGATGCTTGCTTCGCTGGCTGAGCTTGACTGTGTGTATTCCGTTGAGGAACTGATCGCGTAAGGAGGGAAGAATCATGTTACCGTTTTTTGACTTTTTAAGAAATCTTGATCTGCTGGGAACTGTATTCCGTCTGCTGCTGGCCTTCGCCACCGGCGCCCTGATCGGTCTGGAACGTTCCTACAAAAACAAACCCGCGGGATTCCGCACCCATATTCTTGTCAGCCTCGGCGCTGCCATTGCATCCATGACCGGCCTCTATCTGTATCTCGTCCTGAAGGTTTCCGCGGATATGTCACGTATTCCCGGACAGGTCATTACCGGTCTTGGCTTTATCGGCGGCGGCACGATCTATGTCACCCGTTCCAATGTTGTAAGAGGCCTGACCACGGCAGCCGGCTTATGGACAGCCGGTATCGTCGGTCTGGCAATCGGTGCCGGCTACTATGAACTTGGCCTTCTGGGTCTTGCGCTGGTGCTGATCGCCCAGACATACTTTGGAAATATTCTGGAAAAGATGAGCCATTATCCGGATTTCCGCATTGCCCTGAGTTATTTTGAAAAGCCGCAGCTGGAAGTTGTCATGCGCCACTGCAAAGACAAAGGCGCAGCGATTGCCAATCTGCAGATCACCGGTTCCAAAAAGAGCAACATGGCATTGTACTCAGCACTGCTGACACTTCGTCCCGACAGCGAAATCAACCAGGATGAGCTGCTGAAGGAAATCAACGGAATGGATGGAATCGTTTCCGCGGAAATACTCAAATAATACAGCAGACAACTGCTGTCCCTGCATTCCGGCAATAATATGCCGGAATGTTTTTGTTTGCCAGATAGAGAAATCCAACTATTTCCTTCGCCAACTGTTTGATTGTATTATTATGGGTGGTAAAATAACTTCCTCTGCAATTTCAGCAGATCAGTATTCAGGTATCGCAGGATATCTGAACAGGCAGGATATAGAAAGAGCAGGCAGATATGAACAGAACAAACGCAAGAATGATAAAAGGACTTCTTGCTGCAGGAATGATTTTCCATCTGACAGGGATCACGGCATTTGCGGAAGAAACAATGCCGGAAGATACAGCAGAAGAAATCCAGGGCAGTGAAGAATCTCCGGAAACAATAGAAGAAGAACCCGGAACAGCGGAAACAAACACAGAACCGGAAAATACCGATGTGATATCGCTCTTCGGAGTGCCGGCCGGTTTACAGGCAATGGCCGGCTGTGACTTCCTCGTTACAGGCGAGGAAAGCGCGTATTCTTTTGACGCTGAAAAAGGCATTCTGTATATCAGCGGTGATACAAAAATAGAAATGGCGGATGGTGTGGATTCCACCGCACAGAGAATCGTCGTTAACGGCGATGCCACGATCGAACTGGCGGGCATCAATATTCAGACAGAAGTAAAAACAGGGCCGCCGCTTCTGATCGAATCGCCCAATACCGTAACCCTGAAACTGGCGGAAGGCAGTGAGAATACGGTTGTCGGAGCAGAAGGCAACAATATCAATGCTACAAAAGGATCTTTTGCCGGTATTGAAGTCGAATTCGAATATGAAGACGGAGAAAGCCCATCTAATAGGATGGCATCGCTGATAATCGAAGGGCCGGGAACGCTCAACGCAACCGGCGGACCGAATGCGGCCGGTATCGGCGGCACCAATTCCCAGGGTGACAGCAGGGGATACGGCTTATATGGAAACATCACGATCAACAGCGGAACGGTAAACGCAACAGCACCGGGAGGCGGAGCCGGCATCGGCAGCTCGAACAACCCGGGCGGCGGAACATCCAGTGGTTCCTATAAAAAGACCGGAAACAATACCTGGGGAACAATTACGATCAATGGCGGCACCGTCAATGCCAGATCAACCGGCGAAGGAGCCGGTATCGGCGGCGGCAACCATGTCGACAGCGGAAAGATCGTCATCAATGACGGCACAGTCACAGCAGACGGAGCGGCCGGTATCGGCTGCGGCATTGGCAGCAGTAAAAACAACGGCGACGGCGGTGATAAAGGACCGGGTTACTACGCGGCGGATATCGAGATCAATGGCGGTGATATCACAGCGGCCAGTACCGATATCGGCGCGGCGATCGGCGGCGGAATGTACAGCGACGCAAAAATTGTCATTACCGGCGGTACGATTGACGCCACCGGCGGCAGCAGAAAAGGTGAGATCCATCATGGTGGAGCCGGTATCGGCGGCGGTTATCTCGCACACGCTGATATTACGATCAGCGGCGGAACGATCACAGCCACAGGCGGTGACGGAGCAGCGGGCATCGGATCAGGCGGATCGCCGAATGCCAACGCAAGCCGGGGTAATAACGGCCGCGGGGATGCGGCTACAGTTCCATATACAAAGATTGAAATCAGCGGCGGTGATATCACCTCCAAAGGCGGTGAAAAAGGCGGTGCCGGAATTGGTCTGGGAGCCGGCGGTGATAAAGCGGATATCACGATCAGCGGCGGTGACATCAAAGCGCATGGCGCAGCATCGGATGAAGAGACAATGCGCGGCGGAGCAGGCATTGGCGGCGGCTTCCAGGGTACGGGAGCCGGTGAAGATGACAAATATTTCTCCGATCAGGATGTATCCGTTACGATTACGGGCGGTGAAGTGCTGGCAGTCGGCGGCTGGGGTGCTTCCGGAATCGGCTCCGGTGCAGACGGCAATACCGGCCGGCAGATCGCCACAGAGATTACGATCGACGCGGATAACGCGGCGGTTGAAGCATATGCCGACGGCACCAAGTTCGCCATCGATACCAGAGATGTTCAGGCAGACGGCAGTACGGAAAGCTACACGGAGGGAAGAGACATCACCGGCAATATCATTCAGGGAACATTTGTTCATGCCGGCAAGATCGGTGACCTGGATCAAAATCCGGAAGGACTGAAGTCAATAATTATTGAACACGACGCAACAGGCGGGCAGGTTGAACTGACCGGCATGCCGGATAAATACCGCTCGTTTGCCAGAACCGTTGAAAATGATGGTGAGTATCTGGTCTATACCGATGCGGAAAGCATTGGCGAAGGACAGGGAAGATATTTCAGTACGACTGAAAAAGACAATTACAAAGAGGAAGAAATCACCCATGAAGGAATCTGCTTCAGCGTTGACGGTGCGACCTTCTCGGATAATTTCTATCTGTATCCGGTCAAGAGCATTGTCGTTTCAAAGGAAGTAGAGGCGGAAGACGGAGCGGATACTTCCGGTCTGAACACGACCCTGTACTATGCTTTGTGGCGGATCGAAGACGAAGAATACCAGAAAGACGAAGATGGCAATATTCTTCTGAAAACCATTGAAGTCGTTAACGGCGTACCGCAGAACCGTGCGTATTTCGACAATGTCGAGGATTATACCTACGGTGTCTGGGAAGTGGACGAAACCGGTGAATCCGTACTGAACCGGAAATACGGACATCTGATCCTGAAGCGGATCACGACCCGGCAGAAAGACGGCGGCGACGATAACGATGTCGTCATCAGCGATAAACAATGGACGGACCGGGTAACCGTGATCAATACGTTCGGTCCGGAAACGACAGAAGCGACCGTAAAGAAAGTCTGGGATGACAATCACAACAGTTCCGGCAAACGGCCAGCGTCCCTGATCGTGACACTGTCTGACGGAACCGAAGTGGAGCTCAGCGAAGCCAATCACTGGCAGGCCACCGTGAGTGATCTGCCGGTGGAAAAAGACGGCAAAGAAATCGAATATACATGGAGCGAGAAGAAAGTTCCGGCCGGCTATGCTCTTAAGAGCGTCGCAAAAGAAGGAACCGTGACGACCATTACCAACACGCTGAATCCGGTTCCGGACACGTCCGACAGAAATAACAGCACCGGGTATATGATCGCCCTTGGTCTGGCATTACTTGTCGGAGCGGGAGCGTTCTTCCTGCGCCGGAAACAGTAAGAGAACAGCGGCCTTTGATCAGGGAGGCCGCTTTTACTGTGTCTTTCCGAAATAAAACAGTATAAAAAGTGCTAAAATGTGCAGCAGCCGCGGCTTTTGCGGCGGCAGAGGGAATGCTATAATAACCATATTATGAAAAAGGGATTGTTTATTACATTTGAAGGACCGGACGGCAGCGGCAAGACCACGGTCAGCACCGCCGTATGCGACCGTCTGGAAAAAGAAGGATACAAAGTAAGATATACACGTGAACCGGGTGGCAGTAAGATCGCTGAAGAGATCCGCGGTATTATTCTGGATCCGGCCAATACGGATATGGATGCCAGAACGGAAGCTCTGCTGTACGCGGCCAGCCGCCGCCAGCATCTTGCCGACAAAGTACTGCCGGCGCTTGCCTCAGGCGTGACCATTCTGTCGGACCGTTTTATCGACAGTTCGCTTGCCTATCAGGGATGCGGCCGCCAGCTGGGCATTCAGGAAGTATATGATATCAACCGCTTCGCGGTGGAAGGCCACATGCCGGATAAGACGATTTTTCTGGATGTGGACGCGGAGGTCGGTCTGAAGCGGATCCGCAGTGAAAGACAGGTCCTGGACCGTCTTGATCAGGAGAGTCTGGAATTCCATGAAAGAGTCTATAACGGCTATCAGGAAGTCATCCGGCTGTATGCGGACAGGATGATCATCATTGACGCAAACCAGCCGGTGGAAGACGTGATCGAAGCTGCCTATCAGGCTGTGAAAGGTCTGCTGGATGCTTAAGGAACTGCTGAAAAAACAGCAGCCGGTCGTCTATGAGGCACTGAAGAATGCCGTGCAGGAAGATCGTATTTCCAATGCGTATCTGTTCACGGGACCTTATGGCACGATCAAAAATGAAGCGGCACTTCTGCTTGCGGAGAGCATTTTCTGTGAAAAGCAGGAAGGGCTTGCCTGCGAGGAATGCAACACCTGCCGACGGATCCGGGAAGGACTGTACGGCGATCTGATCGTTCTCCACGGCGCCGAGAAGGCCATTTCCAAAGAGGATGTGGATAGGATTCAGGAACAGTTCAGCCGCACCGCGCTGGAAAACAGCAGCGGCCGGCGTGTATATATAATAGAGAATGCCGAAACGGCCAGTGTATCCGCCCAGAACTCGATGCTGAAGTTTCTCGAGGAACCCGGACGCGGCGTGACGGCGATCCTGACAACCGACAACGCCAGCCGGCTTCTGCCGACGATCATCTCGCGCTGCACGATTCTGCCGTTCGTGCCGCAGGCCAGCGAAGCCTATGAAGAGATGGCGGAAGAGGCGGGCATTCCCAGCGAAGAGGCGTATCTGATTTCTCATCTGGTGCGCAAAAGAGAAGAACTCGTTCCTTTTTATGAAGGAGAGGAATATGAACGTGCCAAAGGCATGTTCAAACAGTATCTGAATCTGGAAGGCATGCCGCGGGAAGAACTGCTGGTGGATTATGATATCTCCTGGCGCTTCAGCAGCGGCGAAAGAGACAAGATGAAGCGCTCCAACATCACGCTGCTGAATGCTTTCCTCGATTTACTGCTGCTGTACGGCCATGACGTGATTGGACATGACGCAAAAGGTCCGAAATGGTATCATGATGCCGTATCAAACACAAAAATGACAGAGCGGGACGGCGCTGCTCTGATCATGATCGTCGCGGAACAGAAAGACAAAGTCAACCGGTTCAACGATCTGAACCTTTTGATAGCGCAGACGTTCCGCAGACTGGAGGATTTTAACCATGAGCGAAACTTATAACAGAGAAAACGAATCTGAAGAACAGATCGTATATCCATATTCGGTCCCTGTCCGCTTCAAGGACGCTGCCAAGCCGTATTCCTTCGGCACGTTCGACAGCACGATCCGTAAAGGCGAGTGGGTCGTCGTCGAAACCGCCCAGGGACTGGAAATGGGCGAAGCGGAAGCGGATGCCGTTGAAATTGCGAAATACAATCTGCGGATGCCGCAGAAACCGATCGTCAGAGTCGCGACAACGACCGATATGCGGAATTACGAGGAAAACAGCAGTTATGAAGATACCGCGTTTGCCATCTGCAACGAAGAGATCGCTGCCCTCGGCCTGGAGATGAATCTGCTGAACGCCCAGTATACGCTGGACCGTTCCAAAGTGCTTTTCATCTATTTGGCCGATCAGCGTGTCGACTTCCGCGAACTGCTGAAAAAGCTGGGCGCCAGATTGCACTGCCGCATTGAACTCCGGCAGATCGGTGAGCGTGACAAGGCCAAGATGGTCGGCGGTATCGGCATGTGCGGCATGGAATGCTGCTGCCGCAGATTCAAGAGCCGTTTTGATATTATCTCCATCAACATGGCCAAGAATCAGCTGCTTGCCCTGAATACCGAAAAACTGTCCGGTATGTGCGGCAAACTGATGTGCTGCCTGAAATATGAAGATGACGATTATAAGGAAATGACGTCGGGATTGCCCAAGATGGGTTCTCAGGTGGAATACGAAGGCAACATCTACCGTATTACCAACATGAATGTCATGAACGAAGAAGCCAAACTGGAAAACCACGAACAGGTGATCTTCATTACCCTCAACGATCTGCGTGAGAAAGCGATCCCGCGTAAGGGTGTCGTCATGCAGAAACGCAACGACGGCGAAAAGAAGGAAGTCATTCACCGTACCGTGCAGCGGACCAGTGAACCGGCGGCACCGCGGGTTTCCATGGAACTGCCGTCCGTCAACGTCAAACCGGAACGGAAAGAGAATAACCGTAACCAGCAGTCCCGCGGCCGCAATAACAATAACCACAGCAGCCACAGCAACAGCAGTAATAACAGTAACAGCGGCCAGAACAAGCCCAACAACAATTCCCGGCGCCGTCATAACGACAGCCGCCGTGAGAAGCCGAACCAGGAAAAGAAGACCGAGACAAGAAATGTCACAGTCCGTACCTTCGGCAAAAAGAAGACACAGGAGAATCAAGGGTGAACCGTCAGAAGTCATTTGAAAACGAAAAACCAACCTTATATCTTGTTCCGACACCGATCGGGAATCTTTCCGAAATGACGCCGCGGGCTATTGAAGTGCTGAACAGTGTCGATGTGATCGCCTGTGAAGATACCCGCACGAGCGGCCAGATGCTGAAGCATTTCGGTATTTCCAAACGGCTGATCGCCTATCAGAACTTCAATGAGGACAGCAGTGCCCGAGGCATTCTGAATCTGCTGCAGCAGGGAAACAACGTCGCTCTGATTTCCGACGCCGGCTATCCGCTGATTTCCGATCCCGGCCAGCGGGTGGTCATGGAAGCGACCGGCTGCGGTTTCAACGTCGTGCCGCTTTCCGGCTGTAACGCCATGCTCAACGCGCTGGTGGCCTCCGGACTGATTGCCCAGCCGTTCCTGTTTGTCGGTTTTCTGCCGCCGTCGAATCATGACCGTGTCAAAAAACTGCAGGAATACCGGGCGTATCCGATGACGATGATCTTCTATGAAGCGCCGCACCGCATCAGCAAGATGATGCAGAGCTGCCTGGATGTTCTGGGTGACCGCAAATGCTGTATTGCCCGGGAAATGACAAAGCGGCATGAGGAATTCCTGCGCGGCACGATCAGTGAACTGCTTCCGGTTCTGGACGAACTGAAAGGGGAAATGGTCGTCGTCATGGACGGCAACCACGATGATTATTCGAAAGATGTCGATATGTCGCATATCCTGACCATGGTCAAGGAAGCCATGGAGGCGGGCATGTCCAAGAGTGACGCTGTGAAAGACGTTGCCGCCAAGACAGGTGTGGCAAAGAATCTGATCTATGACATGGTTCACGGAAAAGGAACCTGGAAAGGAGTCTGCTGAGTATGTTTCTGAAATTCAATCTGCCCTGGACGACAATTATTCTTTACGTCATCGCGGCCGTCCTTCCGGCTGCCGTCCTGATGTTTTATGTCTACCGCAAGGACCGGGTGGAAAAGGAACCGGGTTCTCTGTTGAGGAAGCTGCTGTTCGGCGGTGTGCTGGCGGCGCTGGCTTCCATCGCTCTCGAATTTGGCAGTGAACGGCTGTTGGTGAGCTACGCCGAGAATGCGCAGATGTCCATGTCAGGTTACAGTCTTGCCTCGGCCGTATCGGTCGGCATCATTGAGGAACTGACGAAGTTCTTCTTCCTGTATAAGTTCAGCTGGAACCATAAAGCGTTCAATTACACGTTTGACGGCGTGGTTTACGCGGTATTCGTGTCCCTGGGCTTCGCGGCCTTTGAGAACATTCTCTATATTTTCTTCTACGGCGGCATTGACCTCGCGGTGCCAAGAGCTCTGCTGGCCATTCCGGCCCACATGAGCTTCGCGGTGTATATGGGTCTGATGTATGGCATGGCCAAGGTGCAGGAAAGCATGGGCAACTTCAGGTTTTCCAATCTGCTGCTGACGGCCGGCTTTGTATTGGCCGCGGTTCTGCATTCGGTTTATGACGGATCGATCATGATCGGCACCGAAGCTTCCGTCATGTTCTTCTATGGCTTTGTCGTGGTTCTGGATCTGCTGGTGATTCTGACGATCAAAACAGCCGCGAAAAAAGACCAGAGAATATACTGATATAGCGCAAACAGGCTTTTCAGTGTAGAATGGATATGATTTGAGGTGAAATAGTATGCTTAACATGTTGAATGACCCGGAAATCGATAAGCTGATTATATATACATTGGTAGGTATCTGTGCCGTACTGATGCTGGCTGTGTTTTTCCTGGCAGTAAAAAAGAACGTGTATTATGTAGACGACTACGGCGTGGAAGTACCGCCGCCGCCCAAGAAGAAACTGTTCGGCTTTGGCAAAAAGGAAGAAGAACCGCGTCCGGCGGCTGCCCCGCAGGAACCCGTTCCGGCAAGTGTAACGGCAGAGGAACCGGTCTATGCGGAAGATATTCCGGCTGTTGCTGAAACGATCGTGGCACCGGTGGTGACACCGGAACCGGAAGTTCCGGCTGCTCCGGAAGCTCCGACAGAAGAAAAACCGAACCTGTTCAAGAAGCTGTTCAGCTTCGGCAAGAAGGAAAAAGAACCGGAACCGGCAGAAACAGCAGAAGCAGCTGAGGAAGAATCCCCGGCTTCTGATGTACCGGCCAGTGAAGATTCCTTCGCAGGCGAGTTCTCGATTCCTGTATTCCCGAGTGAACCGGCTGAACCAGTGGAACTTCCGGAAGAAATTCCGGCTGACTTCGAAGAGATTCCGGAACGCCTGATGAACGAAGCGGATGTCGATGCCGCGGTGGATGAATTCATGACCGGCCTGCCGGAAGAAGAATCCGAAGAAGTGCCGGCGGAAGTACCGGCTGAGGAAGCTGAACTGGACGACGTGCCGGTGAAAGACGAATCGGTACGTGTACCGACCGGTGTTGAAGTGGCTGTCGTGATCGGCAACAATGTCCGTGAATATTCCATCAACCAGCTGCCGTGCCTTTTAGGAAGAGAAGCCGCGTCCTGCGACCTTGTCATCCCGGAACCGGCGGTAAGCCGCAGACATGCGCGGATCCTGATCGCGGATCAGCAGCTGTGTGTTGAGGACGTATCCGAACATAACGGAACCTTCCTGAACGCGACCAAACTGCCGTCCCTTGGCAGAGCTCCGCTGAATGCCGGTGATAGGATCACGCTCGGCAGAGCGACGATCGATGTGACGAAAGTGTTGTATTGATCAGAACAATGCTAAAATGAAGATGCTGAAAAGCATCTTTTTCTTATAGGTGGGCATATGAGTGAAATGAATAATACTGAGAAAGAACAGCTTTTAAAAGAACTGGCGGCCGGCTATACCGGCAATGAAGCGGAAGCCGAACGGATCGCTGCGGAAGCAGGCGGTGATGAGAATCCCGTCCGCCGGGTGCGGGAACTGTCTGTCATGTACGTGCAGGACCGTGACAGGGATCTGTTTGAAGACGTAAAGACACCGCAGGAAGACGGGAAGGAACTTTCCGAAATCAGGGATCTGAACCGGGATCTCTTATTCATGGATCACGAAGAGCGAATCGTGTCCTTGATGAAAGTCTATGAACATCTCAGCAACGCCGCGATCGCCGAGATCCTCGGGATTGAGGAAGGCTATGTCAGAGCGTTGCTGCAGGCAGCGGAACAGAAGCTTCCGCGTCCGGAAGAAGTCATACCGATGAAAGAAGAAACCGTGCCGGAAGTCAAAGCGGAAGAGAAACCGAAATGGCATTTTAACATTTCCCTGAAAACCGGCCTGATCCTGGCGGCGGTGCTGGTCTTTGCCCTGGGTATCTTTCTTTCCGTGCGTACCTATTCCCGCGGCCAGTACGAACGGGGCATCCTGGCGATGGAAAACGGCAGTTATGAAGAGGCGGTCCAGTATTTCAAAAAGGCGGCTGCCTGGGGCGAAGGCGATCAGGCGCTTCTGAAAACCGGCGATGCGTATTTCCAGATGGGAAACGACATCGACGCCTATACGTTCTATGAAGACTACCATGAGAAATATCCGAAAGAGGAATATGTCATAGACCAGATGATCCTGTGCCTGAAGGAACAGGCGGACCGCAGTATCCTGGCAAACGATCTGACGAAAGCGCAGACCGCTCTGGAAAAAATCAATTCTCTGAAGGCAAGCGTCTTTATCGATTACCGCCTGAAAGCACTGGAAGCCGGCGGCCATTATCAGACGGATGACGGCAGTGTCTGGAATCTGTACGGCGAGCTGGTGAAAGCCGCCTGCCTGACCGATAATAATGCGGTACTGTACACCGTCGAGATTCAGTATGACGATAACGGCCATTGGACAAAGATGAATGCCGGCAAAAGCGGCACACTCAGAACCTCCCAGTATGACGGATTTGAATTCGCGGAAGACACCTGCTATGACATCCGCTGGATTCCCGGCGGTGATCTGCCGGCTGCGTATGCCGTGTCATATACCGGTGAACGGGAAGATGCCGTTTATGAAAAAGATGAGCAGGGCAATGTACTCAGCATGACGATCGAACATACGGAAAACAGTTCGCAGCCGTTCGCGGCCTTTACGAAAGCGGTATTCATAAGAAGCGAAACCGGCGAAGTGATTGGCGCCGATGTCTATGATCAGAACGAGCGAAAGATCGGCCGCGGCATCTATGTACCGGAAAACGGCTGGCTGTATCTGTTCCATCTCAGCAGATAAGGGAAAAAAAAAGACTGTTTTTCGGCATTAACCTGAAAACAGTCCTTCAGTTTAAGTGGAAAAATGGTATCATACTTATATTGGTGAGGGGAAGAATATGAAAAAAGTATTAGCTGCTGCAGCGGCGGGACTTCTGGCATTGTCCCTTGTTGGCTGCGGAAAAGAACAGGCAAAGACGCTGGAAGGGAAAACCGGAGATACATTATCCACAATGTTCTTCGACTACACCGTAACAAACGCGCGCCTGGAAGACGAGATGGCAGGTATGCTCGGCCATGACGGATATAAACTGCTGGTCGTGGATGTCACGGTAACCAATAATGGCAAGAATCCGATTACCATGACGGACGCGGACTTTTACATCACATGGGGAGACGGTGACAAGGATTACGATTATCCAATCACGATGTACGATACGACCCAGCTGAGTGACAGACAGATGCCGGCCAAGTATGAACTGCAGCCGGAAGGATCCAAATCAGGTGAACTGATCTTCGCGGTACCGCCGGAAACAACGGAATTCGGTCTGAAAACCCAGGATTACTACACGGAAGGCGACAGCCAGGAACCGGTAGCGGGTGATATCTATACCGTATCCTTCAAGATCGGCGGCGAAGAAGCGGCTCCGGCGGAAGGCGAATCTGCACCGGCGGAAGAAGAAGGCAAATAATAACCAGTCAGGATATGTGCTGCAAAGGCACATATCTTTTTCTTTGCGGCGCTTGTTTTATAATGATAATCAAAAGTAACAGGAGGAGGATTCCAGTATGAAAGTATTGATGATCAACGGCAGTCCGGATCCGAAAGGATGTATCAGCACTGCCCTGCAGGAAGCAGTCAAAGTGTTTGAAAAGGAAGGCGTTGAATGCGAAATCATGCATATCGGCAACAAGGACATCCGCGGCTGTATCGCCTGCGGTCACTGCCACAAAGCCGGCAGATGCGTTTTTGACGACGCGGTCAACGAAGCAGCCGCGAAACTGGCGGAAGCGGACGGCCTGATCGTCGGCAGCCCGGTCTATTACGGCAACCCGAACGGAACCGTTCTGTCCTTTCTGCAGAGACTGTTCTACAGCTGCACCTGCGATCTGCATATGAAAGCGGCCGCCAGTATCGTGTCATGCCGGCGCGGCGGCAATTCGGCAACGTTTGAAGCGCTGAACCAGTTCTTCGGGATCAGCGGCATGCCGACCGTTCCGAGTTCCTACTGGAACGACGTGCACGGCTTCAGCGGGGAAGATGTCTATAAAGACGAGGAAGGTCTGCAGACGGTGCGTAACCTTGCCCACAACATGACCTTCCTGATGAAGGCGATCGCGGCACAGAAAGAAACAACCGGCCTGCCGGAAAGAGAACGCGGCGCCCGCACCCACTTCATTATGTAAATAGCGTATAATCACACTATGGATACAGTCAGGATCGTTTTAGTCAGTGACAATCATGGTGACAGGCAGGCATTGCGTTATCTGAAGACCATGTACGCGGATTATGATTACTTCGTGCATTGCGGGGATTCGGCAATGACATACGGTGAACTGGAAGGTTTTATCTGCGTCCGCGGCAATCATGATTTCGCCCTGGAAGGGAAAGTGCCGGATCATCTGGTGCTGGAAATCGGCGGACACAGGATCTATGTCTGTCATGGACATATGGATTTTCTGTCCTATTTCCACTATGAGCCGATGGCTGCCCACGCTAAGGAGAATGACTGCGATCTTGTCTTCTTCGGCCATGTGCATACCTGTGCGGACGTCACGATCGACGGCATCCGGATGCTGAACCCGGGGTCGATCTGGCATAACCGGGACGGAAGCCGGCCTTCCTACATGCTGGTGCATATTACCGGCAAGGACGTGCAGGCGGTGCCGATGACCTATCAGGCGAAGAACACGACGGATGGAAACAGCTGGCTGGACAGACTGCTGAACTGGCTGTCTTCTTTATAAAAGGAAAGGGTAAATATGATGGATTTTGATCTGAACAAACGGCATTGTTACTACTTTAATGAGATTTCAAAGATTCCCCGCGGCTCCCGCAACGAAAAGGCGATCAGTGATTATCTGGTTTCCTTTGCGAAGGAACAGGGACTCTGGTACAAGCAGGACGACGTATATAACGTCATCATCGACAAGCCTGCTTCAGAAGGATATGAAAACAGTGCGCCGATCATCCTGCAGGCTCATATCGACATGGTCTGTGAAAAGAACAAGGATGTCGAACATGATTTTGAGAAGGATCCCCTGGATCTGTATGTGGAAGACGGCTGGCTGAAAGCCCGCGGCACGACGCTGGGAGCGGATGACGGCTACGGTGTGTCATATATGCTGGCGATCCTCGAAGACAAGAGCCTGAAACATCCGCCGCTTTCCTGCATCTTCACGTCAATGGAAGAAATCGGTCTGCTCGGCGCGGCCAACCTGAAAGCGGAAGATCTGCACGGTAAAAAGCTGATCAACCTGGACGGCGGCGGCGAGATCCGCACGACAGTAAGTTCGGCCGGCGGCGCGACCGGTATTATCCGCTGCCCGATCCGTCGGGAAGCCAATGATCAGAAGGCATACCGGCTTGGTGTCAGAGGTCTGAAAGGCGGACATTCCGGCGCTCTGATCCATCTTGAACTCGGCAATGCCAACACCCTGCTGGCCAGGATCCTGAAGGAACTGCAGATGCAGGGCATTGACGTGCAGCTGGTTTCCTTTAACGGCGGTCTGAAATTCAACGCCATTCCGCGTGAGGCGGACGCGTTCTTTGTCAGCGGTGCTGACGTGAATGTTCTGCAGGATGCCATCTCCCTCAGTGCCGGAAAAATCAAGGAAGAACTGGAATTCAGTGACGCGGGTTTCCGCACCGAACTGGAAGAGACAAAGTGTGACACACGCATCGTCAAAGCGGACGGCGACCGCTTCCTGAACTACCTTTATCTGATGATCAACGGTTTCCAGCACCGCTCCATGGCGATCGAAGGCCTGACAGCCTCTTCGCTGAATGCCGGTGTCGTCACGACGAAAGAAGACGAGATCGTGATCGAAGACCTTCTGCGCAGCGCCCTGGCAGCCCATACCGACGACATGATCAATCATCTGCAGGTACTGGCGGACGTTCTCGGCGTGACATTTGAGATGCCGGACCGCTATGCCGGCTGGGCATTCAAGGAACATTCCGAACTGCGCGGCGTGCTGCGCGAAGTCCTGAAGGAACGCGGCATCGATCTGAAAGAAGAAGCGGCGCACGGCGGTCTGGAATGCGGCCATTTTGCCGGCCTGGTGAAAGATATGGACATCATCACCTACGGACCAGTCGCGGAAGGCGCCCATACCCCGCAGGAAAAACTGAACCTGGAATCCTTTGACAGAGCTCTCGATACTCTGAAAGAAGTACTGGCCAGAAGCAAATAACTCCAAAATTGCGGAAAACCGGAAGAATCTCCCTAAATAACCATTGAAGGGAGATTTTTTCATGAAACAATTACATACCCGGGAAAAAGCCTGGGAAGGAGCGGATATCCGGGAGCCGTTTCTGTTCGCGCTCTGTTTTTATGAACATCCGGAACTGCTGCTGAGCATGATGAACCTGTTTTTCCCGGAAGAAGGACTGAAGCGGATCCGGCGGATGTATTCCACGCTGGCCGATCTTCTGGAAAGTGACGATCCCTGTCTTCGGGCGGAGGCGGAAAGCAGTCAGGGAAGAGTGCAGCTGTGTCTGGACTATATTCAGGAACTGACGGACGAGCCGTGTCCGGGGACCGGCATCCGCCGCAAGGGACATCACAAAACGCTGAATCTGACGATCTGCCGCAACGATCCGTTCACCTGCGAAAATCCGATCCTGCGCGTCACCCTCAACAGCAGGGACTTCGCGCCATCCACCGGCGATGACTGGGTCATCTGCGGCGTGCTGCTCTCACTGCACGAAAAACAGAAAGCGGAAGACAAACAACAGCAGGAAGTGCTTCGCTATTTCCGGGAAGGTGTCGCGGAAGGCGAACTGTGTGAAAAGATCGACGCTGCCGTGCAGCAGATCAAAAGCAGCGAAGACTGGAAACTGCTGTATCTGGAAAAGCGAAACGAAGCGGAAAATGCATAAGCCGTTCTGGACGAAGAACGGCTTTTTACTCTCAGACAGCGGAAAAAGGCCATTCTGTTGTATAATTTGACAAGGTGAAACGATATGGGAAGAATCAGACAGCTTGACGCCCAGACGGCGAATATGATCGCGGCCGGCGAGGTCGTGGAACGGCCGATGGGTGTCGTGAAAGAACTCGTGGAAAACGCGATCGACGCAAAGGCGACGCGGATCGATATCAGTATTGAAGAAGGCGGCATCCAGAAACTGACGGTTACCGATAACGGTATCGGCATGGACAGTGAAGATGCCCAGATGGCTTTCAGACGGCATGCGACGTCCAAGATCGCCAGTCAGAATGACCTCTGGGCGATCCACACGCTGGGTTTCCGCGGTGAGGCGCTGCCATCGATCGCCAGTGTTTCCAGATTGACGATGACGACTTCGGACGGCACGGACGCGACCCGCATCGTGATCGAATACGGAAAGACCGTTTCCGCCGGACCGTATCCCTGCAATCAGGGAACCGAGATCACGGTGGAAGGGCTGTTCTATCAGACACCGGCCCGTCTGAAGCATATGCGCAGCAGTTCTTATGAAGCCTCATTGATCCAGAATGTCGTCAGCAGCTTCGCGCTGTCCAATCCCGGTATTTCTTTCCACCTGTACAGTGACGGCCGGGAAACCTTCATGACAACTGGCCAGGGTGATCTTTTGGAAGTGATCTTCCAGGTCTGCGGCCGCAGTGCCGTGGAAAACGCGATTCCGGTCCAGTTCAGCGACTATGACTACGAAGTGGACGGCTATCTGATCAAGCCTTCCCTGACACGTGCCTCGCGCAGTATGATGCACGTCTTTCTCAATGGCCGCATGGTCAGAACCTATCGTCTGTATAAAGCCATTCAGGACGGCTATGAGGATTTTATCGTCAAAGGCCGCTATCCGATGTGCGTCCTGAATATTCATATGGATCCCCATCTGCTGGATGTCAACGTGCATCCTTCCAAGTGGGAAGTCCGTCTGTCAAAGGAGAACCAGCTGGAATACCTGATCCGTGACGAAGTGCGCAAAGCGCTGAAAGGCACGCTGCTCGCTCCGGCCGCGGAAATCAAGGCAGCCCGGACGGATTATTACGAACCGCTCTCTTTTGACACCGATGCGCTGATCTATGAAGCGGATCAGAAAAAAGCGAAGGAAGAAAAAGCCCGCAGCGAACTGTTTGAACCGGAACGGCCGAAAACACCGGCGGTGAGTGTTCTTCCGGAAGATGTGCGGAATGAGATCTGGGAAGAAGCGGAAGAAGATCAGAAACTCTTGCAGCAGTTTGAAGTACGGGAAAGCGAACCGGAATACAAACCGGAAAAACAGGCCTTTCCGCATATGGACGTGATCGGCCAGCTTCATGAGAAGTTCATTCTCTGCGCCGTGAAAGAAGGACTGGTCATTATCGACCAGCACGCCGCGCAGGAGAGGGTCCATTATGAGGAATACTGCCAGAAGCTGAACCAGAATCCAATCATGATGGAATGTCTGGTTCCGCTGACAGTCCATGCCGGTGCCGATCTGGTGCGAAGAGCCGATGAAATCAATCTGGCCGCTGCCGATCTGCACGTGACGTTTGAGCCTTTCGGCCCGGACACGTTCATTGTCCGCCAGGTTCCGGCCTGGATGAAGGATCTTGAGGAACAGCCGTTTCTGGAAGATATTATCGATCAGTTCCGCAATGAGCGGGAAAGCCGTTATACACGGATGGAGAAAAAGAAAATCGCCACGATGGCCTGTCATCATTCCATCCGTTTCAACCGGCATCTGACGATGGCGGAGATGCAGGAAGTAGTCAGACAGCTGTCTTTATGCGAAAATCCGTACCATTGTCCGCATGGCCGACCGACGTTCATCACGCTGGACGAAAAGGAACTGACGAAGGAGTTCCTGAGATGAAGAAGGTTCTCGTCATTGCCGGACCGACGGCATCCGGGAAAACGGCTCTGTCTGTCCGGCTGGCGGAGAAATACGGCTGTGAGATCATCAGCGGTGATTCGATCCAGGTCTACCGCGGCATGGATATCGGCTCCGGCAAAGTGACAGAGGAGGAGATGCGCGGCATCCGCCATTATCTGATCGATATTCTTTCGCCGCTGGAAGAATACAGTGTCCGTGATTTTCAGACCATGGCAAGGGAAATCATCGATGGAAGCGACGGCATGAAGATCATCTGCGGCGGCACCGGCCTCTATCTGAAGAGCTGTCTGTACGATTATGCGTTCCGCGAGGAAGAAGGACCTTCCGCCGATCCGCAGCTGGAAAAGCTGAGCAACGAGGAACTGTATGCGATGCTGAAGGAAAGCGATCCGGTGCAGGCGGAGAAGATTCACGTCAACAACCGGCGGCGTCTGCTCAGAAGTCTGACGATCCAGCGGCGCAGCGGCCGGCCGCAGAGTGAGATCGAAGAAGAACAGAAGCACGAAATGATCTATGACGCCTTCATTATTGGCTGTACAATGCCAAGAGAAGTATTATATGAAAGAATCAGCCGGCGGGTGGACTTGATGTTCGAAGCCGGACTGGAGGAAGAGGTCCGCACCCTTCTTCAGAACGGGGTGACCTTCGCCCATCAGAGCATGAAGGGCATCGGCTACCGGGAATGGCAGGCTTATTTCGAAGGCCAGGCAGATCCCGGGGAAGTCAAAGAGGAAATCAAAAAACATTCCCGCCAGTTTGCCAAGCGGCAGTATACCTGGTTCAATCACCAGATGCCGGTGCACTGGTATGATGTTACGGATCCCGAAGAAGAGAAGCGGATCCTTGCGGAAGTTGAGAGGTGGATGAAATGCAGCAGTCATATCTGACAAAAATTCAAAAAGTAAACCGGCTGAACGGTATTCTGACCGGTATCATCATCGGCTGTCTGGTCGGCCTGGCTTTGATGGCTGCCGTGCTGGTCAGCGGTAATTACAGTTCGTTTCTGACCGTTGCCCTGGCAGTATGGGGTACCGTGATGATCGTTTCCGTTCTGGTCAACCTGTTTATCGCAAACAGCCGCACCCGCGGGGTCAGCCGCCGCATCCAGGCTTTGGAAACGACGACAGGCAGCCGTTTTGAGAACATTCATTTCCGGAAGGTTTCCGATGAGGTTCTGCTTGGTGAAGACTGGCTGATTCATCACAGCGGCTTCGATTATCGTTTATGGACAAGGGAGATCATTGCCAAAACGGAAGTCGAACAGAAAAAACTGAGTTCGGATGACGGCATCCTGAAAATCTATACCAAAGGCCATCCGGTGCCGGAAGAGCTGCCGGTGACTTCCGCCGGCAAAGTGAACAATGTCGTGGCAAGCTGGCTGAACGGCGAACTGGCGGCGTGATGATTGACTTTTGGTCAAAGGGATATATTATTATATCGGTAAGAAAGGCAGGTGAATTGAGATGAGTGAATTCAATCGTCCTGAAAACATGTATGCAGAAAACGGCATTTCCATTAATGCCTATATTACAAAAGTATTTACGATCATGGGTCTGGGTGTGGCCCTGACCGCGGCCGTCGCCTTCCTGGGATACAACTCCCTGATGAACGGCGGTATCCTGGCCAGCATTTTCTTCGGCAACGCCTTCATGATCTTCGTTCCGCTGATCGTTCAGCTGGGTATCGCAATTGCCATGGGAACCGGTCTGACAAAGTTCAACACGACAACACTGTATGTTCTCTTCTTTGTCTATTCGGCCATTACCGGTATTACCTTCTCGGTACTGCCGGCCGCCTACGGCATTGATACCCTGGGAACAGCCTTCCTGTTCGCGGCCGTGCTGTTTGTCAGCTGCGCCATTATCGGTCATACGACCAGTGTTGATCTGAGCCGCTTCACCGGACTGCTGTTCGGTGCTCTGCTGGCGGTCGTGATCGTTTCCGTGCTCGGCATCTTCATTCCGGCTCTGCGCGGCAGTCTGCTGATCGGCTACGCGGGTCTGATCGTATTCCTTGGTCTGACCGCATTCGACATGCAGAAGATCAAGCAGTACTACTATGTACCGGATGAAACGATCAAGGGCAACCTGGCAGTCTATTCTGCCTTCCAGCTCTATCTGGACTTCATCAACATTCTGCTGTACATCCTGAGAATTCTCGGCAACAGCAAATCACGCCGTTAATCGGACAAGCTCCCTGAGGGGAGCTTTTTTCTTTGCGGTCCCAAGGCATCATCTGTACGGAAGAAGGCTTTATAGTGTAAAATATCCACACAGGGAAGGGTTATATGAAAGTCGGTGAATACAGGTTTACGGATTATTACCATCAGTTCATGACCATTGAAGCGGATGATCTGACCGAAGAGCTCAAAGATCAGATCGAGATTCATGATGATGACTGTTTTGCGCTGTGTTCTTCCTACTGCGCCAGAGACGGCCTGCTGGAATTCAACGTCCTTTCCGTCGGCTCCTCCTGGGAAAACTGCACAAAAGGACTGGAACGGCCGGAAATGCTGGGTGTCTTCAGCATTGATGAGGTCTTTGACAAAAACGCCCGCATTGTGGAACCCAGCTATGAAATGATCCAGAAGAACACGCCCTGGCTGGAAAGACGGGACGCCGGAACGGACGACGATCTGCTGATGACGAGACTGGATCCGCGGCTTGACGGTCTGCGTGATCCGTACTATCCGGATATCGTTCTGACCGGTATCGTCGTGGATCAGACGGTCAATGAGTATGACATGCGGATCACCGGCATCAAGGGACCGTTCCTGACGGGAACGATCGAAGTGGAGCCGGATGAGGATCTCGGCATTCATCTCGACGATCCGATCTGGGCTTTGCCGTATCTGATCGGCAACGAGTGTCGGCTGTTCGCCCTGTTTGCCGGCAGTAATCTTTCCGAAGATCAGGTCAAAGCAAGGGATCGGATCATCCACGAAATGGACAAAGCCGGCATCTCCTTCAATGGTTTTACAATTCGCAGCTGAAGAGGTTTTATGAGCAGAACAAAAGAAGTGAAATATACCTGTCCGTACTGCGGCCGGGAATTTGATATCACAGTATATGAGAGTGTCAACAGTGAGCAGGATCCGGATCTGAGGGATTCGTGTCTGAGCGGCGATCTGTTCAGGCATTCGTGTCCGCACTGCCACACGGATTTCATGGTCCAGTATCCGCTGGTCTATGCCGATCCGCAGCATAAGTTCGTGCTGTGGCTTTCCGCCAGCACCGGCGAAGAGGCCGCCCTGAAGACAGCCGCCGGACCGCTGTTGAAGCAGGGTTATAAACTGAGAAGATGCGCGACGATCAAAGAATTCACAGAAAAGATCCAGATCTTTGAGGACGGTGTTTCCGATATTGCGGTGGAACTGGCCAAGTATGACAGTTTCATTGAATTCATCGACAACCGGCGGGGCAATCCGGCCGACGTGACGTCGGTGGAGTATCAGCGGGTCAACGACGGCGTCATGAAGATCAACGTACGCACCGATGACAAGGGACTCTCCTTCCTGATCCCCATGGATCTTCTCGAAGAAGAGATCCGGGCGGAAAGTGACCGCTTCGCCATTAACGAAGAGGAATTTCCGCTGATCAACAGTGACTGGATCATCTCGCTGTTTATGGAATCTTCCGGACAGGCCTGAACGGTCTGTCTTTTTTTATACCGAAAGAGGGTACAGGTATAATACAATTGAGAAAAGAGACAGAAAGGACATGACATATGGCAATTAAAAAACTGACAATTCTCCACAGCAACGACCTGCATGGCGACTTTCTGCCCAAAATGACCGGTGACGGCGAGGTCGGCGGTCTGGTCCGGCTGAGCGGTTATGTGAACAAAGTACGCAGCGAAGAAGCGAATACCGTTTATCTGATGGCCGGTGACATGTTCCGCGGGTCGATCATCGATTCCGAATACATGGGACTCTCGACGATCGATCTGATCAATGTCCTGAATCCCGACGCCGCGACCATCGGCAATCACGAAGTCGACTATGGTCTGGCCCATCTGCTGTTTCTGGAAAAATGCGCGATGTTTCCGATCATCAATGCCAACATGTTCGTGACGATGAACAACGCCCGTCTGTTCATGCCGTATATGAATCTGGAAGTGGACGGCGTCCGCATCCTGCTGATCGGCATCCTGACCGAGGAAGTTCTCTCCGTGACCAAGAACGAAAAGATCATCGGCACCTTCGTGGACGTCATGGAAGCGTCCCGGGAAGTTGGCATCATCTGTGACAACTACCGGACGTCGAAAACCGATCTGACGATCCTGTTAACGCATATCGGCATTGAAGAAGACCGGAAGCTGGCGGAATACATGGATCCGAGATGGGGAGTCGACATGATCATCGGCGGCCATTCCCATACGGAAATGGAGAAACCGGAGATCGTCAACGGCATTCCGATCGTGCAGGCCGGCAGCGGTACCTCCCATATCGGCCGCTTCGACATCGACTACGATACCTGGCGGCACCGTATCCGCAGCTATGCCTGGCAGTATGTGCCGATCAACGAACATACCGCGGAAAAAGACGAAGTCATGGAAGAACTGCTGAAACGATATCAGAGTGAAACGGATGTCAAATATCACCGTATTCTGACCCGTCTGAAGCGGAAGCTGACGCATCCTTCCCGTATCCAGGAAACCGAGCTAGGTAACCTTTACGCGGATATGCTGCAGGACGAGAGTTCCTTTGACATCATGATGTTCGGCTCCGGCGCGATCCGCAAGAAAGAGCTCGGACCGATCGTGGAATACCAGGACATGCTGGAGAACACACCGTTTGATGACGAGGCATGGATGCTGGAAGTGACCGGTGATCAGTTCCGCCGCATGGTTCTGCATATTCTGCGCGATGAGGCGTGGGAAGGCCATACCGAGTTCTATCAGTTCTCAAAAGGCGTGCGGATCCGCTACCGCAAGAGCACCCATAGCCTGGAGGAATTCGCCTTCAACGGCCAGCCGATCAGTGACGATCAGCGGCTGCGTATCTGCATGCAGACATATCACTACAAGAGTTTTGACGAATTCCTGGGTGTGCCACTGGAGGAAGTCAGAAAGAATATGACACCGCGGGTCGTGATGAGTTCCGTCAACAACATCGTCGAAGAATACTTCAGTACCCATCCGGGTCTGGACGCGCATGTGGAAGGACGGCTGGTCATCGAAGAATGAGTCCGGAAGAGAAAAAAGACCTGCATATGAAGCAGGCCGCCGAATACATCTATTACCTGGAGGAAGCGAAGGAGAAGATCTACGATAAAGAAGTCCGGCAGAACCTGGAGGTTCTCATCCGGCAGTTCCGTGACCTGCGGGACCTGCAGTACTGGTTTGACAGCGGCGAAAGGGAACTGGACCGCCTGTATGACCGCTACCTGCCGTACCTGAATACGATCATGGAAAACTACATGAAACTGGAGACCAGCTGGAACTTCAACGAACTGCCGAAAGTAAAGGCAAAACTGATGAAGATCCTGCCGCAGTTCACCGATACGATGCGGATCATCATGGAGATCCTGCCGGAAGACGAGATGGCGGACGCCCGGGCGGATGCCAAAGCAAAGCAGGCAAAGGAAGAACTGGACCGGCAGTACCGCTCCTTCCTCGTCATGGAAGAAGAAAACGGAAACCAGCCGTATTAGATAAGAAAAGAGATTGTACTCACATTTGAATACAATCTCTGTTTTTTTTATTAATAACCGAAGACTGTTTCCGGACGGATACGGCAGGGAGCACCGTAACCGGCATCACACTTTCGATCCCATCCGACCCAGCCACATCCGAACGAGAAGTCGCCGTTCCAGTGCTGGGCATAATAGGAGAAGTCGGAGCCGTCTCCCAGATACATGATTTCGACGTGGCAGTGCGGTCCGGTACTGTTGCCGGCTGAGCCGACCCGGCCGACATAGTCACCGGCGGAAACGACGGTTCCGGCTGCGATCGGGGAATCGAGCATCATGTGGCAGTAGCAGACACCGTAGAGGGAACCGTTGACGACGGTCAGTTCATAGACCTGGTTGCCGCCGCCGGCCGCGCCGCCCTGGGCAGTGCCGCACCAGTTACCGAGGTAGCCGTATGTCGGACAGCCGTTGGCCGAGGCGAGGATGACACCGTTGCCGACTGCGACGATGGTCGTTCCGACGGTTGCTGCGAAATCATAGCCAAGGTGCGGATAGGCACCGTAGCCGTCATAGGACCATGTGCCGGCACTGCGGTAAGCACCCGGAACCGGATAGGTCCAGCCGTTGGTGGTAATGATCGCGTCGTCAAGCTGACCGGCCCGGGCCAGTTCGATCATCATCGAATTCAGTTCGGCAATGTTGCTGGCGACCTGTTCCGACTGGCTTCTGATCTTGGCTTCTTCTTCCATGGCCGCGGCTCTGACGAGCTTGACTTCTTCCTGCATCAGAATGATGGAGTTCTGCTGTTCTTCCAGCATCTGCTTGGTGTTTTCCATCTCTTCTTCTTCGGCCTGCAGTTCCGCTTTGGCGACTTCCATTTCCTCACGCTGGGCATTAAGCTTGGCGCGCAGTTCCTTCATGTCGTCAAGGATCTTCTGGTCATACTGGGAAATGGCACTTAAGCCATTCGAGATACGCAGGAATTCTTCAAAGCTGTCGGCACCCATCAGGATGTCCGTGAATTTGTTGAGACGCATGGAAGACTGGGAGATCTCCATACGGGTCTTGATCTTTTCGTTGGCGGCATCGATCTGTGCCTGGGTTTCGTCGATTTCCTTCTGCTTGGCTTCGATCTCCAGCTGCTTGGCTTCGATTTCCTTCTGCTTGGCTTCGATCTGGGCAACCATGTTGTTGATCTCGATCTGCTTGGAATCGATCTGTCCCTGATAGTCCTGAATCTTCATGCCGTATTCGGCGATATTGTTTTTTATATCTTCCTGCTGGGCACGCAGTGCTTCCAGCTGGTCGTTCAGGGTACTGCTGGAATTCTTCAGGTATTCCGAATAGGCTTCACAGGCTTCCTGTTCCGCGTCACTGAGATCTCGGGATGTACAGAGATTGTTCCAGTAGTCGGTATCACTGAAGTCGGGGTCGTCGGCATAGACCTGCCTGACGGGGCACAGCAGCAGGGCCAGACATATACTTAATATGAAGACAGATACTTTTTTCATATTGATAACCTCAATCATGTAGTTTGAATTATATCACATGTAAGTGAAAAGACGGAGATATGTTCATCAGAAGGGGAAGAGTAGCGATATGAACGGCAGATTCTTGTTTTTTACAGCAGAAAATGAGAGCGTTTTCATGTATCACATAATTTTCCATAATTATTACATATTTGACCGACAGTCAACGTGTACATTAAAGATGCAGATAAAAAGGTCTGCCTGAGAGAATGCTCCCCCTTAGCAGTCAATCAGTGATTTCTATCCCCTTATAAATTAGAAAGAGAAAGACCCGACGGGGTCTTTTCTCATTGTCGGGGGAACATATGATATAACTGTTAAAAGAAGACGGAGAACGTTACAGATGGAAGAAGTGAATAAAAGGATCCGGAAGATCCTGGATGAAAAAGGCAGATGCGTCGTGTCGATCGACGGACGCTGTGCTTCCGGCAAGTCCACCTTCGGAAAGAAACTGGCGGAGGAATGGCAGGGAGCACTGATCCATATGGATGATTTTTTCCTGCGCATGGAACAGCGCACCCCAAAGCGTTATGCGACACCAGGTGAAAACGTGGATCATGAACGGTTTCTGAGCGAAGTGCTGATGCCGCTTGCCAAAGGCGTGCCGTTTTCCTATATCCCGTTTGACTGTAATGTGATGCGCCTGTCGGATACACCGATCGAGGTTCCGAAAAGAGCCGTCACGGTGATCGAAGGCAGTTACAGCCAGCGGCCGGATCTTCGGACGTACTATGATCTGAACGTGGCAATCGATATTGATCCCCTCACACAGCTGGAAAGGCTGCGGAAACGGAATCCGGAAAAACTGGAAATGTTTGAAAAGAAATGGATCCCGCTGGAGGAAATGTATTTTAAGGAATATCAGATCTATGAACAGGCGGATATCGTGCTGCAGGCGGATAACAGCCGGGACAGCCTCTGATCAAGTTGTCTTTTCTTTAAGCGGTGTTAAAATGGTATAGCGTGTTTGAGGTTGGTGGATATGAGGATTCTTGTTGCAGGAGCCGGCAAAGTTGGCAGAGCGATCACCCGTGAACTGGCGGAAGAGGGCCATGATATTACCTTGATTGACATGAACAAGAAGGTTCTTGACGATGTCATGAGTAAATATGATGTGATCACGCTGAACGGCAATGGTGCATCGATGATCACGCTGCGTGAAGCGGGAATTGAAAACATCGATGTTTTTATTGCGGCCACGAACGCGGACGAAGTCAATCTGCTGAGCTGCATTACCGCCAAGGCGCTGAATCCCAACGTTCACACGATCGCCCGGATCCGCGATCCGGAATATGTCGAGCAGGCATATACGATGCAGAATGTCTTTTCCATGTCGCTGGTTGTCAACCCGGAACGGCAGGCGGCCAGTGAAATCGCCCGTCTTTTGAAATACCCGGGCTTTTTGAAGCGTGAGGCATTTGCCAAGGCCAAGGTGGAAATCGTCGAACTGAAGATCGGCCGGCATTCCCAGCTGAACCAGGTTCCTTTGAACCGGCTTTCGCAGAAAACGAGATGCCAGGTGCTGGTATGCGCGGTCATCCGTGACGGTGTCAGTATCATGCCGGACGGCAGTTTTGTTCTGCAGGAAGGCGACCGTATTTTCGTGACCGGCGCTCCCGATCAGCTGCATGACATGTTAACGCATATCGGTGTGATCAACATGCCGGTATCGCACGCGGTCATCATGGGCGGCGGCCGTATCAGCTACTATCTGGCGCAGGAATTGCAGAAGCTGCATATCACGACGACGATCATTGAGATCGACGAAGAAAAATGCAAGCGTCTTTCCGCCACGCTGCCGTATGCGACGATCATCAACGCTGACGTTTCCGACCGTTCGGTTCTGGAAAGCGAAGATATCCGCGATTATGACGCGGTGATCTCCCTGACCGGCCTGGACGAGCTGAATATCGTCACGTCGATGTATGCCCAGGCGCAGAATGTGCCGCAGGTAATCACCAAGCTTGGCCGCGGCGACGAATCGTCACTGCTGGAATCCATGCCGATCGGTTCTGTCGTCTGCCCGAAGGATCTTTGTACGATGCATATCGTCCGTTATGTCCGGGCCATGCAGGCGAAGAAGGGTGCTGCCAAGACAATTCACAGAATCGCCGACGGCTATGCCGAGGCAATCGAATTCGAAGTCACGGACGAGACCAGACATACCAATGAGGAACTGCGGACATTGAAGACCAAGAAGAATGTCCTGATCGTTTCCATCATCCACGGCTCACAGCCGGAAATCCCCAACGGCTCTTCGTCATTCCGGAAAGGGGATACGGTCGTGGTCGTCACCAGCAAGGACAATATGATCCTGCAGCTTAACGATATCTTTGAGGAGTAGGCAATGTATGAACTTTAAACTGATCTGGAGGATCATCGCCTACATCCTGCTGATCGAAGCCGGCCTGATGCTGCCCAGTCTGGGAATCAGCGTGGCACGATCGGAAACCGCGGCGGTGAACGCCTTCCTTTATTCAATCGGCATTATTTTACTTGTGGTGGCTGTTCTTCTGCTGGTCACAAGAAATTATAAAAAAGGCAGATTTTATTCCCGGGAGGGTCTGACCACGACCGGCCTGACCTGGATCATGATGAGTGCTCTGGGCTGTCTGCCGTTCTATTTATCGAAAGCGATTCCCAATTATGTCGATGCCATGTTTGAAATGGTATCCGGCTTCACGACGACCGGATCCTCGATCCTGCCGGAAGTGGAATCGATGGCCCATGGATTATTGTTCTGGCGGTCCTTCTCGCACTGGATCGGCGGCATGGGTGTTCTTGTTTTCCTGCTTGCCATCGTTTCCGTCGGCGGCAAGAATGAGGGCTTTACCCTTCATATCCTGAAGGCGGAATCACCCGGCCCGGCGGTCGGCAAAATGGTGCCGCGCATGAAGGATACGGCTAAAATCCTGTATATGATCTATCTTGGCCTGACGGTATTGAATACGGTATTCCTGCTGCTGGGCGGCATGTCGCTGTTTGAGGCGTTATGTACGGCTATGGGAACGGCCGGCACCGGCGGCTTTGGTATCCGGAATGATTCCCTGGCGTCATTCTCGCCGTATCTGCAGAATGTCACGACCGTCTTCATGTTTCTGTTCAGCGTCAACTTCTCGATCTATTATCTGATTCTGCTGCGGCATTTCAACGAAGCGTTCGCTGATGAAGAACTGCGGCTGTTCCTGATCATGATCGCTGCCAGTATCGGACTGATCGCCTGGAACGTCAGACCGCTGTATACGACGATGGAAGAGACGGTGCGGCACAGTGCCTTCACGGTCGGTACCGTCATGTCGACGACCGGTTATGCGACGACCGACTTCGATCTCTGGCCGTCCTTCTCGAAAGCCATCCTGCTGTTCCTGATGATGGTCGGCGCCTGTGCCGGCAGTACCGGCGGCGGTATGAAACAGGTCCGCTTACTGCTGCTGTGGCGCAGTCTGAAGCGGAATCTGCACAAGTCCCTGCATCCGACGGAGGTCCGTTCCGTCATGGTCAACGGCCGGGCGATGGACGAAGACATCATCACCAACACCAACGCCTATCTGATCGCTTATGTGATCATCATCGTCGGCTCGGTGCTGGTGCTCTCCCTGGACGGCTTTGACTTCGAAACGAATTTCTCGGCTGTCATGGCGACGTTCAACAATATCGGTCCGGGCTTCCACGCGGTCGGGCCGACCTGTAACTTCGCGGCCTACAGCACATTGTCCAAACTGGTCATGATCGCTGATATGCTGGCGGGACGTCTGGAGATCTATCCGATCCTGATTCTGATCTCCAAGAGCACCTGGAAAAAAGCAAGATAACCAAATAAGGCATCCGCCATAACGGATGCCTTTTAAAAACTCTTCCGTATCGGCGGAAGAGAATTAATTAAGCGACAATGGATCTGGCAAATGCGGCCGCGGCTTTCAGGTCCTCGGTGTCCGGCTTGCCTTTGTGGATGCCCTTGAATTCACCTTTGCAGTGGAATTCTCTGTCATCAGTCGGGATACCGACTTTGCCTGCTTCGGCTTTGACCTTTTTTAGGGTCGAGTTGAGCATGGCGGCGGAACCGAAGTTGACGATTTTGCCGACCTTGTTTTTATCCAGTGTCTGAATAAAGGCGCGTACTTCCGGATCGATCGTGAAAGCGTAATAGGAATTTCCCAGGAAAAGCAGATCGACCGGTTCGCTGATCGGTTCGGAAAGAGGCAGAGCCTCGACTCCCAGGGCGGCAGCGACGGCTTCCGCGAGCCGTTTTGTATTGCCGGTTTTTGTATAGTATCTGACAGCAACGTTCATGTTGATAATAACCTCCTGATCAATAACAGGATAACTGTACCATGTAATTGCTTTGGAAGGTGAAGAAACACATCCGGACGCATTCTTTTGGTATCATGGGAATAAGGAGATACTGGAATTATGAAACTCGTGTTTTTTGATATTGACGGAACTCTGGCGCATGGCAAGAATGTGCCGGCCAGCGCGGAAGAAGGTCTGCGGCAGCTGCGGGCCAACGGCAATCTGGTGTTTATCTGCACCGGCCGCAATCCCGTGTATGCCCAGAAGAACTTCGGCAGATACGCGGACGGTTTTATCTGCTGCAACGGCCGCCTGGCCGTCCGGGACAGCGAAATCCTCTATGCCCATCCGCTCGATCAGGATCAGATCCGTGATCTGATGGACCGTCTGGACGCGGTGGACGGCGGATATTGCTTCCTTGGCCTGGAAGAAGGCTGGTACGGCGGCAATCCCAAAGGTTTTGAGGTCATGGCTTCGGTGCAGGATCCGGGTTTTGTCAAAAACGGGATCCGTGACAATATGACAGCCTATTCCCTGGATATTTACATGGTCAGTGCCGACCGGGTGAATGAAATGCGCAAAGCCCTAGAAGGCGTCGCTCTTGTCAATCCGCACGGCCCGCACCCGAGTGCCGATATTACCGTTCTCGGTGTCGACAAGGGAACCGCGCTTGTCCATGTGGCGGAAAAACTCGGTGTCGCGATCGACGATACCTATGCGTTCGGCGACGGGGTCAATGACGTCTGCATGCTGGAAGCAGCCGGTCATGGCGTCGCCATGGGCAATGCCGTACCGGAAACAAAGGCGGCAGCGGAATATGTCACGGACGACATTGATAAAGACGGCGTTTACAACGGACTGAAACATTACGGGCTGATATAAAAGATGAAAGTTACTTTTTACTACGTCAGACACGGCGAAACACTGTTCAACGATCTGCGTATCATGCAGGGGAAATGCGACAGCCCGCTGACTGTCAAAGGCATCGAGCAGGCAGAGGAGACAGCGTCGGTTCTCAGACATGTGCATTTTGATCATGTCTTCTGCTCATCGAGCGAAAGAGCCTGGGATACGGCGCAGATGATCTGCCGCTATCATGACAATGAACCGGTCTGTCTGAAGGAACTGAAAGAATTTGACTTCGGCGAACTGGACGGCGAACCGATCGACCGTTATTACTCCCTGATCCAGCCGCACCGGATCGAAGACGACTGGACGGACATCGGCGGCGAGAACGTGCCGCTGTTCATAGAGCGGGCGGATAAAGGCTTTGCCAGAATGCTGTCGGCGTGCGAAGACGGGGATACGGTACTGATGGTGAGCCATGGTTCTTTCTTCGCCCATCTGCTCAAGACACACTTTGTCAACATTGACCAGCAGGAATACATTGCCCGCAAACACAGCGAGAAAAAGCCGTTTATTCCCAACTGCGGGATCGCGGTGTTCACGTATGAAGACGGCGTTTACAAACTGTTATCGGAACCGCAGACAGCACAGGAATTCCGCATCCGCGAAGATAAGACGGTTCACTTTGTCTATATCCGCCATGGCGAGACGGTTTTCAACGTCCAGAAGCGTCTGCAGGGATACTGCGACAGTCCGCTGACGGAAAAAGGAATCCAGCAGGCGGAAGAGCGGGCGGAAAAACTGAAAGACATGCATTTTGACTGTGCCTATGTCTCCAGCACCGAGCGGACAAGAGACACAGCAGAGATCCTGCTGCAGGGACATGGTCTTACGGCCATCCCGGATAAGCGTCTGCGGGAAGTCTGCTTCGGCGATCTGGAAAGTCAGAAATATGAGAGCATCTGGGATACCATCTATCCGATGCATATGCTGAATGACTGGTCAAAGGTGAAGGGCGAAGACTATGAAGATCTGAAGGAGCGGCTTCATGCTTTTCTGCGCGACAGTATTGATGCCGCGAAAGACGGCGATACAATTCTGCTGGTATCGCATGGCGATCTGTATATGGTGCTGCTTCAGTATCTGTTCGGTATCCATAAAGAAGAACTGTACCAGAAGGCAAATGAAGCCGGAAAGAATCCGGCCGGCAACTGCGGCATGTTCCGCTTCAGCTGGCAGAACGGCACCTTTACCTATGAAAAACTCATGCATGAGGAAGAAGAATGAAAGGCTATCTCTTTTTTGACATAGACGGTACTCTGGTGGACTCACCCCGCAGTAATGAAATCGAAGACGATGTCAGGGATCTGTTGAAGAAGGCAAGAGAGAACGGCTACGGCTGTTTTATCGCTTCCGGCCGCAACCGTAAAGGCATTGAAAGGTATATGGGCGACGACTTCGATGGTTATGTTTACGCGGATGGTGCCGGCATTGAACTGACCGGCTGTGAACCGGTCTTCTTTCCGATCGAAGAAGAGCTGGTGCGGAAACTGGAAGATATCGTCATGCGGCAGTATCACGGCAATTTCTGTCCCTGGTCAAAAGACTGGGGATATGCCAGTGGCGTCACCTTCGATCTGTTCTGCGGTTATGCCGGGATATCACCGGACGCGGACGATGTGGAAAAACAGATGGCAGAAAAAGCCGGTCTGAAACGACTATCAGAAAGAGAACCGGACGAGCCGATCCTCTCCTGTGATGTGGAATTCCCGTCCTATATCGAGGAAAACGACTTTATGGAACACCTAGATGAAAGACTGGAATACATTTCCACCAGCGCGTCCTACGGCCGCGGCGGCATCTGCACCGGCGAAGTGACGGCCAGGGGTGTAACCAAAGGCAGCGGTGCAAGACAGCTGGTCGCCATGCTGGGCGGGGATATGAAAGATACCTATGCCTTCGGCGATTCGATGAATGACGCGATGATCCTGAACGAAGTGCAGCACGGTATCTGCATGGGCAACGGCGCGGAAGAACTGAAGGCCATTGCCGACTACGTGACAGACGAGATCAATCAGGGCGGCATAGAAAAAGCCATGAAACATTACAAAATCATTTAAAAGTATTGACAAAATAGTTAGCATATACTAACTTATTAATCAGATAAGGCTGAACGGCATACACTCTTTCCATCACACACTCCTTTATTTGCCGGATCAGACTTATGGTGAACCCGGAGAAATCTGTTACTGGCGTAAAACGGTTCATCATTCCATTGCCTGACTGTGTCCTCCTCTATAACCGGTCAAGCAGTATAAAAAGAAACAGGTCTGGAACGGGCAATCCAAGACCTTTCTTTTTTTTCTTTTTTCAGTATCATTATTATATATATAAGATTTATCAGTACGGAGGGTAAGACCATGGAATGGAAAAAAACAGGCATCGCGATCTTATCAATGTCCATGGCACTGCTGTTCGGGGGATGCAGTTCACAGGGACATGTTACAGCATATACGGCAGAGCCATACTACCTGTATGCCGAAGCGATGAAAAGTGCCGGATTCAAAAAAAGAATCTCCACAGCCTACATCAACAATACCGATCAGGTTTACAAAACGGTCGAGCAGCTGAAGGAAAACGTTCAGCCGTCGGAAGCGCCCAGTGTTCTGGAATGCGATTACAAGGAAAAAACATGTGACGCATATTATTTAGGGGAAGACGGAACCAAAGTCGGGGCGGTTCGCTACATTTACAGATACAACGATTCAAATATCCGTATTTCCAAGAGCGGCAACAATGTCTTTACGGAATACACTTATGACAAAGGCAGACTGACCAGCATCATTGATTACGAAGGAACGGAAAAGAGCGCTTCTTCGGTTGCCTTCCATTCCATGGAATTCGGATACAACAATGACAACAAGGCAACCTATGTCAAAGTGACGGATACGACGACGGAAACCAAGTCCAGTTTCGACTATACGCTGGAGTATGACGATCAGGGCCGGCTCGTGAAGATCAATGCCATGCTGAATGGCGCGATCGGAAGCTACACCGTGCTGACCTATCGGGAGGACGGCCTGTTAGGTTCCGCTGCGACCTATGGAGTTACGGAGACAGGAAACAACATCCTGACCTACTACGAATTCACATACGAATAAGCAAGAGAACTTCCGGAAACGGAAGTTTTTTCATACATGTAAGCATGTTAGAGGAACAGGCGGCTTTCCGGGCCGAAAAGCCAGTAATTAACTAACATTTACGGTAGTTGGAAGGGCAACAGTAGAACGGATATACCAACTAATTACATTTAGGTAAAATTGCATAAAAAAAACACTGTTTTGCGGTTGTGTGACAAAAAAAATGCAGATATACTGCAAATAACTCTCGTTTTTGCGAGAAGTCTTTTTGACGTGTAAAACCGACAACAATTGTAAACTGTATATGATAGATTCATTGCAACTTTTGATCCATTTAGAAAGTGGGGAAATAATATGAAAGCTTTCAAACGTATCCTGGCTGCAGCGATGGCAGTAAACATGCTGGCAAATTATCCGCCGGTATTGACGGTCATGGCAAATGAGGGCGAAACAACAGACGAACAGGAAGCGGCAGGTGCTGTTGAAGAAGTTCCTGAAGCTGTTGAACAAGCTCCTGCTGCTGTGGAGGAACCTGCGCCTGAGCCTGAGCCGGAGCCGGTTTATGAGGAACCGGTGCAGGAATACGAAGAGCCGGTATATGTGGAGGAGACTCCAGCTGAGGAGGGGACATATTCCGAACCGGAAGAGGAAACTCAGCCGGAGGAACAGGAATCTGAACCTGAAGAAGCAGAGGAATCTGAAGAACAGGAAGAAGAAACTCCTGAGCCGGAAGAAAGAACGTTAACGTTTGAGGTCGTTGGCGGTTTTGGTTATGTTGTACTAGATACCCAAAAGGATACGGAAAGCGAAGTACATATAGCAAGTCTCTCTCAGACTGTTTCTGATGCAAGTCAGTTTATTACCGTGTGGGCTGTTCCGGCAGATGGATATGAAGTGGATTATTGGGAACTGAATGAGGAAAGATATGCGGATACACAACGGGTCAAAGTAGAAGCAAATGACATCTCTTTGGATCAGGACTACAGATATGTAGTGCATTTCAGAAAAAAGACGGTTGTTGAAGATGAAGAAAAAAGACTGAATGTGTCTCTGAATAATGCCGATTCTGGCAATAAGTTCACCGAAGTAACCAAGCAGGTCAACAACTATGCGGCTGTTACGATCGTTGATAATAATGATGTTCTTCCGGAAGGAACAACGGTAGAAATCTCACCTGTATCAGAAGATTTAACGGGGATCGTTAAAAGTTTTGTTAATGGTGAAATAGGCGTCATTAAAGCTGTTGATATTACTTTTTATGATGCTGAGGGAGCAGTTTACCGTTTTAATGAGGGGGAAACTGTCAATGTAACAATTAAAGCATTCGGGATGAATGACACTTCAACGTATAAAATAATTCATATCGCAGGTGACGGCAGTGCTGATTTTGTCACGGAAGCAAACTCCGACGGAGGAACTGTTATTGCTAGTTTTGCGGCAGGTGATTTCTCGGTCTATGCGATCGTTGAGGAAATCAACAAACCAGATAATACAAAGCGGGGAGATACCAAGGGGGCAGACGACGCCGAACCGGCCCCTACATATACCGTCACCTTTTATGACAGAGATGCACAGGTGCATGAAACTGTAGAAGTTGTTCAAGGTGAAGCAATCGGCGATCAGCTGCCGGGAACGATAGCCCGTGAAGACTATACGGCTTACTGGGCGGTTGGTGAAATCGTTCAGGGTGCTCAGGGTCCGGAAATCAGAGTGACCGGAGCCAGAATCGACAGCATTTGGAAACCCACAGGTGATACAACGATCGTTCCAGACTATGATCTCGTAAAATATACTGTTACTTTCTATACGGATGACACCAAAACAGAAACAGTAAGCACAGCAATCACTAATGTAAATACCAACTATTGCGTGAATGACATCCCGAATGTCCCGACTGTGGAAGGATCCGCCGGCAAGTGGGTGTACGGCGACGGCAGTGACTTCAGCAACAGTGTTGTAATCACCTCAGATACAGATGTCTGGGCCGCGTATGACAAAAAGGTTTTTACAGTTACATTTACTGTTGATGGAGAAACATATCAGACAGATACATACTATTACGGAGACACACTGACTCTTCCGGAAAATCCTGTTGTTGAAGGCAAGCAGTTTACAAGATGGGTATCCGGGGAAACTGAATATGTCGGCGGTGAAACCGTAACATCAGATCTGACAATTGCGGCAGAGTTTACTGACATGTATTATGTCACTTTCATCATCAATCACGGTGATGGAACAGAAGAAAAAATGTCGCAGTACTATCGTACAGACGGTGAACCTATCGGAACTCTGCCCCAGGATCCGTTTGTGGCAGGCAAAGAATTTGAGAAATGGGTAGACCAGGATACTGGCGAAGAAGTTACAGAAGATACAATCGTCAATCGAAATATAACAGCTGTTGCACAGTTCCGCTCACTTTCGGTTTATAACCTCACTGCGGAATACTATTACATTAATGACAGTGATGCAGAAGTGGTTTTCAACACCGATCTCCATCAGGTTGAAGCCCATGAACTGCCATATACTATTACAGCTCCGTCATCAACGAAAACTGATTCGGCTGAAGTTTCCGGAGGACCACTTTATTATCCGGAAACACCAACGATCACTGTTAATACGGAAGATTTTGATGACCAGCATAAATATACTGTCCGCTTCAAGTATGTTCCTTATACGGCAGTATATGATTTCGTATATTTGCTGAAAGATCTGGATGGGGAAGGTTATACGGAAATACCTAATTCCAGAGAAATTGATGTACAGGGTGTTTTGAACAGTTATGTTACTCCTACTGTCAAGGTCTTTGATAATGCAGAACTGGAAGAGGCAGTAGGCGCAACTATTACGACGAGCGGTCTGGATGGTGAAGAAAAACAGGAACTGACTGTTAAATATACCCGTAAAAATCTTCAGCTTACCTATGATACCAAAGGCGGATCGTATGTTGCTGGTGTGACAGTGCCTTACGGTACAGAACAGCCTGTGACAACAACAGTACCGACACGAACGGGTTATACATTTGCCGGATGGTATACCGATGAGCAGTGCACTAACCCTGCCGGATCTACGGTTATGGTTGATAAGAACACTACCCTGTATGCTAAGTGGACGGGAGATACAGTCGACTATACAATTGTCTATCTGTTTGAAAAATATAATGATACTGGAACGGAATCATCTTTTGTGTATGACAATTCCGAAACCGGGCATGGGCAGGTTGGAACAACAGTCCGGGCTAATGACAGCGGTATTCCTGAGAAATCAAAGACAGGATGGGAAAAAGACAACACAAAGAATGCTGCATCCAGCGTGGTAATTGCGGCAGATGGATCATCCGTGCTTTATGTTTATTACAAACTGAGAGAATATACATTCCAATTTAATGCGGGAACCTATCGGTATAACTATAACAACTATAATGTTGAAGCCACATTGACTGGAAAAGGAGTGACGGGAACCGGACAACTTAACTATACGATGACAGTTAAACTTGGGCAGGACATTTCATCCATCTGGCCAGGTAACGTAACTGGTAGATACGATAGCGGTGGATGGTGGTGGTCTGACTGGCATAATGTTTCTTTTAATGGCTGGCTCAATTCACAGGAGAATACCCGCTATGTTACGAAGAGAACAATTGTAACACCTGAAATGCTTCCGAATAATGGAACCACCATCACTTATACAGCTCAATGGACAGGTAGTGCCTATACTTACACGGTCAATTACTGGCTGCAGAATGCTGATGATGATGACTACACAAAATCAGAAGAATACAGCCAGACTTATACAAGTTCCGGAGGCAATCTCGGAGCAAAGGAAATTGCCGGATATACATATGATCATGGCAATTCTGGACAACAAGGAGTCACACAATATGACTTCTACTATAATCGTGACACATTCAAAATTGATTATTATTACGGAAGCAATCTTCTTGACACGATTTCAAGCATCAAATTTGATGCCAATATCAACAAGTCTCCTTATGTGTGGACACCAACGGCTGCTCAGTGCGGTGTTGACAACGACTATACTTTTGATGGTTGGTATTCCGACTCTGGTCTGACAACAAAATATACCTTTAATAAAATGCCGGCTGCTAACGTGGTTCTCTATGCAAAATGGACCGCGCCAACGTATACGGTAAGTTTTGTTGACGGCGAGGATACTTCGGTTCATCTTGCGGATAATCAGGAGGTTGAGAAAAACAATAAAGCTACCACTCCGGATACACCAAGTAAAACGGGATATATCTTTGATGGCTGGTATACCAGTGCAGAGGGCGATGATCTGTTTGACTGGAATACTCAGATTGTTGAAGATACTACTGTTTACGCTCACTGGACACACAAAGCGTTGTCATATGTTGTCCATTATGTAGATGAAGACGGCAATATAATTGCCGATGATAAGGAAGTTTCCAATCCGAATTTTGTGGTTGGACAAACCATCACAGAACAGGCGATTGCTATTGCTAATTATCGTCCGACGAAGAACAGCCAAACGCTTACGCTATCGGATGATGACACCGAAAATGAGATTACTTTCATTTACGGTACAAAAGCGGAAAGCACCGAATATAAAGTCAGATATGTCATTGCTGAAGGAGAAACAGGAAGCGGCTCAGCAGTCGCCCAAGAAAAGACTGTAAAGAATGTACCTGGAGACACAGCTTCTGTAATTGAATTTGCAGAGACAGTAGATTATGACACCCTTTATGCTGCACATCCGGAATTGGAAGGTATTGAATTCTTCCCGGATGAAGTAGAGAAAACTCTGATTCTGACAGCGAATAAAGAAGAAAATGTCTTAACGTTCTATTATTCGAGTTTTAAAAACGCGAAAGTCACAGTTAATTTTGTCGACATGAATGGTGTTCCGATTCCAGGCTATTCGGCAGATACTCAGATTATGAAAGTTGGTAAGACTTTCACTTTAAGCCGTACACCGATTGCCGGCTGGGAGCTTAACAAAACTGTTGAAGGAACTAATTATAGTGATCCAGTAGCAGGTACGGATTACAAGATTACCGAAGAAACCACAGCAGATGGTTTGACATTTACGCTTTTCTATCAGAAAAAAGCGACTGTCACGGTTAAGGGAGACAGCAAGCAGTACGATGGAACAGTTCTGACTTTGCCGGAAACTCTGGATGGGCAGGTCAAGGTAGAAGGTCTGCTGGATGGAGACAGTCTTACTTCGGTAGAGTATACATATTACAATGCAGATTCAACGGAACCGTATGGCCGTTTAAATGCGGGCGTAGCTACTGTTACACCGAAAAATGCTGTGATTGGCGGCACACATGCCGGAAACAATAATTACTATACGATACGTTATATCAGTGGCACTTTGGAAGTACTAAAGATTAATGTTACTGTTCGTATTGAACCTGACCGCTGGATGGGTGCTCCATATACTGGTAAAGAGTATTTTACTGGTTTTACTAATCCCGATAAAGGTGTAGAAAACTATATTATTATCAGTCATCAGGGATATAAGAATGCATATCTTAACGCTATCTGGGACGCAGTAAAAGCAAAAGCTACATATGATGAGACCATTCCGGGCCTTCATTATTATGGAATTGCTGAGAAAGATGCCGGAAATTATAACTATGATATAGCTCTGACACTTGCGGATCTTCCTGAAAATGATAATTACAGTGTCAATCTGTTTGTGCGTCCAGGCCGTCTGCAAATTCTGCCAAAGGAAGTAGTTATTACGACAGGATCTGCTGAGAAAACTTATGATGGCACGCCATTAACGAATGATGAAGCAAGTATTACCGGACTGGTAATTGCAGATGAAGGAAAAGTAACGGTTACTGCAACAGGATCTCAGACAGATGTTGGTGAAGGGACCAATACATACGAAATCACTTGGGGTGATGATGTAAAACCCGATAATTACAAAATCAAAGAAGAACTTGGTTTACTGACGGTTAATCAAGCAGAACTGACAATTACTATTAACGATCGTACGCTTCCATATAATGGACAGGAACAGTTCGGATATACGATTCCCAGCAATATAACAGGTACAAGAAGTGATATTACCACTCAGGATTACACAGTGTCTGGGCTTGCAGAGGGAGATGTTTTAAGTGTGCAATATGCTCCAGCAGAAGGTACCATTGTTGGAACATATAAAAATGGTGAGTTCAAAGGGATTACTATTTCGCGAGGCGATGAAGGTATAACGGAGTTCTATAAAGTTACAAGTACTCCGGGAACACTTGAAGTAACGAAGAAGACGGTAACGATCACAGCTGACAGCGATACGAAGGTCTACGATGGCACGGCGCTGACAAAGAACAGTTATCAGGTATCCGGACTGGCCACAGGCGACAGCATTGACAGCGTTACAGTCACCGGCAGCCAGACGGTCGTGGGCAGCAGTGCAAACGTGCCGAGTGCGGCGAAGATCGTGAACGCGGCGGGAACAGACGTAACAG
>JAFRCE010000023.1 GCA_017404505.1 Solobacterium sp. | reverse complement strand
TTGGCATTGTAGGAAAATCCAAAAGTTTAGATTTTCCCACAATGCTTATCTTTTGGTCTTTGGTTCGGAATAGTGTAGTGCTGGCGGTCTATCTCTTGTTTTCGGTTGCTTGCTTCCTTACCGTACATGAGCATTGGCACCCGGGTTGTCATTGCCGTAGCCTTCCATGAGGTTGACAACACCCCAAATTCCAAGGCCTGCACCAAGTGCGATAACGAGTGTCTGCAGTACACCTACTGCGCTGTTGAAAAATGCCATAAATGAATATCCTCCTTTTCTGATTTCCTGAAGTTATGGCTTCAAGCGATTGATTCATGACCATCGGTCCACATGTGCACCTGCAGACAAATGGGCATAGAAAAAGCCGGTAACTCATGAAAAGCACCGGCATGTATCGGATATTCGGTATTCAGAAATTAATATTGTTTGTTGACCAGGTCTATTCCGTAATCTTTCAGGTTTCCATTGATACAATCATATAGCCATCCGCATACTGACTGCCCCTGGTCTTCAAAGGGAAGCCACACCGCAGGTGTTGAAATGATCGTATGTGCTGTCAGATTTCTTGGATCATCGTACCACGCAACGCCGTCAAAGATGAAAAGACTGACTCCGGCTTCCTTGAACAGAGGAATATTATTCTTCAATGTCTCCTGGAATTCATCACCCTGCGATTCATCAACATCGTTCTGCATTGATAATCCATTTTGAAGAGAATGTTGCACTTTTGCAAGATCACCGTCTCTGGTGGAACAGTCAAACATCAGATGGATCTCATCTCCGTATTTCTCACGTAATGACCGCAGACAGTCTAAAGTCAGATTGTCTGTTGTAAGTTTATCCGAAATCTCTTTGGGCGTTGCCCAGACATTCTCAGCTGTATATTTCCAGTTGTCATATTCGATCAGCGCCGCATCGACGAGAACATTCTTGTTTTGAGCATCCGGAAAGTAATTGGTGTAAATATCATCGGACAGTAACGCTGTCGCAAATCCACCTGCGGAATAACCTGTCACCAATACCGTATCCGCATCCTCGATCCCGGCTTTCTCCATGATCTCCTTCATGGCCAAAGTGTAGTTATTGTAGCCGTTGTGATAGAGGATCTTCTCTTTCCCATCGGTATCGACATAATGAAATTCACCTGTCCCGGAATGGAAATCACCCGTCGCATAAGGAAACAGGATCAGCGTCCAGTCTTTGAAAGGACTGCCGTCAACATCTGAAGCGATACCGCCCATATTCATGGTGACATTCGCCAGATAATCAGGCCATACTTCTTTGGTGTTGTAGGTGTCTTCTCTGGCACTGATTTCATCCACGGACACACCGCCTCCGGCAAAATAGACCATAACTTTATTCTCTGATCCTTTTCTGAATAAAGCATGATAGGAATTTCCTTCGGAATCCTTCATAGCTTTATCTGATACCCGATACCATTTTCCAATCGTCGGATTCTCTTCTATCTCAGGATATATCAGCAGAAATTTAAGAACGCATCCGGCAATGATCAACAGGATCAGGCAGAGGATTCCCATAACTTTCAACATTTTCTTCAACACTTTTTTCATGTCATTCACTCCTTGACCTCAAGACGACACGATTGTATCATCTAGATATAGATGTAACAATAGTTTCATCTAAAATGAAACAAACGGGAGGTTTTGTATCATCTATGAATTCCTATAATGAAAAGAAAAATACATATGTCCGCCAGCAAATGTTAAATACACTCCTGGAAATGCTTAAAACACGGAATATCGACGACATCATCATATCCGACTTCATTGAGAAAGCAGAAATCGCCAGAGTTTCCTTCTACCGCAATTACAGCAACTTAAAAGATATCCTGGTCCAGGAAGAAAGAAGACTGTTTAATCAATGGCATACGGATTATGATGCCAGAAACACCGATAACAATCTGGATTTCAATGCAGAATTGTTGGGTTACTATAAAGATCATTCTGAATTCTACATGACTTTATATAATTCCGGGCTGGACAGCATCATCATGGATACAATCATCTCATCTGCTGATATCAAAGATGATGATCCGAACCCTCTGGCTTATTTCAAATCTTCCATTGCTTACATGATCTATGGCTGGGTCCATGAATGGATGAAACGAGGAATGCAGGAATCCGGTACTGAATTATCAGCCATGATAAATGGAGCAATGAAGAGGCCCTGAATATCAGAGCCTTTTCTTTTACTCCACTTCATCCGGCTTCACGACCGTGTACTGGTCATCTGCTTTCAGCTTCAGTCTGTGGTGCAGGAACTTTTCGATATCGAATGCATTCTTTTTGTCCGCATCCGAAGTCAGATAGTAGTTTGGATGTTTGGTGAGATCGTATTTGTCTGACAGGAACGGTCTGACACCGCGCAGCTGCAGAATGCATTTACTGCCGTCCAGCACCGCAAGTTCATCAACGGATAAGAGATCATGACCTAACTTTTGATAATTCAGGGAATGACTCTGTTCTCTGCCCCTGCTTTCACCGGTATTGAAGGTATCGATCGTTTCTTTGCCGAGCGACTGGTTCAGATCCTTCAGTGTTGTCGGTTCGCTGCCACCCAGGAAGATCTGGGCATCACAGTTGCCGATGATCGTATCTGAATTGTCTTTATAGATGGCTTTCAGCTGTGACTTTGCCTGCAATACCAGACAGGCAGAGATCTCACGGCTTCGGATTGTGGCAATCAGCTTCTCCAGATTCGGGATCTGGCCAATATTCGCGCACTCATCGATTAGGCAGCGAACATGCACCGGCAGCCTGCCATTATACACATCATCCGCTTTCTCACAGAGCAGATTGAACAGTTGCGTATAAACCATGGAGATCAGGAAATTGAATGTGGCATCCGTATCCGACATAATCAGGAACAGCGCCGTCTTCCGATCTCCAAGCTTGTCCAGCTCAAGTTCGTCATACATCGTAATGTCCCGGACCTCCTGGATATCAAACGGCGCAAGGCGTGCGCCGCAGCTCACAAGTATCGACTTAAGTGTCTTGCCGGCAGCCATTTTGAACTTAATAAATTGCCTGACCGCGAAGTGATTCGGATTCTTTTTCTTCAGTGCTTCAAACATCAGATCCACCGGATTCTGATAATCTTCATCATCTTCACGGACATCCATGCTGTTCAGCATTTCCAGCAGCGTCGCGAAGTTCTGTTCATTCTCCGGAGCTTCGTAATGGATGTAGCCGATCAGTGCTGTGTAAAGCAGTGTTTCCGCTTTGGTCCAGAATTCATCACCGGCTTTTCCGTCACCTTTGGTATTGGCAATCAGTGCAGTCACGAGCTTCAGGATATCTTTCTCGGAATGGATATAGGAAAACGGGTTATAGTGCATCGACTTTTTGAAATTGATCGTGTTGAACACCTTGATCACATACGGCTCATATACAGGTTTCCCATGTTTATCCTTAACCGGATTTCCTTTCTCATCCAGCACGGGAGCACCACGCTTCAGGGCGTTTCCGCATTCGATCAGTACCTGGGCTTTGTCAACTGTTTTTTAGGGCAAAGCCCGATGAAGGGCGCGGATTGCGGTTTTACATCAGAAATTACCGCTCTCCACGTCCTTCTTGATGAGCTTCTTCACCTTGTCTTCCAGCGTGTCCTTGCTGGTTTCGCTGAAATGCAGGCCGATGACAAAGGTTGTCCCGCCGCTCTTCATGACCAGGCCGGAAGACTCCGGCACAGTGGCCGGAGTCCCCTCAGTTTCATTAGTCTTCGTCGTCTTCTCTGCATCCATATTTCAGCCCCATGCTTTCCAGCAGGTCAGCCTGCTCCATCTCAGCCTTCAGCTCGGCCCTCATCTCGTTCAGGCACTTCAGGAAGTTTTCCCTGTCGTGGTCCAGATAGACAGCCATATTGCGGAGGACCTTGGGGAAGAAGATCTCCCAGTCCTCGTCGTCCATACGTTCGCTGATCTTTTCCCGCAGGACAAACATCTGGTCGCGGACCTCGTCGTTGCCTACATGGGGGATGATGCGGGTGAACCGCTCAATGGTGTCCTCACGGTTCACGGAGCCGATGCAGTAGATCATCATAGCGTCGCCATACTCAAGATTCATTCTCTTCATGATATTAAGATCCTTTCTTTGATGAATTGGGGCTTGTCAACGAACTTGTCAACGAAGCCCTAAACACTTTTCCGGGCGTTGGTATGCCCTTCCTTACTCAAAATACTTTTTTATCCCTCGTTGGCGTTTTTCGTTGACATTGAGTGCGGATCATAAGGAAAATCAAGGCTTTCCGGCCTGTCGGTACCGCTTTTTCCTGTCAACGAACCGTCAACGAACGTGTCAACGGAGTGTTAAAAATCAGAACGGGGTGTATTCGTCCATGCCCATCTGGCGGAAGCCATCATTCGTTGACACCACTTTGTTGCGATCCGGACCAGTTTCCGTCACTTTTTCCCAGCCCTTCTGGGTGCCGTAATCCGTCCCGGTAAAGCGGCGCGGGCTGTCAAAGTAGCGCCATCCGGTCAGTGTCCCGTCGCGGATGAGCTGGTTCACGATGTCGTTGATCTCGTTCGTCTGCCACCTCTGCGGCTGGGCGAACTCATTGTGCAGTGCTTCCCTGAACAGTTGCTTGGAGCAGACCATATCGCCGGAGTATTCCTGCATGAATGCAAGGATCAGCCCGGAGTCCACGTCTTCCTGCATGAACTGCCTCTGACGCTGCCGGACCTCGGCTTCGATCTCAGGGGAGAGTTTCAGCCTCACCTTGCCGGAGCGCCAGATCTCCATGACTTCGGCCCACATCTGCCGGATATACCCCCTCGATGCTTTCTCATCGTCCAGGATGAACACCTCGGCCTCGCTTTCCTGGCAGGCTATCGGCAGGAACCTGCGGTTCCCGGTCCTGTCGCTCGGCAGGAAGCTGATCTTGTTGGTCGTCCCGGCAAACACGCACTGCCTCGGCCTGTCCTTCGGGTATCGCTCATACGGCGTTCGGTAGATCTCCTTCTGGCGGGAGAGGAAGCTCTTGATAGCCTCATTGCTCCTGGCGTTGTTAGTCGCCAGCATCTCCGACATCTCGATGATCCAATGGCCTTGGAGTTTCTCATAGACCTTGCCGCTTTCCAGATCCTTCAGGTCATCCGTGAACCAGTCGTCATCGACCGCGAGAAGCCTGAAAAAAGTTGATTTCCCGGCTCCCTGGTCACCGACCACACAGATGATATAGTCGAACTTGATCCCCGGCTTAAACACCCTTGAGATAGCCCCAAGCATGAAAAACTTGAGGACCTCATAGGTGTAGTCGCTGTCATCGGCCCCAAGGAAGTGACGGAGGGCGTAGCGGACTCGCGGCTGGCCGTCCCACTCAAGGCTGTTCAGGAAGTCGCGGACCGGATGGAACCTGTTCCTGTTCGCTACGATGTGGACCGCCTCTTCGATCAGCTTCTGGGAAGTGATTCCGTAGGTCCTTTCACAGTACAGATGGATGTTGTTCACGTCGTTGTCGTCCAGGCCGGAGCTTCCCCGTTCCCATCCGAGGGGCTTCACTACATCGACCCTCTGTGTCAGCTCGTTGTAGCGGATCGCCCCGCGAAGTAACGGGTCATAGGACAGGATCGTTTCGGCGTTTGTGACAAGGTTCCTGACCTGGCCTTTCTCCGTCGTTTCCAGAAGATCCCTCACGTCTTCCGTCGTCATGTCCGGCTGTAGGGAAGCTGTCGCCGCACGAAGCGCGTTCTCCGTCGCCGGACTTAATCTCTCTGATTCGTCTTTCAAGATCGTTTACCTCCTTTCCCTTGTCGATCAGGACGAATGCCTTGTCTTCCTTTGAACCGTAAAGCAGGAGGTCCAGAAGGTACTCCACATAGTCCCTTTTGTGCATCGCCTCGACGAACAGGGGATGGAAATCCTCTGTCGGGGAGCGCGGCGCGTGAACCTCGGCCCACTCGTTCAAAAGATAGAAATAGTCGCAGTAGACGGAGCAAGTGCGGTCCACTGCCTTGTCGAACTGCTTTTGCTCCAAACGCTGACGCTTGGCTTTCCGACGGGAGCCAGGCGGAGCTTTCGGAGCGTTTTCCGCAGTCACCGTCAGCCCCATTTCGGCCACAAGCTTCCCGGCAGCTTCATATGACGGCAGGCCAAACAGCTTCGCGGCGAAGTCGATCACGTCACCTTTCTCATGGCATCCGAAGCAGATGAAATTCTGATCGACCTTCATGCTCGGCGTTTTGTCCGGATGGAACGGGCACTTCATCATGCCGTTCCGGCTGACCTTGTACCCGTAATGCTCGGCCACGGCGCGGGTGCTGACCTGCTCTTTGACCTGAGAATAGATGCCCAAAAGTATCACCTTCTTTCAATTCGGAAATGAAAAAAGCGCCTATCTTCATCGGTAGTTCTGAGTGAAAACAGACGCTTATCAAAGTTCTATATTCTGTTGTTTTTTCTTCGGCGGCTGGTCCTGTCCGGCGCGTCTCGTCGCGTTCGCCTCGTCGGCTCTCCGCTGGTTTCTGGAAAGACGGTCACGGATAGATTCCCGGATCGGTTCCTGGAGTATCTTCTTTTGGACCGGATCCCCGAAGATCGCAGACAGCCTCTCGGTGATGTGATCCGTCAGCCCCCGGAACCTCTTCATCAGGATATCCAGCGTCTGGCCGATAATGCTTTTCTGCTGTGGAGTAGTCTTGGCCTTTTCTGAAGTCAGACTCTTTTTCACTTTTTCGATCTCGTCAAAATCAGCGTTATGGGTTTCCTCGATCACCTTCTCCGTCACGACATCGACGGCGGTCTCATAGGCGATCTCGGAAACTTCGTCGATGAACTTCTCGGTATCTTCAATGCGGATCGTCAAAGTATCAAGTCTTGACTCCTGTTCGGAGATCGTTTCGGCCTGCTCGGCCATCTTTTCCTTTTGCCGCATAAGGATATAATCCTGCTTTTCAAGATAGGTCCTTCCGCCGTACTCCGGTTCGCGGTCAAGGTGCAGTCCGTGCCTTTCACAGATATCGAAAAGCATCACTCGGCAGGCAGCATCGAAAGTGATCTTCCTGCTGTTCAGCTTGCTCGGTTTCTTGTCAGGGTTCGGGAGATCGAAGCCCAGGGCTTCCAATGCTTTTTCCTGTTGTGGTGCAACCTCGCCGTACTGGTTTTCACAATCGAAGACATGACGCTCCTGGATGTGCGGTGTGGCCTCGTCCATGTGCAGTGCCCAGTCTAAGATGTGGATGTGCTTCCCGAAGCGGCGATCAAATTCCTCGAAGAACTCTGTCGCGACTTGCACCAAAATCTCCGGCGGGGCATATTGTTCCATCGTCCCGATCTGGATAACCGTTTCTTCCGGGCAGGTCCTTTTGTCCGCCCACAGATCTGAAGTCGTTCGATCCCTGGCAGTGTGTCCGGTCTTCCTGTTTCGCTCATGCTGGCCTTCACAGAAATCATCGTAACGGTCAGCATAGAAAGCTTTCTCGATCTGCTCAAAAGAATAAATGATCCGGTCCGCGTCTTCCTGATCCGTCGGAAAGCGCAATCCCTGGTAGCAGTCCCAGTACACATTCTGCTTGGAACGCTCCTGGTCGATATGCTCGCTGTTGGCGATATCGAAGCGGCGGTCATTGTGCTTCGGGTTGTAAGTGCCATGTTTGCCAGCACGGCCATTGTGTCTTGTTAGTTTCATCGGTAATTGTCCTTTCTTCATTTTTGGAAAATCATGCTTTACCCCTGCCTCATAAAACTTGAAAAACCGGGATCTTTTTCGGCAGGTAATACCCAGTACTAAGTGTCGGTTCCCAACACTTAACTGGGCGGGGCCTTGCCCTCGACCTGCGCCGGACGCTTCGCCCCAGCACCCAGATAAGGGACTGCCGCCCCTTAACTCCGCCAAAAGGAACTGCGTTCCCCTTGACCCCAGCTTCCGGCAGAACTGACACTCGCCGTTTGCCCCGCGGCTCGTTTCATTTCTCCCGGTTTTTGCGGAAGCGTTCACCGGACGCTCCCACAAAAATAGCCGCTGAGTGTTTCGCTGCCATCCGCAAGAGAGCGGCGGAGCAAAACCATCAACGGCTTCCTCATCTGACTCAGCCAGGGCGGCGGCCTTGGCTTTCGTCATATTCGGTTTTCACAGGATCGTGCGCGGTCGATCCTGTTCAATGGGCAAAACAAAAGCCCTCAACTTTTTCACGGTTGAGGACCTTTGGTTTGCTCATTATGTATTACAAAACAGCATTCTTTATTCAGGAATTGCAGGCGGCTGGGAGAGATCCTCTTCAAATATTGAGGACAACTCTTTAACCGATCCTGCTTTCTCCCAGTTTTTCATTCCTTCTTTCCATACAAGGCTTTCCTTTGTAAGAGCGCCGTCTCTGAACATCTGGATCAGGGCGCTCATATCAAATGGACCTGTTTGCTTTCCGTCTACTGCCACAGAATACTGTGAAATGGGGAGCGGAGGTGGAGTCGCCTTTTTGTTTTTTAATCCGCTTAGCGCACCACTGAAGGCAGATGAAACCTTTTTGCCCATAGCGCCGATGTCGATTGCTTTCTCAACAGGCTTTCCTTCTTCCTTTACAGTCTGACTTATACGCTTTGCGCCGATGCGATGAGTGCCCATCGTGTCTACGATATTAGCCGCGGCATTTGCAAAAACTGCGGCTTTGTTCTGAGTCAATGCCTGAAGCTTCTTATAGCCGGCGCTATTCTTATCAAGTTCTATATCAGAGATATCAACACGGGTTATAGACACTCCAAAGTCTTCCCTAAGAGCAGTTCCGATCTCGGTTTCTACAAGAGCATTGATTTCTGAAATCTGACGTTCCATCTGTACGACAGGGATACCGCTTTTACTTGGCGCATTGGAAACGATACTCTTTACATGTCGAATAATCGCATCCTTTACCTGCGACTGGAACTGCGCCATGTCAAAGTTATCAAGTCTATGCAGTTTTATAAATTCGCGATAGTCCGCTATTCTGAAATTAATCGACCCGCGTACGGCCGTAGGCACTCCAAAATCCAGAAATCTCGGATCAAAGACATCAAAGTAAGGGACGCCAAACTTGATTTGAATTAGATTCGCGAGATTTATAAAATAAACTTCTGCTTGAAATGGAGATGCACCGTTATAGAGTTTTCCAATGAGGCTTGCCAACACGGGAAAGTTTTCCGTCTTGATGATCTCATCATAAGGGCCTTCGATGAAATCTTCCATTGTCCCATCCGCTTGCGGGTAAACAAAAACCGCAACAGAACCATCCCGTACTCGAAGAGACGAACCCCATCTAATAGAATTAGCCCTCTGACTAATTCCTGCGGAGGAACCTTGCGGATGCCATTTCCAAATCAAATAATCCGTCTCATCACAGCGGATCACATCCATGATGCCACCGTCATTTTTCTGAAACAATGCCATGCTTACTTCCTCCTAAATAATGAGAAATGTCTTGCGTCTTCAATTTCCTGCATCTTCTGATCATACAAGTCTTGGATTTTCTTGAAATCCGCATCCTGACCAAAAGAGAACTTCGCTTTCTGGAAAGTCTGATCAAACTTGCTTGCCCATGCCTTAATGACAACATCGGCCACTTCAGAGACCTTCTGCTTTCCGGCAAGGAACTTTGCATCCATGTATCCAGCGGCAAGAATCATAAACTCAAAGATGTCTTCCTTGCTGTTTGGGACAACAAAATTCTGAATCAAACTTGCGATTTTTTCATCTGTCGGATTAGCGCTTCGTCCGGAAAATTTAGATGCAAGTGCATCCTTAACCGTATTTCTACGCTGGTTTAGCTTGTTGATTTCTTTTGTAAGATTGCTTATTGAGCTTGCCGTTTGTGCATTTCTAATTTCATATCCGCACAAGGGGCAAATCGCGGATATTCCACTTAATGGTTGTCCACATTTAGGACACTTTCTCGCTTCTTCAGCCGCTCGTTCCTGCTCCTTAACTCGCTCTGCCTCTTTTTGCACAGCCCTTTCTTGTCGTTCGCGAGTGATGTTATCTCTCGTTTCTTGAGCCGCAGAATTGATGGTTTGAGCCGCATCAGCTAAGCCTTGTTGCGCTTTACCTATCGCTTTCCCTACTCCATCCAAAAATGACGCCATGTTTTTTATTCTCCTTAATTATAGTCTGGTTATTCTTTGCCCTTCTTCCCATAGGGTGTCGATTTTTCTGCAACCATCTGATAGCCTGTTGGCTCAAACTGGTATTCCACTGCTCCATATAAAGACCTTCTAAGGGCATCTCTATAAACATTGCCTTCGGGAAGATTAAGTGAGGAGAATGCTTCCTGCACCTTATATACCGTCGTACAATGCTCTTCCAAAACCCCGAGCGGAGCGATTGTTCCATCATCAACAGGATCCGAGCTTAAATAATCATATGACACGAAATGGATAGAAGCTGGTTGCGTAGGAAACTTAGGAAGCTTTTCCCGACCGCCTAACCGCGTAAGCACTCTCTCATATACGGGCTGTGGACACACGAAATATAATCCAGTCCGGCAAAGATCTTCTCTTTGAAGAACCTGCCCTTTATAAATCAACTGAGGAATAATCCTTTTCGATACGTTCTCCCAGTTAAGTCCCACAGTGCTTGCTTCTATTCGTCGCCCATTTAATAGAGCCTCTCGTGCATCACGATAATTCCCGGTTGTATCAATTGTCTGTACTTCAATAGCAGTGAACTCTACAAGTTCTCCTGTGCCATCTAACCGAGCAAGTACCCAATCAACAAAATAAGAGCCTGTTCCTTCTCTTTGTGGAAGTCTCAGTTCTCCGCCCCAACCATGACCAAAAACTGCAACAGCACCGCCTTCTTGTTTTGCTTTATTCACCGCGGCACGCCCTGCATACAAGTTTAATTCTTTCCCAAACGCACTCTTTGAGATGGTATACAGCATTTTATAATCATCTGCATATATACGGATAGGACAGCAAATCACCCTCGGTGAGTTAGCCGTTTTCTGCTGTATCGCGCAAACACCTGCGATTGCCCTGTCTCTTGAAAGAATCTTCGTGCACTGAGATCCTAAAAAAGGACAACGTTTCTGCTCGGCCGCTATTAAAGCAGCTTCTGAATTATCTTTGGCCTGATATCCGAAAAACTCAGAGATATAACCTGACATTTAATTGTCTCCCTCTAAAACAGACTTGATCGCCAAGCCTACTGCGGTTGCCAGCATTGGCGGCACGGCGTTGCCCACCTGTGCAAACTGTTCTGCCTGCGATCCCGTGAACACATAATGATCTGGGAAAGACTGAATTCTCGCCGCCTCACGAACCGTGAAAGAGCGATCCTGATTGTAGTGAAAATACGCTCCCCAATGAGGATCACACTTTGTAAGAATCGTTGACGCAAGACCATCAGGTGTTACTCTTCCGTATCGTTTTGTATGATCCCCTTTGTTGGCCCTCTGCATTCCCTTAGGAAGCATATCTTCAGGAATGTCAGTCCAGTTGCCGCCCGGTTTTATATATTTCAACCGTTCCATATTAACCTTGGAAAGGCGAGGGGCCTCATGGTTATAAACTCCACTGCTTCCGATCCGGAGCCTTCGTTGATAATCACATGTCGGCTCACAATAATAATCTTTTACTCTTTCGCCTTTCTCACCTGCTTTTAATGGCGGCAAATCACCGATTGCTTCTTCAACAGTCGTGAAGTGAGTTGATGCTTCAACCGAGGGTAGCTTCACCAACATCTGTCCATTGAAGGTAGTAGTAAAATTCGGCTTTATCGGTGCATGATATGTCGGCTCTGGAAAGGCACTTGCCGGAAGCTGCTTCCCGCGAGTACCAATTATAATGGTTCTCCACCGCATTTGTGGAACACCATAATAAGCCGCTCCGAGAATTCTTACATCAGCGCCATAACCAAGTTGAGACAACGCTTCAAGAATCGCATGAAGTGTCGCGCCATGTTCAAAGGATACTAATCCAGGAACGTTTTCAATAAGGACAGCGCGCGGCGCAAAGGCATCAACAAACCTAAGATATTCTTTAAATAAATGATTCCGTTGATCTAAAACACTCCTTACTGGTGCATTTATTGAAAAGCCCTGACATGGCGGTCCACCAGCCAAGAGATCCAATTCTCCCTTTTCTATTCCAAGTCTTTTCCTTACGTCCTCAGCATCAACAGTCCTAATGTCAGCAGTTAAGACTTCAGCGGAAGGATGATTCTGCCGATATGTCTCAGCATAAGTTGGCACTATTTCGGAAGCAAAGAGGCTGTGAAACCCCGCTTCTGAAAGACCTTCGGACAACCCCCCTGCACCGGCAAAGAGATCAAGCATTGTAAGCGCTTTATCCGCCATTATTGCACCCCATTACCTTCTAATTCTTTGAGCCTTTTCTGTCTCTCTTCATAATTATCAAGATACGCCGTTAAAGCTCTCTCAACTGCAATCGTTTTTGTCTGTCCAGCATCTTCACAAAGCGCTTCTAATCTCTCATAGATTGGTGTTTCGATACATATATTCAAATAAGTTCCATTCTTTTTGGGTCTTCCCATGCTTATCTTCTCCAATACGAACAAAAAAAGAATAGGCGCTACATCTCCCCATATCGTACCACATTTAACTACTGAAAACAATCACTTCCTTTTAATACTTCCGGTCTTTTTTGCTCTTTCACTTGCCGCCTTACGTCTTTCCTCACTGTACGGAGCCGTAAGCCTTATGGACAGCCTCGCCTTATCTACCACATAACTCTGACTGCCGATCTTCTTGTCCTCGCTCTCCAATCGGCAGACTGCCGGGTACTTCTTCGCGAAGTCAGCCAGGCGGCGCTTGAGTCCAGCATTGAAGGTATAGACGTTATAGGTGTCGTCGCCCTCGCTGGTCAGGATGATTGTTTCCTTCTCATATTTCGTAAGTCTCATGCTTTGGTTCTCCTTCCATTTTTCCAAAAAGTAAGCCGTCCCTGTGTTCAGAAGGACGGCTTTCACACAAAGTATCGGCGATACTTTTTCGTATTCAGTTTTGCTGTTCAAGACCTGATAAAATCACGCATCCCCATGTTCAGCGCGGTGACGGCAGTCACAATGGCATCTCCGGCCACCGGGATCATAAAGACCACGAATCCGGCAAGGATCATCCTCAATGCCTCGGTCCCGCCGGACAGCCCCATCAGGTACGACAGTACCGCCACCAGCAGGAATAATCCGGCAAGAAGGTTGAAGACGACGGAAGAGAAGCCGACCAGGAACATCATGATACACTGGACCAGCGTCACGGTCACGACCGCCGGAAGCATTACGATCTTCGCGATCAGTTTAAGGACGAACATTTCTGACACCCCCTTCAGCAGTAAATCAATTCCTGCTTTACGTTCTCTTCGGCGGAATGGTACAGGTTGTTCGTCTGCCTTATCCATTCCATCCGGTCACGCTTTTTCAGGTCCTCGGTAATGCCGAGGCACTTCATGCCCTGGTCCATCAGGACAGCCATGCGTTCCCTTGACTGGAAGTCTGTCATACGGAGATGTTCCTGAAGCTTGCCGCGCCGGACCAGCTCGGCATAGACTTCCTGGTCATAGTCCCTCAGATAGATCTCACGCATGATACCCCACTTGCCGATGTGCTTCGGTCTGCCCATGTCATACATTTTCATAGATTTCCTGCTCCTTTCCGGCAGATGCCGCCCTTTTCTTCGCGTTATAGTTCCTCAGGTAGCGGCGGTTGTATTCCCTGTGCGCTTCCCACTTCGCCGCAGCTTCGGGATCAGTCTTCGCCTGTTCCTGCATATTCGCGTAGTAGCGCTGTGTTGCTTCTAAATCACGCGCCCTTTTCTCAGCCAGTCTGGTGGCGGCTTCCGGATCAGTTTCGGCCTGCGCGATCAGCTCATCCCTTTTCTCTTTGGCATGGGCATTCCTGCGGCTTCGCTGGTCGGCCAGCTTCGCGGCGGCATCGGGGTCCGTTTTGGCTTCCTCGATCAGCTTCTTGCGGCTCTTGGTCGTGGCTTCCACACTGTAAGCACGGATGGCGGCAAGTTCCCCGGCGGCTTCCGGGTCAGTTTCTGCCCTGGCTTTCAAGTCGTCCATTCTGGCCTTTTTCGCGTGATAGGCCCTCTTGGCATTCTCGTTTTTCTTTGCCCTTTCTGCGGCGGCGTATTCGGGATCGGCTTCCATCCTGGCAAGCTTCTTCTGCCTGCTTCGCTCGGCGGCTTCACGTCCTTTCGCCCTGATTGCTTCCAGCTCGGCGGCGGCATCCGGGTCCGTCTTTGCCCTCTCGATCAGCGCCTGACGGTCAGACATACGCTGTGCGGTCCTGGCCTTGTTCCGCTCGTCTTTCTTCCTGCGGATTTCCTCGGCGTATGCCGGGTCTTGAGCCATGCGTTCCTCACGGCGCGCCTTGTTCTTACGGTTCTTTTCCGCCTGTGTCTCCCTTCGGATCTTCAGTTCTTCAGCCGCCTGCGGGTCGGTTTCTGCGCATTTTTCAAGCTCTTCAATGGGGACATGGTTGCGGTGATACCTCTCCATGTTCTTCTTGTTTCGCTCGATACGCTTCGCTTCCTTCTTCGCCTGTTCCTGCGGGTCATTCCCGGCGGCCTGCCGCTTTGCCTGTTCCTTTTCCTTCTTTCTCTGCCGGATCTCCCGCTGGCGTTCCAGATATTCCGCGTATTCCTTCGCGGCTTCCGGGTCTGTCTCCGCCCTGGCTTTCAGGTCGGCCAGCTTTTGCTTCCTGTTTTCTTTCTTTCGTTCGTACCTTGCCTGCCGTTTTGCCTCGCTTGCCGCCTTGACCCCGGCCCTTCGTTCCTCTTCTGTGATCTCCGGCATAGGCGGGAGATAGTGGCCGATGAAATTGAAATAGATATCAAGCTTCTGCTGGCGGTAGATCGTCTTGCCGCCCGTCGGGGCATGGACCACGATCTTTTCAATGAACTCGTAAAGCATTTCGTCCGTCAGCTCGGTGATGTCCTGGTATTTCTTAACAAGGGCGATAAAGCGGTTGATGTCCGCTTTCTTCGGCGCGGCGACCTCATCCGGCGCTTCCAGTTCGGCAATACGGCTTTCAAGGCTGGCCTGTTCCTCGTCATACTGGACGATCAGCTTCTGGACCTGTCTTTCCGGGAGCGTGCCGCTGATCTGGCTCTCGTACAGCCCTTTGATCAGGGTATCCAGTTCCGACATGCGGCGCTTCGCGGAAGCAAGTTCCTTCTTGTCATCGGAAGAGGCCTGGGTCTGCTTCAGTTCCCATTGCTCCATAAGCTGGTCAATGAAACGGTCCTCGTCTTCCAGCACGTAGCCGGACACGGCCTGCACCGCCTGCAGGATCGCCGCTTCCAGGTTCTTGATACTGATAAAGTGGGAACTGCATGAATGATAGATATTGCAGTAGTTGCCGCACTGATACCCGCCCTTCAGGGGATCCCATTCCTTATCTTTCTCATGCGGAGGCGCGTTGTAACGAAGTCTTGAACCGCAGTCCGCGCAGAAAGCCATGCCGGAAAGCCTGTGATAAAAAGGTGCGTTCTTCAAACGCTTGGGGGATCGCTTCCTCAGTCTGTTCGCCCTATCCCATGTGTCCTGGTCAACGATCGGCTCATGGGTATCGGGGAAGAAGAGCATCTCGTCCTCGGTCGCTTTCCTGCGTTTCTTCGACTTGAAGTTGTCGCGGACAGTCTTCCCAAGGACCGTATGGCCCAGGTATTCCTTGCGGTCGAGGATATAGGCGATAGAAGCGTTCGTCCAGATATACGGGTCATGGTATTTATGGTTGCGGGACACCATCCCTTCTTTCTGCTCCCAATAGGCAGACGGGATCAGGACCTTCTCGGCGGTCAGCGTTTCGGCAATGGTGCGGATTGGCTTGCCATCCGCAGCCATAGCGAAGATACGCTTCACGACCTCGGCGGCCTCCGGGTCAACCACGAACGTCTTGTCCTCGGCCATCTTGTAGCCATAGGGGACCGCGCCGCTGACTCGTTCGCCATGTTCCATGCGGTTACGGAAGATGGCCTTGATCTTCTTGCTGGTGTCCCTGGCGTACCATTCGTTCATGATATTGAGGAAGGGCGTGAACTCGTTTTCCGTCGGACTGTCGCTGTCGATGTTGTTATTGACGGCAATGAAACGGACACCCTTCTCCGGGAAAAGGATCTCAGTATAGAACCCAACCTGGAGATAGTTCCTGCCGATCCTCGACATATCCTTGATGCAAATTACGGCTACATTCCCGGCCTTGACTTCATCCAGGAGGGCAGTGAACCCCGGACGGTTGAAATTCGTGCCGGAGTAGCCATCATCAGTAAAGTGGCGGATATTTCGGAAGCCCTTTGAACGGGCAAAGTCTTCCAGGTATTTCTTTTGGTTGGTAATGCTGTTCGACTCGCCCTGTTGCTCGTCGTCACGGGACAAGCGCTCGTAAAGGGCTGTGATTTTCTCTTTCATATCCGGCTCCGGCCTCCTTTCTTTTTGAATGTAAAAATGGCTGAGATTCCTTGTTTTAAGGGATTTCTCAACCATTGATCTTGCTATGTATCGGCTGTAAATCCCAACCTCATAAGGTCTCTACAGCCATTATCCTAAACCACAGTCATTTTGGGATCTGTTATGACGTAAGAACTGTGCATCTGAAGAAGGTTCGGTTTGAGCCAGAATCTCGTTTTTCCTGAGCCGGATCCGCCTACAATCAGCACGTTCTTGTTTCTGGCATACGCCGGATTCTTTGGCCGGTTGCTCATCATCAGCCACTCTGTCCTGGTCAGGATCACATTTCTCTGAAATACCGGATCCTCGTACGGCTCAATGTCTTTATGTGTTCCCCAGCGGGCAGATCCGTATTCCGTGTTGTGCCGGTACTTCTTCGCGTTTTTGCCGCGCATATAAACGGCCAGATAGAATACCAGGGCACAGATCACGCCGATCATCAGATCAAACGGATGCATACTTGGAAGAGGATTGGAAAAGGCGGTTTTCAGGGTGTCCATAAATGCCAGGACTTTTCTGGACGATTCCACACCTTCTGTCAGCCGCCATGCCTCTCCGAGATTCGTTGCCAGCAATCCTGCAGCCGCATAAGGGATATGCAGGATGATCTTTTTCTTAAATGAACTGTTCATTAAAGACTGATATCTTCGTGTTCTTTGTGTTTCACCTTGGACGGCAGGGAAGCGACCAGATCCTTCAGCTTGGTCAGCTGCTGCAACAGGCTCTGTTTCTTTTCAGCATTCATCTGCTTCGCCATCAGGCCATCCGCGATGTGTTGCAGTGCATCTGCATCCCTTGCTTTAAAGAACACGGTGTACTGCGGCGGATCTGCTGTCTTATCTTTCGTGACAGCGAAATCAACGCCGTACTTACGGGCTTCACGCTCAAAGTCACGGATGCTGGCATCTCCGATCGGCATACGTGAAACGCCCTGGTTCTGACCTATCAGATCCTTCACGGACTGTTTTCCATGGATCCCTTTTTCAGCTTTCTGCTGCTTTTGATATTTCACCTTTTCACGGTGATTCAGGTACATCCGGATCCCGGTTACAACAGTCCGCCAGGATAACTGCGTCGTAGTGATTGCAAGGTTTACTGTCCTGTTTTCAACTTCTTCCTGCACGGCTTATTCACCACCCTTTCCTGATATTTCTGCATGCGTCTGACCACATTGTTCTGCCGGTTCATTTCCTGCTTGATGAATGATGCCCTTGCCGAAGCGCTTTTATTTCTTTTCTTCATCATCCGCATCCTCCGTCAGATCCAAAACCGGGAAACAGAACTCTGAGATCCTGACCCGCTGTATCCTGTCGAACAGTTCAAGACAGACCTCAGCCATCTCATCAGAACTCATATCTGCATAGTCATCATCCGGATCCAGCTTATAAGCGACGCCGCTTCCCATGAGATACATATTCTTTCCGACATAGACCAGATCCGATGTAGCGCAGCTGAAATAGATATTCGGAACTTTCAGTGAGAAGATCGTTTCTGAATCGTCTTCAAAGATATCCTTCAGTTCCGGATCGTATTCATATACCACCCTCACGCCGTTCGAAGGACTGATCAGCAGCATTCTGACTCCTTCAGGTTCCTCAGGTTCCGCGAACATCTTCCGAAGACATTCCCTTCGGAAACATTCGTTACAATTCTGTTGTTTCATGCCCATACCTCCATTCATGGCAAAAAAATAACGGCCATCTCTTTGCATCTCTGCATTGAAATGACCGTTACTGTTACTGATATTGATTGTTATCGTGCCTGTTCTCTGCTGCGTTTCTTCATCCACTGATCCAGCAGCTTCACGATGACTGCCTCCATTTGCTGCGGGGTGTAGGATTTCGGGAAGTACTTCCTCAGAACATCACTTTTGATCACCAGCTTGTCTTCAGGAGGCTTTTTGACTTCATCCATGACCTCACACATGGCTTCCAGGGAACTCTCACCTTGCTGGCTGAGCTTCTTGATCCGCTGGGCCTGGGAAACAGATGGTGTTGTCTGTGCATAGTCCATTGCTTCCAGAAATTCTTTCTGTTCCTCGGGTTTCAGATAAGATAGCTCGACTGCCGGATTGAATGCGATCTTCTTCTCATCGACCATATCCATGATCTCCGGGATCAGGTTATTCAGGCGGATATAACGCTGCACCTGATTGCGGCTTGTCCCCATTTCTTCCGCCATTTTTTGGTCTGCTCTCAACTTCGTCCCAATTTGGGACGAAGTTAAATCATGCCGCATTCCTTGATGTTTCAAAGCCTCCATTTTCATTTGATAGGCTTTGGCACGTTCACTTGGCAGGATATTTTCACGCTGCAGATTGGAATCCACCATCAGGATCGTCGCCGTATCATCGTCCATCTCACGAACGATTACCGGCATCGTATCTCTTCCAGCAAGCATGGATGCATATCTGCGCCTGTGACCGGAGATCATTTCATATTCACCGTTCTCCAGTGGTCTGACGATTGCCGGAACCAGGACGCCGTATTCCCGGATGCTTTCAGCAGTCTTCCGCATCTCTTCATCATCTACAATCCTGAACGGATGATTCTTAAAGGGATGTATTGCCTCCAGCGGCAGCATAACGACATGTTCCCCGGTTTCCTGTCTGCTTTCCTGGGTGGAAAAGATGTCATCGTAGCTGCTCAAGCTGATGTTTGCGCCTTTTTTCGGCATTTCTCAGTACCTCCTTCGTTAAATCTTGATAAGACTCAGCCACCTTGCCCTTCGGATCGTGAAGGAAGATGCTTTTGCCTTCTGCGCTGATCTCAGCTGCTCTGACGGATCTGGGGATCTCCGCAGTGAAGATCTTGATATGTCCGCCATACGTATCGCGAATCAGGGAAGAGATCTCCTTGCCGTAATTCGTCCTGCCATCCACCATCGTCAGCAGGATCCCTTCGATCCTCAGCTTCGGATTGATCTGCCGCTTGACCTTATTGATGGTCTGAAGCAGCTGTTCAAGTCCTTTTGCTGAAAGGTAATTCGCCTGTACCGGCACCAGTGCCGCATCAGAGGCAGCCAGCGCATTCACCGTCAGCATTCCTAAACTCGGCATACAGTCCAGCAGCACATAGTCGTAGTTACCCTTGATTGGTTCCAGGAACTGCTTCAGCACCCGTTCCCGGTTCATCGTATTGACCAGGGCTACCTCCAGACCTGCCAGCGAGATGTTTGCCGGGATCAGGTCGATACCTTCTGGCTGATGCAGAATGCCTTCACCGGCATTCACCACAGCTTCATTGATCGTCTTATTCAGAAGATCGAATAAGGTGACATCCAGCTCATCCGGCCTCGGATATCCCAGGCTGATCGTCAAGCTCCCTTGCGGATCTGTGTCCACAAGAAGTACTTTCTTTCCTTGCCGGGCCAGCCCAATCCCAAGATTCTCTACCGTAGTCGTCTTGGCAGTGCCGCCTTTCTGATTGACTACGGCAATCACAGTTGGTTTATCTTTCATCAGCTTCCTCCTCCGTCCCAGTGATACATGTCATGATTCACTTTCGTCTGGTAATAGTGATCAATGGTAATCGGTGCATTATAAAGCGTCGTAAGCATATATGCCTTGATATTCCTGACCTCCGTCGTATTGTCATGGATGCAGTCCAGGACATATTGGATATGTCCGTAGTCCAGCTTCATGAACCGGCTTTTGACAACTTCTGCAGGCCGGTCTTCACCAGCACAACGGATCGTCTTGGCTGTGCTGCAGACGGTATCGACAAGAAGCTCCAGGATTTCATCAATACGTCCGTGGTCATACGGATAGCTTTGTTTGAGATCATCAATGGCAAGACGGTATCTGAAATATTTCTCATAAGATTTTCTGGATTCCATCGGATCCTCTCCCATCTCATCAGATTCCTCGTCCATTCCCGCGACATTCACGGATAGAAGGATAGGATTAGTCTTATTAATTTCAGTCTTGTTTTGATTATTCTTATTAGGTTGTGATTCGCGAAATTCTTGATTTTTGATTTTCACATCTCCAGAATTTTGATTTTCAAAATTCAAGAATTTTGATTCTGAAGATTTCTGTGGAGAGGCTGTGGAAAACTTCAGAACATAGATCAAAGACGGCTTTCCAAGCCCTTGACGCTTCTTTTTGATCAATCCGGCTGTCTTTTCCAGCTCCGCAACGAGCTTGCAGGCTTTCTGGCTCCGGCAGTGCATATCTTCCATGACTTCATCAATGGTGTAGATGATGTACGCCCGGTTGAGCGCATCAAACCATCCGTTCTTTATGGACAGGGAGAGACGGTCCAGCATCAGGCCGTATAAAAGCTTTGCTTCGACGGAAACATCTTTAAACTGATCGCTGGTGATCAGCAGCTTCGGGATCCGGTAAAACTGATATTGTTCTGCGTCTTCCGGTCCGTAGAAGTAATCAAACTCCATCCGCTCTCCTCCTTTCTCGCTTTCTCCTTAAATGCAAAAATGGACGTCTATTCACTGCGGAAATGCAGCTCATAAACGTCCATGATCAATCAAAATATTCAGTTGTCTATAAGTCCTCGATCCTTGTTCCTACTGTTACGAGTTCTATGGCGACGGCCACCCGGAGGTACTTTTCGAGGCGTTTACCCCTCTTTGACCAGTCTGTCTCACCGAAGGTGAAATGCTCGTAAAAGTGCTTAAAATAAAGGATTTCTACGAGTTCTGTCTTTGTAGCAACACTATAGTCTCGATGTGCACGGTCTGCGGAAACATGTCCACCGGCTGGATCTTTTCCAGAGAAAAGCCGTTTTCCATGAGAATCTTCACATCTCTGGCCAGGGTGGCCGGATCGCAGGATACGTATACCAGCCGTTTCGGAGCGATCTTCACGATCGCATCCAGCGTATCTCTGGAACAGCCTTTGCGGGGCGGATCGACGATCACCGCGTCGGCTTTGATCTTCGAGCGCAGTACCGCCTGCGCTCCGTGCGAGGCATCCATATTCAGGAATTCAATATTCTCCACGCCGTTGATACGGGCGTTGACTTTCGCGTCCTTTACCGCGTCGGCGACGATTTCAATACCATACACTTTTTTTGCGTGTTTTGCGGCAAGAATACCGATCGTACCGGTGCCGCAGTACAGATCAATGACCGTTTCCCGGCCCGTCAGTCCGGCAAATTCCAGGGCTTTCGCATACAGCAGCTTTGTCGCATAGGGATTGATCTGGAAAAAGGATCTGGCACTGATGCGGAAGCGGCAGTCCAACAGTTCCTCCTCAATATACGGCTCGCCGTACAAGATATATTCTTTCCCGTCGAGAATGACATTGTCTTCCCGGCGGTTTTCAATGGCTGTCATACTGCGGACTTCCGGGAATGCCTGAACCGTCTTTTCCACCAGTTCATCTTCACGGTCAAAAGGGTGGCGGCGGACGATCAGCACGATCATGACCTGATTCGTCACATGGGCATGCTTGATCAGGACATGGCGGACGTTGGCGGCGCAGCCGAAACGGGCAAACTGTTCTTTCAGGAAAACAGTGATCCGGTTGGACAGTTCCGACTGCACGTCACATGCGTCGTAATTGATGATGCGGTTGGTATGGTTCTGATAGAAACCCATTTCCACTTCACCTTTATTGAACTGCACCGGCACCTGTACTTTGTTGCGGTAATGATAATACGGTTCGGTGCGGATGATCGGCAGGATGTCGGCATCCATATCGGCATTGGTGCGGAAACAGTTACGAACCTTTTCTTCCTTGAAGTAACGCTGGGCACGGTCATTCATGTGCTGCAGCTGGCAGCCGCCGCATGGTCTGGATACACTGCAGGGCGGTTCGACTCTGTCCGGCGATGGTTTGATCAGTTTCACGACACGCCCGTAGCCATGGTTCTTTTTCAGAGCGGTAATACCGATTTCCGCCTCCTCATCAACTATCAGTCCTTTGACGAAAACAACAAAACCGTCGATGCGGACAACACCGGCGCCGTCTTCTGTATAGCCAGTACATCTGGCAATGTAAGTGTCATTCTTCTTCATAATCTGAAAAAAGGGGTACGCATACCCCTTCCGGTTATTCTCCTTCGCCTTCGGCAGGCGCTTCTTCCTCAGCCGGTGCTTCTTCCGCAGGTGCTTCTTCACCTTCACCCTGCTCAGCCTGCTGAGCAGCTTCCGCTTCCGCCTGAGCCTGTGCTTCCGCTTCCAGTCTTGCGGCTTCTTCCGCCGCCAGACGTGCCGCTGTTTCATCACGCAGCTGCTGAGCCAGTTCGGCATCGACCGGTGTGGAAACGACCTGACTGCGCGGATCGCCCATGCTGGAAGTCTTTGTCTTGATCACATAGACAAATCCATCGTCATCAGTTTCAGTCGATTTCTGATGGTTGTAGACATGGATCTCCACGTCATACATCTTCTTGCCGTCGGCCTGTGTGAAGTAGACGGACGGATCGAGAACACTGGTAATCACGCCGTAGATCTCATCCGCTTTCGCGTTGGCTGTATCCGCGCCGGCGTCGTCCGCGATATCCGCGTAGACACGCAGCGTGGCGGTCGGCATGGTTACGGTATAGGATTCAATTCCTTCCAGCGCACCGACACCGTTTTCGATCGCTGTCATCTGGTCTTTGGTAATGGCCGGATCAAGGTCGCCTTCATAGCGGTTGCCAAGAACCGGTTTGCCGGTATCCTGCTGGGAAGAATAGAGGATCCAGCCGAGAACCGCCGGCGGTGTCACCAGCAGAATCAGACATATCCAGAACAGGAAACCGGTAAAATGACCTGTTCTGTTTTTTCTTGCAGCCCTTTTTCTGGCCTGCGTGTTTTTCGTATTTGCCATATTTCAATCTCCGCTTATCATTGTAAACTCTTTTATCCGGCAAAGCCAGCCCTGCCGGCTTCTGCCTTCGCACACGGATCCCACAGAGGGGTCCTTCGTTAATCATAATCCGACAGACCTGTTTCGCCTAGTTCTTTTTCAATTTCTGTCCTGCAAGAGTATACCTTAACATTGTTCAATTGACAAATCGTTCCAGGAATTCGTCTTCGGAAATGATGGCGATACCGAGACTTCTCGCCTTCGTGTTCTTGGAAGATGTGGAAGCCGGATCGTTGTTGATCAGGAAATCCGTGGAACGGGATACCGAACCGGTCACCTTGCCGCCCTGTGATTCGATATATGCTTTCAGGGCATTGCGGTTGGGATAATGGTGCACGTCACCGGTCACGACAAAGGTCAGCTGATCGCAGCGGTTTCCGGACGCTTTGACTTCCGATGCCTCGACCTTCACTTCCGTAAGCAGATCCTCCAGGTCACGGCGGTTTCTTTCATCCCTGATCCAGCTGACAAAGGCGCGCGACTTTTCCGGACCGATGCCGTCGATCGCGGAAAAGACCGTTTCATCTTCACTTTCCGCGGCGATCCGGATGAGCTCGCTCAGCGGATATCTGCCCAGCAGTTTTTTCGCCACATCGGCACCGACCAGCGGAATGTTCAGAGCGAACAGCAGTTTCTGATCGGAAACCGCCGAAGCCTTATCCAGGGAAGCCATCAGATTGGCGGATGATTTCTCGCCGAAGCCGTCCAGCTGAGCGATTTCTACGGCATGTTCGCGAAGCCGGTAAATATCACCGTATCTGCTGATCCATCCTTCGTTGACAAAGCGGGACAGCGTCGCTTCGGAAATACCGTCAATATCCATGCCGGCTTTGGAGACAAAGCGGGCGAATTTCTTCAGCTGCTTGGCCGGACATTCCGGATTCGTGCAGCGCAGCGTCCGGGTCCCGGACGCCTCGCTGACCGCGATCTTCGTCGCCGCCTGACAGACCGGACACTGTTCGGGAATATGCAGAGAGCCGACTGTTTCATTGACTCTGATGACCTTGGGAATGATCTTGTTGGCCTTGATCACGGCGATCTTCGTTCCCTCATCCCCGATGCCGAGACGCTCGCATTCGGAAATGTTGCACAGGGAAGCGCGCTTGACGGTCGTACCTTCCAGTTCCACCGGCTCAAAGACAGCGACCGGCGTGATCGTCGATGCCGCGCAGGACCATTCGATATACTGCAGGACGGATTCCGCCGCTTCATCCTGCCACTTGAACGCGTAACCGGCTCTTGTCGCATGGTGGCCCGTCACCGAACCGGACTGAGCGTATACCGTGTCGTCGTAGCAGATGACCAGACCGTCGACCGGATAGGGATTCTTGCCGTCCGTGACTTTCTTCGTCCAGCCATCGATGGCCTGCTGAACAGAAGCCAGATCCGGACTGTCCACGCTCTCGTGCTCGACGCAGACAAACCCGAGTTTCTCCAGGAAAGCCATCTGATCACCCCAGGAAACGATTTCTTCATCGCTGTGCACAAGGGTGAACGGCAGCCAGTGGATCTCCCTTTTCTTTACTTCATTGACATCTTTGAGACTCAGGGAGCCGGAAGCGAGATTGCGGGGATTGGCATAGTCTTCGCCAGATTCCATGCGGAACTTGTCAAAGTCTTCATAGGAAATCACCGCTTCGCCTCTGATTACCAGATGGCCCGGATAATCGATCTTCGCCAGAATGCCCTGAATGGCAGAGGCGAGATGGGTGATGTTGGTGCCGATATGACCGTCCCCTCTGGTCACGACTTTACGGAGCCGGCCGTTATCATATGTGACGACAAGGGTCAGGCCGTCCAGTTTCCATGACAGCCAGATCTTCCTGCCTTCCGCCCACTTCACGAGATCTTCCGGTTTCTTTGTCTTGGCCAGGGAAAGAGCCGCGAATTCATGCGGTTCCTTGGCACCGGCGATCTGATCAGCGGAAACGTTCATGGTCGGACTGTCTTCCAGCACCGTGCCGGTCTCTTCTTCCAGCTATTTCAGTTCGTCAAACAGAGCGTCCCATTCATAGTCCGTCATCAGTTCCTGACGGCCGTTATAGTAAGCGTCAGCGGCTTCGTTCAGACGGTCTGTCATCTGCCGCATCAGCTTCAGTTTATCTTCACTCATAAGCATTCACCTGGTTAATTTTTACGTTTCAGAGTCGGATGGCCGCTGGCGATCTTCTTGATGCCGTGCGGATACGGAAAGGCGATCTCGGCAATGCCGTTGACGCATTTGATAACGACGCCCTCGCCGAATTTCGTGTGGGTGACCATCTCACCTTTCTTCAGCTGCGGCGTTTTTGTTTTCGCGAGTTTTTCGGCAAACGGTGCCGTGTCGTTGTCAAAAAGCAGGGATGACAGTCTTGCCTCACCGCGGGAAGGTTCCGGTGTCAGACCGATATGTTCAATGCAGGCCGGATCGATTTCCTTGATGAAACGGGAAGTCGTCCGCACTCTCTGCAGAATATAGGAATAGCCGCCGGCTTCCATCAGATAAAGCTTGTTGCGGGCTCTGGTAAAGGCGACATAGGCCAGCCGTCTTTCCTCTTCCACACCGCGGTTTCCTTCACTCATCGCCCTTTCGTTCGGGAAGATTCCGTCGTTCATATCCGTCACGAATACCGTGTCGAATTCCAGGCCTTTGGCAGCGTGCACGGTCATCAGCTGCAGGTAGTCCGCTGTGGCGGTTTCTTCCCGATCGCCATACAGTGCCACGACCTGCAGATATTCATCCAGACCGCTGTCCGGGTTGTTCGCGCAGAATTCCTCGATGTCATCCACCAGTTCCTTCAGGTTTTCAATGCGCTCATGCTCACCGGCTTCTTCCAGCATCGCTTTATAGCCGCTTTCCTGCAGGATCGTTTCAAAGAGTTCATCGATCTCCATCGTATGTTCCATGGCAATGCTGCGCCACTTTTCCACCATGGCGGTGAACCGCTGCAGGGTCGTCTTCACCTTGCCGGAGAACAGCTGATCCTGCTTCAGCACTTCATACATCGATATTTCCTGCTCACGGGCACTTTCGGCGATCATGTCCATCGTTTTATTGCCGATGCCGCGGCGCGGCACGTTGATCACCCGCTGCAGCGCCAGATCGTCGGCACTGACCGCCATGCGCAGATAGCAGAGGGCGTCTTTGATTTCCTTGCGTTCATAGAAACGGATGCCGCCGTAGATGATGTAGGGAATGCGGGCGTCCAGCATGGCTTTTTCCAGTGAACGGGAAAGGTAATTGGAGCGGTAGAGGACGGCCATGTCCAGATAGGATTTGCCCTTGCGGTGCAGTTCAGAAACCTTCGATGCCACCCAGGCCGCCTCGGCGTCATCGGCCGCGCAGGCACAGTGGGTGATCTTATCGTTCCCTTCCCGGCTGGTGAACAGATCCTTCTTCATCCGTGAACGGTTGTTGGCGATGACCGAGTTGGCACCGTTCAGGATCATATTGGTCGAACGATAATTCTCATTCAGGATGATCGTTTCCGTATCCGGATAGTCCCGGCTGAAATTCATGATGATATTCACGTCGGCTCCGCGCCAGGTGTAGATCGTCTGATCGGGATCGCCGACGACATACAGCATACTGTCTTCCCCGGCCAGCAGCCGGATCAGTTCGTACTGCAGGGCGTCGATGTCCTGAAACTCGTCGACCAGCACGCAGCTGAGACGGTCCTGCCACTTTTTTCGGATCTGCGGGAAGCGGCGGAACATCCGCACCGTCCAGAGGATCAGATCGTCAAAGTCCAGGGCCAGAAGATCCTTCTGGCGGTTCAGATAGTATTCGTATACTTTCGCCCTTGTCCGGTCGGCGGAATAATCACCGGCCATCTCATAGGCTTTCTCGATGCTGATATCGGCGGCTTTGTTGTTGGAGATATAGTCGATCATACCGCCATACGGCCAGCTGGTCGTATCGAGATTCAGCTGCTTGTAGGCTTCTTTCAGCACGGCTTTCTGATCGTCAGCGTCCATGATCGTGTAATTGCGGGGATAATCCATTACTTCGATATCTTCCCGGAGGATCCTCACACAGAGGGAATGAATGGTGCTGATGCGGGGCAGATAGGTCTGATCTTCCAGCATCCGGCTGACTCTTTCCTTCATTTCGTTGGCTGCCTTGTTGGTGAAGGTGATGGCGAGAATCCGGCTGGCGAACATGCCACAGTCTTCGATCAGATGGATGATCCGCATGGTAAGAACACGTGTCTTGCCGGAACCGGCGCCGGCGATGACACGGATATATTTCGCTTCCGAAAGAACAGCGTCTTTCTGGTTTTTGTTTAATAAGGATACGTCTGTCATTTACACTCTCCGTTTGAACTGCCCTATTATATCATGATTCGTATGCATTCACTGTTCGCAATCATGTATAATTACCGTATGTTACGTATTGCGAATCAATGGAAAGATTATGCCTGCCTTGAAGCGGGCAATGGCGAAAAGCTGGAACAGTGGAAGGACGTCATTCTGCGCCGTCCCGACCCGCAGGCGATCTGGCCGGCCGATCAGAGAAAAGGCGCCTGGACGAAAGCAGACGCGGTTTACCACCGCTCCAATAAGGGCGGCGGCAGCTGGGAATACAGGAAAAAACTGCCCGAGTCGTGGACTGTCTCCTACCGTTCTCTGACCTTCCGGGTCTCACCTACCGGCTTTAAGCATACCGGCCTGTTCCCCGAACAGGCGGTCAACTGGGACTGGATGAATGACCTGATCCGTACCCATCAGGATGAGCAGCTGCGCATCCTGAATCTGTTCGCCTATACGGGCGGTGCCACCATGGCGTGCGCCGAAGCCGGGGCGGCAGAAGTCGTTCATGTGGATGCCTCCAAAGGCATGGTGCAGTGGGCCAAGGAAAACCGTGACCTTTCGCACCTGGAAGATAAGAAGATCCGTTTCATCGTCGACGACTGTCTGAAGTTCGTGGAACGGGAAAAGCGCCGCGGTCATACCTACCACGGCATCCTGATGGATCCGCCGTCCTACGGCCGCGGACCCAACGGGGAAATGTGGAAGTTTGAAAAGGAGATCGTCGGTCTGATCGATGCCTGCATGGACATTCTTGACGACCATGCCCTCTTCTTCCTGATCAACAGCTACACGACCGGATTCTCCTCCATCGTGCTGGAAGATCTGATGAAGACGATCATCCTGCCGGAACATCCGGACGGTACGGTCGAAACCGGCGAAGTCGCTCTGCCGATCACCGGCAGCGGTCTGCTTCTGCCCTGCGGCATATATGGAAGATGGCAGCGGAAATGATCAATGTTCTGTACGAAGACAATCACCTTCTCTGTGTTGAAAAACCGGCGAACGTGCCTGTCTGTGAAGATGAAAGCCAGGACGACGATCTGCTGTCGATGGCAAAGCGGTATATCAAGGAAAAATATGACAAGCCGGGCAATGTCTGGCTTGGTCTGGTGCACCGGCTGGACAGACCGGTCGGCGGCGTGATCGTCTTCGCCCGCACTTCCAAAGCCGCTTCAAGGCTTTCCGAAAGTGTGCGCACGCACCAGCTTGGCAAGGAGTACTATGCCATTCTTGACGGTATTCCAAAACAGCCGCAGGGAACACTGACGGACTGGCTGCGCAAGGATGCCCGTACCAATACCAGCCGCGTCACGGATGCCGAACATGGTAAAAAGAGCACGCTTTCTTATGAAACGGTTGCCGTCAGAGACGGGAAAACGCTCGTCAGAGTACATCTGAAGACCGGCCGTTCGCATCAGATCCGCGTTCAGTTCGCCAGCCGGAATCTGCCTCTGGTCAACGATCAGCGGTATCATCCGCATCCCAGCCGCGGACCGATCGCCCTGTATGCCTGCCGGCTGCACATTCCCCACCCAATCAGCCGCCAGGAAATCGTCGTTTCCCATAATCCGCCATCCGTATCGCCATGGCTGTTATTCGAGGACTGTTATGACTGTGAATAAGAAAACAGGAAAAAAGAAAAACGGCCGCCGGAAACCCAGACGGCGGGTGCGCTGGTGGCTTCTGGTGCCGGTCGCGATGGTCATTGCCGCCATCGTTTATCTCGCCACCATGCCATACCGCAATGACAACGAGAAACTCGCGAATCTCGGCTATGACAAGGAAACGATTGCCCTGATCCGGGAGAAGGAACTGCTTCATCTGATCCTCGACAACGGTTATTATTCCGACCAGCTGGCACAGGCCATCAAGGACGGCACGTTGCGGACTGACTACATCGATCTTTACACCTGCCTGCCGAAACGCAGTCCGGAAGCACTCGACTTTCTGATCTGCCGAAGGCTGGCCGACGAAGGATATGAAAACGACCAGATCGTGAATCTGTTTCACAGTCTGGAACAGAAGGAGCTGATTCCCCTGCTGGTCTATGACTATCAGTGGGATGAGATTTCCTATATCAACGACGTCATCGACTGCCGCAAGAGCGGCCACTTCGATCTGAGCAGTGACTACCGGCAGATGTGCAAAGTCACCAGCAAAGCGGATGAACCCGATTCCCTGCAGGTGCTTGTCAACCGCCGCAATTATCTGGAAGCCGGCTACGTTCCGTCTGATCTGAAGACCATATCGGACGAATTCGCCATCAACGGCTGCCAGCTGCGCAAGGAAGCAGCCGACGCGGCGGTGCGGATGATCCAGGCTGCCCAGAACAACGGCATTTACTTCTTCGTCAGCGACGCCTACTGGGATTACGACAGCCTGGTCGAACTGAACGACCGCCTGCTGACCTATATGACGGAAGTGGAAGTGGATGTTTCCCTCGCCAAGCCCGGCTTCAACGAGCATCAGACCGGTCTGGCTCTTAACTTCGCGCCGACCTTTGAAAACGAAGACAACTTCCGGCTCACCGAAGCCTATAAATGGCTGAAGGAACACAGTGCCTCCTATGGCTTCGTGGAACGCTTCCCGCAGTACAAGGAAGCCATCACCGGCCGGGAAACGGAACCGGCGCATTTCCGCTATGTGGGCAAGAACACCGCCATGGCAGTCAAGGAGTCCGGCCTCACCTATGACGAATTCTACAATCTCTATCTGAAAGACTGGGACAACCCCGAACTGGAACCTTCCCAGAGCATTCTTTCCGACATCGAATGGTATCAGATAACGGACTGACAAAGTCCGTTTTTTTTGCAAAGAAAAGATCCGCTGTTACTGCGGATCTTCCGGATTCTCTTCTTTTTTCATGAACGCGAGGATTTCTTCCCGGTGGGCTTCCATGTCATCGTAGCCAAGCTGGTAGAGTTCTTTGCATTTGTCTTCGTCACCCTTCCAGCGGCTGACTTTGATCGTTTTGGACGGGCACATCAGAATTGCCTTCTTTTCATCCGCCAGAGAACGGATGATGTCCATCTGATGGTTGTAGTTCAGATGACGGACATGATAATCTTTGGCGGCCTGCGGGCACTCGCGGTAATCCACTTTCATCATGATCTCGACCATCGGAGCAGCCGGCTTGCGGACATAGTCACGCGGCTTGGTCGTGATGACCATGAACTTCGTGCAGCCCTTTTCCATGGCTCTTTCGATCGGAATCATCTTGGTGATGCCGCCGTCCAGCAGCCGTCTTCCCTTGTATTCCACGACAGCCGAGGCAATCGGCAGCGCGCATGTCGCCCGCAGCAGATCCAGATCGTCGTCAAGATCTTCCGGTCCGAACCAGCATGTCTCGCCTTTGCCCAGATCATACGCACCGACTTCCATATCCGGCTTCGCAGCCCGGAGCGGCGCCATGCTGAGACCTTCCTTTTCCTTCAGGCAGACACTGAAAATATATTTATAGGCGACATAATGGCCTTCCTTGAAAAGCGCCTGAATACCGACACATTCCGGACCGGCCGCGTATTTGGTAGCCATGTTCTTCGCGGCTTCCATCTTGTCAGCCAGAAAACATGCCAGATAGACGGCACCCGAAGAAATGCCGACACTGTAGTCAAAGGAAATGTGATTGTCTTTCAGCCAGGTCAGAGCACCGACTGTGTAGGCACCGCGGACACCGCCGCCTTCCAGAACAAGTCCGATTTTTTCCATATGTTTCATTACCTCATTCAGTATTGTATCTCAGATCAGTGGAATAAACACACTCAGAAGCGCCTGCATCATGCGGACGATCACGTTGGTTTCTTTCATCTCCGCCACCGTCATTTCATGTGATACTTCCAGAGCCTTTTCAAAGCTTTTCCGGATCTTGATGATTTCCGGTGTATTGTGCAGCAGAACACCGTTTTCAAAATGCAGGAAGTAACTGCGGTAGTCCGTGTTCGCGCTGCCGACGATCGCCATGTTGTCATCGCTGACGAAATTCTTGGCATGGTTGAAGCCGGGTGTGTATTCGTAGATCTTCACACCGCCTTCCAGCAGCGGCAGATAATAGGATCTGGTAATCATGAAGACCAGTTTCTTGTCGGCGATGTGCGGCGTCAGAATTCTGACATCGACGCCATTTTTGGCGGCCAGGATCAGCTCGTTCTTCATCGCTTCCGTCAGGATCAGATACGGCGTGTCGATATAGATATACCGGTTGGCATGGGCGATCATGTTCAGATGCATGTTCATGGCAACCGTTTCGGTATCGGTCGGCGTGTCGGAATACGGCTGGTAATAGCCGCCGTCGCTGACCGCATCACACGGCAGATGGTACTTTTCGTAATCCACCGGATTGTCGTCGCCGCGCACATATGTCAGCATGCCCATGAACATGACGGTCATGGACCAGACAGCCTCGCCGCGGATCATCAGGGCGCTGTCCTTCCACTTGCCGAACCGTTCTTCCCGGCCGACATATTCATCGGCGAGATTGACGCCGCCGGTAAAGGCTGTGTTGTTGTCGATGATCGTGATCTTGCGGTGGGAACGGTTGTTCATACGGAAGATCAGCGCCGGACGGACATGATTGAAGCGGTAGGCTTCAATGCCGAGACTGCGGAGATAGCGGTCATAATGCCAGGGCAGCGTGATACTGCCGAAATCATCATAGATGATCTTGACTTCGACACCCTGCTTCGCTTTTTCCTTTAAAACCTCCAGGATCTCCTGCCAGAAGGAACCTTCGTCAATGATGAAGAATTCCATGAAGATATAATGCTGGGCTTTCTTCAGTTCCTCAATATAGGCTTTGCCCCATTCCTCACCGCTGCTGTAATACGTACAGGTGCTGCCCTGCATCGGCGGAAAACCGCACTGCAGGCCATAGCGGAAGACGTGGGCCGCTTCTTTGTCGAGGCCGTCCAGCATGCTTTCATCCGTCTGCAGCAGACCGACCATCTTCTGCGAGGCGCGGATCGTTCCGTTGCTCAGCTTCTTCGGCATTTTCCGGTTGGCGGCCAGGGCGTAAAGCGGCACCCCGACAACCGGCAAAGCCAGAAGGACGATAATCCAGGCAATTTTATAGGACGGGTCAGACTGGGAATTGACGACCATGATAACCATCAGTATGGACAGGATATTCAGGATCGGCATGACCTTGATATAGATCGAGGCATGGTAAATCAGCGCCGCGATCGCTGCGAACTGCAGCCAGAACAGCGGTACGATCAGCATCAGTCTTCCCGTCAGTATTTTGATAATTCTGCGCATGTAGGTATTATAGCAAACCCCGCTTATTTCAGCGAATAATAGTATATATTCTTGTTCGTCTCGCCTCTTTTATACAACCAGTGCCAGGCGGGAACGTCGACGTTTTCCTTCAGTACGCCGCCCAGTTTCTCCAGTGTTTTTTTCGAGGGAGTATTGTCCGGCGAACAGGTCAGAAGCAGCTCGTCCATGCCGTAATCCTCATGGGCAATCGCGAAAAGGATCCGGCAGGCGTAATAGGCATAACCGTGTCCGCGGTAGGCTTCATAGACACGGTAGCCGATCTGTCCGGCATAATACAGTTCTTCATTCATGCCAAGCCGCAGGTCGCACTCCCCGACTTTCCGGTCGGTGCCGTGCTCATAGATGCCGTAGATCACGGAAGGCACATAGTTGTTGAAGGCATTGGCGGAACGGGTAAACTCCTGTTTCAGATCAACAGGATCTCCTTCATACCGTTTTCTGCCGAACCAGTCACGCAGTCTTTTCATATCATTCTTATTATACGCGCAAAAAAAGCGGCTGTTCAGTCAACAGTCGCTTCAATGATCTGCCGGTAGTAGCCCTGCAGTTCTTTTTTCTGATCGTCACTCAGCTGCTTGTCCTTGATCGTTCCCTCAAAGCTGTCGACCAGCGAGACATGCGCGCCGGTGATCTTTCCCTGTTTCACGCCGATCACTTCCGGCACATAGAACACCGGTCCTTCGCCTTCCACGACGATGAAGGTCTCTTCGATATAGGCAACCAGTTCCTTGACGGTTTCCTGCGGCGGCATCGGGGAAATGCCGGTATTGACATAATAAACCGGAACGCCGTACTCCAGAGCGATCTTGTTCAGTTCCGGCACGGCCCGGTTGCACCAGTAGCAGTCGTCCTTGCCGTAGTAAAGAATGCCGGAGCCGCCTTCCTTGAAAAAGCGGATCGATTCTTCCAGCGTGATTTCACGGAATTCGGTTATGGGTTCAGAGAGGTATTCATAGCCGGACATATCCGCTTTCTGATATTTGATATCGACCGGATTGGTGATCTGAGCCGTTTTGGGTTCTGCCGGTGCGGAACAGCCGCACAAAACCATCACCGCTGAAACGATGGCCGTCAGTATGTGTTTCTGTTTCTTGTTTTTCATCATGCCAAACAGTATAGCACTTACCGCAATATCAGTCTAATTTTCTGATTTCCGTCTGATCGTAGAACGAGTCGATCTTGGCACGGGTCGCCAGGCCTCTGGAATAAGCTGTGGCAGCGCCGCTGGATACGGCATACTTGAAACTGTCAAGAACGTCACGGCTGCGCAGATAGTCCATCAGGAAGCCGGCCACCAGCGAGTCACCGGTACCGACGGTATTGACAAACTGATCATGGTGCAGAACGTCGCCTTCATAGACGCCGCCTTCATAGACAAGGATCGCCAGCTTGTTGTCGACCAGAACAAGAACGTGCTGCACGCCGTCTTCATAGACCTGCTTGGCGGCCGCGATGATCTGTTTCTTCGTTTTCAGTTCTTTACCGACCAGCACGGCAAGATCATCGTCTGTCGTCTTCAGCATGAACGGATGGGCCGGAATGACCTGGCGCATCAGATTCGGATTCGTGTCGATGACGACCTTGACACCCGCGTCAATTGCCTTTTTCAGCATGTCAGCGGTTTCGTCTTCGAGATATTCCGGTGTGATACCGGCCAGGACGAAATAGTCCGTGTCACCCAGACGCTCCACCTTTTCCCGCAGGTTCTTCATATCACTGTCGGTGATATAAGGACCGGTGGCGTTCAGGTTGGTGTGCATGTCCGCATGGCATTTGACGTTGATGCGGGTATGACCGTCAATGTACGTGAAGTACGGACGGATCTCCTGATACTTGGCCAGCAGGGAAATGTAGAAGTCTTTGGTAAATCCGCCGACAAAGCCGAAAGCTCTGGTCGGGATCCCCAGATTGTTGAGAACGATGGAAACGTTGATGCCCTTGCCGCCGGCTTCATAGAATTCCAGATTGGAACGGTTCGGCTTGCCTCTTTCCAGCGGTCCGTCCACTTCCATGTAGTAATCAAGGGAAGGATTCATGGTGCATGTCGAAATCATAATTGTTACCTCTCACAAGTTTTATTAATGATACCGAGAATGACTTTACCAGCCATCTCGAGTTCTTCACTGACCAGATATTCGTAGCGGCCGTGGAAATTGCCGCCGCCGCAGCCAAGATTCGGACAAGGCAGTCCGCGGAAGGACAGCTGGGCACCGTCGGTGCCGCCTCTGACCGGTTCACTGACAACATTCAGTCCCAGTCCTTCCATCACTTCACGGGCCATGGCCGTTACTTCCGGATGCTGATTCAGCACTTCGATCATATTGCGGTAGGAATCACGGAAGGAAACCTCACAGGTGCCTTCACCGTACTGCAGATTGATATATTCGGCGGCTTTGCGCATCAGTTCCTTCATCGCTTCCAGACGATCCGCGTCATGGTCGCGCAGAATATAATCCATTTCCGCGCTGTCGCAGTCACCCTTCATGCCGTGCAGGTGAATGAAGCCGTCCCGGCCGGCCGTATGCTCCGGCACCATGTGCTGGGGCAGAAGCTGTTCATATTCGGTTGCCACCCGGGCGGCGTTGATCATACGGTCTTTCGCCTCACCTGGATGAATCGAGAAGCCGGTGAATTTCACAACCGCGGATGCGGCGTTAAATGTTTCATCCGCCAGTTCGCGGACCGTGCCGCCGTCCATCGTGTAGGCGAAATCAGCGCCGAACTGTTCCAGATCGAAGAAACGGGTGCCGTTGCCGATCTCCTCATCCGGCGTGAAACTGACCGCCACGGTGCCGTGTTTGACTTCTGGATGAGCAATCAGATAAGTCATCGCTTCCATGATGCAGGCGATGCCTGCTTTATCATCCGCGCCCAGCAGTGTCGTTCCGTCGGTGACCACCAGCCGTTTGCCCTTCAGACCGCGCATCCAGGGGAAATCGTCCATCTTCATGGTGACTTCCTCATTCAGCGGAATGTCATTGCCGTCAAAGCATTCGATGATACGCGGCTTCACGTCGGTGCCGCTGTAGTCGGGAGCGGTGTCCATGTGGGCGATGAAGCCGACGGTCTTCGTTTCGTAATCGAGATTGGAAGGCAGCTTGGCGTAGACATAACAGTGTTCGTCCAGCACGACGTCCGCCATTCCCATTTCTCTCAGTTCGTTTTCCAGCAGCCTCGCCAGATCAAACTGTTTCTGTGAGGACGGCGTGACATCCTCATTGGCCGGATCGGACTGGGTGTCGATCCGGCAGTAGCGTATCATTCTCTCTTCAGCACTCATTTTTTACTGCCTCTTTCCGTTTCTTCCTCCAGCGTCATGCCTGAAAACGTACAGTCAAACCAGGAATCACCGGGACTGCAGGCATAAATGCCGAGACTGATTGTTTTTCTGTTTTCGGGATCGATCCAGAATTCCCGAAGATCCGAGTAACGGATACCGGTAAAACTGTACTGGATGCGGACCACGCCGCCCCGGTACCAGACCCGGTAATACATACAGGAAATCGCACTGCCGATCTCACGTTTGGAAATATCGCCTTTATCGTCATGATAAACGATACAGTTCAGCGTCATGCGTTCCGCGCTGCGGCATTCCGTGCCGCATACAGCTTTCCGTTTATCCCCTTCATAAATGATCATGCCGCACTGATCAAACGGCCCCCGGAAGGAAAACTCCGACTTCATGGTAAAACAGAAGCTGCCGTTTGGCTCCAGGGAAAGTTCGATCGCCTCGGCGCTTTTGCCGGCCGGCTTCAGATCGGTAAAGGGTTCTGTTTCCAGAACGATTTTGTCCGTGCTCTGCAGATACAGCTGCGGCTTGCATATCCACATCAGATCGCGGGGATCGACATGCCTGCCTGTCATTGCGGATCCAGGCGGAATGTATGTTCGTACTGGATGCCGTACTCGACCCGGTGAAGTGTTTCTTCATCCGCGAGAGCCTTAATGATCTCGCGGGCAAATTCAATGGTCGCGCCCATGCCTCTGCCGGTGATCAGATTGCCGTCCCGCACCGCCAGTTCCTGCTGATATTCACCTTCGTAGGACGGATCGTCAAACGTCGGGAAGCAGGTATATCGGCGGTCTTTCAAAAGACCCATGTGGCCGAGGATCGATGGTGCCGCGCAGATCGCGCAGGTCAGTTTTCCCGCTTCAAAGTGAGCTTTGAGGGCTTCCCGAAGATCATCAAACTGTTCCAGATTCAAGGTTCCCACTTTGCCGCCCGGCAGGATCAGCACGTCATATTCCGCCGGATCAGTCTCCATATAGATCCTGTCTGTCAGCATCTCGATACCATGGGAACTTTTCACGAAATTATTGTCTTTAATGGAAATTGTCTCGATTTCAATATTGGCTCTGCGCAGCAGATCGACGGTGATCAGGCCTTCACAGGTCTCAAAACCATCTGCCAGATAAATTGCACATTTCATAATATGTGTCTCCCTATGCCTCATTATAACATCCGTTACAGTAATCAAAAAGGGAAACCACCCAGGCTTCCCTTTTTTCATCTGTGTCCGTCCGCTGAATCTTCAGTCTACTTCTCGATCAATTGTGCACGCGATTGATCTTCTAGATTTTCACCTGTTAATCAGAGTGTTTTCTGTCATTTCCGGTTCGGCTCGCAGTCCAATCTGCCTGCTTGCTTTGCTGGAACTGATTACTGGCAGTCTGACCTCTCGACGACTATGCCTTCAGCTCTCTCTTTTGTGCTTTCCTTAAAGGATATGCACATCTGGATCCTTTTCCCGGTTCACACCGTTTCTCGATCTTTTTAACTGTCTCATACAGTGTATGGAAAGAAATTCCGGCTTTTTCAATTAGTGGATACCTAGACCTATATTTCAGCTCGGGCTACAGATTTTCTGATAGTCCGCACGGGCCACGAAAAGCGGTTTCTCAACCGTGGACGCAGCCTCTTTATTGTGTGCAGCTATACTTCTTCTACTTTTATAGTATTGATGGGGTAGGCAAAAAAAAGGCTGTTTTTTCAGCCTTCGTTTTGATACAATAATAATGTTGAGGGCAGAAAGACTGCCCTTTTTTCATGACTGGCAATGACCTGGCTCAGTCATTTTCCTCGCTTTCGATCTTGCCCAGTTCACGCATGTGTCTGCGCCGGTCGAGAGCGGTCAGATACTTCTTGCGGATGCGGATGTCGCTCGGTGTGATTTCCACCAGTTCGTCGTCGTTGATGAATTCGATCGCGCCTTCCAGCGTCAAAATACGCGGCGGCACCAGTTTCATCGCTTCGTCATTGCCGGTGGAACGGACGGCCGTCATCTTTTTGTTCTTGATCGGATTAACGCCCATGTCCATGTTCTTGGCGGACACACCGATGATCATGCCTTCATAGACCGGTGTCTGGGCACCGATAAACAGCTGGCCTCTTTCCTGGATATTCCATAACGCGTACGTCATGGCGCCGCCGGTTTCCGTTGAAATCAGAGCGCCGTTTTCACGCTGCGGAATATCGCCCTTCCACGGTTCATGATCGGCCAGTCTCTGCACCATGGTGCCTTCGCCGTGCGTCATGTTGATGAAGTCCGAGCGGAAGCCGATCAGACCGCGGGTCGGACACATATAGGTGATTCTTGTGTACGTGCCGACGTCTTCCATGTTCTCCAGCATGCCCTTGCGGATATTGAGGGCACCGATGACCGAACCGGAGTATTCGTTCGGCACGTCAATGACAACTTCCTCTACCGGTTCGCAGGTCACACCGTCGATCTTCTTCAGAATGACTTCCGGACGCGAAACGGCAACTTCATAGCCTTCGCGGCGCATCTGTTCCAAAAGGATCGTCAGATGCAGCTCACCGCGGCCGCTGACCTTGAAGGTATCGGTGGAATCCGTTTCTTCGACTTTCAGACCGACGTTGACTTCCAGTTCCTTCTCCAGACGCTCGCGGATATTGCGGGAAGTGACAAACTTGCCGACCTGGCCGGCAAACGGTGAATCGTTGACCATGAAGTTCATGGACAGCGTCGGTTCTTCGATCTTGATCATCGGCATCGGATCCGGCTCACCGACCGGGCAGAGCGTGTCACCGATATTGATATCGGGAATGCCGGAGATCATGCAGATCTCACCGCACTGGATCTCCGGTACGGAGATGCGGCTGAGTCCCTTGTAAACAAAGATCTGATTCGTCTTGCCCTTATGGGAGGCACCGGATGCGTTGCAGACTTCATACTGCGTCGCTTCCTTCAGGGTTCCTTTATAAATGCGGCCGATACCGAGACGGCCGATATAGTCGTCGTAGGCCAGCGCGCAGATCTGCATCTGCACCGGCTCTTCCATCAGATTCGGATATGCCTGGGCATGGGAAATGATCGTTTCGAACAGCGGCACGATATCCTCGTTGGTATCTTCCTGTTCATAACGGACGATGCCTTCCCTGGCTGTGCCGTAAAGGATCGGGAAGTCCAGCTGGTCGTCTGTCGCGTTCAGTTCCAGGAACAGCTCATACACTTCGTCGATGACTTCGTTGGCTCTTGCGTCCTGCTTGTCCATCTTGTTGATGATCAGGATCGGACGCAGGCCGATCTCCAGTGACTTCTGCAGAACAAAACGGGTCTGCGGCATCGGTCCTTCCGCCGAATCAACCAGCAGGATAACGGTATCGACAGTGCGGATAATACGTTCAACTTCGGAAGAGAAATCCGCGTGACCCGGTGTGTCGACGATATTGATCTTATAGTCTTTGTATGTGACCGAACAGTTCTTCGAATAGATCGTAATGCCTCTTTCCCGTTCCAGGTCGTTGGAATCCATGACGCAGTCCACGACCTTCTCGTTGTCCTTGAAGACATGACTCTGCTTCAGGAAGGCGTCAACCAGTGTTGACTTACCCGCGTCAACATGCGCAATTACCGCTATATTGATAATCTTCTGATAATCCATACCCATCACCTGCTTTCAAAGTGCGTGCCTATTATACTTGTCAAACGAATAAATTACAACCAAAATTGATTGACGAACCAGGTAACCGGTTCTATAATAATTAAGCACGCGCCAGTGGTGGAATGGCAGACACGTACGCTTGAGGGGCGTATGAGGAGACTCGTGCAGGTTCAAGTCCTGTCTGGCGCACCATCCAGAAGACCGGTATCGAAGAGATGCCGGTCTTTCTTTTTGCCTGTCCTGCCGGAAAGACTGCTATGATAGTCAAAGGAAGGTAACGCCAATGAAACAAATGGATATCCGTATGATCACCGACCCCGATCAGAAACAGACCATTGCCCGGACTGTTCTGGAGGCACTGACCGACTGGTTCGGTGTTACTGAATCCCGCGAGGAATACATCCGACTGAGCCGTGACTGGCCCTTTTTCGCAGCCATGGTTCAGGAAAAGCCTGCCGGATTTCTGTGTCTGAAGAAAACCGGACCGAAGACAATCGAACTGGCAGTCATGGGGGTCCTGAAAGAGTACCAGCGCCAGGGGACCGGCAGGGCATTGTTCCAGGCCGCCCGTGAATATGCCGTCAAAGCCGGATATGAATTCATGCAGGTCAAGACCGTGCAGTCCGGATGGTATGAGGAATATGATGCGACAAACCGGTTCTATCAAAGCCTCGGCTTTCAGGAACTGGAAGTGTTCCCGACATACTGGGATGAGGCAAATCCCTGTCAGATCTATATCATGTCTTTGAAGAAGGAAACATCTGCGATTGATCTGATCATGTCCCGGCACAGCTACCGGGGAAAATATAAACCGGACAAAGTGCCGCGGGAAGATCTGAAAACGATCCTGGAAGCCGGCCTGGCCGCCCCATCCGGCTGTAACATGCAGACGACGTCGCTCATCGCGGTGGATGACGAATCTCTTCTGAAAGAAATCCTTTCGGTGATCGATCCGCCGGTAGCGCAGACCGCCCCGGCGCTGATCTGTGTCCTGACGGAACATATCCCCGCCTACCGTGACAAATGCTTCGCCGTGCAGGATTACGCCGCGGCAATCGAAAACATTCTGCTGGCTGCTCTGTCCCTTGGCTACGCGAGCTGCTGGTATGAAGGACATATTACCGACGACGACCGGATCTGTGACAGGATCGCGGAGATCCTCAACGTCCGCAAAGACTATGAAGTGGTCTGTATTCTGCCCATCGGAAAAGCTGAAACAGAGCCGGTGCCGCCAAAGAAAAAAACCTTTGCGGAGCGGGCCTGGTTCAACGGTTTCCAGACTGACAGCCAGTAACGAAAAAATGCGGTTTTACACCGCATTCTTTTTTTACTCAGGCTGAGATCAGCTGACGGTCGTCTTCGATTTCCGCCTTCATATCCAGCATGACGCCGTTGACTTTGTATTTCTTCAGGACGAACATCGTCACGGTTGCCGCGACACCGTCGATCGGCGCCAGTTTCTCACCGACAAAGTCCGCCACTTCGCGCATGGTCCTTGCGTTGATGCTGAGCAGGAATTCAGAAGTTCCGCTGGTCAGATACAGAGAGCTGACTTCCGGGAATTTGCCGATTCTTTCCGCGATCTTGTCATAGCCGGTGCCGCGTTCCGGTTTGGCGCTGACTCCGATAAAGGCATCGACATGATCGATATTCGTTTTGTCCCAGTTAATGACGGTATGGTAGCCGCAGATGATCTTCTTGGCTTCCAGGGAATCCTTTGTCTTCGCGACTTCCTCTTCGCTTTCGCCGAGGATGTCAGCCAGATCAGTTACCGTTGCCCGCGGGTCGTCAGCGAGCAGGTGCAGCAGTTTCATCGCATCCATGATGTTATTCTCCTTTATGTTCGTTCACGAATTCAGCGATCCGTTTCATCGCTTCTCTTAAATGGTCAATGCTGTAGGCGTAGCTGATACGGGCAAATCCTTCCCCGCTTGCCCCGAAGGCATTGCCGGGAACGATCGCCACATGCTTTTCCTTCAGCAGCGCTTCACAGAATTCATCGCTGGAGAGTCCCAGGATGGAAATGTCCGGGAAGACATAGAAAGCGCCTTTCGGCTCGAATGTCTTCAGTCCCATTTCATTCAGCTTGCGGACACAGTACTGTCTTCTCAGATCATACTGGCGGCGCATTTCCTCAATGTCGTCGTCGCAGTCCTTCAGGGCGGTGATGGCCGCGTACTGGCTGGTCGTCGGCGCTGACATGATGCAGCTCTGATGGATCTTGGTCATCGCCTGGATCAGGGGCTTCGGTCCGGCCGCGTAGCCAAGACGCCAGCCGGTCATTGAGAAGGTCTTCGAGAAACCGTTGACAACGATCGTGTGTTCGCGCATGCCGGGGAATGAAGCAATTGACTCATGCCGGTATCCGTAGGTCAGTTCGGAATAGATTTCATCGGAAAGAACGATGACGTTGGTATCCCGCAGAACTTCGGCGATCGCCTCGAGATCCTCATGACGCAGCACCGCGCCGGTCGGATTGTTCGGATAGCCGAGGACCAGGATCTTGGTGCGCGGGCTCAGTGCCGCTTTGATTTCTTCCGCCGTAACCCGGAAGTCATTTTCTTCCTTGGTGGCGATCGGTACCGGCACACCGCCGGTCAGCGTCGTGATCGGATCATAGCAGACAAAGCACGGTTCCGGAATAATGACTTCATCACCCGGTTCCACCAGGGCCCGGATGGCCAGATCGATTGCTTCCGAACCGCCGACTGTCACCAGCACTTCCGTTTCGTCATAATGCAGTCCGTAGCGTTTCTGCAGCCAGACACCGATTTCTTCACGCAGTTCTTTCAGACCGGCATTGGCCGTGTATTTTGTCCGGCCGACTTCCAGCGAATGGATGGCGGCATCGCGGATGTCCCATGGTGTCTGGAAGTCAGGTTCGCCGACACCAAGGCTGATGCATTCTGGCATTTCTGCCGCAAGGTCAAAGAATCTGCGGATCCCCGAGGGACGCATGTCTTTGGCTTTCTGCGAAATCAATTTTTCATAGTCCAACATACACATTTGCCTCTCATATTGTTATATTATACTCTAGACGAGGAAAAATGCCGAGCAAAACCATGCCTGAACGGGAAAATGTCAAAGTCCTGTCAGCCCTCGTGCTGATAGCTTATCTGATCCTCAAGCTGCTGTCGCTGACAGTGCCTTTTCTTCTGCCCTACATGCGCTGGCCGCTGCGGATCGTCTTCGCAGCCTTTGTGATTCTGCTGATCCTCAGTGAAACGATGCCGAAAAAAAGATCCGCGCACCGGACAAGGTGATCCGCAGATCTTTTCTTTTGTTCAGTCTTCCGATTTCAGTTCGAAGATCATATCGCGGAGTTCTGCCGCTCTTTCGAAGTTCAGTGAGGCGGCAGCCTCTCTCATTTCCGCTTCCAGTTCGCCGATCAGTTTGGCATGATCTTTGGCGGACATCTTTTTCTTTTTGTTCATATAGCGGGCCGCCATCTCTCTGGTTTCCTTGCCGCGGATCGCGTCTTCGACATTCTTGCGAACGGTCCTCGGCACGATGCCGTGTTCGGCATTGTACGCTTCCTGGATGGCCCGGCGCCGGTTGGTTTCGTCGATTGCGAAGCGCATCGAGTCGGTGATCGTATCGGCATACATGTAGACTTCGCCGTGCTCGTTACGGGCGGCACGGCCGATCGTCTGCACCAGGGAACGGTGCGAGCGCAGGAATCCTTCCTTGTCGGCATCAAGAATGCATACGAGCGAGACTTCCGGAATATCCAGACCTTCACGCAGCAGGTTGATGCCGACAATGGCATCGACCTTGCCAAGCCGCAGCTGGCGGATGATCTCGGTTCTTTCCAGCGTCTTTGTCTCATGATGCAGATAAGCGATCTGGTAGCCTCTTTCCTTCAGATATTCTGTCAGGTCTTCCGCCATCCGGACGGTCAGGGTGGTGATCAGGACTCTTTCGCCGGCTGCGATCCGCTGATCCAGCGCTTCGCAGATATCGTCCACCTGCCCTTTTGTCGGCCGGACGCTGATCTTCGGATCCAGCAGACCGGTCGGACGGATGATCTGTTCGGTCACATGGTGATACACATGTTCCAGTTCATAATCGCCGGGCGTGGCGGAACAGTAGATGACCTGGTTGATCATGCCTTCAAACTCGTCGAACCGCATCGGCCGGTTGTCCAGGGCGGACGGCAGACGGAAGCCGTATTCCACCAGCACTTCCTTGCGCTGCCGGTCACCGTTGTACATGCCGCGCACCTGCGGTATGGAAACATGTGACTCGTCGACAAACAGCAGGAAGTCCTTCGGGAAATAGTCAAACAGGTTCCATGGCCGCTGGCCACTCGTGCGGCCGTCGATATGCATGGAGTAATTTTCAATACCGGAACAGTAGCCGTTCTCGCGCAGAGCTTCCAGATCGAAACGGGTGCGCTGTTCGAGGCGTTCCGCCTCCAGCAGCTTGCCGTTGTCTTTGAAATACTTCAGACGTTCTTCCAGTTCGGCCTCGATGGCATCGCAGGCCCGTTCCATGGTGGCTTTCGAACGAGCATAGCCGCTGGCCGGGAAGATATTGTAAAACTGATAGGCGTTCTGGGTATGGCCGGTAACCGGATCGATCTCGGTAATGCGGTCGATCTCGTCGCCGAACATTTCGATACGGATATTGAATTTATCGGTATAGGACGGGGTAAGGTCAATGACGTCGCCTCTGACCCGGATGGTGCCGCGTCCCTGATCGACATCGTTGCGGCTGTACTGCAGCTCGATCAGTTTGCGCAGCAGCGCGTTGCGGTCATAGCTTTCACCGACCCGGATCGTCATGAACATGTTCCGGTATTCGACCGGATCGGAAGCCGCGTAAATGCAGGCAACGGAAGCGACGACGATCGTGTCCCTTCTTTCCAGAAGCGAATTCAGCGTGCTTTCCCGGAACATGTCCAGTTCCTCGTTGATCGCCGCTGTCTTTTCAATATACATGTCGCTTTTCGGCACGTAGGCTTCCGGCTGATAGTAGTCAAAATTAGAGACGAAGAACTCCACCCGGTTTTTCGGGAAGAGTTCCTTGAATTCCGAATACAGCTGTCCGGCCAGGGTCTTGTTATGAGAAAAGACCAGCGTCGGACGGTTTACCCGTTCAATGATATTGGCCATCGTGAAGGTCTTGCCGGTGCCGGTGGCACCTTCCAGGACCTGTTCACGTCTGCCTTCCTGAAGACCTCTGACCAGTTCGTCGATCGCCTGCGGCTGATCGCCGGTCGGCCGGAAATCCGACACCAGTTCGAATCGGTCAGCCATTGAGGATCTCCAGGGCTTTATGGAACTGCGTGTCATGGTCGAAACTCGTCGAGTAGTCGAAGATGAGAGCAGAATAAAGCGCTTCGTAGGTTTCTTTGTTCAGATCGCCGTCCGCTTTCAGATCATAGGCGGTCTGAAACTGCTTCAGGGCTTCTCTAGTCGCGGCTGAGAAATAGCCGTCCGTGCGGTCCGGCTGATAGCCGAGATACACCAGCATCAGCTGGGCGTCGCATACCGCGTCGTCGACCTGGTCGATCGTGAACAGCGCGTCATCTTCCATTTCCGTATAGATGTGGCGGATCGCTTCTTCGTCCTCGACCACGATATCCGGTTCAATGCCTTCGCCGTTGACCCAGACACCGTTGGGGGAAAGCCAGCGGGAGGTCGTGAACTTGATGGCGGAACCGTCCTTAAACATTCTGGTGATCTGCACGGTACCCTTGCCGTAAGTCCGGGTGCCGATGACGGTCACGTCGTCACGCTGTTCCATCATCGCCGCCGTGAAGACTTCCGAGGCACTGGCCGTGGACTCGTCGACGAGGATCACGATCGGGCTGAACTGCATCATGCCTTTGCCGGCCGTGATATTGTCCGTTTTCCCGTCCCGGTATTCCTGTAACATGACCACCGTGCCTTCCGGCAGGAAGCGGGATGCGATACTGGCCAGAGCGTCCAGGTAGCCGCCGCCGTTGCCGCGCAGGTCAATGATCAGCTTCTGTACGTCATTCTTCTGAAAGTCGTCCAGATAACCGTCGATTTCGTTGGCGGTCATGTTGCCGAACTGATAGATATTCAGATAACCGACATTGTTTCCGACGATCTCACCGAAGGCGGATGCGGTAATCTGCCGGCGCGGTATGGTCAGGGTGACATCTTCGCCCTGCCGTCCGAAGACGATCGTGACCGTCGTGCCTTCTTCGCCCAGCACCCGTTCTTTGATCTCGTCCGTCGTGAAACCGGAAGCGTCCTCACCGTCGATCATTTCGATAATGTCACCGGCCTGCACACCGGCTTCTTCGGCCGGCGTGTTCTTGAAGACCCGGGTAACGATATTCATATTGCCGCTGTTGATATACTGCACGCCGATGCCGACATAGTCACGGTTGATACCCTGCACGAATTCTTCCACTTCCTTGGCGGACATATATTCAGTATGCAGGTCTTCTTCCTGGGCAGTCATGCCGCTCAGGGCACTGTCCACCAGCCGTTCGTCAAGATTCTCGATGTCTTTGCCGAAATACCAGTCGTTCTCGAGAATGTCAAACGCTTTTTCGATCTTGTCCGAGGAATCCATCGGCAAAGACTGCCTGGCCTGGTCGCTGATGCCGCGCAGAGCCGGCAGCGGCAGAGCGCTGCCAAACAGCCAGCCGATCACCAGGGCAAGCAGAGAAAAGAACACCAGACCGAAGCGCAGCCGGCTGATCTTCTGTTTCTGTTTTCTGTCTTCGATTTCATCCGGCCAGAGATGTCTCTTCAGGCGGATACGTTTGATTTCTTCTGTACCCGATGCTGTTTCTTCAGCCTGATACGTTTCCTTTTCTTCCATATAAGTCCTCTTTTTTGAAAAAGAGTCTCAGGTGCTGAGGCTCTTTATTTGCTTCCGCGCAGATACCTGGTTACTGACAGCCAGCTGCCGATCAGACCGACAAGAATACCGATGGCAAGCAGCACAGCGGAAATATAGTAGATGAACGGCACCGGCGCGATCATCTTGAACATGCTGGAGAACATGACGCCATGGACCAGCTTGTAAACGAAGAAGTATCCCTGGATCGTCAGCACGATCGGCAGGATGGCGCCAAGCACACCGGTGATGATGCCTTCCCAGACAAACGGCGCACGGATGAAGCTGTTGGTGGCACCGACGTTGCGCATGATATCGATTTCGTCCTGGCGGGCGTAAATCGTCAGTTTGATCGTATTCTGGATCAGGAAGATCGCAAGCACACTCAGGGCCAGCACGAAGATACCGCCAAACCGTCTGATATTGATCATGGCCGAAACCATGTCGATGGTGCTCTGACCGCCGTAGTTGACATCCGAAACGCCTTCGATCGTACGGATCTGATCGGCGATCGCGCGGATCTGATCACCGCTGACTGCCTCGACGTAGAACGCGTCATGCATCGGGTTGTCTTCCCGGAACGGTTCAAAGACCGCTCTGGTTTCTTCATCATCATACTGATTGATGTAATAGTTGAATTCCTGTTCCTTGGTCGAGAAGCTGACCTTGCGGACACCTTCGATAGCTTTGATGCTGTCTTCGATCCGCTTTTCCTCGGTACTGCTCTCATAGTCAAAATCGACCAGGACAGAGATTTCCATGGAGGATTCGACATTCTTGGTGAACGCCTGCAGATGTGACGTGAAGATCAGAAACAGGGAAATGATCGTCAGGGTGATCGCCACCGCGATCGCCGAGGAGATCGACATTGCCCAGTGTCTGCCGACACCGCTGAAACCTTCTTTAATTGCTCTACTGATCATGACGGACATAGCCTCCTTCCGCCAGGTCGGCAACAATGTGGCCGTGTTCGAGAACGACGGTGCGCTTGCGGTACTTGTTGACCAGCGTCAGGTCATGGGTAACCATCAGAATGGTCGTGCCGTAAGTTTCATTGATGCGCTCCAGCAGTTCCATGATCTCATCAGATTTGCCCGGATCGAGGTTGCCGGTCGGCTCGTCCGCGATCAGCACCTTCGGACGGTTGGCGATTGCTCTGGCAATGGCCACACGCTGCTGCTGGCCGCCGGACAGTTCCGCCGGGAAGGCGTTGCCCTTCTCGCTGAGGCCGACGACATCCATGATTTCCTTGACACGGATGCGGATCATCTTCTTTTTCATATTGATGACTTCCAGGGCATAAGAGATGTTTTCGAATACTGTCTTGGTCGGCAGCAGACGGAAATCCTGGAAGACGACGCCGATATTCCTGCGGTAGATCGGAATCTGCGAACGACGCAGTGTGCCGACATCGATTCCGACAACTTTGACCTTGCCCTTGGTGGCTTTCTCTTCGCCGTCGAGAAGCTTGATCAGAGTCGATTTGCCGGAGCCGGTCGGTCCGATGATATAAATGAACTCTCCCTGTTCAACTTTCACGTTGATGTCATAGAGGGCATTCGTACCGGTCGGATACCGTTTATATACATTCATGCATTCAATCATGTATGCCTCCTGTGTTTACTGTAACTGAGATATTATACCATGACTGCTCAGATGTTTGGTGAAGTATATGTGAAACCTTCACCCACCATGTCAGAGGAGTCGGTCGTGATCACAAAAGCCTTTTCGTCATAGGTCCGGATCAGATCGAGAAGATCGTTATACTGCCGCTCATAAACGACGACCATGATCATCTTCTTGATTTTTTTGGAATAGCCGCCCTGCACGTCGATGATCGTCAGTCCGCGGTTCAGACGTACCGGGATCGCAGCGGCGATTTCCTGCCAGCTCTCAGAGATGATCTGCACCTTCTTGGCAGCCACGCCGCGGCCGGCTTCGAGCACCTTGTTGATGGCATAGCCGGAAGCGAAAACCGAAACAAGACCGACCAGCGCGGCGGAAAGATCATACGCCAGAATGCCGAGCAGCACCGTCAGGCCGTCAACGATCATGACCAGGGTGGAAACCTTGATACCGGTCAGTTTATGCAGGATCAGCGGCGGCACGTCCATACCGCCGGTACTGGCGCCGGTCCGCATCACAATACCGATGCCGAAGCCGCCCAGAAGACCCGCGTAAAACGAGGCAAGAACCGGATCGATGCCGGTTTCCAGCGGATAGCGGGAAAGCAGCGTCGTGAAGACGGGATAGGCAAGTGTCGAAACGACGGTATTGAGGGCGAACTCTCTGCCGAGAAACAAGGCGCCGACGACAAACAGCGCGACGATCGTGCAGTTGGCGAAGAGTGTTTTATCGATATGAAAAAAAGGCTCCAGGGCAACTGCGATACCCGCAACACCGCCGGAAAGAATATTGTACGGCAGGATGAACATCTCCACCGATACGGCTAGAATAAACGTCCCGAGAAGCACGAGAACGAGGCTGATAAGCTTTTTTCTGATCATCTTTGGTATTATAGCATGTGTAACGGGGGTTTTATGAAAAGAAAAGCAGCGCTGCTCTGGGCGCTTACCATTCTCTATACATGCGTGATTTTCTCATTTTCTCTGATGCCGGGACATGATTCCGCCGGCCTCAGCGGCCGCATTACCGCCTTCATCATGGATACCCTCCATCTGTCGGTTTCCTTTGAAGACCTGCATCATCTGATTCGCAAACTGGCGCATTTCAGTGAATACGGCATCCTGGGCATATTTGCCTATCACGCCGCGAAGAATTCCCTGCCGGCGAATAAAGTCATGCTCGTCATTCTTCTCTATGGCATCGCGGCAGCGAGTATCGATGAAACGATCCAGCTGTTCGTTCCCCAGCGGGCGGGAGCCATCACTGACGTGATGATCGATCTTTCCGGCTATTGTGCCTGCTGGGCCGCCTGTGCCTTGCTTCATCAGAATCTCAGTCGTTCGGACGGGTGATCGCCGCCGTCATGCCATCTGTGATCATCAGCAGATCATCCGGTGCCGCTTCGATCTGCAGACCGATCCGGCCGCCCGAGACAAGAATCGTATCAAACAGGATCACGGTCTCATCGAAGACCGTTTTCAATTGCTTTTTCATACCGACGGGACTGCAGCCGCCGTGAACATAACCGGTCAGCGGCAGCAGTTCCTTCTGGGGAATCATGGCCACGGACTTCACGCCGACACTGCGGGCGCATGCCTTCAGATCCAGCTTCTCCCTGACCGGGATGACAAAAACATAATGATTGCGGTCATCCCCTTCCGTCACCAGTGTCTTGAAGACCTGCTCGGGATCCTCATGACATTTCAAGGCTACTGACACGCCGTCGATCAGTCCGTCTTCAGTGTCATAGGTATGAACCTGATAGGCGATGCCGGCATTCTCCAGCATCCGCATCGCGTTCGTCTTGTTTTCCTTCTTTGCCATATCAACATTATAAAGAAAAAAAGAAACAGTTTGTTCTGTTTCTTCAGTCGGACAGCAGGATCCGATCATCATCCAGGTCACTGCCGGCCCCCTGACGGAACCTTTGCATCAGATCGGGAATCGTCAGTTTCCGGCGCTCGTCCTGATCGAGATCGAGAACGATTCTTCCGTCCGCCATCATCAGCGTCCGGTTGCCGGTATGCAGACCCTGCATGATATTGTGGGTGATCATCAGACACGTCGTGTGATGTTCATTGACGATCTCCTCGGTCAGTTTCATGATCTTTTCGGCCGCGCCGGGATCGAGAGCGGCGGTATGCTCGTCGAGCAGCAGCAGCCGGGGCGGAACGATCGTCGCCATCAGTAATGTCAGAGCCTGCCGCTGGCCGCCGGACAGGGTTCCCACCTGCACCGACATGCGGTCTTCCAGTCCCATATCCAGCCGTCTGAGCGCGTCGCGGAACATCATCCGGTCGCTTTTTTTAATGCGGCTGAAGGAATCCGTCGCTGCGCCGGCTCTGAGATAGGCAAGGGCCAGGTTTTCTTCGATCGTCATATGCGGTGCCGTTCCTTTCAGAGGATCCTGAAACAGACGGCCGATGTATTTTGAGCGTTTATAATCCGGTTCAAAGGTGATGTTCCTGTCCGCCAGCAGGATGCGGCCGGAATCGACGAGAAAGACACCGGCGATGGCGTTGAACAGGGTTGATTTTCCGGCTCCGTTGGAACCGAGAATGGTAATGAAGTCACCGTCCCGGACCTCCAGGCTCATGTCATCCAGAGCCTTTTTTTCATTGACCGTTCCGGGATTGAAAACTTTGGATATATGTTCGATCTTCAGCATGTCCCGTCCCTCTCCTTTCTGATCCGCAACATCAGAGCGGCGTTGTCTTTCACCGTCGGAGCGGCGATCGCCAGTGCGACGATGACAGCCGTCATCAGCTTGAGGCATTCGATCGGCAGAACCCGCGTCTGCAGGATCAGCGCATAGATGAAGCGGTAGATAATGTTGCCGACAAGACAGGCGGCAATATTGCGTCTGATCGAACGGCGGCCGTTCAGAACGGTTTCCCCGATGATCAGACAGGCCAGACCGATAACGACGATGCCGGTGCCGGAATTGATATCCGCCGACTTCTGCATCTGGCCGATCAATGCTCCGGAAAGAGCGGTGAAACTGTTGGCGATCATCAGACCCACGAGAATCGTGAAACGGGGATTGATCGAGGAGGCGGAAACCATCTCACGGTTGTCACCGGTCGCCCGGATGGACAGTCCGATCCGGGTAGTCAGAAACCATCTCACGCCCAGCATGCAGATCAGCGTAATGGCACCGCTCAGGACCAGCTGGCTCCAGCTGCCGCCGATGCCAAGATCCCTGAACATCGTATACACCGTCGCCTGCTTCAGAAGCGAGGCGTTGGAAGACCAGCCCATGACCATCAGATTGATCGTGTAAAGTCCGGTATTGGTGACAATACCGGCCAGGATGGAAGGAACCCCCATGCGGGTCTGCAGGAAGGCAGTGACAGACCCGGCGGCCGCGCCGGCCAGAAGCGCCAGAAACAGACCGAGAACGGGATGACCGGCCAGGGCTGAGGTCACAGAGACAGCCATGCCAAGCACAAAGCATCCGTCGGTTGTCAGATCCGCGATGTCCAGCACCCGGTAGCTCAGAAACAGTGCGAGAGCGACCAGCGCATAGGTACAGCCAAGCGTGAGGGCTGTCTGAATGATGAATAACATACTGCCTTCCTTTCTGTTTTATTTATTCTTCGCTGGTCGTGACTTCCACGAGTTCACCGAAGGTCTTGAATACATCCGCGTAAGATGTCAGGTTCAGCTTCTGCGCTGTTTCCGTGTTGACGGTAATGATGCCGCCGTCCATCAGATAATAGTCTTCCAGTTTTCCCGTACCGCTGATGGCCGCCTCATAAGCCAGATCAGCCGTTTTTTTGCCAAGATCCGTATAGTTGACACCGCAGGTCGCGAAGGCACCGTTGCGGACAAAGGAATCGGCGCCGGCATAGTGCGGAATACCTGCTTCAGCCAGTGTTTCAGCAATGCTGAGTTCGGCTGCCATGACGACATTGTCAGTCGGTGTGAATACGGCATCCACCTTGGCGGCGCAAAGCGCGCTGACGGCCTGAATGACTTCGTCGGTGGTATTGCCGGTCTTTTCAACATAGGCGATGCCCTTTTCGTCAAGATATGCCTTGGCTTCAGCGATCGGTTTTTCCGAATTCTTCTCGGACTGGGAATATAACAGACCGACCGTTTTGATCTGTGGATTCATGGCGAACATCATGTCCATGATCTGTCTGGTATTCAGGGCGTCCGACGTGCCGCTGACATTGGCCAGGCCGGTCAGTTCGGCTGCTTTCGGATCGGAAATCGCCGCGTAGACGACCGGAATGTCTGTGCCGTCAGCCGCTGACACCATGGTCTGAGCGGCCAGCGTGGCGATCGGAACGATCACGTCGACGTCACTGCCGACGTACTGAGCCGCATACTGCTGCAGCGTCGTCGGGTCATTCTGACCGGAATCGACGGTGTATTCGATTTTGACATTGTTTGTTTCGGCAAGAACATCGAGTTCGGCTGTAATCGCGTTGGCGATTTCGTCCAGGGAAGCGTGGTCAAGCTGCTTGATCACGGCGACCTTGATAACTGTCTCGCCGGATGGCTGTGTTTCGGCTGCCGGTGCGGCACATCCGCCCAGTAAAGAAAGTAAAGAAGCTGCTGTGATAATGGAACTGAGTTTTTTCATGTGATTTCTCCTCCTTATCTTTCCGCATTTTCATGTCCGGCTTCCTGTAAACAAAAAGCGCTTATCCATCTAAAGGACAAGCGCTGTGCCTGCGGTACCACCTTTATTAGCAGAAAAACTGCTCACTCTCTGAAAATGCCATCACATTTCCTGCCCGCTAACGCTGGCACTGCGTCATGAAATACTCACCGAAGTTTTCATCATGCCCTCATGGGTCCATTTGCATACCGCTGGCTGCCGGGCTCACACCTTTCCCCGACTCTCTTCGAACTGCCAGTATGTTTGATCTCCCAATCACCGGTTTACAAAGATGATGTTAAAGTCTTTTGCCAGGTATGTCAATTCTGCTGACCGCAAAAAACTGCAACATTTTTCAGGTGCCTGAAAATTTTCCTGTTTTATTTTCAAAGATACTTCCGCAGTGTTTCTCTGACACTGTGAATGCCGCGGATTTCTTCCCGGAACATTTCCTCGATCTGATCACCTATGCCTGCTTCATACAGATCCGAGCCAAAGATATTGGCGTTGGAGAGCACCGGCTTCAGCTGGTCTTTCAGCGTTTCCGGTCTGCCGATCTCAACGTCCTTCAGGATTTCCTGCAGTTCCTCGTTCATCGGATCCGGTGACAGTTCAAAGGCATTTCCTTCGTCGTCCACCGCCAAAAGATACCGCAGCCAGCCGGCAATCGCCAGCGGAATGCCTTTCAGACGGGCGGCATTGCCGTCCAGGGCAATGTATTCCTTGATCGTTTCTCCGAACCGGATGCCGACCATCTGGGAAGTGTCGACGACGATGCGCTGCGGCGTGTCCGGAATGTAGGCGTTGGGGAAGCGGACGTTGATGCATTCCTCAATGAACGCCTGCGGGGAAAGGATGCCGGGATCCTTGACGACCTTCATGCCTTCCACAAGACCGACCAGCTGGGCCAGTTTCAGCATTTCTTCATCTTTCATCACGTCTGAGAAGCGCGTATAGCCTAGTACACAGCCGTACGGAGCAAGCGCGGTATGAAGCGGATTCAGACATACCGTGACTTTCATCCGCTCAGCCGCGTTGACCGTATCCCTGTCTGTCATATAGACACCGGCTTTTTCCAGCGGCGGCCGGCCGTTGGGGAAGGAATCCTCCACGACCAGATACTGCGGTCCTTCGGCATTGACGAACGGCGCGATATAGGTGCGCTTATCAGTAATGACAATATCCATATCCTCCATGCCGAGATCTTCCAGCATGGTCTGCACATCCGCGCTTGGTCTTGGCGTGATCTTGTCGATCATCGACCACGGGAATGTGATCTTTGTCTCATCCTTCAGATAAGCCAGGAAGTCTTCGCTGACAAAGCCTCTTTCCTGCCAGGCGGCAGCGACTTCCAGAACAGCACTCTGCAGTTTTTCACCGTTATGGGAAACATTGTCCATGGAAACCAGGGCCAGCGGCAGTCTGCCGGCTTCATAACGGTCCAGCAAAAGACTCGTCACGAGCGGGATCACGCTTCCGGCATCAGCTGGTCCGTTTTCGATATCCGCCTGCACGAAAGAGAACCATTTACCGGCCGCATCCCGCAGGGCATATCCCTTTTCGGTAATCGTGAAGGTGACCATCTGCAGAGTCTTTGCCGTGAACACTTCCTTCAGACGGTTTCTGGCGGCCGCATCCCCTTTACGGGCGGCAATCGCCTCGCAGAGGGAACCGATCACTTTTTTGTCGCTGCTGCCGTCGCCGTACAGCGTCACGGCAAGCGCGAGATTGTCATACGGCCGGTAAATCCGGTCGACCACTTCAAAATCAAATGTTTCAACACAGGTAATGCCGCCCGGCATATCCCCGTCGCTGAGCAGCTGATCGGCGATGCCTCCGATGAAAATGCGGAAGATATTGCCGATGCCGAAATGGACCCAGCCGGGATTCTTTTTTGTTTCGCAAACGACCTGATTCACGTCGTAGGACGGCAGTGTAATACCGGCATTTTCAAATGCCGCTCTGTCCTGTATACCGGACAATGTCAGTTTCATAAATGATCCTTTCTGTCTGATCCGTAAACCGATCAGTTTCAATAGTATTGATCACTTTCATCGTAACATAAGAACTTCCGCTTTTTCTCATCCGGCCGGAAAAACACCGCCTCATTTCCGGAATTCCCGCCTGGAAGGCTTATATTGGACAGGAAGACAGCCGTAAACTAAAATGGTGCCATGAATATATATGATCTCTATAGAAATGAAGATGAATATACCGGTCTGAACGCGGAAGCGGCCATCCGCCATCTTGCCGGGGCGATTCAGATCAATACGACCAGTTATATGGACATCGAAAAGATCGACTACGAGGCTTTTGACCGGCTGCACGAAAGAATAAAGGAATGGTATCCGCATATTATGGAACACGCCGAATTCCGGCGGCTCGATCACAGTATCCTGATTAAAATCACCGGCAGTGATCCGGCTCTGAAACCGGCTCTGTTCATGGCGCACCAGGATGTTGTCCCGGTCGTCAAAGGCACGGAAGAAGACTGGATCCACGATCCGTTCAGCGGTGACGTCGCGGACGGTTATATCTGGGGCAGAGGAGCGCTGGATATCAAGGAGATGCTTATCGGTGAACTGGAAAGTCTGGAATACCTTCTGGCAAACGGCAAGCAGTTCCGCCGCACCCTGTATCTCGCTTTCGGCCAGGATGAGGAAGTCATCGGCTCCGGCGCCATTGCCATTGCCCGTTATCTGAAAGAACACGGCGTCGAACTGGAATTCGTCCTGGATGAAGGCGGCCGTATTGAAAACGGCAAAGCGTACGGCGCTGATATCACGGTCGGCAGTATCGGCATGTATGAAAAAGGCTATGCCGATCTGAAGCTGTCCGCAGAATCCTTCGGCGGCCACAGTTCCAACCCCTTCTTCGGCACTTCCCTTGGTGCCCTTGCCAAAGCGATCGCGGCGATCGTTGACCATCCGCTGGATAATGTTCTGCCCGCCAGCCTGCGGGAAACGCTGCGCATCCTGGCACCCTATATCAAGGAGGGCCCGCTGAAAGAAGCCGTCAGGGATATCGATGCCAACGAACAGCAGATCATCGACCATTACCTGTCGCATCCGGAGCTGAACAATCAGATTCACACCACCATTGCCCCGACGATGATCTCGGGCGGATCACAGGCCGGCAACGTCATGCCGCAGCATATGGAGGCGGTCATCAATTTCCGTCTGGCCCCGCAGGATACCGATGCCGGGCTGCTGGAACACTGCCGCAAGCTGGCCGGTAAAAACGCCCAGGCGGAATTCATTGTCGCCAACGAAGCCTCCCGCGAGTCCCGTTTTGATACACTGGGATTCCATGCCCTGCAGAATGTCCTGTCGCACTATTTCCAGGACATCGTCTTCGTGCCTTCCGTCAACACGACGGCAACCGATGCCCGCAGCTATGAAGGCATCTGTGACTGCTGCATGCGCTTCGGTCCTTTCCTCGAAGATGAAGAAATCAAGGCGAAAGGTGTACATGGCACCAACGAGCGTATTTCCGTGCGTGCCTACCTTCAGGGAATCCGCGTTCTGATCCGCATGATGGATGAGACGTGCTAGTCATATTCCTTCCCTTTTATAAGGCTTTTTGATATATATACACCTGTCAGGTAAAACACTATGGATGAAAGAGTACTGCAGATTCTGATCGATTCGTTTATGAAAATACTGATGGCCGGCATCAGGGTGACTATTCCCCTTGCCGTGCTGTCCTTCCTGTTTGCCCTGATCATCTCCATACTGGTCGCTGTGATCCAGTATGCCAATATCAGGGGACTGAAGCAGCTTTGCCGCTTCTATATCTGGATCATCCGCGGCACGCCGCTGCTGGTGCAGCTGTACCTGGTATTCTACGGCCTGCCTTCCGTGGGCATCGTGCTGCCGGCCTTCCCGGCCGCGGTGCTGTGCTTCGCGATCAATGAAGGTGCCTACATGGCTGAAAGCATGCGCGCCGCCCTCGAAGCTGTTCCGAAAGGCCAGCTGGAAGCCGGCTACTGCGTCGGCATGAGCTACTGGCAGATCATGCGCAGAATCATTCTGCCGCAGGCCTTCCGCACCGCTTTCCCATCGCTGTCGAATTCCTTCATCGCCATGATCAAGAGCACTTCGATGGCATCCACCATCACCGTCAGTGAAATGATCCGCCAGACGCAGATCATCAACGGCCGTGTCTATCAGTCACTGGCCCTGTATCTGGAAGTCGGCTTTATCTATCTGATGTTCTGCACCGTACTGACATGGCTGCAGAGTTATGGTGAAAAGAAACTGAATGCATACGGAGGCGCCAAATGATCGATATCAGAAACGTAACAAAGTCGTTTGATGATTTCGGTGCCCTGAAAGGTGTCAGCCTGCAGGTGGAAAAAGGTGACGTCGTCGCCATCCTCGGCCCTTCCGGCTCCGGCAAGACGACCCTGCTGAGATGCATCAATTTCCTGGAGATCGCTGATGGCGGCACGATGGTCTTCGACGGTGAAACATTCGACATGCATTCCATCAGTAAGAAGGACATCAGCCGGATCCGAAGGAAAACCGCGTTCGTCTTTCAGAACTACAATCTCTTTCTGAACAAGACCGTTCTGCAGAACGTGACGGAAGGACTGATCATTGCCCGCAAGGTCAATAAAGAAGAAGCCGAGAAGAAAGCCGTCGCCGCTCTTGAAAAAGTCGGCATGGCTGACCGTCTTGATTCCTTCCCTTCCCAGCTTTCCGGCGGCCAGCAGCAGCGTGTCGCGATTGCGAGAGCCCTGGCGACAGATCCGGAAATCATCTACTTTGACGAACCGACCAGCGCCCTTGATCCCGAACTGATCGGCGAAGTGCTTTCCGTCATGCGCGATCTGGCGAATGAAGGAATGACGATGCTGGTGGTCACCCACGAAATGAACTTTGCCCGCAATGTTTCCAACAAGGTCATCTTCATGGAGAATGGCCAGGTCATTGAAACATCGGATTCCAAATCATTCTTCGAAAACCCGAAAGAAGAAAGAACGAAGCTTTTCATCCAGACAATTCAGTCTGGCCGTGAATAGGAGGAAAAGAAATGAAAAAGACATTCAGAACATTACTTGCCGCCGCGATGGCTCTGTCTCTTGCAGCATGTGCGAATAACACAGCGAAACCTGCTGACGACAATACCGGAGCGGAGAAGACAGCCCTGGAACAGATCAAGGAAAGAGGCTATCTGATCATCGGTACGGAAGGCAACTGGTCACCATGGACATACCATGATGAGAAGACCAACGAGCTGACCGGCTTCGACGTCGAAGTCGGCAAAGAGATCGCCAAGGCACTCGGCGTGGAAGCACGCTTTGAAGAAGCTGCCTGGGAAAGCCTTCTGGCAGGCGTTGACTCTGGCCGTTTCGACATCATCTGCAACGGTGTCGGCTACACTGACGAACGTGCCCTGAGCTATGAGTTCTCCGATCCTTACGTTTACACAAGAAAAGTCCTGATCGTCTCTTCTGACAACGACACGATCAAGACATTCGAAGACCTGAACGGCAAAACGACCGCGAACTCTTCCGGCTCGACTTACGCCGCGATCGCGGAAGAATACGGTGCGAAGGTCGAATACATTGACACCTTCGGCGAAACGATCACCCTTCTGACCCAGGGAAGAATCGACGCTACCATCAACTCGGAAGTTTCCTATCTGGACTACCTGAGCCAGCATCCGGATGCACCGGTCAAGATCGTTGCCCAGAGCGAAGGCGAATCTGTCTGCTACCCGGTCAAAAAGGGTGAAACAGAACTGCGTGACGCTGTCAACGCCGCTCTTGCCGAACTCCGCTCTTCCGGCCGACTCGCTGAACTGTCCGAACAGTTCTTCGGCGGCGATATCACAAACAAGTAATCAGAACACATGAAACTGACAGGTCTCCGTATGGGGACCTGTTTTATTATGACTGCCAATAAAAAAAGAGGAATATCTCACATGATACTCCTCATGGATGCAATGTTTTATTTACTGTCCAGGATATCCTGCTGGTACTCTTTTGACAGTTCCAGTATGTCCGTGTACATTCTCCGGAAATAATGGAGAATGTCATCGTCGCTGATCCTCGCACAGTTGCGGGCGATAATTTCCTGTTCCCGGCCGGAGTCCAGGATCGGCAGCCGGTTTTCTATTTTATAGTCAATCACATCCTTGACGATTTGGAATCTTTTTTCAAATAACACAGCCAGCTGGGCGTCGATTTCATCGATCAGCTTTCTGTCTTCTTCCAGTCTGTCAGGCATCGTTTCCTCCTTCATGCTTGCGCATATATGTACGCCTATTATAGTAGAAACTTCAAAAAAAGGACATTCAATTCTATTTATCATCTTGTCATCGGCATTTTTATGGTAATATTTTTTTAATATTCAAGAATAGAGAGGTGCAGTATTATGGGCAAAAACTTTGTTTTTATTTCACCCACCTTCCCGCCGGAATACTATCAGTTCCCGCTGGCCTGGAAACGAATCGGCGGCACGTCGCTGTGCATCGGCGAGGACAGCTATGATTCACTGCGTCCGGAACTGAAAGAAGCATGCAGCGAATACTATCAGGTACGCTCCATGCAGGACTATGACGAGATGTATCGTGCTGTCGCCTGGTTCGCACACAAGCACGGAAAGATCGACTGGCTGGAAAGCAACAACGAATTCTGGCTGGAACAGGATGCCCGTCTGCGTACTGATTTCAATATCACAACCGGTGACAAGACGGAAGACATCATGCGCTTCAAACTGAAGTCAAACATGAAAGCCTTCTATGAGAGAGCTGGTGTTCCGGTCGCCAGATACCATCTGACAACCACCCTCGAAGAAGGACAGAAGTTTATCAAGGAAGTCGGCTATCCGGTTATCGTCAAGCCGGACAACGGTGTCGGCGCCAATGCCACATGGAAAATCAGCAATGACGAACAGCTGGCAGAATTCTATACCAGAGAACTGGGCACCCAGTACATCATGGAAGAATTCATCCCCGGCTACATCGTTTCCTTCGACGGTATTACCGATCAGGACAACAACATTATCTTCAAGACCAGCCACACCTTCCCGGAGCCGATCATGGACATCGTCAACTCCAAGGAAGAATGCCTGTACTGGAGCGAACGGAAGATTCCGGAAGATCTCGACAAGATGGGCACAGCCGTCATCAAGTCCTTCGGCATTAAAGGCCGCTTCTTCCACACCGAATACTTCCGTCTGACGGAAGACAAGAAAGGCCTTGGCAAAAAGGGCGATCTCGTCGGTCTCGAAGTCAACATGCGTCCGCCGGGAGGATATACCCCGGATATGATGAACTACGCCAATGACATCAATGTCTATGCCATCTATGCCAACATGGCAATGTTCAACACGGCACCGGAAGAGAGTGACCGTCCGTACAGCGTTGCTTTTACCGGCCGCCGCGACCATCTGTCCTACAAGAACGACGCTTCTGCCGTCTATGCGAAATACGGTCAGAAGATCGTCATGCACGGCAGAATGCCGGACCTTCTGGCCGAAGCGATGGGCAACGAATTCTTCATGGCCCGCTTTAAGACGGAAAAGGAAGTCAAAGCGTTCCTGAAGTTCATTTTCGAGAAAGCTGGTTGATCAATGAAAACTGCATACTACAAAGAATACTCACATAACCTTGGCCGTGACATGGAATTCAAGGTCTATGGCCATGGCGGCAGACCGATGTTGGTCTTCCCCTGCCAGGACGGACGTTTCTTCGATTTCGAAGACCGCGGCATGGTCGAAGTCGCAAGACCCTATATCGACGAAGGAAGACTGCAGCTGTTCTGCTGCGATTCCGACGACATCAATTCCTGGTCCCGCGTCAACGACTGGGACAACCGCAACCGTATCGAACAGGCGGAACGTTTCTTCCATTACATCTGCGATGAACTGTGCCCGCGGATCTTTGATATCAACGCGGCTGATAACGGCGGCCATTACGCCGACGGCATTCTGACCACAGGCTGTTCGATGGGCGCTTCCCACGCTGTCAACTTCCTGCTCAGAAGACCGGACATCTTCGCCGACTGCATTGCCATGTCGGGATCCTACGACGCGAAACTGTTCTTCGGTGACTACAAGGACGACCTCGTCTATGCCAACTCGCCGGTCGACTATATCAACGGCATGGCATATGACCATCCGTATGTCGAGATGTACCGCAACCGCGACATCATCATCGTCTGCGGCAGAGGCGCCTGGGAACATCCGATGCAGGAGGACGGCGCCCGCATGAAGGAACTGTTCGAATATAAGAATATTCCTGCATGGGTCGACTTCTGGGGTGAGGACGTGGCGCATGACTGGCCATGGTGGCTCAAGGAATTCCCCTACTATCTCAATTATGTTTGCTGAGCGGATCAAACGATCCGCTTTTCATTTCCCCTTTTTCTGATAGAATGATTAAGACGCGGATATGGTGGAATTGGCAGACACGACAGATTTAGGAATATACGCGCTTCAAATGGGGATATGGCGGAATTGGCAGACGCATCGGATTTAGGATCCGATGGGGTGACCCGTGCAGGTTCGAGCCCTGTTATCCTCACTGTTTATGGGCAAATATGAGATCCTGGACTTCTGAGTAAGGAGACTGGGATCTCATTTTTGTTTGCGTCAGATCCTAAGATCAAGCAGTTCATTTTCTGAATGATCTTACGCGTTATGCACCAGATCTTTCAGGAATTTATGAAGAAAAGGATCGGAAAAATCAATTCAGAAACAGTTGAATAGAACCGGAAGAAATCGCAGCAGATGAAATAAGGCTTTGCATCCTGTTGCAGAGCCATGTTATCCGCATTGGAAAAGAGATTCTGAACATCCATGATGACCGTTTAGAATCTCTTTTATTTTTCCGATCAGGCAATGTCTGTTTCAGAAACGGCCTTCGGGTATTCTCTTGTTTCATCTTCATCATGAAGAGGCGTCCACACCTGGGCAAAGAAGGGATCCACCTTGGCGCGGTTTCCGTAATTCCAGCTCTTCCGCTCGCATTCCGGACACCAGTGGCCGCCCTCCAGGATCAGACGGGGGCTGGCATTGAATTCATGGCCGAATGCACACCGGAATTTCAGCTTTGTCTTCCAGTCGCCTCTGACCATTTCGTCGCTGAGACATGCACCGCCGCGGAATTCTGCAGCCTTTTTCATATCCTGCAGGTCCAGTTCGCTTTCCGGCTTCGTTTCATCATATCCGTGATCGATCGGAACTACGGCATCCCAGTCTTCAAAACGCTTCAGTTCGCTGTACTTTTCCGGGATCTCCTCCCATCTCTTCCTGCTTCCCCAATAAGCGTCGATATGGTCTTCCATATTGTCCTCGATGAAGTGCTTCGTGCCGTGTTCGTCGTGATACAGAGGTTCAAAGGTCTTTTTGATCATTTTTCCCATCAGCTGCTGCCCTTTCGGCAGTCTGCACAATGTCTTTGCGATGCCCTTCGCTGATCCGAGTTCTTCAAGATATGCGTCATAGAAATACTCCATGGAATCAGAACGGAAATGCAGATAGTCTTCCAGTTTGTCCGAATCCAGATAATACTGACCGTGGAAGTTCCTTGTTGCGGTATACTTCGGTTCGATCACGGGATCCAGAGACGTGAATCCCATCTTGCCGTACATAATCTCATACATCTTGCCGGTGCTTACACGGCAGCTTTCGCCGCCGCCGATATTGTAGATATGGCCCCAGAAGGAAGGATCCAGCGTTCCCTCACAGTCAAACGCGCACAGATTGCGCATGGCCCTGCCGCTGTCCCTGTCCGAGACATATTCCAGGACGTTGTCGATGCAGTTGTGGAACTGGATCGAATCGCGGATCTTTGCCATGGCCGGACCGATGATCCCGGTCTGCCGCAGCGAAACCCAGTATTTCAGACCGCTCTCGATCACATATCTCTCTGCAGCAATCTTGGATACTGCATAATAGTCGAACATGCTCGGCTTGATCGGATCGCCGACCCTGCCCCAGTGGATCGGAGGCATGCGGTCGCCGGTTTCCGCAACGGTGCCGATATAGACGAATTTATATTCATCTTCCCGGCCCTGTTCCTTCACCGCCTCGATGATGTTCTTTGTGGAACCGTAATTATTGCGCATCGCTTTTTCCGGTTCATAATCCGCAGCCGGTGAGACAAAGGCAGCGATATGCAGGCACATGGTGCTGCGTTTTACGCACCCGCTGACATCATTTTTATTCAGCAGATCGCCGAAGAAGACCGTGATCCCCTTAGTGCCGATATACCTCTCAAACAGTTTCCGGTTCTTTTCGCTGTCACGGATGAGGATCACCAGGTCATAGAGAGTGCCGATATCAGCCAGCATTGCCTTGAAGCTTTCAAAGCCCATGCCGCCGCCGGCACCGGTCACAAATACAGTTGGACGTTTCATGATCATTCACCCTTCATACCGATCGTTTCTGCCTTGTTTTCCAGGATATCCCGGCACAGTAGGATACTGTCGCCGATCGCACCCTCGATATCATCCGGCTGCACACCGAGCTGCACACATCCTTCGGTCTTGGAAATAAATGTATTGGCACACATGATATCGGTAAACTTCACCATGTCCAGACCGCCCTGGATGCCTTTTTCCTGCTGTTCTTTGATGAGCTGCTTCCCGCCCATCGCATACATCCAGTTGGGAATCGTGATGACAGGTCTTTCCGGACAGTCCATGTATTTGTGAACGATCTTCAGCATTTCCTTCCATGTCATGTTGTAGTATCCGATCGGCCAGCATCTGCCGCCTTCGGTTTTTTCCAGAGCACCCGCAACTGCCTGTCCCACCTGACGGACAGTGACCATGGTCGTGCCGCCTTTGGGATAGAGGGTGACACCCTTCATCGACATGATCTGCTCAACAAGGAATATCCAGACCGGTTTTCTTCCCGGCTGGGTACCGAAGATATACGGCAGTTCCAGGACAGCAACGCTGAAATCATCATTTGCAAACTTCATGGCTTCATTCTCCTGATCAATCCGGCTGCGGATATACGGATGCCATTTTGTCAGCTGCTTTTCCGGCCATTTTTTAGCGAAGTAGGAAAAGTACGAGCCGCAGATCACGACATGCTTTACGCCGCATTCCTTGCATAAACCAAGCAGTCTTTTGACCGGATCGATATTGTACTTTTTATACAGGTCATAGATCGGTGATGGACCTTCGACTCTTTCATCCACACCTGCCGCAAAGACAAATCCTTCACAGCCGGCCAGTTTTTCACGCAGTTCATCATCACTCATTTCGAGATAATTGCCGAATTCGATTTTCATTTTCTCCGGGAGTACCGCGCCTTTCGGCAGTGGCGGCAGAGCGATGGATACTACTTCATGTCCTCTTTCGATCAGGACTTTGGCGGCCTCACTGCCCAGCAGTCCGGTGCCGCCGATCATGAATACTTTCATAGGTTTTCCTCCTTGTGTAATCAGAAACATTATCTTGTGACGATGTCGACCGGTACATTGAAGATCTTTGCGACTTTGAGGATCGTGTCAATGTGTCTGCCTGCGGCAGCGGCCATGTGATGCCTCGGACCTGCCCCGGACCATCTGTTGACGAATTCCCTTGCACTGATCGAAAACTTCGTACGCATGTTGGTGTCACCGAATGTGAAGATCAGGCCTTCCTGATTCTCACCTTCCGCGACAACGAATTTGAAGTGGCCGTCTCTGTCCTGTGTAATGCCCAGATATGTGACAGGGCCGACCGGCGGATAGAACTGCGTCAGATAGCCGCTGCCTGTCTTGCCATGGAAGACCGCGATCACACACCACCAGAGTGAGTAAAGTATCACTGTTTCTGTGGGTTTTGATCTGTCTTGCGGTTTGGCCAGGGACCGGCGTCATAAGAATTTTTTGAGAAATACTACTCACTCTTCAAAGATGTATTCTCCTGCGCATACAGTTTCTGTCATGCCTCCCGGCAAACGGATCTCTGCTGTACAGTTTGCGGGAATACTGATCGTATACACGGTCTTTCTGTCATTCTTTTCCCAGCGGACTTTTACTGTTCCGAAAACACTTCTGTAAAATGCCTCGGCCCATGTGAAGCTTCCTCCGGGAAGTGGCCTGATGACAAAATGATTCTCTCCCGCGACATTGATCCCGCACATAGTCGAGAACAGCCATTCCACCACAGCACCTTTGGAATAATGATTAAGCGACGCGACCGTGCCCTGTGCGTTGGGGCCTTCCCAGCTTTCCCAGATGGTTGTCGCCCCCTGTTTCGGCATGGAGAGCCAGCCCGGGATCTCCTCGTTTTCAAGAAGACGGTATGCGGCGTCCGTATCGTAGGACGAAAGGACATACAGGATCAGTGGTGTGGACAGGAAACCTGTACCCAGGCGCCATCCGTAGTTTTCCAGTGCCGTGATCAGGCGTTTTTTCGCGTAGACCGTCTGTTCTTCCGTTAATAGATCCATGTACAGAGGACGGACAAGCTGTGCCTGCCGGTCGGTGTCCAGCGTATACGGTCCGCCGGTAACGAGTTCCTGGTAGGCTTTTTTACAGCCGTCCGCATAACCCCGGAATTCCTTTGCATCTTCGCTGTGACCGAGCCGTTCAGCGATCTGACTCATCAGCTGTAGGATATACGCCGTGTAGGCTGTGGAGACTTCCGGATGCGGATTGACAAAATCCTGCCAGCGGAAACCGCCGCCGACATCTACCGGCTCGGCCCATTCTCCGTAGCTCTGTCCCATGTTCACGAAATACTTTCTGTTCTCCTTTGAAAGTCTGATTTTATCGGAGAAAACAGGTGCTGTTCTGCCAACACGGCTTTCCATAAAGCGGGCATATTTCGCCATGCCGTCATAGTAATCCCGCAGAATCGATTCATCATTGAAAATCTGCGCAAAGCGCCAAGGTATCAATACCCCGACATCCGACCATCCTACCGAACCGTTCATCGTCCACATGTAGAAATCGGAACCGCCTTCCGGCGCGATATGCGGCAGTCTTCCACTCTTACGTTGCCAGTCGTATACATCATGCAGGTATTTGCGCGCAAACGGAGCGAAGTCAAAGAGATACGCGGCACTGGTAAAGAACAGCTGCGCATCTCCTGTCCAGCCATGCCGTTCACGTGTGGGACAGTCGGTCGGAATGTCCAGATGATTGCCTTTTGCACTCCAGACTGTCGCGTCAAAGAACCGGTTCAGCAGTTCTTTGGAACAGCTGAACCAGCCTGTGCGTTCCAGATCGGAATAGACGGCATGGGCCGTAAAGTCCTCCGGCTTAAACGGAACATCGGTTTCAACCAGGACATACCGGAATCCGAATACGGCAAACCGTGTCCTGTATTCATTCAGGCCTTCTTTCGTGAAGTATTCCACCTGCTGCAGCGGCGTCAGTTTTCCCCTGTTTGCCAGCTGGATGTTGTCCTGTGTGAATTCCCCGTCTTTGTCGATCAGTTCGCCGAAGCGCAGGAATATCCTCTGACCCGCATGTGCGTTCAGTCTGAACGACGCATGACCCTGTATATTCTGTCCGAAATCAAGGACCGTTTTGCCGGATGGTGTTGTGATAAGCACCGGCTTGAACTGTTCATGTTCCGTAACCGGGACATTGTTCGAAGCGGAAGGGATCACATTGTGTTTTGTGACTTTGGCTTTCTGGCGGTACAGCGGTACCCGGAAAGCCTCGATGATCTCCCCGTCTTTGTTGTCCGCAAAGCGGATCGGACCGTCGTTCGACCAGTCCCAGCTGTCATCGCTGACGACTGTCATCATAGTGCCGTCTTCAAGCGTGATTTCCAGCTGGGCGAGCAGTTTTGTCTCGGTGCCGTACTGGTGTTCGATGCCGTTGGCGCCGCATGAACCGCGGTACCAGCCGTCAGCCAGCTGTACGGTCAGTTCATTTCTGCCTTTACACAGCATGTCTGTCACGTCGTAAGTCTGATACTGCACACGTTTGCGGTAGTCGGTATAGCCCGGCGCCATGTAGAAGTCACCGGCTTTACTGCCGTTGAGTTCAGCCTCATACAGGCCGCACGCAGTGATATACAGGCGTGCTTTCACAGGTGTTTTTTCCAGAGAGAAGGACTTTCTGAAACAATCGACTGGATAGCGCTCCTTCTTGTTCACTTTATAGTTTCCCGTGATCCATTCCGCCTGCCAGCAGGAGATGCCCGTTTCAAAGAATGCTTCGCTCCATTCGCCGGGTTCACTGTTTTCATCCCAGAGGCGGATCTTCCATGTCACGCGCTGTCTGTCGTTCAGTTCTTTCGGATAAACAGCATGCATGGCTGAACTTTCAATCATTCCGCTGTCCCATTCATCCGTGACGATCTGATACGCTGTCTGCTTTATACCGCCTTCGCAGTTCCACATCAGGCGCGGCTTCTGCACATCGATCCCGAGGGTATCCTTCAGATATTCTGTTCTAAGACGAATCGCTTTCATAATGATCTCCAGTTCTCAGTCAAGTTTGACCGGTTCAGACGCAGCACTGAGTTTTCCGTTCAGTGCAAGATGCATATCTTTTCCAAGGATCGCCAGATCCTTCTTTGATTCCGCAAAGTTCGGAATGATCATCCATGTATGCATCATGCCGTCACGCAGATACAGCTTCGTGACAACACCCTGTTCCTTCAGCTTTTCAAACATGATCAGGCTGTCGTCAAGCAGGACTTCTGTTTCGGACGCCCAGAGAACGACCGGCGTGCAGCCTGTGAAGTCACCGTAATACGGCGCTGCCTTGGGATCTTTTGTTACCGCTTCATCCCGTGAACAGAGATATGTGTCAAAGACTTCACCGGACAGATTTGCCACGATGCAGTCCGTGTCCGCATTGTCCCTGTAGCTGTCCAGTTCTTTGTCAAACTGTACGGCCGGAGCGATCGCGAACGTCCCTGCGGGCAGAGGCAGTCCAGCGTCTTTTATCTGCAGCAGCAGTGATAAAATGAGGTTTCCGCCGGCGCTTTCGCCAAGCATGACGATCCGGTCCGCCCTGTATTTTTCCCGAAGTGCATTATACGCTTCAAAGCAGTCATCCGGTCCGGCCGGGAACGGATGTTCCGGCGCAAGACGGTAATCGATCGAAACGACATTCAGGCCGAGCTTATCCGCAATATAGGATGTGAAGCCTTTTCGGGCTTCTGTGGATCCCGTGACGAAGCCGCCGCCATGGATATACAGGACGATCCTGTCAAGCGGGTTATTCTCCTTTGAGATCCATACCGCGGGAACTCTTCCGAGATGTGAGCGGAATATCCTGATCTTGCTGGGGATCCTGATCATTTTCACACTGTCGATCTCCGACTGTCTCGCAGCGGCGTAGTCCCGCGGATTTTCAGGATCATAGATGTGTTTTTTCTTCATCAGAACACTGAAGAGAAAGCTGTGCATTGCGCTTGTCTTTGTCTTTTTCTCCGCCGGCTTTTTTACGGCAAACTTCCTGATTCCTTCAGACATATGGCCATTTGCCATCTCCAGCATGCCTTCCGCAACATTCGCCGGGAACACTCCGCCGGATGACAGTACTGTCGCGCGCAGAGGTGCGTCGGCACCGGACATGACCATCATTTTGAACGTCGGATTGCTGTAATCGACTTTCCCGCCGAACCCCTTCGCAATAGTCTTCTCCGTGATCTTAAACATCATGTTCATAATAGGAGAAGTATTCTTCATTTCCATCGTGGACATTTCCATAGTGAACTGTCCTTTACGGATTTCAGGCTCTTTCTGTATCGGACCGCCAAATATTGTTTCAAAGTCCCGGTCTGAAGGATGGCCCTGCGGTTTTTCATACCAGCTTCCCTGCTGCCAGGAAGGAACCGGCATTTCTTCACCCTCAACAGTGATATCCGCCGTCATACGGATATCCTCCGAGGAAGTACCGATCTCGATCCCGTATGTGCCGGAAGGAACTTTCCATCCGTCTGTCCATACCGCGTAACTGCGCTCATTCAGATCAAAACTGACTTCTTTTGTTTCACCCGGCTCGAGGAATACTTTCGCAAACCCTTTGAGTTCCCGTACAGGGCGGTAAAGACCGTCCTGCGGTGCTTTCACATACAGCTGTACGATCTCCGCACCGGCTGTATTTCCTGTATTGGTGATCTTTGCGGCCGCATGATGTTTGTCCGCTTTGAAATCACTGTACTCGAATGATGTATAACTGAGACCGTATCCGAACGGGAAGCGCACCGGAACTCCTGCCTTCTGATAATACCGGTAACCGACATAGAGGCCTTCACTGTAATGCGTATACTTCTTTCCGAATGTCTCATAGGAAGGAACGTCGGAAAGCTTCAGCGGCCATGTTTCCGTCAGTTTGCCTGAAGGATTCACCTTTCCCATCAGGATATCCCCGGCTGCCTGCCCGCCGGACTGGCCGGGAAGGCCCATATACAGCACCGCTTTTACTTTATCGATCCACGGAACTTCCACCGCGCAGCCGCAGAAGAGGACGACGACGGTGTTCGGATTGACCGCTGCTACTGCTTCGATCATGCGTACATGACCTGCAGGCATCCGCAGATCTTCACGGTCAAACCCTTCGGATTCATAGATATCCGGAAGGCCGGCGCAGATGACGGCTGTCTTTGCATTTTCAGCCAGACGGACCGCTCCACTCAGGCTTTCGTCCGTTACTTCACCGTCTGCGCTGCAGCACGCCGCGAACGGCACATCGGGCAGAACGTCTCTGAGGCTTGTGAGCTTTGTCGGATTGATATGGCTCGACCCGGAGCCCTGATAACGCATATTCTGCGCCATGTCTCCGATCAGGACGATATCTTCCTTCTTCAGCGGCAGGATATTGTCTTCGTTTTTCAGAAGGACCGCACCGCCGGCAGCGACTTTTTCTGCGGTCCCATTGTGCGCTTCCATATCGAAAGGCTGTTCTTTTTTGTTTTCCTGTGACCGCAGCGCAAGACGGATCACGCGTGCCGCGCAGGCATCCACTGCACTTTCGGGAAGTGTCCCCTCACGCACTGCCGCAGCCACACGGTCTTCCATGTAATCACTGCCGCCGGGCATGGAAAGATCACAGCCTGCTTCCATGGCTTTTACACGGTCGCAAAGCGCTCCCCAGTCCGTAACGACCAGGCCTTCAAAGCCCCATTCATCACGGAGGATATCGTTCAGCAGTTTTTTGTTATCGCTGCAGTGCACGCCGTTGAGCATGGGATACGCGCACATGACCGTGGCAGGCTGCGCTTTTTTCACAGTTGTTTCGAAAGCAGGCAGATAGATCTCACGCAGCGTGCGTTCATCCATCTGGCTGTTTCCGTTGAAACGCTTGAACTCCTGGCTGTTGGCAGCGAAATGTTTCAGACTTGTGCCAATGCCGGTGCTCTCAGCACCCTGCACCCAGGCAGTTCCCATTTCACCTGCCAGAAAGGGATCCTCGGAGAAGTATTCGAAATTCCGTCCGCATCTCGGATCACGCTTGATATTGACGCCAGGACCGAGCACGACATCGACACCATACGCAAGGCCCTCTTCACCAATCGCTTTTCCCTCTTCTTTCAGAAGTCCGCGGTCCCATGACGCCCCGCTTGCGACAGCGGTGGGGAAACATGTGGCGGGTTCGGATACATTGACGCCGAGCATATCCGCGTCACCCTTCTGCACACGAAGTCCGTGGGGGCCATCCGACATCGTGATGAAAGGAATACCGTACTTTTCAAATGCCCTGCTGTGCCAGAAATCCGTACCGTTGCAGAGAGATATTTTCTCCTCCAACGTCATCTTCGCAAGAATTTCCTTTATCCTGTTGTCCATAATCATTTCCTTAAATTCCTGACTCATTCATTGCTTTCAGGATCATTTCATATAAAGGTTTTGCTTCTGCTGAATATGTCAGCAGCGTGGAGATCGGTTCTTCCCTGACATACTCGATCATGGGATTATCGAGCATCTGGGGCATATACTGACGGATGATCGGCTGCGCTGCCGGATGATCCAGCATGACCCGCAGCAGTGTTTCCATCGTATAGCGATCCTGCTCCAGACGTGTTTCCGTCTCATATTCATAGTGATACACACCGCTGCCGAGCGTGATTGTTTCTTCCCTTTCCGGCAGTGTCAGTTCGGCAGCCGTATTGACGGGTACTGTCAGATCCACTGTGATCTTTCCGTTCTCGCATCTCCATGCTGTTCTGATCGTTCCGTAAACACTCTCATAACTCAGTTCCGCATGCGTAATGCCTTTAATGAAAGCAGGTCTCACCGCAAACTTCTTATAGCCGGGCTCAAGCATCTGCAGTCCGCACAGGCGCGTATACATCCAGTAACCGATCGATCCGTATGCGTAGTGATTCAGGCTGTTCATATTTACGGGATTGAAACTGCCGTCGGGCATGATGGAGTTCCATCTTTCCCAGATCGTTGTAGCTCCCATTTTTACTTCATAGAGCCAGCCCGGATTCTCTTCCTGCAGAAGAAGCTTTCCGGCAATGTCATGTTTGCCGTTATCGCTCAGAGCCAGACACAGATACGGTGTTCCGATGAACCCTGTTGTCAGATGTGTCTTATGTGCGGCGATGTTTGTTTCAAGCCGGTCTGCGACCGCTTTTCTGAACTGATCTTCAACCAGGCCGAAGTGAAGTGCCAGGACCATGGCTGTCTGTGTCTCGCTGACAAGACGTCCTGTTTTTGTAACGTATTCATCGCGGAAAGCAGCGAGGACTTTTTCACGCAGGCTTCTGTAAGTATTCTCATCTTCCGTATTGCCGAGTACTTTTGCGGTATCTGTCATAATCTGCAGCGTCCAGAGCCAGCAGGCATTTGCGACGAAATAATCATCTGTAGCGCCTTTGCGCGGTTCAGCCAGACCGTTCATCTCAGCGTCAAGCCCGAGCCAGTCAGCATACTGGAAGCCATCCTGCCAGAGCCCGCTGTCTGCACACTGACGGCGGACATATTCTGTCCAGATCTTCATCGATTCATACTGTTCGGAAAGAACTCGCTTGTCGCCGTATGTTTCATACAGTGCCCATGGTACGACAGTCGTGACGTCGCCCCAGTAAGCCGCGCCGTTCTGTCCGCCTGTCGCGCCGTCGGAAAGCACGTCCGGCACTACCTGAGGCGCACCGGTTGCGGGATCCTGATCCGCGGCGAGATCGCGCAGCCATTTGCGCATAAACGGCATAATGTTCTGATGGAATACCGCCGTCGGCGTAAAGGCCGTCGCGTCTCCCGTCCAGCCCAGCCGCTCGCTTCTCTGCGGGCAGTCTGTCGGCACATCGAGATAGTTGTCCCTCTGGCCCCAGACGATGTTCTGCTGCAGACGGTTGATACGTTCATCCGAGCAGTAAAAGTTTCCGGCTTCCTTCAGATCACTGGAGAGATGGCATGCGGTCAGCTCAATGTTCTGTCCTTCTTCAAGACCTTCCAGACATACATAGCGGAAGCCGTGGAATGTGAAATGCGGCCGCAGTGTCTGTTCTTCTCCGTTCAGGATGTAGGTGTCTGTCGCTTTGGCAAAGCTCAGGTTATCCGTGTAGAAATTTCCGTTTTCATCCAGGCTCTCAGCGTGGCGCAGAACGATCTTCTGTCCTGACCTGCCATGGATCCTGACCTCAACCCAGCCGGTCAGGTTCTGCGCGAAGTCAAAGAGATGGTCACCGTTAGGCGCAGTAAATTCACGGGTGACAGGAAGTGTGCAGATGCAGCGGACAGGTTCGTTTTCCTGCGCAGTCAGTGTTTCATATCCATAATCAAACAACTGTGCTTCTCCTGTCTTCTGTCCCTCGAAAGTCCAGTCCTGTATTTCCCCGTCATAGATTTCCGAGAAGCGGATTTCGCCGGTGGAAACATCCCAACTTTCATCTGTTGCGATCACTTCTTCCGTTCCGTCTGCATATGTCACAGCCAGCATTGCCAGCAGAGCTGTCGTATCACCGTAATGGTTCGGAGTCGGTGTGAATCCCAGTGCACCGGAATACCAGCCTTTGCCTAGTGTGAAGCGGATTTCGTTTTTACCTTCATGGAGCTGGTCAATGGCATAAGTCTGATACTGCAGACGCTTGTGATAGCTTGTCCAGCCTGGTGCGAAGTATGTATCGTCAGCCTTTATACCATTGACCTCTGCTTCATATACACCAAGTGCTGTTGCATAAAGACGTGCTTTGACAACCGGCTTAGCTATATTGAATGTCTTCGTGAAGACGGGACTTGCTGTTTCCTCTTTTGCAAAACCATGGGTGATCCAGTTTGCTTTGCCTTCAAATGCATTGCCTTTAAGCAGGCCTGTTTCAAATTCTGCGGAAGCCTCTGCACTCTCTCCGTGATTATCCCATACGGTAACATCCCATTTGTATTCAGTTTTCGCCTCGAAAAGGGCTCCCATGTATTCGACCAGAATGCTCTGATCTGATTCAACCTTACCGGTATCCCACATAACTTCGCCGTTGGATACTGTCAGCTGATAGGCTGTCTGGATTGTATTATTCTGATCGCTTTCAAGCTTCCAGCTGAAGCGGGGCTGCACTTCGTCGATACCGAGCGGGTTTGTTTTATATTCAATAGTCAGATCATACAGTTTCAGCATGTTTTTCTCCTCTTCCTGAAAGACCCGCAGAGTCAGAAGCTCTTACGGGTCTTGCTTCATTTTTATTATGCGTTTTCTTTTTCTGCTCTGCGTACACGGAGTTCTTCCACGATCTTCGGGTAGATGCCTTCAAGATCATACTTGGAGAACAGGATCGCCAGGATCACGAACAGAGCCAGCGGGATATAGATTGCGAATGCGAAGATTGCCGTGTTGATTGAAGCGGGCTGTGCAGCTGCACCTGCGACGTAGCCTGCAGCAGCCAGGAGCCATCCGATCAGGGATCCGCCGATACCGGATCCGACCTTGGCACCGAATGAACTTGCGGAGTTGCTCATACCGAGAAGACGCTTTCCGAACTTCCATTCGTTGTATTCTACACAGTTGTTGACCAGCGCACCGCTGACACACATGATCGGCATTGTTGCAAATGTCTGGAATGCACCGCCGATGACACAGGAGTAGAAGCTGTACGGTGTGAATACACGGACGACACAGGCAACTGCACCGATGATTGTTCCGATCATGCAGGTCTTAGCCATGCCGAATTTTTTTGTCATGGGGCCGACCAGGATGAAACCGAGGAATGTCGGGATCAGGCCGATTGCACCGAGAAGGGCGACAATGTTGTCGTTGCCGAGGATATACTTGGCATAGTATGTTCCGCCTGAGGAACTCAGACCATAGGAGATATTGACGAACAGGTTGGCAATCAGCATGATGACCCAGTACTTGTTTTTGAACAGGAGTTTCAGTTCTTCAAAGAAGCTGTCCTGCTTTTCAGTGTTCTGGAGTTTCTGGATTTCAGTGTTTTCCTTGGAAGTGCGGTAAAGAACCAGAAGTGATGCACCGGAAAGGATTGCGAAGATGACACCGACTTTGATCCATGCAGCCTGGTCAGCAACACCGTTCGGACCGAGCATGTTTGTGATCGGGATCAGAAGAACTGCGATGACCATACCGATCAGGTAGCCGAATACTGTACGTGCAATTCCCATCTTTCCGCGTTCTTCCATACTCTCTGTACGGACAGCCATGATGGAGCCGTAAGGGATGGCAATGGCTGTATAAATCACTGCGGAAATCAGAATGTTTGTGATCAGGACATATGCCATCTGCAGTCCGCTTGATGCATGCGGTACTGTGAAGATCAGGACGATGATAGCAACTGTCGGGGCAGCCATCCACAGGAACCAGGGACGGCACTTACCTTTCGGCGAATTCACTTTATCCATGATCTTTCCCATGATGAGGTCTGAGAAAGCATCAGCAATCTTTGCGATCAGCAGCATTGTTGCCACGGCACCTGCCGCAAGACCGACTTTCTCTGTGTAGAAATACGTGAGCTGTCCTACCAGACAGGACATAACGTTCAGCGGAAGCTGGCCGATACCATCTCCCAGATAGTCCTTCAGACGCATGGTCTTCTGAATACCCATGCTGTCAAGACCGAGTTCTTTTTTTGCCATAATTTCCTCCATTTATGAATCTGTAAGGGCTTTCTTCCCTTTTCACATCATCAATATACTTGTGATATACCGTTCGGTATATAAAATTATTGATTCTTATGTCAAATTTACGATATTCTGGTGTTGAGGAGAAAATATGCTGAAAACAATATCATTACTGGAAACCATGCACAGTATTACAGGTATTCCGCTGTCTCTGATCGACGCGGAAGGCGGCCTTCTGCAGTCCTTCCCGCCTGCCGAAAGTGGCCTGCTGAAAGAGAATGCCGCCGATGCCGTATTGCATGATTTCAAAGTATATGGACGTGATCGATCCCATCCGCTGATCAGTTTTTTTGATCCCGGACTGCTTCTCGGCATGATAGAACTGGACGGCGGTTATTATGTGCTGATCGGCATTGTCAGCCCGTATGTACATACCCGTTCGGAGTTGCTGGAAAAAATCGGCGAGGCGATTCAGCCTGTCTTTCTGCAGCAGTTCTGTGACCAGCTTCTGCAGCAGCCGCTGGTTTCTCTTGAAAAATTGAAAGATCTGATCTGTATCCTGAGCAGACTGTTCGAAAATGTGATCAGTCCCGACAGTATTATGTTCGTCGATACCGTAACCGGCCGGAAACTGGGTATGACAATGCTGGACCGGCAGATCTTTGAACAGCGTGAAACCGCTGATTATCACGTTCCGCAGGATTTTGAAACAGCGATCTGCGACGCTGTTGAATCAGGAAACCGGGCATTGCTGGAACGCGCCCTGTTTTCTCCCTTTCAGGGCCATATCGGCCGTATGTCTTCAAATGATCTGCGACAGCAGAAATATGCCTTTATCTGCATGGCGGTACTGAGCTCACGGGCAGCGATCCGCGGCGGTCTTGAACCGGAAACTGCCTTCAGTCTGAGTGATCTTTATTGCCAGCGTGCTGATCTGCTCACGGAAATTCCGCTGCTGCAGAACCTGACTTTTACAATGCTGATGGATTTCTGCGGAAAAGTACGGGAAGTCCGCAGAAAGCCGGCTTCATCCAAAATCATTGAAGCCTGCCTCAGGTATATCTCTGTCCATCTCCATGAGCCCATCAGTCTGGATATCCTTTCCGATTACTGCGGTCTGTGCGGACGAAGTCTGTCCATACGTTTCAAAGCAGAAATGGGTATGGGCATTACCGAATATATCCACCGCGAAAAACTGCAGGAAGCCAGATATCTGCTTCGCCATACTGACAGTACGCTGAGTCAGATCACCAATTACCTTAATTACCCTTCGCAAAGCTATTTCACCCAGATTTTCAAAAAATACGAAGGGCTTACCCCTCAAAAGTATCGAGAGAATGGAAAAGACTAAATGAGGCTGCACTGCATACACACTGCAATCCAGAAGCAAATCGAACATTGCCAAAAAACAATGCAGTCATGTTATAATCTAACGTGCCAAAACCAGATAGATCTTACGCGGTGTCAGCTGATGACATTACGAAAGATCAGTTGTTACAGGCATTCATGATTCAAAAGATTATTTCAGGCACTGTTCTTACGCATTCTGGAGTTTTAGAATCTATTGCCTTGCGCGTGCAGGTTCGAGTCCTGTTATCCGCACCATAAGAAAATGAGATTCCGGACTTCTGGTTAAGGAGAACGGGATCTCATTTTCATTGAGTTATTTGAAAAACTCAGGCTGTTCAGAATGATGTTTCAAACGGGAAAACAGTCACATTTTCAGGCTCATGCTGGTATGCATTCCACAGTGTAAGTTTCTGCTGCATATTCATCCAGCTTTCTGCAGATGTATTTGTTGCTTTACTGATTCTCAAAGCCATCTCCGGGCTCAATGCCGCTTTTCCATTAACAAACTCAGACAATGCTTTTCTGCTCACTCCAAGCATCCGTGCAGTATCTGTTACGGTTAATCCCAGTGGCTTCATCACATCTTCAAGAAACACTGTTCCCGGATGTGTCGGTTTTCTTCTGATCATATATTTCACCTTCCTTTAATGGTAATCAAGATAATCTACAAGGTATGCGTCCTGGCCTTCAAAGTAGAATGTTACCCTCCAGTTTCCGTTTACTGTTACAGACCACATTTCTCTTTTGTCCCCTTTTAATGGATGTAGTCTATATCCGGGTAAATTCATATCCTGTGGAGATGTACTTGCGTCAAGTCTATCCAGCATACGTGCAAGCTTAGGCGCATGCCCAGGTTGAATCCCCTTTTTTGAACCTGTTTCATAAAACTCTTTAAGGCCTTTATGTATGAATGATTTGATCATGTATATATTGTAACCCGTAACGTTACACGTGTCAATAATATCCGGTTAATCAAAGAAGTTCAAAACAGCACCGGCATGTTATAATCTTATGTGTCGAAGCAAAAAAGGCCTTACACGGTGTCAGAGCGTGACATCTCATAAGATCACCAGTTATCGGCATTCATGATTCAACAGATTATTTCAGGCACTGATCTTACGCATTCTGGAGTTTTAGGATCTGTTGCCTCGCGCGTGCAGGTTCGAGTCCTGTTATCCGCATTATAAAAAAGGAGATTCTGTACTTTCACTAGTGTACGGGATCTCCTTTTTGTTGAGTTAGATCTAAAGAAGTGATCGTAAAATCACTTCTTGTTTTTCCTGCTCAGCTATTGAACTTACTGTGCAGCTCTTGCCTTGACCATCTGGATGATCTGATCAAAGGTTACCGTAGCACCCTGGGCCAGACCGGCCTGTTCTTCAATGACCGCGCCATAGTCAACTGTCAGCAGTTCGCCGGAGATGAATCTGGCCATATTGCTGTTGAGGAAGACGACCGGCTCACCCATCTCTTCCGGCACAGCCAGTCTGTGGGCATGACCGGCAGAGGCCAGAAGCTTGTCTTCACCGCCGGCAGCCAGCTGAAACTCATCCTTCATTCCGGTATTGGTCGATCCCGGCAGAAGACCGTTGACACGTACGCCCTGCTCAACCATTCTGCTCTGTTGATAAGCGACATAATAGTTCATCGCGCACTTGGCGAATAGATAGCCGAGCGTGCCGGGAAGCGCATTGAGGTTCATGGCTTCCAGAACCGCCATCTTCTTTTCCCAACCTTCCGCTTCAATCACGGGCAGATAGTATTTCTTGTTGCCTTCCTCAGCCCAGAGAATTCCGCCGGTGGAAGTGATATAAGCAATGGCACCGCCTTTGCCCATTCTTTTGGCAAGATATTCTTCCGTGATATAAGTATTGGCAATCAGGTCAATTGCGACGGTCGTATTGAAATCCGTCCTGATTCCGGAAACACCGGCGATCCCGAAGAAGCAGTCGATTTTTTCCGGAAGTTCCTTAAAGCATTCGTCAATGCTGTTCCTGTCACCCAGGTTGACCTTGACGAACTTTTCAATTCCTTCCACCGGGCAGGCATTGAAATCAAGTGCGTAAACCTTCGCACCAAGATCCACCAGCATTTCCGCTGCCGCCTTTCCCATACCGCTTGAAGCACCTGTCACCACACAGATTTTTCCATTATAGCCAAAATAGTCTTTCATATTGTTTATTTCCTCCATCAACAACTTAGCATTCCTGCTTAGACAAAAAGATTACAAATTGCATAAAACTGTAAACTTTCAATGATAAAATGCAGTTATGAACAAAACAGCGGAGAATAACCGGAAAGCCATTGAAAAAGCATTGCTGAAACTGATGAAGAAAAACGCCTATGAGCGTATCTCCATCACTGACATCTGCCGGGAAGCAGGCATTTCAAGAACCGCTTTCTACCATCATTTTTCCAAAGCGGATGACGTGCTTCTTTCCGCTTATGAAACCGCCCATGAAAAAGCTTTCGGTTCTCACGAATGGACAATTGATTACTTTAAAAGTGATCAGTTCATCAGGGACATGATTCATTTCTTTGCCGTCAATTCAGATCTTCTGACGGCCTTGCGGCACTGGGATCTTCTGCCCAGGATCTCATATCTTCCCACGACCAAATCACTCTTTTCGGCCGCCGAAGAAAAAGACGCGATACTGGCAAAGTATCCCGCCTATACAATGGTATATTTCTGGGGCAGTTATTTCACGCTATGTTCCATGTGGCTGCGAAACGGCAAGAAGGAAACACCGGAACAGCTGTTTGAGATCATCCGTTATATGAACAGTCTTTAATGTACAGTTCTATGTTCATCCAGTAAACGAAAAAAGATCCCCCGGATGTTCAATCAGGGAGGATCAGTCCCAGCGGCTAACCAGCTTGTCAACTTCCTTGAGAAACTTTTTCAGTTCGCTGTTTTTCGCGTTTTTGTGTTTTTCGATCAGGCGGATCAGTTTCTGTCCCTTCTCCATCAGTTCGTTGTAATACTTGTTCTGACTGTAGGTATCCTGTTCTCTTTCCTGATCTTTACGGATCTCTTCTTTCTTTTCTTCCGCGCTGAGAACCCGGTCCGGTTCCTCCGTGCTTTCATACTTGTTATACAGAAGATCGAAGACATAGCCGGAATATGGGGCGGACGCTTCATAACCGCAGTCATTCTGCAGCTGCTTCGCAAAACTTTCCGCGACCGTGTCTTCACCATGCACGACAAACACGTTTCTCGGTTTTTCCGGATTGTCCGTCAGCCAGTGCACCAGTCCGTCCCGGTCGGCATGGGCGCTGACGTCTTGCAGTTCGACGATTTCCGCTTCCACATGGATATCTTCCTGATAGATTCTGACATCCTTTTCACCGTCGACCAGTCTTCTGCCCAATGTGTCTTCCGCCTGATAGCCGGCAAAGGCAATGGTGCATTCCGGCCGCCACAGATTGTGCTTGAGATGATGCTTGATACGGCCGCTTGTGCACATACCCGATGCCGAAATGATAACGGACGGTTTGTCACTGGTATTGATCAGTTTTGACTCTTCGACGTCAATGACCATCCGAAGATTCGGGAAGACCAGCGGATGGCCGCCTTCACGAAGGATCTGCATCGCTTCTTCGTCATAATATCCGAATGTGTTTTCCTCAAAGATCGCTGTTGCTTCCTCAGCCAGCGGACTGTCCACATAGACAAGGAAATCCTTATAGGAAACCATATCGTTCTTCAGGATCTCACGGATAAAATACAGGATCTCCTGAGTTCTTCCCACCGCGAAAGCAGGAATGACGACATTGCCGCCCCGCGCGAATGTCCTATTCATGATATCCGCGAGCTGCTTGACCGGATTGTCGATCTTTTCATGGAGACGGTCGCCGTAAGTGCTCTCGGTAATGACATAGTCCGTCGATTCTCTGGGCGAAGGATCGTTGACGATCGGCATGTTAATGTTACCAAGGTCGCCGGTATATGCCAGGGTTCTTGTCTTTCCATCTTCCTGCATGGTCAGATAGATGATGGCGCTGCCAAGAATGTGGCCGCCGTCTTCATATCTGGCCGTGACGCCTTCCACCGGACTGAACGTTTCACCATACGGGATGACCCGGAAATACAGCATGGCAATGTCCGCGTCCTGCACGGTATAGAGCGGCTTCACCTGCTTGCGGCCGCTGCGTTTCGCTTTCCGGCTGGCCCACTCCGCTTCGGATTCCTGGATATGCGCCGAGTCCTTCAGCATGATATCGCACAGCTGTTTTGTGGCATCGGTGCACCAGATCTTGCCGTGGAAGCCGTCTTTGACAAGTTTTGGCAGCAGGCCGGAATGATCGATGTGCGCATGGGAAAGCAGCACGGCATCGATCTCGGAAGCAGACACCGGAAGATCCTCGTTCACATAGATGTCCCGGCCCTGCTCCAGGCCGCAGTCCAGCATGATATATTTACCGTTTACTTCAAGCACATGGCAGCTTCCCGTCACTTCCCGGTCGGCGCCGATAAAATAGAGTTTCATCTGTTGTTTACCTCTCTGCAGTAACCGTTCGTATTTCTCATTAGATTATACAATGTTGAAAAACAATACGATATTGAATTCCGCCGGATCATTGTCCGGAAGTATCCTTCTTCTCCAGCATGTCTGCCATTTTCGCCATCCGCTTCAAAGCTTCGTCGATCGTATCTTTCTGTCTTGCGAAGTGAAGACGGATCAGATGATTGACCGGCTCCCGGAAGAAACTGGAACCCGGCACGGCCGCCACACCGATCTCTTTGATCATCCATTCACAGAAAGCCAGATCACTCCAGCCTCTGAACTGTTCCATCGCCAGGAAATCACTGATATCGACAAGCACGAAATACGTCCCTTGCGGAATGTTATGCTTCAGTCCGATCCGGTCCAGACCAGCCAGGAAATAGTCTCTTTTTTCGGTATACAGCCGGTTCAGATCCGCGTAATAATCTTCTCCGAGTAACAGGCCGGCAACAGCCGCTTCCTGTAAAGGGGCCGGTGCTCCGACGGTCAGAAAATCATGGACTTTCTTGGCAGCCTCGATGACTTCCGCAGGGCCGATCATATAGCCCAGCCGCCAGCCGGTAGCGGAAAAGGTCTTGGAAAGACTGTTGCAGGTAATGGTTCTTTCCGCCATGCCGGGCAACGATGCCATGATCGTGTGAACATGCGGCGCATAGACCATATGCTCATAGACTTCATCGGTAATGACCCAGGCATCGTATTTCTTTGCCAGATCGGCAATGACCTGCAGTTCTTCACGGCGGAATACTTTGCCGCAGGGATTGGAAGGATTGCAGAGAATCAGTGCCACAGCGCCTTCCTGAAAGCCCTTCTCGATCAGAGCCGGATCAAAATCATAGGACGGCGGCACGAGCGGCACATAGATTGGCTCGGCGCCGGACAGGATCGCGTCAGCCCCGTAATTCTCATAGAACGGGGAAAAGATCAGAACTTTGTCGTTGGGATTGCACACCGTCATCATCGCGCAGATCATCGCTTCCGTACTGCCGCAGGTCACAATGATCTGCGTATCCGGATCGGTATGAAGCCCGGTGGCTTTGTCATATTTTTCTGCCAGTGCGTCACGCAGATTCTTTGCCCCGAAGGTGATGGAATACTGGTGCGGTCCTTCATATGCGGTTCTGCTGAGGGCATCAAGCATCGCCTGCGGCGGATCAAAATCCGGAAAGCCCTGGGACAGATTGATGGCTCCGTACGCATCGCTGATGCGGGTCATGCGGCGGATCACGGAATCCGTGAATGTTCCGACTCTCTCACTCAGTTTTTTCATATCCTGCCTCCCTGTTTCTTCTCTGTCTGATATTCCCATTCATTTGCCTCGCCTGCAATCATTTTGATCATTCATTCAGAAAAAGGACTCACGCAGAGTCCTTTCATTTCTGATTCATAACCGGAGCGATCAGGCTTCCTTTTCTTCTTCGGTCTGTTCTGTTTCTTCTTCGTTCTGGTTTTCCGTTTCCGTATCCAGTCTCTGACGTTCAACCAGTTCCGCGAAGAAGCCGTTCAGTTCGATCAGTTCGTCGTAGGTTCCATCTTCGATGATCTTGCCGCCTTCCAGTACGAGAATTCTGTCACAGTGGCGGATCGTCGACAGACGGTGAGCGATGACAATACGGGTGCACTTCAGGGCATCGAGCGCTTCCGATACCTTCTTCTGTGTCTTGTTGTCAAGGGCGCTTGTCGCTTCGTCGAAGATCAGGATCTTCGGTTTCGGAGCGATCGCGCGGGCAATCATGAGACGCTGTTTCTGACCGCCGGAGAAGCCTCCGCCGCCCTCTGCGACCATGGTGTGCATGCCCATCGGCATACGGCGGATATCATCCGCGATACCGGCTGTTTCGGCCGCTTCCCAGGCTTCGTCCATGGTCAGCTGCGGAGCCGCGATCGAGATATTGGAATAGATATCACCGCTGAAGAGGCTGCCGTCCTGCGAGACGACGCCGATCTTGCGGCGCAGAGAACGCAGATCAATGGTACTGATATCCATGCCGTCATAATAGATGGCACCTTTCTCAGGTTTTTCAAATCCGAGCAGAAGACGGATCAGAGTGGATTTGCCGCAGCCGGTACGGCCGACAATGGCAAGATACTCTCCGTGTTTGATCTTCAGGGAAAGACCGTCGACGATATACGGACTGTTCTCTTCATAACGGAAGTACACCTGATTCATTTCGATATTGCCGCGGATGTCTGAGATGACCCGCTTGTTTTCCGCTGTTTCCGGAATTTCCTTGAGGATCGGCTCGGCCATTTCCAAAGTCGGCTTGATGCCGGCAATGTTCAGAACGATGCTGGACAGGGAACTGAAGGCCGCCATGACGGAACCATACGCGGCGTTGAAGGCATAGTATCCGGAAGGACCGATATTGGTTTTCACCGCCAGATAATACAGCAGGATATTGCCGGCCAGAGTGACCGCCGTGGTCAGCACTGTATTGATCTTCAGGATCATCGGCGGATTGTACTGATATTCAGCCCGCTGGGCAAACAGGTTCGCCCATCTTGCGAACGCACGCTTCTCGGCACCGGACAGTTTGATCTTCTGGATACCCGACAGCAATGCGTAACTCATACCGGATTCCTTGGAAGAAACTTCCATCTGCTTGCGTGAGATATTGATCTGGATCAGACCGGTGATCGCTGACAGAGCGACTGTCACAACGATGATGATCAGCGACGGAATGACCAGCGTCGGCGCGAAGGAGAAGATCTGCGTCACATACAGCAGTGAGAAGAGCGATGTCAGACCGGTTGTGAAGAAACCGTTCATCAGCATGTCACATAATGAGGAAACACTGCTGGTACGCTGTGCCAGTTCACCGGAAGAATACTGCCGGAAGAAACGCGGCGGCAGCGACATCAGACGCATCATGACAGCTGCCTGCACGGATGCGTTGGTCTTGATCTGGATACGTGACATGTACAGACTCCGGACCGCACCAATCAGCAGCGAAGTAATGTTGACACTGACGATAAAGATGGCGATGCCGATCAACGCTGACATGGAATGACTGTTGAGAACCGGTCCGGTCAGGATCCTGTAAAGACGGTTCGCAACCATGCCGATCACTGTCACCAGCAACATCATGCCGGCAACCAGCAGGAAGTCATTGGTGGAGATGATGTCTCTGATATACATCATCAGATCGGTGATACCCAGAGCCCGCAAAGGCAGCGGACGGTAGAAAAGAATCGCGTCATCATCGAAGAGTTCTTCGTTCGCGTTGGTGACAACCGTCTTCTTGCCGATGCTGTGATCGGTAAACCAGTAGCCGCCAAACTCACCCGGTAACAGTGCCACAGCGTGGCCGCCGTCTTTCGTGAAAGCGAGAATCACACCGAAGGAATCCTTATGCCACCCTTTCTCCAGCTTGATCTGCCGCCGCATGATACCGTGCGGCCGGAAGGCATATTCCAGCTGTTCGTCGAAATCGGTAATGGAGGAAGGGATATCCACCGGCTTCTTGTTGAAATACATCAGGATCTCATCGACTGCGTACTTGGCGATATGACGGCTGCTGTTCAGCTGAACAGCCGTGCTCGCGCCGATGACCGACGCGGCGACACGCATAAAAGAGTCTTCAAAGACTTCCTGATCAGATATTTTCCGTTGTTTTATTTGTTCATCAAACCAGCCCACAAAGACTCCTTCTTTTATTCATTGACGATCAGGTCGGTGTAATAACCGCCCTTGGCAAATAATTCATCATGTGTTCCGCGTTCCACGACCTTGCCGTGATCCAGAACGACGATTTCGTCACAGTCACGGATCGTGGAAAGACGATGGGCGACGACGATGCAGGTAATGCCTCTCTTTTTGATAGCTTCCACAACTTCGTATTCCGTCTTGGCATCCAGGGCGGAAGTCGCTTCATCGAGAATAATAATGGTCGGATCCTGAGCCAGGACTCTGGCAATTTCCAGACGCTGACGCTGGCCGCCGGACATATCCTTGCCGTTTTCTGTCAGTTTATACTGATAGCCGCCTTCCCTGTGCATGATGTCATCATGGATATGGGCGTCACGGGCAGCCATGATTACTTCAAAATCTTCAATGGATTCATCCCACATACGGATGTTGTTGGCAATTGTATCTTCGTAAATAATGATTTCCTGATCGACGACCGCCAGGGATCCCGTGAAGACACTGCGGTCAATGTCAATGATCGGCTTGCCGTCAAAGAGTATTTCACCGCTCCATGGCTTGTTCAGACCGCAGATCAGTTTGGTGATCGTGGATTTGCCGCAGCCGCTGGATCCGACAAACGCAATGCGCTGGCCCGGTTCCACACTCATCGAGAAATCCTTGATCAGCGGCTCGGAAAGACGGGAATAGCCGAACGTCACGTTCTTCATTTCGATCTTGCCGGACAGTTTCGCGTAACTCTCATTGTCGTCGACCGGCTCGTCCTTGAAGTACGGATCGGAAGGATACTGCATGACGTCTTCGACACGTTCCATGGAAGTCCGCATTTCCTGGATCTGCTGACCGGCATTGATCAGTGTCATGGCCGGTGACATGAAGGACTGCAGGACACTCTGGAAGGTCATGATCATACCAAGCGTGAAGTTCTGGTTCATCGCGTAATAGACACCGAGGAAGAGAACAACATAACTCGACATGGAAGAAAGGAACGCCGGAATGATACCGAGGAAGGTATTTGTTTCCGTGAAGTTGACAGATATTTCATTCATCGACGCCTGATAGCCTGCCCATCTCTGGAAATAGCCGTTTTCCGCGCCGGCGCTCTTGATCGTCTCGATCATACTGATACCGTTCATCGTTGTCGAAGACAGCTTGCCGGCATCTCTCGCCTGGACGCGCATCAGATTGATACGGCGGTTGGAAATATAGCGGGACATCAGAAGGTTGAGAACCATCGCGGTGATGCCGACCAGCGTCAGCACCAGAGAGTATCGGATCATGACGACGAGATAGAACAGCATCATGATGGTATTCAGCAGCAGCGGCGCCAGAGTTCCGACCAGGGTCTGGGCAATCGACGCATTGGTCGCCTGACGGGAAAGCAGGTCACCGACCATGCGCTGCGAGAAGAATTCCATCGGCATCTGCATGATCTTCCACATATAGGACATGGAACCGATGACGGACATCTTGCCGTTGATCTTCAGCGAATAGACAGCCGAGAACCACTGCACGATGATCTGCACGATGGCCAGCATGGCCATGACCGTGATAAAGGGCATCAGCCATTCCGGATTGACACCGGTCAGAAGACGGTCCATGAAGATCTGCGTCATGACCGGATTGATGACGGAGAACAGATAGGAAATCGCCGTCGTCAGCGTGACAAAGATGATCGCTGCCTTGGCACCTTCCAGACGTGAGGCCGCAAAGGCAAGAACACTCTTGGGTTTGCCGCCGGGCTGGAAAGACTCACCCGGCTTCATCATTAAAACGATGCCGGTAAAACTCTCGTCGAATTCCTTCATGGAAACCGTAACAGTACCCCGGGCAGGGTCATTTAAAACCGCCTTGTCGCCGCGGAATCCGTTGAGTACGACAAAGTGGTTGAAATTCCAGTGGATAATACATGGGAACTCGCCTTCACTCTTCAGGCTTTCCGGTTCAAACCGGTAGCCGGCTGCTTCCAGACCGTAGTTGCGCGCCGCCAGCAGAATGTTCTTGGCATTCGAGCCGTCTCTAGACACGCCGCAGTCGATACGGACCTGTTCCAGCGGAACCCATTTTCCATAGTACGCGGAAACCATGGCAAGACAGGCAGCGCCGCATTCGAGCGCTTCCATCTGCATGATCACAGGTACTTTGGCCACTCCTTTTGTGACTGGGGTTTTGATCTTGTCTGCCATTGATTACTTCTCATTTCTGATCAGAAAACTGATTGGTGTGATGCTTTCGACGATGACCTCTGCCCGGTATTTTCCATCCGGCACATTCAGTACTGCTTCGCCGACAGCCCGGCCGTATTCGTCCATCTGCACGGAACTGAGAACCGTCGTCTCTTCATCGATTTCCACGGTCATACCTTCCTCGACAAGACTTGCACGGTCGCCTGTCACAATGATGGTAACATTACCGTTTCTGGCTTCCGCGATACCTTCCGCTCTGGTTTCAAGCGTACCGACGCTCGCCCAGACGATCAGGCCGACAAGAAAAGCGATCACAGCGCACAGGATTGCCCAGATGCTGGGATTCGTTACCCGCAGGTATTTGTTCAGTTCTTCCGGAGAAGACATTCTTTCAACACTTTTTTCTCTGAAAATCTGATTATCCATATTTCATTTTCTCTCTTATCAATTACTATAACGCTTTCATCCCTGTTTTCTACATATATACAATGAAAAAAAATATGCATCCTGCCGCATCTGTTATCAGACATTGCGCGGCTTCTGACATTCATACATGCATTAAAGCGTAACGCCGGGCTGCTTTTTTCCGGATGATGGCAGACATTGTATTCTGTTAAGACTTTCTGTCTGTATTTCCTCTGACAAAAGATATGCTAAAATAAGATAAACAAAAGCGGAAGGAGTAGTCAGATGATCAGAATAGCAATCTGCTGCGGTGAAGGATTCTCTTCAGGCTTTTTGTCCCGCTATCTTTCTGAGAATACGATCAAAGAGCATCTGCAGGATAAAGTATCCTTCATTTTTATCCCTGTTTATCAGTTATATGACCGTCAGGATGAAGTGGATATCGCGATGGTCATGCCGCATATGGAACCGCGCATCAAGGACAAGGGAATCGAATACCGGATTCCCATCTACATCATTCCCTACAAAGTTGTCATCAAGCCAACCGTAGCTGAATACCTTGAGGACGCCGAAGACATCCTTGCCCTGGCCAACGGCCGCGGCGGCTTCATCTGTTTCGAGGGAGAAGAACACACTGTATTTGTCTCACGTCTGACCAGTCACCGGCGCTGGCTGGCAAACAGGCGTTAACCATATCATCACTTAATCGTTAGATTGGAAAAGATAATTATGATTTATGTAACCGGAGATATACACGGCTCTATCGACATCCGCAAACTGATGGAGAACGACATTACAAAGCAGATGACAAAGGACGACTATGTCATTATCTGCGGTGATTTCGGACTGATCTGGAACTACAAGCGTGAGGACCGGAAAGAACGCAAGTGGCTCAAATGGCTGAACGAGCAGCCCTGGACCACCCTTTTCGCCGACGGCAATCACGAGTGTTTTCCCCGACTCAACAGTTTCCCTGTGAAGGAATGGCACGGCGGTCTCGTTCATGAGATCCGTCCCAAAGTCCTGCACATGATGCGCGGCGAAATCTTTGACATTGAAGGCAACAAGATTCTCTTCATGGGCGGCGCCGCCTCCCATGACCGCGGTCCGGCTGTCGGTGACACGAAAGCCGTGATCGGCAAATTCTGGTGGCCGGAAGAAGTGCCGAACGAAGATGAAATGCGCCACGCGTTCCAGAATCTGGCAAAACACGACAATAAGGTAGACTACATCATCACCCACTGTCTGCCTTCCAATCTGCAGTTCTTTGTCAAAAAAGGCCAATACCACGCCGATTCCATCACCCACTGCCTGGAAGCCATTTACCAGGGTGTGGAATTCAAACACTGGTACTGCGGTCACTACCATTACAATATCGACGTCAACGACCGGGTAACCATCATTTTCTCGCGCATCATCAAGCTTGGCAAAACGATCGCCGATTCGGAAACCATGATGGGTGTGCCGAAATACATGAAGCACGATACCGTGCTGATCAAGATTGACGAAGAGATCCTGATGGGCAAGATCACCCAGGTCATGCCGTGGGGAACCATGTTCAAGCATGACGAGCCGTACTATGACATCGACCTGTTTGACAAGAGCAGGGAAAAACCACTGGTAACGATCAAAGAAACACAGATACTTGAAAAGAGTTTGGCAGAATAATTGGAGGAGATATGAGAATCATATTTGTCATCGGACCTTCCCTGTCCGGCAAAAGCTTTTATATCGCCAGAGAATTTCCCGACGCGGATGTCATTGACATCGATACCTTTTCCCAGCATGTCATGATGGCGCAAAGCAACGAGGAGATCAGCAAAATCGCCTACAATGCCCAACTGTACTGCCGGGAAGAGATGCAGAATAAGATCCGTCACATGAAAGACGACGACGTTCTGATCCTGGAACATCAGATGCTGCCAAGGGAAGCCCGCGCCTACTACATCGAAGCTGTCCAGTTCGTCACCGACACACCGATCGAATGCGTCGTCGTACAGCCAAGTGAGAAGATGCTGGATGAACTGCTGAAGAATGAACAGCAGCTGCGCAACTTCTACGAATACGAAAAAAGCAAGTTTGAAATTCCGAATCTGGACGAAGGCTTCAAAACCATCACCTATGTCCGTCCCCTGCCGGAATAATACGTACCGCAAGACCGTTTGAAAAAAACGGTCTTTTTTTATGTTTTCCTGTTGACATATATATCGGCTTACGATATATTGTGATTGCGATATATCGGAGGGCGATATAACGGAGGACAATATATGGCTGACAGTTATGCATTGACAGAAACGACATACTACATCCTGCTCGCTCTGGTACAGCCTCGACATGGCTACGGCATCATGCAGGTCGTGGAGGAGTATTCACAGCGGCGGATCCGGCTGGCGGCGGGAACGCTCTACGGAGCACTGAACGCTCTGGTGGAAAAAGGATGGATCGTCCAGCTCCCGGTGGAAGCGGGAAGCAGGCGCAAGGAATACAGGATCACCGAAGACGGGCTGATGATCCTACAGGATGAAATTGCCCGTCTGAAAGAACTGGCGGAGAACGGAGAAGCGGTTCTCAGAGGAGAAAAATAATGACAAAGACAGTTTACAGATGGTATTGGGTCTGGGATTTTGAAAAAGAAGAAGAATGGCTGAACGAAATGGCGGAACAGGGCTGGGTACTGGATGGCGTCGGTTTCTGCACCTACACCTTCCGGCAGTGTGAACCGGGTGAATACACGGTCCGCCTGGAAATGCACAGTCCGGATCCGGAATATATCAGTTTCATGGAAGAAACCGGAGCCGAAAAGGTCGGCCGGCTGTTTCAATGGATCTATTTCCGCAGAAAGACAGAATACGGTGAATTCAACATCTATTCCGATATTGATTCCCGCATCGAACATCTGCAGAAAATCGCCCGTGTACTGATGATCATCGGTTTTATGAATATCGCCGTCGGTCTGCTCAACGCTTTCAATCCGGTCCGGGTCGGTTTCCTGAATCTGCTCTGCGCCGCCCTTCTGATGTACGGACTCGGCCGCATTCACGGCAAGATCGAAGCCCTGGAAAAAGACAGAAGACTGCACGAATAAACTTGAAAATGCATATCTCTGTATCTGCTACAGACGATATGCATTTTCTTTTATATTCAGCGCAGGCTGCGGCCGCCGTCGACAGTGAAGATACTGCCGGTGCAGAGATCCGCGAAGTCTTCCAGGATATGGATCTCGGCTTCGGCGATTTCTTCCGGTCTCGCGATCCAGTCCATCGGGATATTCGCTTTGACATGCGCCACCGCTTCCGGATCGTCAAGCCAGTCGGCATTCATCGGTGAAGACACGGCGCCGATGGCGATGGCATTGCAGGTGATCCTTCTTTTGCACAATGCCAGAGCGGTTTCCTTTGTCAGCATCGCCTCGCCTGCCTTGGAGGCATCGTAGCCGAACTTGTTTAGTCTGGGCACGTCATGATGCACGCTGACGACATTCAGAATGGCGGAGCCTTCCGGCATGATTTCCGTGAACAGTTTGGTGCAGATAAACGTTCCGGTCAGATTGACATCGATGACCCGCCGGAAATCCTCGATCGTCGTCTCTTCAAACGGCGCCACTGTCTGTATACCGGCATTGTTGATCAGAAGATCCACATGACCGAATTTCTCTTTCGCCCGATCGCGGATCGTACGGATCGCGTCCGCGTCGCTGATGTCGCCACGGCAGGAGATTTCCCTTTCGTCTTCGTATTCTTCCGCGCCGGTATCGATGCCGATCACCTGGCATCCTTTTTCCAGCAGTTTTTCCTTCATAGCCCGGCCAATACCGGCCGCAGCTCCTGTTACGACTGCAATTTTCCCTTCCAGTTTCATATTGATCACCTACTCGTTGTTGCCGCACACCAGCACCAGGATGACCTTCCGGTACTTCAGGATGCGGATCGTTTCCAGAAAGAAGAAACGGGTATTGTTCCGGTTGCCGTCCATCCGGTTCAGCAGTTTTTCCTCGTCGACGATCCGGTACGCTTTTTCAAACGGACCGAGTTCAAAGTTCAGCCAGTACTGCAGGCCATCGAGAAGCTGTTTTTCCTCTTTGCCGAACAGTTCCACAAAAGTGTCCCTGTCACTGTCCGGGCATTCTTCGTATGCCGGCATTTTTTTCATTCTCATATCCCGGATGAATTCCGCTTCGAATTCTTCCGGAAGATAGCAGTACGCATCACAGAACGAAGGTCCCATCCAGGCAGACATGGAAGAAGCCAGATTCATCAGACCTTTCGCATATTCCTGATATCCATATATTTCAAGCTTCGTCATGATCATTCTCCTCAAACAGCTGCGGATCAATGAACATGGCGACGATCTCACTCAGTTTTTCCTGGCTGTCATAGCCGCAGAACGTGCTGTAATAGCCGTCGCCATAGCCGCTCGCGCAGATGACGATTTCCTCTTCGCTGTCCGGGATCTGCCAGCGGATGAAGTCACCTTCGTCCCTCTGCAGATCAGGATAAGCTTCATAGCTTTCCCGGAACAGCGGCGCGAAGTATTCATTGTAAAAACTCACACCGGGGTGTTCTTCTTTCCAGGTCCGGAAGAACGCGCGGGCCGCTTCTGCCGCCTTCTCGTCCGCGAAGCAGGCCAGTCCGGCTTCCACCGCGAAGCCCATCAGCCCTTCTTTATGCAGGCCGTTGCGCATATACCAGGTTTCCGCCGGCTGATATGTCTCAGCTGGTGTCTCACTGATCGCCAGTTTCATACCGGCGATCCGCACGGAATCATGCGGCATATGAACAATGGCAAGTGAAACGGGATATGTCCCCGCCGGCACGGTTTCTTCCAGAAGCGTCAGTTCATCTTCGTCCGTCAGGGTGCAGAACGGATCGGCACAGAGAATGTTTCCGGTCGGAAAGCGGACATCTTCAAAAGTAAAGAGCTGTACCTTTTCGTTGGCAAAGACCCGCTGTACGGTTTCCGGATCCGCTTCATCTCTGGACAGGAATTCCAGGTTTCTGGCAAACGCATTCTGCAGAACCGCCTGCCGCTTTCCCGCTTCACTGACTTCCCGGGCGAGTTTCTGTAATTCTTCATGGCTGAGCCCCCGCAGCAGCACATACTGTCCCTGGATATCCTGCACATAGGAACTGAGTGCCTGGATACTGCCGTAATACGGCAGAACAGCAATGATTTCCTTTTCCTGCAGACTGCATAAGCCAAGCCGGATATCGCTGACTTCCTGGCCTTTGATGCGGAACATACGCTGCGGATCCACCGGCAGGATCGTTTCCGTTCCTTCTGTCAGGGTGAAGTTCATCAGCAGATTCCCGTCCGGTCCCTGATAGACATCGGGCTGTGCCTGATAGGCCAGTTCCCATGGTCCTTTTTCCGTTTCTTCCTGTACAGGTTCTTCTTTTTTCTTTTTCAGAAAATCAAACAATGCCATTTTCTTCTCCTTTCAGCCAGCCGAAATGCTCGCAGGCTTTCCATATACCGTCATCTTTCGCGTCTGCCGTCACATAAAAGGCGATGTCTTTCAACTCCTGCACAGCGTTGCCCATAGCGATGCTGAAGGGAATCTTCTCAAACATCCGGATATCATTATACCCGTCACCGAAGATCACGACATCTTCCATCCGGCCGCCCAGCAGTTCTGTCAGTCTCTGGATACCGACAAACTTATCGGTCGGTTCAATGCATATATTGTCATCTTCCCAGCGGTTGACGAAGTTCAGATCGAGTGTTTCAATTCTTTCCTCTTCCCCGCGGCTGACTGCCATGAAGATCTTGTAAATGTCCGTTTTGTCAAAATCATCCGTGACCTGCACCGGAATCAGATCGAAGACCAGTTTTTCTCTATTACCGATCATCTGCGGCGTCGCATATAGGACATTGACAGCCGGATCGATCATGACCGCATAGGGTATCTTCTTTTCATCCAGTTCCTCGCACAGTGTTTTCACAAAACCGGGATCGAGCGGATCACAGCCGAGAAACACATGGTCTTTGACAAGTCCGTTGCCGCCGTCGGTCACGGCATGAGGAATACCAAGATCCTGCATGAAGGGCCGCATCGTGTAATACTGCCGGCCGGAAGCCAGAACGGCAAGATGGCCGTTTTTCTGCAGAAGACGGATGGCCTCTCTGGCCGAGTCCGGAATGTAAGCATCGAGTCCGTCATGAGTCGTCAATGTGCCGTCGATGTCAAAAAAGATGAATTTTCGTTCCATGTATTTATCATAATGGGAAATTCTTTCCTACGCATGTTTTTCGTTTGTAATCAGATGAAAAAGCATCGATAATAGGTGCATATGAGCAAAAAGAAGAAAAAGTTCAAAAAGCAGCCGAAATACCGGTCTCTGAAAGAGAATACCCTGATCGGATCGGGAAGTGCCGTCGCCGGCCGGGCCGCCATTGTCCAGCCGCAGAACACTCTGAGTGCGAAGACTTTTCCTGTACATCCTGCCCTGATCCTGAGCGGCTTTCTTTTTTATGACGAACTGCTTCTGAAGATCAGCGCCGGCAATCTGCAGTGGTGGCCGCATCTTCTTCATATCCTGCTTTTCTCGCTTCTCTACGGCATCCTTCTATGGATCCTGACATCCCTGTTCAAAAATCAGAAAACAGGCCGTCATGTACGCATCGGTGCTGTGACGCTGACGGCTGTTCTGTTTCTCGCGAACTATTTTATATATCGCCAGTTTAAGGTTTTCTATGATATCCGGACCGTGAGTGCCGGGGCTTCCGACGCGCTGGGCGAGTTCCGTGATCTTGCTTTCCGGCTTGTCTTCAGCAAGGAAGGACTGCTACAGATCCTGCTGTATCTTCTGCCCTGCCTGCTTTATGCAATGTATGGCAGACTCTTTGATACGGAAAAGCGTCCATCCCGTAAAGGTTACCTGCAAACAGCCGGTGTATGGGTGGCCGTTCTGGCATTGACATTCGGTGCCTTATTCGCGTATCCCGCTTCCCGGACGTCCTATTTTGATCAGTATAACTTCCAGAACAACATTTCGTCCTTCGGTCTTCTGACCGCCCTGCGTCTCGATGCCGAAAAAATCGTTTTCCGCCGCAGCAGTTCCTTCAAACAGGTCAACATGAGCGCTGACAGTGACCGACAGAATGTCATCATGCACAAAGCCAATCAGATGAACATTGATTTTGACGCGCTGGCCGCGAACGCTTCATCGCTGGAAAGCAGTCTGGATGCCTATGTCAGATCGCAGCCTGCTTCCCTGCAGAACGATTACACCGGACTGTTCAAAGACAAGAACCTGATCATGATCACCGCCGAAGCTTTCTCCGGCACGATCATTGACAAGGATCTGACGCCGACGCTGTACCGGCTTGCCACAAAAGGCTTCCGCTTCACGAACTTCATTCAGCCTTCCTCGGCCGGCACGACCGGCGGTGAATATGAGATCCTGTTCGGTATGCTGCCGACAAACGGCGGCAGTTCGCTGAAGAATACCCAGGATTATCACAACCTGATGACGATGGGTGCCCAGCTGGGCAGACTCGGCTATGAAGGCTGGGCTTTCCATAACAATACCTATACGTTCTATGACCGCGACCTGACCCACAACAATCTCGGCTATTCGCATGGCTACATGGGGTATGGAAACGGTATGGAAGCGTATGTGGAAGACCAGTGGCCGCAGAGCGATCTGGAAATGTTCCAGGGAACGATGCCCTTGTATCTTGAACAGGACAAGCCTTTCAATGTCTATTACATGACCGTCAGCGGTCATAACGGTTACGATGCCGACAGTAATGCCATGAGCAGAAAGAACTGGGACCGGGTTCAGGATCTTCCCTATTCCGATCCGGTCAAAGGCTATTACGCGGCCAATCTGGAACTGGAAGACGCCATGACTTATATGGTGCAGCAGCTGGAGGAAAAAGGCATCGCCGACGATACTGTTATCGTTCTTTGCGGCGACCACTTCCCCTACGGCCTGGACTACGGCGCCGATCTTGGCCAGATGCCGTATCTTTCCGAACTTTACGGTCATGATGTCACGGACTTCCTGGACCGTGATCAGAACCGTCTGATCATCTGGTCCGGATCATTGGAGAAAGAAACTCCGACGACGATCGCCGATCCGGTTTCTTCCCTGGATATCCTGCCGACGCTGTCCAATCTTTTCGGAACCGAATTCGATTCCCGTCTCTTCCCGGGACGTGACGTATTCGCTGAAGAAACGACCCCGCTGGCATTTGACATTTACTATAACTGGATGACGGACAAGGGAAGTTACAATGCGATGAGCGATGAATTCACACCAGCCGGTGACAGTGTCGATCAGGCATATATCGACCGGATCAGCAGTATCGTGGCGAACAAGATTACTTACTGTGAAGGATTCAATGACACGGATTATTTCGCCCACGTCTTCCCTTCTCTGCTGAATAACGCAGGCAAATGATTTGGTTTACTTGACATTGGGATTATAATGATAACGCACGAAAGAAGGTGGATTTATGACAAAGATTGATGTCGTTTCCGGATTCCTCGGCGCTGGTAAGACAACGCTGATCCAGAAACTGATCAAAGATGTTTTTGCAGGTAAAAATGTAGTATTGGTTGAAAATGAATTTGGTGAGATCGGTATTGACGGCGGTTTCCTTCAGGAAGCCGGCATTGAGGTCACCGAGATCAACAGCGGCTGTATCTGCTGCACCCTGCAGGGTGACTTCCAGGAAGCTCTGAAGCTGGTCGTTGAGAAATATCATCCGGATCATATCGTGATCGAACCGTCCGGTGTCGGCAAACTGTCTGACATTCTCAAGATCATCAAATCAGTTGACGGTCTGGAACTGAACAGCTACAGCGCCGTTGTCGATGCCAAGAGATGCCAGATCTATCATAAGAATTTCAAAGAGTTCTTCGATGATCAGATTGCCACGGCTGCCTGTGTGATTCTCTCCAGAACCCAGATGGTTTCTGATGACGTTCTGCAGGCTGACGTTGCGATTATCCGTGAACTGAATCCGGAAGCACGTATCATCACAACCCCATGGGATGAGCTGACAGGCACAGCCATGATGGAAGCGATGGAAGGTTCTTCCTCCGGTTTCCCGGAAGGTCTCGGCGATCTTGAAGATGACGACGATGATG
>JAFRCE010000022.1 GCA_017404505.1 Solobacterium sp. | reverse complement strand
CCTGTCTTCGTCGTTACAAATCCGCTCTCAGTGTTCTCTTCCACTGTGTATGTGATTCCTGTCGGCAGACCTGTAATAGCCTTTGTCTCACCATCCTTCAGTGTGAATGTTGCGACACCGTTCGAGAATTCCACACCATTGAATGTACCGTTGATTGTCTTATCGCCCAGTGTGACTTTAAATGTGAATACCTTTGTCTTATCAGCAGACGCATCGGAAACGACTGTCTTCGTTACATCCAGATCACCCAGAATATGGGTATTTGTTACTGTTGCAGTCTGTGGCTCATCACCTTCTTCGATCACTCCGGTCTCACCTTCATATTTGACCGTGAAATTATCGACTCTCGTTTCTTCGACAGTATATGTGAGTCCTGCCGCAAGACCTGTTGCAGTCTTGGATTCGCCATCTGCCAGTGTGAATGTTGCGACACCATTTTCGAATGTCATTCCACCATATGTGCCGTTCACAGTTTCATCCCCAAGAGTGACTTTGAAACTGAACTGCATTGTATGGTCTGCATCGATCGGACTTACGACACTCTTTATGACAACAAGTCCGCCTTCTTTCTTGCTATTCGTGAATGCGGCTGTCGCCTTCGTCGTGCTGATGGTACCTGTATTACCAGTCTTCGTCGTTACGAATCCCTCAGCAGTTTCTTCTTCCACTGTGTATGTGATTCCTGTCGGCAGACCTGTAATAGCCTTTGTCTCACCATCCTTCAGTGTGAATGTTGCGACACCATCTTCAAATGCCACATCACCATATGTCTTGGTGATCGTTGTATCACTGAGTGTGACTTTGAATGTGAAGTCTTTTGTCTTATCGCTAGGAGTGCTGCTGACAACAGTCTTCGTTACATCCAGATCTCCGGTTTCACGTGTGTTCGTGAATGCGGCTGTCGCCTTCGTCGTGCTGATGGAGCCAGTCTCTCCTGTCTTCGTCGTTACGAATCCGCTCTCAGTGTTCTCTTCCACTGTGTATGTGATTCCTGTCGGCAGACCTGTAATAGCCTTTGTCTCACCATCCTTCAGTGTGAATGTTGCGACACCGTTTTCGAATGCCACACCATTGAATGTACCGTTGATTGTCGTATCGCCCAGTGTGACTTTGAATGTGAAGTCTTTTGTCTTATCAGCAGACGCATCGGAAACGACTGTCTTCGTTACATCCAGATCTCCTACTTCACGTGTGTTCGTAATCGTAACAACTGCGGTTTCAGGATCAACACTTTCAACAGTAAGTGTACCGTCATCATTTTGTACAACCTCTACTGTAATTGTCTGCGGACCACCATAGATAATGCCATCTACAACTTCACCTGCATGGGTTTCAGTAACTGTATATTTATATTCACCCGCGGCTGTAAAGCGAACATCACCAAAGGATGCTGTCAGATCAGGATTATCATTTGTATTAATTTTTACAGTTGTTTTTTCAGGCAGCGGAACACCCTCATCAGCACTGATTGTAAACTCATACTCATCATCATCGCCAATTTCGTATCCAACTGCTTCTTTCTTAACCTTAAGTTCCTGGTCTACAGCAGATAACTTATTTGTAAATTGGTTGTAATAACGGGTGTTGGATTCAGTTATTGTACCTGTAATTGTATCGTTATCAATTGTGGTTTTACTTACTGTACCATTTGTTGATTTCACGCTGGAAACTGTATAGCCCTGAGTATTCAAAGCATCATCATTTGCCTTAGTCTCAACAATTGTATAAGTTGTACCGGTCGGAAGATTGGTGAATCGAACAATCTGGTTGCGTGTTATCGTAACAGTTGCTTTAACTGGCGAAGTGGTTGCACCGATTGTTGTTTTTTCACCAGTGAATGTATCCTCGTTTGTATAATCAAATGGCTGATAACCAGCTCCCGGATTACCAGTATCATATTCAGGAAGCGGCCATGTACCTTCACCTTCACCTTCTTCATAGATCCAGTAATTAATACCTGTGACATCTCCACCTTCCGGAACCACAAAAGTCACTTCGTAAGTGAAAGTTTCTTCACTCAGTTCATCTTCTGTCTTCTCAGTAAGAGAGCCGTCAACTGCTTTAGTGATATCAAGTTCAGCCGTCTTATGGTTAGTACCTGTCAGTGTTCCGTTTGCCCCATCTTGGATTTCCTGAATGTAGTAAGTTTCTTCATCGAGCACAAGCGTATCTGCACCTTCCGGCTTCGGATTGTCATCATCTATTAATACAAGATAAGTCAGATCTCCATCGATAACCATAGGACGTACAGTCTGCGTTGTGAATTCCTGAGAATAACCTTCATAATCAGGATCAGTAGAAGGAACTTCTTCAAGCATATACTTATGACCGGTTTCCAGAAGAGTCAGTTTACCATCAATCGTTTCCATGAAACCAGGAGCGATTTTAACAGAGTCTGACCATTCATCTTTTTCTGTTACCAATTTATAAGCATTGTCCTTTGAGTCTTTAAAAGTGCCATCGTTCTGGTAATACTTCCCGTCTACCAACAGATAGAACTCAACTTTATCTGTTCTGTTTCTGGGGTTAATATCATCATCCCATTCCTTCAAAACGTTCATCTCATGGGAAACAAGCGGCATAGCTTTTTCCTCATATGTAACGTCGTCAGTGTGAGTTGCTCCGTTAAAAGTATATGTCTGTTTAAGATGTGTATTTGTTTTCAATGAATAAGGTCCGGATCCATCAGGATTAGCATTAATCTGTTCTCTGATTGACTGATCTAAATCAGAGTATTTTACTACCCCATTGTTCAGATTGGCAATAATATCGTATGCTTCCTGACTTGGCCATACCTTGAATCTGATTCTGTATACAACATTTTCTTCGAGCATCTCAATATCGCTCAAATCCCAAGTAACACCGTTATCTTCACTATATGAAGCACCCGGTGCATCAGACCATGGTGTAAAATCAGAGTCATCAAGATCGTCAATTGTCTGACCATCGCTCAGTGTGGCTTTATAGTATTCATATCCACCAGCACTTCCGCTAATGGTAGCGCTCATGCTAGCCAGCTTAGGAATACCATCATCGAGTGTTGTCTCAGAAGATCCAAGTTGTGTCGTAATTTCGGTTGCGATAACCTTAAATGCATTTTCAAGAGCTTCTTTACTGTGTGCACTGATCATAGTTTCTGAACCGGCAGCGCTAACAAGATCTTCTAAATAGCCTTCACCAGTGGGGTTCTGACTGCAGAATACACTATACAGCGTTGCTCTCGTCGCAATATTCTGTGCTTCGTCTGTAGCATTTGTAACAGCTTCAGTATTATGCGAAAAGTCATTATTGCCATAGGGATAGCCGACCCATCTGTTTGGCATACCGTCAGTAACGAAGATGACAAAAGTTTTGTTCTTTTTCATCTCATCATCGGACTCAATTTCTGTCAGCAAACCCTGTCCTTGGCGGAGACCGATTTCCCAGTTTGTTCCAGAGGTTGAAGTTGTATAATTCAAACCACCTTGTGCATAGGACCGATTATCATTGACATATTCAAGAATTGTATCTGCATCCGTTTCCCAGCTACCGTCAGTGCCCCAACTATGTGTTGAGCCATTCAGATTAAACAGTGCTAACGCGAAATTAATATTGTTCTTATCCATGTCCAGGTTATTGACAAGTATATTCAAGGCAGATCGAGCAGCTTCCATACGATTTTCAGCAACACTTGGTGCCGTTGACTCTGAAGTCATACCATAACTCATACTTGTAGTATTATCCAAGACAACGATTACATTGGCAGAATCTGGTTCAGTACTAGTGAATACAGGAGCAGTAATGTCTAACGTAATGGTTGCTGTATCGTCATCATTAATGTCGATATTCTTATTGGTTGTAGGTCCTTTATCCTTATCCCCTTCCGGAGTAGGTGTCGGTGACTGTTTTGCACCGTAAACAACATAAATATCCGAACCATTCGCGATAGGCTCCTCTACACCAGAAACTTCACCTTCAGTTGTCGATACACGTTTTGTCACATTCCATATGCCATCGACTTCATGAATGATCATTTCGATCTCTGCAGGCACAGATTCTTCTGTTGCCTTATAAATTGCACCATAGCAGGAATAATTACTGAATGTATTCTCGAGACTGACGTTACCAGTTGATGTATCAAGAATAGGTGTCAATTCTCCCTCAGCAAATTCTTCCCATGTTCCTTCCGCAATTGATCCGGTTCCATAATGAATGGTTGCTTCCTGATTATTGTCTTCAGCGTCTTTCCAAGTCAGCGCAAAAGTGGAGAAACTTTCAACATCAAAATTGGCACTGACTTTTTCCACTGCATTGTCACTGATTACGACATTGACATCCGGAGTGTTTGCCGAATTATCCGCTACGACCTCCGCTACTGCCGCACTCTCTTCTTCAGGAGTTTCGACAATATGAAGAATCTGGATGGAACTTGCATCCACTGTATCCGGGGCAATATCACTCAGCACCTCTGCTTTGGCAGTAAACTTGACTGTGACTTTGCCATTCGGTTCAATTTCTACCCCTTCAGCATTTTCAAAGTGAATATCAAAAGCCAGCATACCGTCATATGCCTGTTCACTTTCTTTCAATGCTTCTTCAGCTGACTGATACTCTTCTGAGTCATTTTCCAGTACTGATGTTGACAATACTGCTTTCTCCTCAAAGGCACCAGGCTGAGTAGTTACGGTTACAGTAAAACCGTCCAGATCAACGTAGTAATGTTGATTATCCTCTGATTCAACAATGATTTCACCCGGATAATCTGCCTTGCCGAAGGCATTTTCAACCGGTTCTTCATTTTCCTCTGCGGATTCCTCAACAGGCTCAACAATCGGTTCAGCGGCCGGTTCCTCAACCGGTTCAGCAGTTGGTTCCTCAACTACTTCCGGTACTTCTTCGGCCGGTTCAGCCTCGACTTCTACGGTCTGTTCGTCAACAGGTTCCGTTGTGTACTCTTCAGAAGGTACTTCTTCCGTAAGAGTTTCACTTTCAACATTGGTTTGTTCGGTGATTTCTTCCTGTGGCAGTTCTTCATCAGCTCGTACCTGAACTGGCAAAGTATTCATTGCCATCAAGAAAGAGATCAGTGCGGTTGTTGCAATTCTTTTGTACCTAGAATGCTTCATATTCATTCCCCCACGTTTTGATGCATCTGTATCTGAAACCGGCTTCCGACTGAGATAACCAGTTAATTCCAGCTGATTACGTCCCCTATTTCAGGCACTGGATGCACGCTCCTTCCAAAAATATATGCATGCACAGAGCATATAAAAAACCATACGCGCATACCTATACTTGCATGTATTATACAAAAAAGCAGGACTCTTTCCTAGAGAACTTGCTCAAATTTCTATTGCAATTTTTGTGATGTGTTAGTATACTAATATATTTATAGGTTAAAACAAAATTTTCTGTTAGTGTAAGATTAGTCATTGCCGAGCCGTAAAAAACAAGCAGGATGTCATCCGGACATCCTGCTGTCAATTTGTATGATTGTTGTCGTTGTGCGTTCTCATGTCAACGATTGTTACTGAATACGGCTGATCATATCGCTGAGAATATATTCTCCCCAGCTGTATTCAGACAGAAACTCTCCTTCAAAGTCCGCCCTTGAACCTTCATCGTTTTCAAGCCATTCATAATAATCACAGTCGAAGAGGTCGATATTGACCATCTGACCGTGTACGGTAGAGATAAGCAGTTCACGGATCCCTTCTTTGCCCAGTGACTGTTTCAGCCGTCGCAGCGCATTGTAGTACACAATCATATTACGGTTGCTGTAAGGACGATCCTCCCAGATGGTTGAATAGATCTCCTCATTGCTGATTTCCTTGCCGCGTCTGGTAACGATCAGAGCCAGGATTTCCTTTGCTTTGCCGCGTAGTGATACCGGCTGACCGTTATGAAAAACTACGAATCTGCCAAACGTGTGGATGTAAATCTCTTTTTCTTGTCTTTTCTGAGTGGACAACATCATTTTCATGGCTTCCGTCAGATCGTTGTTTGGGACCGGCTGTACCAGCAATGCTTCATCATACTCTTTGTTAACGTCAATCACCGCTGTCTTCGGGCAATGCTCCTTAAGCTGTCTGACAAAATCCTGTTTCCTTTCTCCCTGCAGATAAGTAGGAACCAGTACAAAGCTGACAGAATTGTTCTTCACGAACCGCAGACAATCATCAAGTGTTTCGAAGAAAACGGTAGAATTGCGATCCAGAGCAGGAAAAGAAGCAATTGCATCTTCCGGTCTGATACCGATACATGCGACTAACATACTGCATTCCCCCAGCGCTTTAGAAAGCTTACAATAGTATTTAAGTTGAAGAAGATTGGTTGCTGTCAAAAAACTTCAGTGTCATCAGCATTTGACAAAGTGATGCATCCAGTTAACTTAATAATACACACGTGCACTAACAGACCACTAACGCACATGTTTTCGTTTTTGTACAAATACACTTCTGTGTATATATGATCTTTTTCTGCCGGAGGTTTATGCGTTTTCAAGCTTTTTCTGCTTGAAGAATCTGACGGTAACGAATGGTAATGATTGCGAAAGCAGCAGCCAGCAATGCTGCCGGCACCAGAGATGCCCGGATACCCATGTATTCCGCGCAGAACGTGCCAAGGATCACACCGCTGATAAACAGCAGGACAATGATCAGGAATCTTAATGACATCTGCAGATCTTCCCTGCTTTTCAGAACGATGCCGCGATACAGGAATTCAATGACTTTGCGCAGATTTCCGGTCGAGACTGTTGTCGCGATCGGCTGGCCGAGGAATGTCTTGAAGGCCTCCATCTGCATGGCGCAGACGAAAGAGACAATGATATTGCATATGACGTTCGTCACTTCCTGCTGCGGCAGAAAGGCCGTCACCGCCAGCATCAGTATTTCAATGATCAGAACAGCCCGGTGAATATAGCGGATCTTTCTCTTTTTGAAATAATGCTCGATGAACAGCACGGTCAGGATACCGATGCAGAACGCCGTGATCGGCATCAGAAAGTCTATGATCTTGGTATGGTTTCCTTCGGCAATGGCGATACCCAATTTAATAATGTTACCGGTCTGGGCGTTGGCGAATACCTTGCCTCTATTAAAATAGGTATAGGAATCAAGAAAGCCACCGGTCATTGTCAGCATCACGGCTGTCGGATACAGTTTGGATCCTTCCATCGGTTTTGTCATAACAGTCACCTCGTATGTATCCATAATTTACAATGAAGCTCACCATCTCCGCATTTGATTTCCAGATTCTGGAAATTCCTTTTTTTCTTCTTTTTTCCCGGCTATGATGTGACCGTGAACAAGGAGAAAACAAATATGAAAAAAGCTGCTGTAATATTCGCCAACGGCTGTGAAGAAGGCGAAGCACTGACGATCGTCGATATCTTCCGCCGGGCTGAACTGACCTGCGACATGGTCGGTCTGGACAATATGGAAATCACCGGTGCCCATGACATCACCATGCGGATGGACAAAGTCCTTTCCGAAGATCTGAAAGAATACGACATGGTGATCCTGCCGGGCGGCTATGGCGGAGCCGATGCCATGGCTCATTGTGAACTGCTGAAAGACTGCCTGCGGGAGATGAATCAGGCCGGCAAGTTCGTCACCGCGATCTGCGCCGCTCCGCTGGCTCTTGATGCGGCCGGCATCCTGGAAGGAAGAACCTTTACCTGCTACCCGACGACCGCTGCCAAGATCCTTCATGGCACACGTTCCGACGACAAGGTCGTCGTTGACGGCAATCTCATCACTTCCCAGGGTCCGGCTACCGCATACGCGTTCGCCTACAAACTGGTCGACGCTCTCGGCGGTGACTCACTGACCGTAAAGAAGAGAATGGTCTATTTCAACGCATTTGACGTAAAGGAGGATGAATAATCATGACAAAGGCAGCAGTACTGATGATTGAAGGATACGAAGAAAGCGAAACCATGCAGATCGTCGATCTCTTAAGAAGAGCAGAGATCGAAACCCATACCTTCCGTTTCCAGGAAGATCCGTTTGTCTATTCCATGCAGGGCATGTACGTCAAAGCCGACAAAGTATTCTCTGATGAAGTCAAGGACTACGACGTCATCGTCGTTCCGGGCGGCAGAACTGCCTGGCAGCATTTCATTGAAAACGAAGACGTCATGAACATGCTCAGATGGTTCAACGACAACAACAAACTGATTGCGGCCATGTGCTCCGGCACAAAAGTTCTCGAGGCTGCCGGAGTCCTCGAAGGCAAGACCGTCACCGGCTACACCGGCTATGGCGAAGTGCTCAAGAGCGCCTGCAAATTCGTCGAAGACGTCGCTGTCTATGACCAGAACGTCGTCACTTCCCAGGGACCTGCCACACCGTATCCGTTCGCATTCAAAATCATGGAAGCCTGCGGCATTGATCCTTCCCCGCTGAAGGAACGCCTGCTCTACCATTTCGCCGGCGGCAAATAAGATTACATATAGTATTGTATTTATAAAGAAACTGCCATTCACCGTCATCCGGATGGCAGTTTTTCTGTCTTCCCTTCTCAATTCTCCGCTCCCGCAGTCGGATTCCCTGTTATATTTAATTTATGATCTACGATAAGATTCCGGTTGTTTTTCTCAGCACGCTGGCAAGCGAGAAAAACGATTCCACAAACAAAATCATTGCCGAATACATCCTCGCCCACCAGAATGAGATCCACGGTATCAGTATCAAGGAGCTGGCAGCCGCCTGTCATGTCGGCACCGGTTCAATTTCCCGTTTTGTCCGTGACATCGGTCTCAATGATTTTTCCGAACTGAAAATGCTGCTGGCGGATACGTTTTACCGTTTCGATCAGGCTGACGAAGAACAAGACCTGCAACAGGATCAGATCGATCATATCAGCCGGGCCATCGAGCAGGCTGTCTCCTCTGTTGACATGCGGAAAGTGGAGAAACTCGCCCGGGATATTCATGATTATGAACAGGTCTACGCCTGCGGCATGCTGAAGGCGCAGAACGCGGCTGTCGATCTGCAGGTGGACATGCGAATGCTGGGCAAGCATGTTTCCACCAATGTCGCCTATGCCGATCAGATCGATCATATCCTGCTCGCTGACAAAAAGGACCTGATCATCATCTTCTCCTTTACCGGTTCCTATTTTGATTATCAGAGCTTCCGGGCAAAGGAGAGACATCTGCTGCTGCCGAAGATCTGGATGATCTGCGGCACACAGAGGGAACTGCCCTGGTTTGTCAATGACGCGATCCGTTTCGCTTCCGACGGTTCCCAGCGCTCCCACCCTTTTCAGCTGGAAGCCGCGGAAAGTCTGATCGTTCAGGAATATGCACGTCTTTTTCCGGGAAAAGACCTGTAAGTGATACAATAAGAAAGCAAGGAGAAATTCAGAACATATGAAAATCTTAGTAACAGGCGGCGCCGGTTTTATCGGCAGCCATACCGTTGTGGAACTGCTCAATGACGGCTATGAAGTCGTCGTGGCGGACAACCTTTATAATTCCAAAGCCATGGTCATTGACCGCATTGAAACCATCACCGGCAAACGTCCGGCTTTCTATGAAATCGACATTCTTGACCGGGAAGCACTGGATGATCTGTTTGCCAGAGAAAATATCGATGCTGTCATTCATTTTGCCGGTTATAAAGCCGTCGGTGAATCGACCCGCAAACCAATCGAGTACTACACAAACAATCTGATGACGACCCTGGTCCTGACCGATGTCATGCGTAAGCACAACTGCTTCAAGATCGTCTTCTCGTCTTCCGCTACCGTCTATGGCGATCCGGCCTTCGTGCCGATCACGGAAGAATGCCCGATGGGTGAAAGAACCAATCCGTACGGTGAGACCAAGGCGATGCAGGAAAGGATCCTGACGGATATCTACAAGTCCGACAACCGGTGGCAGGTCACCCTGCTGCGCTACTTCAATCCGATCGGCGCTCATGAGAGCGGTCTGATCGGTGAAGACCCGAAAGGCATTCCGAACAACCTGCTGCCGTATGTCGCTCAGGTCGCTTCCGGAAAACTCGAAATGGTTCATGTCTTCGGCAATGATTACAACACCCCGGACGGAACCGGCGTCCGTGATTATATCCACGTCGTCGACCTCGCCAAAGGACATCTTGCGGCGATCAAAGGCATGGACAAATACCCCGGAATCAACATCTACAACCTCGGCACCGGCATCGGCTACAGTGTCCTGGATATCATCAAAGCCTTCTCCAAGGCCTGCGGCAAGGATCTGCCGTATGTGATCGATCCAAGACGGCCGGGTGATGTCGCGACATGTTATTCCGATCCGGCCAAAGCACTGAAGGAACTTGGCTGGAAAGCGGAAAAGAATCTGGAAGACATGTGCAACGATGCCTGGAGATGGCAGTCAAACAACCCGAACGGGTATGAAGAATAACAGAAACAGGAAAACAGAATTATGATTCGTACAAATGTAGTCACACTGACCGTGATTCCGGCTGTCGCCTACCGTCAGAAACTCAAGGACGGTGGCTCGGGAATCACCATCCTTCGGCCGGATGTCCAGCAGCCTGGCATCGCCTCCATCAGCAACACTTCTGGCGAACCGATTCCCAACAAGCAGACTGATCTGAAAAAGTATCCGAAAGAAGCTTTTGAAGAAGCCATGAAGCTGACCCTCGGCATGCCGTACGGCAAGCGCAAGCCGGTCAAGGTAAATGAAAACATGGTCGTCAAGGAAGAACCGGCGGAAAAGGAAGAACCGGCCATGGCTGAACTCAACATCGAAGCCTATGACGCGATCGTTGACAAGTACACCGACAAAACCGGCCACTTCTCCTATGACCTTCTGAACAAGGATCTGATCAAATTCGCCAAATCCAGCAGTATCGTCCGCGATATGATCGCCGAAGGCAAAAAGGCCAACGTCATCCGCAATTACATTGCCAGCAACAAGTTCCGCAATATTGCCAACAATGACGACCTGACAAACGCTGAGATCAAAACAATCGTCGCTCTGCTGGACGAAGTCTCTCCGAAAGGCCTCTTCAAGGATACCGACGCAGAAGTCAGAAAAATGCTGTCGGAACAGAAGAAAACAAGATAACTCATATTACCGCAAAGACTGCTCCGGCAGTCTTTTTTCTTCCGTCTTCATGCATGCCGGCAGCCGAAATGACAGAAAAAAAAATTATAGTATTAGCACTTTATGCGTAAGAGTGCTAAACTACATTCATAAGGAGGTTTTTGCGTATGAATCCTAATGACAAAAACCAGCAGCGCAAGCCGATTATTTATTACTACGCTGTCGTAATGGTGATCCTGGTCCTGCTGAATCTGTTTGCCAGACCATTCCTGGAACAGGCTCAGATCCAGTTGGAAGACTACAGCACCTTTATGAAAGAAATCGATGCCGGACATCTGGAGGAAGTGGAAATACAGTCCAACCAGATCCTGTATAAGAAAACCAATGACGAAACGATCTACCGGACCGGTCTGATGGACGATCCCCAGCTGACCCAGAGGCTGTATGACGCCGATGTCAAATTCACTGCCGACATTCAGGAACAGTCCTCACCATGGATCTCCCTGATCGTCAGCTGGCTGTTCCCGGTACTGATGGCGACATTGCTGTTAAGAGCGATCATGAACCGGCCGGGTGCCGGTGCCAACCCGTTCAATCTCGGCAAGTCAAACGCACGTATCTACGAAAAAAATACCGGAGATATCCGCTTCAAGGATGTCGCCGGTGAAGATGAAGCCAAGGAAAACCTGCAGGAAATCGTCACTTACCTGCACGACCCCGGCAAATACAAAGCCATCGGCGCCGCCATGCCGAAAGGCATTCTGCTGGTCGGCCCGCCGGGCACCGGCAAAACCATGCTGGCGAAAGCCGTGGCCGGTGAATCCAACGTTCCCTTTATTTCCATGTCCGGTTCGGAATTTGTCGAAATGTTCGTCGGTATGGGTGCCTCCAAAGTCCGTGACCTGTTCAAGCAAGCCAAGGAAATGGCGCCGTGCATCGTTTTCATTGATGAAATCGATGCCATCGGCGGCAAACGCAACACCGGCAAGCTCGGCGGCAACGACGAACGTGAGCAGACCCTGAACCAGCTGCTGACCGAAATGGACGGTTTCGAAAGCAACAACGGCGTCGTCATTCTGGCTGCCACCAACCGGCCGGAAAGCCTCGATGCCGCACTGCTGAGACCGGGCCGCTTCGACCGCCGTGTTCCGGTGGAACTGCCGGACCTGCAGGGCCGGGAAGACATTCTGAAAGTCCACGCCGCTAAAGTGAAGACAGAACCGGGTATTGACTATAACGTCATTGCCCGCATGGCTTCCGGTGCCTCCGGTGCCGAACTGGCCAACATCATCAACGAAGGCGCGCTGCGGGCTGTCCGGGAAGGCCGCTCGGCGGTCAGCCAGAAAGACCTGGAGGAAAGCATTGAAGTCGTCTTCGCCGGTTACCAGAAGAAAAACGCCATCCTGACGGATGAGGAAAAACTGCGGGTATCCTATCACGAAGTGGGTCATGCCCTGATTGCCGCACTGCAGTCACATTCCGCACCGGTCCAGAAGATCACGATCATCCCCCGCACTTCCGGAGCACTTGGCTATACCATGCAGGTGGAAGAAGGCAATCACTACCTGTACACCAAAGAAGAACTGGAGAACCGCATTGCCACCATTACCGGCGGCCGGGCTGCTGAGGAAGTCGTCTTCGGCAATACCTCGACCGGTGCCGCCAACGATATCGAACAGGCCACAAGGATCGCCCGGGCGATGATCTCCCAGTACGGCATGTCGGAAGACTTCGACATGGTCGCCATGGAATCCATCAACAACAAATATCTGGGCAACGACACATCCCCTGCCTGCTCTGATACAACAGCTGCCGAGATCGACAAAAAAGTCGTCGAACTTGTCCGTACCCAGCATCAGAAAGCGATTGCCATGCTCGAGGAACACCGTGATGATCTGGAACGGATCGCCCGTTTCCTGTATGAAAAAGAAACGATCACCGGCGAAGAGTTCATGCGCATTCTGGAAAACAAAGACGAAACAGAACCACAAAACGCACAGGAGGCCGCTGAGTAATCAGCAGCCTCTTTTCTTTATCTCTTTTTACGGGCTTTGAGACCGTCGCATACCAGGATGAAAGATCCTTTTTCTTTCTTCAGCGTCACGGTCTGCCGGCAGTTGCGGCCGAAGCCTTTGACAAGGGCTTCTTCCTCATTCAGCACCCGCAGATAATAATTCAGCTTCTCACCGATGATCTTCAGCGTCAGAACAAGTTCACCGTCTTTCAGATACAGATCCATGCCGGTAAAGAAGAATGCATCGATTCCTTCCTGCGGCTGATATGCGCCGACAGCTTTCAGCCACGTCTCATTGATACAGGGTTCCTGATAACGGCTGCCGATGACTGTTTTCGCACTGCCATTGTCCATGATCAGAACCGGATGGCCGAAGTAGACAGCCTGCTTCAGATCCCCGCTGGCCAGCACTCTGAGTTCAGCCGGTACATCTTTCAGCGGCTTTGGCAGGATGACACGCAGCCAGCCATCGGCCAGGGTTTCCGTCTTCATGCACAGCTGTCCGGCCTGCAGCACCAGTCTGCCCTGATCACTGAGCGCAAAAGCCAATGGACCGAAGGCGGTGTCGTATTTGCCGACATAGTTCGTAATATCGCTTCTGACTTTCGGCCGCTTTCCTGTTTCCTTCTTCCGGAAGCCGGCCTGTTTCAGATATTCGTTGAGAAGGGCTCTCTCCAGTCTGGTAATGATCGGACGTCCGGTTTCAAAACTCGAGAAAATGATGATACCGATCTTTTCTTCCGGCAGGTAATCATACAGCGAATAATGATAAACCGTCGCGCCGCCGTGACCGTGGAACGGTCCGGTCTGATAATCGGAAAGGGCTTTGTTGTGGAACAGACTGTGACCGATCACCGCCAGTTCCCGGTCCAGTTCATCACGGACGGGAAGCTGTTCCAGCCACTCGATCGTCTTTTTCTGATAAAGACGCTTTTTTCCCGCTTTGCCCTTGTTCAGGATCATCTGTGCCATTTTCATCAGATCATATACAGTCGTGTAGGTATGGGAGCCGGCCGGTATGCAGCAGCCCAGCGGATCCAGCTGACGCTTTCCTTTCCTGTCATAGGATTGAGCGACACGGTTCCGCACCGCTTCCGGCAGTTCATTTTCGGCGAGGAAATACACTTCCATCTGCAGCGGTTCAAACAGATATTTCTGCAGGAAGTCCGCATAAGCCATACCGCTGACGCGTTCGATGACGATACCCAGCAGCGTATAGCCGAGATTGGAATAGGAGAACATCTCGGTCGGCAATGCCGTCCGCCACGTACCCCTTAGACCCGCCACGATATCCCGGTAGTGAAATCTGCCGTCGGTCATATACCGGTACATGTCACAGACAAGCCCGCTGCGATGCATCAGGAAGTCCTCGATCGTAAACGGATAGTCACCCATCCTGCTCTTCACTTCGAACTCGGGGATGTATTTGCGGATATCGTCCTGGGGATCCAGTTTTCCATCCTCCCACAGCCGCATCAGACCGAGGGTCGTCATCACTTTCGTGTTGGAGCCGATCATATACAGAGTGTCGGATGCCGGCTTCCGGTGATTCTTCTTATCAGCCCAGCCGTCATGCCCTTCGTAGAGAACTTCCTTTTCATTGAAGATCAAAGCACTGATGGCGCCTTTGTTGGTGTTCTTCAAAGTCTGACGCAGCACGGTGTCAAGCTTCTTACTGTCAACATTCATACATTCTTCCTCTTTTTCGTCCCTCATGCGATTTACATGCGTGTATACATTCTCCGTGACGTGAATAACCGCACGGCTGTGCGGTTCTGGTTTCAGATCGATGCTTTGACTTCGCAGTACAGACAGCGGTATTCCCGTTTCTTTCGGTCGGTCAGTTTAAAGACGTGACGGATCTCCTGTTCAGTCTGGGTAATGCAGCGGGGATTCTTGCAGCGGATGACATCCACCAGTTCAGCCGGCAGATCCAGTTTTTTCTTTTCCACGATCTGTCCGTCCTTGATCATGACGACCGTCGCATTAGGAGCGATAAAGCCGATGGCATCCAGATTGACATCCATTTCCCGGTCGATCTTGATGATGTCCTTACGTCCGTATTTGGCCGAAGTGACATTCTTCAAAAGCGCCACCGAGCAGTCGAGATCGTCCAGTTTCAGAAGATCGTACAGTTTCTTGCCGCTGCCGGCTTCAATATGGTCAATGACGATTCCGTTTTGAATTGCATCAATATTCATTGATCTTACCTGCCTCCTTTAACAGTTTGAGCATCAGAGCCATGCGCATGTATTTGCCGTTGAGCACCTGCTTGAAATAGCAGGCCCGCGGATCATTGTCCACCGCTACGGAAATCTCATTGACACGCGGCAGCGGATGCATGATGACAAGGTCTTTTTTAGCATTCGCCAGTTTGTCGAGAGTCAGAACATAACTGTCTTTCAGACGCAGGTAGTCTTCTTCGTTGAAGAAGCGCTCTCTCTGCACTCTTGTCATATACAGAACGTCCAGTTTCGGCATCGCCGCTTCCAGGTTCGTGGTCTGTTCGTAAGGAATGTGCTCGTCCTTCAGTTTCTGCTTCACATAGGAAGGAACCTTCAGTTCTTCCGGTGAGATCAGGATCAGCTTCAGTCCGGCATAGCGGGACATCGCGTTGATCAATGAATGCACGGTGCGACCGAATTTCAGGTCGCCGCATAAACCCAGGGTCAGATTCTCAAAAGTTCCCTTCTCACGGTAGATCGTCAGCAGATCCGCCAGCGTCTGTGTCGGATGACAGTGGCCGCCGTCGCCGGCATTGATGACCGGTACGGAAGCTGCCTGGGCGGCGATGTATGCCGCGCCTTCCTTCGGATGACGCATGGCGATGATATCGGCATAGCAGCTGACCGTCTTGGCGGTATCCGCCACGCTTTCGCCTTTCGCGGCGGAGGAACTGTTCGCCTCCGAAAAGCCAAGCACATTGCCGCCCAGCTCGTACATGGCGGCTTCAAAGCTCAGACGTGTGCGGGTGCTCGGCTCAAAGAACAGCGTGGCCAGTTTTTTACCGTGGCATGCTTCAGCATATTTTGCCGGATTGGCAATGATATCCAGGGCAGTCGCGATCAGTTCATCAAGTTCCTGTTCAGAAAGATCTAATACATCAATTACACTGCGCATTTTCCCTCCTTGTTCGGCAGAAAAAAATCCGTATGTGCCTGCACATTACGGATTCGTTACAGATACTGCAAAAGAGAATAAAGCCCCCGTGAAATGCACTGCCGTGAATCTTGCGTTTTCAGGTGCTCCGTATCTCATCGGAGTAAATATAACAAGTTTGCGTTTTCCTTGTCAATGCATTCCCTCCGGAATAAATGTACGTCACGCTGAGCATCTTTATCACTTGTCTTTCCGGCAGATATGATAGAATGTATAAGCATGCACAAGGAGCTCTGTGATTATGAAAAAACTCTTTCGGATATTGATTTGCGCTGTTCTTGCCTTTACGCTTTCCGCCTGCAGTAATGACACGCTGGATCTTTCTCTTCTGCAGATCCAGTATACCCAGGTCCTGGCCGTTCATGTGTCCGGCGGCGAGTTCGGCGAAGGCGACTATCTGAACAGCGGTAAAATTGAGAAATTCGTCACCAACATGAATGTCATCAAGACTCTTTATCCAGTAGAGGAAAGCGAAGTCGATATCGACAATGCCCTGAAGATCGATGTTCAGGCCAGAGCCTTTACCAAGACCATCTATCTTCTGCCGCCTTATATCAACGTCGACAGAAGATGGTTCCGGGCATCCGACGACGACGTTCCGTACCTGGAAAACATGGTCACCCTGCTCAGGGAAAATCTCGGCAACTGAAAGGATATGTGATTATCCTTTTTTTATTCCGCTTTGGCGATAAACAGGATGCGTACCGGACTGTCTTCGTCCCGGCACGTCAGGAATGTCAGAAGCCGGTCGGTTTCCTGCACGTCTTCGAAAAAGCAGGAAATCAGATCTTCTTTCAGATGCCGGTTATATTCCGCCAGTCCGTTTCCCGCATAATGATCAGCCAGATAATCAAAGACGTCCGGCTGTCCGTAATCCACTTCCAGAACAGCGATCATCCGGTACGGTTCAACACCGTTTTCCGTACTGAGTTCAAACCGCCGCGCTTCTTCACTGACATTCGGATCGAGCAATTGGAAGAACGGTGTCATGCGGATGTTTTCATAGAAGACATGATGTCCATAGATCACCCGGTTCATATCCTGCCAGTCGCTGTGGCAGGAAAGAAACAGCGTGCCGTTTTCACTTTCACTGCCGTCGCACAGATGGCTGAGATAATACTGATCGTCCTCGCCCTGAACGATTTCCTCCCGCATCGGCAGACTTTCACTGACCAGGATGCCGGCCAGTGTCTTACATCCAGCCGGTTCCGGCGTGCTGTACAGCACTTCCTGATCCTGCAGATGATGCAGCGTCTCTTTGATCCGTATTCGCTTTGTCTCGCTTCTGACAAACGGATACAGCCGGCAAAGGCAGACCGCCAGCAGCAGTGCCGCACCGGTGCGAAACAGGCTGTGGTCAGTCATGTTTTTTCTGCAGGATGACAAACAGCACAAGCGCGGCCACGGATATCAGGGCGGTCATCAGAGGCGCCTTGGCAGCGGTGTTGGGCACTTCATGATCGTAATATTTGCGGATCAGCGGCAGTGACCAGTCAAAATCAGGATCCTTTTCTATGACGACGTCCATGCGCTCACTGCTGCAGAGATACCCGGCCGGCGCACCTGTCTCCCTGATATAGTAACCGGCCTCTTCATACGGCAGATCAAAGACACACTGTCCCTTCTCGTCCGTCTTCTGCACGGCTTCCCTGCCCTTGACATCCACCGCCTTCGCATCATCCGCTTTCCGATAAACGGTAAACTCCGCTCCTGGCAGAGCCTTTCCTTTCTGAGCGGCATCGTACTTATATACTTCCAGCCGGAACGGGCTCCGTTCGTCCACCAGATATACTTCCTGCTCCATTTCCAGCGTGCCGCTCACCGTGAACGGCACGTCTTCCTTTGCCGGCATATAGCCAAATGGCGCTGTTTCTTCATGCAGATAATAGGTGCGGCCGGAATACAGTCTGATTTCTTCTCCGTTTTCGTCCTGCTTCACGCCTTCCTTTTCGCTGCGGAAACGGTACAGATAATCTTCGCCCTGTTTCAGATCCTTCTTTTCTTCGTCTGTCATTTCCTGCATGCGCGCTTCCATTTCCTCATCCAGCACCAGGATGACGGCACCATCGATCCAGCTGCCGTCTTCGTTCTTTTTGCCGTAAACGACATTATGGACCTCGTCGGTCATGACGATTTCATAAACGATATCGTCTTCCTGCAGTTTTTCCGCTTCCGGTATGGCGAAGTCGATATCGTCGCTGAGATAATAGCCCGGCGCTGTTTCCGTTTCCCTCAGGCGGTACGAATGACCGGCTCTGACAAGATCCGTCACATTCCAGTATTCTTCCTTTTCCGCCGTCCGATGCAAAGCCAGTTCCTTCTCTTCTTCCCCATCAAGTTCATACAGTGTCAGCGTCACATTGGGAACGATTGACGCGTTTTCCGTATTGTCGACTTTCCGGACAAGGACCTGATAGGTCTGATCGATCATGGTCACCGATACATAGAGAACCGGATCACCGGCCTGGGGTGCCGTGAAGCGGATGTCGGCGCTTTTGAAGACACCGCCGATCAGTTCCGTTTCGCGAAGAATATAATCATGCCCCTCGCGCAGATATTTTGAACAGTCCCAGTCGATGTCCGCCATCGTCCGGTACACCGCTTCTTCACCGTTTTCACTGCGGGCTGTCTTACCGCTTTCGGCATCGATGATGGTCAGTTCGACATCGGCGATTCGGTCGTTACGCTGGGTATTCTTGCGGACAATGACCTGAAAGGCATCGTCCACCATCAGACAGGAAAGTCCGTTTTCGGCATCTTCCCGCCGCGGATAAAAAGCGATGTCGTCAGTACGGACATGGCCGTTCGGCGCTTCGATCTCATGCAGGACATAATGATGCTCGGGAATCAGATCATGAATGACATATTCTTCCGTGCCGGACAGGAATTCTTCGATCAGTGTTTCACCTTCATCAAAGATGCCGTTGCCATTTTCATCTTCGTACAGACCCAGTCTGGCATCGGGCAGTGCCAGCATCTTTTCCGAAGATGCCTTGTTGATCCTGAGATCGACACCGATGGCTTTAAAATTCAGCCGTTTCTCCACCCCGTCCGACGCGCAGCCGGCCGACATCAGATTCTGCACGCTGCCGCCCCGGTAGAAGTAGACCGCGCCGTTGGCATTGACGTCCGAAGCCCTGTGCCGCAGCAGAACGGACTGATCCTCACAGGCTTCCGTAAACTGCACGCTCAGCACATTGCCGTCTTTCGACACACTGCCACCTGAGCAGCTGTTTTCGACGATGTCATAGTCAGCAAGCACGCCGGCCTGATCGGTAATGACAAGTTCGTCATTCACATATGCTTCAATCACGTCCGCGTCAGGATCGAGATATTCCCCGCTCGTGCTGTTGTAGATCGCCAGTTTCGGTTCGGTATGATAGCGGCTGATATCCGCCTCGATTTCATTGATGCGGGCCTGTACCTCCGCCGTGATATCCGTGCCGTTGGTCAGAATATGACTGTCACCTTCCTGCATATACACCTGTGATTCGGAAAGCCGGCTGTCCACCGCGATCCAGATCATCAGCTGGGTGGCAATATAATCCAGGGTGCTGTCCCTGCCCGGTCCGAAGCCGAAATGAGCAATGTCCTTCAGCCGCATTTTCTGATCGTATGACAGTCCTTCATAAGACATAAAGTCTTCCGCACTGTAGACATCGTCATAAGTCACAAATACCGAAGGCTCGATACAGTAGGCCGGCTTGCCATGCAGTTCCCACCTGTCCCAGGCGACTGCCCAGACATCGTCGACCGCGTAGCCGCCGGACGCATTATGGAAAAAGTAGACTTCCGAAAAAAGAATCGGATCGATCGCTTCTGCCTGAACCGGCAGGAAACTGCCGGCTGTGACGGCAGAGACACTCAGCAGCAGGGCCGCGATGACGCGGACAGCCTGTCCTGCAAGATTTCTGTTTCTCATAGTCAGATTGTTGTTCTCCTCTCTGACAGTTATATTGCCCGCAAAAGTTGCGTTCCCTCTGCGAAACAAAAAAAGAGTCTCCGCAGAGACTCCTGTCAAACTTATTTCAGATCTTTGACACCGGTTTCCAGCATTTCGATCTGCAGGATCGTCTGTTCCGGTGTGACAAGCCGCGGCTTGCCGTTTTTGATCGTTTCATACAGGGCATCGTAGTAATACCCGTAATCGCCTTTCACGGTCGGCACCTTTTCTTCATGATAGCCGTTTTCATCATAATAGATCAGGGTTCCGTACTGTTCCGGCGTATCCATTCCGAAATCGGCATGTCCTTCCGGCAGATAGAATTTCTTCAGATCACGTTCCTGGCCGTCTTTGTCATATTTCTCGAACATACCATTCTTGCCGTAAACGACAAAGGATGGACGGTTCTTTACCCGGAAGTAGGAAGATTTGACCGACACTTTCAGAACGCCGTAATACAGATCCAGATCAAAATAGTCATTCATGCGGCCTTCGCCGAGCAGCTGCCGCACGTCATAGTGCACCCGGTCCGGCTTGCCGAAGTAGGAAATCACCTGATCGAGCGTATGACAGCCGTGGCCGTAGAGATACGACCATTCCGGCCGGAATTCCGTTACGCTTTCCGGAATCTCGGGCCGGTAATAGTCAAAATGCATTTCCAGTTCCAGAAGATCGCCCAGCTTGCCGGATTCAATGACTTTCTGCACGGTCAGGAAATCACTGTCAAAGCGGCGGTTCTGATAGCACTGCAGGATAACGCCTTTTTCTTCCGCCAGTGCGAACAGTTCCTTCGCTTCCGCGCTGGTCGCTGTGAACGGCTTTTCGCACACGCAGTTCTTGCCGGCTTCGATCACCTTTTTCGCATAATCGTAATGCAGATGATGCGGCAGAGTGACAACGACGACATCGATCTCCGGATCCTTCAGCACATCGTCGATCTGGTCCGTGTATGTGACACCGTCGATTCTCGCCCAGTCTGTTTTCTGCAGATTCCGGGCATAGATCGTTTTGATTTCCATGGTATCCCGGCGGGTCAGAATAAACGGCGCGTGATAGCGGTTCGTGCTTTTGCCGTTGCCGATAAAACCGATCTTCATTTTATTCATTGTTTTCTCCTTCGTATGTCCAGCCATGATCGCCGTGGTAGATCATCAGACGCGTCATACCGCCGTCGATGCAGACATTCTCACCGGTGATGAAACCGGCCTTCTCTGAACATAAATATAATACCATGGAAGCGATATCCTGCGGCACCCCGACCCGTCCGCAAGGCTGCTGCGAAGCGTCCGGGCCGCTGTAGACATTGCCCTTTGTCTCGATCCAGCCGGGCGAAACAGAATTGGCGCGGATCCGGCCGGCAAAGGAAGCGGCCAATGCGTGGGTCAATGCGGCGATACCGCCTTTGGCGGCTGTGTAGCTTTCCGTCTGCGGCTGGCTCATGCGGTCTCTAGAAGAAGAAATATTGACGATTGCACCGCCCTTGGCGAAATACGGTGCGAACAGTTTGGCAAGATAAAACGGCGCGGCTGTCCCGACGGCCAGGGCATTCATGAATTCGTCATAGGTACAGGTATCGATGCCCTTCATCAGCGGTAGGGCGTTATTGATCAGATAATCGATATGACCATGTTTCTGAATCACGTCCTTCACGAACGCCTCAATGACTTTTGGATCGGCGAGATCACCGGTATACCAGTCTCCTGCCTGACGGTCAATGATTTCCACCACAGCACCTTCCGCGCGGAACATTTCGGCAATGCAGGCACCGATGCCCTGGGCACCGCCGGTTACGACCGCGATCTTTCCGCTGAATTCCGTCATATCCGTTTCCTCAGCGGGTAAAAGCCAGACCGGCCCTCTGCAGGGCTCTGACGATCAGCGGCACCAGAATCAGATCCGCCAGGATGGCCGGCGCCGTTCCGATGAAGTAAGCGCTGATCCATGCCGAGAAGGAATACTCACCGGCATTGAGAATGAAGCCGGTTACCAGACCGCCGGCAATACGGCCGAGGATCATGGCAACGATCAGTGACAGATAGATCTTCAGCATCGGGGCATCGCTTTTGATCAGTTTCATACCAAGACCGCATACCAGACCATAGACACCCAGTTCCACCATCATCGCCCAGGGACCGTTCGGCGGCAGCTGGTTGATCAGATAGGACAGAGCCGGTGTCAGGATGCCGCAGATCATTCCCTCAACCGGGCCGATGGCCAGACCGGCGATCATGATCGGGAAATGCATCGGTGAAAACAGACGCAGGATCGGCTGGCCGCCGAAATTCTTCAGGACCGATACGATGACAATGCCGATGGCAATCATCAGGCCGCTCAATACAATGTTCTTTGTTTTGTTCATTTTGCTTTTCCTTTCTTCACGTGAATAAAAAGAAAGACATACAGGAATATGACGATTCGTGTATGCCTTCTGGAATACGTTTCTTATGGTTCTTTGACAAGCCGGCACAGCTGTTCGATCGCTTCAGCGACCAGCCGTCCGGTATTTGTTTCGTTTACGCCGACGATCAGCGAACCGCAGTGCTGGAAGGGAATCAGGATCCTTTCCGCATCGCTCTGACCGACAGCCTGGGCCATCCGCGCTGTCACTTCACCAAGCATGGCATCCGCGATGGCAATGCCGATCGGGCCGATAATAATATCGGCGTTCCGGCAGCCGACGACAACAGCATTCTCGCCGGTGGCTGCCCGGGAAGCACCCGCCTTCAGCATATTGGAAGTGGCGGCACTGTTCGTTCCGACGGCAGTGATATCAAGATCCGGCATCTTTTCCCGGATCCCGGTGATGATCTGTCTGCCGATGCCGCCGCCCTGGGCGTCAATGACAAGTACTTTTTTCATTACTTCACGATCTTCTTGAACGGCTTGACTCCTTCAACCGCTTTCTTCGGGCAGATGCGGACTTCGTCGTTGTCCAGATCGATCAGTACATACCGGTTGTTGCCCATGCCGAGTTCATGCATGTAGCTCAGCTGTCTGACACCGTGTCTTGTTTCGATTCTTTCCACGAGATCCTTGTGGTCTGCTTCGCACATCGCATAGACGAGGTCCACGCAGGCCTGATCAAGAGCGCAGATATCGGTGGAAGAGAGAACGCCGACGTTCGGTGTCACGACCGGTGCCGCGGCTTTGCCGGCACAGTCGCAGTCAACCGACATGTTCCGCATGACGTTGACATAGGTGATATGTTCACCGAAGAAGTCGATCGTCGCCTTGGTGGATTCGGTGATCTTCTCCATCAGTTCATTCTCGGTCACACCCCAGTCGTTGCCGTTCTTGGCATGGATCATGCCTTTGCCGATCCGGCCGTCCGCGCAGCCGATACCGATGTTCTTGTTGGAGCCGCCGAAGCCGCCCATCGTATGACCCTTGAAATGGGTCAGAACGAACATGGAATCATAATCGACCATGGTCTTGCCGTGCGTCATATGGTCAAACCATTTGCTGCCCTTGACCGGCAGATCGACGGTTCCGTCTGCGTCCATGATATCGACCGGGCAGAAGTCCCAGCCATTGTACTTCAGGGTATCGAGATGCTGTTCGGTTGTGTAACGGTCGCCTTTGTAGAACGTATTTGTTTCAACGATCGTCGCGTCTTTAAGGGTTTCTTCCCCTTCCATGACTTCCTTGACCCAGCTGGCCGGTGTGAAGTTCGGGCCGCCTTTTTCACCGGTATGGAGCTTGATGGCTACCTTGCCGCAGATATTGGCGTTGACTTTCTCATATGCCTTTTTAATGCCGGCTGGGGAAATATCACGGGTGAAATAAACGATCGACTCGTTGCCGGTTCTTTCCTCGTAAGGAATATTCTTCATTTTGTCCGTCATTCTTGACCTCCTATGTTCTTCAGAACATATCTTTCTGTTTATATTTTAGCATATGTCATATGCATTCTGAGCATCAACGCCCAAAGAGAAAGGCTCTCAGATACCGGATGGCATCTTTGTCTCACAACTCCTCTTCTTTCGTAATAAAATACAGACAGAGAGGTTCCTGTATGAAAACAAGATGGTATAAAAACGCGGTCGTCTATCAGATCTATCCGTTCAGTTTCATGGACGCCGACAATGACGGCTGGGGTGATATCGAAGGTATTATTTCCCGCCTGGACTACATCAAGGATCTCGGCGCGACGGCGATCTGGTTCTCGCCGCTGTATCAGTCGCCGGATCATGATTACGGCTACGATATCAGTGACTACTGCGCCATTGACGAAAAGTTCGGTACCATGGCGGACTTTGACAGACTGCTGGAAGAATGCCATAAGCGTGATCTGAAAGTGATCATGGACATGGTCATCAACCACACGTCCACGGAACACCGCTGGTTCAAAGAGGCATTGTCTTCACCGGATTCCCCTTACCGGGACTACTACATCATCCGCAAGGGCAGATATGAAAAAGGCAGACTGCTGCCGCCGAGCAACTGGGAATCCACCTTTACCGGTTCCGCCTGGGAAAGAATCGGCGAAAGCGATGAATTCTACCTGCATCTTTTCTGCAAAGAACAGGCGGATCTGAACTGGGAAAATCCGGCGGTCCGCGAAGAAATCATCAATATCCTGAACTTCTGGCTGAAGAAAGGCGTGGACGGTTTCCGCTTCGACGTCTTCAACATGTTCTCCAAGGTCTTTCCGATCCAGGACGACACGGAAAAGAACACCTTCCAGGTCGGCTCCCAGTATTATGTCGACGGTCCCCGCATGCACGAATTCCTGAAAGAACTGAACGAAAAGGCCCTTTCCCTGTATGACAGTTACACGGTCGGCGAATCCTTCCATCCTTCCGATAAAGACGCCCACGCCTATGTAAAAGAAGAGAACGGCGAACTGGACACGATCTTCAACTTCGCCCATCTCGATGCCGACAACGTCGCCGGCAAGAAATTCTTCTGGAAGCCATTCGATCTGAAACAGTTCAAGACAGGCTTGCTCGATCCGCAGATTTCCTACTATAAAGACGGCTGGAACACCCTGGTTCTGGAAAACCATGACAATCCCCGCAGTATCAGCCGCTTCTCCATCAACACGAAGAAATATCACTACGAAGCTGCCACGATGCTGGCGGTGATCACCTACATGGGTTTCGGCACACCGTTTATCTACATGGGCCAGGAAGTCGGTCTCACCAACACCGCCTTCAAAAACATGGACGAACTGAAAGATCCGGTCAGCCATTTTGTCTATGACCTGATGCGCAGCTACGGTATGCCTTCCTTCGCCGCTTTCCCGTGTATCCGCTACGGCGCCAGAGACCACGCCCGGGTGCCGATGCAATGGGACGACTCCGTCAACGCCGGCTTCAACAAAGGACATACACCATGGCAGTGCATGAATCCGGAATACCCGGAAATCAACGTCAAAAAAGACCTGGCAAACAGCCGCTCGATCTACCGTTTCTATCAAAAGCTGCTGGCCTTCCGGAAAAACAGTGAAACAGCCATCTATGGCGAAACGCGTGAATATGACCACAACAACACAAGGATCATCGCCTACAGCCGCACCTGGCAGCGCAAAAAACTCTTTGTCATCGGCAACTTCTCGACCCATGAAACCTATTACCGGCTGCCGGAATTAATGAACAGAGAGGAACTTGTCCTCAACAACTATACCGATCTGGAGCTGAACGGTCTGGACGTGAAGCTGAAGCCTTATCAGGCTGTCGTGTTTGAAAAGAAATAAGCAACCAAAAAATGACCGCTGTGTATGATCATGATACACGGCGGTCATTTCTTTTTTGTCTTACTTGATCACGATCTTGATCCTGCAGTCAGACAGCGGATAGGTCGAGCAGGCATGCACATAGCCGTACATTTTGTCAGCGTAGCGGCGGCCGTCACCGACCGTCGGCACGAAGACATCACCATCCAGCAGTTTGCAGCGGCAGTAGCCGCAGGCACCGCTCCGGCATCTCGTGTTGTTCTTGATGCCGGCCCGCTCCATGGCAACGGCCAGGGATTCCCGGGAAGATGCCTCGATGACATCCTCGTGAATGCCTCGGACGACCGTCAGTTTAAAGGTCTGTGCCTCGCATTCCGGATAGCCTTCCGCTTTGGTGATATCCACCGGCGCGCCGAAGACTTCCATGCGGATCCGCTTTTCCGGCACTTCCAGTTTCGCCAGTTCGCCTCTGACAAACTGGTACATCGGCAGCGGTCCGCAGACGAAGTAGCTCGTATCTCCCTTGCTGTATTTCTGAATCAGTTCCGCACGCAGGAAGCCCTTTTCACCGTCATAGTCCTCCTCGCCGGAAATGACATTGACGACCTTGACTCTTTCACTCTGTACCTGATCCAGAACATCCTTCAGAATGATGTCTTTCGATGATACCGAACCGTACAGGATGGTCAGATCCATATCCAGCGTGCCGTGATTGATTTCCTTCGCCATCGACACAAACGGCGTGATACCGGAACCGCCGGCCAGGGCGACGACGTTTTTCGCGTCCCGCATCGGTTCATAGAAGAACTGGCCGAACGGCATCTCGACGGTAAACTCATCACCTTCCCTGACTTCGTTGTAGAAGTAGTTGGACACAAAGCCGTTGTCTCTGCCCTTGCGGATCGTGACTTCAAAGAACGGATCTTCGCTTCGCGCCTCAAACGGGGCGCTGCTGATCGAGAACGGACGGGTCGTCACCGTATTGCCGATCTTTAGATCCTGGAACGATACGTACATACCGGCTTCAAACGGCGGCAGTTTTCCTGCCAGTGGCTTGAGACGGAATGTTTTCGCTGTAGGAGATGCGTCACTTACCGATACCACCGTGACTTTGAACGGTTCCGGATGCACTTCCTTTGCGACTTCCCGGATCGGGTCGCTGTAGACATTCAGAACGCTGGCGTTCTTGATCAGATTTCTACGTGCGTTGGTGACGCGGGAGGCGCCCAGGACATCCTGCAGAAAACCTTTGACTTTCATATTATTCCGCCTCCTTCATCCATTCCAGAATTGCCTTGGTGGCAATTCGGCCGTTGTTGATATTGCAGGCCATGCCGTCACCGACCAGCTGATGGCTGGCGCAGCCGACCAGACCTTTGATATAGAATTCCTTCTCCAGGTCTTCGAGACGGCCGACGACCGAGTTGTCCATCGAATGCTGGTAACCATAGATACCGCCCCGGTAGTCACTGGTATAGTGCGACATCGTCACCGGTGATTCGATTTCGATTTCCTGGATGTGTTCCTTCAGGTCGACACCGAGATGTTTCGACACGCGGTCGATCATTTCCCGGGCAACTTTTCTCTTGAACGCGAAGTATCCGTCCGCTTTCAGATTCAGGAAGGCTTCCGGCAGGGGCAGATAGGTGATGGAAAGCGACGTCATGCCGGCCGGCACACAGTCCGGATTGGCATAGTTCAGACAGATGGTGGTCAGATAATTCCAGCCGCCGATCTTCTTTCCCTCCGCCCAGAAGGCATCGGTGTCAAACGGGATATCGGAAGAGAAGACAGAATAGTCTTTGATATTGAGTTCTTCCGGTGATTTATCCAGCAGCAGGACGACCGAGAAATTGGTCACGCTCATCGGCATCGCGTTGGCATACTGGCGGGCTTCCTTGGGCACTTCCGACTGCGGTTCAATCATCTTGCCGTAAACCGTGTTCGGATACGGCGCGCTGGCGATATAGTCACAGTGGATCTCATCACCACGGCTCGTCCTCACACCGTAGACATGATTGTCTTTGACGAGGATCTTTTCAACATTCTGGCCGTATTCAAACTGGACACCCAGTTCTTCGCACTTCTCGGCCATCGCCACGGACATCTCATGTGAGAAGCCTCTTGCCACAAAGGAGCCGCCCATCATATAGTCCGCCATCAGGAAGGCGTAGATCGTAAACGGCAGGCTGCTCATCGGCTGACCGACATAGATCCAGTAGGCACTGAGGATCTTCTTGACGGCCAGCGGCAGATCAAAGGCGCTATCCAGCACTTCCTTGGCACTGTAGCCGGCTGTCTTGACCAGCGGCTCGTGTTTCAACAGCATTTCCACCTTGCTCAGCTTATGCTCGTTGAGGAACAGAACCGACTCATAGATGCTGCGGCACAGTTCGAGAAGACGGTTGATCTCGTCTTTCGTGCCGCTGTAGATCATGTCGATCTCATCCGCGCATACCCATGTGCCGTCCGGTCTTCTGCCGGCATGCAGAGTAATGTCAATGCCGTCCGGATGGGAAAGCAGACGATAGGCTTCCGGCACCCGCAGCCAGTCAATGACGACACCCATCTCATCCAGATACTTGCGGATATACAGCGGGTCTTCCTTTAAACCCAGGGACATCATCTCATGCAGGGTGGCTTCCATTTCCATGCCGGAACGCACGAAACTGGTGGCCATGCCGCCCGGCAGATTGTGGCGTTCGAGGATCAGAACGTCCTTCCCCTCCTTCGCCAGGCTCATGGCACAGCTCATGCCGGCCAGGGCGCCGCCGATGACGATGACATCATAATGGTCTTTATAAAAGTTCATACTTGTTTACCTTTCCGAAAAAGCCTCTTATCTGTAAAGGTACGGATAAGAGGCTGTCTTTGTGATCAGAAGAAACGTTCGACGAGTTCGCGGGAGTATTCAGCGGTTTCGTCCATGTCGCCGAAGCTCATGACTTCACCGGCATAGTATGTGTCATACTTGCCCTGCATGGCTTCTACGTCATCGTACCAGCCGGCCGCGTAGTCTTCCGAGAAGACGTGCGGGAAGTAATACCAGGACTGCTCATTGACGACATTCGACGCCGGATTGTGCATCGTCTTCAGATCGTTGAGAACTGTCTGCTTGCATACTTCATACGGGATCTCTTCGGAATTCTTGTGCTTGCGCAGCGCGTAAGTGGTAATGACCTGATCCTTCGTGTCTCTCCATCTTCTGTAGTAAACCATCAGATGACCCAGGCGTTCCGGCGTCATGTTGTCGAATACATAGTAGGAGATGTCCGGATGGTCTTCCGGTTTTGTTTCGACAGCCAGAACGTCATAGCGCTCGTAGTCGATCTTGCCGAAGTATTTCTTTTCGTCTTCACGGGCATCGGCATAGTCCGGGAAATACTGCAGCGGCGCGGTGACGATCAGCTTGTCATATTCTTCCGTTTCGCCGTTGACGGTGACATAAACCTTGCCGTCCTTGCGCTCGACCTTCGTGATGTCGCTGTTGAGACGGGCGTGGTTCTTCAGTTTGGCATCGAGGCATTCCCAGATATACTGCGTGCCTTCCTTCCAGGTCCAGAGATTGATCTTGACGAAGTTCATGCAGGTCTGGAAGTCCAGATATTTCAGAACATAAGCGGCCGGGATCTCGTCGAAGTAGCCGTAGCCGAAGGAAGTGAACGGACCGATCCAGATATCCTGGGTCAGTTCGACGTCGTTCAGCTTGCACCAGTCTTTAAACGGCAGCGCGAGATCCTTCAGATTCTCGTTGACACCGGAAACCGGTTCACGGTCCGGCGTGACAGCGAAGCCGTCATAGCGGCCCTGCGCGACACCGCGGTGACCGTTGACGTCATAGCCCTTGTATTTTGTTTCCAGGATCTCACCGAGCTTCTTGACTTCCTGTTTCATCTTCAGAAGACGGGGAATCTTCATGATGTTCTTCTTCGGTTCAAACGGTTCGATGACCTTGCCGGTCTTGTCCTTGTAATTACGGTTCAGCTGCGGTCCGTCATGGGTGATGCCGCAGAATTCTTCGACGTCATGAACGGCGTAGTAGGAAGGAACACCCATGATGGCGCCCATCTCATAGCGTCTGCCATTGTAGTGCGGACTGTGGCACTTGCCGCCGACATGATCATTTCTTTCCAGAATTGTGTAGTTTTCGTATCCCTTCTGTTCGAGATACATACCCGCAGAAAGGCCTGCCGGTCCTGCACCGATGATGCAGATTTTTGTATTCTTATCCATTTTCTTAATGAACTCCTTGTAAATCTCATTATACTACCGAACAGTTTATAAATACTGCTTTTTTGTGAATCATTTTACAAGTGTGATATACTTTTTTCAGGTATATTTATGCGTTTTTCCGGCTTTCGGCATTTGCTTGAATACATGGCGGATCATCATCCCGATGATACGGCTTTTATCTATGAAGAAAACGGCATCTGCCGTATGACATACGGTGAATTCTATGTCGCGGTTTTACTGCGCTCGCAGCAGCTGCAGACATCCGGCAAAACCTGCATCGCCATCTTCGCCGACGGCACTCTTGCCAGCGTCATCAAGATCTTCGCGGCCGTGATCGGCGGTCTGCAGACCGTTCTGATCGATCCGTCCACGCCAATGGAATTCGTGCCCCAGCTGATTCAGTATGCCGACTGTGATACCGTCTACGGCCGGCCCGAACATATCGAAGCCTGCACGCCTTATCTGACGAACGGTATCTTCGACGGATCCAGCCGGATCCTGTTCTTCACCAGCGGCACGACCAGCCGCTCCAAGGCGGTCGTTCTTTCCGACTACAGTCTGATGCAGAGTGCCTGGAACGGCTCGCAGATGCTGCCGCTGAAGGAAGGCGACCTGCTTCTGTCGCTGCTGCCACATGCCCATGTCTTCGGTTTTGTCTGCACCCTGCTCTGGCCCATGTTCAACAAAGTACCCGTTGCGCTTGGCCGCGGTGTGCGTCATTACATCGACGACTGTGCCTACTTCAGACCGACGGTCATCAGCGCCGTGCCTTCCCTGCTGCAGTTTTTGATGAAAACCGGCGCTCTCAACGAAGAGCTCAGACTGATCCTGCTTGGTGCCGGCGACTGCAGTGACGAACTCATGCAGGCAGTGAAAGACCGGGGCATTCAGCTGTCCTTCGGCTATGGCCTGACGGAAACCAGCTCCGGTGTCGCGATCAGCACCGGCGGTGATCCGCGGGCGCTCGATATCTGTCCGGACGATAAAATCTCGATCGCCGAAGACGGCGAGATCCTGATTGAAAGCAGAACCTGCATGATGCAGGGTTATTACAAACATTCCTCCGATTCCATCAGCACCGTTCAGAACGGCGTCCTTCATACCGGTGACCTCGGCTATCTCGACGCGGACGGCCGTCTGCACCTGACGGGAAGAAAAAAGGACATTCTCGTTCTCAGTGACGGCACCAAGATCTTCCTGCCGGAATATGAAAGCGAACTGGCAGAAAAGATCGGCAATGAGAACCTCGCTGTCGCCCTGAAAGACGGCCGGCCGGTTCTCGTGCTGGAAGCGGAATGCGACCGCGATGCCTTATGGCAGATCGTCAACGAAAACAACCGTCTGCAGCCCCGCGGCAGGCAGATCACGGATATCATCGTACTGAACCATCCGCTCTCCCGTACCGCAACCGGCAAACTGCAGAGATGGAAACTCGAAAAGGAGATCGAAGAATTATGATTACACGCGACGAAGTACTGGCAAAAACAAAAAAAGTGATCATGGACAACGTTCCGGAAATGATCAAAGGCGAACTGACGGAAGACACTGTCCTGAATAACGAAACAGCGATCGACTCCATGGGTTTCATCCTTGTCGTCACCAAACTGGAAGGCATGTTCAACATTCATATTCCCGATGACAAATGGTCGAAGATGATCACTCTGGGTGATATCGTCGATACCGTCATGAAATACCTGCCGAAGGAAGAACAATGAGCATATATCGTACTTCCTGCAAACTGAAAAACAAAGACGTCAACATGTACCGGAAACTGCGCACTTCGACCCTGTTTGAAATGCTGCAGGAAATTTCCATCGCCCATACCGAGCAGCTCGGCGCCGGCCGTGAAAAAACCCTGGATCAGGGTTTTCTCTGGGTCATCATGCAGCAGGAAGTGAAAATTCATGACATGCCCGGCTATGATGACGAAATCACCGTTTCCTCCTGGCCGGGAAACACCATGCACGTTCTCTTTCCCCGCTACTATCAGATCCATGACAAAGCCGGAAACCTGCTGATCGAAGGCAGCGCGCTCTGGGCTCTGATCGATCAGAAGACAAGACGGATGATCTTTCCGGACAAAAACGGCATCGCCGTCGAAGGTGAGCAGCACGGCACGGAGTATCCTCTGCCGACGCGCATCACACCGCGGCAGACAGATCAGGAAAGTGTCTTCCATGTCCCTTTCAGTTACTGTGATCTGAACGGCCACATGAACAATACCCGCTACTTTGATCTCTTTGACGACACAATCACAAGAAACGATCCTTCCCTGCATGTCATCCGCATGGAATACCATCATGAAGTCCGCTGCCGGGACGAACTGATCCTCCATACACTTGTCACGGATGACACCTGCTATCTGGAAGGATCCGTCAATGATCAGACCTGTTTCCGGATGGAAGTGAAGTAAAGTGCAGCCCGTCAGGCTGCACCTTTTTTCTTTCTGGTTTTCCGGGCCGGCAGTTCCTGCCACATTTCCCGGATCATCTCCTGCAGTTCCCGGCGGTTATCCAGGATCGTGCACACCAGCATCTCACCGGCACCTTCGTAAGGAAGAACGAGGTGGCTGTCCGGCATGTACCGGCGGGCCGCTTCCGTATCCCTGATCAGCAGTTCACCGGATTCATAAATGCCGCCGAAGATCCGGTCATCGTAATAGCAGATATAGCCGCCCATCATGGCGATATAGCGGAAGTCCTCCAGATCGGAAAGCTGATCCGCCACGTACGCCATCATCTCTCTGTTTTCTCTTTTGCCCATAGATTCACCCGTTGCGCAATTTTCCGAATTTATTCACGTTCTGCACTTCGTTTGTCAGGTATTTCCCGTCTTTGAACAGCGCGTAATTCGTGACCGGTGTCGGCGCGTTCTGCGCCGTCTTTCGATCGGTGATATGAATGACTTCAAACGGAATGCCTTTTTCATCCGCGTACTGTTTCAGGATCGGCACGTATTTAGCCGTGAACGGGCATTGATGCGTATAGTACAGCACAAAGCCGGCTGCCTCCGTATGCGGATGACGGGCGCATTCTTTAAACTGCGGCTTCTCTGCATTTTCCGCGAACGGCAGATACCAGAGCTGGATGCCGTTGTCCGCTTCGTCCGCCACCGTAAAGCCTTTGTATTTCAGGTATTTCGGATCAGCCAGAAACCCTCTTTTCTTCGCCGACGACAGAATGCAAAGACCAATTTTGCCTTTCGTTTTGCTGTCGGCGATGCACGCGTTCAGCAGATCGCTGGAATAACCATGCCCCTTCAGAGAACCGGATACCCAGAGACAGTCAATATACATATACGAATCGGCAAGAATCGGAACCCATGCGTATTCCGCCGGGATGTATTCGATAAAACATTTGCCGCGCTCCGTGCTTTTCAGAAAGACAAGACCTTCGTCCAGACGGTCCCGCAGCCATGCCTTCTTGGAAGAAACCTGGATATCTTTATTGTTCGAAATGGCACAGCAGATATGTTCCTGTTCCAGATTCTCTTTCGTGATCTGAATGTATTCCATGCTTATTCCCCTTTCCGGATCGGATGACGGATCACCGTCCTGAGTTTTTCCGGCGCTGTTCGTCTTGCGTCCGAAAGATAGATCTCATGATGCATGCGTTCCTCACTGATGTCATTGACATATCCTTTTTCGGCAATATAGGCATCCATCAGGGCGACGGTCGCCGGTTCGTCATCATACAGCCCGATATGCATGCACTGCACGCAGAGACCTTCCTCGACCCTCAGAAATTCGACCCGCGAAAAGTCCTGCTGTTTCTTTCGTTCCGCTTCCTGCACGGCCCACCGGAAGTCTTCTTCTCTGACAAAATCCGGCAGCCGGATCACCGAGATCCACTGAAAGGCATCTTTCCTGCTGTAGTCCATGCCCATGATTCCCTCCTGCTGCCAGAAGCCTTCCAGCGGCGGCACGACATAATCGAAAAACCCGTCGATCTGATGTCCGCTCTTTTTACTCATTTTGATGGTGAAGGCGATGCCGTACAGAAGACCGATTGCCTTTTTATAGTCGCTGTCTTCCGGATTGGGATCGCCGCTGCCCCGGACAGCCAGATAATTCATCGCCGGAATTTCCACGATCTCCGGCTTTGCCTTGGGCATGTAAAACTCTTTGTATTCTTTCTTATAATCAAATGCCATGTCACATCACTCCCCTGTGTAGATGCTCATCATCTTCGTCACATTCTGTTTCATTCTTTCTCTTGCTTCTGACGGTTCCAGTACTTCCGCTTTGTCAGCGAACGTCATCAGCCAGCTGATCAGATTTTCCATATCGGTGTAATCCGCGGTAAACAGCAGTTTCCCGTCTTCTGTCTCTATAAAGCAGTCCGGTCCGAACTCATCCACCAGCCGCCATTTGACATCTGATGCAAACAGGGCCCGGACTTTGATATCACCGGGAAAGATCTTCTCAGTGGACAGATCCGGCAGCGGCGCGTTTCTTTTCTCGTAAGTTTCTGACGTTTCTCTCAGTTCTGTCATCCGGTTCAGTTTGAACAGCCGGTAATCTTTACGTTCTGTACACCAGCCCCAGACATACCAGCTGGACCAGCGGAAGACAAGATCATACGGTTCGATCGTTCTCAGGCTTTCACCTGCCGGCGCGTAATAACGGAACGTGATCAGATGACTGTCGTCGATGGCCGTCTGGATCAGGTCAATCTTGGGTGTCAGGCTTTCCTTGTACCAGGAAGAAAGATCGATCAGAATCGCGTCACGGCCGCTGACAAACCGGGAGGAACCGCTCTGGATCTTTTCCATCAGCTGGCTGTAATAGGTGCTGCCGCTGATCGAATCCAGTGAGCGCAGTCCGGCCAGGATCATTTTCATATCTCTTGATGTCAGCAATGTCCTGTCCATCCGGTAACCGTCCATAATGCGGATGCCGCCGCCGGTTCCCTGCATGGTCATGATCGGAATGCCGGCTTTGCACAGATCCTCGATATCCCGGCTGATGGTCCGCCGTGATACTTCAAACTGTTCCGCCAGCTGCGGCGCCGTCACCTGATCTTTCTGCAGCAATACCGACAGAATGCCGATCAGTCTGTCAATCTTCATCGTTTCTTCTCTCCATTATTATGTTAGCAAAGGTAACATGACATCTGTATGTCATGTTAAAAAAATATGTAAATAAAAAGAAAGACAGCGTCACAGCTGTCATCTTGCTTTGGCGATTTCCTCAAACAGTGCCCTCCTTCGGACATACTGATCCTGTTTCTGCAGATCACTGACAATATGGTCAATGATCTCATCCCCGCCGGCCAGGGTGGCCAGTGCCCGGATATACTGACAGGCATGGGCGTAATCAGTACGCTGGGAAGCGTTTTTCAGATTGTCATAGAATTCTTTTGTAAAGATATCCGCCAGTTCCTGATGGTATTTCTCATCCAGCAACGGCGCGTACTGGATCATTCCCCAGATGTCATTTTCCTTTTTCAAAAAGGCAAACAGCTGTTCGGTCCGATGCAGGACGGCCAGCGTTTCCTTGACAATGTGCGGCTTCTGCTGCAGAAGCTTATCCAGGAACACGTCCGTGAAATGAGCACTGCCGCGCAGCCGGTCGAGAGCGGCGCGGTTGAAGTTATAGACAAAATCATAATAATCGGCCAGATCATGGATTTCCTGCTTTCCCAGTTTATCAGCGAACAGATGCAGGGTATGATGGACAGCCCGCTGATTGAAGCGGGTCCGGCTCATCTGATCACGGAAATGGGCATACAGAGCGGGAACATCCTTTTCGTGATCGATCACATATTCCGCGAAGGACGGAAACTGCACATATCTCAGCAGTTCAAAAGCCAGCTGATCCGCATCCTGCTCATCCGACAGTTCGTAAAGCGCCGGCAGAAGATTGTCGAGCGGATGGCGGCCATATGGATGCACGACTTCCCACAGCAGACCGGCCTGATCTTCCAGGTCCGTGCGGAATCGGCCAAGCGAAACAGCCGTATCGTAGCGGCAAAGATATTTCGCCATCCATACCGCGTCCGCGAAGGAATACAGCCGGACGTCCTTCAGCAGCCGGACCATGTCGCTGATGATTTCCGGATCTTCGTTTTCGTCCAGTTCCTTGCGGGCCGCATCTGTCAAAACCGGTTTTTCGAAGTCTGCCGAACTGCTGGCATACTGCGGTGCCATGCGGCTCATCATGTCGTGAATCGAATCGATGTAGCGGACCTTCTCATTCTGCCGTGATTTCTGATACAGCTGCCGCAGATAGGTGTCATATGTCTCGCTGGGATGCCGCATCAGTTCTTCCCGCAGCAGCTGCGCTTTTTCCCTCTCATCAAGAGCGGAAAGGAACATGTCAAGCAGGTGTTCAAAATTGGCCGGCAGATGATCGCGCTCATTCTCGTCCCAGGCGAAGTCTTCCTGATATGCGTCATAATCTTCGCCTTCCAGGTACTCTTCGTATTCACGGGCTTCTTCCGGAAAAGCCGTGAAGAAAACAGCTGCCATATGTTTGCACATTTTACCTTTTTCGGCATAGGGACACGTGCATTCCGAGGCATGCGGATGCATCAGATCGATGCGCACGTTATAAGGCACGCTGCCGCTGCCTTCCACCGCCGCCGTGATCACATGGCCGTTTTCCCGGTGCAGGTTATGAACGTAGTCATTTTCGTAATAGTAATACGCTCTTTCAATGATCGACTGTTTGAAATAACTCAGGTAATTACTTTCACTCATCGCTTCGTTCCTCTCTTCACCATTATATACATACATATGAAAAAGAGACTTTCCAGTCTCTTTTCCTGTATTATTTCTTGCCTTTGTTCAGCAGGATCTTGATTTCACGCTTGGCGGCATACGGAGCGATCAGCTTCAGCTTGTCTTCCGCCTTGATCATGCGGGACGCATCCGGCAGATCTCTGGTCAGATGGATCGCGTCGAATTCGCATCGCGTCGTGCAGAGACCGCATCCGACACATCTGTTCAGATCGACGACGGTCGCGCCGCAGCTTAAGCAGCGGGAAGCTTCCTGCTTCACCTGTTCTTCGGTAAACGGCAGGCGGTTGTCATGGAACTTGTTATCCTTGGTCGCGAGCTTATGACCCGGAACCTGACGCTTGCTGGTGTCATAGGAAGGCAGAACGATATCGTCCTTGTCGAGTTCGATGAACTGGCGCAGGTCACGGCCGATCGTCAGCGAGTTGCCCGGATGCACGAAGCGGTTTAGGGAATCACTGGCCATCTTGCCGGCCGCGATCGCATCAATCGCAAAACGCGGTCCGGTATAGACGTCACCGCCGACGAAGATATCCTTTTCACCAGTCTGGAACGTCACAGGATCCGCCTTGGCAGTGCCGTTGCGGTTCAGTTCAACATGGCTGCCGTCGAGCAGGGAACCCCATTCGATCGACTGACCGATCGACATCAGGATATGATCCGCTTTCAGCGTCATGGTATCTTCTTCGTCATACTGCGGGTCGAAGCGGCCTTCCGCATTGGTCACGGATGTGCACTTCTTGAAGACGATACCGGTAACCTTGCCGTCCTTCGTCAGGATTTCTTTTGGACCCCAGCCGTTGTTGACCAGGATATTCTCCTCTTTCGCTTCTCTGACTTCATCGTCAGCGGCCGGCATTTCGTTTTCACCTTCCAGGCAGACCATGGTGACTTTGCCGTCGGTCAGACGGACAGCCGTTCTGGCCACGTCGACCGCGACATTGCCGCCGCCGATGACAATGACGTCGCCCTTCAGTGTTTCTTCATGATTGAAATTGACCCGGCGCAGGAAATCGACACCGGTTTCGACACCCGCGGCATCTTCGCCCGGCACACCGGCAAGTCTGCCGCCCTGGGCACCGATAGCGACATAGAATGCCTTATAGCCTTCATATCTGAGATCCTGGATCGTCACGTCCTTACCGACTTCCACTCCGCACCGGAATTCGACACCCATCTGTTTCAGGACATCGATTTCCGCGTCGATGACATCTTTTTCCAGACGGAAGCTCGGAATACCGTAGGTCAACATGCCGCCCGGCTTCTCTTCTTTTTCAAAGACCGTGACCGGATAGCCGTTGGTGCGCAGATAATAGGCGCAGCTCATACCGGCCGGACCGGCACCGATGATGGCAATCTTGAATTCGTCGCCCCAGAAACCGCCGTCCCGGTCATGTTTCTCACAGATCGGAACATATCTGTTTTCCTGTTTCAGTTCCTGGGCGGCGATAAACTTCTTGATTTCGTCGATGGCGACCGGCTGATCGACAAGGCCTCTGGTGCAGGCGTCTTCACAGCGGCGGTTGCAGATGGCACCGCAGACAGCCGGGAACGGATTGTCCTGCTTGATCAGCTTCAGGGCATCCATGTATCTGCCCTCTTTGGCCATCTTCACATAACCCTGAACAGCCAGATGGGCCGGACACGCGGTCTTGCAGGGAGCCGTTCCGGTATCGTAGCAGTTGACCTTGATATCAGCACGGTAATTCGGATTCCAGTTGTCTTCTGTCCATCTGACTTCATCCGGCAGCTGGGTCAGCGGATACTTGACCGGACCGTCTTTCTTGCAGAGTTTCTGGCCGAGTCGCGCGGCACCGACCGGACATACTTCCACGCACTTGCCGCAGGCGACGCACTTCTGCGCGTCGACATGGGCACGGTAAGCGGAACGGACGGAGTTCGGCGTATTGTACAGCTTGGCAAGACGCAGCGCGTTGCAGGATGCCGGTGAGCAGTTGCAGATGCCGACGATCTTGTCTTCGCCGTCGATATTCGTCGTCTGATGCACGTAGCCGTGTCTTTCCGCTCTTTCCAGTGTCTCGATGACCTGTTCATAGGTACGGTACTGGCCGACGCCTCTTAATACCATGAATTCCGCCAGATCACCGACACCGATACAGAAGTTGCCTTCGATATCGCCGCAGTTTTCATTGCGCCAGGTCTGCTGGCGGCGGCAGGTGCAGACACCGATACTGTATTTGTCATACTTGTTCAGCCAGTGGGAGATCTTTTCGATTGGCAGGGCTGTGCTTTCATGTTCGATCGCTTTTTCGACCGGGATGACGTGCATGCCGATACCGGCGCCGCCCTGCGGCACCATCGGTGTGATGCCTTCCAGCGGCAGCTGGGTCATCAGGTTGAAGAACGTGGCCAGACGCGGATGCTGCTGAACCAGTTCGGTGTTGATCATCATGAATTCGGCCGAACCCGGCACGAAAATCGGCACGTTGTACTGCAGATGCTTGTCTTCGTTTTCCCGGTTGCATTCGACAACACCGATCCACATCAGATGCTGCACGACTTCCTGGGCATGCTCGACGGTCATGTCGTTGCGACGGGCGATCTCCTCGATATCGAGATTGCTTCTTGTCTTTTTGAATGACAGCATCAGCTTGACTTCTTCCTTGGTCAGGATCTCGTCAAGCATCCAGTATTCCGGATCTTCATACGTCATTGTTCCGGTATATTTGACAAGATAACGGTCGGTGATCATATTCCCAAGTTTCAGGACCAGTTTCGCCTTTTCGGGATCAGCCGGGACATAGTTCGGATCGATTTCCATATTCCTTCTGTCCCAGTCATTGATCATTCTGTTTTTCTGTTCTTTGATCATATTGTATTTTCCTCACACACTACACGGTATTCTCATCATATCATTTTCTTTCGCAAGTTCTAAGGACAAACTGGTGAAAATAAAATCCCGCTCATGCGGAAATGACAGAATATTGTACAATGAAGATACACAACAAGGAGACATATCATGTATTTTGAAAAATCCAAAGGATTTCCTGCCGATTTCCTGTGGGGCAGTGCCTCCGCAGCATATCAGGTAGAAGGTGCCTGGGACGAAGACGGCAAGGGTCCCTCTGTCTGGGATCAGTTTGTCCGCATTCCCGGCAAGACCTTCAAGGCAACGACCGGTGACAAGGCTGTCGACCATTATCACCGCTACGAGGAAGACGTCCGGCTGATGCATGAAATGGGCCTGAAAGCCTACCGTTTCTCCATCGCCTGGACAAGAATCATTCCCGACGGAAACGGTGAAGTCAATCCGAAAGGCCTCGATTTCTATGACCGTCTGATCAACGAATGTGTAAAGTACGGCATCGTTCCGATGGTTACCGTATACCACTGGGATCTGCCGCAGGCACTGCAGGATCAGTACGGCGGCTGGGAAGACAGACGCATCGTCGACGACTTCGTCCGCTATGCCAGAACCCTGTTCGAACACTTCGGTGACCGTGTCAAGCACTGGATCATCATCAATGAACAGAACGTATTCACCGGCCACGGCTGGCTGATGGGCACCCATCCTCCGGGAAAAGTGGAAGACTGGAAAACCTTCTATCAGGTCAACCACCACGTCTTCATGGCTCATGCCAGATCCGTGCTGGCTCTGAAGGAACTCTGGCCAGATGCCAAAGTCGGCTCCTCCTTCGCTTATGGTCCTTCCTACGCAGTCACCAACAAACCGGAAGACGCCATGGCCAAGGCTGACTATGACGACCTGCAGAATTACTACTGGATGGATGTCTACGCATATGGCCGCTATCCGCGGGCCGCAAGAGCGTATCAGGAATCCAGAGGCATCGCTCCTCACATGGAGGAAGGCGATGAAGCGATCCTGAAGGAAGCCGCATCCAAAGTTGACTTCATGGGTGTCAATTATTACCAGACGACCAGTGTCGAATACAATCCGATCGACGGTGTCGATGGTATGGGAAAGATGAACACGACCGGCGAAAAAGGCACGTCACAGGTTTCCGGTGTTGCCGGACTCTACCGCAATCCGAAGAATCAGTACCTGCCGACGACAGACTGGGACTGGACGATCGACCCGATGGGCCTCAGATACTGCTGCCGCGAGATCACATCCCGCTACGACCTGCCGGTTCTGATCTCGGAAAACGGACTGGGTGCCTTTGACAAGGTGGAAGACGGCAAGATCCATGACCCGTACCGTATCGCCTATCTGAAGGAGCACCTGAAGGAACTGAAGAAGGCCTGTGACGACGGCTGCCGCATCATCGCTTACTGCACATGGTCCTACACCGACCTGCTCAGCTGGCTCAACGGCTATCAGAAACGCTATGGCTTCGTCTATGTTGACCGGGAAGAAGATGAAAACAGCGGCACTCTCAACCGTATTCCGAAGGATTCCTACTTCTGGTACAAACAGGTCATCGCCTCCAATGGTGAAGAAGGCCTCGACTGATCATTACCGCATAATATTGATTGAACAAAGGGATTGGCCAATGAAAGGCCGATCCTTTTTTTCGTCGGAAAATGGCGCAAAAAAAACCTCTGCGCAGAAGGCAGAGGCATTGTGCAAAATCTGAATCAGCCGTACTTTTCTCTGAGAACTTTATCCAGAGCGTTGAGTTCGTTGAGTAATTCCAGATATCTTCCCGGCTGAAATTCGGGTCGTTGTTCTTGTTCATGATCTGCTGTTCCACCAGCAGGCCGCCCAGTCTCTGCAGTTCCGCTAAATCTTCCGGACTGAGATCGTCGACATTGTAGCCGCCGAAAACATTTTCCATCATTTCATCTTCTAAGGCTCTTAAGTCTTTCATCTGTATCTTCTCTCCTTATATAAATTCCGTTTGTCAATCAATGATTCCGCTGATAGACAAGATGGGCGAGCTTCCAGGCCCGCGGTGCACCGGCGTATGGTGTGTCCTGCCAGTATCTGTCGCGATCAATCAGATAATAATCACCGGTCGTTACACCTCAGCCTGCCAGATAGGGAAGAGCGTTGAATTCTCCATACATCTGGAAATATAATTCGAAAATCCGGGCCAGTTCCTCTTCGGAATATGCTGAAATATCAACACCTTCACCGCCGTTGATCTGCTTGAGCAATTCTTCTGAGAGAACCGTTGTCGTTTTTTTTCCATGGCTTTTTCTTCCCGCAGTGATAACTGCTTCCACTTCGATTTTCCTGATCTGTATTTGTTAGTCAATATTGCGTGCATGTGCTCTTTACAAGAGCATTTTAAAGTATCATTGCCTCTCCCTGATGTCAACTGTATCAGAACAGAATCGCACTGCTATTCCGCATCCCGGAACACTTCCAGATGACTGTCCGGCGCCAGCATCAGATCCCAGGCCAGCACCGCCCCGTCCATGCCGCATGCCTGAAAGACTTCCAGAGACGCGCGGATATAGGCGGGATCCGTTTTGGCGATGTCTTTTCGATAGTTGACTTCAATACCGGGATATCTGCCAACCGGCAGATCTTTGAACTCATCCAGCTGCTCTTTCAGAAACGTCTCATCAAAACAGAGATCTTCATAACCGCCGCTTTCTCTCAGTGCTTTTCGCATCATTTCATATTCATAGCCGATGCCGGCCGGCGCTTCCGTTTTCCGATACATCATCGGTTTGATAAAGTCCGCTTCTTCTGTCAGAAGCCTGTAATTCTGGCCGACCGTTCTGCTTAACAACGGCGCATAGAGATCCAGACCGACTTCCAGCCCCTTCTCTTTAAAATGTCTGACGATCCGGTTGACGGCGGCGGCGATGATTTCCTCCTTGATACGGAAATAATCTTCGGTTTCCTTTTCCGCATAGAGAAAACCTTTCTGTTTCTGATAGCCGCGGCTGGCAAACAGACGATCGCCTTTTTCCTCATACAGTTTCCTGAACCTGGCCAAAGAGAAGCCGTGTTCTTCATAAATCCGTTCACATTTTTCACAGCAGCAGCTCAATACGCCTTCCTTGCCGGCCACGAAAGACTGGCCGCGGATCTTGTCCAAAAAAATACCGTCAAACCCGCAGTTGGAAAAGCATTCGTCGTACAGATCGAAGACATTCTGTATGTTCCTTTGCGAAGACGGACAGTAGAAGGCGAAGTTCTCACCTTCCTGCAGGGCCAGGTTTCCGGTTTTCTGCCGGTACAAGTCCAGGGCGTCGTCCGCTTCTTTCAGTTCCCCGGTTTCCGAGAATACCGGAAGCCACAACAGCATTTTCATGCCGTGCTCATGAAGCCAGGCACCGGTTTTCCGGTACAGTTCCGGATCGACGTGCCAGCCGATGATGACCTTTTCCAGCGGAACGGCTTCTGTGATTTCTGCCAGCCTGTGAATGATTTCATCACTTGTATAGTTTTTCTGGTGCCAGCCGCCGGTAAAGATCTGACCGATATATTTCATAAAATCTCCTTGTAAAAACTTCAGATTTTCACCTGAAGTTTTCTTATGAATTGATTCTGCCCGTTCAGGCAGGCGGTATACGACTGTTTCAAAGCCGGATCAGTCGACGATCTTTCCCTGATCCGCGTCGTAATTGAATGTATAGTGTTCGCCGTTCCAGTTGAAATCCACCGTGTACGAATTCGGACCGCTCTGGGAAATCACGATATCTTCAGCGCCGCCGTTATATCCTTTCAGTGCATCGAAAGCGGCATTGAGCGCGGCATCCGCCGGATCGCCGGCCGCTTTCACTTCTTTCAGAATGTCTTCCGGCACGTTGTGCTCGATCACTTCACCGGTTGTTCCGTTGATCTTGCAGAAGTATTCTTCACCATTGAGTGTAAACGTCAGCTTGAAATTGTTGTCTTCGTCGGCGAGAGGAACATGAATATCATCTATGTTTCCGAGACTGACGCCTAATTCATTGAGCAATACATCCACAAGCTGCCCGGAATCCAGCGTGGTTTCCTTCTTCTGTCCGCTTTCTTCGGCCGGTGTTTCAGCCGGTGTTTCTTTTGGTGTTTCCGTATTTGCCGTAGAACTGCTGCAGGCGCACATCGAAAGAACCAGTGCGGCGGATAATAAAAATCTCTTTTTCATATGCTTTCCCCTTTTTTATCTGAATACTGCATTGAATGTAACTTCAGTATAACAACGATTCCGGTATCATGCATGAAGAAAGGCAGATCCGGGAGAATCTGCCTCTTTGTTTCTTATTTCTTTGTTGTCTTTTTAGCGGTCTTTTTGGCCGGTTCTTCCGGTGCGTCGTTGAAGCGGAAGACAGCACATCCGTAACCCGGCAGCGGGTATTCAACACGGTACGGCTGCTTGTCGCATTCACCCTTGACGGCTGTATAGACACGCTTCTTGTCAGACTTCACGGATACTTCGCCGTTTTCGTCGAAGATCAGTGTGTATCTGCCCTTGCATGGCGCGCCTACCATATAATCCGGACGTTCGACCGGTGTCATGTTGATGACGAACAGCAGGTTGTTCTTGCCGGTCTTGTCCTGACGGACAAAGCTGAAGATACTTCTGGAGTTGTCGTCGGCATTGATCCAGTAGAAGCCTTCCCAGGAATCATCCAGCTTGTACATGGCTGGATACTTTCTGTACATGTGCAGCAGGTCATGGACGAACGACTGCATGTCATGGTTCAGCGGTTCGTCGCACAGTTCCCAGTTCAGCTGGACTTTCTCGTCCCATTCATGATACTGGGCGAAGTCCTGACCCATAAAGAGCAGTTTCTTGCCGGCATGACCGAACATGAATGTATAGCCGCACTTCAGGTTTCTGAACTTGTCTCCGTCAAGACCCGGCATCTTGTTGATCATCGAACACTTGAGGTGAACGACTTCGTCATGGGAAAGAACAAGAATGAATTTTTCCGATGTGGCATAGCTCATGCCGAAGGTCATCTTGTTGTGGTTGTCCTTACGGAAATACGGATCCAGCTTCATGTAATCCAGGAAGTCATGCATCCAGCCCATGTTCCACTTATATGTGAAGCCAAGGCCATCGTCTTCCGGTCTGGTCGTGATGCGCGGCCATGCGGTCGATTCTTCGGCGATGATGATGGTTCCGTCCTTGCGGCCCCGGATAACGGAATTCAGATGCTTGAAGAATTCCATGGAATCGAGGTTGCCGTTGTCGCCGTATTTGTTCGGGATCCACTGACCGTCCTTGCGGCCGTAGTCCAGATACAGCATGGAAGCGACAGCGTCGACGCGCAGTCCGTCGATATGATACTCGTCATACCAGTAGAGGGCATTGCCGATCATGAAGTTCTTGACTTCCGGCTTGGAATAGTCGAAGCACTTGGTGCCCCAGTCCGGATGTTCGCCCATACGCGGATCCGGATATTCGAACAGCGCCTCACCGTCAAAGTCTGCCAGGCCATGCGCGTCTTTCGGGAAGTGAGCCGGTACCCAGTCAAGAATGACGCCGATGCCATGCTTGTGCATGTAGTCAACGAAGTACATGAAGTCTTTCGGTTCGCCATAGCGGGATGTCGGAGCATAATAGCCGGTAACCTGATAGCCCCAGGATCCGTCAAACGGATATTCGGCGATACCCATCAGTTCGACATGTGTGTAGCCCATCCAGCTGCAGTATTCAGCAAGTTCCTTGGCATATTCACGGTAATTCATGAAGCCGTCTTCGTCTTCATAATTCTCCCGCTTGAGCCAGGAGCCGAGATGAACTTCATAAATCGCCATCGGCTGATCGAACGTACCCTTGGAAGCGCGTTCCGTCATCCACTTGGCATCACCCCATTTATAGCCGGCAATGTCGGCTGTCTTGCTGGCGGTGCCCGGTCTGAATTCGGCCGAGAAAGCATACGGGTCAGCTTTGTAAAGCACTTCGTCTTTCTTGGTCAGAATGGCATACTTGTAAACTTCACCAAAGCCCATACCTTCGATAAAGCCTTCGTAGATGCCGCTCTTTTCCAGCGGCAGCATATAATTGGCTTTCGGATCCCAGTTATTGCGGTCGCAGACAATGGATACCGCCTTGGCATGCGGTGCCCATACAGCGAAATGCATCCCCTTCTTTCCATTCAGCTTGGCCGGATGCGCACCCATCTTCTGATACACTTTGTAGTTGGTGCTCTTAGCCAAAAGATAACGATCAAACGGTGTCAGGAATACCGGATCCAGCGGTTTGGCTTCAGCAGTCTTTTTCTTCGTGCTGCCTGCAGTAGTCTTTTTGGTAGTTTCTTTTTTCTGTGCCATATTAAAACCCTCAACAATCAATTATGTAATTTATGAAACTGTTTTTTGAATCTATATAAATTATAACCCGAAACTGCTTTTATGCACACTGAAGTTCTGCGCGCTTTTTTTCAGAAAAATCAATGTGTTTCCATACTGTTTGGCGGAAAAATACAACAGTGGAATTTTGTGATATTTTAACGTAAAAATTGTGATGATTATGTGAAAAAAGATGATTGTAAACGGTTTCATTCAGGTGTATATTGAATGTGCAAATACAATTGCAGTGTTGAAAATTGGAGGGAATAATGAAAAAATTCAAGACACTTCTCGCTTCCGCACTGATTCTGTCCATGGTCGGCTGCTCCCAGGCTACACCGGCTACAACAGATGGCGGAGACACAGGCTCTGCTGATGCCAAGACTTACAATGTCGGCGTTGCTATTTACCAGTTCGACGACAACTTCATGACTCTGTACCGTGAAGAAATCAAGTCTTACTTCGCTTCTCTGGAAACAGATGCTGTTAAGTACAACGTCACAATCGTTGACGGTAAGAACGACATGGCTGAACAGCAGAACCAGATCGACAACTTCATTACTCAGGGCATGGATGTAATCATCCTGAACCTCGTTCAGACATCTTCCGCTGACGCTACAATCGACAAGGTTGTCGCAGCCGGCATCCCGCTCGTACTGATCAACCGTGAGCCGCTGGGCGACAACGGTGACGAATCCTACAAGGGCATCCTCGACAACCCGACAGTTTGCTATGTAGGTGCAGACGCTCGTCAGTCCGGAACATTCCAGGGCGAAATCATTGCTGAACTGCCGGATCACGGCGACATCAATGGCGATGGCAAGGTTTCCTACATCATGATCGAAGGCGACCCGGAGAACATCGATGCTCAGTATCGTACAGAATTCTCCATCAAGGCTCTGAAAGACGCTGGTCTGACAGTTGACTGCCTCGATGATCAGGTTGGTAACTGGGCTCAGGCTAAGGGTGAAGAAATCACATCCAACGCTCTGTCTCAGCACGGCGATGCTGTTGAAGTAGTATTCTGCAACAACGACGCTATGGCTCTCGGTGCAGCTGCAGCTATCAAGGCTAAGGGCCGCACAGTCGGAAAAGACATCTACCTCGTTGGTGTCGACGCTCTGGAAGAATGCCAGGAAATGGTTAAGAACGGCGAAATGACAGGTACAGTCCTGAATGACCACATCGGTCAGTCCCACACAGCAGTTGACGTAGCTATCAAGGCTCTGAACGGCGAAAAGCTCGACAACTACTACTGGGTTGACTATGTAAAGGTCACAAAGTAATTCTGATCTGAACATTTAACCAGAAGGGGGTATAGCCCAAGGCTTTATACCCCCTTTTCTTTACCGTATTATTTCTCTGCCGCAATAAAGAAAGCGGTTTCAGATTGACGTAAAAACTAATATAATAGAAGTAAAGTTAAGGGAGGCAATCTAATCATATGTCTGAATTTGTTCTGGAAATGAAAGACGTCTATAAAGCTTTCCCTGGTGTTATCGCTCTGAATCATGTAAAACTGCAGCTGAGACCCGGTACTGTCCATGCCCTTATGGGTGAAAACGGTGCCGGCAAATCAACGCTTATGAAGTGCATGTTCGGCATCTATTCAATGGATGAAGGCGAGATTTATATCGATGGTCAGAAAGCAGAGATTCATAATCCGATGGATGCTCTGAACAAAGGCATTGCCATGGTACACCAGGAATTGCAGCCGATCCCCGCAAGAACGATCGGTGAAAACATTTATCTGGGACGTTATCCGCTAAAGAAATTCGGTCCAATCAGCGTCGTCGATCACGAAAAGATGTACGCTGACGCAGCACGGGTTCTGAAAGAAGTCAAAATGGACTTCGATCCGAAAACCAAAGTCGGTGAACTCAGTGTCTCACAGATGCAGTCAGTGGAAATCGCCAAAGCGGTCTCCGCCAACTGCCGTGTTCTGATTCTCGACGAACCGACATCATCACTGACACAGAATGAAGTTGAAGCACTGTTCCGTATCGTCGAAGACCTGAAGTCGAAAGGTGTCGCAATCGTCTATATTTCTCATAAGATGGACGAAATCCTGCGCATCAGCGACGAAGTTACGATCATGCGTGACGGTCAGTATATCGGCACTTGGGATGCCAAGGGCCTGACCACCGACTTCATCATCACCAAGATGGTCGGCCGTGAACTGACAAACCTGTATCCGCCGACAGACAACGTTCCGGGCGATGTCGTCTTCGAAGTGGAAGACTTCACGTCCATCAACCCGAAGAGTTTCCGTCACTGCTCCTTCAACGTCCGCAAGGGTGAGATCCTCGGCGTTGCCGGACTGGTCGGTGCCCAGCGTACCGAACTGATGGAAGGTATCTTCGGCATCCGTTCCAAGACTTCCGGAACCGTCCGTTATCTTGGCAAAGAACTGAAAATCACCAAACCAAAAGATGCGATCGACAACGGCATCGCAATGCTGACAGAAGACAGACGCGGATCCGGTATCCTCGGTGTCCTCTCAGTTGCCGATAACATTTCCATTGCGTCGCTGAACAAATACGTTGAGCACGGTATCGTACTGAATACCAAGAAGATCGAACAGCTGGTCCAGGAGAACGTCGAAAAGATGAACACCAAGACTCCTTCCAGCAAGACACCGATCCAGTCCCTCTCCGGTGGTAACCAGCAGAAGGTTCTGATCGGCAGATGGCTGGCCAACAATCCGGATGTCCTGATTCTTGACGAGCCGACCAGAGGTATCGACGTCGGTGCCAAGTACGAAATCTACTGCATCATTGCTGAACTGGCCAAGGAAGGCAAGAGCATCATCATGATCTCTTCCGAAATGGCCGAACTGATCGGTATGTCCGACCGTATCATGGTCATGTGCGACGGCCGTGTCACCGGCTTTATCGACGGCAAAGACGCAACGCAGGAAAATATTATGGAATTAGCAACACAATTTGAATCGTAGTGAGGGGATATAACACATTATGAAAAAGTTTATAGATTATTTAAAAGGTAATCCAATCGTTGCGATGCTGGCGATTGTCTCGATTATCGTAGGTTTCACGACCAAGAACTTCTTCTCCTGGGGCAACTTCGGAAACCTGATCAGTAATACAGCAGTACGTTTCATTATCGCTCTTGGTGTATCGGGCTGTCTGATCACCAAAGGTACAGACCTGTCAGCGGGACGTCAGGTTGGTCTGGCTGCCTGCTTATCCGGTATTCTTGTTCAGAGAGCTGACTACAGCGGCCGTCTGTTCGCCAACCTGCCGCAGTTCAACATGTGGGTCGCTCTGCTCATCGTCGTCGCTCTCGGCGCCTTCATCGGCTTCGTAAACGGCACGATCATTTCCAGACTGAAGGTTCCGCCGTTCATCACAACTCTTGGTGTTCAGACCATTGTTTACGGCTCCTGCCTGGTTCTGACAAACGCTCAGCCGATCGGCGGCTTCCAGAAGGGCTACACCGAACTGATTACCGGCCGTATCGGTAACGTCGCAGGTTTCCACCTTCCCTATCTGCTCTTTGTCGCAGCCGGCTTCGGACTCTTCTTCTGGTTCCTGTACAACAAAACACGTCACGGCAAATACATGTATGCGATCGGCGGCAACGAAGTAGCTGCTGAAGTCTCCGGTGTCAACACGACAAAGTCCCTGACTCTGATCTACATCACAGCTGGTATGATGTATGCCACAGCCGGCTGGCTGCTGGCAGCGAAATCAGGCGGTGCCTCCGCATCCATGGGTATGGGTTATGAGCTGGAAGCCATCGCCGGATGTACGATCGGCGGTGTCTCCACAACCGGTGGTATCGGTACTGTTCCGGGCGTCCTCGTCGGTGTCCTTGTCTTCGAACTTCTGAAGATCGTTCTGCAGTTCCTCGGTGTCAACCCGTACTACAACTACATCGTTCAGGGTATCGTCATCGTCGTAGCTGTCGCACTCGACGTCAGAAAGAACATCAAGAAAAAGTAAGCATGTTAAAAAACCGATATTGTCAGCCTTACGGCCGGCCATACCGGTTTTTTTATATCTTTATTTCGGCTGTTCCAGATACTCGTGCCAGAGTTCTGCGCCATGATTCAGAATGTCCTGATATGCCTGGATCAGCACGGTGTGGAATTCTCTGAACAGTTCTTCCTGCTGCAGCTGAGCCGGATAGATACCGGTCACCCGGTCAATTTCCTCGGCAATCCGCATCGCGGTGATTTTATCACCCAGATCGATCAGTCCGAAGATGGCGGTCCGGTAGGCTCTCGTGTCAGCGCATGTGATCAGCAATGTTCTGGCAAAATCCCGCCACTCTCTCTGCATCTTTTCTGAGGCGTCACTCAGATGCAGGAAACCGGCATATTTCAGCAGTTCCTTTTCCTTGGACCGGCGGTTCAGAAAACTGACCGGCACGTCCGAAGCGATTTTCAGCATCAGCCACGCTTCCATGAAACGGTCGGCCGCTTTTCCATTTCTGACATGAAAACGCTGATTCCATATATCAAGCAGTTCCCTGCTCCTGGCGTCTTCCGGGTGTTCTTCCAGCAGTTGCTTGCGGAGCAGAATATCATCTATTTCGTAATAATGCTCCGGCCAGTTTTCTTTCAAAGCTGTCAGATCTGTTTCTTTTTTCAGCATTTCATTTCCTCGGAAATATTATATCAGCAGGGATTAAAAAATAGCACCGGACCTCTGACGCTTTTATCAACGGTTGGAAACGCGGGTCCGATGCCATGGTTATTATATTCTCTGTCTGATCGTGTTTCAATGCGGATGATTTCAGGCTTTTTTCCTTTCCGGCATTGTTTCCAGATACGCCTGTATCTCTTCTTCACTCAGACCGCTGATGCTTACTGCTGTGGCCATATCGATCGCACCGCTCAGCAGCAGTTCGCAGACTGCTGTATTTCTGCCTTCCTTCTTTCCTTCCACAAGACCCTCTTCGCGTCCCAGCCGACGTTCATTTCTCAGCCTTTCTTCCATCTTCATGTAGGCTCTCCTCTCCTGCGGGTCCATGCGCACTTCTTCCGCATCCTTCTCCAGTTTCCTGATAAATGCGTCAGAGCTTTCATTCTTTCCGTCTCTGATATAGCATAGAACTTCCGCCAGTCTGTCATTCACATTATAATCCGCGGCATTGATGTTCAGATAGATCCACTTCCTGCCGTCACCGTCAGACGGCTTCCCTTCCGGTTCCCATCTGACCTCTCCTGTGTGCATACATATATTATCATGAAACAGATCTTCACCAATGATGAAAACGATGGTCACATCCGGGAGTTCCTGATATTCTTCTCCTTTTTTCAGCAGTTGCGTATCCGCTTCCGAGGCATAGTATCTGCCGCGCCGAAGACTGCCGATACGGTAATTGCAGTTCATTTCAACAATGCATACATCACCTTCAAACGTCACTTTCAGATCAGTGCAGATACCATGCGAATCATAGGCTGACTTCATCGCTTTTTCTCTGTCGATGATCAGCTTTTCGATACTCCTTTCCGGAAACAGGCGGTGCAGGAACTCTCTGAGATTCTCTTCTCTGCTCATGACAGTCAGAAACATAAAATCATCTTTGATCGTTAATTCTTCGAATCTTTTCATAGATCACCTCCAACTGTCATATAGAGATGCATGGCGGAATTCCATAATAAAAGTCCTCACTTATTTGAGGACTTTCACAGACTGTTTTCAAAAGCAAACATCAGAGTACGAACTGATAAATCGTAAACAGCGCGTAAATTGTCAGCAGTATGATGCCCTGCCAGCGATACAGTTTGCCGTTCTTCAATGCCGGTACACACAGTAACAGCATGACACCGAGCATGACCGGAATATCAACCAGCAGCGAGGAATTCATACCAAGCAGTTGCTTCTCAGCCGGAATGGCAAACGGCGCAATGGAAATGGCAGTACCGGAAACAAGAACGATATTGAACAGGTTGGCGCCGATGACGTTGCCCAGTGACAGCGCACCATGCCCTTTCATCAGGGAAGTGATCGCCGTGATCAGCTCCGGCAGTGAAGTCCCCAGTGCGACCATTGTCAGACCGATGACCGAATCCGGAACACCGAGAGCCTGGGCAATGATCGTGCCGTTATTGACGAGCAGATTGGCACCCCAGGCAATTGCTGCGGCACCGACAACGAGCAGTCCGATATCCTTAGTCAGAGTGGTTTCTTCTGTCTTTTCCTCTTCTTCAGCTCCTGCTGCCTCTTCCGGATTGTTTTTCATCTGCATGACGGAAATAACCATATATACGGCAAACATGCAGAGGAACAGAATACCCACCCATCTGTCGAACCGGCCGGCCGTGTAGGCCACCAGAGAATAGATCGCCGCCGCCAGGAAGAAAGCCGCCGCCGGCAGACGCAGGGATTTCTTATTGACCAGGCCCGGTTTAATGGCGACGGTCAAAGCCGCGATCAGACTGGTATTGCAGATAATGGAACCGATGGCATTGCCATAGGAAATGCCGCTGTTGTTCTGCAGAGCCGCCTGAGCGGATACCATGACTTCCGGCAGTGTCGTACCGATCGATACGACGGTCGCACCAATCAGAAGTTCCGGCAGATGGAACCGGTGGGCAATACCTGTCGCCCCGTCAACAAACCAGTCACCGCCTTTGATCAGTAAGGCGAAACCGAGCAGAAATAATAAAACTGCAACAAACATGAATATACCTCCATTCGCATGCGTTCATCAAAAAGAAAACTCATGCTGAAAAATCATCATGAGTCTCACAGTTTGAATATCAGCCGGGCATGAGTACCGTGATGACGGCAGATATACGCTTTGCGCCTGTTACTCCCTCAATGCGACTATCATAACACTTTTCCGATGTCAGAAACAGACAATCTTAGCGGTAAAGCACCAGTTCCCGCTTAAATGAAAAACCGCATTCGCATGCGGTTGATTCAGCGGCTGTCCTGATCGACAAATTCCAGAGAAACAATTGCGATCACGGCGAACAGCAGAGCCATCATGATCATGGCTCCCCAGCATGTCAGAACGTTCTCAGCTGTCGATACATAAGCTTCTTTCTGCGTGTATTCACCGGCTTTGGCCAGGAACTCATCCAGCCGATTGTTCTTAAGGATATCATCGGTGAACATCTTGACCGGCTGGATGCCGCCCATTTCAAATTCACGGAAATTCCAGATCGTATTCCACAGCGTGACATTGGGCTGGGAATTGATGTTGCACAGTGCGCACATATCCTGCAGGCCCCATTTGGCGATCGTCAGATCTGTCAGTTTCTCCGCCGGCCCTTCCAGATAGATCAGACCACCTGAGAAGATTAGCTGAAAGATCAGCAGGAACGGCATGACGGTCATCGCCGTTGTCGTGTTTTTGACGATACAGGAGATGGCCAGTGAGATCATATCCGCCGTATAGGTGATCAGGAACATCGAGACCGCGAAATCGACGATGAACCATTGGGTAATCAGTCCCTTTTCCGGATACTGAACACCGGCCAGCGCGCAGATACCCAGCAGGATTCCCGTCTGAGCGATGCACATCAGCATCTGATAGATCATATGGGCCGCGATATAGGAAGTGATATGCATACCGGAGCGGTGTTCACGCTTGATGATCGCTCTTTCACGGCAGACCGACTGAATCGAATTGAAGAAGCCGTTCCAGATGCAGACACAGACCAGCGAGAAGCAGCCGCTCATCGTTCCTTCCTGTGTCTTGAAAATATTGTTGCCGACCGCGAAGGTCACAAGACCCGCGATAATGGCAGACATCGGCAGCGCTTTCCAGTCATTCTGATAAAGAAACATACGCAGAAGCTTGCCGAGGCAGATACGGATCTGGGCGATCCGGCCACGGTATCTGATCGTTTCACTCATGATCTGCTGCCTCCTTTCTTCTGGTTCTTTTTCTTCTTCTTTTTATTCTTTTGACTGCTGTTTTTGCCGGACTGTTTCTTTCCCTTTTCCGTCTTTGTCTTTTCAGCCGGCTTCTTTTCCGTCTCTTTGGTGTCTTCCGGTTTTTCTTCCGGTGTGACTGTTTCAGCGGTTTCTTCGGATCCGGCGTTTTTTCTGTTGATCATCGCGGCATAACGGTTGATGAATTCGTCCGCTCTGCCTTCGCCGCCTTCTTCTTCCCGGTTGACGCACATGACAATTCTTTCCATGGTGTCACGGCCGAAGAATTCCCGTGCTTCGTCCGGCGATCCGTAGAAGGCCAGACGGCCGCAGCGGCCGGAATCCCTGGCCAGAACGATGACCTTGTCAAACAGATCGGCAACCCGGTCCGGTGTATGGGTGATGGCAATAACGATTTTTCCGTTATCGGCGATCCGCCGCAGTTTTTCAAACAGTTCGCGGGCAATGACGCCGTCCAGACCGGAGTCCGGTTCGTCGAGGATAAACAGATCCGGATCGGAGATCAGTTCCATGCCGATGGAAATACGCTTTTTCTGACCGCCTGACTTTTTCGCGACCAGGCCGGATGTTCTCCCTGCCATGCCCAGAGTTTCCATGACATCGTCAATGATCTTTCTCCGCTCAGCCCGGCTGGTATCTGAGGGAAGACGAAGCAGCGCCGCATCATTCAGGGTACCGTTGACGGAATCGTTCATCCGCAGCAGATCCTGCTGGGGAACAAAGCCGATCCGGTATTTCATCTGATCGTAGTTTTCGTAGATATTACTGCCATTGAGATAGATATCGGCATCGGCTTTTTCATAACCGTTGATGGCATTGACCAGAGTTGTCTTGCCGGCACCGGAACCGCCGAGCAGCAGGACCAGACTGCCGTTGGGGATATCGAGATGAACATCCTTCAGCAGGTAACGTTTCTTGAACTGTACCATAGCCGTTCTCTCCCGCAGCCGGATATGCAGACCGGGTCTGGCGGCATCTTCTTCGGAAATACGGGAGGCAATGATCTCATCCAGCTGAGCCGGCCGGGTACCGGCCAGCACACCGTCGTCATTGTAACGGTCGATATAGATCGGCTGCTTCTTCCTGTTGAAACCGAACCAGCACGCCATGATTGCCGGGATGAACAGCCACAGGGCTGACCAGTACCGTTTGACATTGAATACCTGACAGACACCCATAGCGATACGGAGTATGTAAACAGCCATGAAGATCTGGCAGACAAGGTCTCCCAGTAACACCAGTACGAGCACCGGATTTTCCGCCGGCAGTATAAGAGCCAGCACATTCTGCACCAGATAAACCAGTTCAGAGACCATTGCCCCGGTACCGGAGGACTCGCGGCCGACACAGTCACTCAGAGCGTACCAGCGGAATCCCGGAATCAGGGCATACCAGCCTTTATTCCCGCATTTTTTCAGCAGCGCCCACAGGCCGACAGTCAAAGCAATCTGACTGATTACCGTAATATACGGTTCCAACCAACTTAAATTCATATTCATCACCATTTGTTACTAAGTCCTATTATACGTGCCCGCAAAAGTAAAATGCAGAACGAATGTGGCATTTCGCCCACCCGTTCTGCATTTATTGAAACGATCAGAGTTCTTCGCCGTTGCTCTGGCAGACTTTCTGATACCAGTAGAAGGACTTTTTGCGGCTTCTCGACATATCGCCTTCATGCGCGTTGTTGTAGTCGACATAGATGAAGCCGTAACGCTTGTCATATTCACCGGTGGATGCGGATACGATATCGATCGGTGCCCACATTGTGTAGCCAAGCAGATCAACGCCGTCATAATTGACCGCGTCACGCATCGCCTTGATGTGCTCTCGCAGATAATCGATACGGTACTGGTCGTCGACAGTTCCGTCTGCTTCCTTCTTGTCATACGCTCCGAAGCCGTTTTCAACGATCATCATCGGCAGTTCGAATCTGTCATTGAACCAGTTCAGGCACCATCTCAGACCGATCGGGTCGATCTGCCAGCCCCAGTCGGATGCCTTCAGATACGTATTTCTGACATAATCTTCTTCCGAGAAGTCATAGGTATCACCGAAGCGGTTCGTGAATTTGGTCGCGAAGGACATGTAGTAGGAGAAGCCGATGTAGTCGACCTTGCCTTCGGCCAGGATCTCGGCGTCACCTGGTTTAATGAAGTCATAGCCCTTGCGTTCGAACTTCTTCAGCATGCCGCTGGAGTAGTGTCCTCTGGCGTGTACTTCGACATAGTAATACTTCTGCAGCATCGCCTTCTGGGCATTGAGAACGTCATGCGGATCCGGAGAAGCCGGATAGACACCGTTCATACCGATCATACAGCCGATCCTGGCAGCCGGATCGATCTCGTGGCAGGCTTTGACAGCCAGCGCGGAAGCGAGCAGCTCATGGTGAGCGGACGTGTACATCATCTTTTCGACATCGTCGCCTTCCTGGACAAGAACAGCACCTTCCTGAACGAGGTGATGAGCGCCCATCTTGACGAATTCAGCCTGGTTGTTGATCTCGTTGAAGGTCATCCAGTACTTGACCTTGCCCTTGTATCTTTCAAAACAGGTCTTCGCGTATGTGACAAAGAAATCGATGCAGCGTCTGTCCATGAAGCCGTTGTACTTGTCGGCCAGATGGTACGGCATTTCAAAGTGGGACAGGGTGATGACCGGTTCGATGCCGTGCTTATGGCACTCGTCAAACATGTCGTCATAGAACTTCAGACCTGCCTCATTCGGTTCGGCATCGTCACCGTTCGGATAGATACGCGTCCAGGCAATCGAGGTACGGAAAGCCTTGAAACCCATCTCAGCCATCAGCGCGATGTCTTCTTTGTAATGATGATAGAAATCAATTCCCAGATGGTTCGGATAGTCCTCGCCTTCCAGAACACCGCGGGTAATGCGGCGCGGCTTTTTGGTAACGTTGTCACCGGCCGTCATGACGTCGGCAATGGAAATACCCTTGCCGTCAACGTCCCAGGCACCTTCTGCCTGATGGGCAGCGATGGCACCGCCCCATAAAAAATCTTTTCTGAATCCCATAATGATATTTTCTCCTGTCTTTTTTTACAGTAATTCTGTTAACAACATTATAACGCACAAAGCCTGTTATTTTACGGTGATTCTGCCGTCCGGCTGAGCATACTGTTCGGGAATTGTGCCGATCGAGGCGATATATTCCGTGATGACATCGATGTCCGTCATGCCGCCCTCCAGAGTGACTTCTGCACCCTGAAAAGCCGTATTGCCGTCACCGGATTTGGTGATGACGTAGTCAATACTGCCGACGAGATACATGGCCTGCGGATCAAGCGGCACATATTCACCGTTCTGCAGAACATAAACATCCTTGACGCGCCGTTCGCCTTCGATGCCGGTCATCATCTTATTGTCATCCTGGATGACACCGGACGGAATGGAAGTATCGATCGTGTATTTCAGACCGGAAACCTGCAGGAAGGCACCGGCTTCACCAACCGGGTTATCTTCAAAGACATAGATGCTTTCCGTATTCTTCGCGCCGAATTCGAGAGCGTCGAGGATCTGCTGGCCGCTGGCCCGGCAGACCGACAAGGTATTCATGAACGGTGCGACGTCCAGAGCATCCCGGTATGTGATATCACCGGCCGCAAGGGAATTCCGGATGGCACCGCCGTTGATCAGAGCCACATCCGTGCCCAGTTTTTCCCGGAAAATATCCGTCAGCAGATCACCGATGGCAACTTCCCGGCTGCGGCTGATGCGGATGCCGTTTTCATCCGTCATCGGCAGGTCGAAGGCTGTTTCACCGATCTTATGACCGATCATCAGATCCAGCGCCTGATTCAGTTCCGTAAGAGTCTGTTTGATCTTCTCGTCTTCCCGGTCATATTCACTGATCAGGACAGTGGAAATCGTACCGTCCGGGCTGATGATCAGCTCACCGACATTCTGCATCTTGGTGCCGACAGAGGAAAGAATGACATCCTTGCCGTCTTTGTTCGGATAATAGTCGCCGATGATCGTCACATGCGCATGGCCGTCCAGGACCGCGTCGATACCATTGGTATGATGAATCAGGGAAACGGAATCAAACGGCTGATATTCGTCCGGCTGGCCGAGATGGGTCAGAAGAATGACATACTGCGCCCCTTCTTTTCTTGCCTGATCCACCGTACTCTGTACTTTTTCGGCAAGTTCCATGCCTTTGTCTTTCGAGTAGAAATCATAGACAAACGTTCCGTTTTCCTGGAAGTTGACAGGTGTTGAGGAAGCAATCGATGCCGGTGTGATCACACCGATGAAAGCGACTTTGACACCGTCATATTCCTTCATGATATACGGCGGAATATCTGACAGGACATTCTCTTTGGCACCGGTATATCTGATGTTGCAGGCGGTAATCGGGAAAGTCGCTTTATCAATCAGTTTTCTTAGCTGCTCCATCCCGTAGTCAAATTCATGATTGCCAATCGTGACCGCGTCATAACCGATCTCGTTCATGACATCGATGACATAATCACCTTTGGTAGCAGCCGCGATCGTACCGCCCTGAATATTGTCACCCATATCCACCACCGCGACATTGGCGTGCTGGGATCTGGTATCCTCGACGATTGCCTTGAACTTGGCATAACCGAGATTCACTTCAAAGCCGCAGTGAACGTCACTGGTATACAGAATATACAGATCGTCTTTCAGTGTTGCCGGCGGCGCGCATGCAAAAAGCGGCACCGCCAGTAAAAAACTTATAATCAGCGTAATTACTTTCCTCATATTGTCTGTCCCTCTCAACTGTTAGTATCCGCATATATTATATAAAAAAACAGCAGATATCATGAACTGATTCCGCTGTAGGATTTCTGTCTCATTCCACATTCAGACGGATGATCCAGTCGGTCTTTTTCACTTTCCAGAGACCCCATATGGTCTTGATCAGATAATCAATACGCAATGACAGATAGATCCAGAACGGATTGGCATGCAGAACGAGAGCAGTCACGAAGCCGACCGGAATATTGACGAGCCAGCAGGTGATCAGGTCCACTTTGGTAAAAGCCGCCGCCTGACCGCCGCCCCGCAGAATGCCTTTGCAGATGGTGAACTGCATCGACAGGAAGAAGACGCAGATACTGGCCGCGTTTTTCAGAATGAACGCTGTTTCCTTAGCCTGCGCACTGACATCGAAGAAGGATGTGATCAGCGGCGCGATGATCTGGATCAATACCGCCGCAAGCAGACCGATCAGACCGGCCAGATAAATCAGATGATCAGCGTATTCCTGCGCTCTTTCCCGCCGTCCGGCACCGATCTCATGACCGATGATGACCGAAGAGCCCATGGCGATACCGAACATGAACAGTGAGGAGATCGTCCAGATGTTATGCACGATCGTATTGGCGGCTATGTAATACTCACTGACCCGGCCGGTGATCATCGCGGCTGCCGACACATTGAGATTGCCGGTCACTTCCGAAATCACACCCGGCGTGCCGAGTTTGATAAAGTCAGAGTGCATATCCTTTTCCATTTTCAGAAAGAGATCCGGAAGACGGAAACTGAGCCGGCCGTCGATCAGCAGATAACCGGCCGCCATGACGAATTCCAGGATTCGGGCAATGACCGTGCCGACAGCGGCGCCGCTGACGCCCATGGCCGGAGCACCGAGATTGCCGAAGATAAACATCCAGTTGAAGAAGACATTGGCAATGCAGGAAAAAAGTGATGTCACAAAGCCGAGCCTGGTCACGCCGACACTCCTCAGCAAGGTGACAATGATCTGTGAAAATGACTGAAACAGCAGCGTGAATGACAGGATCTTCAGATATACCCCGCCGGTTTCAATGATACCGGCATTGTCTGTGTAGATGGCTGTGATGCCGGACGGAAAGAGAAATGCCAGCAGAAAGAAGACGGCATTGATCAGCGCAGCCAGTTTCAGACAGGCAGCCATCATCGTTTTCACTTTGTCCGGCCGGTTGTTTCCCCAGGCCTGCGAACAGATGACCAGCGCGGCATTGGCAATGCCCATGAAAACAGTCATGTACAGATAAGGAAACTGTGAACAGATATTCACGGAGGAAAGCGCGATATCACCCAGTTTGCCGACCATGATGGTATCGATCAGATTTACCATCAGGTTGACCACTGACTGCAGAGCCAGCGGCAGAGCGATGGCGGCCAGTTTCCAGATAAATTCCTTATCACCGAATATCTTTTTCATTCTGTCTCCTCCTGTGTCATTTCATGATACTTTGAATCCCTGCTGAAACAAATCATACTGCCCGAAAAAAAGAGGCGGACATCTGTCCGTCCCTTTTCGCAGTTCTGTTCAGCCGGCAATATAGTCAACGCCTTCGACAACCTGCATGAAGTTGTAGACCGCGCCGACCAGATTGGCATCGCTCTGGTATTTGCATACCACGACTTCCGGTACCGGAATGGCCGGTGCCAGAGCCGTCGCGAATTTTTCTTCGACTGCTTCTTTGACCAGTTCGATGAACATCGGCTCATTGGAAATGCCGCCGCCGATGACAAAGCGGTTGGCATCGATGATACTCTGCAGGTTGTAAATATGGAACGCCAGATACCAGCAGAAGTCCTTAACGCCCTGCAGAACCTGTTCATTATGTTCTTCCTTGATCAGCTTGAATGCCTTCAGACCGTCAATGTCGTCCAGTCCGGAAGCTGCCTTGATGGCATTTTTGAGGCCCTGCACGCCGTTGGTGAAAGCGAACATGTCCATGCCCCTGCCTCTTTCATGAATGTCTTCCCGGATAAAGGAGAATTCACCGGAAGAATAATGGCTGCCGTCCAGCAGTTTGCCGTCGATAACAACAGCGCCGCCGATACCGGTGCCGAGAATGATTGCCACACCGTTGCGGATATCCTTCAGATTGCCGAAGCCGAGTTCGGCAAGCGCGGCAGCCTTGGCGTCATTGCAGATGGTGACCGGCATATTGAAATACGCGGACAGGTCCATGGCCAGCGGCAGTTTGTTTACCCACTTATAGGCGCCGCCGGTATAAGCGAAACCCTTGATACGGTCAATGACACCGGGCATGGAGATGCACATACCGCATACGCCTTCGCCGTATTCGGCAACGATCTTGCCAAGGTCTTCCCGGAATTCTTCGTAGGAAGAAGTACGGGAGTCAACTTTGCCATGGGCGAGAAAATTCATTTTTTCGTCAACGACACCGTATTTGATTGCTGTGCCGCCGAGGTCGATTGCCAGATACTTTTTCATAATCAGCTCCGTTCTAATTAATAAAGTTGGATGTTATTTGCCTTCCGCTTCCATTTCCGCCCGGACTTCCTTGAAGCACTTCACCGCGAAGTCAATGTCTTCTTTGGTGTGGCTCGCGCAGACCTGGGTGCGGATACGGGCTTTGCCTTTTGGAACGACCGGATAGGAGAAAGCGACGACATATACGCCCTTGTCCACCATCCGCTTCGCGAATTCGGCTGTTTTCACTTCGTCATACAGCATGACCGGCACACATGGATGGGTGCCTGGAATCACGTCAAAGCCGTTGTCGACGAGCTGCTTGCGGTAATAAGCCGTGATTTCTTCCAGATGATCTCTTAATGCGGTGCTTTCCGCCAGCATGTCAAACAGCTCGAGGCTGGCACCGGCAATGGCCGGAGCCAGAGAGTTCGAGAAGAGATACGGACGGCTTCTCTGCCGCAGCAGGTCAATGATTTCCTTACGGCCTGACGTATAGCCGCCGGATGCGCCGCCGAGTGCCTTGCCGAGGGTGCCGGTGATGATGTCTACCCGGCCTTCGACACCGTTGTATTCCGCTGTGCCTCTGCCCTTCTTGCCGACAAAACCGACAGCGTGGGAGTCGTCGACCATGACCAGCGCGTCATACTGGTCCGCCAGATCACAGATGCCCTTGAGGTTGCAGATGATGCCGTCCATCGAGAAGACACCGTCCGTCGCGATCAGTTTGATCCTTGCCCCGGCCGCATCGGCTTCCTTCAGTTTTTCTTCCAGATCAGCCATGTCGTTGTTCTTGTAGCGGTATCTCTTCGCCTTGCATAAGCGGACACCGTCAATAATGGATGCGTGATTCAGTTCGTCACTGATCACCGCGTCTTCGGGGCCCAGCAGGGTTTCAAACAGGCCGCCGTTGGCATCGAAGCAGGAGGAATACAGGATCGTGTCATCCGTTCCCAGGAATTCGGAAATCTTCTTTTCCAGCTGTTTGTGAATGTCCTGCGTGCCGCAGATAAAGCGGACGGAAGCCACGCCGTAGCCACGGTTGTCATAGGTCTTCTTAGCCGCTTCGATCAGCCGCGGGCTGTCACCGAGACCGAGATAGTTATTGGCGCACATACACAGCATTTCCCGGCCATCGGCCAGTTTCACATGCGCTCCCTGCGCGGAGACGATCGGCAGCTCGCCCTTGAACAGACCGGCAGCCCGGATATCGTCAACTTCCTGTTTGTAATGATTCAGTATTTCTGTCTTATTCATTCTGGTTTCTCCTCATTGATATGTGTCCAGTCGAGAATGACCTTGCCGGACTGGCCGGAAATCATCGCGGCAAATCCCTTTTCGTAATCGCGGGCATCGAAATGATGGGTAATGATATCGTCGATCTTCAGACCCGCCTGCAGCATCGTTGTCATCTTATACCAGGTATCCCAGACCTTGCGGCCGTAGATGCCTTTGATATTCAGACCGTTGAAAATCACTGTTTCCAGGTCAACGACGGTGTCTGTTTCCTGCAGACCGAGCAGAGCGATATTGCCGCCGTGCTTCATATTATGGATCATCGAATTCAGGGCCGCCGGTGAACCGGACATTTCCAGACCGACGTCGAAGCCTTCCTGCATGCCGATCTTTTCCATGACATCTTCCAGCTTTTCCTCATTCAGGTTGATCACTCGTGTCGCGCCAAGTTTCTTCGCCATATCCAGACGGTACTGGTTGAAGTCGGTAACGACGACATGCCGCGCACCGGCGAATTTGACAATGGCAGCCGCCATACAGCCGATCGGACCGGCACCGGCGATCAGCACGTCCTCACCCAGGCAGTCATAGGACAGCGCGGTATGGGTGGCATTGCCAAACGGATCGAAAATGGCATACATTTCTTCCGGAATGTTCGGATTGCAAGGCCAGACGTTGACCCACGGAATGACCAGATACTCCGCGAACGCTCCGTCCCGGTTGACACCGACACCTTTGGCATTGCGGCAGTTCTCTTTATGTCCTTCCAGACAGTTACGGCATTTGCCGCAGGTAATATGTCCTTCACCTGAAACCAGATCGCCGACCTTGAAGCCGCGCACACCGGCGCCGACTTCCACGATCTCGCCGACATACTCGTGGCCGATTACCCGGCCGGTGTCGATCGTGTGCTGAGCCCATTTGTTCCACTGATAAATATGCACGTCAGTGCCGCAGATGGCAGTCCTGCGGATCTTGATCTTTACGTCATTGGTTCCAAGTTTGGGAATCGGGACGCGTTTCATCCAGATGCCTTCCTCCCGCTTTTCCTTGACGAGAGCCCACATCATTCCGTCCTGAAGCTGAGTCATGAAAAAATTCCTCCTGTATGATATTTCAATGATTCATGAAGCTGTTACTTCATCTTCCCTTTCATTATAAAAGACAAACAGAAAAAAAGAACTTCAGATTTGAAGTTCCCTTTTGAATTCACGCTTTTCTCAGCGCAGCCATTTGAAGAATTCGTTTACGACTTCTTCATGATCGCCGGTGACGATCAGATGGTGGTTGCCGATGGATCTGGTCAGGAAATAGTTCAGATCCTCTTCTTTGAGGGCGATGCGGATCTGCGTGCGGCAGAGGTTGGTCTCGGTCAGGTTCTCTTTCAGTTCGCCGCATCTGACAAAATATCTGTCCAGCAGACCGGATGTCTTGAAGATGGTCACCGGCCCTTCCGGAATACGGCCCCGGAACGCGACGCCAAGACCCGACTCAAAGTGGGTCATCAGTTCGATTTCCGTCGGCATATTCAGCGGCAACGTGCAGTGGGCGAAAATGATTTCGTCACTGCCGGAGAGGATACGGGACGGATTAGCCATAAAGACCGGATTGCCGCTCAGCTCGCCAATCACAGCCATCGAGATCAGACTAGGCATATCGCCTTCACAGCCGGCGTAAACACCTTCCGCGTTCAGTACCGCCAGAGCCAGACAGCCGGTTCCTCTGATCGGACCAAGCAGATCGAAGCAGCGTACCGTCACACCGTCCAGATGATATCTTGTCACCAGACGCTTCAGGGCGCCGTAGATCTCACAGCACAGTTCGGTATCTTCCGGATGCCATTTCTTCGCCTTGATCATTTCCGTCCAGGCATTGTCTTCATATTCCTTCTTTCTGATTTCCGTGAAGAATTCTTCCATGGAAATATCGACGAGTTCAATGCCGTTGGTCTGCTTGCTGAGAGCGGCATCGACATCGGAAGAAATCAGCCAGTCACTCGGTTTGCCGACCGCGCCAAGACGCAGGCGGGAAATCTTTTTCTTTGCGGCAAAGACTCTGGCCAGCACAGCGATCCGATGCGCCATCTTTTCTTCCGAACCGTGGATGATCTCACCCTTGATGTCATTCTGCTGCAGATAGGAAAGGATTTCCATGGAAGCTGCCAGTGAGTTATTAAAGCCGGTCGTCAGCAGGAAGACAGGTCTTGGCAGCTGATCGAGAACCGCCTTGAAGGCACCTTCCGTACCGCCGCCGCCAATGAATGTCAGCAGCATTTCCTGATCCTTCGCCTCTTCCAGAGATACGAAGGAAATATCACAGCCGCTCATTTTGGCCAGCCGGTCGACCAGCTCACGGTTATAACGGTTGATATTCTCCGAATCCGCATTACTGGACTCTACATAATACACTCCGATTTTCATGATTGTCACAATACTCCTTTTTTATTATCATATCTCATTCTCTACGTTCATGCCCTCTTTCCGGAAAGAAAAAAGGGAATATCTTCCCTTAGCTTTCCAGGATCGTGATACGGATACCGTCCGGGCTTTCAAGACTGAAGGTGCGCCGGCCGGTGTAGTCGTCCAGCTGGTACTCCGATACCGGGATTCCGTGTTCCTCCAGACGTTTTCTGATCAGAACCGAGTTATTCGCCGCCAGCATGATTGTCTGTTTGGGCAAAGGTGTGCCTTTCGGAACGCAGATGATCTCGATCTGGTTCTCACCGCATTCATACAGCAGATGTTTCTGTTTATTCTCCTCATGTTCGTGCATCAGGAAGAAGCCGAGCCGGTCGCTGAAGAACGATCTGGCGCTTTCCTCATCGGCTGTATATACGGTGCTTCTCAGCATCTGGAGTTTTTCATGATAGGGAAAGACGGCTGTCTCTTTCGCCTTTTTGAGCCATTTCCGTTTCTCGCGCAGTTCCTTGCGCCAGTTCGGATGAGTATTCACATAGGCCACGGCGATAAACAGAGCCTGGCCGATCATGCCGCCGATGGTATTGGAAATGATATCGTCCAGATCATACATCCCATGGCGGGTCAGCAGCTGAACGTTTTCGATCAGCACCGAGGTCAGAAAGCAGACCGGAATCGTCCGGCGGCTGACGTCGCGGCGAAACCAGTCAAAGATATACGGCAGCAGATAGCCCATCGGTATCAGCATCGCGACATTCATGTAAACCTGGGCAATGCCGGGCGTGAAGATCACGCTGATATGCTGTAGAGCGGCATCCAGCCCTTCGCTGAAGAGAATGTTGATGATGTCCAACAGACCGAAATCGATATAGAAGGAATTCGTGAAACCGGCAAACAACGGTCCGGAATTAATGCTGTAATTCTCGCTTGTCTGACGGGAAAAGATCGTCACATAGGCAACACAGAGCAGATACAGAATGAAGATCAGGATCAGAATGATCTTGCGCCATACCAGCCACTTCTGCGCATCCGGATTCGTATCGATGCCTTCATGCAGACTCAGTCCCAGTCGGCCGCAGATATACCTGTCCAGCCACGGCATCAGAAAAACCATGACGATGCAGAGAACCGTCACGATCATATTGACCGATATGCTGTTCGGATTGAAAAACATAGGCTTCTCTCCTTATGTTTCGCTGTGTATTATTTTAATTCTTCGCACAGAAAAAGGACAACTGTTTTTCACAGCTGTCCAGTTCATGAAAAGGATGACAATTCTGCCGGTTTACTTCAGTGTCGCATACATGACAGCCTTGATCGTATGCATACGGTTCTCCGCCTGATCAAACTGTCTGGCCTGACTGCCGAGGAAGACGTCGTCGTTGACTTCCATCGCTTCCAGACCGAACTTCTGATAGATCTCTTCGCCGACCGTTGTATTGCGGTCATGGAAAGCCGGCAGACAGTGCAGGAAAATGGCTGTGTCTTTCGCAGCTTCAAGCAGCTGTCTGTTGACCTGGTATTTCTGCAGCAGGCCGATCCGCTTCGCCCACAGTTCATCCGGTTCCCCCATCGAAAGCCAGATATCGGTATAGAGAACGTCACAGTCTTTCGCACCCTGCAGCGGATCGTCGGTGAATTCCAGCTGCGCACCGGTCTTTGCTGCGACGTTCTGACATTTTTCAATCAGTTCCTCTTTCGGCCAGAGTTCCTTCGGACCGCAGGCACAGAAGCGCATGCCCAGTTTGGCACAGACGACCATCAGTGAATTGGCGACGTTATTGCGGGCATCGCCGAAGAAGGTCAGTTTGCGGCCCCGCACATCGCCGAATTCTTCCTGGACGGTCAGAATATCCGCCAGCATCTGGGTCGGATGGAAATCATCCGTCAGCCCGTTCCACACCGGCACACCGGAGTATTTCGCGAGATCTTCGACGACCGACTGCTGATAGCCGCGGTATTCAATACCGTCAAACAGCCGGCCAAGCACCTTGGCGGTATCCGCAAGTGACTCTTTCTTTCCCATCTGGGAAGAACCGGGATCCAGGAAGGTAACACCCATGCCGAGATCGCGGGCCGCCACTTCAAACGAACATCTTGTCCGGGTGGAAGTCTTTTCAAACAGCAGTACGATCTGCTTGCCCGCCAGATAGGCATGCGGTGTGCCCACTCTCTTCATCCGTTTAAACTCTGCCGAAAGACCAAGCAGATACCGGATTTCTTCCGGACTGTAGTCCAGCAGGGTCAGAAAACTTCTTCCGCTTAAACTGATTCCCATGATACATTTCTCCTATTCTCTGATCAGAGGCATGGACATGCAGCGGGGTCCGCCTCTTCCTCTTGATAACTCTGAACTCGGCATTTCCAGCACTTCAATGCCTTCGTTCCGCAATATCTCATTCGTGACGTCGTTGCGGTCATAAACGATGACTTTCCCCGGGGCAATAGCCAGCGTATTGGAGCCGTCGTTCCACTGCTCACGCCGGGATGCGATCATATCGTCCCCGCCGCAGGAGATCAGCCGGATATGATCCGCGCCGGTATACTGTTCCAGAATACTCTGCAGGGTTCCCCTGACTTCCCGGATCTTCAGACCGCTCTTTCCATCCTTCAGTTCATAGATGGTCAGCGGACCGAGAATGCCGGGATGAACGACATAGACATTCCGGTCGATCTGGGTAAAGACCGTGTCCAGATGCATGAAGGCGCGGCTGGAAGGAATCTTGAAGGCCAGGACGGTATCGATCTGACAGATATCGTCCCGGAACATCTGTTCCGCCGTGGCTTCGATGGCATCCGGTGAAGTCCTTTCGGAAATACCGATCGCCAGTACCTTCTCACTGAGATTGAGAATGTCGCCGCCCTCGATCGAGGCGTGTCTTGTCCGGTTGTACAGCTGTCTGACCAGCCCGGCAAAATCGGGATGGAAACGCAGAATGAAATCGGCGTAGATCGTTTCTCTGCGGCGGGTCGGAAAACGCATTTTGTTGACCAGCGCGTTTCTTCCCACCGAGGCGAACGGGTCTCTCTGGAAATACAGGTTCGGCATCGGATCCACGACCAGATCGTCCGAAGGCGCGATACGGTCCTGCAGAGAGTAGGCACGGACTTCCCCCATTTCCTTGAGCGTCACGCCTTCCATTGTCTTCAGTACCAGATCCTTGCCGGCAAAATTATCCAGCAGATACCTTTTCAGTTTCCGGCGCCACTTGCTGGTGCGGATGTTTCCTTCTGCCAGCCACTGGTCCAGGAAAGGATCCGTCAGTTCCGGATTCAGCCGCAGCACTTCACTCATCAGATCTTCCAGATAAACCACTTCCACTCCGTTGTCCTTCAGCAGCGCGGCGAAAGCGTCATGTTCCTTCTGGGCAGTCTTCAGATAGGGAATATCGTCAAACAGCAACTCACTCAGCCGGCTTGGCACCAGATTCAGCAGTTCGCGGCCCGGCCGGTGGAGAAGCACTTTCTTCAGAGGCGCGATTTCGGATGTGACATGGATGCCTTTCATCACTTCACTCCCCTGCTCAGTTTGGTCACGAAATCCTGCACGTTGGTCACCATCGTGACAGCCCCGAGACTGCCGCGGTCATGCAGTTTGTTGGTGACAAATTCGGAAATATCGACGGCATAGAAATAGACGGGTCTCACAACGCCGTCACGGACCCGGAAAGACGGAATCATATTGCCGGAGGCGATGGAATGCAGCTGGGTCGCAAGACACACGACGGTCGTGGCATCCCTCAGCATGTTACGCATGGCGGCCTGTCCCTGATAGGCATCGGCAATCACTTCCGGCAGCGGTCCGTCGTCACGGATACTGCCGGTCAGAACAAACGGTATATGATTCTTCACCAGTCCGTAAATAATACCGTCCCTGATGTTGTATTCTTCGATAAAGGCGGGAATCGATCCGCATCTTCTGACTTTATTCAGAACATCCAGATGATTGTAATGGCCGTTCGGCATCGATTTCTGGGAATAGATTCCCTGGCCGAGCGTCGTTCTTAAAAGACCCGCTTCCAGATCGTGGGTAGCCAGGGCATTGCCGGCCAGCAGACCATGGACATATCCTCTTTCCGCCAGTGACTGCATGGCAAGTCTGGCGTCCTGATCAAAGGAACAGGCCGGCCCCATGACAAAGACGATCTTGCCATGGTCTTTTTCATATTCAAACAGTTCAAACAATTCCTTGTAGTTTTTCGTGAAAGCAGTCTCCCGGGAGCGGTTCATACGGAAGGCGAACTGATCATTGTTCTCCTCTTCCTCCTGCTTAAAACCGTCCACATGCAGGAAGATACCTTCCTCACAGCGCTCGGAGCGGCCGAGAATGACCCTGTCACCGGCTTTGACGTTGCGCTGCTCCACGACATCCAGATGGCCGTCATCACGCAGAACGACACAGCTGTCCATCCGGCTTTCTTCCGCCAGTGTCCAGACCCCGTTCACCTTAAAGTATTCCGGATAAATGGAAGTCGAATGAAAATACTCCGGCACGACGCCGTCCTTTTCCGCCTTTTCATATTTCACGTCCGGTGCGTTCTGAAAAGAGGCCGCCGTGAAATCCGGCTTCTGATAGATTGGCATTTTAAACATATTTGATTCCCTTCTGCATTCAGCAGTATATCTGCACCATCATTGTAACAAATACAACTGCCGCCTTCCACTGCAAAACAGGCCGGTTGCTTTAAGGAAAACAAAGCACCCCAGCGCCGGGACAACTGTCTCATTCAACCGTCTTTTCCCAGAAAGGAAACCGGGAAATGAATTCACCGTATCGGCCGGCAAACACGTCCGGAAACAGCCGGTGACGCATGATAAAAAAGAACAGCTCACAAAACTGTTCTTTTCCTATGCCTGATCAGATTTCAGGTTACTCCGGCACCGCCAGATTCAGCGCTCCCGGCACGATTTCCACCGTGAAATGACTGTCATATATGATCTCGCCGTCCAGCGAATAGGCAAATCCCGGCGGCGCCAGAACTTCCACTTTCCTGGCCTGCCGGTAAACCACGATATCCTTCATGCTTTCGTCGTCGAGATGCTTTCCTTCCGTATACGGATTCAGGATCCTGACAAAACGCAGACGGGATATCGGCCGGATGACGCACACTTCGATCAGTCCGTCATCGGTTTTCGCCCGCGGCGCGCATTTGAACGAACCGCCGACATACTGTCCGTTGGCGACCGTTGCCAGCAGAGCCCGGCCGGAAGGAATCAGATCCTCACCGTCGGCGATGACATGGAAACGGTTGTTCATCGCAGTCAGCAATGCTTTGACAATGCCTTTTGTATAGGCATTCTTATTGCCGTGGCCGGTTTTCGCCCGCTCTTCGTTGATCGTAATGGCCACCGTCGTATCAAAGCCGAAATTGACCACATTGACACTGTACCTCTCACCGACTTTCAGAAGGTCGAGTTTCTGCACCGGCGCTTTCATGAGAGACGGAATGTCGCGGAACTTCTCACTGCCGCCGAATACTTTGACAAAGTCATTGCCGCTGCCGGACGGATAGCAGCTGACAGACACATTGGCAAAGCCGACCGCTCCGTTGAACACTTCATTGATCGTTCCGTCACCGCCGCAGGCGATGATACGGACCTCTTCATCCGCATGTTCCGCGCAGTAATTCCGGACATAGTCAATGGCTTCACCCGACTGCTCTGTCACATGGATGTCGCAGGATTCCGCCAGACCTTCAACAGCGCTCCGCACATCCGCTTCGGCAGTTCCTTCTCCCGCCATGGGATTGATAACAAATAGATATCTCATACTGATAAACCTCCTAACCGTTCAGCATCAATATACCCGCCACAATAAGATATTCACCCAGCAGGTATGTCAGCATGACGGTAAAATGCTTTTTGTAAATAATGTCCGGATCCTTGTAATAACGGACCAGAAACAGCGTGCAGTCTGATATGAAGAAAAGCACGGCACCGATATACGCTGTCAGGGCCCCGCCGTTTCGCAGGGAAAACAGCTGCATCAAAGCGAAGATATTCATCGTGCTGTTGCAGATCAGATAGAAATGCATCGGCGGGATCATTCTGGCTGGTGTGGTCTCCTTCACCATGGTGATGATCCTGTAGGAAATGCCGAAATAGACCAGAGCGGCCGGCAGGACCAGCGGCCAGACAATATGCTGAAAAGAGATCCGGCTGCTGTAAACCAGAACGAAGAAAAGATGGCTGAACATAAAAGATATGCCGCCGAGCGTAAACCATTTATGACCCTTCGGAATCAGAAGAACATCACCCAGCCAGCTGGTCAGAAGCGCCAGGATCAGAAGGATACTCCGCTGCTTTGATGCGCACACATAATAAAGCAGCAGCAGGATCAGCAGGAATGGTTTGGACCGTTTTCTCCTTTCGGCGTCATCCTTAAAACTCGCATCAAGATGCAGAGCGCTGACGATGAAAAACATGATCAGAAACAAATACTTCAACATGATATTTTACCTGTGTATTCTGACTTCATTATAGCGGCACATTTACCTGCGTGCAACGCATCAGAAAACAGACCTTCCGGTCTGTTTTAAAGGTTAAGAGCGAAGAACTTCTCTGGCGAAATCCAGATAGTTTAGATACAGCAGACTTGCGGTTATGCTCATGCCGCTCTGCATGACTTTGATAGCGAGAAAAATCGGCATTGCCATTGCCGGCACATCCGTGATATTCAGAATGCCGGTGGCGATTCCGGATACCAGTAGGGCCAGTCCGACCCGCCATACCGCTTTCTTGCCATGCTCTTTAATATATTCCATATGCAGTTTTTCGGACAGCCGGTCAACGCCCTTGACGGTCATGACAAGGACGGCAATTTTACTGACGCTGGCCAGAATGGCAATGATCAGACTCAAGGCACTTTGAACCGCCGCGGCTGTATTTGTCGAGCCAAAGAAATACAGAACGATGGAAAGCAGACTGACATAGAAACCTTTTTTGAACCAGTCATCGTCGCGGCTGGCGATAAACATGCCGGATGCCAGATTATATGTGGTCATGATCATGAATACTCCCATGAACAGAATCAGAAACAGAATCACGTAAAAACTGATCTCACCGACCATGACACTGAGAATCCGCACCAGGTTGCTGGTGGCGGAAAATGAAAACAGGAAATTCAGCAGTAAAGCTGTCATATCGATGCAGATCGACATCGTCTGGGATTTGCTGATACGGGTTATACCTTTATATGCGTCGGGAAATGTCATCTGTTGTCCTCTGTTTTCTATTATACCTTTAAAACAGCGGATGATAACAGAAAGACCCCGGTCTTTCCGGAAGAACATCCCCTATTTCCCGGAAATGATATGTCCCAAAGGAGAATACGGATTCATGAAAAAGAGAACAGCATGCACTGTTCTCAATTTCCTGTTTTTTTCTCAGACGGATACTGTCCGGACTGCTCAGCAGGCAACTTCGCCGTCGCAGACAAAGCCCTCGGAAGATTCCCAGTTGCCTTTGTATGGAATTTCTTTCGAATCCGGGTTCTCGACTTCCGCACCTTCACCGTCGTTGACCGTATCCAGAATGTCACTGGCCAGATCTGACTTCATGCTGAAAAACAGATCTTTTCCTGCTCCTCTGCTCATTCCTTCCAATAATAAACTCATTGTTATTTCCTCCTGCATATATCTGTATCCATTATATCAGAATCCAGCGAATCGTTCGTTTTCTGTTAATGCCATGTGATCAGTAAATCGTTTCCAGTTCTTCCGTGATTCCGTAGTCTTCTTTAAATTCCTGCAGATCACTGGAAGAAAGAATCAGTCTGTCCTCCAGAAACTGGCCGTTTTCCTTATGGCGGAAGCCGGCAGTTGTTTCACCGGTGCAGATGCTGACACGCAGCACCGGCACATAGTGCTCTCTGTCATATTCCTTAACTGTCTTCTTCTTTTTCCAGAACAGCATGTCGTCTTCTCCTTTTGCTTAATCAGCCCGGAAGTCGAAATTGACAAGGGCACCGTCCGCCTGCTCGAAGAAATCGATGCCTACCGTCATTCCTTTTTCTTCGTTGTATATTGCGATCTGTTTCAGAGTGCCTGCCATATTCGGATCGGTTCTGCCGTATCCGTCCTCTGTCAGGACAGCCTCATAGGCATTCAGGAATGCCTCTGCTTCCTCCGCGCTGTCGTATTGCTGGCTGACGGTCGCAAATGCCGTCATGTCAAGACCGTAGCGCATCTTCATGAATCGGGTCAGATCCCGGCAGCTGATCGGTTCCTTCAGGTCGATTGGCGGGAATCCGGCGTCGCTGATCAGCTGTTCCGCTTCATCAGCACTGATATACTTTTCCGCTTTGTAAAGCAGCGTTACCGTGTTCTCACCCGTGAACTTATAACGGAAACTGGCAAATCCGTTTTCCGATTCATAATAGTCCACATCATCTTCCATGCCATCGCCAAGCGCTTTAAGCCGTTTCTTCAGTACCGTATCCTCTGTTTCCTCAAGATAGGAGCCAAGCATGCCGCCTTCATCCGGATCGAGTTCTTCCATACTGCCGCCGCCGACTGGATGGAATCCGGCATTCTGCAGTGTATTGCAGTATTCATCGAGCCATGACTGCACTTCTTCACGGTTCTGGAAATCCACCGTGACATATAAACCTGACTCGTAATTGAAGAAATACAGCCAGGATTCCGTCATTTCATCGGCTCTGTCGATTCCCTTAAGAGTGTCATAATTCAGCGTATCCAAAAGTGCCGGATAGCCAAGTTCCGTAATTCTCCCGTTGACCGCATTCAGACTGTCGTATTCCGGGAAATCATAATGTTTCCGGGCAGTCAGATCGACACCGCCGTCATACGCCAGTTCGACCTGGGTAGAGCAGTTGTATTCTTCTCTCAGAATACGGCGGTAAACCGTTTTTTCGCTGCCGTCTTCCGCAGTCTCTTTCGCTTCCGCAAAACCGTTTTCCTTCAGCAGCGCAATATAATCTTCCATATCTTTTTCCGTGGCGTGGGCGTCGCGCATGGACGCGGCATCCTCCGTGACGAAACCTTCCTGGTCGATCGTAAACGCATAGCTGGCAAACGGCGGGAACGGCAGGACATCCTCACCGTATCCGGGCAGGAAAACCGAATTCAGAATGAAGACATCCGTATCATTCCAGGCTGTTCTGGCAGCCGGATAGACCGGGTTCTTCATCCATTCTTCCGCTGCTGCATTGTCCTGGGCGTTGCCGAAAGTCACCGTGACATCAATATCCTCATAATTCGTGCGGGCAACCAGGTCATTGTTCACCACCGCTTTGAGGTGAACGGTGGAAGGATCGACATTATCCATTTCCAGATAAACATCTTCCATCAGCCGCAGGGCGTTTTCTCCATACCCCGCGAAGGAAATCAGTGTCCGTTTTACAGGTTCTTCTTTTGATACAAAGACAAGCGGATTATCCGGGTCATTATAGAAAAGATTGTAGATATTGCCTTCTGACACCTCGTCTTTCAGCCAGTAATTCAGAAGTCTGGAACTGGCCGCGTCGATTGCCTGGCCTTCCGAAACATAGGCAACCTCTTCCAGTCCGTCTTCTTTCAGGGTGGCCTGGAACGCTTCGTTGTCCACGCTCATGACAGTGAAGTCATTATAGATATCCTCCGTGTAGTCAAACCAGACCAGATCTTTGGAGTATACGGATGTTTTCAGAAAACTTCCATCGCTGATGGTGTAGTTTCCTTCCCTGATCTTATTCAGGAAATTGTCCATGGCTTTCTCCGAGATTTCCGGATTGGTCATTCCTTCGGTGGGATCTTTCTGGCAGGCTGTCAATGCCATGCACATGACCAGAAAAGAAGCAGGCAGTGCTTTCATGATTCTCATAGCTGAAACCTCCCTGTAAAGCCAATCTCATTATATCGTATCTGACTCTGTCTGTTCGGGACTTTCTGTTTACCGGATACCAACTGTCAATTCAATCACTTAACCATCCGGATATGGAAAAAGCTGTATAATCTGTTTGTAAAACAAAGGAGAAATCATAATTATGGGAAAAACCGAAAAACATGAAAATCTGGGATTCAATCTGACCTATCCCGATACATTTGAAAACACCAAAGGCGCATTAGCCCCCTTCCCGATGGGCGGAAACAGCGGTATGTACGTCATGATGTTCAATTATATCGCTGCGACGAAGGAAGAACTTGATGACATGGAAAAAAAGACCGCCGATCACGAACCGACACAGGAAGAAGTGATGCAGGTCATGACTAAAATGGGTATTATTCTTACCGTTATCGGCATCGACGGCAACCGCGGCATCAAGGAAATCAAGCAGATCATGAAAAAGGAATCGGCAAGTGATGACATGTTTACCGAAGTCGGCAGATGCGAAGATATTACCTATTACGCAATCACGGACCGTGACAGCGAAGCAAAATTCATGGAAAAGCATCCTGACTTCGCGGAAGAATTCCAGACACTGCAGAAAACTCTGATTGAGGTATTGAAAAACGCGGAATACTATCCGCCGCATATCCCCGGTGTCGAACTGATCGGCAGATCCGTCCATTTTGAAACCACTGACACCGACGGCAATCCGGTAAAGAGCGAAGAACTGTTCGCCGCCCACGCTGTCACCATGGTCAACTTCTGGGCAACCTGGTGCAATCCCTGCAAGAACGAGTTGGAAGAACTGGGCAATATTCACCGCCGCATGCTTGAAAAAGACGCTGTCATTGTCGGTTACTGCACGGATGCCGATGAAAAACTTGCCGAATGCAAGGCTCTGATGGCGGAAAAGAATCTGACCTATACCAACCTTCTGCCGGCCGGTACCCTGTATGACGACTTTGGCTTCCAGGGTATTCCGACTTCCATCTTCGTGAACCGGGAAGGAAAGATCATGACCTATCCGGTCATTGGCGCACCCGCAGATCTTTCCGAATACGATAAGATCTTTGAAAAACTGCTTGCTCAGGTGGCAGCCGGAATCGAGCCTGTTCAGGCTTCCGAAGCGGCTTCAGTAAAGAAGAACGGCTACCGGGTCGTTGTCACGGACAGTGACGGAGCACCGGTACCGGGTGCCTCCCTTCAGTTCTGCTCTGATACCACATGCATGATGGGCAGAACGGATGCCGAAGGTGCCGCGTTCTTTGAAACCACGGAAGGTCACTATACCGTACATGTCATGAAAGTTCCGGAAGGCTATCTGAAAAACGAAGAAGAATACACCGTCCCGGAAACCTACGGAGACGTGAACGTCACACTCAAAAAAGCATAATCGATCCATTCAATGAACTGTATGAAAACCGGAAGACGAACTTACGCCTTCCGGTTTTTAGATTCATTCATAAAGACACCGATCTGTCTTTGCCATTGCATTGTTGCGTCAGCTGTATTTCTTTTGCGTTTTTTAAGGATCTTATAATACCAGCGGCAGGCTCAGGTCTATGTATTCCACCTTGCCGTCGCGGGTATAGCCAATCAGCTGGCCGCATTTATTGCAGCGGTATATGAATATGTATTTGCTGGTCCCGGTCAGTGCGAGAAATGCCTGCAGTGTAAAATCTTCTTTATATCTGGCGCCGCATTTGCAGACAACATCCGTGCCGGTGCTGATCGGGAAAAAACCTCCGGCAGCGTCCGTAAGTGCATCATCCGACAGTTCCTGCAGACCGATTTTAATCGGACCGAATCCTGCTTCAATGATCTTCTTTTCAATTGCTGTAAGATCTAACCCGTGATCCATCAGGATCCGGCAGGCTTCCAGATCACTTTTCGCTGTGCTGAGTTTTTCTTTCACTTCATCCGGAATCATCGCCTGAACATCCTGTTTCAGAACGCGGAAGGCAGCCAAGCCTCCGTCAACTTTTTCCAGAACTTCACTGTCGATTGTCTTTTTTTCTTCTGTCATAATACTCTCTTTCAGATGATTCAAAATCATTTATTTCCTGAATGTGCGAAGTTTTCACGGTTCTTTGTGCTTCATTGTTGTTCATTAAATTATACGGGTTAATGGGTCGCAGTACTATTCTTATTCTCTTTTATTATAGGCTTTTTCCGGACGTTTAATCTACATGCATACATAGACCGGGCATTCTGGCGCATGTATAAAGAGATAACTGTTGCCTGTAAACGGAACATATGCGGGATATAATACATTTGCCAGGCAGTTTCCTCAGATGATCTTCCTGAGCGGCGGAAATAAGCCGAAGGATTCCGCACCGGCTGCTTTGGAAATGGTAAAATTATCAAGGCAGGAGAAAACAGAATGGAAAAAGATCTGCATAAGAAAAGAGAAAAGGAAAAACAGGTTGTGACACTGATGATTCAGCTTTTCTGCCGGAAAAAACACGGCACTGAAAACGGACTCTGTCCGGAATGTGCCGCGCTTGCAGAATACGCCTGTGAGCGTACTGACAAGTGTCCGTTTATGGAGAACAAAACCTTCTGCTCGAATTGCCACGTTCATTGTTACAAACCTGAAATGCGCGAGAAAATCCGGGAAGTGATGCGTTTCTCGGGACCGCGGATGATTATTTATCATCCGGTTCTGGCGGTCCGGCACGTTATCGCAACAAAACGGGAAGCGAAACGACTGGCAAAACGCACATAGCGTTTTCGACAGTTTCTCTATACCTCTTCATCTGCCGCTTTGCTGTGAGTTCATTCAGCTGCAGATCTTCCGCAAACGGAAAAGAAGACAGAATATTCATTTCCTGCCTTCATTTCTTTTTTTTTCTGAACCGGCACAGCAGTTCACATGAGCGGAAAACACCACTGATGGCAATCCAGGGATATGCGGAGGGAATCATAGCAGGTATAGAAGAGCCGGAAAAAGCCGCTAAGGTAATCCTTGAAGAAAACAGAAGAATGACAAAACTGGTAGCTGAGTTTCTGTATATTTCCAGACTTGATTCAAATCAGCTTGTCCTTCAGTTTAAAACTTCAGACATCCGGGAAATCATATATGACGCCATGCATCTGACAGCTCCGGCAGCTCATTCCAATCACATAGAACTGCTTCCGGAAATGCCTGCAGAACCGGTATATGTCAGCTGTGACGAAGAGCAGATGATCAAAGCCATTTCCAATATTCTTTCAAATGCGGTAAATTATGCGGCAAGCAAAGTCGTTGTGACCTGCACAGCGGACAGACAGAATACTATCATCAACATTCAGGATGACGGACAGGGAATCGACGAAGACAGTCTGCCGCATATATTCGAAAGATTCTACACAACCCGTAAAGGCGACACAGGAATCGGTCTTTCCCTCGCCTCAGAAATAATCAAACTGCAGAAAGGTGAACTGCACGCCCAAAACACAGAACATGGCGCATTGTTCACAATAAAGATGGCCAGAGCGAAACAATAACCGGTTCCCGCCGCATTATCATGAGTCGAAATTATGGTAAAGAATACAAAACCTGAAGCATTGTAAATAATATTCCTGACTGATTCCCTTTTACGTGTCACTCCGGAAGATATTGACATATGTCATTAACCGATCTACGATAATAAATGACATATGTCAGAAAAGGAGAGTATATGCCAAGACCATTCAGATGCCGCAGAATAGGACAGCCGCCGGTCTATCGCAGTTTCTCGCCTGATGACATCACAGCCACCGAAAGTGTTCAGATGACCGTAGACGAATTCGAGGCATTAAGACTGCTGGACGATGAAGGCCTTACCCAGGAAGTCTGTGCAGCAAGAATGAACATCGCGCGAACCACTGTCACCGCTATTTATGAAAGTGCCAGGAAAAAGGTTGCTGATGCCCTGGTGAACGGAAAAAGGCTGCTGATCACCGGCGGACACTGTGAATACGAACCGGTGGAAATTAATCAGAAGATCATAGAGAAAGGAAAGAATACCATGAGAATCGCTGTCGCATATGATAACGGAGAAATCTTCCAGCACTTCGGCCACACCGAACAGTTCAAACTGTATGACATCGCAGACGGAAAAATCGTGAATGAGCAGATCGTCGACACCAACAGCAGCGGCCACGGCGCGCTCGCCGGTTTCCTGCAGGCCGCCAAGGCAGACGCCCTGATCTGCGGCGGAATCGGCAGAGGAGCGCAGATGGCGCTTTCTGATGCCGGAATCAAGCTTTATGCAGGTGTCCGGGGATCCGCAGACGCTGCCGCAAAAGACCTTGCAGAAGGCACTCTGAATTATGATCCTGACGCCCGATGTGATCACCATGACCATCATCATGGTGAAGGTCATGCGTGCGGTCATCATGGCGAGGAACATGAATGCGGTCACCATCACGGCGATGAGGGCTGCCACCGTCATCATGGCGAGTAAAACCATTGAGGGATCCGCAAAATGAATGTTTTACCGGATCTCTTTTTGTCTTTTGCAAAGGTTGGTCTGTTCACTTTCGGCGGCGGATACGCCATGATCGCGCTGATTGAAAACACCTGTGTGGAGAAGAAGCAATGGATCACCCACGATGAGATGATGAACATCACCGTCATTGCCGAATCCACCCCCGGACCAATTGCCATTAACTGCGCGACTTATGTCGGATATAAGAAAGCAGGTCTTTGGGGAGCCCTGACAGCGACGCTGGGAATGATTCTTCCTTCCTTCTGCATCATCTTTGTGATTTCAAAGTTTTTAGATCACTTTCTGGAAGTCACCTGGATCGCCCATGCTTTCCAGGGCATTAAGATCGCAGTCGGGATACTGATCCTGGATGCCGCCATCAGGATGCTGAAGAAGATGCCGAAAAAGCCGATGCCCGGAATGTTTATGCTCTGTGCGTTTGCGGCAATGATGCTGATCAATATTTTCTCCCTGAGAATCTCATCCATTATTCTGATGCTTACCGCCGGGTTAATCAGTCTGATCATCTTCATAATCAGAAAGCCAGTAACAGGAGGTACCGGGAAATGATCCTTCTGGAATTATTGATCGGCTTCCTCAAGGTCGGCTGTTTCGCTTTTGGCGGCGCATACGGTGCGATACCGCTGATCCGTGATGTCGTTCTTTCTTACGGCTGGCTGGATGATGAGATGCTGACCTATATGATCGCTGTCAGTGAAAGCACACCAGGTCCGATCATGGTAAACCTGGCTACCTATGTCGGCAGCTCACAGGCAGGAATCTTTGGATCATTGGTCGCGACACTTGCCGTTGTACTTCCGTCCTTTATCATTATTCTTCTGGTGACAGCGCTCCTGAAAACGGTGCTGAAGAACCCTTGTATACAAGCGGTTCTGCGCGGACTGAAACCTTGTATGGTCGGAATCGTCCTCGCTACCGGCATCTGTATGATTATCCGGAACGGCATTGTCATTCAGGGGCAGTCAATGCTGATTCGTCCTCTGATCCTGACGCTGGTACTTGGAACAGCATACTTCGGCTCCAGAAGAATAAAAAAAGGCGGCATATCACCGATCCTGCTGATCTGTCTTTCAGCAGCCGCAGGGATAGCCGTATATGGATTATAGAAACTGAATGCTGCCTTATAGATAGCCGGCGACCGACGAACAAATCAGTCACCGGCTTTTTCTCTGCAACTGTAATCATTCTGCCAGTTATCGTGGTATGTGTGAAGAACCCAGGATCTTCATTTTTTGACGCTCTTTTTTTCTGATATTGAAAAAGAATAAGATTGAAAGAATAACAAAAGAAAAAAGAAGGCTTCTTTCATATTCACCTCAATAGTCAGATAATCACTCCAAATCTATATTAATTTTTTTTTGGATATGTTATTGCAACAAATTAATCCAAATATCTATTTTCATTGCTGATAAAGACAAAAAAAGCCACAATACATGGCTTTTCCTTGGTATGGAGCTGAGGGGGTCTGGAACAGTGTTCTTCTGAGTGATTTTTACTGTTTTATACCCTCTTTATCGTTTGAAATCATTTATTTACAGCTGTATTCAGTAATAAAGACCAGACGTTATGTGACTGGTCTTCTTTTTTCGGCGATCTTTAACTGTGAAAAACGACAGGATTACATTTGATTGTACTCTTCGTCATTGACTGGTTCACACCACTCATTAGACATACCCCCCTATCGGGTATCTCAACTGTCAGATGGAGAAACAGCAGTTTTTCCTGGCGCCATGCCAGTGTATACTCCGGTGGGGATACTGGTCACTGTTCCGGGAAGGATCCTTTTTGGTTCTTTTCCTTCTTCCTGGTACAAGCTTTTAGCGGCGTGATAGATATGCCAGTTATTCCTGCGCCCCGGTTCAAACGTCACATTGAATAATGTCACCTGTTTTTCTGACAGGGAATACTAAATCTTTCGTTGTCCAGTTGTCTGGCAACATACAGGCTGTTGCCGGTCGCAGTAAAGTAAAGAATCATGGCTCATTCTCCTCTTTACACATTTCTTTTGCCAGCTGATAGCTTAAGAAATCAAGCCGGTCAATATAGGTCTGATAGTCATGCAGCCGCTGAAGCTTCTTTTTCCGGCACCCGGCAATCAGCTTTTCCATTTTTCGCTGGTCGCCGTCCCGATAGCAGATCATGATGGGCCCTATATCCTTTTCTGAGCAATCTGCGTCACGAAGATTCTGTATGATATCTTTTTCTGAATGCATAACGCTCTCCAATCTGATTACTTCAGATTTTCCTTAAAAAATCTTTCCAGTTTGTCAAAGGGGATACGATCTGTTCTGTCGTAGAGGTCAATATGCTCTGCATCCTCAACTACATACAGTTCCTTCGGCTCTGCGGCTGCTGCATAGGCGTTCTCGCTGAAGAACTTGCTGTGCGCCTTATCACCCATAACAAAGAGAATAGGTCTGGGAGAGATTTCGGCGATGAAGTCCAGCAGGCGGAAATTGGTAAAGGCCATGTTGGACGTGGTCGTAAAGCCGCCTCTCGCATTTGGATGGAAGCCGCGCTCTGTTGCATAGAATGTATTCCACTCATCCGTCACCGTACCTGTCAAAGGCATCTCACCATCTGCATAAGGCTCTTCTGGGAAGGAAGGGATATACTCCGGTGTGCCATTCTCGAAATCTGCCCAGCGCTGCACAGAAAGGTGGTTTTTTTCAGCCTCCAGTGCTTCCATATTGCCGCCGATTCTGCCGCGCACATCGGACATATCATACATTGATGCGGTTGCGACGGCTTTGATGCGGGTATCCGTCTGGGCTGCGGAAAGTGCAAATCCGCCTGATCCGCAGATGCCGATCACGCCGATCCTCTCTCTGTCAACATAAGGGACTTTTACACCCAGATAATCAACAGCTGCTGAAAAACTCTCTGTGAACAGCTCCGGACTGGAGATGTTTCTCGGCTCACCGCCGGATTCACCCATAAAGACCTGATCAAAAGTCAGTACCACAAAGCCGCGCTGTGCCAGCTCGTTTGCGTAGACGCAAGGACCCTGTTCCTTAACGCCACCGTAAGGCGCACCCACGATCAGTGCAGGGTATTTCTTTGTTTCATCCAGATCCTTTGCTTTGTAGATATCCGCCGCAATCGCGATACCGTATCGGTTGTTATAACGAACGTGTTCTCTTACCACGTTCTTGCTCAGTCTGGTGATATAACCGTATGCCATTTGATTTCCTCCTTATTTGTTTTTCCAAACTAAATATATATGCAGCCAAAGATATATACAAATACTTATATCTAATATTAAAATATAATCAAATCATATAGGAGAACAAAATGGACATCAGAATCATGGAATACTTCCTGGCGGTTGTGCGGGAAGGAACAATTTCGGGTGCTGCCAATGCTGTGCACGTATCCCAGCCTGCATTATCCAGACAAATGCGGGAACTGGAGGAGGAACTCGGGGTCACTTTATTTGAAAGAGGAAGCCGCAGGATTGCCCTGACAGAAGAAGGAATGATCCTTCGCAGACGGTGTGAAGAGATCGTCAGGCTTGTGCATCAGACAGAAAGGGAAGTCAGTGAAGTCAGGAAAAACATATCCGGGGATATTTATTTCGGTGCGGGAGAATCGCATGTTTTTCATTACATTTCCAAAACTGCAGCGTCCATTATTGCTGAATATCCCGGCATCCGTTTCCATGTTGTCAGCGGCGATACAAAAGACCTTCTGGAAGACCTTGAAAATGGCCTGATCGACCTGGCGCTGATCTTTTCCGATTTTGACCGTTCTTCTTATCATTCGATCCAACTTCCCGCAGGTGATTCATTGGGAATCCTGATGCGGTCAAATGATCCGTTAGCAGACAGAGTAAGCCTGAATATCGATGAACTCAGGGGACTGCCTATATTTACATCCAGAACGTCCATGCCGTATATTGATCAGAGTATTTTCAGAGATCTTAATCTCATCGGTACATATAACCTAATTTATAACGCCTCTTTACTGGTAGAGGACGGCGCAGGATATGCCCTTTGTTTTGATCACCTGATAGACACGGAAGGAAGCCGGAATCTGTATTTCAGACCTGTAAATGGTTCGGCTGCCGTAGAAGGCTCGGTGATCTGGAAGAAATATCAGGTTTTCTCTCCTGTGATCCAGCTGTTCATCGACCGCTTGCGGGAAACCGTTGTAAATGAAAAGAGCGCGGACAAATTCTGACCACGCTTTGTTCTTTCATATTCTCAGTGTGCTTAAACCGGCAGGAAATCCTGCACGAATTAACTATGCTTGACCGGGACAGCTGTAATGACTTTGCCCTGCGCTGCCGGATCATCCATGATGAGTTCCCGGACTTCCGGCACGATAATTTTTCCGGCTTTCGGATTTTTGATACTTATGACCGGTTCTGTCAGAACAGCTTCGACTTCCGATTTTTCAAAAGCCAGGTCGGTATCGATCATCCGGCAGTTGATCAGACGCAGGCCTTTGCAGTAACACAGCGGCTGCGTACCGATGATCGTACAGTTCTCAAAAGTGATATTTTCACTGTACCATGCCAGGTACTCCCCTTTGATCACACTGTCTTTGACATAGACGTTCTTCGCATGCCAAAACGCATCTTTTGTATCGAAATTGCAGTTTATAAACTGCGAGTCTGTTATGTACTGAAACGAGTATTTGCCCTTCAGCGTCACATCGTCAAAATGAAGATGATCGGAACGCATCATGAAGTATTCACTGATATTGGAGCAGTGCTCCATCGTGATGCCCTGCACCGACCAGCCAAATTCCTGCGATACGATATCGCAGTTTTTCATATGGACATTTCTGCATTCCCTCAACGCCTTGATCCCGTGCAGTTTTGTGCCTTCGATCGTGATATCTTCGGAATACCATAAGGCTGCCCGGCACAATTCAGTCATCTCACTGTTTCGAATCAAAAGACCTGTATCATGCCAGAAGGGATAGCGCAGGTTAAACAGACAGTCATTTACCTGTATGTTACTGCATTCCTTCAGTGCACTTTCACCATCGGCAGGACCGTCAAACCGGCAGTGATCCACAATGATATCATGCTTTCCGTAGAATTCACGTTCTTTATCAAATGTCTGATTTCTGTATTGTTCCATCATATCCTCCTATTATTCTTCCACAGAGATATTAATTTTGAACTTCATTAACTTTATTCATTCTGATCGGCAGAGCTGCCAGTGTTATGATCGCTGAAATGATATATGTGAACATATAACCGATCGATTCGGAAGTACTGCCGAAAAGAGCTGCCCCTACGCCATTTCCGGTATTCTGAAACAGCATCAATGTACTTCCCGCAACTCCTCTTCTTGAATCAGGAACTGAAGAGAGAACATGGGATTGAACCAATTGAATAAACAACGTGATTCCGACACCCACAAGTACAGACGCGATCAGCATGAGCCACAGATCATACGCAAACGCAATCAGTAGATTACCGCATGTGAGGGTAATGATCCCGGCCGCTGCCAGAACCGGGAAAGGAACCTTTCTTGCCAGTTTTCCCGCAGCGAGCCGCGTAATGATCATCGCAATATTGTTTACGCTCAGAAATAATGACATGCCGGCTATATTTCTTTCTATGCCTACCGGAAGTGCAAAGTTGTTTACCGCACTGTTACCTGCATAGACCAGGAAAGCAGCTATACTCGGCATGATAACTGACAGTTCCAGAACTGTATGGATCGATACCTTCCTGCTCTCTTTAACAACAGCTGACGGATGATAGTTTTCATGCATAAGAAGTGCATAAATCACAGATACAGCCGCACTCATCGCTGTCATCATAAAGAATGCGCCGGAACTTGTGTTTTCGTAAATCCACAGACCTGCAACCGGGGCGAAAACTGCGGGCAGGGCTCCGGCAATGCCAAAATATCCGATTGCTTCAACCATACGGTCTTTTGGAGATACATCCGCTACAACTGTTGGCGGCACCGGGAAAAAGATACCCTGGGTCACACCGTTGAGGATACGCAGGATCGTGACAGCAGTCAGGTCATCCGCGAACAATACATAACCTGCTGCGTTAAGCGCGTATAATACAGTTCCGAGCACAAGCATTTTCTTTCTGCCCCATCTGTCAATCAGGGGTGCCGTCATCAAAGCTGTAATCAGGTATGTTACAGTCATTCCGGTGGTCATCAGACCTGTTATTGCGTTTGTCCCTCCGATATTCAGCACATGTACGGGAAGCAGATAAATGAGGGAGAAGTTAGTGAATGAAGCAAATATCACACAGATATTCAGCAGGATGAAGTCACGGTTCCATAGTTTTGTCATTGAATGTACCTCACTCTCATCAGATATGTCAGCCGGAAATATGCAAATCCTAATCAGATGCAGATCTGATATTATTCCTGCTGCAGTTTCATTGTAAGGATCATTCAATCTATATACAAATACTTATATTATATGCTTTTATATAACTAAAACGGATATTTGGATATATTCAATTATTAGCGTGGTTTTCTGTATAAGTGTCTACAAATGGTTTGAAGCATGAAAAAACCGCGTAAAATACGCGGCATTCGAGTGGAGCTGAGGGGGTCTAGAATAGTGCTATCTTATAGGATTTATACTGTTTTATGACCTCTTTTACGGGTGAATTCATCCATTTACAGCAGTATTCTTCCGTATACGAGTTATTTTTTTCTGAGTCGGTCCCAAAAGTCGGTCCTGCACATTGAAGATGGTTTTACTTGTAGATTTCCCTTCGATGCCCGATGTTCAGTGCGATAATAACCAGGTTCTCATCTTCAATTGTGCAGATCAAACGATAGTCTCCAATTCGATACCGCCAATATCCTCGTTTGTTTCCGGTCAAAGCCTTTCCAATCCTTCGTGGATCATCAATTCCTTCAAGATTTTTCCGGATCCACGAAGTAACCATTCTCTGTGTATATTTGTCCAGCTTTTTGATTTCTTTGATAACTTCTTTAGTAAAACTGACATGATATGACATTACAAACCCAGTTCTTTCTCCAACTCTTCCAGTGAATAAGTTACAGGATTACTCTTGTATTCTTCATAAGCTTTATCTGCCAGCACAATATCAAATTCATCTTCAATCTTCTCAAATAATGCCCTTTTGAAGGCTTCGGAAATGCTTAAGGAATGCAGCTTGGCATAACTGTCTGCCAGTTTTCTTTCTTCTTCTGTCAGTCTGATTGAAAAACTCATAAAAAGCCTCCTTGCGTAGCACATTGTACTACATATGGAGGCTTTTTTCAATAGTGGAGCTGAGGGCATGACCGGCTGATTTCTTTTGTCTGAAAACAACGAATTTTACCGAATTATATGGTCTAACCCTGCTTAGGCTGATTTCATCATGGCATTTTGGGCGATATGAATGTCTTAAAACTGCAGGTTCTGTTTACGAATGTTTACGAATAAGAATTACCAGCATAGAAGAAAGGTTATGAATCAGAAATGACACAACAATTTGAATACTTTTACGGCAACGAAGCCGAACAATTTGCTTTTTACAAAATTCCAAAAACACTCATGACAGATCCGCAGTTTGCCGGTGTCAGTCTTATGGCAAAACTGCTGTATGGTCTGCTGCTCGACAGAACATATCTTTCAGTGGAAAACAGTTGGTTTGATGATCAGGGACGAGCCTATATTCATTTTACCATTGAAGATATTGCCCGTGAGATGCACTGCGGCAAAACCAAAGCTGTAGCCCTTCTTAATGAACTGGATTCTAACAAAGGAATCGGTCTTGTAGAGAAAGTCCGTATAGGTCAGGGCAATGCCAGCAGACTTTATGTGAAGAAGTTTTATTCTTCAGAAGTTCAGAATATGAAATTCAAGAATTCCGAAAAACGAAATTCCAGAAGTTCAGAAAATAAAACTCTAGAGTTTCAGAATATGAAACCTAATAATACTGAAAAGAATAAGACTGAAAGAATAACAAAAGAAAATATACAAAGAAAGTCCTACGGGTCATACAACAATGTTCTGCTCAGCGATGATGATTACCGGAAACTGACAGAAGAATTTCCTTCCGACTATCAGGACAGAATCGAATCTGTATCGCTTTACTGTGCATCACACGGAAAGAAATACAAGGATTTCCTGGCTACCATACGTTCCTGGGCAAGAAAAGAAAAACCAAAACCGCCGCGTCAGGCACGTGATTACAGCTTTAGGGAAGGAGAATGTCTGTGATGCAGCACATCAATAACTGTCTATTCGGAACTGCCGACCAAATCCCAGCGAGTACTGAAACAGACCTGCTTCGCTGTCCGGTCTGCGGAGGAGCCCGGCAGACAGTGATCAACTTCAACGGCACAGAGTGCAAAGTACGCTGTATCTGCCGTTGTGAAGAGCAAATGATCGAAGAGGAAGAAGAACGTCTTCTCCGCCGCGAGAAACTGATCAGAATTGAGCAGATGAAGGCTCATGGACTGCAGGATCCATCCCTGCGGGAATATACCTTCGCACATGACAGCGGGGATAATCCTCTGATGTCCAAAGCGAGAAAGTATGTTCAGAAATGGGACGAATTCAAGGCAGAAGATATTGGACTGCTGCTGTTTGGAAATGTCGGTACAGGCAAATCTTTCTTTGCCGGATGCATAGCCAATGCCCTTCTTGATCAGGGAATACCGGTATTGATGACAAGCTTTCCTAAGATACTGAATACACTCGGAACCCTTTACAGCGATGAAAGGAATACGTATATCAGCAGTCTCAACGAATATGACCTTCTCATCATCGATGATCTTGGATCAGAGCGTGAGACAGATTATGCACTGGAACAGATTTACAGCGTCATAGACGCCCGTTACCGGAGTCGTAAGCCACTGATCATCACGACAAACCTTTCCCTGCAGGAAATGAAAAATCATGCATATGGCAATGATCTTCGCTATGCCAGGATTTATGACAGAGTTCTTGAAAAGTGTCAGCCAATCGCTTTCACAGGTAAGAATTACAGGCGCTCTAATGCAAAAGATGCATACCGGAAAGCTGCTAGACTGCTATGGGAATAGAACCTGAAGGATCTGACGGTGTAAGTTTTCGCAAGCAACGTATCTGGCATGCCAGACACAAATTATTCAGGGATTTTCCCTGAGACCCACCAATACAAAGGAGGTGAATAAACACCATGGCGAATAGAAAACGAGGTAGAATGGTCTGCTGCAGAATGAGTGAAGCAGAGTTTCATAAGTTTGATCAGCTTGCCAGAGAAGCCGGTATTCCCAAAGAGGTTTATATCCGGAACCTGCTGAACGGACTGCTTCTGAAGCCTGCTCCGAAAGAAGAACTGGTCGAAGTGATCCGACAGCTTCGCCGGATTGGAAATAACATTAACCAGCTTTCTGCTGCAGCCAATCGTAACGGGCATATGGATACCCCTCTTTACAAAGAAAACTATGCTCTGTTGCAAAAAGAAATCAATGAGATTAAGGAGCTCATACAGAACCCTATCGAACTGAAAGAGGAACACCCATGCCGATAACCAGCATCTGGCCGATCAAAGGCAGTTATGTTCAGGCACTCAGTTATATTGCCAATCCTATGAAAACGGAAGCCAAAGACGGTATCGTTTCAGAACTGGAAGATGTTCTGGATTATGTCAGTAACGGTGAAAAGACCAATCAGAAATACTATGTCACCGGAATCAACTGTGACCCGGACAGTGCCGCAGAGTCTTTCCGGAAAACTAAGATTGCCTTTGGTAAGCCTGATGGCGTCCTCGCCTTTCACGCCATCCAGTCATTCAAGCCTGGAGAAGTCGATGCCACCACTGCGCATCGGATTGGCACAGAACTGGCTGCGAAGATGTGGGGAGACCGCTTTGAGGTGGTAGTCTGTACACACCTGGATAAGGCGCATCCCCACAATCACTTTGTTGTTAATTCCGTTTCCTGGACTGATGGAAGAAAGTTTGACAACAGCAGAAAAGATTATGTTCGTTTCTCATCATTATCAGATGATCTGGCAAGACAGTATGGCCTCAGTATCATAGAGACTCCGAAGGGTAAAAGCAGACATTACGCAGAATGGAAAGCGGATCATGAATATAAACCCACAGTACGCACCATGATCAAGGAAGATATTGATCACGTCATTTCCGGCTCGGAATCATTCAAGGAATTTACAATCAATCTGAAAAAGCTCGGATATGAAATCAAATTTGGAAAACATCTCGCTGTTAAAGCACCAGGTGGAAAACGATTCATACGTTTATATAAGCTTTCATCCATTGAAGACTATTCAGAAGAAGCAATTCGTGAAAAGATCCTGGCAAACTCTGTAGTTCATTTCCAACCGTTTCATTTCCCGGAAATGCCGGAAATTGTTACGATCAGCGGACAAACAAAGGAAACAAAGAAACTGAAAGGATTCCAGGCATTGTATGTGAAATATATGTTCATGATGGGAATCATCCCGCAGCAATCTTCACGGAACAAGCAAGTCCCCTTTTCCATGAAACAGGATCTCAGATATTTGGATAAGATTACTGAAGAAGTCACGTATCTGTTTAAAAATGACGTTACAACTGCAGAAGAACTTGCAGAGCACATCAATATATTGCAGCAGACAAAAGATAATCTGGAATTGCAGCGAAAAAGATTGTCAAATCATGATAATCCTTCTGAGGCAAATAAATCAACAGATTACGAACCAATTCTAAAGAGTCTAAAAACAATAAGAAAAGAGCTCCGCTTATGTAATGACATCAATAAAAGAATCTTTGAATTAAATGAGAATATAAATGGGTACGAGAAGAATGAACATAAGGTGCTATTGAAAAGCACGATCAATCGTTAATTATTGCTCACAATCGTCAAAGAGAAATGTATCCAGAAAGAAAAAGCAGCCAAGGCATTCTGTTGTCATATCTTGAAATTCATAAAAACTGTACAAAGGAATTTCACCTGGCACTTTGCGTCAGATGCTCTGCTGGATTTACAAACAAAAACATGTAAAGAATCATAATAGTAAAAAGATCCAAAACATGTGAAATCTGTATATAATGATGTTGAAATACAGATCATGAATTATGTAACAACTGATAATGCTCTTGTGAAATATATGGGTTTTATACGCTACTGTAACAGTCATATTAATAATGAGACTGATTTTCATATTGTCAGGAACATCCTGATGAATCTGAATCAGCTGCCCACCCTCTCTGTAGACCAGATCGCGGACTCCGCTTCTGTCAGTAACGCTTCCGTCAGCAGATTGATCAAAAAAATGGGGTTTTCATCAGCTCAGGATCTGAAAGTCACTGTTGCAACAGTCAGGGAAAAGACTGCCCTGATGCGGCAGTTTTATTATCAGGAAAGAACCAGTGACAGTTCACTCTGTAACATGGCTGAAAAAACTGCCCTTTCCAACATCCAGAAAACTGTTGAGACTATTGACTATGAAAAAATGAAACTGATTTTGGCTATGCTGAAAATCAGTAAGAAAATCCTTTTTCTTGGCGATGCCCGTGAACTGAATGTTTTCAGCACATTGCAGATTGATTTTCTGAATTCCGGTATTCCGGCTTTTTCCTACCTTGATCCTCTATACAGTGTTCTGGAAAGCAGATTTCTCACTCCTGATGATACGGTGGTATTCTTCAATTTAGCCAAAGAATGGATGATCCCTGAGTATTCAGAAGTTCTGAAAAACTGCCGCAGGAAAAATG
>JAFRCE010000021.1 GCA_017404505.1 Solobacterium sp. | reverse complement strand
GATAAAAACCTCCTCTTATTCTTTCGTTGTAGTTTCGCAGACCACACACGAAATTATAAGCCAGGAGGCTTTTTTCATTATCTCTCCGCTAAAGCTTATTTGGACCCCCGGACTATCCGGGGGTTTTAATGGCTATGCCAACAGAATCGATCCCCGTCACTGACAGGGATCGTTTTTCTTTATTGATATTCAACAGCGGGTGGTGTTCCGTCTTCTGATTTATATGGTTCGTATGAAACATATTCACGGCCGTCATCTTTGATCCAATAGCCGAATCTGCCGGTGACGGCAATCGGTTCAGGCAAAGGTTCGAAATGCAGATTCTTTGTTCTGGAAGCTTTGCTGTCGGCCGTCAGAGAAGCCGTGATATGCGGTTTGTTCAGCATCTGTGGGTTTTCATCATTGTAATTGATGTAATACTGCCTGATTTCTTCCGGCAGCTGCAGTTCAAAACCGCTGTTTTTCCCATCATATCCGTATCCCGTCAGCAGCACCTGGAATTCTTTTCCGACAATCTCATCAAATATCTGATCCTCATCCGGATGATATTTAAAGGTACAGTGAATGACGTCGTTAACTGTCGGCAGCTGTTCCTTTTCCAAAGAATGGATCAGTTTTTCAGCTTTACCTTCAAAGAATATTCCTTCGTAACTTAACAACATAAATTCTCCAATCTATTCTGCCGGTTTCCTGAAATACAGATGGTCACAGACCATCCCTTTTCTTTCATAGAAGGAATGGGCTCTTTTCCGCCATGCGGATGTCTCAAGCTCGATCTGCTCGCAGCCCCGCTCTTTCGCGATCCACTCAGCTTCCTGAAAGAGCGCCGTGCCGATGCCGTGACAGCGGTAGGCCGGTTTAACGACCAGTTCCATGATCTGCGCCACTTTATTCCGATGATGCAGCTGGGCTTCGATCCGCATGTTCAAAACACCGACGATCTTATTGTCTTCTTCATAGACCAGACAGACATACCTCTCCTCTGTCATCTGTTCCGCGAAGACCTGCCGAAAAGAATCGGACGGAAACTCTCTGTCTTCCAGGATTTCCATCAGATGACGGATCTGTTCACAGTCTTCAGTCACTGCCCTTCTCAGCATATCTTAAATATAAACAGAACATTTTTTCATTTCACTATATTGCATTGCTGAATAGTCTGTGATACAGTGTTCTCAGAAAGGAAGAATACCTGAATATGGATGCTCAGTTTAGAAAAGGCGCTCTGGAACTGTGTGTACTGTCACAGTTAAAAGAGGAAGACCGTTACGGTTATGAATTGACGGAAGTCATTTCCAAAGAACTCTCCGTCAAAGCCGGAACGTTATATCTGATCCTCAAACGCCTCAAGGACAATGACTATGTGGAAACCTATCTGGTGGAGTCTTCCGGCGGTCCTGCCCGTAAATATTATCATCTGACCGATAAAGGCCAGACCTACCGGGAGAGCCAGAAAGAAGAATGGAATCAGTTTATCAGGAAAGTGGAGAACTTATTATGAACAAACAAGAATATCTCAGCGCTCTGCGGGCGCGTCTCAGCAATTATTCCCCGGCCTTCATTGATGAAATCACGGAGGCATTTGAAGAACACTTCACGGAAGGCGAAAGCCAAGGCCTTACCGAAGCGGAAGTCATCGACACCCTCGGCTCGGTGGACGAAGTCGTTGAAAACATCCGGATGATGAATAACGAACAGCGGGAATCCTTCAAAAGCCGCACGGAAATCAATATCGATCTCGGATCCCTTTCAGAGAATCTGTCCGGCACGATCCGGGAAGCGGCCAGAGCGGTCAATGACGGTCTGTCCTCTTTCCGTGAGAGTTCCCAGAACGCGATTACCAGAAACATGTCCCTGCTGGATGGCAGCTATACGGTGATCGATGTCGAAACAAGACATTCCGTCGATGTCCGTCTCGTGCCTGGTGAAAGACTGGCTTACCAGTTTGTCCCGGTCCGTCATCTGCTGCTTGGCAACAAGGCCGAACTGTATACCGGCGAAGACGGTGACACTGCCCTCTTCAAGGTTCTTGACGGCAACGGCCGTCTGGACATCGCCGTACCGGCAGAGATCCAGGTCGTTCATGTCAGCGGTGTCGGCGGTGATATCTATATGCAGAACCTGACGCTGGACGAAATGAACGCGGAAACCCGCAGCGGCGATATCAAGATTTATTCCGCTGACTGCCGTCACATTCATCTGACGGCTGTCTCCGGTGATGTCAAGGTTGAAAACAGCGGCTGTGCCGACATGAATCTGTCCACGGTATCCGGTGACATCGACGTCAAGCGCAGCACCGGTTCAGCCGACTGCGGAACCGTGTCCGGTGATATCGACATCCGGAATCTGGACGGCAATTCCGCTTCTGCCCACACCGTATCCGGTGATATTGAGATTCACAGCACAGCCCGTTTCGTCAATGCCCGAACAACTTCCGGCGACGTCGACCTTGATCTGCTCAGTCCGTTTGACACGGTCGAAGCCTCCAGCCTTTCCGGTGACATTACCTGCCGGCCGTATCACGACGACTACCAGGGCACCCTGCAGACATCCAGCGGCAGTGTCAAGGTCAAGGCAAAGGTACCCACATATCAGGAAAGCCGCCACACAGTCCATGTCGGTCAGGGCAGCGGCCGCCTGGATCTCACCAGCAAATCCGGTGACGTGGAACTGAAATAGCCTGTCTGTACAATTGCTCACTCCGATGCCTGTTTCCCGCAGGCATCTTTTCTTATTAACAAAAAAAGAAAAAGCCCGAAGGCTTTCCCTTTATCTGACTGATCAGAAGATATCGATGAACTTCTTCTCTTCTTCCTCTTTCTTCTGCTCGGTCGGCAGTTCGATCTTCAGGATACCGTCTGTGAAGGTTGCGTGGACATCTGTGTCCTTGATGCCTTCGCCGACATAGAAACTTCTGGAGCAGCTGCCGGAGTAACGTTCCTGGCGGATCATGCGGCCGGCATCATCCTTTTCCTCATTGGAAGAATGACGTTCAGCACTGACTGTCAGTGTGCCGTTGTACAGGGAGATCTTGACGTCTTCCTTCTTGTAGCCCGGCATTTCAACATCGAGAATATATTTTCCGTCCTTCTCACGGACATCTGTCTTCATCAGTGACTGTCCGCCGAATACCGGTGCTCTGAACATGTTGTCAAATAAATCATCGAATAAATCATTGTTTCTTGCTACGTTGTATTTCATCTTGAATACCTCCATTAAGGTTTCTTCACCTTTCATCTATAGTTATACTCAGATATTTAGCACTGTCAATAGATAAGTGCTAATTTTTTCTTTTCGTTTGCTTCCGTCATTGTTGATAATAACGAAAAACGCCTGTTTTAAAGGCGTTTTTGTATTTAGCAGTTATTTAATTTTTCTGCTAATTCTATGCCGGTTTGATAGGCGCTGTTGCCGGTATTATTTCCGATATCCCGCTTCCGCGAGCAATTTCTGCATGTATTCCGTATACATCTGCAGAATATCCTCAGCCGGGCCTTTGCGCTCTTTCTCCGCTGACATGGAACTGCTGATCTGTATGCCGCCAAAGATGATATTGCTGGTGGGAATGCCGCGGATCAGGGATTCCGAGACACCTTCCGGTGTATTGGCGGTCGTCAGAATCACCTTATTATCCTTGCTGAAAAGGCCACCGGCCGCCCGGCTGTAAACGAGCACCAGAAAGCGCGGTGTCGCCGGTAACATAATATACTCCTCAGCGCTCAGCGGATTCGGTCTGCCCCGCTCAAACGGATTGTATTCCTCCGTGTTCCAGTGTTCTTCCATGAAACTGTATAACTCATCCAGCGTAAACGCTTTTGTAGTTGGGATTACCTGTCTTCCAATCATATATTCTCCATTCCGGCATCTTTCATGCATGCGGATGCCTCTGCAAATACAGCATACTAAATTCTCCCTGCCGTGAACAGAATAAAACACGGTGTTCTGCTTTCTGCGGCAAAAAGTTCTGATCCTTTCCGGAAACACTTCCCTGTGCGAAGCTTTGAAATTCATGAAATATCAAAATCAGTTTGTCAGGTTATCATTATCCTTTCACGACACATGGGCCTTGATGTATAATTTTGGTGGTAGAAAGCAAATATTGCTTTAAAGAAAGGATAAATAAATATATATGGATCTTAAATTAAAAGACAAGGTTGTTTTAGTCACAGGCGGTACAGGCGGTATTGGCACAGCAATCGTCAAGGGCTTTCTGAATGAAGGTGCCAAAGTTGCCTTCTCCTCCACCAGCCAGACCAAAATCGACGCTCTGCTTCCGACTCTCGAAGCAGCGGAAGGCCAGGTCGCAGGCTTCGTGGCAGATCTGAACAAAGAAGAAGATATCAAGAACTTCGTCAAGAACGCCAAAGCTCATTTCGGCACAATTGATATCGTAGTACCGAACGCAGGTTATGAAGGAAAAGCACATCCTGTACAGGACATGACACTCGAACTGTTTGAACAGACTTATATGCTCAATGTCTTCGCCGTCATGCTGACATTAAAGTATGCCGCTCCGACACTGATCGAAAAGAAATCCGGATCCGTCGTTGTCGTCGCTTCTGCAGCCGCTTATGAACCGACAGCAGGAAACAGTGCTTATGTTTCCTCCAAGTATGCTGTCGCAGGTCTGACCAAGTGCGTCGCGCTTGAACTCGGCCCGGTAGGCGTTCATGTCAACTATGTATGTCCGGGACCGGTCGATACACCGATGATGCTGCGTATCGAAAAAGACTTCTTCGGTGACACGATGACACACGAAGAAGCAATGGCTATGCTTGCCGGACAGTATGCGATGGACAAGAGATATGCCAAGCCGGAAGAAGTTGCCAATGCTGTTCTGTATCTGGCTTCTGAGGTTTCTTCCCACACAGCCGGTATGGGTATGCACGTCGACTCCAAAGTCTCTGCTGCCAGCTGATCACACAAAACAGGCTATCTTTCAACCGTATCCGATGGATACGGTTTTTTATATGAGCAGACAAAAAAAACAGAGAGTTCTTTTGAACCCTCTGCTTTCTGATGTAAGAAACTCTAATTATTTCAGTTCGGAGAAGTACTTGATTGTACGAACCATCTGAGATGTGTAGGAGTTCTCGTTGTCATACCAGGAAACAACCTGTACCAGGAAGGAACCATCGTCCATCTTGGCAACCATTGTCTGGTTAGCATCGAACAGAGAACCATACTTCATACCGATGATGTCGGAAGAAACAAGCTTTTCTTCTGTGTAGCCGAAGGACTCGTTTGTAGCAGCCTTCATAGCAGCGTTGATGCCTTCAACAGTAACATCGCCCTTAACAACTGCGTGCAGGATCGTTGTGGAGCCTGTCGGAGTCGGAACTCTCTGTGCAGCGCCGATGAGCTTGCCGTTCAGTTCAGGAATAACAAGACCGATAGCCTTTGCAGCACCTGTGCTGTTCGGAACGATGTTGGCAGCACCAGCTCTAGCTCTCTGGACATCGCCTTTTCTCTGCGGTCCGTCGAGGATCATCTGGTCGCCTGTGTAAGCATGAACAGTTGTCATGATACCGGACTGAATCGGAGCATAGTCGTTCAGAGCCTTTGTCATCGGAGCCAGGCAGTTTGTTGTGCAGCTAGCTGCGGAGATAACTGTGTCTGTCGGCTTCAGTGTTGTGTGGTTGGTGTTGAATACGATTGTCGGCAGATCGTTTCCTGCAGGAGCAGAGATAACAACCTTACGGGCACCAGCCTTGATGTGAGCTTCAGCCTTAGCCTTGCTTGTGTAGAAACCTGTGCACTCGAGAACTACGTCAACCTTCAGTTCACCCCATGGGAGTTCCTCTGCATTCGGCTTAGCATAGATCTGCAGTGTCTTGCCGTCTACTGTGATGGTGTTAGCTTCATCATCAGCTGTAACTGTGTGAAGGTTTTCACCGATCTTGCCACAGTAGCCGCCCTGAGCTGTGTCATACTTCAGCAGGTGAGCCAGCATGGAAGGCTTTGTTAAGTCGTTGATAGCAACTACTTCATAGCCCGGAGCGCCGAACATCTGTCTGAAAGCCAGACGGCCGATACGGCCAAAACCATTAATTGCAACTCTTACATCTGTCATATTGTCTTTTAAAGACCTCCTTATGTCGCTATTAAAATTATAAGATTTAGCACTTTTATAGTCAATTATCATTGCGGGGATTTCATCAATAAATGCGCAAAAAATCAACTGTTTCAAAAGCTCTCGGCAGCTTCTGATGCATCTTCGCTTTCTTCGTCTTCCTGCACCGAATCCAGCTGCAGCCAGTCGGAATTCGGGCGGGTGATCTGGCGGGCATCCTGATAGGCCATGGCCATGGTAAAAATCGTCTGTCCCTGATAATTTCCGTTCGCCAGCCGTTCGATGACAAGAGCCGCATCCGCTTCCGGTTTGTCGCCGACCAGGTTCAGCGGCAGCAGCAGACTGATGGAATTATTGCGGGGATAGTAGATCGGAACTGCCGTCTTGTAATTCCAGGACGCATATTTCACCGCCGTGAGAACAGCCCGTTTCAGACCGTCTTCCAGGTCACGCATCAGCCGGTCGCTGCCGGTGATATACTTGCGGATAATGGCAAACGGTTTTTCTTCCTGGTACATCTTTTTCAGTTCTGTGTCATAGGAAAGCTGGTACTCGATGAATTCCCGCGGCAGTCTTGCCATATTGTCGAGCAGGATGTGTTCATAATCACAGAACAGTTCCTTTTCGGTATCGAAGAACAGGTCCGCCGCCTTCTCCGGTTTGATGTATTTCGGCGGGTTCGGATACCTGCTGATACGACGGTTGAGGTCTTTGCCGTTGTCGCCTTTGCCGCGGCAGGCAAAGTATGCAATCGTCCATTTTCTTTCAAAGACGTCATTAATATCCCGGTTTGGTTCGAGAAGACAGTAGATCGGATCATAGGCTCTGTCCACGAGGCCTGTATTGAAGATACCGTAGCCGTCTTCTTCATAGACATCTCCATCCAGCCAGGCTGTATAAAAACTGTATTTCACATAATTGATGAGGATCCGTTTACTGCGGGTCTTGTCGTCTTTGTAATCCCAGTTTTCCGGCAGTGCCAGTTCGCTGAGTTCCTGAGTCACTTTGTTCCAGTCCGCCACGAAGACCTTTCGCAGCATTTCTTTATCCGGACTGCTGGCTCCGACCAGCGCCAGCACGAACGTGTCGTGGCCCGGTGTCTTGTTCAGACATGCCTTTAACGGCACGCCTTTACCGTCCCTGACATTCAGTTCCACATCGATTTCGTACCGGTCATTGCGGCGGTTTGTAAAGAGCTGATGGCTGTCCTTCTGTTCGGAATATCGGTCCAGAATGAATTCCTTCAGAGAACTGATCGAGAGTTCCTCGCCCATGGCTGTTTCCAGAGCGCTTCTCTTATCGTCTTCTTTTTTCAGATGATCCACCAGTTTGCCCGGCACCAGCATGGTCTGCCGCAGTTCATCCGGATCCGGCAGCGACTCAATACGGCGCAGTGTGCCGCGGCTGTCATATTTGCCGATCAGTTTCAGGGTCGCGTAGAAATGCTTCTGCTCATCCATGTGGCAGTGTTTCACTTCGAAGGTATAGATCTCCCCTTCCTGCAGGCTGTTGTAGTCGACGTTTACGTCATCTCTTTCCAGCCGGCCGTACAGGGTCGGTCCAAGAGCTACCAGGCAGTATTCGCTCAGACGCTTTTTCAGCGGCAGGCTGACCTGATCGCCTTTTTTGTAACTGCGCAGGAAGCCCTCTGCTTCCGACACAAGGAAAGCGACATTTTCCCGGGCCGGCTTGACAAAGAAGGCTCCTTCATTTGCTCTGATCCAGCGGTATTCACCCTGGGCAAGCGCCTCGAGGAACTGCGGATGCACATTCTTTTTGACGAGTGTATAGACATTGCCGTCCGTGGCATTCAGAAACATTCTGTCGTCCGCGTCTTTGCCAAGTCTTGCATAACGGTAGATCTTGACGGAAGATGGTTCCGTGCTTACCCTGTTCTCTTCCGCTGCCAGCGCGGTGCTTTTTTCTTCGGCAACCGGCTGTTCCGCTTTCTTTATTTCTTCTGCCGGCTGCTGTACTTCGATCACTGTTTCAGCAGGCTGCGCAGTTTCTGTTACTTCTTCCGCCGGCTGAACGCTTTCCGCAGCCTTCTGTTCGGTTTCCTGATCTTCACCGTCTTCGACAGGCGCCGTGAACCAGCCGTGATTCAGTTCGGTCCGGATAAACGGCAGCTGCGGCAGGATCTTCGTCAGGCTCTTGATACCGAAATACTCCTTGGTAAAGCCGCCCCGCTGCATCACCGACAGCATCTTCGGAAGTTTATCATCGCCGCTTTCGCCGTAGGTATCCTTCAGCAGCTGCAGGATCTGCTGTTTGTCCGCTTCGCTGACAACAACGTTTTCTTCCTTGCTGAAGGCCATGGCGTTCGTATTGTTTCCGTCTTTGCGGAAGACGGCTTTGTTATAGGCATACCGGATAAACGGCAGCTGCGGCAGGATCTTTGTCAGACTCCTGATGCCGAAGCGCTCTTTGGTATAGCCGCCTTTCTGCATCACCGCCAGCATTTTCGGCAGATCGTCTTCCTGGCCGTCTTCATAGACCGCCGCCAGCAGATCGAAGATTTCCTTCTTCTCTTCATCACTCAGGACGACCGCGGCTGCCTTTTCTTCTTCTGCTGTTTCTTTTTCATATGGCTCATGGAACAGAACGATCGCTTTCAGACGGCCGACTGCTTCCGCCGCATGGTTCTTGGCCCGCTGCAGGCCATAGGCAGAGGCGGTATCCTTTTTGGTAATATATTCTTTTTTATACTGGTTATAGATTTCCGCGTATTTGAAATATTCCCGCAGCGCCGCTAACGGTTCCGCTGCTTCTTCCATGCCTGTCTGATCCAGTTCCTGCAGCCTTTCTTCCGCTTTTCTGAGATCCTGCGGAATGCCGCGTCCGAAGATTTCCATCATGGCCGTATTGAAAACGGCATGGCGGTCACTCATGGCAGAATAGACCTGATACGCTTCCGCATACTGCCGGTTCTGATAGTATTCTGCCGCGTCCTGAAATAAAGCCATAGTTCCTCCTTCTGCTGTATGTTTGCAATTGTTATATACTTCTTTGTTGAAATATCCTTCGAAAAAAGACAGATTTTTCTGTCTTTTATGCAAATTCGTTCATATTCAGCGGCCGCTGGCTGATCGCGAAAGCCTCTTCGACCGTTGTCACCCGTTTGTTGAAGAGCCGTGAGAAAAGCTGGGCGTCATTGAGCCGCACCATCGTCGAGCCGTATGTCTTTGTCTTCGCTTCCGGGAAAAGCTTCTGCAGATTTTCCGCTTCGGAAACATGCAGGTGAATGACCCTTCTTTCCTGCAAAGCCGCATTGCACAGTTTCATCAGTGACATGGAATCCAGATAAACGATTTCTTCCACACAGAGTTCATTGCCCTGCGGGATCATCACCGCATAGCCGCGGATCTGATCCTTGCCGTTGTAGTAGGCGACGATCTTGCCGCCTTCGGCAATGATTTCTTTTTTATAGTTGACGAAGTATTCCAGATCGCGGGCATAGAAGCCGTTGAACCGGCGGATAAAGACGGAATAGACCTTCAGAAGATCGATCGGTGTCGGTTCATACGCGCAGCCGAAATTGGTAATGCGCTTGACGTCCTTGCGTTCCAGCCGGACATCCGTGCGCTGATAGATCGTCCGGAAGCCAAACGGCTCATAGATCACCGGTGACTCTGACTGGATCAGGGTCAGCAGTTCCGAATGCTCACAGGCATCGAGTACCACTTCCATCAGCTCCTGCATATGTCCCTTGCGCTGATATTCCGGCAATGTCGCGACCCCCATGATCATGGAAGCCTGCAGCACCCGGTCGTTGAACATCACCGCGTGCGGATTGCGGATCAGAGTGGAAACGATCTTGCCGTCGGTGATATTTACATAGCAGTTTTCCGGCTGGTACACGTTTTTGAAGAAATAATCCAGATAACGGGTATCTTCATTCGGAAAACAGATGCTGAATATATCCTTGATTTCAGCGGTCTGATCCGCTGTTGCTTTTTTAATCATAATGAAGTCCTCTGTAACACTGTAATCATACACGAGAATTAGCTGCCGCCGCTGATTTTTTCTGCCAATTCATGAATTCTGACAAAACGGTGCTTCATGCCGGATTTGGATACGGCAGCCCCGGTCCGGCGTTCATAGATCGCCGCCAGTTCGTTCAGTGAACTTTCCGGGAATTCTTTCCGAAGCGCGATCACGTCCTTGAGTTTGTCATCCAGTTTTTCGATCCGTTCCGCTTCTTCCAGAATGCGGATATCCTCCAGCTGTTTTTTTGCGGCCGCCTGCGATTTCATTTCGTTGGCGACATCCATGTTGTTCAGTCTTGTGATCGAATTGGAAAAATCGCGGGAAATACGGATGTTCTCAAATTTCATGACCGCCTGGTCAGCCTCGATAATACGCAGGAAATCACCGATCTTTTCCGCCGCTTTGACATAAACGACGAATTTGCTGCGGCGCGTTGTGCTTTTCGCCCTGATATCAAACCGCTCCAGAAGACGGATCAGAAACTGGGCATGCTCGTCCGTGCTGGTCACGATTTCCAGGTGATACTGGGTCTTTTCCGGCGGATTGATACTGCCGGATGCCAGAAAAGCACCGGCCAGATAGGCACGGGCGTTATTGTCCGTCTGCACGATCCTGGCCAGCGGTTTGTCCAGCAGTCCGCGGGAACTGTAAATCCCGAGATCCTTTAAGATTTCCTGGGCGGACGAAAGGATCCGCAGGCCATATACCCGGTTTTTCTTCAGGTTCATCTTGCGTTTGACGAACATTTCGATATCCGTGTCATAGCGGTCTTTGATCAGTGAAAAGACACGCCGGGCAACCGCCGCGTTTTCCACGCTGATCAGAAGCGTCATACCGCGGGCGGAAAGCGACAGGGACGAGCACATCTGCACCAATGCCGACAGCTCAGCTCTGGCATCACTGCCTTCCATGACTTTCTGGGCAACTTCCTGTTTGATTTCCGAGGCAAAAGACATCAGAGTTCCTCCAGCAGCCCGCGGATCATCTTCTCGATGCACAGGGAATCATGACGGATCAGGTCCCTGTCAAATGCGAGCAGCTGCCCGGGGATGATCTGATAGTCATGTTCCTGCTGGCGAAGCAGAACCTGCGTGCTGCCTTCCTTCGCATATTTCTGCAGTACTTTTTCCGGCAGACTGTCACAGGCGACGATCACCGCGTCCACCGGTGCGCCGTGATCCTTCAGAGCCTGCACATGATCCTCCACCGCGTAACCGTCCGTTTCACCGGGCTGGGTCATGGCGTTGCAGAAATAGACCTTGCGGCCCTTTGCCTTCTGCAGTGCCTTACGGATATCGGGAATGATCACGTTCGGCAGAATACTTGTGTATACCGAGCCGATTCCGTAAATGATCAGATCCGCTTCCCGGATCGCCTTGATGGCATCCGGTGTGGCGTGTACCGGCACGTCATAGAATACCTTGCGGATATGATTGGAGCGGTCGGGAATGTTCGCTTCGCCTTTGACGATGACGTCGTCTTCCATCAGAGCGAACAGGGAAATGACCTGGGTGGTTGCCGGAATGATATTTCCCTTGACGTTGAGGACCTTGCCGATGGTCTGCACGGCTTCCAGAAAGGAGCCGCACTGGTCGGTCATGGCCGTCAGGATCAGGTTGCCGAGATTGTGGCCGGCCACGTCTTCCTCGTCACCTTTGTCATCGACAAAGCGATAGTCCATCAAAGTGCTCATCAGGGATTCGCTCTCCGCCAGTGCGATCATGACATTGCGGATGTCGCCCATGGCGGGAATATGAAACTTCCGGCGCAGACGGCCGGTGCTGCCGCCGTCGTCAGCGACAGTAACAATGGCTGTAATATCCAGGTTGTCAATGTTCTTGATACCGCGGCAGATCGCCGACTGGCCGTGGCCGCCGCCGATAATCACCGCTTTTTTTCTTCTCGGTCTACTCATGGATCCATTCCTTCTCATCACGATGCTCAAGATAGCAGTTATAGCTGTCCTTGTAGTGGTCATACAGATAGTTGGCGATGGCTACACTGCGATGCTGGCCGCCGGTGCAGCCAACCGCCACTGTGAAGTGGTTTTTGCCCTCTTTGGCATACTGATCAAAGGCATAGTCGGTAAAACTGAGAAACTTTTCCAGGAATTCCTGGGTTTCCGGCTTGTCGATGACATAGTCATAGACTTCCTTGTCATTGCCGGAATAGGGCCGCAGCGCGACGACCCAGAACGGGTTCGGCAGAAAACGGACGTCGACCATCAGATCGGCATCCATCGGAACACCGTATTTATAGCCGAAGGAAAGAAAGGAGATCGAGAAATTCGGGATCGCCGATTTGGAGAAATAAGACTCGATCTTGCGGCGGAATTCTTTCTCGGCAAGGTAAGATGTGTCAATGGTTATAAAGGAATTGTTGATATTGCGGGCGAACATCTGCCTTTCCACCGCGATCGCTTCTTCCAGTGTATTCGCTTTGTTCAGAAACAGCAGCGGATGCATGCGCCGGGTAGCCTTGTAGCGGCGAAGCAGGATCGTGTCGGAGGCGTCCAGAAACAGAACCTGCACTTCGATACCCTGGCCGCGCAGATTGCGCAGAAACTCCGCGAAATCCTGGGCTGTGGTAGAAAGGGCGATATAGCTGTAACGGGGATCGGTGCTGTTTTCGATCATATCGACCAGCAGGCTGACCAGCTGAACCGGAAAATTATCCACGATATGATATCCCATATCCTCGAGAAAACGAGTCGCTGTACTCTTGCCGGCACCGCTCATGCCGGAAACAAGAATGACCTTTTTCTTCTGCATTTCACTCACCACCTTCTTCTTATTTTAACACAGATACTTTTGACATTTTCCGAAAGGAAAGGAAGGTGTCTCAGAACATCCTTCCTCTGCTTTCGTCAAGATTATCGCAGTAATATCTGATTTTCAGCCCGGCTGAATAACGGTTCTCCGGATCCTGCAGAATCTGGTCCCCGGTCATCATCTGGCTTAACATGGCGGCTGCCGCGTCTTCGGCTTTGCCGGAACCGGCTCGCGCCAGCAGTTCGGCACAGCACATATCCAGGATATTCCAGCCGTTCATATGATGTTCCTGCTTTAAAAAACTGATGATTTCTTCAAATTCTCTTCTGTCCATCTTCAGATCCTTTCATATGCCCATTCGTGGTTCTCATCAAGAAGGTCCAATAGCTCCCGCATATCCGTCATGATGATGTTGGGCTGTTCCGCTTCGATCCCGGACCTGATGGTCGGATCGGACAGGAAGGCAACCGAGAAGACACCGGCCGCTTTGGCTGCCTGCACGTCGGAGACGTTGTCGCCGATGTAAATGCAGGAGTCATGGCCGCGCTTCAGTTTCTTGCCGGCATAGAGAATGCCGTCCGGTGCCGGTTTGGAAAGCTGGTACATGTCACGGCCGAGAACGACACTGAAACAATGCGCCAGGCCCAGCTGTCTGAGCCACAGTTCGCAGGACGAGGTCATACGGCTGGAAACGACGCCCAGCTTGTAGCCTTCCGACCATAAGACATCCAGCGTCTCTTTGACGTGCGGGAACAGCGATACTTCGTCGCTCCACGAGAAGGTGCTCTGATAGTCGGAATACTCCGCCACCATCTTGTCCGGATCCTGATCCGGGAACAGTTTGATCATCTCGTCACGCAGCGGCGGTCCGAAGACTTCCTGCTGTTTTTCCGCCGTGAAGTCACGGATGTCACCGTATTTCTTGAACAGATAGCTGAAGCACTGAATGACCATCTGATGGCTGTCCATCAACGTGCCGTCAAGGTCAAACAGAATGATCGGCTGGGTCGGCCGCCGGTTATGGACGATATAGTACAGGATCAGTCCGACCAGTTCCACACCGATTGTCAGCAGCAGACTGTTTTCCGCATGGGTGTCGAGGTGGAAGACCAGTGAAATCACTCTTGTCAGGCCCGCCCACATCAGGGTCAGGGCTGTCAGGTCACCGCGCCGGCGTCCTTCGCGGTATGGTCTGAGAATATAGTTCAGCAGCGCGAAGCCGATCAGGTCCAGACCGTTGAGAATCAGCACGGTCGGCTGCTCGAACGCGCGGCCGGTACGGGTGATGATACCGAACAGCAGCACCGCCGGAAGAACGATGTCCAGGGTGCGCAGGATCGACATGTGCCGCACCTGCGTATAGAAGAACATGAAGATGACCGCGCCGGCCATGACACCTAATATGTCGAAGCCGCCGTCACCGATCGCGAACATATACGGAACATACTTCAGATATTCCGACAGGTTTTCGATCAGCCAGAAGGCGCGGCCGAACAGGACACCGGCGATCATGCACAGAATCATGATCTCGTCCGTCGTGTCGATCCCGTAACCGTGATCCTTCATCAGATCAGCGATCAGAAAATAAGCTGCTATAATTCCGGCAATCAGCGTCACCGCATACCAGCGGATCGACAGACCGCCGATCGTCATTAATGTTGAACCATCCGGAAAGAATGTCATTCTTCACCTCCTTCAGCCGCGTATCTGCGGAAACGGCCGCGGATTTCGACAGCACTGTTGAATCCGATTTCCTGCAGACGGTAATTGGTCACCGCCGATTCGATCAGGACAGCGACGTTGCGGCCGGCACTGATCGGCAGGATAACAGTCGGAACCAGAACGCCCATGACTCTGGTAAAGCGCTGGGCCTCGTCCCCGATCCGGTTGTATTCCGATTCCGGGTCATACTGGGCCAGCTGGATCACGAGATCGATCTGTTTCTTTTCGCCGAGGGCGGACGCGCCGAACATCTTTTCGACGTCGATGATACCAATACCCCGGATCTCCAGCATACCTTTGATGATTTCCGGCGCGTGGCCGAAGATCTTGTTGTGGATATGCTGGACATCGACCCGGTCATCCGCGATCAGAATATGCCCGCGGCGGATCAGTTCCAGAGCTGTTTCCGACTTGCCCATGCCGCTCTCGCCGACCAGCAGGACACCCTTGCCGTAAACATCCATCAGAACACCTGACATGGTGTCTTCTTTGGCCAGGTTCTCATCCAGGAAGGTAATGATATCGGCAATCAGCCGGTATGTCTCAAGCGACGTGCGCAGAATCGGGAAATTGGTCGCTTCGGCGATCTCTTTCAGAATCGGCGGCAGTTCGTTGTTTTTGGTGATAATGATGGCCGGCGTCAGTCCGTCTGTCAGCATCGGATAGCGTTCCCGCTGCTGCTGTTCCGTCATTGTGGCAATGAATTCGATTTCCTTATTGCCGATCACGACGATACGGCGCGGTTCGGTGATACGGTTAAAACCGCACAGCTCAAAACCGGGACGGTTAATATCAGGGACGACGGTCCACCTGTCCAGGGCGTGATCATCGCCGGTCAGCTGTTCAAATTTAAAAAACTGGACGATTTCGCGAATCGTAACTTTTTTTGTGTATTTTGTTTCGGACATGGAAACCTCCGTAGTTACACATTATATCATGTGTTTGTGTGACTGATGTGGGCAGCCGTCAGAAACTGAACAATATTCCGCAGACCGCTGCGATGGAGATGATCACGATCGGATGCAGTGAGCTCTTCCATTTATACAGAGCAAGCAGCACCGCGAAGAGAGCGACCGCCTTCCAGCGGAACAGGTCAAGAAGCGAACCGCTGGCCTGATAGACGTCCGCCTGGGTCAATGCTGAAATATAAATGCTCAGAGCCGCGGCGATAATGAAACCGACGACGGCCGGGCGCAGGCCTTCAAAAATACCTTTGACGACCTTGGAATCACGGAATTTCTCCAGCATTCTGGCAATGATGCAGACAACGATGATCGACGGTGCGACCAGCGAAGCCGTGGCGGCCAGACCGCCGATAAAACCGAACATGTGATTGCCGACATAGGTTGCCATGTTGATGCCGATTGGCCCCGGCGTGCTTTCACTGACAGCGATCATCGTCGAAAGATCCTGGATGGTGAACCAGCCGTAGCTGTTGCTCATGGCCTTCAGAAACGGCAGAGTGGCAAGGCCGCCGCCGACCGCGAACAGACCGGCCTTGAAGAATTCCCAGCACATTAACAGAAAGGTCGTCATGCCTGCTCACCTTCCTTTCTGTTTCTTAACGTAAACGTCACATAACCGGCCAGTCCCGCCAGAATGACGAGAATGACGGTGGAAAGGTTCGTAAACAGGGACAGCAGCAGGGCCACGACGAAGATCAGACCGGACGGCATGTCCTTGACACCCTTTTTGAACAGTTTTTCAACCGCCACGAACATCAGCACGCAGACGGCGACCTGAATGCCGCGCAGAGCCTGCTGGACGATCTCCAGTTCCGAGAAATTGGTGATCAGCGTGGAAATCAGGGAAATAATGATCAAAGACGGCGCGACGACCCCGAACGTGGCGACGATCCCGCCGGTTACACCTTTGATTTTATATCCGATGAACGTCGCCGCGTTTACGGCGATGATGCCGGGTGTGCACTGGCCGATGGCATAGTAGTCCATGACTTCGTCTTCGGTCGCCCACCCGTGTTTTTCGATAACTTCTTTTTGAATCATCGGCAGCATCGCATAGCCGCCTCCGAAGGTGAACAGTCCCATTTTGAACCAGGACACAAACAGATCCCAATACTCTTTCATATGTCACCTGCCTAACTGTTATATTTTAACATTGATAAAGCCTCTTTGTTACATTGTATGGCACAAATACGCCCTGATATCGGCGATTTCTTCTTCGCTGAAAAGAGGAAGGCCGGCCTGCCGTACCGCTTCCGCCAGGGTGCCGTCGCGGCTGATCAGCGTGTGGCTGAACGTGCCGTCATAGATCTGATCCTTGCCGCAGGCCGGTGATCTGGCTTTCAGGATCACCAGCTGCACGTTCTCTTCTTTGATCTTCTGCATGCAAAGGTCCGTTCCCCGGCTGTATGCGTCCGTGACGTCACTGCCCCGGCAGTTGATGACTCTGTCATTCTGCCGCTCACTGGCATCGCGCGGCACACTGAGACCGCCGGCCGTTTCCGGACACAGCAGAATCACTTCATGATCCTTCAGCAGGCCGATCAGTTCTTCGTTCCGGTTATTGCCGCCGTTGTATTTCACGTTGCGGCCAAACAGGCACGCGGATACTGCGATTTTCATAATCCTCCCAAAAAACGACAGCGTCCCGCATGTCGTTTTTCTTTCTCGTACTTCTTCCTTGTGTTATTTCTGATGTTCCTTCGTCCAGTTCAGAGCCTTAATGAGATACTGGCCGGTAAAGCTTTCCTTCACCTTGGCGACGTCTTCCGGGGTTCCCTGGGCGACGATGGTGCCGCCGTTGTCACCGCCCTCGGGACCGAGGTCAATGACCCAGTCGGCGCTCTTGATCACGTCGAGGTTGTGTTCGATGACGATGACCGTGTCGCCGTTGTCGACGATCCGCTGCAGTACTTCGATCAGCCGCTTGACGTCGTCGGTATGCAGACCGGTCGTCGGTTCGTCGAGGATATAGACGGTCTTGCCGGTCGCTTTCTTCTGCAGTTCGGAGGCCAGCTTGACACGCTGCGCCTCGCCGCCGGAAAGCGTCGTCGAAGCCTGGCCGAGTTTGATATAGCCCAGCCCGACATCGTTCAGCGTCTGCAGCTTGTTGCGGATCTTCGGGTGATTGGCGAAGAAATGCAGGGCTTCTTCGGCCGGCATTTCCAGCACGTCGTAAATATTCTTTCCCTTGTAGGTGCACTGCAGGGTCTCTTCGTTGTAGCGGCGGCCATGGCAGACTTCGCACGGCACATAGACGTCCGGCAGGAAGTTCATGGAAATGACCTTGACGCCGTCTCCCTGGCAGGCTTCACAGCGGCCGCCCTTGACGTTGAATGAGAAGCGGCCTTTGTCATAGCCTCGCAGTCTTGCTTCCGGTGTTTTGGCATAGACATCACGGATGTCGTCGAAGACACCGGTATAAGTGGCCGGATTAGAGCGCGGCGTGCGGCCGATCGGATCCTGATCGATCTGAACCATCTTGTCGATGTTTTCCAGACCCTTGACCGACTTGTGCTTGCCGGGCCGGACCTTCTGGCGGCCGAGGTTCTGCAGAACGCTCTTCATAAACACTTCGTTGACCAGCGTGCTCTTGCCGGAACCGGAAACGCCGGTGACAAGGATCAGCTTACCGAGCGGGAATTTCACGTTGATATTTTTCAGGTTGTGTTCGGCAGCGCCTTTGATCTCGACGCTCTTGCCGGTTCCCTTACGTCTTGTTTCCGGAACCGGAATGATCTTTTTGCCGGAAAGGTACTGACCGGTGATCGAAGCGTCACACTGCATGATCTCTTCCGGCGGACCGCTGGCGATCACTTCACCGCCATGAATGCCGGCGCCCGGGCCGATATCCACGATCCAGTCGGCACTGAGCATCGTTTCTTCGTCATGTTCGACAACGATCAGCGAATTGCCAAGATCCCGCATATTCTTCAGGGTGGCGATGAGCTTGCTGTTGTCACGCTGATGCAGACCGATGGACGGCTCGTCAAGGACATACAGCACGCCGGAAAGGCGGGAGCCGATCTGGGTGGCCAGACGGATGCGCTGCGCCTCACCGCCGGACAGCGTTCCGGCCAGCCGGTCCAGAGTCAGATACTCCAGACCGACGTCCTTCAGAAACTGCAGACGGCTTTCGATCTCTTTGAGAACCAGATCCGCGATGCGGGTCTTTTCGGCATCCAGCTTCAGTTCATGCATCCAGTCCAGGGCCTTCAGGACCGACATGGACGTGAATTCGTTGATGTTTTTGTCTCCGACCTGCACTGACAGAGCCTGCTCGTTCAGACGGCGGCCACCGCACTGCGGACAGGGCGATTCGATCATGAAGGAGTGGTACCAGTCTTTCGACATCGAGGACGTCGTTTCCACATATCTTCTTTCGATCAGCTTCTTGACGCCTTCAATATAGTCATTGCGGGTGTACTGATTGCCGCCGGAAGAAGTAATGGAGTATTTAATGGGCACGTCACTGCCGTTCAGAATGACCTCCAGCTGTTTCTTCGTGAGGTCTTTGATCGGCGTGTCCAGGGAAATCTTGTAATGCTTTAACAATGTGTGGAAGGTCTGCCATTCGATATTGTCCGTGTCGACAATGTTCTTGTAATAGCGGATGCCGCCCTCGCGGATCGATTTGCTGCGGTCGGGAATCAGGTTGTCGATATCCACCTCTTCGGTAATGCCCAGACCGTGGCAGGTGTCACAGGCACCCAGCGGGGCATTGAACGAGAACAGACGCGGTTCGAGAACCGGCACCGAGAAGCCGCAGATACGGCAGGCAAAGTGCGAGGAGAACAGAATTTCTTCCTCACCGTTCTTCAGTACCGCCCGGCCGTCCGCCAGTTCCAGCGCGGTTTCCAGTGAATCGTGGATACGGGAACGGCTTTCTTCGTTTTTCACGATGCGGTCGACAATGACCGAAATATCGTGGCGTTTGTTTTTATCGAGGGTGATCTCATCCTCCAGCATGCGGATCTCGCCGTCCACTTCCACCCGGATATAGCCGTCTTTCAGCAGTTTCGCGAATGTTTCCTTGAAGGTTCCCTTCTTGTTGGAAACGATCGGCGCCATAATGGACAGTCGGCTTTTATCCGGCAGCGCCATGGCTGTGTCCACCATTTCCGTGATCGTCTGACCGGTGATCGGAATGTGGTGGTTCGGACAGTACGGCGTACCGGTACGGGCATATAAAAGACGCAGATAGTCATAGATCTCGGTTACCGTTCCGACCGTGGAACGGGGATTGTTGGAGGTTGTTTTCTGGTCGATGGAAATGGCCGGTGAAAGGCCTTCGATCGCTTCCACGTTCGGCTTTTCAACCCCGCCCAGAAACATTCTGGCATAGGCACTCAGCGATTCGACATAGCGTCTCTGCCCTTCGGCATAGATGGTATCGAAGGCAAGGGAAGTCTTGCCGCTGCCGGAAAGTCCGGTCATGACGACCATTTTGTTGCGCGGAATCTCCAGGGAGATGTTCTTTAGGTTGTTTTCCTTGGCACCGCGGATAATCAGTTTATCCAGTTCCATTCCGGCTCCTTTCATTCTTTTGCTTTTCTGGCCTGTTCTTTCAGGTCATTTAACATGACCCAGGCTTCGCGCGGGGAAAGATCGTCGGGACTGACTTCATTCAGCGCTCGGACGATTTCTTCCGCTTCTCGGTTTTCTTTTTTCATTTCCACCAGCTGATAGCTCTGCTGAACGACCCGCTTCTTGGATTCAAGTTCCTTCTGCAGATCACTGGCCCGCATCAGAACCGAATCCGGCAGACCGGCAAGCCGGGCGACGTTGATACCGTAGGAATGACCGGCCGGACCGCTTTTGACTTTATACAGGAAGGTCACTTCGTTGTTGTCTTCCTTGACGACCACATGCACATTGCGCACACAGCCGATACTGTCAGCCAGGGAAGTCAGTTCATGATAGTGGGTGGAGAACATCGTCTTGGCGTGGACACAGGCGGCGATATATTCGATCATCGCCTGGGCCAGCGCCATGCCGTCATATGTGCTGGTGCCGCGGCCGATTTCATCAAACAGGATCAGAGATCTTTCCGTGGCATCCTGCAGAGCCCGGTTGGCTTCCGTCATTTCCACCATGAAGGTGGACTGGCCGGAAAGAATATCGTCACTGGCGCCGATGCGGGTGAAGATCTGATCAAACAGCGGCATCAGGCATGACTTCGCCGGCACAAAACAGCCCAGCTGGGCCATGATGACGATCAGGGCGGTCTGCCTCATATAGGTGGATTTACCGCCCATATTCGGACCGGTGATCAGCAGGATCCGCTCTTCCTCGTCCATGTGTATATCGTTGGCCACATAGCGGGGATCCTTCATTAATGCGTCAAGGATCGGATGTCTTCCGTTTTTCACGGTGAACTCATCCGTGCTGAACTGCGGACGGACATAGCCGTGCGCGGCGGACACTTCGGCAAGGGCTGCCAGGCAGTCCAGTTCAGCCAGTACGGTGGCCAGTTTCTGCAGCCGGACCAGATACGTTCTGATCTCATCGAGGATCTGCTGGAACAGCTGTTTCTCAATGCGGATGGCATTCTCTTCCGCGTGCAGAATGGCGTCTTCCTTTTCCTTCAGCTCGGCCGAGATAAAGCGCTCGTTGTTGGTCAGGGTCTGCTTGCGCACATAGCCCCATTCGTCTTTGACCTGGGCGGCGGCCGCCTTGGAGATTTCAATATAATAGCCGAATACCTTGTTGTATCCGATCTTCAGTGTCTTGATGCCGGTGCGTTCCTTTTCTTTCGCCTCAAGGGACGCGATAAAGGTCTTGCCGCTGCGCTGGATCTCTCTTGCCTCGTCCAGTTCGGCGTTATAGCCATCCCGGAACATGCCGCCGTCACTGATCTGCAGCGGCGGATCGTCGACAAAGGCATCCTTCAGCGCGGTATAGAGTTCCGCCAGCGGATCCACGTTGCGGCTCGATGCGAACACGTCGTCATTCACACTGGCGAGAATTTCCGGAACCTGTTCCAGGGTCCGGGAAAGACGCTGACAGTCGACCGCGTTGGCGGTATTCATCGCGCATCGCGCGATCAGACGCTGCAGGTCATAGATCTGCCCCATCGCATCACGCAGTTTGCGGCGGTTCATGAAGTTCTTCATCAGCCACTGCACCTGGTCCAGACGCTGTTCGATCTTCGTCTGATCCACGAGCGGCTTTTCAATGCGACGCCGCAGTTCTCGCGACCCCATGGCCGAACGGCATTCGTCGAGGAAGGACCACAGTGTAATGGCCTTGCCGGTATCGTGCAGAGGCGTGACAAGTTCGAGATTCAGTCTGGTCGCATAGTCCATGCGCAGCACTTCCTCTTCCTTCTCCACCCGGGCGGTCTGCAGATGCGACAGCACATGTTTCTGGGTCGCTTCCAGATAGTTGAGCATGCGTCCGTAGGCCTGCAGTTCATAGTCTTTGAGCAGACCCTCTGTCAAAGGCAGGTATTCATTGCGGATCCGCGTGTCGTCGCAATAGGAAATAACGACCTGATGTTCACGCAGCGCTTTGATCACCCGCTCACGGAAATCCTTCGGCAGGACAACTTCCCGGACATTGGTACGCAGCAGGGTCTGCAGCAGCGCACTGTCCTTGTGTTCAATATCTTCCACATAGTTCTCGCCTGTGCTGACTTCCGCGATGGCCAGGGCATAGCCGTAGCCATAATCCTGCACGGCAGCCAGAAAGACCGACGTCTTTTCGTCGCTGATCTCTTCCATGACCGTGCCCGGCGTAATGACGCGGATGACGTCACGCTCGACAAGTCCCTGTGCTTCCTTGGGGTCCTGCAGCTGTTCACAGATGGCGATCTTATAGCCGCGCTGCACCAGTCTTTGCACATAAGAAGACACCGCGTGATGCGGAACGCCGCACATCGGTATGCGGTCCTTGACACCGGCGTTCTTGCCGGTCAGGATCAGATCCAGTTCCCGGGAAGCCGTTTTGGCATCTTCAAAAAACATCTCGTAGAAGTCGCCAACACGGTAAAAAAGAAGAACATCGGGATACTGTTCTTTGACTTTCAGATACTGCTGGATCATCGGGGAATATTTCTCTGTCATGCCTGCCTCTTGATAAGCCAAATCATTATAGCATATCCCTCCATCACAAACGCATCAATGCACTATTTACAGCCATAGAAAAGCCCTCCGCAGTACTTTGCAGAGGGCCTGTTTGCAGAATGATTTTTACGGCTTCGGATAAAGAATGACCGGTATCATGCGCTCTTCCGCAAGAAAGCCGGCATGATTGCCTTTCATGACTCTTGCCCGGTGATAATCCAGCTGCAGATCGCTGATCGCGACAGCCAGGAAATCACCGAGGAATTCTTTTGTTCTTGCATGCGGCGTGCCTTCGCCGAAAAGCTCCATCGCTTCTGCCGGTTCAAGCAGCACGAAATCGTCCGGGAACCGTTCGGCAAACAGCTTTGCAAACGTCTCCTTCATGTCGTCTTTGACCCGGAAGGATACCGCGCGCTGTTCAATGGCCGGCGCGCCTTTCAGACAGGCGCATAATTCTTCATCTTTGCCAAGATCATACGGCCGGGTATTGATCTGGCTGTGATCGGCTGTCACAAGCAGGACAGTATCGGCGCTGAGCTGTCTGGCAAAGGCGGCGATCTTCTGATCGTAGTCCCGCAGAGTGTCACGGATGATCGCCTCATCGGTGCCGTGTTCGTGCATGAGCGTGTCCAGAACATCCCAGTAAACATACAGGAAATCATTCTCACGTGACAATTCCAGCGTTTTCGCCAGCAGCTGTTCGAAGGTATCGCAGCCGTTATGTTCACTCCAGCCCGGCCAGACGGCATCGGCTCTGAATCCCTGTTCCATCAGGCATTCGTCGATTGCTTTCACCGGCAGGACCGAACGGACAAATTCCGGTTCATAATGGATACCGCTGTACATGCCTCGGCTGAAAAAGAGGATCAGTTCATCGTCTTTTTCCGGGAAATACTGGTTCCAGCCCAGCCAGCCGGTTTCCGCCGGGCTGTATCCGCTCCGGTAGGACGTCGTCGCGGCCGCCGTGGTAGGCGGAAAGACCGTCGTGATCTCTTTCAGCAGATGGGTACGCAGAAAGCTGTCTTCGGGAAGATGCTTTGCCATGATACTGATGCCCATGGCATCGATCAGCAGTGAGATCACACAGCGCGGTCTGGTTCTTCGCAGCCAGGCATCGACGTCACGGTCCGTGCCATGGCCTCTTTCCAATCCGTAATAATGAAACAAAGAGCCGCTGAGCTGCAGGATGCTGTTGTGATGGTCCCATGTCAGTTTCATACGCTTTCCCCTTCCGCTTTCTGTTAATGATAGTACGTCTGGTGATCATCCGTAAACTGCGTTTTTGACTTTGCGGCGCACCTTCTGCAGTCTGCTTTCGTATGTCTTGACGGTCATGTCCAGTTTTTCGGCGCCTTCTTTGTAGGTGCTTTTGCTGAGCCAGCATTCCACCAGCTGCACTTCCTCTCTGTTCAGCTTCCGGTAGGTTTCCCGCAGCCGTTCGGCGGCACTGACGAAATGGGTGTAATACTCCGGATCACAGAACGGGTCTCTTTGCGGCACCGAGCCATATAACGCCTCTTCCTCATTGACCATACTGTCGAGCCGGACCAGCTGGCTGCCGTTGATCGTGATGTGGTTGTAGATCTTCCGGCATTCCGCCCAGAGCCGCCGTTTGACGACGATCGTCACATAGGTCAGAAACGACGCGTTCTGATCGTTGCGGTAAGTTTCCGCCGCGTAGTATACCGCGATCCTTCCCTCCTGGATCAGGTCGTCACGGTAGTCCTGCAGCGGCAGATACTTCATGATGCAGCTGTGGGCGATCGCGTTGATCAGCGGTTTGTACTGACGAAAAAGAGCCACTTGCGCGTACTCGTCAAAATGGCTCATATATAAGAGTTCATACGGATTGTATTCCATGCTTTTTCTCCTCCTCAGAGGGGAAAACGTCTCGCCTGAATCGCATACATCAGAATACCGGCGGATACCGAAGCGTTCAGCGACTGGATCCGGCCGCGCATCGGCAGTGAAATGACATAGTCGCACTTCTCCCGCAGCAGCCGGGAAATCCCCTTGCCTTCGTTGCCGATGATCAGCACGGTATGGAAATCATAATCCAGACTGCGGTAATCCTGGCCGTCCATGTCGGTGCCGACCGCCCACCAGCCGGCTTTTTTCAGATCTTCCAGCGTGCGGCCAAGATTGGTGACTGCCGCGCATTTCACCGTGTCGATGGCTCCGGCACTGACTTTGGCAACTGCCGGTGTCAGACCGACCGCGTGCGTCTTCTTAAAGATCACACCGGTGGCACCTGCTGCATCGGCGGTACGCAGAATGGCACCCAGATTATGCGGATCTTCCAGCTCGTCCAGCATGATAAGCAGTCCTTTTTCACCTTCCCTGACGGAAGCGGTGAGTTCTTCGACGGAATAGGTTTTGTACGGCTCGGTTTCCGCGGCCACTCCCTGATGACGGTCACTGCCGGTCATTTTCGTCAGGTTTTTACGGTCTGTGTGCTTCAGAGGCACATGCGCTTTATTGGCCAGCTTTTCGATTTCCGGATCGTTGACAGCCAGCCAGATGACCTTTGCCCGGTTCGTATCGGTCAGTATCTGTTTGATGACGTTTTTCCCGTATACAAATTGTGCCATGTTATTCTCCCTGCAGACTCCTGACTTTCGTCCAGATTTCTCTGATTCTTTCTTCCTTTTTTTCCAGGTACAACGCCCCTAAAATGGCTTCAAAGCCGGTGGACATCCGATAGGTTCCCACATCGGTATTGTGGGGAACCGTGCCGGCATTGCCGTTGCGGCCGCGGTGATAGGTTTCCTCTTCTTCGGCTGTGAAGAAGCCTTCTTCATGCAGTGCTTCATAGAAAGCGGCCTGAGCTTTGGCGTTGACATAGGAGATCGACAGCTTCTGCAGCTGGGTCCCCTTGTTTTTGCCTTCTTCCACCAGATAATTGCGGACAGCCAGCGACCATACCGCGTCGCCGAGAAAAGCGAGGGTGCGGCCGGAACAGTCGTTCGGCTTCATTACAGAAGCCCTTTCTCCGCCAGCTTGCCGCGCCAGATGTCAGCTTCCGCGAAATTCTTTTCCGCCTTGGCGGCATTCCACTTGTCAAACATCGCGCGGTCTTCGTCGGTGATCACCGGTTTTTCCACAACAATGCCAAGGATGGCAAGCATCTTTTCCACAGCGTTGCGGTACAGGCCGGTTGCTGCGAAATCGATTTCTCTCTGCCGCAGTGACTGATTCAGTTTCTTGACCGTCTCAAAGATCACGGCATAGGCGTTCGGCGTATTCATATCGTCGTCCATCGCATCCAGGAACGCTCTGTATGCCGCCTCGTCATACGCGCTTCCCATATCTGCGTTGGCCAAAGCCGCTTTGATATCTGCCTGCCGCATCGGTTTGATCACCTTGTCCAGTTCCTTGCGAGCTGTTTCGATCGTCTCTTCCGAGAAATTGAGTTCCTTGCGGTAATGAACGGAAGATACCAGCCATCTGGTCAGATTGGTGCCGAGCCGCAGAACGACGTCTTTGGCCCACATCGTATTGCCCAGCGACTTGGACATCTTTTCACCGTCGATATTAACCATCGCGTTATGCATCCAGAAATTGGCCAGGGAATTGCCGTTCATGGCTTCCTGCTGGGCCGCTTCGTTTTCATGGTGCGGGAACTTCAGATCCATGCCGCCGCCGTGAATGTCAATGAGCGGTCCCATGTTGTCATTGATCATGACCACGCATTCGGTATGCCAGCCCGGTCTTCCCGGCCCCCATGGCGAATCCCATTTGATGCCCATGTCCGTTTTCTTCCACAAAGCGAAATCATACGGGTTCTTTTTCTGATCGTTTGTTTCAATACGGGCACCGGCTTCCAGATGTTCCAGTTTCTGATGCGAGATCTCGCCATAGCTTGGCACGCTGTCGACGCTGAAGTATACGTCGCCGTCCACTTCATAGGCATTGCCCTTCTTCACCAGCTCGTCGACAAAGGCAATGATCTGATCCATCGTTTCCGTGACTCGCGGCGTGATATCCGGCAGTTGTGTGTTCAGCATCGCTCTGACTTCCTGATAGGCTTCGATATAACGCTCGGCAATGACTGCTTCCGTGGTGTTCTCCTCGGCTGCCTTTTTGATGATCTTGTCATCGACGTCGGTAAAGTTGGATACGTACTTCACCGTATAGCCTTCCGCTTCAAACAGACGCTTCAGCACGTCAAAGACGATCATCGGTCTGGCATTGCCGATATGGGCGTAGTTATAGACCGTGGGACCGCAGACATACATGTCCACATGTCCCTCTTTAATTGGTTTGAATTCCTCAACCTGCAGTGTTTTTGAATTGTACAGTCTGATCATGATTTATTCCTCCAAAAGAAAAGCGCCTCCAAAAAGACGCTTTGCGCGTGGTTCCACTTTTCTTGTTTGCTCGATCTGCTTAACGCACAGCTAACGTTCCTTCTACATTTTCAAAGGACCCTCCGGAGGGCATTCACGTCTGTTACGGCAAGGGTGTTTCACCAGCCCACCCCTCTCTTCATGCCTGCTCAGAGTTACTTGTCTCCATCATCGGTTTACGCAAATATCTTAACACAGAACCGCTGTATTCCGTTTATTTTTGTGGCTGTTCATTCCGCCCGGCAGGCAATCACGGTTTCGTTTGTCATTCCCTCCGCCAGGATCACCAGCTGTTCGTTCTGCAGACTGACCTTGCTGTCACCGATATAATCAATGACAAAATGATACTGTGTGCCGGAGACGTCGGTAAAGACGACCGGCATTTCCAGCATGATTTTCTTAATATCCACGGTATCGGCTGTGATGACACCGGTGCCGGCGCGGATCAGCCCTTCCTTCATTTTCGCAGCGGCTTCATTGCCGGCTTCATTCTGCACGGCAAAGGCACAGACGTCACCGATCTCGACATAGCCGACCAGATTCAGGCCGTTGATTTCCACACTTCCCATCGGCTCGCTGTCTTCTTCATACAGCAGACCCGCCGTCCGCTCCGGCAGGATATTGATCATGGTTTCCAGTGCGTCTTCCGCCCGCTTACGGACATCCTGTTCTGCCCGGATGCCATTGAACATCAGAAACAGGCCGAACAGCAGCGCCGCGCCGCCGATGATCATGAGAATGTATGACAGTGTTTTCTTCATATCGTGTTTATCATAATACAATGGCTGCGGTTATTTCCACAGCCATTGAATTCATTACTCTGTCTGCTTTCCATCCCGCAGCAGGACAATGCCGGCCAGGAGGGCAATCAGTCCGCCGACGCAAAGGCCCGTCATCCAGCCGCTCAGATCGTTATGATCGCCGGTATCCGGCGGTTCCATGAAGCGGTTGCGGATCGTGAACACCGTTGTCTGATCTTCATAGGAAACTTTATAGCCATCCGGAACTTTGACTTCCCGGACGGAATACCTGGCATTCTTCTCACCCATCCATGAATATGACCAGTTGTTGGCGCTGTTCAGGGTCACCGTTTCAACGACGGCGTTGTTTTTGAGGATCTGCACTTCCAGATCTGCCGGACGCTTCTTTCCTTCTCCGTCATTGACCCAGACTTTCAGAAGGCGGTATTCGCGCGGCGGAATCTCTTCCTTTTCATATTTCACATTGACTTCATAGTCATAGAACCATTCTTCCGTATCCCCGATATAAGGAATCTTTCCGTCCTTGATATTGGTCGGCACACTGATCAGCATCGGCAACGTGTAATACAGTTCATTGTCCACTTCGACCGGATCGGACAGGACAAGATACAGACCGACCGGAAGATCGGCGGCGATACACTGCTCAGCGCTGTTGGTGAAGGTCATATCCGGTTCGATGCCGTCACCGGGAACAACAGCGGCCAGCGTCTTCGCGGTTTCCGCCCAGACCGCCTGGGAGGTGGAACCGTCATACGGTTCCCGGTCTTCGATATTCACGGTAATCTGATCCGCGTACGGCGCGAATTTCGGCGTCAGCGTGAAGAACATTGTCTTATCCGCTTCGGCGACTTTGTAGAATTTCAGTTCCGCTCCCTCCGGCGGATAACCTGTCAGTGTTACCGTGCCGGTTTTTGTCACGTCGACCTCCGCCATCGCGAAGACCGGCAGGATGCCCAAGATCAGCGACAACAGGATAACGGGTATCGTTTTAATATATCGTTTCATGCGTCATTCTCCCAACGACCTGTCTGATACTCTCTCAGAAAATGCCGGTTCGTGGCATTTCTCTATTATAATAGCCTAATTCGGCCTTCTCTGTCATAACCTTTCACGGCAATTCCGTCTGTACGGAATACTGCACCGGCATTTTTACAGGAAAGATTCACAAAAAAACTTTATTATGTTTATAATGATAATAATCATTTGAGTAATGGAGGAAAAAATAATGTCCGAAAACAAAGATCTGCTGGAGCAGGCTGAAGAAGCTGTTGAAAAAGTTGAAGAAGCAGGCGAAAACGTAGTCGAAAAGGTCAAGGAAATGGACCTTGTCGAATCCGCTAAGGAAGCAGCCGACAAAGCTGTTACTTCCGTGAAGTCTACCTTCCTCGGTGACGACGACAAATTCGACAAAGATGATGTCGACCGTCTGACAGCTTCCGCCAAGGAAACGGCTGACAAGGCTGTCACTTCCCTGAAGTCTACCTTCCTCGGCGAAGACGGCAAATTCGACAAAGACGATGTTGACCGTCTGGCAGCTTCCGCCAAGGAAACAGCTGACAAGGCAGTTGAATCCGTTAAGAATTCCGCTGTCGGCAAAGCTGTTCTCGGCGAAGACGGCAAGTTCGACAAAGATGACGTTGACCGCCTCGCAGCTTCCGCCAAGGACGCTGCCGAGAATGTCGTCAATACTGTCAAGAACTTCTTCAACAAGGAATAACAAAAAATGAGAAACGGCACATCGGTGCTGTTTCTTTTTTTATCTTTGTTAAAATAGTGATATGAGTGCTGCTTTTGAAAGAATATATTTCATCATTATGGCTCTGAGCGGCCTGGTGTTTGTCATTTCCATGATCCGTGACATCAGAAGATTCCGCAACGGACTCTATCTTCTGCTGTTCTTACTGCTGCTCAGTTTCTATATTCTCATTTATTATGCCCCGACCCAGTATGGCTCCTTTGTCGCCCTGATCTATTCCCTGCTGGTCGTCTTTCTGGTTGTCATCGTGCCGATCCTGCTCATCATCAACGGTTTTGTCATGATCGTGCGGGAAGGGAAAAGTCTGGCCAATCTGCTGTCTCTGCTGTTCGGGATTTTCATACTGGGCGGCGAGATGGTTCTGCTGTGGGGCATCCGGATGACCGGCTCGGACAGCACCCTGCTGCATGTGATCCTGATCATGCTGGGATACGCGGTGTTCTATGCTTCCATGGTCTTTCTGGCCTTCCTGTTTTATACCTGGACCATCAAGCTGATCCCGCGCCGTTCCGATTTCAATTATGTCATCGTCCTGGGTGCCGGCCTGATCAATGGCGAGACCGTCTCCAAGCTGCTTTCCGACCGGCTGGACAAAGGCATCAAGGTATATGAGCGTTCCCTCTCCGACTGCAAGATCCTCTGCTCCGGCGGCCAGGGCCCCGACGAAAAGGTCTCAGAGGCCGAAGCGATGAAGCGCTATCTGCTTTCTCAGGGAATCGACGAAAAGGACATTCTGAAAGAAGACCGTTCCACTGACACGATGGAAAACCTCGTCAACTGCAAGGAAATCATCAACAGCCGCAAAGGCAATCATTATACCGCCATCGTCACCTCCGGCTATCATGTTTTAAGAGCGATGATCTATTCCCGCCGCATTGACTTCGAAGCCACCGGCATCGGTGCTCATACCGCCTTCTATTACTGGCCAAGCGCCATGATCCGTGAATACGCAGCCCTGGTCAAGTATTACTACGCTCCCTACTTCATCGGTCTTTTCGTTACCGAGTTCCTGCTGTTTGAACTGCTTTACAGAAATATAGCCCACTGATTTCTCAGAGGGCTGTGTCTTTACGGATCATCTGATAACCGATACCGATATGGGTCCGGATGAGATCTTCGTCGTCCGGATCTTTTTTTAATTTGCGCCGCAGCGCTGTCATATAGACGCGCAGCGTGACGATATCCGACTCCATGCCGTTGCCCCAGATGTGGTCAATGATATAGGAATGGGTCAGGACTTTGCCGACATTGCGGGCCAGCAGGTTCAGCAGTTTATATTCCATGGCTGTCAGTCGGATCTCCTCTCCGTAAAGGGAAACGACATTGGAGGCATAGTCGATGGTCAGCGGACCGTTATGGAAAACGGCTTTTTCGTCCGCTTTGCTGGCGATATAGGTCATACGCCGCTGGGCGGCCCGGATCCGGGCCAGCAGTTCTTCAATTGAGAACGGCTTGGTCAGATAGTCGTCAGCGCCGCTGTCGAGGGCCATGATCTTGTCACTGTCCTCGCCTCTCGCGCTGATGATAATGATCATCGCCGAAGACCAGGAACGGACAGCCTTGATGACTTCGATGCCGTCAATATCAGGCAGTCCGAGATCCAGCAGGATCATATCCGGCTGATGGGAGGCGCACAGCGAGATCGCTTCATTGCCGCCCGATGCGGTGATATAGGAATATTCATGAATCTTCAGAGTGGTCGTGATCAGGTTCATGACCGAACGGTCATCTTCTACGACCAGGATCTTGAAATCACTCATAGATATTGACCTCCTTTGCGTTCAGCGAGAAGCGGAAGATGGCTCCCTGCGGTTTGTTGTCCAGTACTTCAATGGTATTGCCATGGGCGGTGATGATCAGCTGGCACAGGTTGAGGCCGAGGCCCATACTGCGGTAGCTGTCAGCCAGCGGATGCGCGCCGGTATAGAACAGTTCGAAAATGTGTTCCTTGTCTTTATCGGCAATGCCCTTGCCGAAATCTTCGACACTGATCCAGATCTTATCGCCTTCTTTGACACGCCGCAGGATGATCTTCGTGCCGGCCGGTGTGTATTTGACGGCATTGGAAAGCAGATTGATCAGCACCTGCAGGATCATCTTGGTATCCATTTCGGCGAAGCACGGTTCGTCGTCATTGACGCACTCGATCGGATGTTCCTTGGAGCGGATCAGCCGCACGCTTTCGGCGATGACGTCATCGACGTTTTCAACGGTCAGATTCAGATAATGACTGTTTTCCAGCCGGGTCATGACAAGAATGTTTTCCATCTGTTCCCGCAGCCATTCCGAATCATCCATCAGATCGGCATAGATCTTCGCCCGGTCTTCTTCGCTCAGTCCCGTTTCGTTCTCCGCCAGATTGGAGGCGTTGCCGTATATGGATGTCAGCGGCGTGCGCAGATCATGGGAAAGGGAACGCAGCAGGCCGGCCCGCAGACGTTCGTTTTCCGCGGCGATTTCCGCCGCTCTTCTTTCCTGAACCATGCGGCTGTTGTCCAGTGCCATGGTGAATTCATGCAGGATCGACAGCAGAATCGTGTTCTCAAATTCGGTGAACGGTCCTTTTTTCATATCGATACCGATGACGCCGTACTGATTCTCACCGGTATGAATGCTGAGATAACGGTGCTGGAAGTTGCCGTAATGGGACGTGAAGGCACCGGCATGATGGCGGTTTTCCAGCGTCCACCGCACGGCTTCCTTTTCACTGTTCAGCAGGTTCTGATCGATTTCCTTTCCTTCCGCCGCGTAGATGTCTTCCGCCTTGTCTGCATTGGTACCGCGGTAGAAAAGAATCGTGCGGTTGAGCAGATGCACCAGCTGCATGCAGGTAATCCGGATGATCTCGTCAGTGCCGGTTGCCCTCTCCAGCTGGTTGGACGTATCGAGCAGCACTTTGGCCTGATAGGCATTCTCCGCCGAAGTGCGGGCAATGTCTTTCATGCGGCTGGTCAGGGAACCGGTGATCAGGGCGGCCATGACCGATACCAGATAGGTGACCAGATATTCGGTATCATAGACCAGCAAAGTGAAACGGGGATCAATGAAAAGGTAATTGAACAGCAGAATATACAGAATGGCGGCCAGAATGCCGTACAGCTGATGCGATGTCAACAGCGAGGCGATCAGTACGCCGAGGATATAAATGGTAATGATGTTGGCGTTGCTGAAACGCGAAGTATAGAACCAGTAGGAGATCACTGTGGCCAGGGCCATGATGATCAGCACATAAACAAAGTCACGCAGATTCCACTGCGGCGAAGTCCCCTTCTTCTCCAGCTGCGGATAGGAGGAGGCGCGGCTGTCGGGAACGATATGGATATCCACTTCCGGCAGATAATTGATCAGCTGCTCGGAAAGGTTTTTCCGATACTGCAGAATGTGGGCCGGGGCCGTATAGCCGAGAAACAGATCCGTCGTGTTGACACGCTTGGCATATTCGGAAATGGTCAGGGCCAGGTCATTGCTCTGGGCGGTATGGATCTCAAAGCCGAGGCCTCTGGCATACTGCATGTTCTCGAACAGTTTGGAACCGGGCGGAATCTCACCGACCGTTTCACTGACATAGAGGGCGATGGCATTGACATCCTCCCTGATCAGCTTGGATGCCGCGTGAATGACCCGCTGGTTGCTCGGCGACGCAGAAAGGCAGACCAGGATGCTGGTCTGCTTGTTGTTTCTGTTTTCCGGTGCCGTTTTCTTCATAAGGTCTGATTCAGGTTCTGACGATGACCCCCTTCTCCATCATTTTCTGAACGATGGGCGAGAATCTGTCTTTATAATACACCTCAATTGTACGGGCCTGGTGCCTCAGAAGCTGAATATTGATGCCGCTTTCCTGCAGAGCCATGGCGGAAGCGTAATACTGCACCCGCATATGGTGCATGTCTTTTTCTTCTTCCCTGGCATCTTCATGCAGTACGACCAGGTCAACATTCTCGTTGTGCAGCTCGGAAATAATCTCTTCTTTACTGCCGGTAAAGAACTGACACTGGCCGGGATCGAGAAACCGGCTCAGTTCCCGGACGAAGACAATGTCCTCCAGGGCGATCTGGTAACAGTCTTCCGGTTCTGTGGTTGTATCAGGCCGATGCGGGTCAATTGTATCAAACAGCCTGCCTATTGCAAAGTAAAGCAGCACTGCTGAAAGGACCAGCCCGATGATCATGATTATGTTTTCAGCCATGCGTACTTCACCGCCTTTCTTTATAGATAGAAGATCTTCTGAATGTCTTCGTGTTTGCCGAGCACCAGCATGTTTTGGCCGTAATGCAGCACCGTGTCGATGCTGATATTGAAATCCATGCGCTGGCGTTTGATGCCGAGAATGTTAATGTTGTATTTCTTACGGACGTTCAGTTCACCGACCCGTTTGCCGTCCCAGTGCTGCGGCACGGCGACTTCGATGATGGAATAACCGTCCATCAGTTCGATATAGTTGGAAATGTTGTCCGAACTGTAGCGGATCGCCGTCCAGCTGCCCAGCTGCCGTTCCGGGAAGACGACAGCGGCGGCGCCGTTACGCAAAAGGAATTTTTCCTGCGACGCGGTCGTGGCGCGGGCAATGATCTTTTTCGCGCCCAGCTCATCGAGCAGAAAGGTCGTTTCCAGAGATGCCAGGAAGTCATCACCGATGGCGACGATACAGAGGTCATAATCGGTTACGCCGATGGAAGCCATGAAGGCCGGATCAGTGGAATCACCGATCTGGGCATTGGAGGCATAGGGCAGGATCTTATTGATCCGCTCTTCGTCCTTGTCAACGACCATTGTCTGATGACCCATGTCATGCAGTTTGATCGTTGTATAGCGGCCGAATCTTCCGGCGCCGATTACCAGTATGTTTTTCATTTGGACTCTCCTTTTTTATCCGACGGTCAGTTTTTCAACCGGCATTTTACTTGTTTCTTTCTTGGTCAGGGATACCATGGCATACGTCAGGGTCAGACCGCCGACCCGGCCGATGTACATGAAGCAGATCAGGACGACTCTGCTCAGAGCGGACAGGCCCGGGGTAATACCGGTCGTCAGACCGACGGTGCCAAGTGCGGAGGCACATTCGAACATGACCGGCAGCACCGGCAGATCCTCCGCGAAAGACAGAATGAACGTACCGCACAGCAGCAGTACCAGATAGAGAACGAACAATGTATAGGCATTGTGGATTGCGTCTGTTTCAATTCGGCGTCTGGCGAAGTTGGTATTCTCACGGCCTTTCATATAGGTTCTTGCCGAAAGGACAATGACCGCGACGGTCGTCAGTTTCATACCGCCCGCGGTGGAGCCAGGCGCGCCGCCGATCATCATTAACATGATCGTCAGCAGCAGACTCGCTTCGTGCATCGAACTGTAGTCCGCGGTATTGAAGCCGGCGGTACGCGGCGTGACGGTCTGGAACCAGGATATCAGGATCCTGTCCTTCAGCGGTGTGTTGGTAAATTCCAGAAAGAAGAAATAAACGAACGGAACAGCCAGCAGGATCGCTGTCGATACCAGAATCAGCTTGGTCTGCAGACGCAGGCTTTTATAACGGAACTTGTTGGCCAGCAGGTCGCCCCAGGTCAGAAAACCGGCACCGCCGACGATGATCAGGGCGCAGATCACGAAATTGACCCACGGATGGGAAGCGTAGCTGGTCAGTGAAGAAAACGGACCTCTGACACCCATCAGGTCAAAACCGGCATTGCAGAAAGCCGAGATGGAGTGAAAAACCGCATAGCCAAGTCCTTTGAGGAAGCCGAAGTCTTTCACGAACACCGGCAGCAGCAGTAATGCACCGGTCGCCTCAAAGGCAACGGTCGCCTTCAGAAAGAAAGCAGTAAAGCGGACAATGCCGCCCAGCTGCGGTGCCGAAACGGCATCCTGCATGGCGATTCTCTGCAGCAGTCCGATTCTTTTGCCGGTCAGCAGCATCGTGGCGATAAACGCCGTAACGACACCCAGGCCGCCGATCTGAATCAGGACCAGAATGACTGTTTTGCCAAACAGCGACCACTGCGTCGCCGTGTCATATACGACCAGGCCGGTCACACAGGCGGCCGACGTCGAAGTGAACAGCGCGTTAAGAAACGGCACACTCTGATGATTGGCACTGGCGGCGGGAAGACACAAAAGGCCCGCGCCAATCAGAATCAGGGCGAAAAAGCCCAGCAGAATGGTACGGAACGAGTTCATGATATCCTGCAGCTTGATGCGCATTTTTGTCATAGGAGCGCTCCTTCCTTGCTTTTATTCTGCCTGCGCCGCCGTTAAAAAGGGATTAAAGAGACCGTTTACAGTATTAAAATGACATTAAAAAAACACAGACGTCTGATGATATCAGGGTCTGTGTTTTCACTGTTATGCTTCTTTGGGCGGCAGGTATACGGAATAGATGGACTTTCCGACATTCAGCCAGGCGTCGAGATATGACATCCAGATATAGTCCCTCTCTTCCAGAATACCGTGCCGGATCAGGGAAATGATCTCGGCATCCGTGTAAGGACCGTATTTCTTTCTGTCAGGTTTCATATAATACCAGACTTTTTCCATCTTATTCTCCGCCTTCCGGCTCGCCTGAGCCGCTGCTCTGCAGGACTACTTCAACACTGTAGTCACTGTTGATCTCAACTGTTCTGTCCGGATTCGCCAAAGTATAGCCGGCCGGGATCAGATCGGCTGTCGCCATTTCCTGGATCGTGTGGATACCCTGCTTGACGACAATGACCCGTGTTTCAAAAGAAGCGCCGTCATTGCTTGTGAAATTCAGGGTCACGCTGAAGGCCGGCAGCTCATACATCAGTTCCACCTGGGCCGGCACACTCTCCGAATAACTGGAGGATTCCGAGCAGGCTTTGATCGAAACGGTGTGAATACTCTGATCGTTGAAGCCGGTTCTTTCATAGAAGAAGGCATTCTGTTCCGTACGGTATTCTTCGCCGCCGTTCAGGGAAATCATATAATAGCTGGCGTTTTCTACCGGATCCCATCTGACGATCCAGTTTTCCGCCGTGCTTTCCGCTCTTACGTTGGACGGTGTGTCCAGCGTGATCGTGCGAGATTTGAATGTATAGCTGACCGTTGCCGGTTCGCTTGTTTCGTATTTGTCGGTCTTGTTGGAATGCGCGGTAATCGTTACCTGGTAGGTATCCCCGTCATTCAGTTCGGATGCCGGAATGGAAACGCTGGTCGAAGAGGTCTGCGGGATTTCCGTCGTGAGTGCCGGTTCGAATTTCACTTCGTAGTAGTCGGCGTTCGTTACCGCCTTCCACTTGATCTGGATATTGGCGGTCGTTTCCGAGAAATTGATATCCTTGACCATATCCAGCTGTTTCTTTTCGGTATCGTCCTTGTCCTTGCCGGATGAACTGTTGACATACTGTCCGTGGCTGTTGTCACCGACACCGAACATATTGCCGGAGCGGTCTACCGCGATCAGTGTCGTGCCGTGGGCGGCGATATAGCGGATGTCGCTCCACTGCTCGACTGCCTTTTTCATTTCCTCGTCTTCCGTGACGATCAGAACCTTGCCTTTGCTGGTCATGCCGGCCACGAAGTTCGAACCGACAGCTGCTTCGTCAATATCCGTCCAGGACGAGACGTCCGCTGCGGCCGCGTCTGTCAGACTGTAGGATTTGACCGTGCCGCTGGTGCTGATCAGCAGGATCTGTGAATCACCGATTGCCACACTCTTGATACCGCCAATGCCGTTGACCGCGTCCGCGCCGGAGGCATGAACGGTGCCGTCCGTGCTCAGACCGATCGTGACCGCGTTGCCGGCATACAGAGAATTGATATTCGCCCAGCCGCTGACCTGACAGCCAGTGTCACTACCGGTGCAGAGTACCTCGCCGTCATCGTTCAGAGCTACCGTATGGGTTCTTCCGGCTGCGATCTGAACAATATTCTTCCAGTCGGAAATCTCTGTATCGTCTCCGTTGGTCACTACCGTGCCGTCCGGTTTCAGACCGGCTGCGTGACTGTCATAGGCACTGACCTGCACGGTTCCATCAAACAGATTCTTGTCTTTGAACTGGCCGTACATCTGAAGTTCACCGCTCTTTTTAATATAGAGCGAATAGGTGTCGCCAAGAGCCAAGCGGTTGACGCCACTCAGTGCGACGGAACTGCCGCCCGCTCCACGAAGAAGGAAGATCAGTCCCAGCACAAGAGCCAGAGCCCCGGCAGCCACAGCGACGATGATCGCTGTCGTCTTTTTCTTCTGTTCCTTCGTCGGTTTGGCCGGCCGGATCACCGGTCGCGACTGGGTTTTTTCCATCGGCGCGTCATCTTCGACGATCTGATTGGCAACCGTGGATTCAAAGCCCATCGTATCCATGACCTTGGTGCTGCCAAGATCGGAAAGGGTATTGACGTTCACCGTCTTCGTCTCTTCCGACGGCGGTGTAATGAACGGAATTTCCACGCTTTCCGTGGAGACCGGCGGCAGTACGACTTCCACCGTATTGTCCACCAGCATGACGACATGGATGCCGAATACGTCAGCCAGCCGTTTTAGCGTGTGAATGCTGGGAATGGACGTTCCGTTTTCCCAGTGCATGTATTCGGTCACGGGTATATTCATTTTTGCGGCAACATCGCCTTGGGACAGGCCCAGCTGTTTGCGCATTGATGTCAGTTTTTCAGGGAGTCTGTTAGCCATCTTATGCCCTCCTGTGTTTAATATTGTACGTTTTAACTATCACAGTTTCAACACATATCAGCCCTGCTCAGCCGTATAGTAACTGACCAGTTCCGCCTGCATTTTCTCGTCGATTCCATACTGGGCCTTGAAGAAAGTTTCATAATCCCCGTAACGGTCTTTGATTCTCTGCAGCGACAGTTCGGCGTTCTCGCGGTTGACGCCTTCCACGCCGCGCAGGGCATGCCGCAGTTCGTCGTTGTTGCCGATCAGAGCTTCCATCTTCTTCAGAAAACGGTCGATCGCGGCCGTCCGGTAGTCGTTGGTCAGCTCGTAATCATCCAAAGCCGTCTCTTCGTCCACGCCCAGCAGGATCAGGATCAGTACCGCCGCGATGCCGGTACGGTCCTTGCCGGCCGTGCAGTGAAACAGGATCGGGGTCTCTTTCTTCTTGATGACGTCGAACATCTCCACATATGCCTTTGTAAACGGCAGATTCCCGTACATCATTTCCAGGAAATCACTGCCTTTATTGCCGGAGAAATCCGCCTTGTCGATCGCCTTCGGAGAGAAATCCACCGGCTTGCCTTCGCTGTCCGTCAGGGCATTGACGGCATGGTATACGGCACCGGGCAGAAGCGGGTCTGCCAGCTCGGATATTTCCCGGTCGGAACGGAAATCAAACACATGTCTGATATGGAGACTTCTGACATATGCCAGTTCTTCTTCGCTCAGCTTGCCCAGCGGGCCGCTGCGGAAAAACTCACCATACCGGATGATCCGTCCGTCTTTATTCACATAACCTCCCAGTTCCCGGAAGTTATGTTCTTTTCTGATATCTTTCAGTTCCATTTTGCTGTCCTTTCATGGGCATTATAACAGAATGTGCATTGAAAAGGAGCCTTCCCGGCTCCCTGAGATGTTTCTTAGCGTTCTGTGTTTTATACCGGAATGATGCATCTTTCTTCATAATCCGGAAGCAGTGCATCATGGGTAAGAAACGACATGTTTTCCGCTTTTGCCTGTCCTACCAGCAACCGGTCAAAGGGGTCATGGTGTTCCGGCGTGTTTTTCTTCCGTACGAGGGTCTCCGCCGCAAAGACGTGTCTTTCCCGCATCGCCAACGATAGAAAACCAGCTTCCTGGGCAAACCGTGCCATTTCCCGGCTGGTGAATGACACATTGTCCGGGTGCAGCGCATGTTTCAGAGATACTTCCCAGACGGATACCGGACTGTAGTAAATTACGTTATCCGCATCAAGAATCAGATCCCGGGCTTTTTCCGATAATCTGACATCGTCACATAATGCCCAGATCAGAATATGGGTATCCAGCAGCAGATTCATTATATTTCTCCCAGCATCGCGGCGATTTCGTCATTGTACTGATCCAGGTCCATGGGTGCTTTCAGTTTTCCCTTCGCAATGCCGATTCTTTTGCCGGCCGCAACATCCTTATACAGAACCAATTTCGCTACCGGTTTTCCATATCTGGCAATGATAATGCTGTCTTCCTGACCGGTTTCAATCAGTTTGACAAGTTGTGACAGATTGGTTTTCGCTTCCAGAATATTCACCTGCATATCCGTGTCCTCACTCATTCTGACCATATTATGGCAGAAAGGCAGTACACCAACAAGAACACCCCCCAAATATTCTGACCATGTTGACCAGCTTTTTTGTCTGACGCGTCAGTTTCATTTCTCTTCAGAGTCTTCCTGCTGTTTATATAGAAGAACTGCTGTCAGCTTCCCGAAAAAAACCAACTGTTTTCAGATACAGCCACTGAATTTCGCAAACTGTTTCAGACGGTTGGTTAAAGCTGATTCCAGAGTTTTACTCATTCTGACGCCATCCTCCCACCAGAGACCTCTGACCGTCAGATTCCGGGTCCGGTAATCAGCCAGCAGATCAATACGGCCGACAAACCGCTCGCCATACAGAACCGGCAGCGTATAGGAGCCGTATTTTCGTTTTTCCTTCGGTGTATAGATTTCCCATGTATATTGGAAATCCCAGAGAGCTTTGATCAATGCCTTGTCCCAGAGCAGCGGATCCAGCGGAGCGAGAAATTCCAGGCGGGCCCGGCGGTTCAGCTTGCCGGTCAGCACTTCTGTCATCAGAGGCTCGTCTTCCTTAAGATAATAGAAGTCCGCCCGGATCCCTTCGATGCGGACCGGAACGATCTCGCCGGCTGCCATTAGTGTTGCAAAAGTCTGATTCCTTTCCGCCGCTTTCATACCCAGACCAAGGAGAGCCTGCGAATTCCGGTTCCAGAGGAGACCGACAGCTCCGATCCGGCGCTTCAGACGCCAGGCTTGTCGTTCTTCCCTGTCTGTAAAGGGATCTTCTGCCCTCAGCAGGGAAGGATCCAGATACTTTTCGGCCAGATCATAGTGTTTTCTCGAACCGCTTTTATGATGAATGATCAGTACCCCTTCGGTATACAGCTGTTCCAGCACAGCCCGGCTGGCATAGGATTTTTTCTCATGGCTGCCGCTCCAGTGCATGGAAGAATGCCAGTACAGTTCGCCTTCGAGGGGCAGAGTGTCGCTGCTGACCGGTCCATTTTCCCGGATATACGCAACCGCCGCATCGCACAGTTCCGCCATGCCTTCGAAGCGCTCTCCCGACGCTTTGCCATGGTTCCGGTAAGCCGCAAAATACGGCCAGTCTTCCGTTGGCCAGATGGAAAGCTCCTTGTCAACATAGTCCACCAGTTTCCGATCGGTATACAGCAGTTCCTGCAGCATTTCCTTCTTAAAATATCGGACCCGTGACTGCAGGGTGAGCTCGGCGTTCCTGCCGCAGACATCGACCGGATCAAACTGAATGCATCCGGCCTGACGGACATACGCATAGACACCGTCCTTACCGCTGAAGCGGTATGGCCCCAGCAGGCCCTGCTTTGCGAGTATGAATTGTCTTGCCTGCTGTTTCGTGATCTGCATCGGCGGTTATTCCTTCCTGTCTTCCTTATTGTACTAAAAAAGGGCATGGCATTGTGCCATACCCCTCCTGAAACTTCGATCACTTAATCAAGATCCGCGCCGTTGCTTTCGCAGACCTTCTTGTACCAGTAGAAGGAATCCTTGCGGATACGCTTCATGTCCTTGAGATCGAATTCATCGCGGTTGACATAGATGAAGCCGTATCTCTTGGTGATGCCCTGGTGGGTGGAGATCAGATCGAAAGCCGACCATGGTGAATAGCCGAACAGTTCGACACCGTCGGTGATCGCTTCCTGGCAGGCTCTGATATGCCGGCGCAGGTAATCAATACGGTAATCGTCATGAATCGTGCCGTCTTCTTCCAGTTTATCCGGAACACCGCAGCCGTTTTCCGTAATGATCAGCGGCAGATGGTATCTTTCCCACAGCTGTCTTAACGTGACACGCAGGCCGATCGGGTCAATGCCCATGCCGTAGCTGGTGTGTTCCTGCAGCGGATTCTGCACCGCCGTGCTCATGCCCGGATAGGTCATCAGACCGGTCATGAAGTTGGCCGTGTCAGATTTCATCTCTTTGCCTTCTTCTTCACTGACATATCTTACCGTACCGGCACCATAGTAGTTGAAGGCGATGAAGTCCGGATTGCCGCCTTTCAGATCCGCAAGATCCTGCTCGGTGATGTCCGGGGCTATGCCTCTGTCTTTCCACCAGTTCAGCAGTGCTTCCGGATAGGTTCCGAAGACAGCCGTATCCAGGAACAGTCTGTTTCTCAGCTGATCCCAGTCCATCGCCGCGAGGTTGTCCTGCGGGGAAGAGGATGCCGGATAGATCGCCGTGATATTCGGCGCCGGTCCGACCTTGGCGTCACACATTTCATGGCACAGGATCATGGCTTTTGCCTGGGCCACCAGCATGTGGTGGTTGGCCTGCCACTGGCCCTTTTCCGAGCCGTACTGCGCGCCCTGGAACAAGGCCATCATATTCTGTTCGTTGATGGTCAGGAAGTATTTGACCTTGGCGCCGTATTCTTTGTAGCAGACACGGCAGTATTCGACGAAATCGTCGATGCACTGGCGGCTTGCCCAGCCGCCGTATTTGTCCTGCAGGACCTGCGGCAGGTCAAAATGGTACAGTGTCACGACCGGTTCGATGCCATATTTATGGCATTCGTCAATGACGTCATGGTAATGCTTTACGGCGACTTCATTGACTTCACCGGCTCCCTGGGGAATGATTCTCGGCCAGGCGATCGAGAAGCGGAACTCTTTGAAGCCCATTTCGGCCATCAGGGCGATGTCTTCCTTAAAACGGTAATAATGATCGACACCGTCATTGAAATTGGTGGTTCCCGGCGGCACCGGAGCGGTATCGGAAACACTTAATGTGCGGCCTTCGTCAAGATAGGCGCCTTCACACTGGTAAGCAGAGGAAGAAGCTCCCCAGAGGAATCCCTCCGGGAACGGTTTGAGTGTTTTATAGTCCATATGTCTCCTTTATGCGAGATCTTCGCCGTTGGAGGCGATGACTTTCTTGTACCAGAAGAAGGAATCCTTTCTGCTTCTGGCCATCGAGCCCTTGCCTTCGTCATCCATGTCGACATAGATGAAGCCATAACGCTTTCTCATTTCGCCGGTTCCGGCCGAAACGACGTCAATGCATCCCCATGTCGTGTAGCCGATCAGATCGACACCGTTGGCGATTGCCTTGTCCATCGCTTCGATGTGCAGTCTGTAGTAGTCGATACGGAACGGGTCATGAATGGAGCCGTCTTCTTCGACTGTGTCATAAGCGCCAAGTCCGTTTTCCACGACCATGACAGGCAGATGATATCTGTCATAGATCATTTCCAGATAGTACTGCAGACCGTCGGCATCGGTTGCCCAGCCCCAGTCGCTGTACTTCAGATATTCGTTTCTGGCACCCAGTGAGAAGTTGCCGCCGACCATGTCGGTAACCTTGTGGGTCGTTACCAGGTTGGACATGTAGTAACTGAATGTGTACATGTCGACGGTGCCGGCTGCCAGGTCTGCCAGGTCTTCGTCGGTGATGTCCAGTTCGACATTGTGCTCGTCCCACAGTCTCTTGCAGTAGGAGCCGTATTCACCGAGGCACTGCACGTCAGAGCAGTAGAAAATGTTCTGTTCCCAGATATGACGGCATTCGAGAATGTCCTTCGGATCACAGGTTGCCGGATACCAGGTAATGCCGCAGATCATGTTGCCGATCATGTTGGACGGATCGATGGCGTGACCGATCTGGACCGCCTTGGCGCTGGCGACAAACTGATAATGCAGATGCTGGTAGGCATTCTGATAGTCTTCGTCAGTATGAGCGCCGCTGACCCCGAGGAACTGGATCGTGTTGTTGATCTCGTTGAAGGTCAGCCAGTTGTGAACCAGACCCTTGAACTCGGTAAAGCAGGCAGTCGCGAAGCGGACGAAATGTTCGATCGTTTCTCTGTTCAGCCAGCCGCCGCAGTGTTCTTCCAGATACAGCGGTGTGTCGAAGTGCCAGATCGTGACCAGCGGTTCGATTCCGTACTTGTGCATTTCCTTGAACATGTCACGGTAGAACTCCACGCCTTCCGGCAGCGGTGTCTTTTCCAGACCTGTCGGGAACAGGCGTGACCAGGAAATGGACATACGGAACTGCTTGAAGCCCATTTCACCAAACAGAGCGATGTCTTCCTTGTAATGATGATAGCCGTCGACAGCGTCATGGTTCGGATAATGATACTCATCGAGGACTGCGTAACGGGCGCCTTCCGGCAGCTTCTGACCTCTTGTCAGAGTGCCATGCTTGCCGTCCTTGTCAATGTAGGTGATCAGACGCGGTGTGTTGACGGTGCCGCCGGTTGTGACGTCGGTCATCGCCGGGCCTCTGCCGCCCAGGTTCCAGCCGCCTTCCCACTGGTTGGCCGCTACTGCGCCGCCCCATAAAAATCCTTCCGGAAAATGTGCCATAGTAGTTTGTTCTCCTTTTCTGTTTTCCAATCAAAGAGGCAGGGATCGCCTGCCTCCCTTACGATTCTTCTGTTTAATTGTAATTAATCGAGATCCTCGCCGTTGCTTTCGATGACCTTCTTGTACCAGTAGAAGGAATCTTTTCTTTCCCGGTGGAAATCGCCGTTGCCGTCGTTGTCTCTGTCAACATAGACAAAGCCGTATCTCTTTTTCATTTCACCGGTCGAGGCGGATACCAGGTCGGTGCATCCCCACATTGTGTAGCCCATCAGATCGACGCCGTCTTCGACTGCTTCCTTCATGGCTTTGATGTGGTCTCTGAGGTAATCGATACGGTAACTGTCATGGAACTTGCCGTCTTCCGCTCTTTCGTCGTTGGCACCAAGGCCGTTTTCAACGATCATCAGCGGAATTTCATATCTGCCGTATACTTCGTTCAGATAGATTCTCAGACCTTCCGGATCGATCTGCCAGCCCCAGTCGGAAGCCTTCAGATACGGATTCTTGATGCCGGTGAACATATTGCCGGCAGCCTTCAGAGCTTCCGGATCGACCGACGCGCAGCTGCTCATATAGTAGGAGAAGCTGTAGAAGTCGACTGTGCCCTTGGCCAAGATCTCATCATCTCCCGGTTCGGTGCGGATGGTGATGTTGTTGTCCTTGAAGTATCTCTTGGCATAGTACGGATAATGGCCTCTGACCTGTACGTCGCCGCAGAACCAGTTGGACATCTGCATCTTCAACTGTGCTTCCTTGACGTCGTTCGGATTGCAGGTATACGGGTAAGCCATCGAGCCGGCGATCATCAGACCGATCTTGTTGTCCGGATTGATTTCGTGACCGATCACGACAGCCTTGGCGCTTGCCACGAACTGATTGTGCAGGGCGGTGAAGCGGTCGGACGCTTCTTCCGGTGTTTCTTCCATCTTGAACATCGGCTTATGGTCTTCTCCCTGCATGCCCAGTGACATGATGCGGCCGAAGGAATTGACGCCGATATTGATTTCATTGAAGGTCAGCCAGTATGTGACTTCATCCTTGTACTCTTTGAACAGGGTCGTCGCATATCTGACGAAGCAGTCAATGACTTCTCTGCCGGTCCAGCCGTTGTACTTGACGCTCAGACCCCACGGCAGTTCATAGTGGGAAATCGTGACCAGCGGTTCAATGCCGTATTTTTTGCATTCCGCAAAGACATTGTGATAGAACTGCAGACCTTCCTGATTCGGTTCCAGTTCCGTTCCGTCCGGATAGATTCTTGACCAGTTGACGGACAGACGGAAGCACTTGAAGCCCATTTCGCCATAGAGGGCGATATCTTCTTTGTAGAAATGATAGAAGTCTACTGCCTGGTGGGACGGATAATAAACGTCTGGATCAATTTCCCTGTCCCAAAGACGCGGTGTGTCTACTGTGCCGCCGCGGATATGATCGGGTACGCCCGGTCCCTTTCCGCCTTCGTTCCAGCCGCCTTCAAACTGGTTGGCTGCGGTCGCGCCGCCCCAAAGAAAGTCTTTTCTAAATCCCATAATTATTATTCTCCTCTTCTGCAGATAAAAAATGGCATCCGAAAACGGATGCCGATAATGCTTAGCCTACTTTACCGCCTGTGAAAGCCTGGCCTTCGATCAGAGCACGTACCATCAGTACGGAACCCCACGGCTGAGCCTTGATGACCTTCTTGGCATAGGAGCAAGGATCGCCTTCTGTACCGTCAGCGTAGTTTACTTCAAACTGCATTTCGATCGGTGTCTTCATCTTGACGAACTTGAATGTCGGGTTTTCGCTTGCTTCTAACAGCGCCTTGATTTCATCTCTCTTTAATGGTGAACTAATGTTAACTAACATCTCAGGTATTCTCCTTTTCGTACAATAATTATAGCATGTAAGCGCTTTACTGTAATGATTTTTAATATGTTATAAAGGTACATTCAGCCAACTGCTGTACCGTTATCTCTGCGTCTGTACCAAAAATGAAAGCATGTTCTCACACCGGCCGATAAAACCGGGATTTTCTTCCCGCTTCCTGCGTGTTCTCTATATATCAGTTTTTCAGATAGATGACTCCATCCAGTCTGGTGATGGCAAAATCAGCCGCGCACCAGTAGGCGAAGATCTCATCGTCCGTCCATTTGGATGTACTGTATCTCTGCAGGCCGAACCAGCCGATCGCCGCGCCGTTGCGCAGATCCCGGTTATGAATGGTCAGTTCTTCTTTCTGTTCTTCCGCTTCCTGGGCCGCCAGCATTTCCGCGAAGTCCGACTGGTTCGTGCAATGGAAGGTCGCCAGCACTCTTTCATCAGCGTTTTTGGCCGTGACTTTTTCGCCGATGTTCAGTTTGCCGTCTTTATACTCCGCATAGACCAGCGACTGCTTGTATCTTGTATTCACCATCAGTGTGGATTCTTTGGCGGAATCCAGTTTCTCGACATATTCATCCTTCAGCTTCAGAAGATAATTGATGCCTCTTGTATATGCTTTCCCATCCACGCTTGAATCCGTATAGACTTTCTGAATGACCTTCAGATATTCACTCCAGTTCCTGGCGGTAATACGGATGCCTGTATCGTCCGGTTTTTCCTCTTCGTCTTTTTTCCAGAACAGGCTTCTGTCAGGAACGATGGATGCGGTGATCTTTGGGACTACGATCTGTTCATTGATTATCTGTTTCATACGTTACGGCTCCTGTTTTCTTCAATTCCATTATCCACCCGTTTTCTTCAGAAAACAAAGGATAAAGAAAAGCCCGCCGTAAAAGGCAGGCCATAACATCAGCTTATCCTTCAATATTGAAGAAGCGGTAATACTGCAGTCTGTCCATCAATACCGGAATGACGACCAGACACAGCAGCATCGTCGGAATCATATACCAGGCGTTGTAGGTAAAACTTCCCCACCAAGGCGTTGCCCAGAACCAGACGCCGGCCAGAACATGCAGAAGAAGACGGATCAGATTCGTGATGGCGACCCCGCTGTAAAAGCTGCCGTAGTTCGGGAAGAGGCTGGCAAGACCGTAAATACCGAAAGCGACCGGATATTCCATCAGGAACTGAATCACGATCTGCCATGGTGCATAGCCATCCGAGTTCTGAATGATATAGACCCGGCCGGTCATGAACATCAGCAATACCGACAGCAAAGCAACCATCGTACCCTTCTTCCAGCCCAGATGGTAGGAACATAACAGCAGCGGAATAATACCGATGCCCAGTGAGCCGCCTTCCGGCATCTGCAGAAGATGCAGGGTATTGCCCAGCCAGTCAAAGACAAAGAACAGAGCCAGATACATGGCCATGAATGTCAAATCCGAGATACTTTTGTTTTTCATAATAAAACACCTCCGCTTTCACTAGAGGCGTAAGGAATCAAATCCTGAACTCCCTACGCCAGTATTACCTGGATCAGGTGATAAGGGTATGTCTCAGCACGAAGTGCACCCCTGTTCACGGATTTTATTATAGCACTGTTATGTACTAGGAAATCATTTTTTGCCTGGTGACCAGCAACGTCCCGGCCGTAAGTATCAGCAGCAGACCGATCACGGTAAAGATCGTGGTTCCCGGTCCGCCGGAAGAAGGCAGTTCGTATTTGCCCATGCTGTTTTTGACCGTCAGTGTATAGGACACATTCCCGTTTTCATCATCTGTCTTGCTCAGCCATTCAGACGAAGCGCCGCTGTCAATGACAATCGTTCCGTCCTTGCCGATCGTAAAGCAGATATCACCCAGAAGCTCATAGCCTTCCTGTGTCTGTGTTTCCGTCAGATAGTATGTGCCAGCCGAAAGTTCATCCATATTGATCTTCGGCAGCACTCCGTTTTCATCTGTTACAAGATCTTCATAACCGGTTATTGGCTGATAGTCTTTTCTTTTCTGACCCTGCTGGTCGGTTACCTGGTTATACAATGCGAAATGAACACCTTCCATCGGATCATTGGTTATCGCATCAACCTTAACTGCCTTAAAGCCAACTGTCCGGTTTTTGATCGTGATGCGGGCTTTCATATCACCGCTAACATATTCCGTAAGCGTGTACATGGATTCATCCACACCGCTGACAGTAACTGTTTCATCTTCACCGATTGTGATCGTCATTGCGTCATCCAGAACAGTATAGCCCTTCGGCACTTCCGTTTCCTGCAATGTATATGTTCCCGCATTCAGATAGGCAATGGTAATCAGGCCGGTTTCATCGGATGTATATGTGCTTGCGGCAACGTCTTTTCCTTCGCTGTCTTTCAGGGTAAAGACGGCGCCTTGCAGATTGGTTCCTTCCCAGTCCGTCTTATAGAGTTCAATGCCCGGACGGGAGTTTGTGACTTTATCGGTACGGACATTCTCATTATGAGTCGTCTGTTTACCCGGCTCATAATGAACTTTATACTGATAGCCGACCTGATGTGTTCCGCCGACCGGTGTGCCGCCGACTGTCAGTGTATCACCTTCGTCAATCGGATGAACATCTGTATATCTGCTGACCTTTCCTTCTGCGTCCACTGTTATATCCCCGTCCAGTGTCACTTCCCGGACAATATATCTGCTAAACTGAATGCCGCTCTGCAGATTGCCGAAGAAGTAATACAGCGATGTATCCGGGGCTTTCATCTGCCTGACACTGTCATCCAGCAGTGTCAGACAGTCGTTGTCATCTTTGACATATACAGCGAAGTAGATTGGATCATGGCTTGCCATGAAGTCTTTGTCTGTCCAGATTTTCTCGACTGTCAGACCCCAGCCCTTCTGGTTTCGGACATCGATTTTTGGACTTTCCTCAGGTTCGAGAACATCCGAAATCGGTGTCGTGCCATGCGTTTGTTCCGGTGTCATGTCTGTTCTGGTATATCCGTCCAGCAGACGCAGGGTGTATCCCCTCGGGATTTCATCCGCTCTTTCTTCGACTTTATACTTTGTGCCGACGATCAAATCGCGCACTTCAACGGTATAGCCGGCCGGGATCTTAGAAATCGTACCGTTCATGGATGTCCGGAAGATAATGGCTTCTTTTTCCGTGCTGGTCAGTGTATCCAGATAACCTTTCAGTTCATCGTACTCCGTGTAACTGAGTGATTCAAATTTCTGTGTTGCCACATTCCATTTGCAATAGTGACCTTCGGAGTCTTTGACAAAATACGGATACAGATTCGCCAGCGGCAGATTATCCTCATCCGCATTTTCTGTGCCGAGGTAGAGACGGAAACGGAAGAGCGTATCATTCTGTGGATACTTCAGTTCTGTCTGTCCATCCACATCATAAAGCTTCTTGGTGATGGCCACCTCCCGCATAGCTCCTTCTTTGACGTGGTTGTCATAATCCACCTGCGGTCGGTTTTCCATTGTATCTTTAGCAACAGCATAGTCTTTTCTATCAGGATTGGCCGCGGAAGTTGTGCCGGTCAATACTGTATTGTTGGCTTTAACGACATCGTAGATCGTCGGATCTACATAACATTCTTTAACGTAGTATTCGACATTATCCGGCAGATCGACAACGGCGGATTCTCCCGGCTTCAGGAAGAAGACATGCCGGTATGCCTCTCTTTCTTCGACTGGTTTATACTCTTCCATATAAGTTACGGATCTGTTCGTATCCTTGTATTTCACCAAGTCCTGATCGCCTGCATTCTCACCAAGCAGATGATATTGTTCCGTGCCGTCCTTTGCCTTGTAATAAATCTGATACGGGAATTCGATCATACTGTTGGCCGGATCTTCTGTGCCGGACAGTTTTTTGCTGAGAACGAAAGTACCTGGTTTGACAGCAGACAGATTAAAGCGCATGTGCAGGTTGGATGCGCCGGCACCGCGTTCCATATAGAACATCTTCATCGTATGGTTCGTATAGTCCTTGAAAACATAATTTCCTTCATCATTCAATGTAAAGATCTCTTCCAGTTTTGTGCTGATTTCAGAATCGGACATTCCTCTGGTCTGATAATTCTTTTTGAAGGTTTCATACAATGATGTGGGATTGTCGCGGGAGCTGGTAATGACACCTGTCCGGAAGTTGACCGAACCGACCTCAGCGGAATGAACGCCGCCCAGATCCAGAACGAGTTCACCGTCTACATAGAGCCAGAAGTCATCGTCACCTGAGAATTCAAAGATAATATCATGGCCCCAGGCATCAAGACCGCTGGCTGTCTGGGTAAAGTTCGCTTCCATTTCCATACCGAAGAAATAATCGACATCGTTCATATGACCGAGATCGTACAGCTTTTCACCTTTGCGGGGATCCGTATCCGGCAGTGGATTGGCGAGCACGTCCGTCTGGTTGGTAACGATATTGCCGTCCCTGTAGGTCGCATACTTACCTGATTCAATCTTGTCATACGGCATGAACTGCCCGTGGTTACGGGTATTCTGTGTTGGATTGTTGCCGCTGATCGCACCCAGCTGGTCATAGACAGTAAAGGTGCCGTCATCATTCAGATGCGCATAGTTCTGGGTGCTGTCATATTCAAAATAACCACTTTCGTTATAGATGCTTTCAATTAACAGATGATTGACCGTTTGTGATCCGGCCGATTTTTCATTGAACAGAACAGAAAGTGATGTTCCCTGTCCTGATTCTCCGGCCTTATCTGTACCGATCGGATAGCCATCATCTCCCAGATTTGTGGAAAGCAGGCCGGAAATTTTTTCGTCCCCTCCCAGGAAAGCTCTTTGTTCTTTGTCTCTTCCCTGATCGAGCTCATTATTAAAATCCATCATCTTCATGGTGATGCCATATTCGTTGTTATCAATCGTATCAACGGTTGACAATTCATCCTGCGGATCCACCGGGTTGATAACAGCAAAATAGAAGTCTTCTGCTTCTGAAAGCGGGCATGCGACAACTTTTCCGTTCTCTGTTTTCAGGCCGGAATACGCATACTGATTGTCGTCCCAGGCAATGATGCTTGTATAGTTTTCTCCGTATCGTCTGCCGCCCATGTTAATGCCGACCGGATCATTAGAGAAAATATCCTGGTCTGATACCTGCGGATCAATATAATTTCCATACTGAGTATTCTGCAGATCATAGAAGTAATTCAGTGTGCCGTCCGGATTGGTATATTCCGTGAAGGTCCAGAGGGCAGTATTGACATTACTGCCGATCCATTCGATATTATCGCCGGTATCATAGCAGCGTACTAAAGAGCCGTCGTGATCGACCGCGAAGAATTCATATTTCTTTTTCTCTTCGTTCCAGATACGGGTATAAATAACTACCTGCTGGCCATCATGAACATTGACAGTATCGGAGACACTGACTTTCTGGGCCGTATATAACGTGAAATCATCATCGTTCAGCACGGATCTCTCCACCAGATTCAGCCAGGTGGATGTTCCATTGTTATTCGCACCAGCGAAGCCTCGGGCAGACGTGCCGCTCAGATCTGCTGAAACATTATATCCATTCACCGTGAAATGCCATTTTCCGCTGCTGGCTCCGGTTCCGGGAACAGCTTTAATAACTGAATGATTCTCCGGATCCGGTTCATCTGACAAAGTAATATTCTTGCCATTCACGGTTAAATACTTGGTTGCGCCGTTTACCGTTGTTTTCAGGTAATAATAGTCTTCTGTGATCGATTCAAACGTCCATTCCTGAATGTCACTGCCCTCGGCCACCAGCAGGATGCCTTCATTATCCAGAACATCCGGCCGCATCAGCATATCCACCGCCCTCAGTTCATTCGTGCTGCCGACCGTAACTGTATCTGCCATCATGGCGGCCGCTGCGGCAGTGTCGTTGTGGAAGGCGATTCCGTATGTCTTGCCATTCAGTTCATACGGATCATCCTGAACTCTGTAAGAATCCGCGTATGTAATGGTTATCCGGCTGTTTGTGGCATTGTTGTTATCTGTATAGAAACGAATGCCTTTACCGCCGTTGGAATGCTGCAGCCATTTGTCCTCGCCAGCTTTTTTCAGGTAGAATTTGCCTTCTGCTGCCTGAGAGATTTCAAAAGCGGTTTTGTTTGTGTTGGAAAGACTGACAAGATTGCCACTCTGGTTATACATATACTGCTTATTTCCATCTTCCATTGTGTATATATAGAAAGAACCATCGTCAGCAGACTCAAAATACCATTCATCGGCATCTTCAGATTTATTGGTTTCAATAAAGGCACTGTTTCCATTTAAATCATTGGTGGTATAGTTCTTTAAACCGTTATAGGAAAGATAGAATGGTTCATTATCAACCAGTTCCTCTGTTCCCATTACAGTTTGAATCTCTACTTTGGCTGGTTCCGGCGCATCGACTATGCCATAGACAGAGAAACCGGTTGTTTCAAAGACAACGCTGTTTTCTTCCGTTGTGCTGGCAAGGACTTCCGGTTCTTCACCAAAGTGGACAACACTGAGGTTTTCACCGGCCGCATCATTCAGTTCAATGGATACACCAACCACACTGCCTTCCTTGGGCTGGATGGTTTCATTGTCTTTGACGATCTTTATATCGAAAAACCGGGCATAGGAAAGCGCGTCCGTTTCCTGACCCAATGTTTCCGCCGTTCTGTTCAGATAGGTTTCATATTCCGCCGGGTCAATGATTTCCGATGCTTCCAGTTCTGCGTCCTCGGGAATACCCGCGTCAGACTTGTATGTCACAGTAATGAGATAACCCGAGCCATCGGCGGTAATGACATTCACATACAGCTGTTCATCAGTTACCTGCACAGCAAATACCTGACCGTCTTTCATTGTGATGGTCAGTGTTTCTTTTGTACGGAACGGTTCCAGGCTTTCCATGATCCAGTCTTTTTCACCAAAGAACAGGAACTTCTCGTTCTTTTTGATTCTGATCAGGGAAGGATCACTGAAAACAACGTCTTTCACTTCCTCCATGAAGCTGTCAATGTCTTCTTCTGTCTCAATGCCGAGGGCAATGACCAGATCCTTGAATGACATTGTACTGCCGCCTTCCATGGAGAAGGTAAATGACTTTCCATCTACTTCATAGCTGAAGTCAACTGTATATACGACCGCATAGACTGAGAATTGTTCCGCTTCAAACGCAATGGTATTCTCCGTCGTTTCGATATCTTCGATTTTCTCGCCGTTGCCCTCATTATCCACATGGACTACTGAGACAGCTTCCGCCTGTTTCGGTGCTTCAGATGGTGTGATCATAACCTGGATCGGTGTGGATGGCTGTACTTCATTATCATAGGCATCCAGGAAAGTAATATCGACGGCTGCAACTTTTCTGACTTTGCCTTCCACGGTATTTGCCACAGTCTCTTCGATATTCTCGTCATTGACAGCATATACCGTCATAGTCGTGCCTTCCGGGAAGGCTGTATGATCCGCCCGGACATTGACATCCAGCCCGTTGACCCGTTCAAAGAAGACAAAGTCTTCCGCTTCTTCTGTCACCGGCTCAGTTTCTTCTGCTGTTTCGGCCGGTTCTTCACTCTCTTCCTCGGAAACGATTTCTTCCGGCTCTTCGGTTTCTGTTTCAGTTAATACTTCTGGTGGTATTTCTTCTGTTGCAGTTTCTTCTTTTTCATATACAGCCGTGAAGTATCCGGTTCTGTCTGTCACAAAACGGATGATCTGTTTCTTCTCTGTATTTACAGCAACAACCTGATGTTCTTCGGTATCCAGCAGTTCTGTTTCATATTCTCCCGTTGGTGTTTCTTTGATCAGGAGCAGTTGCGGGGTTCTTTCGTCTTCTCTCAGTTCTCTTTCGATCTGGAAGTGCATACTGCCCTGTGGCTGTACTTCATTCTCTGAATCGTCCATGATCTTTATGGATAGGATTTCTTCGTCCGTTTCCATATTAAGATTCTGTTCATGAATACGGTCGAGCAGTTTCTGCTTCTCTTCTTCCTTAACAATTTCCGCACTTAAAACACTGCCGGCAGGAAGTATCTTCTCCTCTGCTTCGGCTGTGATCTTATAAGATGTATCTTCAATGATCTTTTCCAATATGACGGCAGGATTCTGAGTTTCTGTCTGACCGTCGCTGTTCAGCACAATGCCGGGATCGTCTTCCGCGACATCTGTCTCAATCGTAATGGCAGGCAATATTAAAGCGTATGTTGTCGCGAATACAACAACACCGGCTAATATTCTGCGAAGGGAATATCGTTTCCTGTTCGCTGCTTTTTCGAGAAATCTGTCGAATTTGTTCATTGCCTGCCTTGCCTTTCCAGGCAGTTGCGTTTTTCTATTATCTTTTTATTTTACCATACCGAGGCGGGTCAGCGGCCATACTTTAAAGACAATTCTTCCGACCACTACCTCTTCCGCGATGCATCCAATCGCACTGTTTCTGGAATCCAGCGAAACATCGCGGTGATCTCCCATCACGAAGATCCGTGCCTCCGGCACCTGATAAGGAAAGATGATATCACAGTCGTCACCGATGGATTTCTCGCTGACATAAGGCTCATCCAGCTGCTCACCGTTGACGAACACGTTTCCTTTATTATCAATATCCACCCATTCCCCCGCCTGAGCGATGACTCTTTTTACCAGGATCTTGTTGTTGTAATAGAAAGCGACAACGTCACCTGTCTTGAACTCGCTGCCTTTCAGTGACAGTACGATATCCCCTTCATCCAGGGTTGGTGTCATACTGTGGCCATAGATCTGCAGCACCGGCATCATGAATACTGCCACCAGCACCGCACAGGCAGCGACGGTAATCAGAGTAAAGAGTGTATTTTTCAGTGAGAAGACAAACTTCTTTTTATACTTCTCGTGTTTCAGCTCTTCTTCCAGTTCAGCCAGGGAATAATCTGTAAATGTTTCCTTATTCACTGCAGGCCGCCCTCCTTCAGTTTGTTTGCCAGTCTGATAATGATCTTCTGATACTGGGCAGCTGCGATTTTGGTGTCTTCCAGCATTTGATTCATATACTGCGTCGCTTCCGTGATCGTCCGGGAATTCAGAAGTGATTCCATGCGCAGTCTTCTTTCCGCATCCAGTTTGTTCTGCAGCTCACGGATCATGGCGTTTTTGGATGCGACAGTTTCCTGCAATTTCTGATAATCCTCTTTCAGAGTGTAGGCTTCCGGATTTCTATTGTTCTCTTTTTCGGTCAGTCTTTCCTTATATTCATTTAGCAGTACATCTTTACTGTCGAGTTCTGCCTGCATTTTTTCCATATCCTGGCGCATGGCAGCGACTGACCTGCTTTGTTCCACAAGCATTTCCAAAAGTTCGGCTCTTGTCATCTTGCGTAATGTAGTTGTATCTTTCACTGACATGTGACCTCCTTTTTGGAAATGCCAATAGAAAAGCCCCTTGAACATTCCGTCTCTTCCAATCTGTTTTGAAGCACAGGGATACAGGGGCTTTGTATTAAATAATGTATCAGATTAAAACGATTTAACGCCTGTTTGCATCATCCCCCATATCTGCGTTTTAAGTATAGTTTCATTTTTCCTAAATCACAATCTTACGAGAATGAATTTGTTGAATTACACAAGCATGAAGATAAAGGCGGATCACCCTTTCAGGTTATCCGCCTTTTCCTGTTGATCAGATCGATTCTTATGCGTACTTTCTTCTGAAGAAGAGAGCAGCGAATCCTGTCAGCATTGAGATCATCAGCATGGTGAGATAAGCTCCCACGTTGTTGTGATCGGATGTATCCGGGATCTTATCCGGCTGTGGTGTCGGGGCTGGTGCCGGTGCTGCTTTGACTTCCAGCTTGCCCGGAACATAGGTAACTTCATAGTTGCCCTGTAATACATCACCGACCGCATTGATCAGATATGTACCAGGCTCATCGCTGCCTTCACGGCTGAACGAGAACTTGATCAGATCTGTGGATTCACCATTCTTCATGCCGGTTACATCAGCCTTGAATTCAGGATCCGGATCGCCGGATGTCTTGGAAGCATCCTGGACTGTGACGGTGACAGGCGCCGGAGTGATCGTGAAGGTTCCTTCAACAATTGTCACTTCGTAGTTGCCTGCCCGCTTGGTGGAACTTGGTGCCCTGAGCAGGAAGAACAGCATTCTTCTCTGAATCGGTGTGTCTTCATCAATTGTTGCATGAATGACATACTCACCAACATTCTCGCCTTCATCACGGCTCAGTTTATAGTTCAGTACATCGCCGCCGATCATGCCTTCTACTGTGGCAGTGAGGGCAGGATCTTCATCGCCGTATACCTTACTCTTGTCATCCACGACCAGAATCGCCTGAGCAGGTGTGACATTTAATATAGTTTTGACTTCAGCTACTTCATAGTTCGGATTGACTGCTCTGACAAGAACTTCCTGTGTTCCGACATCTTTGATGCTTGGAACTGTCATTGTCCATGTCTCACCATTATCCGTACTGTAGAGAATCGTTGTGTTATCGGTTACGTCTACGCTGACCTTAACAGAATGTGTTTCTCCTGTATATGGTCCATCATAACCTTCCGCCGTCAAGCCAAGCTTATCAGCAGATGCTTTGGTTATTTCGAGTGTTCCGAGATCCTCTTTAACTGTGTAGTTTTTCGCTTTCGCGTTATCCCACTTGATGCTGTAGCTGTTTTCTGTTGATCCAACATCGGTAATTGTTCCGGTAGCTGTTAACGTTACACTTTCTCCATCGACAAGTCCTGTGATGTTCACCTCATCATTAGTCAGCGGTGTTCCATCATATGGCTTGCTGTCGGAGCCGGTTGTAATTGTTACTTCTTTCGCGTTGACGGTCAATGTTCCAGGTACTGTCTTCACATTCGTGAAGTTTTCCGTCTTATCGTTTCCGTCTTTGTCGAAGATCTTGAAGCCGTTATCTACCGTGTTATTGCTGCTGCCTGCATCTGTCTGGCTGCCGCTTGCTGTTGCTTCATATGTAAAGCCTTCCGGCAGACCGTCTACCGTAACGGTGCTGTCTGTGAGTGCACTTCCATCATACGTCTTGCTGGCTGTTGCCGCGGTCAGTGTAATGGCAGTGTCATTCTTCGTAATTGTCAGCGTACCCAGTTTCTCAGTAATCTTGTAGTTTCCGGCATCCGCCTTATCCCACTCAATACTGTAGCTGTTTGTAGTATTGCCGACTTCAGTAATCGTACCCGTTGCTTTCAATGTAACAGTTTCACCATCAACAAGACCTGTAATAGTGGCCTCGCTGTTTGTGAGTGGTGTTCCATCATACGGTTTACTGTCAGATCCAGTAGAAATTGTAATCTCCTTCTTCGTCACTTCCAGAGTTCCGTTCGCGTATGTGATCTTGTAACTTGCTGTTACGTCTTCACCTGCCGCGTTCACGATCTTCGCCGCGCTCGGTACGTTGTCGCTTGTTCCAGCCACTGTCTGACTGCCTGTGACTGTGACACT